>NZ_CAJHAF010000001.1:1200000-2400000 GCF_904846315.1 Psychrobacter jeotgali
TATTATATAAGAAAACTTTTTATAACAAGATATCACAACTATGACTCATATTTTATTGGTAGAAGACGATCCCGCTATTGCCATGTCTTTGAAAGTGACTTGCAAACGTGAAGGGTGGCAAATCACTTGGCTAGATAATGCCAGTGGGGTTTTACCTATGCTGCATAGTGATGAGGCGCAAACATTATCAGCTATTATTTTAGATGTTGGTTTGCCTGATGGTGATGGCTTGAGCTTGTGTCAACAAATTCGTCATACCGCCGAGCTTGAGCATTTAAAAGACTTGCCCATCGTATTTTTAACCGCCCGTAGTGATGAGGTAGATCGTATTTTAGGACTGGAGATGGGCGGTGATGATTACTGTGCTAAGCCTTTTAGTCCTCGGGAGTTGGTTGCCCGTTTAAAGGCGATTTGGCGGCGTGAACAAATAAGCGCCCAGCAGTATGCTACTGAAGATAGCACTCCGTCTCATAACTCTCATACCTCTAATGGCGCAGCTGATAACTTATCTCCTAACCCGATGTCAGGGCAGGCTTTAACTTTTGAGTGTCAATCTGGTACTTGGTATTATCAGCCGCTTAATTATTCACTAATGTGGCAAGATCAAAAGCTTGAGCTTAGTAATACCGAGCGCAAGATTTTATTAACCTTACTCCAAGCCCCCAATCAAGTCTTTAGCCGTGAACAATTACTAAATGCGGTCACTGACTATCCTGATCACCGCCTGGCACGCACGATAGACAGTCATATCAAATCTATTCGCAAACAGCTGGCTAGCATTGATGCTAGTACCGATGTGATTCATACCCACCGTGGTCTTGGTTATGGACTGTGTCCTGCCTAATGAGCTCTCCTGATAATAAAAATAATCCCATCAAACCCAATCAAAGCAGTTGGTATGCCAAACTGCACCCTATTGGTACTGCCCAGCAGCAGACGAAAACCCCGAAACGTCCGCTTAATCTAAGTATATTTTTTCGGATTTGGCTGGCCGTTGCACTGATTCTAATTCTCTCTGGCATAGTCGCCTTTACCCAATTGTTTGGCTATATCAAGCCGACCGCGCAGCAAGTCATTGAGGATACTTTATTAGATACTAGCCAATTACTAGCGGCCAGTTTGCGCGTGCCTCTAAGCTCAGGGCAACTATATGATGAGAGTTATCAGAGACAGCTGGATACTGGTTTTGCCAGCACCCAAACGACAATCAATGGCTCACTTAATAAAGATCTAGAGCCGACTATTAATAAGCAAACGGATAACGGTTTTCGAGTCTATGTTACCGATAATAACGGTTTAGTTATCTACGACTCTTGGCCTATGCCTTACAACGCTGAAGGCGAAGATTATAGCCGCTGGAATGATATCTATCTGACTCTAAAAGGTCAATACGGTGCGAGAAGTACGCTCAGCAAAGATAGCGGGCACAATACTTCTATCATGTATGTTGCCCAGCCGATAAGAGACGAATTAGGCGAGATTATCGGCGTGGTTAGTGTCGGTAAACCAGTTGCGAGTATCTTGCCTTATCTGAATGATACACGCCAGCGCATGTTGATCACTACCCTACTGGTTAGTATCGCCGCTCTGATACTAGCAGGTCTAGTGGCGTGGTGGCTTAAGCAAAGTATCACTCTGGTCACTCAATATACTGGCTCGCTCGCCGAGGATACTAAAAAGCCTTATTTCTATTTGGGTCATGAGCTTAACAGCCTAACCGATACTATCGAGACCATGAAACATCGGTTAGAAAACAGGGCTTATGTCAGCGATTATGTCCATACGCTAACCCATGAGCTAAAAAGTCCATTGACCGCTATTCGTGCTAGCAGTGAGCTGTTAGAGGATGACGGCCTAGATACTGAAGATCGCCACATGCTTAATCAGTCTATTGGTGAGCAAAGTATCAAAATGCAGCAATTGATTGATCGTTTATTATTATTAGCCAAAGTTGAGCAGCCTACTTTTAGACTAAATCGGCAACCCGTAGCCTTATTACCGATGCTCCAGAGCTTGATAAAAGACAGTAGTCCAAAGCTCCAACAGCGTCATCTGGACGCTATTGAATTGTATGTTAATGAGGAAAACCTGCTTTCTCATTCTAAAAATATGACGCTACCTGTGGAGATACTGGCCAAAACCACAGTATTTGCGGATAGTTTTTGGTTACTACAAGCCTTGCAAAATGTGCTGGATAATGCAATCTATTTTGCCGCCAATAAAGTCACCATTCATATTTATAATACTACAGCGCACTCAGTAGTTATTGACATCTTCAATGATGGCAAGCAGCTTCCGGATTATGCGGTTAGTAAAGTATTTGATCGTTATTTTAGCTTGTCGCATCAAAGCCAATTACGTTCAAGCGCTATCCAATCCGATCTCACTTCTCAACAACCTAAAACACAGACCACAACTACTCACACCTCTGCAAAAAAAGGAACGGGACTGGGGCTAACCTTAGTCAAACAAGTGATTGAACATCATGGTGGCAGCGTTATTATGCATAATGTTGGCGCTGACTCCGCTGCCGATCAGCTAGCTGGAGTTATGGTGCGCATAACCTTACCTTTATTTGAAAAGTAAATATCTGAGACCTGGCCACTGACAACTTTTAAACCATTCAATGGATGCTCAAAACCTGTGATAGCACTGGATGATGACTACAATAAAAAAGCCCTTTATCCTTCCTAGCTAAAGTAGAAAAGATAAAAGGCTTTTGGCACATAAACGCTTAGCAGCATAGTAGAAACATAAAGGCTATAGCTGCTAATAAGTTAGCTTATTCAGTAATCGATTCTACTGGCGGCTCTACGTCAGCGTTTTGACCCCGATGACGTAGATAATGATCCAGTAATACTATCGCTAGCATCGCCTCGGCAATTGGTGTAGCACGTACGCCAACACAAGGATCATGACGACCTTTAGTTAACATATCGACAGCCTCCCCTTGAGTATTAATACTCTTGCCAGCAGTAGTAATACTAGAAGTTGGTTTGAGCGCAATACTGACACGAATGTCTTGACCTGATGAGATGCCGCCCAAGATACCACCAGCATGATTGGCAGTAAAACCCTCTGGAGTCAGCTCATCACGAGACTTATGTCCAAACTGTCCAGCTACGGCCATACCATCCCCAATCTCAACGCCTTTTACCGCATTGATACTCATCATCGCATGGGCAATATCGGCATCTAAGCGATCGAAGACTGGCTCGCCGAGTCCTACGGGTACGCCGCTGGCGATTACCTCAAGGCGCGCACCGCAGCTGGTACCTTCACGGCGCAAGCGATCTATCAAAGCCTCAAAGCGGGTAACTGCTTCAGGGTCCGCACAAAAAAATGGATTGCTATTGACATAATCCCAATCTATTTGACTCGGATCCGTTACTTGACTGTGCTCATCACCGATTTGGGTTACGTGACCACGAATTTGTACGCCCAAACGCTCTAGCAGGTACTTTTTAGCGATAGCACCAGCCGCCACCCGCATAGCGGTTTCACGCGCTGATGAACGCCCGCCGCCACGATAGTCACGAAAACCATACTTCATACTATAAGTATAATCAGCGTGGCCGGGACGAAAAGTGTCTTTGATTTCGCTATAATCTTTGGATTTTTGATTGGTATTACGAATCAGCAGACCTATGGAGGTGCCAGTGGTTTTGCCTTCGAATACGCCCGAGATAATCTCAACTTCATCAGACTCACGGCGCTGGGTCGAGTATTTAGAAGTACCGGGCTTGCGGCGATCTAAGTCGGTCTGCAAGTCAGCGGCACAAAGCGCCATCCCAGGCGGCACCCCATCCACAATAGCCATCAGTCCGGCACCATGCGACTCACCGCAAGTCATAACCTGAAAAAGCTGTCCTATACTGTTACCTGCCATGTCTATCCTTAAACGAATTCGATTTATTTATAAATATCCGATAATAACTATCAAAGGCTGTATAGCACCTCTATTAATTATTGTTCATATCGTCTAAGCGCTGCACATAATGAGCAAAAAGCGAGCGATACTCCATCAATTCCTCAAAAGTAATCGCAAAGACTCCGTGACCGCCGTGCGCAAATGTCAACCAATCAAAGTTAATATCAGGATAAGCTTGGTTCAAAGCCCATTCGCTATCGCCTACTTCACACACTAGCAAACCTTCAGGGCTGAGATAGTCTGGCGCTTCAAACAAGATACGATGTACCAAATCTAGCCCATCTTGACCCGCAGCCAGTGCCTGCTCTGGCTCATATAAAAACTCAGGCGGCAAATCTGCCATAATAGCTGCATCAACATAAGGCGGATTGGTAACGATGAGCTCATACTGGTGCTCGCTTGGTATTTTAGCAAACAAATCCGACTCTATAACATTGACTTGATGGCCGAGTTCATGATGATCGACGTTGACCATTGCCACTTCTAAAGCACCTTTATCGATATCTACCGCATCAACCAAGGCATCAACAAAACGACTTGCCAAGGCAATAGCGATACAGCCAGAACCGGTGCATAAATCTAAGATACGCTCCGGTTGTGACAACTGCTTTACCTCAAGACCGTGGTCATAAAAAGCGGCTGACGGCTCTTTGGATTTTGTAGCTATCCCTGTCGCTGCTCCTAGCGGTTTGGCCCATTCATTGACTTCAAAGTAAGGATAAAACTGCTGGCGAATCAGCTCCGCTATCGGTGAGCGTGGAATCAAAACCCGCTCATCAATATAAAAAGGCAAATCACAAAAATAAGCCAAATTAATTAAATAGCTCAGTGGTTTACGATCACTAATACGGGCTTCCAATAAGCTTAGCACCGCCTGTTTTTCAGAGTGGGTAAGACGGCAATCTAAAATCTGTTCATTAGCTGACCAGTCCAAAGATAAAGAATGCAATACGATAGCTGAGGCTTCTGCAAACTCATCGGTAGTCCCTTGCGCCACTACTACATCATAATTGCGCAGTTGAGTGACCGCAAAACGAATAAAATCACGAATGCTGAATAATTGTTCGCGCGCTTCTTCAAGCTCGCTCTGCGAACTTGTCAATGAAATATTCTCGGGATCTAATAGCTCAGAATCCTGAAGATCAGAGCCTTGATAATCTAAGCCTTCAAAATCGCCTTCAGCTTCAGCAGAGTATTGATTTTGAAAATCTTCTGCGCTCATGATTTGGTCTTCTGACATAGGGCACCTTATTGATTAAAAGCCAAGCTTAGTTAAAAATAGCGTTAAAAGAGTAGCGCTTGAATAAAATTATATTAAAGCATTATAAACCCAAACGTTAGATGGCGCCAATGACTGTGCTTTTTATTTACTTTTATGCCAATGCTATCTTATCAACACCTTGCTTTACTCAATATTTATGCCATTAACTCTAACAATCATAGCTAGATTATCACTACACTGTTATTAATACGTCAATGATTGACGCCTAACAACCTTTTGCTATAAAAAGAGGTAGCAAAAGTTTGCGAAGCCATCGAATTATGCGCATAATAGCTCATCGTAAAAACAATTGTGATCAAATATTATGAAAATAAAACCCCTTATCGCTTCAATGTCAATCGCTGCACTGACAGCCAGTGTTAGCTTAAATGCGCTTGCTGCTCCTAACGATAATACTCGAAACCTCCCAGTAAGCGCAGGTGATAACTTGCCGGATATGGCAGTGTTGGCAAGTCTTGATATTCAAGAAGATCGTAGTCAATCAATCGATGGCAATACTTTGAGCACCTCTAAAAAGCAACCTGCTGATCGTATGAGCAAATTGATTGATAAACAAGATGAACAGTTGCAAGCTGACAACATTAGTGCAGAAGAATTGACCCGTAAAGATGAGCAGTCTGAGCGTAATGATGATATCAGTGAAGGCCAAGCGCTAGCTAATCCTAACAGTCAGCTGGCAGACAATGGTGCTGATTCTTTAGGATTTGAATCTCCCGTTAATGAGCAGCAAAGTGTTAATGACGAGTCCTCAATCAAAAGTATAGAAAATAAAGACGGTAAAACCTATACCACTTTGAATTTATCGAATTATGCGCAGCAAGTAAACAGCGCTACTTGGTCGCCGAACATGAAAGTCAACTCAGCCATGACTATCAAAATGCAAGCGTTGCTCGACTGGAATCACGCTTCACCTGGTCCAGTCGACGGCGGCTGGGGAATGAATAGCAGAAAGGCTTTGACCAACTTTCAAACTATGAAAGGCTTGCCAGCGACAGGTAAAATGGATCAAAAGACTTGGGATGCGCTGACCAAAAACATCCCGGCCAATAAGCCGGTACTCGTGACTTATACGCTAACCGAAGAAGATATCAATACTAACTTTGCGACCACGCCTGCAGGCTCAGAAGCTAAGTCAAAAATGAAAGGTTTATATTATCAAGACATCAAAGAGATGCTCGCTGAGCGTTTTCACATGGATGTGCGCTACCTTGATAAGTTAAATAAAAACAAAAAATATCAAGTCGGTGAAACGATTACCGTACTAAATACCCGTAAACCTCTTAATGAGCGTATCAATCGTATTGTTGCTGATAAAGCCACTAAAACCCTATATGCCTATAATGATAAAAAGCTAGTGGCTACCTACCCGACGACTATTGGTAGTGACGCCACTCCTTCACCGCAAGGCACTTTTAAGATTATTAATAGTGTTAAAATGCCATGGTATAAAGCGACTGTCGGTGAAGGCAGTGACAAAAAAGTACACATGCTACCACCAGGACCAAATAACCCGGTAGGAGTCGTCTGGATGGGGCTATCGAAGCCTTCTTACGGTATTCACGGCTCACCTAAACCTGAAGGTATTAGTCGCCAAGCCTCTGCAGGCTGTGTACGCTTAACCAACTGGGACGTATTAGAGGTCTATGCCAATATCGAAAAAGGGGCAACGGTTGAACTGAAGTAGTCAACTTCATTCTATAACCAATATAGTTATCAGTAATCTAAAAAGGCCTTTTAATAAAAGGCCTTTTTATTTTTTAGTTATATTGTTTAATTATAAAATATAGGAGTTAGATATGAAAAAAGTAATGTTTATAGGGTATGGCTCAATGGCTAGGAAGGTCCACGAGATGCTACCTGAAAACGTGGTGCTATCGACTATATTATCCAGTCAAAGAAGTGCCGATCGTTTAAGAGCTGAATGCGGTGACGCTATTAAAGTGATAACTTCGGTAGATGATTTAGCAGAGATGCCTAGTTTGGCTATTGAGATGGCCGGACAAGAAGGGCTGAAAGAACACGGTATCAATATTTTAGAGAAAGGCATACCACTTGGAGTGGTTTCTGTAGGTGCTTTTACCGACGAAAAGTTTGCGATATCGTTGTGTGATGCAGCAGAAAATCATGGTGTAAAAATCCATATACTAGCTGGTGCTGTCGCTGGTATTGACGGTATCAATGCCGCAAGTTTGGCTGGACTCGATAAAGTTGTTTATCAAGGTAGAAAGAACCCTGCCAGCTGGCAAGGTAGTCATGCTGATGAGCTTATCGATTACGATAACTTAGCAGAGTCAGCGGTCTTTTTTACTGGAACGGCTAGAGAAGCGGCGACTTTATTCCCAGACAACTCCAACGTTGCTGCAACGATTGCTCTTGCAGGAGTCGGGCTTGATCAGACTCAGGTAGAATTAATCGTTGATCCAGCACTTGAACATAACATTCACCATATAACGGCTGAAGGCGTATTTGGTAAACTTGAGCTTAGCATCACAGGATTACCCTTAGCTGAAAATCCGAAAACATCAAGCTTGGCCGCTTTTAGCGCTTTACGCTTATGCCATCAGCTGGATCAAACTCTACAAATATAAGCCTCAATTATCATTGATAATACTCTAACAATTGATATAAAAAAAACAGCCTCTAAAGGGCTGTTTTAAAATCAGGTATAACATCCTTTAAATACTACAAACGCATCATTAATTAGGCTCGATGTCCATTGTTATCTTCTTCACCAGTAATGCTTCCGACTTTTTTAGTAAAAAACAAACCTGCTGGAATAGAAACTAATAAACCAACCACCACAGCAATTTGAATATGAGGAATTTCATTAAATCCTGTCACTAAAGCTGTAATGATAAGCAATCCAACGATAACCGTTGCTGCCATCGAGTAGATCATGGAGAATAATGGCCAATTCATGATTTATTCCTTATTATTTGTGTGGGTATATCTACAGTTATACGCTAATTCCTTATAAAAAGTAAGTATTAATTGTAAACTAGCAGGCCAGTAATAACAGAAGACTTATAATAAAAGCCATGCTAATATTAAGGATTTATTTGTTATCTAATTTATCCTTAATCAATATTCATTTAAAGCTTTTATCACTATCGGTTTACATCCCTTATTTAAACTAATCATTTCGTATGATACTCATCTATACTTTTGACTGGCTATAGTATAGATACCCACTTTCTTCATTACTCTCCTTTTTCTGGAAGTTTTATAGTCATAAAAATTACTATGCTAGTATTGTTTTACAATTACAATAGTCACTCTTACTCTTCTGCAAAAGCCTTGTCAACATGACCTCATCTAGTAACAACTCTGCGAACTCTTTATCTAAACAAGACTCACTAGATAATGAAAATGATCCTGATATTGGTCATGATGAGGCCATTACCGAGTCTGGTGCTGAAATAGCGCAGGAACCTTTGATTGACCACGTAGATAATTTGGCTGAGCAGAATATTGAGGAAAACGAAAATGATGATGAAGATCAAGAAGTAGAAACAGAATGCGCTAAAGCTCCTGAACCTCAGATAACCATGACCTCGCCTAGCCCTGACGTGGTTATTGCTACCGTAGAAACTCCAGATCTTGAAGATTTAGCTCATAAAGATACACCAACAGAGCAGCAAGACCAAACCGCACCCGCCACCTCCGCTGCCGCAGATGAAGCTAAACAAAGCAGCTCTGAAAACTACGATAATCAAGCAAGCAACCTAGAAAACTATGCTGAACAGCAAGATAATGATAATGATCAAGTGGATAGCGATAATGTTGATGAAGCCCGAAATGATAACGATAGAGAGAGCATTAATGAAAGTAAGGTTGATAACAGCGATATTGATGCGAGCGACATTGACAAAACTGAGTCTAATCAAGATCTAGAAGATAGCGAGTATCTAGATGATGAAAAAAGACAAGAAGCCGTCGAAAAAGAGAAAGAATCTAAACTTGAGTCTTATAAGCAGTTTATTGCGCGGCAATTTAGCAATCAGAAAGTAGACTATCCAGAAGTACGGGTTAGAATTGAGGCCAATGCCCTACCCAGCAAAATGTACTTTGTGATGAATATGCTCTCAGCTATTATTGCCAGCTATGGTTTAGTCACTAATTCAGCAGCAGTAGTGATTGGTGCGATGCTGGTGGCGATGATGCTTGGTCCTATTACTGGTATTGCGCTCGCCATCATTGATCACCGTGCCCCTTTGTTGCGTAAGTCTTTATTTACGGTAATAACTGGGGTTTCTTTGGTGGTCTTGGTAGGCTTTGTAGTAGGTTGGTTGCACAATGAACAACCGCTGACTGCAGAGATATTATCACGTACCCAGCCGACCTCTATGGATTTGATGATAGCCTTAGCTGGCGGTACGGCAGGTGCTTATGCCATGGTCTCGCCGCATCTGTCAGTGGCCGTCGTGGGGGTGGCAGTGGCAACGGCATTGGTGCCGCCACTGGCTGCCAGTGGTATCTTGTTTGCTAATGGCGAGACCCAGCTTGGACTTGGAGCACTACTGTTAGCCATTACCAACATCATCGCCATCCAGTTTACCAACGCTTTAGTACTATGGATTTTGGGTTTTCGGCGCTTAGTCGATGATGATTATCAGTCAAGTACTTACTTAACTTTTTTGCGACGCAACGCCGTTACTTTATCACTGTTGGTGGTATTAGGTGTTTATTTGTCAATTAATCTAAATAAAAACGCCAATCAGCAAGCCTTTGAAAACAATGTTAAAACAGCGATTAATAGCTATTTTGTTGATAAAGGCAATGTACTGACCAACACCCAGTTTGATCAGACGGATGAACACTTAACTATTCGGGCAGTCATTCGCGGTGAAACCACCCCAAGCTCCTACGATGTGCGCCAACTTGAAGCAGAGATTGCTCAAGATATGCTCGATAGCTTTTCGGAGAACTCGCGCATTAAACTACAGCTACGCTACCTACCTGTACAAGTTATCGAAGCCAACCCTCTGACTGCTGATAAGCTCGACAAAACCGATGCCGCCATCTTAACCAATTAAGGGGTACGCTAATTAACGTTATAAAAGCTTTTGAGACTGTTAGAATAATGCAGCAATTGCATATCCTATATCAAGAGCTTAGCTGAATGTGCTAAAATCGCTTGCAAATTTATTAAACCTTTTCTTATCTCATTTTATCTCAACTATAGCCGTTAGTAAGGAGCCGCTGTGAGCCAGCCATTCCGCTCAGCCGACATTCGTAAAGCTTTTTTTGACTTTTTTATAAGCAAACAGCATACCCCGGTGTCTTCATCAAGCTTGATTCCACATAATGACCCGACCTTGTTATTTACCAATGCGGGCATGAATCAGTTTAAAGAAACCTTTTTGGGAATAGAGCCTCGCGATTATACTCGTGCGGTCACCTCACAAAAGTGTGTCCGTGCTGGCGGTAAGCACAACGATTTAGATAATGTCGGTTATACTGCACGCCATCATACTTTCTTTGAAATGCTAGGTAACTTCTCCTTTGGCGATTATTTTAAGCAAGACGGTATTGCTTATATTTGGGAGTTTTTGACCTCAGATAAGTGGCTTGCCATCGATAAAGATCGCTTGTATGTCACTATTTATGAAACCGACGACGAAGCCTATGATATCTGGCATAAAGACATTGGCCTGCCAGCGGAGCGCATCATTCGAATTGGTGATAATAAAGGGGTGCCCTACGCTTCTGACAACTTTTGGACTATGGGTGATACCGGACCTTGTGGTCCATGTACCGAAGTGTTTTATGACCATGGCGCTGAGATTGAAGGGGGTCTACCCGGTACTCCGGAAGAAGATGGCGACCGTTTTATCGAGATTTGGAACTGTGTTTTTATGCAGTTTAATCGTCAAAAAGATGGCACGATGACCCCGCTACCAGCGCCAAGCGTGGATACTGGTATGGGGCTTGAGCGTATCAGCGCTATTATGCAAGACGTCCATAGTAATTATCAGATTGATTTATTTGCGCACCTGATGGATGCCGCTGCGCAAGTTTTAGAGATTGAGAACCAGCAACAATCTTCCTTAAAGGTCATCGCTGACCATATTCGTGCGGTTGCATTTTTAATCGCCGATGGCGTGATGCCGAGTAACGAAGGTCGCGGCTATGTACTGCGCCGTATCATTCGCCGTGCGGTGCGCCATGGTCATAAATTAGGTGCCAATAGCGACTTCTTTTATAAGATGGTCGCCCCTTTGGTAGCAGAGATGGGCGCTGCTTATCCTGAGCTTCTAGAGAAGCAAAGCTTGATTGAAGACGCTATTCAAAAAGAAGAGGCTCAGTTTGCCAAAACTTTAGCACAAGGTTTACGCCTACTTGCCAGCGAGCTTGAAGATTTGCAGGATGGTGATGTCCTCTCAGGGGCAGCTGCCTTTAAGCTTTACGATACCTATGGTTTTCCGCTCGATCTAACCGCCGATATTACCCGTGAGCGCGGTATTACTATCAATGAAGAAGAGTTTGATGAGCACATGCAGGCACAACGTGAACGTGCTCGTGATGCTGGCAAATTTGACGTTGATTACAGTAGTGTGATTCAAGTAGATACGCCTACTGAATTCATTGGCTATGAGCAGTTAGAAGACCAGAATGTTCAAATTGTAGCGCTCTATCAAGAAGGTCAAGCTACGGACAGCTTAGCAGAAGGTGAAGAAGGGGTTATTGTTCTTGATCGCACGCCATTTTATGCAGAAGGCGGTGGTCAAGTCGGTGAGCTGGGTGAGATTCGCACCCCATCCGGCGTCTTTGAGGTACAAGATACCAAAAAATCTGGTCAAGCCATTATTCATTACGGCGTGGTCAATATGGGCACCATTAGTGCTCAACAAACCGCTGAAGCCGAGGTAATCTCTAGCATTCGCGCTGCCAGTGCCAAAAACCACTCAGCCACTCACCTGCTCCATGCGGCTCTACGTGAAGTATTAGGTGATACCGTTAGCCAAAAAGGCTCGCTGGTATCCAGTGAGGTGCTGCGTTTTGACTTTGCTTATGATAAGCCGGTTAGCGCTGCTGAAATTAATCGTATTGAGCGCTTAGTCAATGAGCAAATCCAAGCCAATACCCCAGCTTGTATCGAAAACATGCCTATCGATGAAGCTATGGATAAAGGAGCCGTGGCTTTATTTGGTGAAAAATACGGTAATGAGGTGCGGGTTTTAACCATGGGTACCGATCAAGTCATTGATGGTCGACGCCAGCCCTTCTCTATTGAGCTATGCGGTGGTCTGCACGTAGAGCGTACAGGTGATATTGGCGTATTAAAAATCACCAGTGAAGGCGGTATTGCAGCTGGCGTGCGCCGGATTGAAGCCGTTACAGGTATGAATGCTATCAAGTATATTCAGCAAAATGATCAGCAGCTAAGTACCCTTGCCGGTCAGCTTAAAGTCAAACGCCCTGATGTGGCGAAACGTGTACAAACTATGGCTGATAAGCAGCGTGAGCTTGAGAAACAGCTTGAACGTCTAGAGCAAAAAATGGCTAGTGCACAAGCTGCTAATTTGCTTGATGAAGTACAAACCATTGCTGGTACCCCAGTATTGGTCAGCACCTTATCCGGTATTGATGGCAAATCGATCCGTACCCTGATGGATGATATCAAATCCAAATCACCTGACAGTATCATTGTGTTGATTGGAGATAAAGACGGACAATTGGCCTTGGCTGCTAGTGTCGCTAAATCCTTAACCTCACGTATTAAAGCTGGTGATATTATCCGTCATTTGGCCGGCGAGCTTGGTGGTAAAGGCGGTGGTAAGCCTGATTATGCTCAAGGCGGCGCCCCTAAAGCAGATAATACTGCAGCTGTGGTTGGTGCTTTGCCAAACTGGATCGAGTCTCAGCTTGGCTAGTTAGACCGATTAACTCCTGAACCGGGATGCAGGTAAAGCGATTGGTTATAGCTCCTATAACTAATCGCACTGGATATAAGCGCATCTAACGGGTGCTGTGACTTAAATTCTTCGGACGAGTATGGTATAAAGGTCAACGTTTCACTTAATACCAAGTACAGTTTTTATATCCAGTTTTATCTTTAATCTATAGCTGAATATAAAAATAGCGCTACAATCTATAACTCTTAATAACTGATAGCTAGCATTGATGAATAATAGGTAAATTTTATGGCCTTAATAGTACAAAAATACGGCGGCACGTCAATGGGCAGTATTGACCGCATTAAAAACGTCGCAAAACGCGTTAAACGCTGGCACGATAATGGCCATCAAGTCGTCGTTGTAGTGTCAGCCATGAGCGGCGAGACCAACCGCTTGATTGATTTAGCACGCCAAATTAGCCCTCAGCCAGACCCGCGCGAATACGATCAGATGGTATCTACCGGTGAGCAAGTGTCGATCTCGTTATTAGCGATGGCTATCAAAGAGTTAGGTATCGGTGCACGCTCTTTTACTGGTCGCCAGGTAGCTATAAAAACCGATGCCTCGCACAATAAAGCTCGTATTGAGTCTATTGAAGATAAGAATATCCGTGAGCAGTTAGACGCTGGTAATGTGGTAGTGGTAGCAGGTTTCCAAGGTACCGATGAGCATGGCAACATCACCACCTTAGGCCGCGGTGGTTCTGATACTACAGGGGTTGCCATTGCAGCCGCACTCGGCGCCGATGAGTGCCAAATTTACACCGATGTGGATGGCGTTTACACTACCGACCCACGGGTAACCTCAAAAGCTAAAAAGCTTGAAAAAATAACCTTTGAAGAAATGCTGGAGATGGCAAGCCTTGGCTCTAAAATCTTACAAATTCGCTCAGTAGAGTTCGCAGGTAAATACGGCGTCCCTCTACGAGTGTTATCAAGTTTTGATGAAAACAACGATGGCAGCTTTGATGACGACTTTAAAGACAATGTTGGTACCCTAATTACGATAGACGAAGGAGACAGTATGGAACAGGCAATCATCTCAGGGATCGCTTTTAACCGCGATGAGGCAAAAATTGTAGTGCGCGGCGTACCTGATCATCCCGGCATAGCTTCTGCTATCTTGACGCCTATTGGTCGGGCGAATATCGAAATTGATATGATTGTCCAAAACGTATCCACCCATGGTACTACCGACTTTAGCTTTACCGTAAATCGTAGCGACATGGAAAGAGCTATGAAAGTGCTCAATGATGAAGTTAAAGATGAGATTGGCGCTAAAGAAGTACTCGGCAATAGCGAAGTGGTCAAAATATCGTTAGTAGGCGTAGGTATGCGCTCACACGCTGGGGTTGCTAGTCTGATGTTCCAAACACTGGCTGAAAACAATATTAATATTCAAATGATATCAACCAGTGAAATCAAAGTCTCTGTACTTATCCAAGAGCAACATCTAGAAAAAGCCGTTAGATCATTGCATACTGCTTTTGGTCTTGACCGGGAGGATGGTGATAGCAGAGTTGCTGGTCAATAATCAAGCGCTTAATAACAGAACGTTAGGAAATAAAACAGAGATTTAATTCTATATAGGGTCTATCAAGACCCTATCGTTTATTACAATGGTCTACTTTTACCCAGCAGTTTTGTTAAAAGCCGTGACAGTATCTAATAGGATACTTATAATAGGCTGTTCATTTGGGCTAAATGAATTTACCTATTATCACTGATATTTATTTTATTCTGGATTATGCTCTTAATCTTATTTTATTAAATAGGACGTTTCTTTATAAAGATAGGACGCTTTAGCATAATAAGTAGTGAAATAATGTTCAATTTGGTGATATTCTGAAGTTGAGTAATATACATGAGTAATAATATTTTATTGCGACATAAGGAGTGTGACGCATGTTAATTTTGACACGCCGCGTGGGCGAAACTTTGATGATTGGCGATGAAGTCAGTGTAACGGTATTAGGGGTCAAAGGTAATCAGGTACGTATCGGTGTTAACGCACCGAAAGATATTGCGGTACACCGCGAAGAGATATATCAGCGTATTCAACAAGAGCGTTCGGTGCAATCACAAATGCAGCACCTCGAACAAGGCAACTTTGCGCCTTCATTCGATGACGAAGACTATTTTAATCGCTAATTCCACCTGCTTTGAGGTCATTTGATTATGAGTATCCGCCAATCAGACGTATCTGCTTTGCTTAATGGTTTGGACAAAAAAGCCATTGGGTTCAATGATGTTATCAGTTTTATTGATGATTTTTATCGTTATGCGCCCGCACCATTTGTAAATGGTATGGTGCATAATGATGCTGGTGAAAATGAAGGTAGTGCCAAGATTTTTGGTTTTGCCAAGCACCATGGTTTAAGTCAGTTAGATACCCTTAAATTATTCGGTGAGCATTACGAAAAGGTGCTAGCTACTCCGAAAGGCACCGATCACGCCAATATTCGTAATTTTTTACATTGGGGTTGGCAAGGTTTCTTGATGACCAAGAATCCACTTACGCAGCGCCCATCAGTAGATACTACTGCATTGTAACTTTGCGATGTAAGTTAGATAGATAACATTTAGATTAAATAGATCTAGTATGAAATCCAAAAAGCCCACACTATCAGTCGATAGCGTGGGCTTTTTAAATGGCTGTTCTTACTCTTTATTCAGTCAACAGCTTATCATTACAACTATTTATCACGGAATTTAACCGGCTGTATCGCCCCTCTTGGATTAGGCATATTAGGATAATGATGTTCATGCTCGACATCACATTCAGCGCCTATAACACTCCCATCATCTTTTATGGGTTTATGAATATAGCCTGTACGTTCGGCAGGAGGCAAATGCTCATGCTCCCATACCATTACTGCTTGCATGCAAGTTTCACGTTGCTCGCTAGTCACTAGCCGGCCATCCGGCCATTTACCCAGCTCAATAGCAACACGGAATTTGTCGACTACTTCAGGCGTTAGGCTTGCTAATATTGTTTGCTTGTCCATACGGCCTACTCTCCTCATGATATCTGTTATCTGCTTTGTTTTATGCTCAAAATATACTCATTAATTATCATCTATAATATCATCATCAGTATCAAGACTGAACTCTTCAGCGTGGACGTTCCAGTGTAATTTAGTCCGGCAAGCTTCGTAGAACTCAAAGCCTGGCGGATGCAGCAAAGTCAACTTATCAGGATGCTTACGAATATATAGCCGCTGATTTTGCTCGATCGGTACACTTGCTTTGCCATCGGCACTGACCATCGGCTGGGTTCGATTATCTTCATGAATACGAATACATATCTCACTATTACCGCTGACCACAATAGGCCGGCTCGACAAGGTATGAGGATGCATAGGTACCAGACAAATCGCATCCATACTAGGATGTACAATAGGGCCGCCACCTGAGAGCGCATAAGCAGTTGAGCCGGTTGGAGTCGCTGCAATCAGCCCATCACTGTGCTGACGATAGACATCTTGACCGTCAATCTTCATCTGAAAGTCAATCATGTGCACCGATTTACCCGCATGCAATACCACATCATTCAAGGCCATATCTTCATACAATATCTTTCGCCCTTCTCTTACTTCCATCGTTAATAGAAACCTATGATCAAGCTGATAATCACCCATCAATACTTGGCGTAATTTAAAGGCTACTTCATTAGGTTTAACATCTGCTAAAAATCCAAGACGACCTCTATTAACCCCTAAGACTGGTACTCGATAGCGAGCTAGCGCTTCAGCAGCATGTAAAATAGAGCCATCACCACCTACGACAATGACAAGGTCACAAATCTCCCCAATCAAACCGCGCTTAACGATTTTGACTCTTTCGATATCACTTAAGTCTAGGGTCGGGAGATTGGCCGTCTGCACGTCCATAACTAAGGTAAGACCCATCTCATTAACGGTCTTAGATACCTGAATAAGACTTTGAATGACACTGCGCTTGCCAGCACGGCCCATCAGACCAATACGGCGAAAAGCAGGGTTCTTTATAGCATGAAACAGCTCTGATTCATGTAGGTGCGGCAATCTTGCGGACTGCGCTGAGTTTTCCATATAACGACTCGGCATAACTTTAGAATATATGACATAAAAACGTGATCATCTGCAATAAGATTGAGCACGTAACAATGATAGCGATAAATGAGCCGTTAAACTAGCATGTTTTATTAATTATCGTTGTTAACTGTCGTAATCGACCCCATATATTAGCTATTATGCGCTCTTTTAGAGTATTATTTCTGCTACTTAACTTACATCGTTCATGCTATTTTATAGCTAGATATGACTATTATCTTGATACCTATCTCTATCTTTAGCACTGACTATAATGGCGCTAAGCCTTGGTGCTAAACTGATAGAGACTTGCTAGCGGATCGATAAGCGTCACGTAAACACAGTTGACAATAGCAGCGGTTTTGCTAAAGTAGCGCTAATTTATATTATTTTATATTAAGGACTTATGTATGGCCAATCCTATTGTCAGTCGCGCAGAACTTGCGGTCGGCGGTAAGCCGATGACCGTCAAGGGCGTGGTACAAAAAACCACGATGTTATTAGGTTTGTCAGCGCTCTCTGGTTTAGGCTTTTTCTTTTATGCTATTGCTGCTGGACTCTCTAGCAGCTTTATCTACATGACTGCAATCGTGAGTATGTTTGCTGGTGTAGGCTTAGCATTTTTTATGATTTTCAAGCCGCATATGGCAAAAACCCTTGCTGTTCCTTACGCGTTATTAGAAGGGCTGTTCTTGGGCGGTATCTCGATGATATTTATGAGCATGTACCCAAGCGTGCCTTTGACCGCATTGTGTGCAACCTTTGTCACCGCAGCAGTAATGCTAGGTCTGTACCGTTCAGGTCTGGTCAAGGTTACTGATAAATTCCGCTCTATCATGATGTCAGCAGTATTTGCGATTATGATCTTGTATGTGGTGCAGTGGGGCTTTGTGTTATTTGGCTCAAGCTTACCGTTTTTATTTGACGGCGGCATGATTGCTATTGGATTTAGCTTATTTGTCATCGTTATTGCTTCATTCAGCTTGCTGCTTGACTTTGATAATATCGAGCGCGGTGTCGCTGCTGGCGTATCTGAAGACTTTGAGTGGATATTCAGTGTCGGTATCGTTGCCACTCTAGTGTGGATGTATATCGAATTCCTACGCTTGCTTAGCTACTTACAAGACTAATTTGTAACACTAAGCTAAAGCCTTTTAATAAAAAGCTTTTTAATAGCTGACTCTAACTAAAACGCCTGCTACTTTTATAGTACAGGCGTTTTTTATGGTTGTTGATAAAGAATCAGATGAAACTTTGTTATAAGCTTTAATATAGCTAAGTCACTCTAAAAGTGTTGTAACTCAGTGCTACTGATATTAATTTTGCGCAGCCTCTGTCAGCGTAGACACAGCACGCCAGTAAAGTTAATATCAGTAGCACGTGGCTAAATATGTCAGTTTTATTTGGGATTGACTATAGTTTTACTTTAATAACATAAGTCTAAGCGCGTTTTAAACGCAGCGCATTTAGCACGACTATTAGTGAGCTTAGGGACATACCGATCGCCGCCAGCCAAGGCGGTACGTAACCAAAGATGGCTGGCAATAGTACGATACCATTATAGCCAAGCGCCCAGCGGAAGTTTTGTTTAATGATACGCTCAGTTTTATCAGCAATACGCTTGGCGGCTGTAATAGCTTCGATTTGCCCGTTCAAGATAATACTGTCACTCGATACCTGCGCTAAGTCGGCGGCCCCTGCAATAGATGTCGATACATCAGCAGCGGCTAACACCGGCGCATCGTTGATACCATCACCGACCATTAACACCACGGCATTTTGGGCTTGTAACGCTTGAATGTGCTCGACCTTGTCCGTAGGTGATAGACCATTATAAGCCGACTGCATACCCAGAGATTCCGCCATAACTAGTGCTTGTGGACTGGGGTCGCCGGTCAGCATAACGGACTCGACACCTAAGCCTTTGAGGCTATCTAGCATAGTTTTTGCCGTATCACGAACTTTATCATTAAAGTAAAAGCACGCCAGCGCATGCCATGATTGGGACGGTGAGCGCTGAGAGGACAATACCACCGCAGAGCTGGCACGATTGGCTTCCAAATCGATAATTAAATCGCTCTCCACAGTAGCATCGCTATTATCTATTTTGTTCATCCTATCTAGCGCAAAGTCAACGTGACCAATACGATAGAGGACCCCATCAATCCTTGCTTCTACCCCGCCTGCCGGATAATACTCTAGATCCTGAGTGGTAGGTAGATGAAGTTGATAAGCCGCTGTTAATAGTGCATGCGCAATCGGATGTCGACTACCGACCTCTAAAGCTGCTGCTATTGATAGTAGCTCGTCTTGCTGCTCTACTTTCTGAGCAGCGTTTGTAGTTGATAATGCCGATGAGGATGAAGAAGGCAATAATTCAATATTTAGTAAATTGGGCTTACCGTAAGTCAAAGTGCCGGTTTTATCAAAGGCGACATGGGTAATCTCAGCTAGGGTCTGCAAAGTATGACCACGGGTAGTCAAAAAGCCGTAGCTTGCTAAGCGGTTGGTCGAGACCGTCAGAGCGATGGGGGTAGCTAACGACAATGCACAAGGACAAGTGGCGACCAATACCGCAACCGTTGCCCAAATCGCTTGGCTGGGATCCACAATATACCAGCCGATAAATACCAATACTGACAATACTAAAATCCGCGCGACGAACCAGCGTGCCAACTTATCCGCTTGCTGCGCTAATTTCGGTTTTTCGCTCATAGCCCGGTTCATAAGCCGATCAATCAAACCCATCTGGCTATCTTCTGGTAACGCCGTGACTAACATCTCAAAGGGCTGACTGTCATTTTGGGCACCGCCAATAATGTAGTCACCCTGCTGCTTAATGATTAAGTCGCCCTCACCTGTCAGCAAGCTTTGTGACACTGTAGCAGTTTCGCTTAACAAAATACCGTCGCTGATAATTTCAGCACCAGCCTCCACCATGATAATATCGCCAACCTGCAAGCTGTGCGCGGTGACCATCTCATTGTTATCTTTAGCTGGCTGTTGAGCTAACGAAGCATTTGAAGTTGATTGTTGTTCTAAATAATGATCCTGAGCTAGTAAATGCTGACGGTTCTGTTGCCAGTCCATCGCAATGCGCTTAGTAATCGCCAGCACATTCGCCTCTATATCGCCCATAAAGTTGGGTTTGGCACTAGCTAGCGATTTTGGCACGGACAATTTATCATCAGCAATAGACAGGTCGTCAGCAGCCGCTTGATTATGCTCATTTTGTTGTATCTGTGCTAACACCTGCTCAGCGGCCTGTTTATCCTCAGCGACCTTTTGGACCAAAACCGGCTCGACCACGACCAAATCATTGGCCATAGTGGCCGCTTTTAGACGCGCATTGTGCTCAATATAGCGCCCTGCCAGTAAGAAAAAGATAAACATACTGACCGAATCAAAGTAAGTCTCCCCTTGCCCAGTCACCGTAGCATAAAGGCTGGCGAAAAAAGTGACAATCAGCGCTACACTAACGGGCACATCCATATTGACTTGACGCGCTCGAATGGCTGACCATGCCGAGGTAAAAAACGGAATGCCGGCATAAAAGAACACAGGCGTACTAACAAATAAAGACACCCAACGCAAAAAGTCACGTTGAAAAATCAGCATGTCACTATATTCACCAAAATAGATTGCAACCGCATACATCATCGCTTGCATAGCCCCTAGTGCAGCAACTCCAAGGCGTATTAGCATCTGATTATTATGCTTGGCTAGCATGGCTTCATGAGTATCTTGCCGATACGGTTTGGCATCGTAGCCAATTTCATTGATAACCGCTAAAATACGGCTAATGGGCAGTTTGGTTTCATCCCATACAATGCGCATGCGCTGATTGGTTAGATTAACTTGGCTTCTCTCAATGCCATTGATCTCCTCTAATCGCGACTCAATCAACCAAGTACAGGCTGCACAGCGTAAGTTATTGACCGATAATTCAGCGACTGACAAACCATCTTGGGCATAAACAAACTGCGACTTTATTTCATCATGATCATAAGCTTCAAGACGAGTCAGCTGGGTTGGTAAACTTGCGGTACGGTTAATCTCTGAGCGATCTAGATAATACTGCTCAAGTCCAGCTTCAACAATGCTTTGTGAGGCTAGCTGGCAGCCCATACAGCACATTTCACGTGCGCTACCAAGCACTTCAGTATAAAAAGGCGGCTTGGGTACCGGATCGCCACAATGGAAACAGTGATCCGCTGGTGGTAACACCAAACCTTCGGTGATAGAGTGATCCTCATAACCAGAGGAAACCGCTAATGAGGAGGAAGGATTTGGTGAAAAAGAACTGGACATAGTCGCTCTTATTTCCTTTAAACAGGCTAAAATAGGGAACAGGGTTTATCTGAGATTTACTTAACGGCCATAACGTTAACTTGAATGCTATCAATCAGAAATAAAGCCTAATTAAAACTGGGCTTAATCCATATAAAAAACATCATCAGCAAGTGGATAACTCGTTATCTTATATGGCCTCTATAAGCCACATTAAAAGCTATTTTTTATTTAAAAAACTACCGAACATTTATCATCTGTTAAACCTTTACCAATAATCTTTTTCACTACCCTAGTGAAAAGCGCTACAGCCTCAATTTTATCAAGTACTAACAGATTATAAATGGTTATTATCATAATACTCCTCATAGGCTTTAGCCCTATAAATATTTAGGTCAGTGATGATAGATTGAAAATCTTGTCAATTTGCGTCATTATGAAGCAGTTTTTCTATCCCAAAACGGTGCGTTATCAGTGCAAAAATCCCATTCTACTCTATCACAGTCGTCTAAGCCTGCTGTAAATACGCTACCCTCGCAGCAGCGCGGCTTGGTATTTAGCAGTATTTTATTGATCATCATTATTGTTGGCATGGTGTTGCTAGCATTATATCTGGTCAAACTTGATCGTACCATTACGCACAAGTTTGAGGGCAAGCGCTGGGATCTGCCAGCAAAGGTGTATTCTCAGCCCCTTGAGCTTTATCAAGGTGCGAATGTAGATAAAGCCTCGATTGATACCTGGCTTGACTTACTCAATTATCGCAGTAATAAAGCCTACGAGCAGACAGGTAGTTTTCATAAGTCAGGTAATGATTATTTCATCCATACCCGCGGCTTTACTTATAGCGCTAATGACGTTGATAAAGAACAAGTCATCAAAATGACCCTCTCTGGCAATAAAATTGAATCCATTCAAAGTACTGAGCAGAATAAAACCGGCATCATTCGCTTAGAGCCTGTAAGTATCGGTGGTATTTATCCGGATAGCAATGAAGATCGTTTAGTGGTGTCCTTAGATCAGGTACCACAGCCCCTTATTGATGCTCTGATTGCTACTGAAGATCGCAGTTTTTATGAGCATAAAGGAGTCTCTGTACGTGGTATTGCGCGCGCTGTGCTCAACAACTTCTCGGGACGTTCCATGCAGGGCGGTTCAACCATTACCCAGCAGCTGATTAAGAACTTTTATCTTAATTCTGATCGCACCTTAAAACGTAAAGCCAATGAAGCGATAATGGCGGTGTTGCTAGAGCTGCATTATAGTAAAGACGAGATTTTGCAAACTTACCTCAATGAGATTTATTTAGGTCAAAATGGCAACCGTTCAATCAATGGCTTTGGACTAGCATCGCAGTTTTATTTCAACCAGCCATTGAATGAACTGCGTTTAGATCAACAAGCTTTATTGGTAGGGATGGCAAAAGGTCCTAGCGTTTATAATCCACGCCGACATCCTAACGACTCTAAAGCGCGCCGTGATACGGTACTCAACAACATGCTCACTGTTGGTATGATTAGCCAAGAAGATTATGATAAAGCTATTGAGCAGCCTTTAGGGGTGGTTGAAAAACCTATCGAAGGTAAAAGCCGCTTCCCTGATTTTTTAGATATCGTCAAACGTGAATTAAATGAAGTCTATTATTCTGATGATCTTAAAAATGAAGGTCTTATTATTATTAGTACCCTTAATCCAATCACCCAGTTAGCCGCTGATAAAGCGGTAGATAAAAAACTGGGCGAGCTGCGCCGTGGGAGCAGTAAAACTAAAGACCTACAGGGCGCACTGGTTAGCGCCAACCCTGAGACCGGCGAGCTGGTGGCAGTAGTCGGTAGTGGTAGCGAATTTACTGGCTTTAACCGAGCGGTTGACGCTAAACGTCAAGTAGGCTCACTTCTCAAGCCAGTCATTTATATGACCGCATTAGAAAGCGGTCGTTATAATCTAGCAAGCCCAGTGGACGATTCACCGGTAACGGTTAATTTGAGTGATGGTACCAAATGGACTCCCAAGAATTATGATGGACGTGATCACGGTTATGTCCCTCTTACTACTGCACTGGCCAAATCTTATAACCAAAGCACCGTACGCTTGGGGATGGAATTTGGCGTAAGTACTTTTACTCGCCAGCTCAGACGTTTAGGTGTGGAGAAAAAAATCCCTACTTATCCCTCCGTACTTTTAGGGTCAGTAAACTTAAGCCCTATGGACATGCTGGGTGTCTATCAAGTCTTTGCCACTGGCGGCTTTCGCACTCCCATTCACAGTATTCGTACTGTTATCGATGATAAGGGCCGTATCTTACAGCGTACAGGACTGAGTACCCAGCGTAGCATTCCTCCTGATGTCAACTATTTGACCAATTATGCTCTGCAGCAAGTAGTCAAAAATGGTACTGCACGCCGAGTACAGTCGCTAGGTAGTGAGCTTAATCTGGCGGGTAAAACCGGTACCACTAATAACTACCGTGATGCATGGTTTGCAGGCTATAGCGGCAATTATGTTAGCGTAGTATGGGTTGGCCGTGATGATAATAAGCCTATAGGGCTTAGCGGTGGTACTGGCGCATTACCAGTATGGGTTGACTATATGAAGCGCCTAAAGCTTACACCTGTTGCTATGCCTGAACCAGAAGGTATTGAATGGTTATGGCTTGAGAACAACTCCGGCAAGCTCTCCAATGAGCGCTGTGCCAACGCTCGCTATTTACCAGTATTATCAGCTCATTTACCAGAAGAAGCCAGTGACTGTGCCCTACAGCTGTATCAACAAGAACGTGCTCGTGAGCAGATTCAATGGCAGAATGAGCAAGGCTCAATAAACCAGCAACGTCAGCAAGAAGGGTTAGAAAACTTAGACGATCAGGCTAATGATGGCGGTGACCAACAAGACGATGATAACGCCCAGCCACAAGCAGATACTTGGTACGATCGCGCACTCGAATGGTTTTAGTTTAATTCAGATTAAGGCGCTATTTATTAATGCTTTAGCCAGTTATTAACGGTCTATAAGTAGCGCTACTATCTTAGTAGTCATAACATTATAAAGAAGGGGTTTGACATGGCAGTATCAGTTTGGCATCGCCAATTAATAGCTATTACAAGACTTCAATCAATGGCACTTAAACCGACAGTACTATTAAGTATTTTTGGCGCTTTAACTTTGACAGCTTGCCAAACTGTACCGATGTCACCATCCAGTCCTGCTGGCGCAGTTACTAGCCCTTCAAGCGCCACAACCGGACCTACTGATAGTCGATTTGATGATAGTAGCATGGCCGATAGCGCTGATAGTGTTGATGACGATAGCTCTTCAATTGAAGTCTACACTCCTCCCGTACAATCCCCTAGAGCGAGCTATCCAGCAGCTACGAACACCCCGTCGACAATTCCGGAAAATGTTTATCCTTACTCTTCAAGCCCCCAAACTTCCTCTGCTCCCGTCATTGTTACGCCAGCACGTGAGGACACCTTACCCTCTCCCTCTATACCCTCGCGTAATGAGCTGTTAGAACGTGCTCGTCAAAACTCGCAACAGCAACGCCGTCAGTCTACAACTGACCAAAGCGAATTGCCGGCATTTCGCAGTTTAATGCAAACCGGTACTAGCCAGCTCAAAGCTGGCAATCTGACCGCCGCTGAAAATAGTTTTACTCGTGCACAACGCTTGGCACCGCGCTCATCAGCAGTTTACTTTTATTTGGCTCAAGTGGCATTAAAAAAGAACCAACCTCGTAAAGCTGAAGCTATGGCAAGGCGTGGTCTCAATGTTGCAGAGGACGATAGCCGCCGCCGAGCCTTATGGCAGATTATTCTACGCTCAGGACAGCTACAGAATAATACCCGAGTGATTCGTGAAGCCCAGCAAGCACTTAGGTAACGTCAGTAGCTGAACTACGACTATTACTACTTTTATTATATTATTTCGTAAACTCATTTTTAAACCACTTCATTTTTAGATAAGGTTATTTTATGGCATGGCAACAACTCCACCTGCAATGTGAAAAAAAAGACGTCGATTTAGCAGAAGCGCTATTATTAGAAGCAGGCGCTTTATCTATCGTCCTAGAGGATGCAGGCGATCAACCGTTATTTGAGCCTCTACCCGGAGAGTCACCATTATGGGATGAAGTGGTACTCACAGGAATTTTTGATGCCACAACAGAGACAGGCAGCCGTCAGGCAGTAGAAAGTCTAAGCCATGAGATTGCAGCTCAAGTACAAGCTAGTCGTATTTGGCTAAGTGCCCTTGAGGATAAGGATTGGGAGCGAGAATGGATGAGTCATTATCATCCTATAGAATGTGCTAATAACTTATGGATTGTGCCTGAATGGTTATCTCCACCTGACCCTGATGCAGTTAATATTATTATGGATCCAGGTTTGGCTTTTGGTACCGGTTACCATGCTACTACGCGCTTATGCTTAGACTGGCTAACCGAACAGGACTTAACCGATAAAGTGGTCATTGATTATGGTTGCGGTTCGGGTATTTTAGGTATCGCCGCCCTGCTGTTAGGTGCGCGTCAAGTCTACGCCGTAGATATCGATCCCCAAGCCGTTCTTGCTACCAATCAAAACGCAGCACGTAACAAGGTTGATGGTCAACTTAAGGCCTTTTTACCCGATGAATTCCAAGATTTTTGTCAGCAGAACGATGTTTTACCAGTTGAGGTTATTGTCGCTAATATTTTAGCCAGACCACTAATCAGTTTAGCACCCTATTTCGCTACTTTAATAGCACCACAGGGCCGTATAGTTTTAGCAGGACTGATAGAAGCACAAACCGAGCAAGTTAGCGCTGCCTATGAACCCTATTTCAAGCTCGATCCTAAACATGCTTTTAGTGCTCAAGAAGATCAGCATTGGCAACGTTTGTCAGGTATATTTACACAGTAGCAACATTAAATTACATATGTTATAATAAGGAGTTAGCTTTGGTTTACATAATTGATGCTGCTCCTTTTTTATGTGAGTTAGTTCATCATTAATCCATCTCAAAACCTACCGCTTCGATAATTGATAGCCAATATCAAAATATATGGGACAGTGGTAAGTGGGTATGCGACCTAGCAGGTCGTAACTTTTTGGACTTGACGATATGACGACACCCATAAAAACTCAGTGCCCAAGTTGCCATACTTGCTTTGAGCTGTCTGAAAAACAGTTAGACCAGCCTGAGACCAAAGCACGTTGTGGACGCTGTAAGCAAGTTTTTACGGTAAATGAACATTTATTAGTTTTAGCACCAGCCTCTGAAGCTGTTACATCTATAGACATCGATGATTTAGACAGCGATAGGCTTATTTATGATGATATGGATATTGAAGCTAATACTGAAAAGGTAAATGGCAAGTCTAATATTGAGCCTATATTTGATTCTCTTGATGAGATGCAAGCTTGGCTAACAGAGCTGAAACCGACGACAATTCATTCGACTAAAGACACTACTCAAAGTAATAAACATAACTACTCTAATAGTAATCGCTTAGCAAACGATGGCCATAAAAACTGGAATTTAAGCGATTGCATAAAACAGTTATCAGATGCTAACAGTGACCGAGATTACGCCTACCCCTCACCACATGCAAATATAGTAAACGACGAAGCTGTTTCTAATACTAAAAACGTCTCTGACCTTAAAGGCTCAGCCAGCAGCCAAAAGCACTTTATTTGGCTTGAAGACCGTCTGAAAGAAAAAAGAATCGATTATTCTGAACCTAGCTTAAATCGGCTCTTGTCAGATATGGGTGTTAACATCGCTACCGCACAAAACAATAACGTTCAGACTCAAGCTATAAGCCATTTAGCTGCTAAACAGCGACCTCCTCTTACCCGTGCCCAAACCTCTATTGCTACCTTGCTGTGGTCGCTTGGCTCATTAGTATTAGTACTACTATTGTTTGCTCAATATATTACTTTTAATTTAAATACTTTAGTCAAGAACCCAGTTTATGCTCAGCATTTGCAGAGCCTTTGTACCTTAGTGGTGTGTAGTCTGCCATACGCAGATATTGACGCGTTTCAAATTACTGATCTTAACTACTTACCTAGTCAGATAAGCTCCCCTGTGGTCTTTAGTGACATTAAGGCCAGCCTAGTAAATCAAAGCGATTATTCTCAAATTTTACCGAGCTTAAAGGTGAGCATTCATGGTAATAACGCTTTAATTGGAGAGTTTATTGCCATGCCTGAAGATTATTTGCTTAGTCCGCAAAATCAGTTAGCAAGTCATTATGATAAGTCGGTTATGTTCACTATCCCTATAGCTATCGATCAAATAAATAAAGTAGTAATAGATCCTATCTATTGATAGTTTTAGAGATGAATAGTGCTATATTTATAATCCATACTATGAATATATGTCCCCTTAAACTAGAAGCTTGTCAAAAACTGACAGTTGCTTATACTATTTATTAATCCTTAGTAAGTGTTAACCTTTTATAGTCGTTCACATAACCCCGTGCCTAACTCTCTTTATATTTAAGGACAATACCTCATGGCAACTCACTCACAGATATCTGCCGACCGTCTTGCCCAAAGCCAGCCAACCTTTAACCGAGCTGAAAATCAAGGTGTTGATAGTAGCACCCAACATCCAGAGATGTCCGCCCCTTTACGCGTCCATGTCGAGCGGGTGGTTCGTGAGTATTTTGCTGCCTTAGGTGATGAGGTGCCAACAGACTTATATGAGCTCATTCTGCAACAAGTAGAATTGCCTTTGTTAACCGTGGTTCTTGAACAAACACGTGGTAATCAAACTAAGTGTGCACAAATTTTAGGGCTTAACCGTGGAACCTTGCGTAAAAAACTCAAAGCTTATGACTTGATGTAATCTGCACAGATGACGTTCATAAGCACACTCATAGGGTAACAATGCTATAAAAAGAGTCCTATTACTGTTTTATATTTTGTATAAAACGGTCAGATGTTTTATCATTATCATGCTCGGTAATTCGTAGACTATCTAGGGCATGTTGAATAGCATTAAATATGGATAAATAATCTCTGTCATTGGCAAGCCTAAATATCCCATAAACCCTAACGTAGTCACCATATTACCATTACTATTTTGCCGGACGTTGCTGTCAGGCTTTTTTTTATGGAACTGTTTTTATGGTTACATCACCACTTGCTCTGCTTTCAGTCTCTGACAAATCAGGTATTGTTGAATTTGCTCAAGGTTTATTACAATCTGGTTTCAGCTTATTATCTACTGGCGGTACTTTTCGCCTGCTCAAAGAAAACAACGTTGCTGTCACTGAAGTATCGGACTATACCGGCTTCCCTGAAATGATGGACGGCCGAGTCAAAACCCTCCATCCCAAAATTCATGGCGGTATCCTAGGTCGCCGTGGCACTGACGATGAAGTCATGAGCTCCAATGATATCGAACGCATCGACTTGGTAGTGGTTAACCTTTATCCGTTCGCCCAAACCATTGCTCGTCCCAACGTGACTATGGATGAAGCTATTGAAAATATAGATATTGGTGGACCAACTATGGTGCGCGCAGCGGCCAAAAACCATGCTCATGTTGGTATTGTGACTGATCCAGCGGACTATGAGCGCATCTTAGAGGCTCTTGGTAATGATACTAAGCTCAGCACTGCTCTGCGCTATGATTTGGCTGTAAAAGCTTTTGAGCATACTGCCCAATACGATGGCATGATTGCCAACTTCTTAGGCAGCCGTGTGAATGAGAACCAACAACCCGAAACCTTCTCACGTACCCTTAATTTACAGCTCGACAAGGTAGAAGACTTACGTTACGGTGAAAACCCGCACCAAAAAGCGGCTTTCTATGTAGAAAACCAGTCAACCGAGAATCAACAGGCTTCTATTGCTACTGCAAAACAGTTACAAGGCAAAGCTTTATCGTTTAACAATATTGCTGATACCGATGCTGCGCTTGAGTGCGTGAAAGCTTTTAAAGCCCCTGCTTGTGTCATTGTTAAACACGCTAACCCTTGCGGTGTGGCAGTTGATAGCGACCAAGTTAGCGCTTATCGTACGGCTTTTAGTACCGACCCTGAATCCTCATTTGGCGGTATTATTGCTTTTAACCAGCTTTTAACAGTAGCGACCGCTAAAGCTATTATTGAGAATCAGTTTGTAGAAGTTATTATCGCTCCAAGTATTGAGGATGGAGTATTGGAAGTTACCGCTACTAAGAAAAACGTACGAGTATTAGTGTGTGGGGAGCTTTCTACTGCCAGACAGCGCCAACTAGACTATAAGCGTGTCAATGGTGGATTACTAGTACAAGAACAAGACTTAGAGATTATTGGCGCTAATGACTTACAAATCGTCACTGATGTGCAGCCAACTGAAGAACAAGTGGCTGATTTGTTATTTACTTGGAATGTAGCTAAATATGTCAAATCAAACGCTATTGTCTATGGTAAAAATCAGCGTACTATCGGCATAGGCGCTGGTCAAATGAGCCGAGTTAATTCAGCCCGTATTGCAGCGATTAAAGCGGAACATGCCGGCTTAGTTACTGAAGGTGCAGTAATGGCTTCTGATGCCTTTTTCCCGTTCCGTGACGGTATTGATAATGCCGCCGATGTAGGTATTTCAGCCATTATTCAACCCGGTGGCTCAATGCGTGATGACGAGACTATTGCAGCTGCTAACGAACATGGTATTGCTATGGTATTTACCGGTGTACGTCATTTCCGTCACTAACTAGCTTTTAAGCTTTTACTAATATTTTTTACTAAAAGCTAAGTAGTAGAACAACAAAAAGGCACTGTACGAGTACAGTGCCTTTCCTTTATTTATTTTAGATTTAGCTTTAAATTAACGCCCTTGGGCGCTTGCCATATTGGCTTCGTTGATATCAACCTTATAAACTAAACGTAAATACTCTAGATAATCTTGGAGTTGATCTTGACCTAAGTTATCTCGAATAATAGCTGCTGTTTGAGATCGCTCAATATCAGACAGCTGCGATTGACTTTCGGTACTGATCTGATCACCTACAATAACAGACGCTCCTATCTCAGTTTTTCTCGCTAACGCCACTACCTCATTGGCTGCAGCCTGCTCACTAAAGGCAAGGCTACGCTCTTTTTCAGTAAGCAGCGTCGTTTGACGAGTAATCTCACCCAAGTTTTGGAAGTTGACCGCTTGTTTACCGATATCAGCAACGGTTTTTATACCGGCAGCAACTTGCTTAGCGTCTTTAAGGGCCAAATCTGTAGCCTTTTGCTGACGAAGTATCTGCGTTATTTGCGCTGTCGCTACTGCAAGCGTCAAGGTTTTAGTAGGACGATAGTTGCTAGGTTGTACCCAAACCGTACTAGAGCCGACTTCAATGCCAGACGTTACTGCTTGATCTTGAATAACAAACTCATCAAAAGCTTGGTTGATGACCGCTGGCTGCGCTAATACTGAAGTATTATTTTCTTTACGATAATCTTTAAGACGTTTCAAAGACACGTTTTCTTGCTGAGCGATATCTTCAATGCTGAAACCATCAGCTGCCATATCATTGATAGCCGTTACTTTATCAGCATAAGTTTCTTGACGTTTATACTCCTGCGCTTTGGCTATCAGCTCTGCTCTCATACTTTCCATGCTAGGTAATTGACTACTATTGTCTTCAGTCACCTTGAAGATTTGGTAGCCAAAACTGGTCTTAATCGGCGCGGTCACCTCACCAACACTTAGCCCTTCAAGTGCTCGTTCAACAGCAGCCGCGTCATTGCCAAAGACTGATGGATTGAAGCGCCCAATCGCTCCACCGCTAGCCCCTGTTGGATCATCTGAGCTCTCTTTTGCTAGCTTGGCAAAATCCTCACCTTGATCTAAACGCGCTTTGATACTCTCAGCACGCTCTTTAGCCTTAGCTCCCGTGAGCAGAATCTGACTCAGTTGGCGCTCATCGACTACTCCAGTTTCGGCTTTATAAGCTTCATACTGGCGTTGTATATCTTCTTCTGTCACTTCATCAATTTTAATAGTCGCAGGATCTAATTGAATATAAGCCAAATCAACCATAGCATTGCTTTTTAGACTGTCTTTATTGGCATCATAATAGCTTTGAATATCCGCTTTACTAATACTCACTTGTTGCTGATAATCCCGCCAGTCGAAACGATGCAACCAGACATTGCGCGACTCTAGCTGCAAATCAATGAGCTGACTTACTGCTTTCATGGGATAAATGGCCGTTCCTACAATACTGGCATTGAGCTGATCTAAGCTCAACTGATTGCGAAACTCAGCAAACAACTGATCTTTGGTCATGCCGCGCTGACGTAAAAAGAAAGAAAACTGCTCGTTTGAGAAATTGCCATCAGCGTCTTTAAAAGCATCTTCTTGCAATAATAGACGATTGATAGTCTCATCTGACACCGTCATACCAAGTTTACCCGCCTGCTGCTCAAGTAAAGCGCGGTCTATCAAACCTTTCAATACTTGTTGATGTAATACCTCTTCATTTAATAAGCTGGCATCATCGAGCTGCTCTAAAATCTCTGAGCGCCTACTATTTACAGCATTTTGATATTCAGACAGCCCAACACTGGCCTCACCAACTTGAGCAATTTGGTTGGGGTCCACGTTTCCTTGGAAGTAGCTTTCAATACCTAATAATGCCAATGGCGATAGGCATAGAACCAATAAAATGCGACCAGGCCAACTCTTCAAAAAATCGCGCAATTTATCCATAATTTTTCTACTTTATAAAACTATATTAATGAAAAACCATTAGCGCAGCATAATTAAATAACATGAGGGATATCGATGTTATCTAAATCATGATTATCAGCAATGGCTTAATGAATGAAAGACGGCCGTATTTTATCAACGATAGATAGGGTGCTGAAGCAATACAGTTACATGCGCCTATGATACGTGAATTTTCGTATAGACTCAAAATATTCACGTAGCTATAGCAAAGATAAGCTGAAAATAGGCTATAGATTTATCAATAAAAAAAGCACCTTATCAAAAGGTGCTTTTCTATTATTTTTTAGTTTTATTAAGTTAGCGTTGTATTGATTGATGGTTAATTATAATTAGAACCTTATAATCAGTAACTTAATATTGAATACCCTATTCGGTACTCTAACTTATGGTTAATCGGCTTAGTTCAAACGCTCTTTTAGATTTTTACCTGCTTTAAAGCTTGGTACTTTGCTAGCTGGGATATTAAGCTCTTCACCAGTCTTAGGGTTACGACCAGTACGGGCTTTACGATCTTTTACACTAAAGGTGCCAAAGCCAACTAGTGAAATACTTTCACCAGCTTCTAATGCTTCACCTACACTTTCCATTAACGCATTTAGGGCATCACCGGCTTGAGTTTTGTTCAGGCCACTTTTGTCTGCGATGCTATCAATTAATTCTGACTTATTCATAAAATTTCCTTCAAGTTTAAGGGCTGTAATAAACGCTAACGCCAAGAATTGTAACGTTCTCAAGCGATTTAAGCAACATAAACCTACTCGACGCGCATCTTTACGGGTTAATCGTTGTTTTACTTTAATTTCGCTATATAAGTGTCTTTATATCAAGGCTATATAAGGAGCGCAAGCGATTTTACATTTTTTCGTGCTTAAAGCTACGTATTTGACACTTAACGTTACGTAAGTATGCTGTAATTTATCTTCTATACAAAGAGCTTTTGAGCGAAATACGCTAAACTACGCCAATAATAAGCATAATCTAGTCATTAAAAGCTCTTAAAACCTAGCATAAACACAGTTATAACTGGTCTGGCTTGGGATATAAAATAACCTTGAGTTAGTGTTTATGAGTTACCATAATATTAATTTTGGTAATGATTTCCTATAATTACTTTTTATGATAGAAACGTTATGATAAAAAACAATGTAATAAAACATTATGCGTTAAAATCACCGCTGTATGCTGCTATCGTTAATGTTATTATAACCCCGTTTCTACATTGGAGATGATTAGGCTTAGTTAAAAGCTAATGTCTATATTAGTATAATAACATTAGTATAAAAACCAACTGGTACTACTAATAATTACAACAAAAACAGTTGCTTATAAAAGACCTTTAATTAATCTTAACCTAAATAAAAACAATGGAATATTTACATGAAGCGTTCTACGTTGTCTCATTCTCTTCTTAATATCGTTCTGGTGTTCATTGAGTCAGCATTAACGCTGCTGTTACGCTTAGACCCTGAACTGCGCAAAGCCGCCTACCCTCTTGCCAAACAGGGCACTGTTGTCTGTTTGCGTTTATATCTGCCCCATGTGCAAGTTTTTGCGACCTTTAGTACTAAAGGTATCCTTCTAGATGCTGCGTTGCCACCAGATCGCAGTGAGCCTGACGTCATTATCAATGCTTATACCATTCAAGTTCTCAATGCTATTAGCACTCATGATCACGAGACCACCGAAAAGCTACAAATGCGTGGTGAAGTGACTCAGGTAAAATTGGTTAAGCACTTTATAACCCAAGTTGGACTCGGTAGCTTGATTCAAGGTGTTATGAAGAGGTTTAAAGGTGAGAATAAAAAACCTAAGTCTGATGCCGCAGAGCAAGCAGAAAAAAAGAACGAATACCAGCTACGTATTAAAGAACAGCAAACTCAAATTAGCACTTTGACGATCAAAAATCGTGAGCTTGAGACTACTGTCAAAGAATTGCAAAGCAAACAAAAAGTATTGACTATAGCCTTGGTAGTCACCGTTATTGTCGCTATTATCGTCATTGTCGCTATCATGGTAAGCTAAATATAGGCTAATACTTTATATGGCTAACGCTTAAAGGTGGCTACTCAAACTCTTGCCCCTAATTGAAGCACTATTTCTATGCTTTGATTAGAGGGTTTAGCAACATAATTATATTTAGCCAGCCCTTATGTCATACCTTTATAATCTCCTAGTAATATAGATACCAAATAGATAAAAGTTTCTATATTAACCCGCCATTAACCCGCCAGTTTTAGGGTCTTTACTCTTCAATTGTTTTTATCAATATGAGCAATAAAAAAGATTAATCAATCCGCTACATTTTAATCTTGACTAAATTAGTCAGGATTGCTTATAATAGACTTATTAAAACATGACCCTACACATCGAATTGGAAATTCATTGATCAGTAGCATTCTATTAGATTGATGACCGTTAGTTTAACGCTTATACATATGAAGCGATAAGATTAATACAGTATTCAATTTGGCCTATAACTGATCAGTTTGGAGACAAATTATGCGCTTAACTACCCGAGGCAGATACGCAGTCACTGCGTTGTTAGATTTAGCTTTACAAGCCAGTCAACAAGATGGCGCTGTCTCTTTATCAGACATTGCTAAGCGCCAATCTATTTCTATCTCTTATCTTGAACAGCTATTTTCAAAACTGCGTAAGCGTGGATTAGTAACCAGTATTCGCGGCGCAGCAGGTGGTTATTATTTAGCAAAACCGCTTGATGAGATTGATGTGATGACTATCATTTTAGCCGTCGATGAATCTGTCAATGCTATGCAATGCGGCGGGCATGGGGACTGTCAAGGTGGCAGTATGTGCCTAACTCATGATTTGTGGTGTGCGTTATCAAATCATATTGAGCAGTACTTGAAAAACATAACTTTAGCGCAATTATTAGACATGAAAAACGTGCCGTCTGTATCAGCACGTCAACAAAACTTATCTTTAAAAGATATTAACACTATTACCTTATCGACCAGCGAGGCGAATCCAGCATGAGTCAACATAACCAACTTATTTATTTAGATTATGCCGCTACTACCCCAGTTGCTAGATCTGTGGCTAAGAAAATGAGCGAATACCTAACGGTTGACGGGGTTTTTGGTAACCCAGCGTCACGCTCACACGGCTACGGCTGGCAAGCTGAAGAAGCGGTGGAAACGGCACGCCAACAAGTTGCTGAAGTGATTAATGCTGATCCTCGTGAGATAGTATTTACTTCAGGAGCCACAGAGTCAGATAACTTGGCCCTGAAAGGTGCTGCACACTTTTATCAATCACGTGGTAAGCATATTATTACTAGCAAGATTGAGCATAAAGCTATCCTTGACACCTGCCGCGAACTTGAGCAAGAAGGTTTTGAGATTACTTACCTTGAGCCTCAAAAAGGTACGGGGTTAATTCTACCTGAACAGGTCAAAGAGGCTTTACGTGAAGATACTATCTTAGTTTCACTAATGCTTGTTAATAATGAGCTTGGTACTGTAACTGACATCAGCGCTATTGGTGAGATTACTCGTGAAGCTCGTGTCATTTTTCACGTAGATGCGGCGCAAGCTATCGGTAAAGTTAGTATTGATTTAGAAAAGACTAAAGTTGATTTAATGAGCTTCTCAGGTCATAAAGCTTATGGCCCAAAAGGTATTGGCGCTTTATTTGTAAGCCGCAAACCTCGTGTGCGTCTAAAAGCAGAACAGCATGGCGGTGGACACGAGCGTGGTATGCGTTCAGGGACACTCCCTACTCACCAAATCGTAGGTCTAGGTGCTGCATTTAGCTTAGCAGAAGAAAGACGCGAACAAGATTATGCTCATGTAGCAAAGTTACGTCAAAAGCTTTGGGACGGTCTACAAGATATTGAAGAGATCTATCTAAATGGCGATTTGGAGCAAAGTGTTCCTCATATCGCTAACATCAGCTTTAATTTTGTTGAAGGCGAGTCATTGATGATGTCGCTGAAAGATTTAGCCGTATCCTCAGGCTCAGCCTGTACCTCAGCAACCTTAGAGCCATCTTATGTATTACGTGCTATTGGGCGTTCAGATGAGCTAGCCCACAGCTCTATCCGCTTTAGTTTCGGACGTTATACTACTGAAGAAGATATCGATATCGTCCTCAGCCAAATGCATGAGGCAGTAGATAAATTACGTGCTTTATCGCCACTTTGGGATATGTATCAAGAAGGTGTAGACCTAGACTCAGTAGAATGGGCTGAACACTAAGATATAGGCTTTATTAGCTACGATTAATATTAAACAGATACGGTACAGCTATTATAGTTTATAGCTACTAAAATCACTGAAAAATCAAACCGTTATAGTAATAAACGTTTGACCCCAATTATTGATAAGTAGTGTAGAGAATACTACTTATCATCTAACCAGGAGAAGACTCATGGCATATAGTGACCAAGTTATTGATCATTACGAAAATCCACGCAACGTTGGCAACCTTGATAAGAATGCTAAAAACGTTGGTACCGGTATGGTCGGTGCCCCTGCTTGTGGCGATGTAATGCGTCTACAGATTCAAGTCGATGACCAAGGCATCATTGAAGATGCACGCTTTAAAACTTATGGTTGTGGCTCAGCAATTGCTTCAAGCTCACTAGTGACTGAATGGCTAAAAGGCAAAAGCTTAGATCAAGCTGGCGAAATCAAGAACAATGACATCGCTGAAGAGCTAGCTTTACCACCAGTAAAAGTTCACTGTTCAGTACTAGCTGAAGATGCTATCAAAGCTGCTATTAGTGACTATAGAGGCAAAAGTGCAGCAGCGGCTGAAGGCAATAACGTAGAAGAAGCTACTAGCTAAGCTCAACGCTCACCTTATTGTCTCTGGTGCTGAGCTGTACACTCAGTACGGCACCAACTTATTAAAGCGTCAAAATTATCTATTACACTGTCAAGGTGACAATAACGCTTATGTGATTGTCACCTTTTATTTTAAATAATTACCTCAATATAGTTTATTAGTACCCTATCCTAAGAGGTTTATAGGTAGCAAAAACGTCTCATAGAATGAGAGAGACTATATTTTGCTAGGGTGTTTTACATATTAAGAGTCAATAGGAGTTGGCATGATTGAAATGACAGAACGCGCCGCTCAGCATGTTCGAGATTTTTTGGACAATCGCGGTAAAGGTGAAGGTATTCGAGTAGGTATTCGTACTGCTGGTTGCTCAGGACTGGCCTACGTCCTAGAGTTTGTAGATACGCCAGACGAGAATGATACTAGATTCGACAGTCGTGGGGTTAATATCTTTATTGATCCAAAAAGCCTAGTTTATCTAGATGGTTTAATGATGGATTATGAAAAAGAAGGTCTAAATGAAGGCTTTAAGTTCACTAATCCTAATAAAAAAGGTGAATGTGGCTGCGGTGAATCTTTCACCGTATAATGATCTGAACCTTCATAATAATAAATAAAAAAGCCAGGTATACGCTATGACAGTTACCAGTCAACAAGCTCAGTTTGATAACTTTTTTACTTTGTTTGAGCAGCCTGCTCAATTTGAGCTATCGCAAGCTGAGCTAGATCAGCGCCTACGCTCTCTGCAAAAACAGTATCATCCTGATAATATAGCGAAAAACAACAGTGCAGATGGCATCGATAAAGCCACTATACAGCAACGATCAGAGCAATCTTCTGCTTTAATTAATCACGCTTATCAAACGTTAAGCGCTCCTGATAGCCGCGCCACTTATCTATTAGATTTGGCTGGACAAGCGCAAACGTTAGAAAACTCTATCGCAGATTTAGACTTTCTAGATGATGCTATGGATATGCGTATTCGTTTGGATGATGCTATTGACCTTAAAGATTTAGCAGAGCTTAAACAGTTGCATCCACAAATCTCTGATCGTTTGCAGACACAGTCGAGGCGCTTCAGTGAGGCCTATGAAAGTGAAGACTGGCAAACCGCTATTGATGCCGCTCAAAAGCTAAAATTCCTTGTTAAGCTGGATGCAGATGTTATCGCCGGTCTTGATGAAGTTGCTAATGCAGCCGCTCAACTAGATGATGATGACCTGTACGTTTAATCTTTAGCTATTTATTTATTTTTATAAAGCTAAAAAGTAAATATGCTTTTATTTTGCCGTATAATCTGCTGCGTCAAACCTACTTTTGAACCGAATGATAAATACTGTATTAATAAATAATATATTAGTAGTCATTAATCATCATAGCTTTATTACCCTATTTTATAGCAGACTTTAATTTACCTATTCTATATCTGATTTGAGTTGTCTTATGTCCTTATTGCAAATCGCTGAACCCAATCAAAGTGCCCAGCCTCATCAGCATCGTTTCGGTCTTGGTATTGACTTAGGAACCACGCGCTCGTTGGTCGCAGTTGTCCGTTCTAGTAAGGCGCAAGTATTGCAAGCAAATGCAAGTACAGACACCCTTTTGCCCTCAGTTGTGTATTATCCAGAAACTGGTTCTCCACTAGTAGGCTATGAAGCGCTAGAGCACCTGCCTGATGATCCAAAAAACACAATTATTTCAGCTAAGCGTTTTATGGGTCGTAGTCAAACAGATATTAAATTCTCTCACCCTTATGAGCTCAGTGGTCATGCTGATAGTATGCCAGCATTTGTTACCGCTCAAGGCGAAGTATCGCCTGTAGAAGTCTCGGCCCGTATTCTAGCAGCACTAAAACAGCGAGCTATTGATGCGCTACCAGAGGATAGTATTGAAGGAGCAGTAATTACCGTTCCTGCTTACTTTGACGAAGCGCAGCGCCAAGCAACTAAAGATGCGGCTCAGGCTGCAGGAATCAATGTTTTACGCTTGTTAAATGAACCTACAGCAGCGGCAGTGGCTTATGGACTCGATAAACCCTCTGAGGACAATAATGCCCATTATTACTTAATATACGACTTAGGTGGCGGTACTTTTGATGTCTCTATCCTTAAATTGACTGATGGGGTCTTTGAAGTATTAGCGACTGGCGGTAATAGTGCCCTTGGTGGCGATGATATCGACCGACTACTAACTAATTGGCTGATTAAGCAGCTAAATATCGCCCCTGCAGAGGTGAGTTTGCATGACAAGTCTATCCTAGCTCAACAAGCTAAAGCTTATAAACAAGCGCTAAGCGACGCTGAGCAAGTAGATATCGATATTGTAGTCAACGATCAGTCTTATAAAGGCGTTCTAAATCGTGAGCATTTACTCGCTATTGCTGACCCTGTCAGTCGCCGAACGCTGAGCGTCTGCGAGCAAGTCCTACGTGACGCTAAATTAACTACCGAAGCTTTAGACGAAGTCATTTTAGTGGGTGGTTCTACCCGTATGCCTGCGGTTCAACAAGTGGTTGCTGATTTCTTTGCCAAGCAGCCATTATGTCGTCTTGATCCGGATGAAGTAGTCGCTTTAGGCGCTGCGCAAACTGCGCATCAGCTGGTCAATGGCGATAGTGACAGTAGCCTATTATTATTAGATGTGACTCCTTTATCGCTCGGTCTTGAAACTATGGGCGGCTTGGTAGAAGTGCTTATTCCCCGTAACACCCCTATTCCAGTCAAAAAGCGTCAAGTATTTACCACTTATCAAGATGGTCAAACGGGCATGGTAATACATGTGGTACAGGGCGAACGTGAAACTGTAGAAAACTGTCGTTCGCTAGGGCGTTTTGAGCTATATGGTATCCCACCAATGAAAGCTGGATTTGCCCGTATCGAAGTTACCTTTAGTATTGACGCCAACGGTCAGCTGACGGTCAGCGCCCAAGAAACCACTACTGGTACCGAAAGCAAAATTGAGATTGTCCCTGCTTATGGTTTGTCTGATGAGCAAAAAGAGCAACTGCTTATGGCTGGCTTTAAACATGCAGAAGAAGATAAAAATGCGCGCTCATTAATAGAAACCAAAGTAGAAGCCGAACGTGAGCTCCTAGCATTACAATCCGCGCTTACTGAGTTTGCAGCTTTGTTAGATGACGATGAAATACAACAGATGAGTCTGCAAATGCAAGCTCTACAAACCGCGCTTGAGAGCGACGATTTAACCCTTATCGAAGCTAAACAAGTGGACTTAAAGCCGCATAGCGATGCTTTTGCTGCTCGTATTATGAACCAAAGTATTAAAACCAGTATGGCCGGTACTAGTGCCCAAGATTGGTAAAATTACGACTGAAAAGATAATAGCGCTTTCTAATTTATAACTTTTTATATTCAAAACTTTCTGAAACAAATAGTAGCGGATAGAATAATTATGCCAAAGATTACAGTACTACCCCATCATGAAATCTGTCCTGAAGGGACTGAAGTTGAGCTAGAGCCTGGTAGCAATTTATGTAAAGGGCTATTAGAAAAAGGTATCAAAATTGAGCATGCCTGCGAGATGTCGAAAGCCTGTACCACTTGTCATGTTGTGGTGCGTAAAGGATTCGATAATTTGGATGAAATGGATGATATCGAAGCGGATTTACTTGACCGTGCTTGGGGACTTGAGCCAGACTCACGCCTATCTTGTCAGGTAATGATTGAAGATGAAGACTTGACGATTGAGATACCTAAATATACTTTAAACCATGCTAAAGAAAATCATTAATCATGTGCTAAGTATCTTAGAGAAACTCTATTAAAAAGCCAGCTATTGTAATAATAGCTGGCTTTTTAACGCCGTAGTAAACTCCACTATTTATACTATTCAATGCCACTCTCTTCTTTATCGATACGTTCGAGTGCGAGACTTAAATGATTTTTGATTTCCTGATAGTCGTAATTTTTCATATCCTTAAAGTTTAGATGTAAATTAAATCCAGGCAAGGTATGATCCACCCACTTTGATAAACGTCCTTTATTCGCATCGGGATCAAGCACTTGCCAAGCTTTTATCTCATTATCAAAACCTTTAAGCTGATAGCTACCTGCGTACTCACACTCATAGTCGTGACAGATATAATCATAGGTCGCTTGGCTGATTAATATATCACCTTTGCCAGCTATACTCTCCAGACGAGAGGCTAGATTGGCCTCTTTACCAATAATAGTATAGCTAAGACGATTATTACTACCGAAATTACCAACATGGCAGTAGCCGGTAGTAATGCCGATGCGCACATACAACCCTTCAAACCCCATCAAGCGCCATTGCTGCTTCAAGCTGCGCATCTCACGGCGCATATCTATAGCCATCGCTACGCAATCCAGCGCATCCAGGCGCGCACCTTTGCTATCAGGCTCACCAAAGAAGCAAACCATACCATCACCGATAAACTTATCCAGTACCGCACCATGCTTATTAGCAATGGTAGTCATGCAGCTCATATAAGTGTTTAGAATATCAGATAAATTATCAGCACTTAAACTGTCAGAAAGCTCTGTGAAGCCTGCAATATCAGAGAACATAATAGATAGCTTAGCGCGCTTATTAGCGACACTAACGGGATCATCAGACTTTATTATAGGCTGCCACACTTGCGGTGGTACAAAGCGGGTTAATTTATTAATGACTGAGACCATAGTATCTAGCCGGCCAATGGTTTGCTTGGAGGCATTATCGTAGCTAATATACTGGCGATATATATTTCCATATTGCCATAAGATCGCAACAATGCTCGCTGACAAAGTTATGGTTGGCAAAAACCCCTTATCACAGTCTATAGCGGCGCCGTTCAAGATGACACTAACATAGTAAAATACTATCATGGAGACCGCAGAAACTAGGATTAATTTAAATCGGTTTTCAGGAGCGCTAACAATCAGGCGTGCACCTATTAATAGTCCTAGACTTAAAGAGATTATCGTACAAAACTGTACTGCACCAATGACTGTTGATAATAAAATTACCACTATATTGGAAGTCCAAAAGCTGGGCTGGCGGCGATAGTTATAAACTAAAATCATTAAACTGGGCAGAGTGATAATAATCAATAACGCCATTGAAGTGGGACTGAAATCAAAATGTAAAGCCATTAGTACTACGGTAAGTAGTAGCACAAAAACTTCGGGATAGTCAAACTGATTACATTCATTACTATCTAACAAGACACGCTGTGGTATTTCGTCAGAAGATGCCATGTTCAGTATTCACTTTTATAAGAAAATCAGGAATAAGAAGTTTAGAATAAGCGTGGATGTAAAAATATATTAATAATTAAGTATTACTTATTTTAGGTATTATAAAACGATTTTTTTATAAAATGTAGGTTATTGACTACAAAAAAAGCACCGCCCATCGCTCACTAATCTATTTAATGGATAGTAATGAGTAATAAGCGCCGCTTTAGGTTCAATTGAAACTTAGTGTTTATTGAAGCTCGATCTACATTTGCCAATCAAACGGCATTTGATGATGACCTCGTAATGCCATCATTAGGGTTTGCTGCATTTGTGCTAATACCGCTTGGGTATAAGGGACAGCAGGAACTCCCCATACGGGCTTTGGCCACTGCATATCGTTTTGATAACGGACAATATGATGAAAATGTAGCTGCGGGACTTGATTACCAAGCGCTGCCACATTCATTTTGTCAGCCTGAAAGGTTTTAGCTAACTGGCTGGATAACCAACTCGATTCACGCAAGAACTGTGCTTGATCGGCTTCGGATAACTCATAAAGCTCTTTGATACCAGAAACTCTCGGTACTAAAATCAGCCAAGGAAATTGACAATCATTGATCAAACGACAGGTCGAAAGTGGAAAATCGCCCACCAAAAAACTATCGGCAGCAAGCTTGGGATGCAATTGGAACATAGTAACGGCTTCTCTTATTATAAAATATGAATAAAATGGACTAATAGAGGCTATATATAATAAGTTATTTTATCAGGTATTCTGTCGATAAAATAGCAGCATTACCGATTAGCGCTCCCCCTTTAATCTTAAGCCTAATATCACGCCGGCTCTGCTACGACATGCTCACTGAAGTAACTTAATAATTCTTGTATAGCATTCACGCGCTGTTGAGGTGTCGCAAGCTTATCGGTATTGTTATAACGAATACCCGAGGCGCCATTCATTCGATAATGCTGCCCATCTGCTTGAATCAATTTTATAATCGCCATCGCATCGACGGGAGTGTCTGGGGCAAACTCCACCGTCATATTATGACTACTGGCATCAATTTTATTAATCTGCAAAGGTTCAGCCAGCAGGCGTAGATTATGAATAGCAAATAGCTGTTTGGTTTGATCCGGTAGCGTGCCAAAACGGTCTATCATTTCGGTACGAATATCCGTAAGCGCTTCCTTATCATCGGCGTTGCTAATGCGTTTATAAAACAACAAACGTTGATGCACATCATGCAAATACTCTTCAGGTATCAACGCTGAGCTGTGTAAGTTAATCTCACTCGTAAGCGATAAAGGCGTATTTAAATCCGGCTCTTTGCCCGCTTTGATGGCTTTGGTTGCCCGCTCTAGCATATCCATATATAAGCTAAAGCCGATAGCTTGCATGTTACCACTTTGCTGTTTACCCAATATCTCGCCGGCACCGCGAATCTCTAAATCTTCACTGGCTAGCATGAAGCCTGCGCCCAAGGTGTTGGCTCTCTGAATAGCATGCAAGCGCCGTTTGGCATCGCCTTTTAGACCTTTTAAAGAAGGTACTAATAGGTAGCAGTAAGCTTGATGATGGCTACGCCCTACTCGGCCGCGTAGCTGATGCAGCTGAGCTAAACCAAATTTATCGGCACGCTCAATGATAATAGTATTGGCATTCGGGATATCAATACCAGTTTCAATAATGGTTGAGCACACCAAAACATTGAACTTTTTATGGTAAAACTGCTGCATAACCTGTTCAAGCTGACGCTCTTGCATCTGTCCGTGAGCAACGCCTACCCGAGCCTCTGGTACTAGCTCCCGAATGGTTTCCGCCATGCGCTCAATACTAGCCACGTCATTATGCAGCAGATACACTTGCCCGCCGCGTAATAGCTCACGCAGTATCGCCTCTTTCATCAAAGCATCTGTTTTTTGCATCACAAAAGTCTTAATCGCTAGGCGACGGGCGGGCGGCGTGGCAATAATAGACATATCACGCATACCTGATAGCGCCATATTGAGCGTCCTTGGGATGGGCGTTGCCGTCATGGACATACTATCAACATTGGTCTGAATAGCTTTTATACGCTCTTTGTGACGCACTCCAAAGCGATGCTCTTCATCAACAATCATCAGACCTAAATTAGCAAATTTAACATCTGGCTGTAATAATTTATGCGTGCCGATGACGATATCTACTTTGCCAGCAGCTAAATCCGTTAACACTGTTTCTTGATGTTTTTTACCACCGAAACGTGACAGAGTCTCAATACGTACTGGCCAGTCCGCAAAACGGTCACGGAAGTTGTCTTCATGTTGTCCTGCCAGCAAGGTCGTGGGCACCAAAACTGCCACTTGATAGCCAGCGCTGACTGCAATAAAAGCAGCACGCATGGCCACTTCGGTTTTACCAAAGCCCACATCGCCGCAAATCAGTCGATCCATTGGCTGATTCTGCTTCATATCATGGATGACGGCTTGAATAGCATTGGCCTGATCGGGAGTCTCTTCAAACGCAAATTGACTGGCAAATAGCTCGTACTGAGAGATATCCATTTTAAAGTTAATACCGACTTTGGCTTCACGCCTTGCCTGCATATTAAGCAGCTCTGCCGCTACATCATGAATCTGCTCGAGCGCCTTTTGCTTGGCTTTATCCCATTTGCCACTACCAATTTTATGCAGCGGTGCTAGCGCTGGATCGCCGCCACTATAGCGGCTAATCATTTGCAAATTAGCCACCGGCACATAAATACTAGCATCGTCAGCGTACTTTAGATGAATGAACTCTTGCTCACCGTCGCCGACATCCAAGGTAATTAGACCGTTATAGCGCCCGATACCGTGCTCAATGTGCACGACAGGACTGCCCTCAGTCATCTCAGTGACGCTCTTGACCAAAAACTCTTCTGAAACCCCGCCACTTTGGCGACGACGACGGGTTTGTAGCACTTGACGACCAAATAGCTGAGTCTCGCTAATCATTACCAAGCGCTCAGGGATATAAACCCCGCGCTCAATAGGAGCCACGGTCAGTCCTACCTGTGGACGCTGGTTTTGATTGTGAATATGCTCTTTATTATGGGCTAAAAAGTCTCTGAAACTATCATAGGCTTGTATATCAATTTTGCCTTTGAATAGCTCAATCAAAATCTCACGGCGACCCGCCGTTTCGGCGACTACTAATACTGGCGTATTGCTCTGCATTTGAGTATCTAAAAACCCTAACAGCTCAGATAGAGGCTCGGCTTTTTGATGATTAATAGCCAGCTGCGGCGGTTGCTGGGCGCTTAAAGTCACTAAGCCCTGAGGTTTGTGAGATTCTGAATCTCTATCAGACTTATCAGGATTTTTATTTTGATCTTTAGCGGTGTCTATTACAGTAAGCAACTCTTCGCGTGCACTCAATATTACTCGTGGATAATGATTAAGCTGCTCGTTAAGCAGGTTCGCAGTTAGATATAACCACTCAGGGGCGACAATAGGTTTATCAATATCGTGCCGACGCTCTTCGTAGCGGCGCTGAATCTGTGACCAATAATCAACTTGACGCTCCCCAATCAGCTCATCGGTAATAAATAGAGCATTATCAGGCAAGTAAGCAAATAAACTGCTCTCTTGACGCCAATCTTCTAAATCAAAAAACAGCGGCTGATAATACTCTAAACCGCTACTGGCAATGCCTGCCATCACATCTTTATGCAGCTCAAACTTACGGCTGCTGGTATTAGGAAACATCGCCGCAAAGTTCGTCCGAAAGGTTTCGCGGCCCTCATCTAGCGGAAACTCTTTAGCTGGCAATATCTGAAACTTTTTAATAGGTTTAGAGATATCAGGCAATTTATGTAATAGTGATAAAGACTCTGCTCCCATACTATTATCTTTGCCTGAGATCATATTTTTGAGATCGTCATCTGTCAGCGTACGCTGAGTCTGCGGATGAAAAAAGCGGATAGTTTCAATTTCATCATCGAATAAATCTAGGCGCAGCGGAAAAGGCTGCCCCATCGCAAAAATATCAACAATGCTACCACGAACAGCAAACTCGCCGGGCTCAAAGACATTCTCAACCGCACGATAGCCCGCCTTTGCCAACAGCTCGCGCTGAGTATTGATATCGAATCTATCCCCAACGCTCAAATCAAAATGCTGCCCGATAAGCCAGCTTGGCGGAGCGACCCGGTGCATCAGTGCCTGTATTGAAATCAGCAGCACACCTGATGATGGCATATCGGTTAGCAGATTAATACGCTCGCTGACGATATCTTGATGCGGTGATAGCTCATCATAAGTTAGCGTCTCCCAATCTGGGAATACATAAGCATCGACCCCGCAAAACGCCAGCTCAGTCTCTATTTGATTGAGCTGATTTTGATCGCGAGTCACAACGATTTTTAGCCGATCAGCGATTTCCCATAAAGGCGTCTTGACTAAGCTTGCCAGCCAAAGACTACTAACCGCACCGTGAACCGGTGCCAGCCAACGTTTTTGGGTGTCTTTAATAGGAAATAGTTGCTGGTTGATAGGCGCAAACGCGTCAGTTAAAGCGGTGATAGGCATAGCAAATAGAATCAAAGTTAGAAGTCAGGGGACTATTATACGAACATTTTCGCCATTGACCAAAATTAATGCCGTAACGGTTTGTCACTGTTTGACAATAGTCAGTTATTTGTTACTATAGCCTATTTTTTGGGCTATAACACTTTAATGCGCTTCTATTAATAGATATTTTTAAATACTAATTAGCGTATCTCCCATCCTTTATATCTATTCGATCTTGGTGTCCTCTCAATTATTGTATGAGAAGCCGAGATTCTTAGACCGTTATTTCTTTAACTGTCATTTATTAAAACTCGCTTTTAATAACCCATTGTCTCTTGGTGCTTTTGGAATTTAACACTTTCAAAACTTGCTACTTTTAGAGTTGGTCTTGAGTAGAGTTGGTCTTGAGGCAATCTCTAATCGGTATGGCCTTTTTAATTATTTGAAGCTTGTAGCTGCGAGAATTATTTGCTTTTAGTAAATAAAAGACGCACAACAGCGTCCAGCACAGCTACCTCATCAGGAGATTCGTCACCTATGAACGAGCACAGAAAAATCCCCAAACATCTTCTTGAAAAATTTCGTCGCCGCCTATATAGCACCGAACATCGAGTGGGCGACAATAATGTAAAGATATTAGGCTTAGACCTGCATCGACCTGTATTTTTTACTACCGCAATTGCTGTGGTTGGTTTTGTATTATTTGCTCTGCTATTACCTCAGACCGCTAATTTGTGGCTAAATGGAGCCAAAGATTGGGTGGTGAATGGTTTTGATTGGCTGTTCGTCAGTACTGCCAATATTATGGTTATATTTTGCTTAATACTGATCGTTTCTCCTTATGGCAGTATTCGGATTGGCGGTATTTATGCTAAGCCTGATTTTAACCGGCGCTCCTGGCTTTCGATGTTGTTTGCTGCAGGAATGGGCATTGGCCTGATGTTTTGGAGTGTGGCAGAACCGCTAGCTTATGCTAGCGGCTGGGCAGGAACACCGCTTAATATTCAAGCAGACACCCCAGAGGCTTACCGTGCCGCCATGGGCGCAACTATGTATCACTGGGGTCTACATCCGTGGGCAATTTATGCAGTTGTCGGGTTATCATTAGCATTATTTGCTTATAACTTTCGCTTTCCGCTTACTATGCGTTCGGTCTTTTATCCGCTGTTTAAAGAAAAAACGTGGGGACTTCCTGGGCATATTATTGATATCTTGGCGGTTTTGGCTACTATCTTTGGTTTAGCTACTTCGTTAGGATTGGGCGCACAACAAGCAGCCAGTGGTCTTAACTACCTGTTTGGTTGGAACTTTGCTGGTAACTCGCTTGAGATTGTCATTATCATATCAGTCACTATTCTTGCCACATTTTCGGTGGCGCGCGGTTTAGACGGCGGAGTCAAGCTATTAAGTAATATCAATATGATGGTGGCTTTATTACTGCTTCTTTTTGTATTTTTTGTGGGTAATTCTTTTGGTCTGCTGGGGAAAATTGCTCAAACGACGGTCGATTATGCTACTTATATTCTGCCATTATCGAACCCAGTAGGCCGTAGCGATAACGAGTTTTTTCATGGCTGGACGGTGTTTTATTGGGCGTGGTGGATTAGCTGGTCACCGTTTGTAGGGATGTTTATTGCTCGTATCTCCAAAGGTCGTACCGTACGCGAGTTTATTACCTCAGTCATGTTAGCGCCTACTTTAGTCACTATCGTTTGGATGACTGTCTTTGGGCAGTCAGGGTTAAGCCAATATAAAAACCAAGTGGGCGAGTTGGCAGGCGGCGTTAGTAACGCCTCTTTAACGCTCTTTCAAATGCTCGAAAACTTGCCACTTGGCGCTATTACCTCATTAGTGGCGGTGGTTTTGGTTATGGTTTTCTTTATAACCTCATCAGACTCAGGCTCGTTAGTGATTGATACCATTACCGCTGGAGGTAAACTTGAAGCATCAATAATGCAGCGTATATTTTGGGCAGTTGCTCAAGGTCTAATTGCTATTGCTTTACTTTATGGCGGCGGCGCCGAGGCACTTAAAACCATTCAGTCAGGTTCAGTAAGTACTGGTCTACCCTTTACCTCAATACTGATTGTTATGTGCGTGAGTCTGTGGCTGGGGCTGCGGCGGATTTATAAAGCCCGCGAACAAATGCTCTCGGAGCTGGAGAAATACTAGTCTCAAAACATTAAAGCAAAAATTACTCAACTCTCAGTTATCTGACAAAAAACCCCAATCTATTAACATAGACTGGGGTTTTGATATTTTGAATGCTTACCCTATCTTAATCGATCAAAGGTTTATCGCTAGCAATGATGCCGTTATTATCGGCATAAACGAACATTCCTGAGTTCAAAGTCAAATCACCAAAACTAATTTCAAGGTCAATTTGCCCTTCATCACGGCGAGTTGATTTGCGCGGGATGCACCCCAATGCCATAACCCCAATATCCATCTGCGCCATATCGTCAACATCACGGACACAGCCGTAGACTATTACGCCCGCCCAGCCATTATCGATAGCGGATTGGGCAATCATATCACCGAGCAAGGCGCAGCGCATAGAACCGCCGCCATCAACCACCAGCACTTTGCCTTCCCCATTTTTATCTTTACCATCACTATTTAATAGCGCTTTGACTCGGCTATTATCTTCAAAGCATTTAACGGTTACAATCTCACCGCAGAACTTATCTTTAGCACCAAAACTATAAAACGATTTGCCTTCGATATTAGGTAAACAGACCTGCGATTCTGGGTTAGCATCCAATAAGTCACAAGTGACAAAATTCTCTTTGGTCATAGCTGTTGATTCTGACATGATTATACTCTCCTTGTTAATATTTTGATTATTGATTAGTAGTATTATGATTTTTTATAGCGTTAATAACGCTTAGGCTATTTATAATTATAGATAAACGTTTTTAAAGGCTTGGTTTTATATTAATGTTTTACCCGCGTCATCGCAAGCATCTGCTTATTCTCGATTATAGTTGTGGTGCCCGTATTGGTTAATAACTCTGGACGATATTTACGGCGCTCATAACTGTCTTGTGCCGTCACTGCCATAGCTATGGCTACTCTTTTAGCGGAGATAGGATGTAATGGTAACGCTTCTGAGACTAGCGGTGAGATCATTTTAAAGGCTTTTTGGCTGATACTTTCAAGTGGTCGACCTTTATGTTTACCTAAAAGCAAAGAAGGACGAAAGATAAATAACTGTGGGAAATTTAACGCCATAATAGACTGTTCCGTTTCAGCTTTTACGCGGTTATATAAGAACCGACTGTCTTGATCAGCGTTGGCAGCCGATAGTAAATAGAAGTTTTCAACGCCGTTTTTATGACAAAGCTTTGCAAATTTTACATTATAATCATGATCGACTTTTCGAAATGCTTCATCGCTTCCTGCCTGCTTTTTGGTAGTGCCGAGACAGCTAAAAGCATCGGTATTATTATTGGCATTCACACTAGCAAATACTTCAGCTAAATTATCAAAATCACTAAGCTGATAAAAACGCATATAGGAATTGATATAACGTGGCGGTCGCCGAGCAATCACAATCAAAGTGTCATAAAGCTCGCTTAACTGCTTAATGAGGCGTTGCCCAACCAATCCTGTGGCGCCGATTACAATTGCTTTTCGCTGCATATTTTACCTATCTTTTTTATCACTTATTATGAAATGTAGTCTTATGTCATTAGCAAGCTATATTAGCAAACTATTACTTTTTTCAAGCTCGCTCTTCTTAAGACTGCATCTGCCAAATATCGCCTTTATAAATTATACGACTTGAGTATCATACCTAAACTACCCGATAATAAACGCTATTGCTTTGCCTTAATTGTAAGAGATTTTGTCATAAAAGTGTTGATGTGCGCTTGTTAATTATCAAGCAAGCTATTCTGTATGATGAAAGCTATGGATTGCATAGCCATTTCTTTACGCATTTTTACGCATTAACCATTAAATACATTGTTCTAAGCCCGATAATTTGTTAAGATAACCGGCTTTACAGGTTAAGGCTGTTTAATTATTCCAAACCGCCTTAATACTTGCGATGACTTACTTATAAATAACTTATTCGTATTTGGCATCGACATCATATTTGACGAGACGGCTGCTCGTCACCGATGATTGTTACACCCATTATTGCAATCAACATTCATATTTTATCTGTCTTTTATAAAGGAGATACGCGTGGCTAATACTGCACAAGCTCGTAAACGCGCCCGTCAAAACACCAAACGTCGTCAGAACTCTGCGTCACAACGCTCAATGGTTCGTACTTATCTAAAGCGTGTTGATGCGGCAATCGAAGCAAAAGATTATGATGCAGCTACCGAAGCTTACAACAAAGCGGTACCTGTACTTGATCGTATGGCTGACAAAGGCATTATTCATAAGAATAAAGCTGCTCGCCGTAAGAGCCGTTTAAACAAAACCATCAAAGGCTTACAAGCTTAATATTGGTGTTGTAAACAACTGCTTAAAGAACCTTGTCCTGGTGGCAAGGTTTTTTTGTGGGCAACTATATATAAGAAAAGCAAGTCTGTTATAGACCATCAGCAATAAATACGAATGCTTAAAAACATTAAGAGCTGAAAAAACTAGGTCCACTTCACTTCAGGGGGCAATATAAGCTTGCTACCTTGGTCACTTGACGACTCATATCTATCAATCAAAGTCTTGATGGAACGAGTATAAACCTTACCACGCCAAACGAAATAAGCATTAGTCTCCCTAAAAGGTTTATCGTCAAACCATAAAAAAGACCCTTCCATCATCTTTGGCCAATCATCCCAGTTAATCTCTTCTCGATCTAGCATGACTCCCAAGAATGCCGACAACAACGTATCATGGCTAACCGCTAGCATTAGATGACCTTGTTGCGGCTGGTTTTGATAAAACAGCGACAAAATATCTAAACCACCTTGATAAACGTTCTTCGTACCTGCAAGGTTGCCTTGTAAAAATCTATTGATAAAATTAAGCACCCCAATCTCTTTAAATACTTGATTGGCAAGCTCAGGCTCAGTCACCAAGCTGCCAGGCTCTACCAATAACGACTCATGAGTAATACTACGCTGTAGGCCAGCCCCTTCTTGCATCAGCTGTGCGGTGTCAATACAGCGACCTATAGGGCTTGATATGCTATCGACATCCATTGAGTACGGTAAATTACCCGCCAGCCAACGGCCCCAAGACCTCGCTAATACACGGCCTTTGGGTGTTAATGGTAACTGATAACTAGCAAAGCCCTGACCGTCCGAACGCTCCCGTAGAGAGTGTCTGGTGAACAAAATCAGGCGCTTATCTATAGGTAGTAAATCAACTGAAGAGATCATACTATCTGGCAGATGCGCAGGCGCAGATGATACACTTGAATGGGGTGCTGATTTGTCAGAGCTGGTAGTAGCTTTTGAAGCATTAAAGGGTTTATTCATGAGGGTTAGCGTAGCAGATTTTCTGTGAAGAGTGAACGAAATATAAATATATTAGCGGCCAAACCAAAGTTCTTACTTACTATAAAGGATCTTTAATAAATCCCAGTATGATTTTTCATCATCATTTTATTCAAATTATTATTAAAGCTTGCTTTGTTAACTAATATCAATAACTTTGTCCCACGCAAATGCTAACGCCGTGCTACTCACCTCGTTAGGATAAGCACGCGGATTTACCAGCACCCGAGTGTTATTAATTCGATAATCAAAAGCTTCATGAGTATGCCCATGTACCCATAATGTAGGTGCCCATGGCTCATGCATCCAAGCAGAAAAGTCGCTAACAAAAGCAGCATTACTAGGCAAGGTCGCAAATTTTTCAGATACGGATAATGGACTGATACTATGATGACTCATGACCACAACCTTTTTATCTAGCGCTTTAGCTTCAATCAGAGCTTGCTTAAGCCATTCGCGGTGCTCAGCATGTATCTGCATGGATACCTCAGGCGAGAATAGCTCACCGCCCGCATATATACGTTTATAGTCGCGCATAAAACGCTTGGCTACCATCATAGTATCCTCATTAGCTTGATACTGATAATCGGTCCACAACGTACAACCTAAAATACGCACCTCACCAATATCAATGTGCTGACATTGTAAAAAGCGCACTCCTGTTTGGGTAGAGAAATCATAATTGTCCCAAGTAGCTAGCTTATGATCAAAATGCAGTACATCTTCATTAAAGTACTCGTGATTGCCGGAGATAGTAATCAGTGGCACCTTTAATCGTGCCGCCTGCTCTTGTAACCATGGCATCCCATTGTCACTATTTGCCGTATCACCAGCCACTAAAATTACATCTGCATCAGTTTTTGGAATATGCCCCATCGGGTGTGATTGTCTGACATAACTGTCAATGTGTAAGTCACTTAAAATCTGCAATTTCATACGATTCAATACCACTAAAACATAGATGAATTAAAAGAATGTAGCCTTTATCTCGCTATTTTTTGCTATTTAATATAGTGAACACACTTTAAAATTGGTAAAGTACTGCTGGTATCAATTTTACGCAGCATCTGTCGGCGTAGGCACAGCACGCAAGTAAAATTAATACCAGCAGCACAGATTACAGAGTGTGCCTATTTTATTTAGAATTGACTATAGTAAAAAATAAAAGAGACAACAGCTAAGTTGTCTCTTTTATTATAATTTCAAGTAAAAATAACTATAAGGTACTTAAACTAAATTATAAAATACCTTGTAATATTTTTTCTAACTTAGCCGTTGGATTAGCTGCTTGCGTGATTGAGCGACCAATAACCAAATAGTCTGAGCCATTACTTAGTGCTTGTTGCGGAGTGCAGATTCTATGCTGATCATCTGCATTATCCTCCGCCAATCGTATACCCGGAGTTACTAGCTTGAAGTCTTTTCCGCACAACTTCTTAAGTGCCTGAGCTTCTTGCGCTGAACAAACTACTCCATCAAGATCGGCTTGCTTGGTCAGTTGCGCTAAACGCTGTACCTGAGTCTCTAACTCTCCAGCGACCCCGATTTGCGCCAGCGCATCAGGACTCATAGAGGTCAAAACCGTCACAGCGATGAGTAAGGTTTGATAATCGTTGTCTAATAAGCGCTGCTTCGCTAATGACATTGCGTCGTAGCCTGCACTGGCATGGACATTAACCATCCAAACGCCCATGTCCGCTGCTGCTAACACGGCTTGAGCCGTTGTATTAGGAATATCATGAAATTTTAAGTCTAAAAAAACTTCAAAACCGCGTTGATGTAACGCCGTTATAATAGCAGGACCACAGCGGGTGAATAACTCTTTACCTACTTTTAATCGACATAAGGTAGGGTCTAGCTGGTCAGCCAAAGTAAGTGCTGTGCCCATATCGGCGTTATCTAGGGCGACAATAATAGGCGATGTTATTAAAAAATCACTCATGGTTTAGTTACTTTTTAGATGAATGTTTACTAAGTTATCAATTAAATTTAGCCGTAATAAGCTGTTAAATGAGCTATTCTCGTTTACGCTTAGTCAACGTAGCAGTTTCAATAGGATCAGTGCTGGCTTCATCATGCACATTACTGGCTGTCGCTCCATATACCGCTTCTTCTACCGTCGGAGCATTGGCTTGACGATCAATAACTACATTGGCCTGCGCCACCTGCTCTTGTAAATTCTTATTTAACTTTTGCAAGCGTGATATTTCCCATTTATTCTGTAAAACCCGGAATATCAATAAAGATAAAAGCATACCAATGATGATACCTAAAGTCATACAAAGTATTAATAACAGCCCCAAATTCATAGCTGGTGCTTGAGAGAAAAGCAGGTTAACGCCGATTTCGGTATTGTTTGCTAATACCAAACCCAAAGCATAAGCAAAGCTCAAAAACAGTAGGACGAACAGTATGAAGCGCATAAGGTAACCTCAGTTGTCAATAATATTGACAGTCTAATACTAATCTACCCAATTGAATACTAACGGCAAATATAGTTTAACTTTTATGATATTAACAATCATACGTAGCATCTAACACTATAGCAGAGTACTCAGTCGAGCAAGCGGACTGGGATAGTCTATTCCAACTTATAAGCAAGTATAGCTGAGTATTTAGTTACCCATATAATTGTTTATATAACTGTTTATGTAGCTCACTATAGGGCTACTTTTTCGTTAACCGCCTCACGTAATGCTTTACCTGGTTTAAAGTGTGGAATAGCTTTAGCGGGTACTGGCACGCTTTCTCCAGTCTTAGGATTACGACCTATACGAGCACGGCGGTGATGCAAGCAAAAGCTTCCAAACCCCCGCACTTCCACTCTACCATCGTTTACCAAGGTATCCACCATTAAGTCTAATATTTCACGCACGGCATCATCGACAATAGTTTCAGTTATGGTATCGCAATTGGAACTCAAATTATTAATGAAATCGGATTTATTGATTGCTTGCTGCATTATTACGCTTGCCTTATCAAATTTGTGATTATGGTCTTTAACGATTTGGTATTAGTTTACATTCTGTTACTCAAGGTTGCAAACAATAGCGGAACTTACTGTCAATAAAAATGTTGTTTAGCGAGCTCATTATACTATTTAATTTACTCATATCATTTAAAGCCAAACTATAATCATAAAAAAAAGCGACCGAAGTCGCTTTTTCATTATATCATTAAATAATACAAAGAGTTACTTACTGCATTTGCTCTTTGATCAAATCACCAATTGTTTTTGGCTGGGCATCAGAGCCAGAAGCGGCTTGTGGTGCATTGCTACCCAAGTCTTTAATAGCTTGACGCTCTTCGGCTTCATCTTTCGCTTTGATAGACAAGCTAATGTTACGAGTTTTGCGATCTACACTGATGATTTTCGCTTCAACGTCATCACCAACGCTCAAGTGCTTAGTAGCATCTTCAACGCGGTCACGTTGAATCTCAGAAGCGCGTAGATAGGCTTCAACTTCGTCAGCAAGTTCAATAGTTGCGCCTTTAGCATCAACGTCTTTCACTTTACCATTAACGATAGCACCGCGGTCATTAGCGACTAAGTATTCGTTAAATGGATCTGAGCTTAACTGCTTGATACCTAAGCTGATACGATTTGCTTCTGCATCTACAGACAATACCATAGCTTCTACGGTGTCGCCTTTATTATAGTTGCGGATAGCTTCTTCGCCAGTTTCATTCCAAGAGATATCAGATAAGTGCACTAGACCATCGATACCGCCATCTAGACCGATAAAGATACCGAAATCAGTGATTGATTTGATAGTACCTTCAATCTTATCACCGCGCTCATGCTTTTTATCGAACTCTTCCCATGGGTTAGGTAGAGTTTGTTTGATACCTAAGCTAATACGGCGACGCTCTTCATCGATGTCAAGAATCATGACATTGACTTCATCACCTACTTGTACAACTTTTGAAGGGTGGATATTTTTATTGGTATGATCCATCTCTGATACGTGTACTAGACCTTCGATACCTTCAGAGATTTCAGCAAAACAACCATAATCTGTCAAGTTGGTTACACGAGCTTGGACAATACTACCTACTGGATAAGTACCGGCAACGTTATCCCAAGGATCAGTACCAAGCTGTTTTAGACCTAAGCTTACACGATTGCGCTCACGATCAAACTTCAATACTTTAACTTTTAGGTCTTGACCTACTTCAACCACCTCAGATGGGTGCTTAATACGGCGCCATGCCATATCAGTAATGTGTAGTAGACCATCGATACCACCAAGATCTACGAACGCACCGTAATCAGTTAGATTTTTTACGATGCCTTCGATCTCGATACCTTCTTCAAGCTTATTCAATAACTCTTCACGTTCAGCTGAGTTTTCAGCTTCCATAACGGCACGGCGGCTAACCACAACGTTGTTACGCTTTTGATCAAGTTTGATAACTTTGAATTCTAACTCTTTACCTTCTAGATGCGTAGTATCACGAATCGGACGTACATCTACCAATGAGCCTGGTAAGAACGCGCGTACTGAACCCACGTCTACAGTGAAACCGCCTTTTACTTTGCTTGAAATAATACCTTTTACAATCTCATCATTATCATAGATTTTTTCAAGGACATTCCAGGTCTCAACGCGTTTGGCTTTTTCGCGTGACAGCAGGGTCTGACCCATACCGTTATCAACCGCTTCAACCACCACGTCGACACTATCGCCAACTTCAACTTCAAGTTCGCCTTCTTCGCTTAAAAACTCTTCACGAGCGACGATACCTTCAGATTTAAGACCGGTATCAACTGTGATCCAATCATTATCAATGGCCACAACAGCACCTGTAATAACCGAGCCACGCTCGATGTCCAGACCCTGTTCTTCAATGCTCGCTTCAAATAGTTCAGCAAATGATTCCATTATTTCTACCTTTGTATAGCCGTAGCCTGTCCAGCACAGTACGGATCAAATTTATGATTATATAAGATGAGATACTGGTTTTATATCTTATGTAACCATATAAAAAAACAGTTGTTGCTAATAATCTATAGCTTTTAGCCTGCTATTTATTTGAAATGAGACTAAGTTTCAATGAGACCAAGCTCTATTCAGCTATGTTCAATCAAATTGCTAGTAACAACTGACTTGTTCTATTCACTGTAATTTTATACTAAAACCTACCAATTAGATATTTTTTTCATTCATAATTGGTTATATTCTATTTTAAACCCTTATTTTCGCTAGTTATTTAAAAGACACGCTTAAAAACAAATACCATGCTGCTGACAATGGATTTTGATACGCTCATACACTTGGTCAGCATTCAGCTCTGAGCTATCTATAAGATAGGCATCCTCTGCTGGCTTTGAAGGGGCAGTTTTCCGATTTTCGTCACGATCATCACGGGTCTTAATAGTAGCCAATATCGCTTCATAATCAGCTTGCTGACCTGCCTTGGTAAGCTGGGTAACCCGGCGCTCAGCGCGTGCTTTGGCACTGGCTGTCAAAAATACTTTTATATCAGCATCAGGAAAAACTACCGTACCCATATCTCGGCCATCAGCTACTAGCCCTGAGTGCATAGCCATCTCCCGCTGCAGCGTCAATAGGGCTGCACGTACCTTTGGAAACACGGCTATACGAGAGGCATAGCCCCCAACGGTCTCATTACGTACTTGCTCACCAACCAAACCACCATTAACGATAATATCAATGCGGCCGGACTCTACATTAGGCTCAAAAACAATCTGTAAATTCTGAGTGAGAGCCAATACTGCTGACTCATCAATCGCTTGTTCGGTGTCTGCAGTAATTAGCCCTGCTTCAAACGCCTTGAGACCTACAATGCGATATAAAGCACCTGAATCCAATAGCTGATAACCTAAGACCTGGGCTAGTCGCCATGCTGCTGTGCCCTTGCCGGCACCGCTAGGACCATCAATGCAGATAACAGGATAACGCTTGGCTCTAGTTTGATTATTATCTTGGTTATCCGATAAAGAGACAGTCATAATACTCACTTAACAGCAGGCTGTTGATAGGCAAAAATTCATTACTTATCAAGTATTTAGCAAAAATCCGCAATATTCACGGCCAAATAGTGCGCTATTATAACAAAAAACCAGCGCCTTCTCTAGCATAAAACCCGTAACTTACTTAATCTTACTGTTAGTAAAAATATGGCTTTTATAAATAATAAAATCAAGTATTAACAGTCTTTTTTAACTTCGCCCATTGTCGACGATTTTTGAAAAACTGTTTCAGTAACTGACTACTCTGCTCGGCATATAAACCACTATAAACCTGAATATTATGATTATAAAACGATTGCTCAGGTAAATTCATTTGGCTACCGACCATACCAGCACGCGGTTCATTGGCGGCATAAATAAGTCTATCCACACGAGCATGGATCAAAGCGCCAATGCACATAGTACAAGGTTCCAAGGTAACATATAAAGTAGTCTGCAAAGGCAAACGGTAATTCTGTAGGCGCAGGCAAGCATCCCTTAATGCCACAATCTCGGCGTGAGCAGTAGCATCGTGGCGTCCAATTGGTTCATTAAACCCTTCACCAATGATTTTTTGTTCATGAACCAATACTGCACCTACAGGCACTTCCCCATTATTAGCGCCAAGCCGAGCTAAAGATAAGGCTCTCTCCATCCACTTCGCGTCTGATAGCGACCATAACTTGCTATCGGCTAGACTCTCTGGCGGTGGTGATAATTGCAGCTTCATATATTGACTATTTAACATCTATTGCGGCAACTGCCAATCAATCGGAGTTTGTCCATGTTGCGCCAAATAATCGTTAGTTTTCGAGAACGGCTTGGAGCCAAAGAACCCACCACGATTGGCGGCAAGTGGTGACGGATGCACCGCAGTCAAAATCAGATGCTTATCGGTATTGATATACTTACCCTTTTTCTGTGCTTTACTGCCCCATAAAATAAAAACCGTATGCTCAGTCTGCTCATTGACCACATCAATGACCGCATCAGTAAATTGCTCCCAGCCTTTATTCTGATGGCTATTAGGCTCACTTTCTCTTACGGTCAAAGAGCTATTAAGCAATAACACTCCTTGTTTAGCCCAATGGGTCAAATCGCCATGGGCTGAATACTGGGTACCAATATCATCAGCCATCTCTTTGAGCACATTATTAAGTGAAGGTGGCTTTGGAATGGTTTTAGGTACTGAAAATGACAGTCCCATCGCCTGACCTGGGCCATGATAAGGGTCTTGACCTAAAATCACTACTTTTACTTTTGATAATGGGGTTAAATTTAAAGCGTTAAAGATTAAAGGCGCAGGAGGATAAATGCTAGCGCTCGACTGATAGGCTTGCTTTAGAAACTCGCGCAGATTATCCATATTATCAGAGGTTAGCTCTTCTTCTAAAGCCCTCTTCCAGTCCTCAGGAAGGCGAACCTTATCTAGAATTGCTTTTTTTTCGGCGGCGGTTTTTGTGGTTTTTTGATCCGCTTGCTCATCGAATAGTGCCATAGATGCTTGCCTATTTTAGTTATTTTGACAGTAATAAATACGCTTTAATTTTATAAAAGCTAGGATTATGCTAATGGTAGCAAAAAATTGGCAGTTATTGCGTTATAAAATTTAACGGTTATAAGAAGAAATTTTTACCTTTTAACAGTAGTTCAATAATTACCATAAAAAAACGGCTACCCCAGTAAGGATAACCGTTTTCGTCTCAATAAAGTACAGTAATTAGCTCGCTAGCGACTCAGAATCCGGGTGTGGTTCGTGAGTCTCAACCACTGTTAAAATGATGCGGCTATCAGCGGAGCCTTTATCACTTTTACTAGTGCTAACAGAGGATTTTTGCAAATCTACTGCCTCTTCTTCAGACTCCAAAGTGACATGAACCACGCCGCCATTGACCAAATCACCAAATAAAATCATATTTGCTAATGGCTTTTTGATTTCGTCTTGAATCAAACGCTGCATCGGACGAGCACCCATTAGGCGATCATAGCCTTTATCCGCAAGATAATCACGTACCTCATCATCAATCTCTAAAGTCACTTGCTTGTCATCGAGCTGAGCTTGTAATTCAACCAAGAACTTATCAACGACTGACACTACTACCGAAGTATCTAGAGGATTAAACTGGATAATCGCATCTAAACGGTTACGGAATTCAGGCGTAAAGACCCGTTTCAAGGCTTCGGTATTATCACGGCTGTGATCTTGCTCAGTGAAACCCATCGAGGAGCGACTGATGTTTTCTGCACCCACGTTAGTGGTCATGATGATAATCACTTGTTTAAAGATAGCGACCCGGCCGTTATTATCAGTCAGCGTACCATGATCCATAACCTGTAATAGCAAGTTAAAGACATCAGGATGAGCTTTTTCAATCTCATCCAGCAATAACACACAATGCGGATTTTGATTGATTTTTTCAGTAAGCAGACCACCTTGATCATAACCTACATAGCCAGGAGGCGCACCAATCAAGCGTGAGGCGGTATGAGCTTCCATATATTCAGACATATCGAAACGTACCAGCTCAACCCCTAATAGATTCGCTAACTGACGCGATACTTCGGTTTTACCTACCCCTGTTGGGCCTGCAAACATGAAGGAACCAATAGGCTTATCCGGCTCTTTTAGACCAGCACGAGATAGCTTAATAGCATCTGCTAGGGTGGCAATAGCTTCATCTTGTCCAAACACTAGGCGTTTGAGATCCCGATCTAAGTGCTCAAGGATACTCTTATCATCGCTTGACACGGCTTTGGGCGGAATACGCGCTAGCTTTGCAACGATAGCTTCAATGTCTGCTACACTGATCTTCATTGGCGCCTTTTTCTTGTCAGCGGCAAGGAATTCATCGGTATTTTCAGAATCATCAATTGCTTTAGAGGCTGATTGCTGCTGGGTTCCAGTAGCTTTTTCACTCTCAGCAGTATCATCAATACTCGCTTCGATATCTTCGAAACCTTCTTCATCAATATCTTTGTTAAGATCAGCAAGTAAGCTTTCTTCTGCATTGATATCATCCGCATCTGGGATAACCCCTAGACGCTTGTAAGCTCCTGCTTCATCTATAATATCAATAGCTTTGTCTGGTAGAAAACGCTCATGCAAATGCTTAGCAGACAACTCTACCGCACTGACTAAAGCTTCATCACTATATTCTACATTATGGAACTCTTCATAGCGTGGTTTTAGACCACGTAATATATCGATGCTTTCTTCGATAGTAGGCTCTTTTACATCTATTTTTTGGAAGCGACGCGAAAGTGCATGGTCTTTTTCAAACACTTGGCGATACTCTGTAAAGGTAGTCGACCCTATACAGCGCAGCTCACCATTGGCAAGAGCTGGTTTGATTAGGTTTGAGACATCCATGTTACTACTCATAGATGAGCCTGCACCAATAATCATGTGAATCTCATCGATAAACAAGATGGCATTAGGCTTGTTTTTTAGCGCCTCAAGTAGCGACTTCATACGCTTTTCAAAATCACCACGGTACTTAGTACCTGCAATCAAAGCACCAATATCTAAACTATAAATCACACAGCCACTAAGAGGTTTGGGTGCTTTATCATTGATAATTAACCAAGCTAAACCTTCAGCAATAGAGGTTTTACCCACCCCAGGCTCGCCTACTAACAAAGGGTTATTTTTGCGGCGGCGACACAATACTTGAGCCGTACGCTCAATCTCAGGAGCACGGCCGACCAGTGGATCGGTTTTACCTTCAGCAGCACGCTGGTTGAGGTTACTAGCAAATTCCACTAGGGGATCTTTACTGGTTTTCTCTGACCCAGCACGGCGCTCGCCGGTCATAGAGGCACGCGGCTCAGATGGCTCACCTTTATCTTGACCATGAGATAAGTATTGAGTGAGCTCAAGGCGGCTAATACCTTGCTTTTTGAGCAAGTAAACCGCATAAGTATCATGCTCTGAAAACATAGAGACCAGAATATCTGAACCTTCAACCAAACGGCCACCACCAATAGACTGCACATGGAAAATAGCTCGTTGCAGAATACGATCAAAGCTTTGAGTAGGCTGTGGAGACTGCTCAATATCTGGATCTACCGTTGGTGTATGCTTATTAATATAAGCTTCAAGCTCTGTACGCAAGCTTGATACGTTGGCATTACAAGCAGTAAGCGTATTAACCGCATGAGTATTTTCAAGCAAGGCTAATAATAGATGTTCAACAGTGAGATACTCATGCGACTTTTGGCGCGCGAGTGTCATTGCTAAACGCAAAGAGACTTCAAGATGACGACTTAACATAACGAATTCCTACGGTTGTTCAAATCTTTATAATTTAATTAAGCTCTTAGGGACTAAATCAGGGCAAGAGAACCATTGTTCAAGAGCAGTGCTTAGACCTAAGATATATTTATTTATAGCCGATAACGATTAATAGTTGTGAGGTGAGCAATAATGGCTGTATTAATAATAATTTTAGTAGAGGCTATCACGGCTAAGGCTATTACCCTTTTCTTCATATCAACACGATAAGCTGACATAGTCAATAAATTAACCACTATTAAAGTGTATCAAGGCTTATGTTTTTTTAAGTCTCATCACCACCAAACTGCTTTTTGAGCAACTTCATTGTGACTATACTCATCGCAATGAGTTTTAGATAGGATTAGTGGATGAGTACTAACAGTAAGTTTAATTTGAGAGAATATGATTAAAAATCAATAAAGAGCTATAAAAGAGCTCAGTTGATAATAAAAAGAAAGTCAGCGGCATATTAACTTAATAAGCCCTAATAATATGAATAGAATAAGAAGGTAATCAAAGCGATTTTAGTTATTAGTACAACATAAACAATCACTTACACTGATAGATATATAAGGTTGATTAAGATAAAAATCAAGTGATAATGGACGATTAATTGAGGAAATAACAGACAACTTAGCCATGACCCCCAACAGGATATGGCCAAACTTAAAGCGATCGGTATAAATGATCTAAAAAAGAAGTATGAGGTATAAATTACGAGGTAAAATACGCTTAATATTATTATTGAGAGCAATATTTGAAAGATAATCTTGGCAAATAACGTTTAGATATTAGCTAAAATAATAGCTAGATTTTATCTAGCCTATTTTACTCGCCTTGATGAGGTTCAATCTGGGTCAATAAAGGGTAACCTTCACGATGCGCAAGACTATTAACCTTTTTCGCTTTGGTCTCGGCAATATCTTTGGGATAAATACCAGCGATACCTTTGCTGTTATTGTGAATGGTTAACATAATTTTAACTGCTTCATCAATATTATGGCGAAACTCCGACTGTAAGACGTACACTACAAATTCCATCGGCGTATAATTATCATTGTACATAACCACGGCATACATAGGTGGTTTGGCTACTTCAGGCTCTGCGACTAATACATCGGCTTCCGGCGCCGTATCAGCATCGGTATCATTATCTTGCGCACGATGTACGGCTGGCATACTTGGAAAGTGCCAGTCTAAAACAGCAGGTTCAGTAACGGTAAATAAAGGTTTTATCATAACAATATTTTCAAAAATTTAATTTTAAGGAGAGACTAATTCTAATAAATGAGGCTTATAGCACTGATTATCAAGAATTGTCTTTTTTGGTATTGGTAAGCGTATCACCAGTAATAGGACTTTGATCAACTTCGGGTAGATCTAAAAGCGAGAGCGGCATACTATCAACCATGTCACCTAGCTCCCAATCGTATAGTTGTTCGACTTGTTCATTACCTGACTCTAAGACCAACTTCATTTGTAACGGCTTGAAGCCTTCAGGCATAACAAAACGGCCGCGAATACGCTCTATTCCATTGATAGAATAGCGTGCTGGCTCTAGGGGCACTTCTACTAGATTATCATCATCAAGCAAGGTTAAGGTTGCAGTCATACTTTTGGCTTGCCCATCCTGGCTAAGCATAGCTACATCGAAACCATATTCGAAGGCATTCTCGGGCAAAGGTTCAATTTTTGCTCCTAATACTTGTAAGGGCATGCCTCCTTGCTCACTAATAGTTTGAGTATATAGCTCATTAAGCTGGCTTACTTGTTTATTTTCGATATCAAGTGCTTGCTGATTCTGGCGCAGATCATCTAAGGTCGTCAAGCTAATGGCAAGTTCTTGCTTAGCGGTAGCTGCTTTATTACTCAGCACCTTATTTTTTAAACGCAAGGACTCAAGCTCTTCTAAAGCTTGAGTACTATTATCAAGAGTTTGTCTGGTCTCAGCTTCTAGCGAGTGATAACCGTGTTGATGACCCAGCTTATAACCAAATAGCAAGCCAACTACAATCGTCACTAGCACAGTCACTACAAATAATACTAATAGCCCCGTCGTTGCCCCTTTTTGATGAGCACCTAACTGGGCACTATCTGCATGAATATTATCGGCATAAATACTGTGACTATTGGAGCTATCCCGATCAAAGCTACTATGACAGAGGCCATTAGGAACCCTATCAACCTGCTCTAAAATTTGCTTTGAATCAACCAGCACAACAACCTGACACGATGAACGTGATGGCTGCGAGTGCAAGTGGGAGGCAGTCTTAACACGCATGTAAGTAGCATCTCTTAACGGTGGAGGGCGTCGTATTATAACGGAATTTAGATTTAATACCTAGCACAGCGCTGTAAGCGAAATAATCAGTTAGTAATGAACCTGTGATAATTATAAAAACCTTACCACTTGTTTGCTTCTATTACCCTCATAAAATAGGCAACAGTGCCATAAGCTAAAGCGCTGATATCAAAGAACGGAAACTAAAGCAAAATCAGAGGCACAGAAGTTAAAGCGCAGTAAGTTAGGATAAATTAATCAAGGAACCATTAATCAACGCTCAGTTAATCAAGGCACGATTGGAGCAAAGTTTAAACCAAGTGTTTCATCAAGACCAAACATGACATTCATGTTTTGAACCGCTTGTCCCGCTGCTCCTTTGACCAAATTATCCTGTACTACCAGTACGGTAAGCTCGCTACGCTCATTATTCTGATGCACTGCTATACGTAAACGATTGCTAGCACGTACACTACGAGTATCAGGATAAATACCTGCTGGCAAGACATCAATGAACGCTTCTTGATGATAGCTATCTTCAAACGTGCTTTGCCAGTCGATCGCTTTACCCGCTTCTGTCAGCTCCAAATGAATACTGCTAAACATGCCGCGAATCATCGGCACCAAATGCGGTAAAAAGCGTACACGATGGCTAAATTGACTGCTAAGTAGCTGCTCTATGCCTTGCTCAATTTCAGGTAAATGACGATGACCAGTCACCCCATAAGCATTAAAATTATCTGTAGTTTCAGCATAGTTTAAGGCAAGTTTTGCCTGGCGCCCCGCTCCCGAAACTCCCGACTTGGCATCAATGACAATACGCGGCTCGATCAGACGCTCTGCCTGTACATTCTCCAGCTCAATAATAGGCTTTAAACCTAAAATAGCGGTTGTTGGATAGCAGCCAGGGTTACCGACTACTAGTGCCTCTGATAGCTTATCTCGGTTAATTTCAGGTAAACCATAGACAGCGGTTTTTAGTAAATCAGGACAAGCATGTGGCTGCTGATACCAGTGCTCAAAATCAGCCAGCGACTGCAAACGAAAATCAGCCGCCAGATCCACGACTTTAACCCCAGCTTGGGTTAAAGCTTCAGCTTGCTGCATTGCCACGCCATGCGGTGTCGCAAAAAACACCACATCGCACTTTTGCAGAGCTGTCAGTGTCTCATCGCCTAAATCACTAAAAACTAAATCAGAGATACCGCGTAAGCTTGGAAATATTTCATCAGCGCGGCGGCCCGCTTCACTTCGTGAGGTTAATAAGTCAATAGACACCTCAGGATGAGAGGATAATAAGCGAATAAGCTCAATACCGGTATAGCCGGTACCACCGACAATAGCTGCTGAAATCATAAGACATCCTTTTACTAAAGTTACTCAAGTCATTTTTTAACAGTTGTACTATTAAATCTGATAGCCTTTAAATTTGATAGTCATGCACGGCATCGATAAATACCTTGGCGTTATCAGGGTTAACCCACTGAGTAATACCATGGCCTAAGTTAGCCACATAACCAGTTTTGTCCCCACACGCATAAGCGTTATCCAGCATGAATTTGACTTCAGCACGAATAGTTTCTGGTGAACCATATAAAGTAGCAGGATCCAAATTACCTTGGATGGCTTTATTACGCTGCAATTTCTTATGCTGCTTAGTCAATTGACGCTGACTTTCAGTCAATATTTGACGCGCACGGTCAAGTGGCATAGTCCAATCAAGTCCCAAAGCATCTGCTTCACTATCCGCTTGAATGTCAAGCCACAATCCGCCACCTTTGGTAAACAAAATAACTGGAACATCAGGATGACGTGCTTTCAACTCAGACACAATACGCTTATTATAATTGTGAGAGAAATCTATAAACTGGCGATGAGCCAACGCTCCGCCCCAGCTATCAAATATCTGTACTGCTTGGGCACCTGCGATAATTTGGGCATCAAGATAGTCCACAACAGTGGTAGCCAGTTTATCTAACAGCAAATGCAGTAATTCAGGCTGACTATAAAGCATGCCTTTGGTATAACGATAGTCTTTTGAGCTACCCCCTTCAATCATATAAGTGGCTAGCGTCCAAGGGCTACCTGAGAAACCAAATAACGGTACTAGCCCATTAAGCTCTTTACGAATACTGGTAACAGCACGCATCACATAGTCTAAAGAATCGTTAACATCCAAGGTAGGTAGACGCTCAATATCAGAGCGCTCACGTATGACCTGTTTGAATTTTGGACCTTCACCGGTCTCAAAATATAGCCCTTGTCCCATAGCATCAGGAATAGTTAGGATATCACTAAATAAGATAGCCGCGTCTAAGTCCATCCGGCGTAATGGCTGCATAGTGACTTCAGTCGCCCGAGCCGTATCTCTACATAAACTCATAAAATCACCGGCTTCAGCGCGAGTGGCTTTATACTCAGGTAAATAACGCCCAGCTTGGCGCATCATCCAGACTGGGGTGGTATCAACAGGCTCAAAGCGTAATGCCCGCAGTAGTCTATCGTTCTTTAAAGGCGCAAATTGTTGCTGAGTTGAATTATTATCGTTTGAAGTGCTCATGCACAAATCTCCAAAATGCTACAATATTAATTATTGTCATGGTTAAGAATAGGAATGAATTAAATACTAAGAATAAATAGAAGAATCTTTTATAAATAGGATTTAAATAAAAAATCTTATAAAAGAATATAGTTATAAATACCACAAATTAATGCCATAAAAAGTGAATTATTATGGCATTAATAAGTTGCTAAGCCTTAAAAAATAGACTTTAAAGCATAAATCAAAAGGTAAAATAGCTAGGGTGGCTAATGAATACAAGCTTAACCAATAAACCATAAGATTTATAGGCCAGCTATGTATAGCTTTTATAGCCAGTCATTACATAGACAGGGCTAAGTTATCGCGGTGCACCATAACTACCCGCTCTTCTTTCCCGCCTAAGATTCTATCAAAATGCTCAGTCCGCTCTCGAGCCACGCGGCGAGCATCATAGGATGAAAAGTTCATTTGTCCTACTGCTAAACGCTCACCGGTATCATGATGGACAATCTCTACCACGTCACCTTCATCAAAGTCGCCACGCACTTCCACTACGCCAACGGGTAATAAGCTCTTGTTATGTTCAGTTAGTGCTTTGGCAGCACCCGCATCCACAATCAAAGTCCCTGCCATCCGTAAATGCGCAGCTAACCACTGTTTACGTGCGATAATCTTATCAGCATCATTGGTAGTTAATAACGTACCCACTGCTTCACCTGAAACCACACGCGTAATAACGTTTTCAATAGCGCCACTAACAATGACCGTTGGGCAACCACCCATAGCTGCTAGACGTCCTGCACGGATCTTAGTCAACATACCGCCGCGGCCAAGCTTACCGCCATCACCGGCGATATCAAATAAATAGTCAGCCATAGCTCGCTCTTGACGGATCATTCTAGCATCTGGATTATCACGTGGATTATCTGTAAATACGCCTTGTTGATCGGTCAAGATGATATATAAATCCGCATTGACCATGGCCGCTGCCATCGCACCCAAAGTATCGTTGTCACCGAACTTGATTTCATCAACAGTAATGGTGTCGTTTTCATTAATTACTGGTAGAACCCGCCAATCGAGCAATTGAGTCAATGCGCCAGTCGTATTCAAGTAACGGCGACGATTAGACAAATCATCATGAGTTAATAACAGCTGTGCACTTTGTACGCCGTGCTGGATAAGCGCTGACCACCAAGTTTCGATTAAGCCCATTTGTCCAATGGAAGCACAAGCTTGAAGGGCTGCCAGCTTTTTGGGACGCTCATCTAAGTTCATCCTTACTACGCCCTCAGCTACCGCCCCTGAGGACACCAACAACACTTCCATGCCTTCATTGTGTAGCCGAGCAATCTGTTTTGCCCATTCGTAAATGGCAGTTCGATCAAGTCCACGACCATTATTGGTTAATAAGGATGAGCCAATCTTGACAATAACACGTCGAATATCAAAGTTACGTGTCTGCTTGATAAACCTTGCTTCTTCGGTCGTACTTGCTATGTCAACTGCCATAATAACTCCTGTCTGTTACGGGGATTAGTCTACATTTAAAAAAACCAATAATAGGTCAAACAAAGAAGAAGTAAAAGTGTCGTCCATTCTTTTTCTTTGTTTAAACCAAAACATATTTCAAGACAAAAAATGATGATATGCCACTATAGCTCACCAGGTTAAACTGGTTTATATATCGGCATTAAGGGGCATAAACCACTTCGACATCATTATCATCATCGTCGTCGTCAAAATAATCATCCATATTATTATCTGTTAAGTCGATACCTTCACGTTGGGCTTTACGAGCAGCACGATAAGCTTCTCGCTGCGCTTCGGTATTACGGCGCACCTCAGCCTCCAAACGCTCAAAGCGCTCTTGCTGAGCTTCTGCAAAGATGGGGTCTTCCTCTTCACGCTCACGCTCACGCTCAATCTCATTCATCAAATGATATTTGACTGCATCAACGCCCTCACCGGTCAAGGTGGCGGTACGAAAGACGATACCCGTCCAACCAAGCTCAGCAACAATATGAGTGCAAAGCTCATTTAAATCCTCATCGGCTACCTGATCGATTTTGTTCAGTACCAGAATTTGTGGCAGTTTAGCTAATTCAGGTGAGAAGCGCTCTAGCTCATTTAAGATAACCTGAGCGTTCTCAACAGGATCACTACCATCAATAGGCTTCACATCAACCAAATGCAGCAAACGACGCGTACGAGCAACGTGCTTTAAAAAACGAATACCAAGACCAGCGCCTTCTGAAGCCCCTTCGATGAGTCCTGGTATATCAGCCATCACAAAAGAACGATGGCGACCAATATCAACCACGCCCAAGTTTGGTACTAAAGTAGTAAAGGGATAATCAGCCACTTTAGGCTTGGCAGCAGATACTTGACGGATAAAGGTGGATTTACCGGCGTTAGGTAGACCCACTAACCCGACATCAGCAACCACTTTGAGCTCAAGCTTGAGTACTTTAAGCTCGCCCTCAAAACCTGAAGTGGCTTTTCTGGGCGCTTGGTTGGTAGAGCTTTTGAAGTGGGTATTACCCAAACCACCGTCACCACCTTTAGCGACTAGTACCGTCTGTCCAATCTCAATCATATCACCAATGACTTCATCGGTCTCGGTATCAATAATAGTAGTACCTATCGGTACTGGCAAGAAAATATCTTCAGAACCTTTACCTGAACAGTTCTTACTTTTTCCATTTTCACCGCGCATGGCATCATAGCGGCGGGTATAACGATAATCAACTAAAGTATTGGTATTATCATCAGCGATAACGTAAACGTCACCGCCACTGCCACCGTCACCGCCATCAGGGCCTCCACGGGGGACATACTTTTCACGGCGAAAACTGGCGATTCCGTTACCACCGTCACCTGCTTTTACCGTTACGACGGCTTCATCAATAAATCGCATACTGCTTCCTTAATTTACAATCTGGCTTATAACCTAACGATCTAGGTTAAAGTCAACGACTGCTTTTATGTTTGTACTTTTAGGTTTACTTTAAATAATAGACAAATAATAATTCGTTCATGCTCTGTTTATCGTTCATACTCTGTTTATATAATAGAGTTAGCCCTAAAATCAGTTGCGCATGCCTTAACTTGACTTTGGGCTGTGGCTACCATAAAACAAGCCTGCTATGAATTCAAATCTCATTCTGACTAATTAGGCGTTTATACCTATTATAAAGACATTCGTATATTTTTATAGCTATAAGCATGACTATTAGAGTATTAGTAGTATATTCATAGTTATTATAACAACAACACCCGATAATCGAATAGACTATCGGGTGCCGTATTTTATATTAATAAGCGCTAAATAAGGTGGCTAATATAATTATAAACGAAATTTACTCACAAAAACTTATCTCTACGAGTCATTATAATATATCTACTTTATTTAAGCTTATGCTGGTATTTGCTTATAACTAATACCAGCCATTTGGGTCGCTAGGCGCAATACCTGAGTACTATAACCTACTTCATTATCATACCAGATGTAAACAGTAGCATGGTTATCGGTAACGATTGTGGCCTGTGCATCGACAATTCCCACATGCTTAGTACCAACAAAATCAGTCGACACCGCTTCGGTTGAATCAGTATAAGCGATTTGTGACTGCCAAGTACTGCTATTGGCCATTTCACGTAAAAACTCGTTTAAGGCGTCTTCACTTTTAGGGGCGGTTTTTAGATTTAAGTTCAAAATTGCTAAGCTTACGTTCGGAGTCGGGACGCGAATAGCATTTCCGGTTAATTTTCCACTTAACTCTGGTAACGCTTTGCCAACAGCCTTAGCTGCTCCAGTGCTAGTAATAACCATATTGAGCACCGCACTACGACCACGGCGATCGGCTTTATGATAATTATCAATCAGGTTTTGATCATTGGTAAATGAGTGAATAGTTTCGACATGACCATTTTCGATACCGTATTCATCATTTAGCACTTTAAGCGTGGGCGTAATAGCATTGGTCGTACAACTAGCCGCACTAACGATGGTATCTTCACCAACAGTATCGTTATTGACCCCGTAGACGACGTTTTTAATCTCGCCGCCAGCAGGAGCGGTTAACAGTACCTTTTGCACCCCTTTAGCTTGCAAATGCTTGCCAAGACCCGCTTCATCTTTCCAGATGCCGGTATTATCAATAACGAGAGCATTATCGATACCGTAGCTGGTGTAATCAATCTCGCTTGGGTCATTAGCATAAATGACTTGTACAAAGCGGCCATTGATAAGGATACCATTATTATCATTATCGACGCTGACGCTACCTAAAAAGCTACCATGGATAGAATCGCGCTCTAGTAATGATGCACGTTTCTCCAAATCACCTGCTGGCGCTGGACGCACTACAATCGCTTTTAATTGTAAACCTTTGGCGCTCGAGGCTTGAGAAAGTAGTAAACGAGTTAAGATACGGCCGATACGACCAAAACCGTATAAAACCACGTCAGTCGCTTCATTTGCGCTATCGCTGTCAGCACTAACCGCTTGTAGTGCTTGTTCGATATCACTGTTATTAGCTATTAGCTGACCGGCATCCACGTTTGCTGCTTGGATATTGTCGTTTGCTAGCAATTTATTCGCTAACGCTAAAGTGTCAGCGACAGCAATAGACTTGCTATTCGGATGACGAGTAGCGGCTTTTTGATGCAGCGCTAGTATTTGTGCTACTGAAGTCGTATTTAAAGACTCACCGAATAAAGTAACTTGTACATCGCGCTCATTGTATAGTTTATTTAATAGCCCCATCAGCTCAATAGCTTGCTGTTCTTGATTATTATATTGGCTTAGGTGGTCTTGTTGTAATTGGCGGAGGGTATCAGCTTGGCTCACAAAGGACATCCTTATGGTCAGTAAAAAATGAATGAAAGATAATAAAACCTAAAGCAGAAAGTTATCGTTGTTGCTACGATTTGATCGGTTAGATTTTAGCCCAAAATGCCTAATTTTGCTAGTGATAACCATTATAGTTATCCTTTGACAAAGATTAAGCAACACTATTGAAAATAGCTGACGAGTATAAAGTCTAATGCTATAAAATATCGGGCCTTATACCATCAATACTTTATACCGTGCTTAGGACCAAGCCATTCGCGCTATGGAACCAGTTTGACCGTTTGATTAGCATGTGGAGTTAATTTAAACTCTTTTAAATCATAACCTTGCTGCTGGGCAATCTGACGATATCTAGCATAAGTCTGCTGATCAATATTAGGCGAGCGTGCTAATAGCCATAAATACTCTAAATCAGGGGTTCCCACCAATGCCGTCTGATAATCGTTATCACGCGCCAGTACCCAATAATCTGCCCGCCCGACCGGTAGCCAGCGAACCCATGAAGGTAAAAAGGTCACTTTTAGCTTGCTACCAGTCTCATCGACCGCTTTGGCCTGTCCATTAGCTTCAATGATAGAGCCATCTTCAGTAGCGCATTTATTAACCACAGTAACGTCTGAACTGTTAGCTTTAGGAGTATAAGTGGCGGTCACATCACTGGCGCAGTTACGTTGGAAATACATAGGTAAGCGCCCTATTTCATACCAAGTGCCACTATACTTTGCCAAATCAACATTATCGACGGTGGTAGGTTTGGTCGCCGATTTGTGTATGATTGAAGAAGGCGGTATGGTTATTTTTGCTGAAGTCTTCGCAGCGGGCGTTGCCCCTTTGGTAGGCATATTAGGAGTGGCTGCATAAGCAGAGAACGCCGCTAAAGGTATGATAATAGCCAAGGCGATTGCGGTATGTTTCAATAGTCCGTTCATAAAAACTCGTTCCGGAACTTCATTATCAGGAAGTTGCTCATAGGCTTGCATAGGCCTTAATACCTTATTAAATGTATTTATTTGATCATTGGTGTTTATTTGGCTTTGAAAGTTATCTTTTTGCAGACTATCTTTGAAAGCTGCGCTTATCTGCTTATTGTTATCAGGTTTATCTAATTCTGCTTTTTTCTGCTCATAGTAAGCATCATTCGTTGTTCTATTGAGGACATCGTTGTCGATAGCATCATAATCCATAAAGCCATCGTCTTTCGCTACTGTACCAATTTTTTTCGCTTTTTTATAGCCACTACTTATAGACTGAAAATCATTATTATGCGACTGCTGAGCGTCACCGTCTTGACTTATAGCGCTTTCATTATGATTATTATAGTTATTTATGGAGACATAACTATCCATAGAAGTACAGTTAGAGCTCGGATAATAAATATCCGATCTAATAGGCGTTTTGGACTGAGAACCGACTGCCTGCACGTCAAATAGAACTGACTGAGGGTTTTTGGTTTTCATAATAATACCATTAAAGTAATAAATGATTGATTATTGGAGTGCGTAAATAGACCGGCTCTGCTGGATGGTAATATTAATAGATTTCCATCGTCAATTAATCTACCGGACCATCAAACACTTTATTAATTTATAAAATATATTAACGCCCCTAGTACCTATAAAAAAGAGGAGCCGTGTGTATAAAAGCAACGGTTTGTAAATAGATATACTATTAACGGCAGTTCTAGACACATACCTATAGACACAGTTACTAACTGGCAAAATACTATAAAATCAATAGTTTATAACCACCACTAAAGCTCTCCGAAGCCTATTTACTGCTGGTGTTGTAGCCAAGCCAAAATAGATTTATTGGCTGCTGGAAGTGGATAATGTTCTGCGACTAAATCAAGCTTATCGACCCAAACCAAAGCTTGTCCTTCTAATCCGTAATGCCGATCACGATTTTGCTCATATTGCCCAGCATTCAGTGCTATCTGATAGACCTGCAAGCATACTTTCTTATCACCATAATCATGATTGAGCTCACCTAACTTTACAGTTCTATTTTGACCGATATCAATACCTGTCTCTTCTTTAACTTCCCTTACTAACGCCTCTAGTCCTGACTCCTTAGCGTCAATCTTACCTCCAATAAACTCGTAAAGATCACCTTGATGCTGAGTGTTATCACGATAACCTAATAAATACTGATTTTGATAGTGGATTACTCCTACAGCCACCTTAATTAGTGTTGAGTTTTCATTTTGTGTTTGACGAATAGTTTCATAACTTAAGGATGGTAAAGGTTTATGCATTTCTTATCTCAAATTTTAAATAGTTGAAAGTGTTTTCTACCTATTATGCCCCTACAAGGGTTACATAGGTTTACATAATGACTATGATTTATTTTATCAATATGCTTGCAATAACTACAAATGTAAATGATAATTATTATCGTTAACAATACTTAATTAACGATGTATAGTGCTTTTTTTTAGCACTGCTCGTTATTCTCATTGGTATTTAGCCATCACTTCAGAAGGAATTTATTATGATCATCTCTCGTTATTTAAACTACCGAGACAATCGCCTACCTACTTTACAGTCTCAGCACTTATTTGCCCTCACTAAAGAGGTACGTATCGAACATGAAGGCGAAGAATATCGTCTACGCTTAACTCGCAATAATCGCTTGATTTTAACTAAATAGCTCATTGACTACCTAACCAGCAGTTTTACTATTAGCAGTTAATATCGCATAAAAAACGCCTTTATCTAAAAGGCGTTTTTTATAGCAGTGAACTTAGAACTGCCAACTGTAGACCACGTCGGCGGCATTCTCGGCAGCAGATGTCGCTTCAATATAGAGCCGGCGAGTTAGCTGATAACGAATAGATAAACTATCCTCGGCATTAAATACGCCTACTCCGTAACGAATATATAGGTCAGGCGTAATATATCCGGTCACGTTAACGTTAGTATCTTCGCTATTACCAGAAGCGTCCACGGTTAGGCTTTGCAAGCCAAAAGCTTCTCCAATTTGATTGGTCAAGCTACGAGTACCGCTCAAACCAAAGTTAAGTCCAGCGGCCGCTAAGTTGTTAGTAACCTGGGATTTAAAACCTTGCTCACTCACCTGGGTCGCACTGCCATTATTAAGACGGCCAGTAACTAGCGCATTCATAGCTTGCTGCTGAGTCAGTCCTGCATTATTGAATACTACAATGTTCGGATTCTCAGTATCGCCCGTCACTCGTAAACCGACTGTTTTACCATCAATAGTTTTGACCGCTTCGATACTTAGATCGGGCTTCATAACGTCACCATTGAAACGTATCTGACCGTAATTTAACTCCAGACTCTGTCCAAACGCATCGATATTAGTACGACGTGCTACTTGAATCACTCCTTTGGCACGCATTACCCCTTGACCATTTTGATTAATATTTAGAGCCCCTGCTAAAGGAATTACTGCGCCAAAGCCGCGGAAATTGATATCATTACCTAAGTCGATACCAATATCCGCATTGATAGACCAAGGTCTTGATATGGCTAGTACTTCGTCAATATTCCCAATCAAACGTCTATCAATCACTACCGCATCTTGAGTTTGAGTAATAACGTCTTCACTAGCTTCTGGCGGACGAATGGTGGCTGTTGGCACACTAATGGCCCCTTCAATATTGACATAACGGTCATTTGGTCGCACGATAATATCAATATCAGGATTAATGGTGGCAGTCAATAATGGTGGCTGCGTTAATACCAAACGCTCGCCCACAATACTAAACTTGGCTTGTAAGTCTTGCTGCCAATTGACGCTACCGGTCAAGTCAGCTGTGCCAGTTCCACTATTAAAAGTGCCGTCAATAGTCGCTTGAGTACCGCGAATTTTGGCATCAACATTAATATTGGTGAAGTTAACCGGTAAATCTAATATGGCCACCCTGCCGTTAACAAGCTCCACGTCACCATAAAACTGCGGCTTGGTTAAAGTACCCCCCAGACCACCTGCCATAGTAATATTGCCCTCAAGGGCCCGCATACCTGGGAAAAAAGGTTTAAAGATAGCTAAGTTCAGCTCATTAAGTACTAGCGCCCCCGATATCGGTTTGGGGGTCTTGTAGGGATCAACAACGACTTCAGCATAACCGCGGGCATCTCGGCCGGTATCAATATCTGTACGCAACTTAAGGCCTTCGGGGACTGACATCGCAATCAGTGATACCCGCTTGTAAGGTAGGCTTACTGGTGCAGTATCACCATCCTGTATCAGCCCAATTTTGCCATTGTCCGAATACAAAGTCGTATTGATAGTAGGCGGTTTGCCGCGCTGCCAGCCTATGATTGCTTTACCATTGATCTTGGCTTGCCAATCAATATCATTGGGCAAAAATACTGAAAGTAGTGAGGTGTCTACTGCTTGTAGGGCTAAATTGACTTGCCCAGAAGCAGCTGAAGCAATTAGATTTTCACGCAGACATAGCTTGCCTGTCTGGTCAGCCGCTTGCCAACAATGAGCGGCTAGCTGAACTTTTAAATCACTACTATTAGCGTTCTGCGTTTGCGGCAGATCAACAATGAGCTGCGCAGGCTGTAACTGATTTAAGGTAGCATATTGAGATTTAACCCGACCTTTTCCGATAGAGCCTGACCAACTAAGCTGATCTCGATTAAAGCCCCCTTTGAGCCTTGCTGAGATATCAAGCTGTTCATTGGCTACCGCAATATTCAACACATGAGCTTGCTCAGTACCATTAAATGAAGCATTAACACGCTCAAAGCTCTGTCCTGCTGCATCTAACCCTTCAGCACTGATGATTAGCTGGCTGGGGCTATTAGCTAAATTGACCACCTTACCGCGTATTCGCCCTTGACGTAAAATGAATCCAAGTAATGCAATGCGTTCACCGACCAAATCGATATAAATAGTTGGCAATGACTGCCCTGCTGGCTGCGATAAGGTGGCACCGCCTGTCACTTTACCCGCTAGATTATCTGAAAGTTGATCGAGACTGGTAATATTCACTTTTGCTTGTAGCTGTTTAGCATTGCCATTAGCAGTTAAATAGTTATCACCCCAGCGTATGACTAGATTATTAGCATTTAGGCTTTCGATAAGTGCATTAACCTGCTGATATTGCGCTTCAGCGTCTTGGGACTGCAAACGTTTAAAATAGCTAGCCAAATCTTTAGGTAGATTTAGTTTAGCAGTCAAACTGCCTTTGGCACTCAAAGGCTGACCTTTTAAATCGCCCTTTAGATTGATTTGTTTCAAATTGATAATTTGCTGGGTCTCAGTCCAGCGTCCATCAGTATCGATAGTACCAGTAATAACACTTGGCGTATCTTTGATAAAGTACCCTAAATTAAAGCGATCCATAACGGCGCTAATATCCCATGCAATACCTCGGCGTACATCAACGGTACCTTTAGCATCGATGCTGCCCGCAGCCCCTACATGACGAAAGCGCTGCACTCGAATCAATTGTGCATCACCACTAGCATCAATAGTAAGCCTACCCGCAGGCAGCTGCTCAGCATCAAGAACACCATCAAAATTAACCGCAAAGCGCTGCAGGATGCCACTAGCATTAGGACTATTCTTGGGAGCTGGTTGCCATTGACCACTAGTGTTTAAATCACCAGTAATAATGGCGGGGTTGTCGGGTAAGAAATAACCCAGATCAAACTTATCAAAGCGACCAGTGACCGTCCAACCTATGTCTTTACGTAGGTCAATCACCCCTTTAACATCGACAGCGCCGGCTTCGCCTGCATAGTTCAATTGGCGTACATTGATCAGTTTTGGGGTGCCAGCGGCATTAATCGACAATCGGCCGTCCGGCACATCTTTGGTATCGACTCGGCCATTAAAACGGGCATCAAATACCGATAACTCGCCTCCAATCATATCGACGCTCGCATCACCACTACCGGTAATGCCGATAGCACGATCCGCTTGCGTGGCATCAAGCTGAGCTTGCAAGTCCGTATTATTGATTGTAATAATATGACGCTGACCTTTTATACCATTTTTGCTGATATTAAGTAGACGGCCGCGCCCACTAATCTGCCCAGTCAAACGCTCAAGCGGCAGATCACTACGATATTGTTTGGGCAATAGACCATTGGTACGCGCATCTATTTGCCACGTAAGTGGGCGCTGCTTAGTAGCCAGCTGTATTTGACCACTGCCTATTAAATCGCCCACTACCCCTTTGTAATTCAAACGATTGATATTAATAAGATTATTGACTTTACGTAAGCGCACATCGTAATTACCCTTTGGTGCTGCATTGAGCTCGTTGATCAGCGCATTGGCATCAACGGACAGACGTGAACCACGTACAATCACATCAGCTTGCCCGCGAGGGCTATCGATATTACCGATATTGGGCACATTGCGACGAGTCAGATTCTGCCATTTAGCATCAATATACCAAGGTGCCGCTTGGCTTGATTTTGGAGAGGTCTTGCCGCGCATGATATTAGCGTTTACATGCTCGCCATCACGTTGACGCAAATCAGCATCCATTTGCAAATTGCCGGCGCTATTTTTTTGCTGATAATGAAATGAGAGTCGGCCATTAAGCTTCTCCGGCGCATAAGCCTTGTAATCATCGTATTGATTAGGAATAGCACGGCGGATATCAAAATTAGTCCCTACGGCTCGCACCTTTGCATCAAAACTGTCTTGCCAATCGAGGATACCTTGCAGTAGCAGGTCGCCTGCAGGGACGTTAGCCTCTAAGCGATCAATACGTAGCTGACTGTTGGCAATAATCCCGCGCCCTTGATAATGTCCTGAAGGAATATCTTTGGCAGTAAGCTCGGCATTAATACGTAGACGAATCTCAGATATCACCCCAGTAGCAGTAGCTATACCGTCTTTTAGATGAATGTTTTGGGCATCGGCATACGGAATGAGCACATCGTCCCACTCAAGCTTGGCTCTGAACGGCGCATTATCATCCAGTCCTTGTACGACAAACTCGCCACGCACATCACCTTCGTTATAACGGCTACTTACTTTGCCTACAGTACGTTTGAGGCTACCGGTTGCGTTAACATCAAGCGGATCTATATAAGCCTTTTCTAAAGCGCTGACTTCAACAATAGCTGAAGCGTCTAATGGATAGTCACCTTGTAAATCAATTTCTCCTTTGAGCGCACTCACCTTTACGATATCGGCATAACGCAAACTGCCCCGGCCAACCGTTACTAAGCTGCCTACCCAAGTCAAATCACGAGCAGCAATATTATGAATGATGACAGGCTCTTTGGTTACCTGCTTATAAACGATGGTTTTTATTTTTGCTTGATCAAAACGTAGATTAATAGGTAGTTTGAGGGTTCTGTAATCAAACGGCTCACCTGTAGGTGGTTTTTTATTGATAATTTCAATGCGCTGGATATCAGCATCACGTAAGTGTACTTCTTTAGAGAATATGGCCCGCCAGCCTATTTTGACATAAGCCTTATCAACCAGTATTTCAAGATCTTGGTTGGCTTCTATATCAATATCAGTGACCCAGATTCCATCACGTAAATTACCGTCACCATACTTAAACTCGATCCCGGTCTCCGCACTTATCTTTTCTAATAAGAACTTGGTGCCTGATTCTGTACCGGCCATATAAAAGAATATCGCAAACATAATCAGTAATACGACAACCACGAATATCAGTAGCTTGAATAAAAAAGACAGCGGATACCAGCGGCGTACCCGCTGGGCATCTCTTTGTGCTGGATCTTCATCCGATGGATCTTGAGGAGGCGGGGTATTATTAGTCAACATGACACTCAATTACATTTAGAAAAGACAAGCACCAAAAAGCAAAGTGCAGTTTATTTATAACGGCGAACCAATAAAGAAGTGCAGTCTAACCGGAATACTGTCCTCTGTCACGCCAGCAGCAACATCGACGCGTACCACGCCCACAGGCGAAGCCCAGCGAATACCCACTCCCACACCAACCTTAGTTTCGGTATCAAAGTTTTTATCATAAGCATTACCGACGTCAGTAAATAGCGCCCCACGAAAACCCGGACGGAACTCATAGTTATACTCGGCACTACCTACTGCCAGCACTTGTCCGCCCGTTAGATAGCCCTTTTCTAAGGGAGAGAGACTTTCATAATCATAGCCGCGGATACTTTGGTCACCACCTGCAAAAAAGCGCAGTTTATAAGGGACTTCATAGAAATCATCGGCCCAAATATAACCTGTATTAAAGCGCCCAAGAACCTGATGTTTATTATCTTCACCAAAGCTATAGATACCACTGATCCCAGCATGAATGATAGCCATATCAGTATCACTAAGCACTTGCTCTGAGCCCACTTCGACCCCGTAATACTGACGCATACCGCGAGTGGGATTAATAGCATTATCAGTATCGGTCTTACTTACACCATAACCGAAGAGTAGCGCTTTTTGTTGAGGCTTTCCTGAAGTAAACTCTACTGGTAAGTCCTCTAAAGCCGCTTCATCGACGCCTGTTTCAAGCTCATCTACGCGGGCGCGCACGAAGTAGCTACGATCCCAGCCGCTTTCTTTACGAATATTACGAGCCAGCGCCGCTTTTAAAGTTTTAGTCGATAAATCAAAGTTACCTTCACCTTGATCAATCACCTCTTCCTCATAAGTCAAACGGGTCTCTAATTTATCATTAAGGGGATGCTTCCATGGTCTACTACCATAAACCGTCGCATTTTTTCTAATTCTTGATAACTCTACCTCAGCACCGGCTTGATAACCTTTTTTGTTGATCAAGTTATAATCAATTCGACCAGTGACACGGATATCAGTGTCGGTGCCATAACCGATACCAACCTGAGCATCGCGGGGCTTGTCGGCGCCAATATAAACGTATAACGGTACTTTTTTGCTCTCTTGAACCTGTTCAGGGGTTTTGCGGCCTGCCAGTGTGGGTGGCACAAAGTCCTCATCAGCAGTGATAGGCTCGTCGTCAGGGAATATCTTTTTGGCAACATTACTAATGGAGTTACTAATCTTACCTAAAATACTGTCAACTTCTTCAGTCTGCTCATCGAGTACCCGATTGTTTGGTAAACGGCTTAAACGTTCCGCTTTCTGTTTAATAGCCGCTAGTTTTTCGCTGGTCTCTTCATCAACTGTAAATTCAATCGGTGCTACATCCTCTGCATCAGTATTATCTACAGTGACATTATTTTCATCCGGTTCACTATCTGGCTCATTACTCTGGTTATTATTATCAGCAGTGATAGACTCTGCCTGTTGAGACTCACCGATTGGCCTATTATCTTGCGCACCATTCTCATTAACATCGTCATCTATAGTACTGCCATCTTCAGCGGTAGGCGGGGCATTATCAAACGCTAAAGTTCCTCTTTCATTGCTCTCATCGGGCGGCAAAACCGCCTCAACGTTGACTATATTAAAATAGCGCGTTGCTGATAGACTATTACTAAACTTGGTAATAGCAGGCCGATAAAAAGGATCGCCAGCATCAAAATCAAACAGTTGTTTTAATAAAGACATCTCGACTGGCAGCTTTTCAGGATCTCGGGTAAGCGTGCCTGTATCCTCGTCATAAGTAAAGAAGACCACGTCATCAAAGTCGTAACGCTCTCCAGTCTCGTAAACTAAGGAGATATCAGCGGTATTGTCCGGTAAAATAATATCGACTGATTTATCTAACCAATACTGATCAAAGTAACCATAGGTGTTACTTAAGGCTTCTAATGCCGCCTTGCTATTCTTATAGACTCGATGATTAAAAATCTCATCCTCTTTGGGTGGTAGACTGGCTTCAAGCTCTTGGAATTCAGCTTGTTCACTACCTTCGCCGCGGACATTCACAAATCGGCTCTCAACTCGTACAGGCTCACCGAGCTTCTCAATAATGACATCAATAGAGTCAGCATTAGGCTGACGCAGACGTAGCGTCACATCATAATAACCAACGGCGCGGGCTGCATCTAATGCCGTTTGGCGCAGACGTGGTAGCGCTGCAGTAAAATCAACCACCGACTCAACGCTAATATCATCGAGCGCCGCTTTTATATTATTAATCGGTTGAATGTCTTTATCAGCTTTAACGAGTTGCGGTCTTAGACTAGGGTCAATACTAGCCGCATTACCGCTACCCTGTTGGAGATAAACTGTGGTATCAATACGTGGTAGCGCGGCCTCACCCCCATTAAAAAACCTATTATATAAACGCTTAAAAATACCACCGTTATTACGAGCCTTAGGCTTATCAGTAGAGGCCTGCGCCATACCACTAGCAAGCGCTTGGGTTTCAGTTGAGGCCTCATAGTCCGGTAAATAATCATCTGGATTTAAATCGTTGGCCTGCGCACTACTTTTGTCTATCTCACTCTCAGTTGGCGCTCTACCAGCACTAACCTGTGCTCTGATTTCGTCCGCATTGTCATCCCTACCAGTTACAGTATCACGCTCCTGCTGGGCTAGAACTTGCGAGGGATCTTGTTGGCTACTACTCACTCCACTACTGACAGCATCACTCACCTGAATCGGCCGCGATGTAGGTTCATCTTCAACAACGTTGGTGTTCGTTTGAGCGTTTTCACTTTGATTACGTCCTAACGTATCAAGGTTAGTCGGCGCTGGTAAATTCGCCGCATCTAGACTAGTGTCTAACCCAATAGGAGCCTGTTGACTATCCAAAGTGGCAATCGGGTTGTCAAAATCAGCTGAATCGCCTTCTAGACTTTCTTCATTATTAAAAATAGCAAGCTCACGTTCAATCTGTTCAGGCGTCATCATCTGATACCCTTGCTGCTGCAAAGTTAATGCTTGCTGCAAAGAATCATCAGGCAAACGATTACTATCTACATCACTGCTACTAGAAGTATAGTTAGACTCTTCGAATTTATCGTTATACGTATCGGCATTTTTTGCAGGCTCTTGATTAGATTTATCTGCATCTTTTTGGTTGTAGCTTTCCCACACTGATGGGTCAATCAATCCTTGTTCAATCGCTTTTTTGAAACGCAGCGCCTCTAACGCTGCCTCCATTTGCTGGTCAGATTGATTATCATTATTAGTGTTATTGGCAATCTGGCGTTGAGATAAGTTACTAGACGCACTTTCAGCAGCTAAAGTGGGCGTGATACCCAGTCCAAATAAGGTACTGGCTATAGCAGTACAAAGTGCAGAACGTGCAAAATAGGTACGAGCATGAGACGATGAGTATGAAGCAGCTACAGGCAGCTTATTTGTAGGGCAATCTCGCCATTCTCGATGAGGCAACTGACAACCTTTGTTTGGTTGTGACTGACACGCTACAGCAGGCGATTGCTGTGATGAATTTGATGTCTGGTAGCTCATGGTCATTTATACTTTATCCCCTCACACGGTAGCAACATGCTTATTACTGCTCGAGTTATCTTTGCCATCACTTTAATTTACCGGTGAATATACTGGTTAATACTCGACTGATATTTATGCTGATTAGTCGTAAAATTTACAAATCATAACTGAGTTAATTATAGATTCATAGCATTTGGCGCATGTATTTGTGACACAGCCTTGCTATTATACGGCCTAACAATCATCAATACTATCGAAAAACCCTCTTATATTTAGATAAGTTTTTGATAGTATTGATGATTATCAGATCAAGAGTATGATATAAAGCTTTATGGCTTATCAACGGTTACCGATCTCTGTCAACTTCAAACGTAGCCCGCCGCTTGTAGGAGCTCACATGGCAAACCAGTTTCAATTATTTAAGCGTCGACGCTTTAGCGCTATGTTTTTTACCCAGTTTTTGGGTGCGTTCAATGACAATATTTTTAAGCAAGCGCTTATATTGGTTTTGACTTATACCGCTGCCAGCCAAATAGGTATCGAGGTTAGCATCCTAAACAACTTGGCTGCTATGCTATTCATTTTGCCCTATTTTTTATTTTCAGCTTTAGCAGGACAAATTGCCGACAAGTTCGAAAAATCCCAATTGACACGCTTTATTAAACTGCTAGAGCTGGTGATTATGATCATTGCGGCAGTAGGCTTTGTGTTTGAATGGTATACCTTGCTATTTGTCGCTTTGTTTTTGATGGGAACCCACTCTACCTTTTTTGGGCCTATTAAATACGCTTATCTACCTCAGGCTATGAGAGAGGATGAGCTGGTAGGAGCTAATGGTCTATTTCAAATGGGTACTTCGCTAGCCATTTTACTGGGAATGATCATCGCAGGGGTGTTGACCCAATTGCCGCAGTCGCTATATTGGATCAGTGCTTCGGTACTAATTGTCGCTATCTTGGGATATTTGTCGGCACGATTTATACCCAATATGCCCGCCATGCAGCCTAACCTAAATATTAATTGGAATATTTTTACTACTAGCATGGCCACGGTACGCTATTTGTACTCCTTACCTTTTTTATTTTTTATCGTGCTAGGTAATAGCTGGTTTTGGTTTTATGGGGCAACGTTTTTAACCCAAACCCCAGAGTTTAGTAAAGTCATTTTACAAGGTGATGAATCAGTGGTTATTTTCCTACTGACTTTGTTCTCAGTCGGGGTGTCGATCGGCTCTTTATTATGCAAAAGCTTGACCAAAAATCAGGTGAGTTTACGCCTATTACCCTTTGGTATTGCAGGTCTGAGTATCTTTGCCATTGACTTATACTTTTCGCTCTCAGGGTTAAACATCAATCTTGATACTGATACCTTGATGGGTATCGGTGAGCTATTTAGCATTCGTGGTAGCTGGCGGGTGTTTTTTGATTTGTTCTTTTTAGGGTTTAGCGGTGGCCTGTATATCGTACCGTTATATGCGTCTATGCAAGCTTATGCGCCTAAAAGTCATCGCGCACGTATTGTTGGCGCTAACAATATTTTCAATGCTATATTTATGGTCACCTCAGCCATCTTCGCTATCTTAATGCTGAACGCCTTAAAGTTAAGCTTACCGCAATTGTTTTTGGTTACCGGTGTGCTCAATATTTTATTTGGGTTATTTTTATATCTAAAGCTCAATAAACATATCAAACAAGCCGTCATTCAAACTCGTGATGAGCCTATTAATTAAAATAAAGAGTCTAAAAATAAAAGTACTGACCGACCCCTTATAGTAATAAATTGCCTTATAGCATACAATCGATGAGGTATAAGTAAATCGTAGTATTAATCCCCCTGCATTAGATAACATTTGCGTTAAATGACATTGTTCTAGGAGTTAATTATGGCACTACAACCCTTATCCAAGATTGACCATTTACTACTCGGTGTCGATAAAGCACTGCGAGCGGTGGTTCCTCACTCAAATCCCAGCACTCGCCCCTTACCGGTCAGCGATGATAAGATTCCTGAATTGAGTATCACTGAATCTCGCCATGTTGCAGGGCTGATGCGTATTAATCATACTGGCGAGGTTTGCGCTCAGGGTCTCTATCACGGCCAAGCCCTTACTGCAAAAAATGACGATGTAAGACAAGCCATGCAGCAATCTGCAGAAGAAGAAGTGGATCATCTGGTTTGGTGTGAGACTCGCCTTGATGAGCTGGGCAGCCATCCTAGTATCTTTACCCCACTGTGGTATGGCATGTCTTTTGCTCTAGGCGCAGTAGCAGGCGCAATCTCTAACGAGTTTAGTTTGGGATTCGTCGCCGAAACAGAAGCGCAAGTCAGTGAGCATCTACAAGACCATATCGGTCAATTGCCAGCACAAGATAAACGCTCCAAAGAAATACTGGCACAAATGGATATTGAAGAGCTGCACCATCGTAAGTTGGCGTTAGAAAACGGAGGCGCAGCACTCTCGCCATTAGTACGTCATACCATGCGCTGGATGGCCAATCGCATGAAAGCTACCGCTTACCATTTATAATTAAAAACATAAGTAGTCGGTATTAGAGTAGGTTTAACATTTGACTAAATGATAGCTAAGCGTAGTACTTTTAACAATCCAACTATTGAGCACTCTTATATTAGTTTGCTACGGTATAGCTACTTTTGGGATTGGTTTTGTGCTTAGCGGTTACGTTACTGCTATCTTTTTACAGCCTACAACCCGCTTCTTTTATTTATAAAAAATATTCGCTATAGACAGATATAAGGTGCTTTATTTTATGAACCACTCAATCAGTTATAAATTTGCCGCTTTAGCAGCAGCAAGTACTATGATGCTAGCCACTTCGGCTATAGCAGCAACGGATACTACGGCTAGCCCTGATACCACTACCGCTAGTGCGCCAAGTGCTATTGATTCAAGCCAGCGTGTCATTCGCCGAGCTCAGCCAAGAACTGGTGCCAGTGCTGATACAGCCAATACCGACACCACTCGTGCAAGTACTGCTACGGCACAGTCCACGCCAGCCAATGTTAGACCGGCGGTATCCTCTGCAGCAGTTAATACCTCTCCCATTGAATCGACTCCAATCACCACCACCCGTGTTTATGAACGTGGTCCTGTTGTAGATACTGGGGTTGATATCAGTCAAGGTCAGCTTGCGAATGTGCCTACTCCGCAGCTCAGCGTCTCTGATGTAACTTTTGTGCCGACCATCGTGATTAATCAGACCAAAGGACCTAACTCTGATCAGCTCGATGTCAGTCTGTTGGATGATTTTATTGAGGATGTTTCACCAAACGTCCGTCACTATCCGCCAAACTTTCCTAACCGCTCTCAGCGTCACTATACTCGTGAAAAAATTAAGATTTTGACCAAATGGATTGAGCCTTATGCCAGTGCGCCAAACGCTTCTTTTGATGTGTTAGTCCGAGCAGCTAAGCTTAATGGTATGGGTCGTAACTTGGATTTAGGCTCAGACTTTGCGGTACGTGCGGGACAATATATCGATCGTGCGATAAAAACTGATCCTGACAGCGGTGAAGCCAACTTTTTATATGGCATGATGCTCTCAGAAGGCGGCGGCTTTAAAGAAGGTGAAAAATACTTGACCCGCGCCGTAGCCTTGGGCTATACCGAAGCTGAGCAAAGCTTGGCACAGTCAGATCTATTGAGCGATCGCCGTAGCGAGGCTTTAGATCGTCTACGTCGTCTACAGCAAAGAGCCCCAAATGATGCTATTATTCGTCAGCAAATAAAACTAATCGAAGATGGCAAGTATTATATTTGGGATATTCCAGCTCCTGACATTAATGTCAAACCAACCATCTAATTCTAGTATCAGATAGGCAGTGGCTTGATTAAAACTTTTATTAATTGATAAAAAGCTTCAAGTCAATTGCCATCACTTAACTCAATAGATTCTAGAAAAAGCGTGCGCTTTTTATTGATATAGTCAATAATAAAGCGCACGCTTTTTGCGTTAGTTTAGCATTAGCGCTGTTTGTTAATTTTATTGACTGGCTCTTGAAAGCCTGCCATATAGCTTTGTTTAATTAAAATAATTAAGGCCTTTTATTATGTATGCTAGCCTTGTCGCAACTACTCCGATGCCACGCCGTAAGCTAACAATACTAAACTTAGCACTGATAGTAGGAGTTATATTGTTACCTGCTTGTAGCACGGTCTCAGTCAGCCAGTTGTCACCAGAAAAGGCTATTAGCTTGCAGCGTGGCAATCTGGTGTCAAGTAACAAGCTCAGTAGTAATACCGCCTCAAGTTTACTTTCTGCTGGGCTTAATCAGCAAGCCTGCATGCAACATTTCGATCTATGTTTAGAGCAATTAAGCGACAGTATACTAGATAGCAAATATCGTCCCCGACTGGCCGCTTTTGCTGAGCTCCATTATGGTAAAGCGCTTCAGCTAGCGGATTCGCAAGACTGCCGTAATGCGCTGGCGCGGCCACCGATAGATCCTTATTATGCTAACGCTCCCTTGAGCCCTGAACAAGAAACTACGCAGAAAAAAAATACCGCTACTTGTCTCAACACCTATCAGGAAAGGCTTTTTGATGCGGTAAAACTCAGCTATGCTTATCTGTTTTATGATCAGTTAGACCATGATTTCGCCGATGCTGATAATGAACTAGCTCAATCAGTAGAATATCACCGTATTCCAAACGATATCGATATCCAGACTCAAGATATCTATAATGCCGCTAGTAATGATATTATTACCCGGTTGTATAAATCTAGAGACAACTTGCATGAGTTGATAGAGGATGCTGATGTAAAATACTTACCCATTATAAGTGCGGCAGCCGATACGAATAGATCTGCTACCATATCCAATCAAGCACCGCTCAAAGGAGATTTAACCGATCAAGTCAAAGTCATGACTATGAATTTAAATAATTATGATTTAAATGTCTATCTGCCTAATGAAAACAACTATCTACAAAATGCTCGTGACCAAAAATCTGCCTTGGCAGACCTAACCTCCACTTATGAGATGCGACTCTCAGGACTTAATACTATCAGTCAGCGTCCCGGTCTAGGCGTCAAATTGGTCGCTTCGCTAGATGACCGATATACCACTACAGTCCGTCAATTACTTGCCTCTTCCTTATCTGGTAGGTTGACCAAAGATGAAAGTCAACTTAGCCCCGAGGGTCATATAGATGATAGCACCCCAACCTCTCGTATTTACCCTACAGGTCACTTATTAATTACTGGTCTCATCAAGCCTACTGGGAAAGGTGTCCTTGAAGTACTAAACAGCAAGCAGCTCAATATCCACCTTTACAACCCTTATCGTACCAACAGCGTACCTATATTAGACGATGACTATCCACTCGCAGCTAACTTTTCGGCAGGTTACGGTCTATGGTTGGCAGAAAATCAGCTCAGTGGTGTGGGCTATCTCAATCTGCTAGCTCGCAAGCAAGAAGCGAATTTGCCCAAATTATTTATGTTAGAGCCCTATGATCCCGATAAACGGGTGCTTATTATGATTCATGGCTTAGCTTCCAGCCCTGCTACTTGGGTTAACTTAACCAACGATATCTTAAGTGATGACAAACTGCGTGAGAACTACCAAGTTTGGCAAATATTCTATCCTACTAATTTACCTATATTAGAAAACCGCTACGAGATTCAAAAGCTGCTGACTACTGCATATCAGCAAACCGATCCTCAAGGACAGAATCGAGCCAGTAGCAATAGCGTTATTATCGGCCATAGCATGGGAGCGGTCATAGCTCGTATGATGCTCTCAGACGACAATTTAGAAGATGATATAGAAAGACTTGATGAGCAGAATTTACTTTCCTATAGCGAGAAAAAGCAAATCATTGACGTACTCAAGCAAGCTTTTGGGGAAGAAAAGCTAAACAACCGTTTTGAGCTCCAAACTTTACCGCAAGTTGATACTGCTGTATTTTTATCCGCACCCTTTCGAGGTACCGACTACGCTGATCGCTGGTTTACACGTGCGCTGCGCCGCATCATTCATATTCCTGTAGGTTTGGTAAAAACAGTCACCGATAACTTAGCCACTATCTTTACTCAGGGCGATTTGACACAGAACCCTTTGGGAGCACTATACCTAGAAAACGGTGCCAGCCAGCTCAGTGACAAATCCTCATTTATTCAATTGACTAAAGATATCAATATAAATGAACGCATTACTTATCATTCGATCATTGCCAGCAATGATGATGATATCACCAGAGGTCTAGCACAGATGCAACCAGGCGGCGGCAAAATTGATTTATCACAAGCGCCGCAAAAAGATGATAATAATAGTGCTAACTCAACACCGAGACAATCAGACCGTACAAACTCAGTACAGCGACAACCACTAGTTGCTGCGGTTACAGTCAATGAGGATATCAGCCAAGCACTCACTGAACGTCTATCCGATGGTATTGTCCCCTATACTAGTGCTCATCTCGACGGTGCCGCATCTGAAACTATTATCAGTGGCGGTCATAGTGTTCAAGAGAACCCACAAACTATCCTAACCTTACGGCGAATTTTACGTCAACAATTGCAGCAATAAACCCTCTCAAACATTCAATACTTGTGCCTATATTTGCACTTAAGCTTAGTATCTAATCCTATCTTAGATGTGTTTTCACACTTAAGATAGGATACCCGCCCTATGTAAAACCAAATATTGTCCGTTAATTTATGTTGGCTATATTTATTTTCAAGATATAACTTATGACTACTACGTAGTTGCGAGAATGAGTTATTTCTTGCGTGTCATGAAGCATAAGCGCATAATAAATCCATAAAAAAATACAGTAACACCTTGATTTGACGAGTAAATACCCCTTTAGCCTATAAGGTTATAAGTTATTAACTCTGATTAAAAAGTATTATTAATATCATATTTTAAACCTACTTTTTAACTCAATCATATCCATTCATAATAGTTACTGTCCAAAATAAACTCAGGTTTATATCTCAACTTAAAAAACTGACAAACTAATGCAGACCATTATGCAAGCGTATCACGGAAGCTAACGCTACTTTGCTCACAAATAAGGGTAAGCGCTTATGTTCGCTACATTTATAGTCGATCAACTGGATGCGCTGATGCTGGCGCGTATTCAGTTCGCCTTTGTAATCTCATTTCATATTGTTTTTCCCGCATTTTCTATCGGTTTAGCCAGCTTTTTAACTGTACTTGAGTTTCGCTGGCTTAGAACGGGAGAACCTATCTACGCTGAAGTTTATAAGCACTGGGTGAAGATATTCGCTGTAGTCTTTGGCTTAGGCGTGGTATCTGGGGTAGTAATGTCCTACCAGTTCGGCACCAATTGGGCGGTGTTTTCAGACAAAGCCGGCAACGTCTTAGGCCCACTCCTCGCCTACGAAGTATTAACAGCGTTTTTCTTAGAGGCATCATTCTTAGGAATTATGCTATTTGGCTGGGGACGAGTAAGCAAGCGCATGCACTTTGCATCGACCGCCATTGTCGCTATCGGTACGCTAATCTCAGGCTTTTGGATTTTGGCTGCCAATAGTTTTATGCAAACTCCGCAAGGCTTTATGATGGGTGCCGATGGCCTGCTTTATCCCACCAACTGGATTGAGATTATTTTTAATCCCTCATTCCCCTATCGCTACGCCCACATGATGACCGCCGCCTTCTTGACCACAGCTTTTGTCATCGGCGGTATCGGTGCTTACTACCTTCAATCGAAACGTCACACCGAACACCGCCAGCATGGCCGAGTGATGCTAGGTATGGCAATGATCATGGCAATATTCGTCGCCCCGATGCAGGTACTCATTGGTGATATGCATGGTCTAAATACCCTTGAGCATCAGCCAGCCAAGGTAGCAGCAATGGAAGGGCTTTGGGAGGATGAGCGCGGTGCGCCATTAGTACTATTTGCAATTCCAGACCAACAGGCACAAAAAAACCATTACGAGATCAAAATACCTTACGTATCAGGCTTAATCTTAACCCATTCATTAGATGGTGAGGTCAAGGGGCTGAAGAACTGGGCTCCAGAAGACCAACCCTATGTGCCCATCGTATTTTGGTCATTTCGCATCATGGTAGCCATTGGCACGTTAATGGTGTTAGTGGGATTATTTAGTGCCTACAAGTACTTTAAAAAGCAGCAATTTAATCCTGAAAGTAAATGGTTCCACCGAGCATGGATGATGATGACGCCGCTAGGTTTCATTGCGCTCCTCGCAGGTTGGTTTGTTACGGAAACAGGACGTCAACCCTATACGGTTTATGAAGTCATTCGGACAGGGGAAAGCATGTCGCCGCTTGCCGCACAGCAAGTCGCCACCACGCTAATCGGTTTTATTGTGCTGTATATCTTTGTGTTTGGTGCGGGGAGCTTTTATATCTTGCGCTTGATTGCTCAAGGGCCAAAACCGTATGAAGATCCTGCTGATGATAACTTTTATGAGCACTCTATAACTGAGGGTCAAGGACGGACGTTAAGCGGTGACAATAATCCTGCAAAGCATACGAAAGAAGGTCAGTCGCAGGATTTAGACAGTCCAGAAAATGACCAAAATGACGGAGGGCTGCGCTAATGTTTAATTTCGGCGATGTCTTAGATTTACCCCTGATTTGGGGCGGCTTGATCGCTTTATCGGTCTTTATCTATGTTCTGCTCGACGGGTTTGATTTGGGCTGTGGTATTTTATTTCCCTTTGCAGGCTCCGATAAAAACCGTAGCCGTATTATGAACTCTATTGCCCCCTTTTGGGATGGTAATGAGACTTGGTTGGTACTGGGTGGTGGGGGCTTATTCGCCGCCTTTCCAGTAGCTTATGGCATTATTATGACCGGTCTGTATTTGCCGGTAACTTTGATGTTATTTGGTTTGATCATGCGCGGCGTGGCTTTTGAGTTTCGCTTTAAAGCCTCTTCTCGTCGTCATGTATGGGATACCTTCTTTTTTGTTGGATCAATCGTTGCTACCTTTTCACAAGGTATTATGCTGGGCACTTTGATACAAGGGATAGAGGCCAGTAATCGTCTTTATACCGGTGGCCCTTTTGATTGGTTATCTCCTTTTTCCATCATGTGCGGTTTTGCCTTACTGATTGGTTATGCGCTGTTAGGCTCCACCTGGCTTATCATTAAAACTGAGCATAAATTACAAGTGTGGGCACGTAAAGTCTCTAGCTGGATGTTATCGGCGTTGTTATTGGCGATGGTAGTAGTCACGATATCGATGTATTTCTCAGATATTGAGGCGCTGGTAGGCTGGTTCAGCTTCCCTGGACTACTTTATTTGGCACCCATGCCTATTATCGTGCTGTTATTATTCTTTGTGATGCGTAAAGACTTAAACACCGAGCGTGAGTATCGTCCTTTTTTATTGACTGTCGCTTTGTTTTTGATGGGATATATTGGGGTTTGTTTTGCGATATTCCCTTATATCGTACCGTATCAGATGACTATTTATGAAGCGGCCGCCGCTGATACTTCTTTATCCTTTATGTTGATTGGTGCGCTGATTATGCTGCCGATTATCTTAAGTTATACCGCTTTTGCTTATTACACCTTTAAAGGTAAGTCTGATCATAATCCTATGTATTAAAAGAGATATAAATCAGCTTTATTTCAGAAAATATATGAGATATAGGCGGTGATAATAGCGGATGAGGAGCTAACGAGGAAGTTTTATGAAAAAGCTCAGTAAAAAACAATCTCAGTGGGCTTGGTTTATAGGCTTGTATCTAGCGGGTTTGTTGGTGATATTTACTATTGCCCAATTGATCAAGCTAGCCATGGGCGTGTAATTTTATCGCTATAATCTTGGTAATAAAAACAGCGCCGTGCTAAATCATAAGCACAGCGCTCTTTTTGTCAAAAACTTTGGTTTTAGTTTTAAGTATCAGTGGTCAACTTCAAGCGCCTTGATGATTGCTGGTACCTTTATTGTCAATAAAATTATTTATCTGAGTCAAGCGCTCAGGCGTACCGACATCTATCCAATTATCAGTAATCACCTCAGCAGTGATTTGAAACTTCAGCATCGCCTGCTTAAGCAGTGGCGCAAGGGCGGCAGGTTGACCTGTAACCAGTCCATCAACCAAACTCGGCGACATCACACTAATCCCAGCAAAGGTATATTTATCGGCATCAGCAATCGGCTGTTCACTAGCGAGCCCATTATTGATAGCAAAGTCGCCGCCACTATTATGCTCAGGATTATCAATAAGCAACAGGTGCGCGCGCTGATCATTCCCTAATTGATAGTCAACCAATTGGCTGAAATCATAACTGCTCCATATATCAGAGTTGATGAGAATAAACGGCGCATCTTGTAATTTACCCGTTTGCAATGCCTGAAAAATCCCCCCAGCAGTCTCAAGCGGCTCTTCGGCTTCAACTGACCAATGTATAGTTACCCCATACTCTGAACCATCCCCTAAAGCATCCATTAACTTATCTGCCAGCCAAGAAGCGTTAATCGTAATGTCAGTAATGCCAGCGGCTTGCAGAGCTTTAATATGCCAAACAATCAAGGGTTGTCCGCCCACTTCGACCAAAGGTTTTGGGGTCTCAAGCGTTAATGGGCGTAAACGAGTCCCTTTGCCCGCTGCCAAGATCATCGCTTGCGTTATTGCACTCATGGTGGCTCCTGCTCATCTAATTAGATTTAATTTTAGGATAAAGGTTAGATTCAGGCTTTTTAGAGAAATTTAATTTTATAGCCAACCATAGCCTGCGTTTGTAGCCAGTTATAAAATGGCTGTATGGCTTGTTTAAGCTCTGCACTACCCTGCTCGCTAAGCCAATCAAGCTCAAGGATTAAATCGCCCATAACCTTTGGAATATCAGCCAAATAACGGTCTTTGCCATCACGCTGTAACAAGCGAATAAAAATACCTAGCACTTTTAAATGGCGCTGAACGCCCATGATGTTGACATCCTTTATAAACTGTTCAATGCTATCAGCGCTAGCTAGCCCAGCTTGCTGCTGCATTTGCCAAAAGTCATTCATCCACTGCACAACCTGCGCCTCTGGCCACTCGGCATAAGCATCTCGTATTAGTGATACCAGATCATAGCTATAAGCCCCAATAACGGCATCTTGAAAGTCAATCACCCCTAAAGCTGAATGATCGTTCTGATCTTGCATGAGATTACGACTGTGATAATCTCGGTGCACAATCACCGCTGGCTGAGCCAAAATAGCGGTTATCAAAGCTGACTTCAGATTGCTCCAAATATTTTCATCGAGATTGGCACCAATGAAAGGAACGAACCAATCACGGAATAAATCCATTTCTCGGTTAAGCGTATGAGCATCATAATCGGGCAACTGGTGCTGGATTCGAGCAGTCTCAACCGGTATTTTTTGTAGGGCTATTAGGGTTTGCATAGCTAACTGATAATAATCATTTACTTGCTCAGTATTAGCATCAACCAATAAATGAGCAAACTCCGTCGTACCAAAATCTTGTAATACTAAAAACCCTTGGCGAATATCTTGCGCTATCAGCTCTGGTACATTAATAGCGGGTGCCATTAGCTTAGCGACATTGATAAATTGCTGCATGGCCTCTTGTTCATCAGCAGAATCCATGACAATATAGCGCGCCGGCGCCCCCTGACTACCTGTTAGTTGCAAACGGTGATACTGACGAGCGCTGGCATCGCCAGGCAAGCTATGAAGAGTAGAGTCTTGCCCAACAAAGACCTGATTTAGCCATTGCTGTAATTGTTGGTGCCGTGTTTTGTGGGTTGCAGAGGCTGTCACAGTATTAAGGGAATCGTCGGTCATGTCAGTCATAGTAGTCATAGAAGATGTCGTAAGTTAATAATTAAGATGAAAAGAGATGTATAAATAAGGCTGTCTAGAATCAGCCAAAACAATCGACTCAACGGAAAATTTAGCAGTTATTGGAACAAATACTTGCTAAAATGACCCTTAATCCGTGGCTATCAAGTGTTTTTATAAACTTTTATAACCTCAGATGACGATTGAATCACTGTTATTTTATAGTATTATTTAGGTTTTATAAGCATTTATATAAGAAACGCCTTGCTAGACTATAAAATTTGGTGAATAGTGTAGCTGATTTGATTTTTTTTGACTATCATAAGTCGTCAAGATATGTAGCTTAGAAAGTAAGTGCTTAGCCATTCACTCGTTACCGTAACCCAATAGGCTCTACAATCATAGGTGTGCCCTTGTTATATTCTCCGCTTTACCAAAGCATTCGCATGATTTTATTTGGTGCCTTGAGCTTAACTGGCTTGACCGTCAGTGCAGCTACTATCGACGATGATAACCTTAATGCGGCGGCACTCGTTGCTGATAGCCCCACTATCGTTGATACTCAAGCTGAATTTAATAACACCTCCTATACTGATAGCACCTATTACAGTGAGTCTGTTGCCCCTAGAGTTTTAGCTGACGACAATCATTTAGTTACCAACGATTCATCAATTGCTAACAGTCAGTCAGTTGACGATGAAGACTACGTTAATCAAGCCATTACCATAACGCCTATTACCGACAACAGTGACGATATCACGGCGAGCAACACGGCTGGTTTTGATGAGCAATATCCTACAGAGGATAATGATAGTAACGATACTATAGCTAAAGAAGCCGTTGCCGAAGATTCAATCGACCAACAACAAGCAGCTGATGGTAAGCGCTTAAAAGCTGAAGATGAAAGTATTCAACAAAGCCTAGTACGTTTAGCCGAATTCTATGAGTTGCGTCCTGATACTGATGTATCTGAGCTTCGCTCTAAAAATGATAAAAATATAGCTATCGATGCTCAAGACAGCCTACAAAAAGATCCCCAAACCATTCAAAAGCTAGGTAATAATTTAAACTTAGTCCCGCGCACAGTAGATAGCTCCCAACGCTGCGAAGGTCAGTGGGTATATCCTACTCGCAATCCAAATTATCAGCGCGCTGTCGATGAAGCCAATGCTACTAACGACCAGATGACTGAGCGCTTGAAGACTACTAATGCTCAGGCGGCTTTATTTGCAGAAGCTGATTATGGTTATTATGACAATATCGACTATGCTGAGTTGTCAGGTAATGTCATTGTCGACCAAGGTAACCAGCACATAGAAGCCGATAAGGTGCTCATAAATAGAGCCACTGGAGTGGCAGGTGCTCAAGGTAACGTTATGTTTACCGACCAAGCTGTCGGTAATGGTCAAAGCCGAGCTACGGCAGATAAGCGCGGCGCCGAAGATGAGATGAGCTCGACCGAAGCTGTTTCTCAAGGGGGGCTAATTGGGGTAGCCGACAGCTTAGCTTACAATACAGAAAGTGGGCAAGCGACTGCTCATGGCGTGGCTTATGCCAGCGTACCCATGCAATCACATGGCTATGCTAAGCGTTTGAACCGTCCTAATGAGAGCCAGTATGAGCTTGATGAGGTGATGTTTACCACCTGCCCACCTACTGATCGTAAATGGCAATTAGAAGCAAAAAGTATCGATTTAAATACTGATACGGGCCGCGGTGAAGCCCGCAATACCACATTCCGTATCGCTGACGTTCCAGTATTTTACTTGCCTTATTTCAACTTTCCTATCGATGAGCGCCGTAGCAGTGGATTCTTAGTACCAAGTGCTAGTATCGGCAGTGAGAGTGGCTTGGAAGTCGATGTCCCTTATTATCTAAACTTAGCGCCCAATTATGATGCGACCCTGAACACTCGTATCTATACCAGCCGAAACCCTATGATTTCAGGTGAGTTTCGCTATCTAACTGAAGAGTATGGTGGCGGTATTCTTAACGGTTCTTATTTGCCGAATGATAAAGAATATAATGATGAGGACCGAAGCAGTCTTTTCTATGATCATTACTGGTCATCTAATAGTATTCCACGCCTAAGCGGTGATGCTAAATATAGCTACGTCTCTGATGCGGATTATCTTAATGATTTCGATACGTTAGGGCTATCAAGTAATACCGTGAATTTACCTAGACGGGCACGCCTTAACTACTATAATGACTATGTTACAGGAGAGCTTAAGGTTGAAACTTTCCAAACCTTGGACGCCTTTACCAATACTGGCGAGGCTTTACAAGATAAAGATAAGCCTTACTCACGTTTGCCACAACTTAGTCTCAACTATCGTCTGCCTTGGCTAAATAGCTTTGATATCACTGGTACTCATGACTCAGCTTATTTTAAGAAATCTATAGATGATGGCTCAGAAAATGAGAAAAGTGGTGTACGTGTTTATAATAAACTAAGCGCCTCCTACCCATTAGAGAAACCATGGGGCTATATCAAACCAAAAGTAAGCTTACAGCATTTATATACTTCATACGATGAAGACAGTTTAGAAGATAATTTACTGAGTAAAGAGGATGGCAGTCAGTCCGTATTCGTACCTCAAGCTAGTATCGATGCAGGCTTGAACTTATACCAAGCTGGTTCACCTTTCGGTGCTTTTGATAACAGTTTAGGCGGCTATCAACTGCTTAGTCCACGCCTGAAATACACTTACTCGCCCTATGAAGATCAAAATGATATTCCAAACTTCAATACTCGTATTGCGTCGATCAATTATGAGCAGCTGTTTTCAGACAGTTGGTTTTTAGGAAAGGATCGTCTGCAGGACTTACATGCCTTTACTGCTGGCCTTAATTATAGTTACATCGATGCAACGGGCGTGACACGTTTTGATGGTAACATCGCAGAGCAGTATTATATTGATGATGGCCGAGTGACTTTAGAGGACCAAACGCCAGTATTTAGTGATTCTTCGTCAGGCCTAGTGTGGGATGCTAGCGCTCAACCTTATAATAATGTTTGGGTTGATGTCAGTGGTGCCTTTACTAACAGTTATGATCTAAACTATATCACAACTGAGCTACGTTACCAGCCAACCGATAATAGCTTATTTAATGTAGGCTTCGTCAAGCGTCAACGCGATAGAAACACCAATCAGTTGCCGTTATCAGCGTTAACAGCGTCTACCATTTTCCCTATAAGTAATAACTGGCGTATATTAGCCCAAGGTCAATACGATCATCGGCGTAATAAAATGTTGGATGCGCTTGTTGGGGTTGACTATGAGGATTGCTGCTTTGGTTTTGCCGTCTATGGGCGCCGTTATTATAACGATTTAAATATCCAAGATGAACCTACTCAAGCTATTATGGCTGAGATTAGGCTAAATGGCTTAGGTGGTGGTAGTGGACGCTTAACCCGTTTATTATCAGAGAAGGTATTGGGGTTTGAGCCTGTACAGAGCGCGTGGAAAGACTAGAAAGTACCAATCATCGAAGAGTTAACGCAGCAGCTTATATAGTAAGTAATCCAGTTGATAATATACTAATGGCTAGCTTAACCTTAACCAAGCAAACCAGTTAAGAAATAATACCAAGTTCAATATTGAAACAATGGTTTAACCTTTTTATATAATATAGACAGTTTTATTGAGTGGATATGTTAATCCAAGAATATCCAGTGCAATGACATTGACGAGGAGCATCATGAGATTTTTTTCTTTACGCAAGACCAGCCGTGCGGTAGTATTTTCTGGCATGAGCGCTGCTCTTTTGCTAAGTATCAACGCCCAAGCAGCCACAGTCGATGCTACTAATGCAAGTAATGCCCAGCCTGCTACTAACCAACAGAGCAGCCCTCGTCTAAACTCGGCGAACAGTACTGATGGCATCATCGCTTTAGTTAATGATAACGTGATTCTAAAAAGCGACTTAATTAATGCTATTGCTCAGACTCAAGCACGAGCACAAGCCACTGGTGAATCCATACCCAATTCTGCGCAGCTGCAATCTGAGGTATTAAATGCTTTAGTTCTACGCGAACTGCAATTGTCATTGATTAACCGTGTTGGACTTCGACCTGATGAGGCGGCGATTAATCAACGCCTTACTCAAATCGCTCAAGCCGAAGGACTCAACAGCATCTCAGAGCTACAGCAGCGCTTAGACGCTTCGCAGCCAGGCAGCTATGCAGCGTTACGAGCCAGCCTTATAGAGGATGCGGCGATTCAATCTTTACAGCAGCGTCAAATTAGTAGCCGGGTTCGCATTACCGAGCAAGATATCGATGCATTTTTAGCATCGCCTGAAGCCAAACGTCTTAACCAAAATGAATACCAAACGATTCATATTCGTATTCCTTATTTAGATGATTATAATCGTTTGTCACAAGCACAACGTGATGAAGCATTAAAGATTGCGCAGACTCTACGTACCCGTTTACAGCAACCCAACGTAGATGTCGACACTGCTATTGCAGAAGCTCAAAGCAACTATCCTATAGAAATTCAAGGTGGTGATATGGGCTTTCATAAAGCCGCTTCTTTACCCACTGAGCTTGCCAGTGAAATCACTAAACTTGAGGTAGGAGCCGTAAGTGCGCCACTTGTAACACCTCAGGGTATCGATATTGTTAAACTCGCTGATAAAAAATCTGATGATAAAACTATCATTCCGCAGTGGAACACCCGTCATATCTTAGTTAAGGTCGATGAGATTCAAACTGACGCCCTGGCTGAACAAAAGATCAATGATCTATACGAACAGCTACGTCAAGGCGCTGACTTTAAAGCGTTAGCTTCTACTTATTCAGATGACCCAGGCTCAGCGGGCCGCGGTGGTGATCTGGGCTGGGTCAGTGATGGTGATATGATTGGGCCATTTGAAGCGGTTATGAAAACGACAACCGTTGGTGACTACTCTACTCCTTTTAAAACCCAGTTCGGCTGGCATATCCTAAAAGTTGAAGGCCAACGTCAACAAGATGTTACCAATGAATACCGTCGCAATATGGCTCGTCAAGCTTTGTATCAACGTTTAGCGCCTCAAGCCCGTGAAGACTGGCTACAAGAGCTACGTGCTGGTGCTTATATACAAGTATTTGAATAAGATGCTTACTTTTAGCTAACGATATAGATCGCACAGAGTAAAAATCTTTAAATCTTAATGAATAACAAAAAGGTATGAGCAAGCGCTTATGCCTTTTTTATTTAGTGGTGCCCCACCCGTAAACAAGTTACTTAATTAAGAAAAAACACCTATACAACTATGAATATTTATTATTAAGCAATAAAAAACCCCGAACTTTGGGCGATTAGTTCGGGGCCATGAGCTTGCGTTTTATTATTATTCTCTTCCTTGCTGACTTATCCCAAGTCATAACAGCAACTTATTACAGTGGGCTGACCTGTATATTCGTGCTGCTGTCTCAGCACCGTATCCTTACCTCTCCTTGTGCTGATAATAGTATTTTATGCCAATCCTCTAAAGCAAACTAGAAGCTAAAAACTCTATTTATTGTAAGCTTTTGCTTACAATATTCTGTAGTAGCTAGCTTTATACTAGACTTAGTTTTCTTCTGCATGTTCTTTTGAGACTTTTTTACCTTCTTCTTTACCTGCTTTTATTTTATGCTCAGATTCCTTCATATCTTCTGCATCAGTGGTAGGCGCATTTTGCTCTTGTTTGGGAGCTTCTTCTGGCTCATATTGCAACGTCGTTAATACTGGAAAATGGTCAGAGCCAATAGAGGGTAGACGCTGGATATCTACTACGGTAAAGCAAGCACTATGAAAAATGTGATCAAGGGCCCAGCGTAAAAAAGGATACTTTACATGGAAGGTATTAATAAAATGGCGCCCAATACGTGGATCAAGCAGCCCTGAGATACGTTGAAAACGGCGGGTAGTCTTTGACCAAGCCACGTCATTGAGATCCCCTGCTAGTATGGCGGTTTGATTATTATCTTTAATATGACGACCAACCATTAATAACTCGGCATCACGAGTAGTAGATTTGTCGGCTTCCGTTGGGCTGGGCGGCATTGGATGCAAACAGTATAACCAGATGATACGCCCACCTTGTAAGCGTATCTGCGTATGAATAGAGGGAATATCATCGATCATCAGATATTTGACTTCCGGCTCTATCAACTCAAGCTTAGAATACAGATGCATACCATAAAGGTTATCCAGCGGCACTTTTACGCTATAAGGATAGTCAGGTTCTATCTCCTTGAGCGCCGTCTCCCATTTTTTATCTGATTCAAGAGTGATTAAGACATCAGGCTGTTTCTGCTGGACTAAGCTCACCAGCTTATGAGTCTCATCATTAGGTGTTAATACATTTGACACTATAATTTTTAATTGATGAGCTTTACCTTCAGGTTTGTCTTTAGCTTGCTTAACTTCTTTTTTCCATAACTTTGTATAAGGTAGTACCATTCTTAGCTGGAATGCTAAAGCCACGCTTAATAGCAAAAATAACAACCCTTGCCCTATCTGCCATTCTGACCAAAAAAACAGCATGACGAACCAAGCAACAAGCCCTAGTACTAAGATTTGAATCCGCGGAAACTCCACCCCACGTACCCACCAGTTATCAAGCGGTAACCAACCCCAAACCGTTAGAAAGGTAATCAGCGCTGCTAGTCCCTGTACGCCATAATATAGCAAAGATAAATCCATAATATTTGTTAATCACTTATTAGATTGATAGTTATATCAGCAACTAGATATTTAGTTGATTTAATGAATTAATCCTACAAGCTCTCATTCAATCTGACGCCTTTATGCTTACTTTAGCATCTCATAATACAATCGCATACTATCGGTAATCAATTAATGTGCTCACAGCATAAAACGTTACAATTTTCTATTGCTTAAAGCTGCATTCTGCTAGGGCTGGATAGATTTTAAACTCATAATAGATATAAAGGATAATACCTAAAAGCAATTAAATTTATCTAAAATCCCTTGCTTTTTAGTGTTATTCACGGCATTGTTAACGGTTGACAGTTCAAATTGACTGAAGCAAAAAATAACTGCAAAAGAGGATTGGTTTTCATGAGTAATTTAACAGTAGGCTTAGTCGGCTGGCGTGGTATGGTAGGATCAGTGCTGATGCAACGGATGATAGAGGAAAAAGACTTCGCTGGTATTACGCCGGTGTTTTTTTCGACCAGTAATGCAGGTGGCGACGCTCCGAAATTCGATGGTATTGAGCCCAGTAAACTTAAAGATGCTCATGATATTGAAGCACTGGCAACTTGTGATGTCATTATTACCTGTCAAGGTGGCGACTATACCCAGAAAGTACATCAGCCGCTACGTGATGGTGGCTGGGAAGGTTACTGGATAGATGCGGCAAGTACGCTAAGAATGGATGAAGATAGTATTATTATTTTAGATCCAGTCAATCGTAACGTTATCGATCAAGCGCTAGCTGACGGCAAAAAAGATTTTATCGGTGGTAACTGTACGGTTTCGCTCATGATGATGGCCATTGGTGAGCTCTTCAATAAAGGCTGGGTTGAGTGGGTCAGCGCCATGACCTATCAAGCAGCTAGTGGCTCAGGTGCCAATAACATGCGCGAGCTAATCGAAGGCATGGGTGTGTTGCGTGACGCCGTCGCAGATGAGCTGGCTGACCCTGCCAGCGCTATTCTAGATATCGATAAGAAAATTGCTCAGACTCAGCGCTCGGATGACTTTCCTAAACAATACTTCGGTGTACCATTAGCTGGTAGCTTGATTCCTTATATCGACGCGCAGTTGGAAAACAAGCAATCTCGTGAAGAATGGAAAGGCGGTGTCGAAACCAATAAAATCCTTGGCAACTCTGAAGCAAACAGCATTCCCATTGATGGTATGTGTGTACGTGTGGGAGCGATGCGTTGTCATGCGCAAGGGTTAACTATTAAACTCAAAAAAGATATTCCACTAGAAGAAATCGAAGCGGCTCTTAAAAATAGCGGCAATCAGTGGCTTGATGTGGTTGAAGATGATAAAGAGGCAACCATGAACCGTCTAACACCAGTAGCCGTTACCGGTACATTAACGGTTGCACTTGGACGTTTGCGCAAGCTCAAAATGGGCGGCGAGTATTTAGGAGCATTCACGGTCGGTGACCAGTTACTCTGGGGTGCAGCAGAACCGCTACGCCGGATGCTAAATATTATCCGCGAGCAAAACAGCTAAAAGTTCTGATTAACTTTAATATAAAAAAGACAGCCTAGGCTGTCTTTTTTATACGCTATATTTGTCTAATAAATTACTGATACTGAATCATAACTTCATTACGACGCAAGAACGGTAGCGTCCATGGCGGATTATATCTTGCCAGTTCAGGATTACCTATAATATCTAGCTTTTGGCTTTGTCTCTGCATCCAAGTTTTCAGCGCTTCTGTTTTGGCTTCTACTTTTTCGCTGCCAGCTAATCCTGAAAACTTGATCACGCCATAAGTCTGCGCAGGAACCTCAATAATAGTCACTTCAGCGTTATTGGGTTTTGGTAAAGTCTGCATCGTATATTGACTAGGCATAACAAAGCGTACACGCCATTTATCGTCTTGTTGCTGCATATTCACTGGAGCAGTCATAGCTATTTTCTGTGAGACACTTTGGTCAGCTTGCTGCATCTTGACCGGTGCTGTCATACTAATTTTGCTACTATCACCATTATCGGCGGTATTGTTACCAAAAATATAGTTTGCTAAGGTTTTAAAACCTTGACGACTGGCAGAGTCTTGATCGCCTGTAACCCAAGTTTGAGCGACCAACTGCGCATCATAACGACGTAGCTCAAAATCATTATCCTGCAATAAAATCGTATAATTAGGCTCTTCAACGGCCATAGCGGCTCCTGAAATAAATAACAAACTGCCAAGTAGTAGAGATACTGATACTATAGTTTTCAAATCAATCTCCATGGGTAAAACGGCAATCAAAAACAAGTTTAATCTCTTCTTACCTTAGCAATCACCTCATCCTATTGTCTGTGCTATTTTGGTATAAGCTTTAACTTCCTGACTTATAGCAGGGCGATATATTCCAAGCAACAGCTCCGATTATAAATGCTATAATTAGCGTCATTTTTTATAGCTTAAGTAGTGATTATTATATGCAATTTACTCTCCATAAAACTGCTAGCGGTGAAACTCGTGCGCGCCGCGGCACCGTTCATCTCAATCATGGCGATGTACAAACGCCTGCTTTCATGCCCGTTGGTACTTATGGGACGGTCAAAGGTATGCTGCCACGTGATATCGAAACCATTGGTGCTGATATTATCTTAGGCAACACCTTTCACTTATGGTTACGCCCTGGTACTGAAATCATTGACAAATTTGGTGGGCTGCACCAATTTATGCACTGGGATAAGCCTATTCTCACTGATTCCGGCGGCTTTCAGGTATTCAGCCTAGGGGCGATGCGTAAAATAACTGAAGAAGGGGTACATTTTAAATCGCCTATTGATGGCGCTAAAGTGTTTTTATCTCCTGAAAAATCCATGCAAATTCAGTATAGTCTAAATTCTGATATTGTCATGCAGTTCGATGAATGCACCCCCTATCCCGCTACTCACGATGAAGCCAAAAAATCTTTAGAATTGTCCCTTCGTTGGGGACAGCGCTGTCTTAACGAGCATCAAAACTTGGGTAGCACTAATGCTCTTTTTGGTATTATTCAAGGTAGTATGTATGCAGACTTACGCCACCAGTCTCTAGAGGGTTTGCTTGAGATTGGTTTTGATGGTTATGCCATTGGCGGACTCTCAGTTGGCGAGCCTAAAGAGGAGATGATGGACGTGTTGGATTATATCCCTCATGCTATGCCAGCAGACAAGCCACGCTATTTGATGGGTGTAGGAAAACCTGAGGATATTGTAGAAGCCGTACGCCGTGGTGTCGATATGTTTGACTGTGTGATGCCGACCCGTAACGCACGTAATGGTCATTATTTCGTTACCGGTAACCCAGAAAACGCAGGGGTGGTTCGTATTCGTAATAGTCAATATCGGGAAGATACTGGGCCATTGGATGCAGAATGTGATTGCTATACTTGTCAGAACTTTAGTCGTGCCTATTTATATCATCTGAATAAATGCAAAGAGATGCTGGGCGCCCAATTAGCGACCATCCATAATTTGCGCTATTATCAACGTCTAATGGTAGCGATTAGAGAGGCCATCGAGCAGGATAGTTTTGATCAATTCGTTAATGAGTTCTATGCTAAACGTGGACAAGCTGTACCTGAACTAAATTTACGTTAATCTATTTGAGTTCTAATATCTTATAATATTAATTTAAAAGACCAGTCAAAAATATTGACTGGTCTTTTATTTTGAGCGCCTTAAAATCTTTTAAAGCTTTAAGAATTAAACATAGAGCTCAAACTTCAAGAGCTTAAACCAAGAGCTCAAACTTCAAGAGCTTAAACCAAGAACTTAAACATAGTCATCAGGTACCTGATCCATGGGAATATCAGGATGTTTTCTTAGGTGCAAGATGGCCGCAAGTAAACCGCCCCATATCAGCACCATTGAAAATATCATAAAAATAATCGCTGAAGTTGTCATAATAATTTCCTATTAAAGTTTTAATCTACCTGCCAGCTATGGATGCTTATCTAGTAGAAGCGTCATCAATGACACGAGCTTTATCGTCTTCATCATCATGAAGACCTCTCATACGGGTGAGTATGAAAGCTCCTAATCCAAAGAAAACCACCACGCCCCAACCAAATAATAATAGTATGGTAGTAGAGTAACCTTCATAAGGATTTTGTACCAGCTCAATAAGCTTTAGACCTAAAGCAATGATCAATACGGTTGGAGTGATAACCGTCAGCATAAATACCCAAGCACCACCAAGTTTGACACTAGAGATGCGGTTGATATGATCCAGTAGACCTGGGATTTTATGGCGATTAAACCAAGTTACCCAAATAATTGATAACAAGCCACCCGCAACGATGCCAATATTATTAGCAAAGTGATCTATTACATCTACTAATACCAATGAGCTACCGGTAGAAAAAGCAGCGATTGAAATTACAGCACACGCTCCGCCTATAACAGCCACAGCCTTGCGGCGTGACCAAACAAACTTATCCTGAAAAGCAGCAATAGGCACCTCAAGAATACTAACTAGAGAGCTGATACCCGCTACCACTAAAGAACCAAAAAATAAGAAACCAATAAAATCACCACTTGAACCCATAGTAGAGATGATCTTAGGGAATACAAAGAATGCCAGTCCTACACCACCACTAGCAACTTCAGAGACATCTTGACCTGAGGACATAGCCATAAAACCAATGGCAGCAAAAATACCAATACCCGCAATTAACTCAAAAGATGAGTTAGCAAAACCAACCACTAAACCTGCGCCGGTTAAGTTAGTATTCTTTTTAAGGTAAGAGGCATAAGTCACCATAATACCAAAACCTACCGATAGCGAGAAGAACACATGGCCATAAGCAGCAAGCCAGACGCTAGGATCTTTCATCCGCTCCCAGTTAGGCTCAAAGAAAGCATTTAGGCCAACCTCAGCACCGGGTAAGTTAACGGCTTTGAAAACCATGATGCCAAACAGTACTATGAGGAGTGGAATACAGATCTTGTTAGCAATCTCTACCCCTTTACGAATACCGCCTGCCATAATCAGTATGGCTAGCGCCCAGACGATGAGCAAACCTATAAACATCTGCGGCACGAATACGGAAGTCAAATCTCCAGTGTGCTGCACAAAGTCGCTAACAAAGAAGGTCGTGGTATCCTCACCCCACTTTTGTCCGAATGAGAAGAGCATATAACTGCCCGCCCAGACGATAACAGCGGCATAGTAGATCGCTATCACAAAAGAGACAAGGGTCTGCCACCAACCAATAAACTGGGCAGATTTTATCATTTTTTTGTAAGCACGCGGTGGCGCAGAACGATATTTGTGCCCTACGATATAATCTAAAAATAACAGCGGAATACCCGCTGTTAATAAGGCGATGAGATAAGGCACCATAAATGCCCCGCCCCCATTATCATAAGCAACATAAGGGAAACGCCATATGTTGCCTAATCCTACTGCTGAACCGACAGCAGCTATAATAAATCCAGTTCTGCTGGACCAATTTTCCCTTTGTTCTGCCATACGATACTCCTAAAATAATGGTAGGCTATTTAAGTCCAGTAGACTATAAAATGACTGAATCAACAAAGAAGCTACAAGCCAGCTAAAATAAGTTGCTGTAACCTTACTATATATGAATAGAAAGTTTCTGCTAATCATTGCCAAAAGTCAAGTACTCATAAATACAAAAAGCCATAACAATTTGTTATAGCTTAATCTCAAATATTATTTTTAGCTAAAATCATGCTGTTATAAAAGGTTCTAGCGTACTACTCCTCGTTGACTGTGCTCTAGAGAATCTATGATTAACTGTATCTTGGGCTCTTTTTCTAGCAGCTCTTCTTTCAACACTGCCAAAGACTGAGCGGTAGTAAGTCCTGATCTAAACACCGTAAGATAGGCTTGACGTAAGACATCGATGGTTTGTTGTGACCAGTCTTTTCGGCGCATACCCTCAATATTGAGGCCATGAGCTCGAGCTGGATTGCCTGAGACCATAGTAAAAGCAGCCACATCTTTTAGGATCAAACTGGCGCCGCCAATGAGACTGTAATCATCTACTCGGCAAAACTGATGGATACCTGAGTTGCCGCCAACAATAGTATGACTACCAATAACCACATGACCAGCTATACCGACATTATTGGCAAATACGTTATGATCACCAATAAGACAATCATGAGCAACGTGGGTGTTGACCATCAGTAAGTTATGATTACCAATTTTAGTTAGGCATTGGTCTTGTATAGTACCGCGATGTAAGCTACAAGCTTCGCGAATGGTATTATGATCGCCAATCTCCAGCCAAGTGCGCTCGCCTGCATATTTTAAATCCTGCGGGTCTTCGCCAATACTGGCAAATTGAAATATCTGATTATGTTTACCAATTCGAGTCAGCTTTGATACCACCACATGTCTATGCAGGACAGTATGAGCCCCGATAGTTACTTCATCGCCAATGATGCAATAAGGCCCTATAACGGCAGTATCATCGATCGTAGCAGATGGTGAGATGAGTGCTGTAGGGTGAATCTGACTCATAAAACAGGCCTTTGTATCACTGGTGCAAAAAATGATGAAGTAGTAGGGTTAATCTTATTTGTTATTTTACAAACTTTAGAGTATGGGTCAAAGCTATCATAGTAAAGTCTGTTATTGTTCTTGACGGGCTATCATAACCTGCGCGCTCGCTGCCAATTCATTTTCCACATGTACCGTACAGTCAAACTTATAGATACCGCGTTTTTGCATGACTTTTTTTGCTCGAATTATTAATTGATCACCAGGAATAACACGGCGCTTAAAGCGTACCTTATCAACGCCTGCAAATAGATATAAATAACCATCCTCTGCAGTCAAACCAGCGCTAATAAACCCTAGAACCCCTGAAACTTGTGCCATTGACTCTATCATTAACACACCTGGCATAATAGGCTCGTCTGGAAAGTGCCCATTAAAAAACTCTTCGTTGATAGTCACATTTTTGATGCCAGTAATACACTCACCAGGTTTACATGCTGTCACCTTATCGACTAACATAAAAGGATAGCGATGCGGTAAATAATGTTTAAGGGTATGATAAGTTAATGGCAAAGTTAAGCCTTGCTCAGATAAAGATTTTATATGCTCATCATTTAACGTTTCAATATCGACTTCAGTAGTGCTCATGGTCTGCTTCCTTGCTTATATTGCATTATACATCTGTTTGTGGTGAGTATAAGTAGCCGTTAAATTTACGTCTACTGTCATTCTCAATGGGCTTTATCATTTTGAATTTATCATTTCAGGTTTAATATTTTTAGTGCATTTGGTGATTACGTTTCAACTCTTAACTGTCGCCAAGTTGACGAAACCTCACTGCTGCTCTCCGCCATTTAGCTGTAGGCATGGCAGCGGTTCCTGATGAGTAAGAGCCTGGGCTTTTAATGGACTTAGTCACCATGGTCATTCCTGATAATATCACGTCATCAGTAATTTCAATATGACCATTGATACCGACTGCTCCACCAATAATACAGCGCTTACCAATTGTAGTACTTCCGGCGATACCTACATTAGCAGCGATAGCAGTACCGTCACCAATGTGGACGTTGTGGGCTATTTGTACTAGGTTGTCAATAATAACGTGGTTGCCAATTATTGTGTCGTCAATAGCGCCGCGATCAATACAAGTATTACTACCAATACGAACATGGTCACCTATGACCACCCGCCCAAGCTGAGCAATACGCTCCCAACCATCGGCACTAGGGTCTACTGTCGGCGCAAATCCAAAACCCTCAGCACCAATACTGACACCAGTATGCAACCGCACATGGTTACCGATCACACAATTATGAGCTACGACAACTTGGGGTTTAATAACACAATCTTCACCAACGCTGGCGTATGCTTCAATGACCACATGAGCATCAAGACAACTACGTGCCCCGATATGCACCTGCTCTCCAATCACACAATAGGCCCCAATCGTCACGCCTTCAGCAATAATAGCAGTGTCAGCGATAATGGCAGTGGGATGAATCTCCAAAGGTGCTGCCAATCGTACAAACAATTTACTACTGCTAGCATAAGCTAGATAAGGGTTAGCGACTATTATAGCTACTACGTTCTTAGGTACTTCTTCATAATAGTCTGCAGTAACTAGCACTGCGCCCGCCTGACTACTAGCAAGGCTCGCTACATAATTAGCATTAGCCAAAAAGCTTAGCTGCGTATGACTGGCGTCTTTTAAGCTACTAACACCGTCTAAAGTAAACCCTAGCTGCTCAGCGCTCAGCTTATCTTTATTTAACACGGGCTGGCGCTGTTCAATCTGAGTGATAATCTGCTCAATCGTTATCATAATAAGTATTAATATTATCAGTATAAAAAATTAAGCACCAAGCTGAAAGCTCAGCTTGGCTGCTCGTTCAAGTTCCATAGATCTCAATATCGATAAGAGCTATTAAACTCATCTAGAAAGTACTACCAATCTGGAACTGAACTTTTTCAGTCTCATCACCTTCTTTATCACCGATAGGTACCGCATAACTCAATGAAATAGGACCGATTGGGGTATACCAAGTAATACCAGCACCAGCACTAAAACGCAGCTTATTATCTTGGTATAATAAAGGTACACCTGTATCTTCGCCTGTATTAGGATTAATAAAGGTACGATCTTCTTTATCAGTGGTATCAAATACCTGACCGCCCTCGGCGAATAATACCGGACGTACTTGATCGGTCCAGTCACCCTTGAATGGCATCGGTAAAATTAATTCGGCACCAAAAGTTGCTAGAGCGTTACCACCGACCTCTTCATCTTTAAGGTAGCGTATCTCGTCAGTGATCGCATCATAATAACTTTGCGATCTAGGACCTAGTGTTGAGGATTCATAACCACGTACCGAACCGTAACCACCAGCATAGAAGTTTTCATAAAACGGTAAATCATTACCGTAACCGAGCTTGGTATAACCCCGTGCTACCCAGTCTTTATAAATGGGATAATAGATATTACCGCGGTAGATGGCTTTTTGATAACTGGCATCACCAAGGCCAATGGTGGCATCAATGGTATGGCTCATACCTTTGGTAGGGAATACCGGACGATCAAGCGTGCTATAGTCCCAACCAAATAGCAAATTATAAGTGGTATATTCATTGCTGAAACCAGTACGACCGTCAAACTCACCAGTGAACTTCTCAAACTTACCACCGTCATCAATAAGTTGCTGAACGTTAGATACTCCCAAACGGTTACCACCGCGTACTTCGGTATTATCAATATTCAAACCAGCGCTCACGCGTTTGGTTTCGTCAACAGGATAACTATAGTTTAAAGTCGCACCATAAGAGTCTGTCACATAGTTACTAACGTTTCTACTATCGTATTTAGTTTCACGATAATAGGCACTAATCCCTTGTGATACTCCATTTTCAGTAAAATAAGGATCGGTATAACCTAAGCTATAAGAATCGCGGGTCTGAGAACGTGATAGAGCCGCTTTTACTCGGTTACCCGTACCCATAAAGTTGTTTTGGGTCAGATCTAATTGGAAAGTCACCCCGCCACTTTGCGAGTAACCAGCAGCAATAGTAGAGCTACCAGAAGGCTGCTCTTCCACTGTATAGTTAATATCGATTTGATCAGGCTGATTGGGTACAGGCTGCACATCAACATTAACCGTCTTAAAGAAACCAGTACGCATCAAACGGGTTCGTGACAGCTGTATGTTTCTGTTGGAGGCTAACGCTCCTTCTAATTGGCGCATCTCACGGCGCAGCACTTCGTCTTGGGTACCAAGGTTGCCCTCAAAATTAATGCGGCGCACATAAATAGGACGAGCCGGATCAATAAAGTAATCTACATCGACAATTTTCGTTTCATCGTCAATGCGTGGTACTGGACGAACTTGGGCAAAATAATAGCCTTCATTACCATAACGATTTTTTAGCGCCGCTGTAGTAGCATCAAGATTCGCTTGAGAGTACTGTTCGTTAGGAGCAAAGGTTACCAACTCTTGTAGCTCAGCCTTGTCTAAGACCGGCTGACCTAAGAAGCTAGTATCACCAAACTGATACTGCTCACCTTCGGTTAAACTCACTTCAATAAATACGCTGCTTTTATCTTCGCTAATATTCAAGACTGCATTATCAACTGAAAAGCGTACATAGCCATCATTCTGGTATAGAGCTTTTAGGTTCTCTAAGCTCGCTGCTAGCTTCTCTTTAGCATAACGATCAGACTTAGATAGTAATCTGGTCCACGAAGATTCTTTTACCGCAAAGACATCTTTAATATCATCATCGCTAAAATGCTTATTGCCAATAATATTAATATCGACAACCTTGGCAGGCTTACCTTCGATAAAGCGCACTTCAAGCTTGACGCGATTACCATCTAGTAGCGTTTGATCTACTTCGATATTACTATTGTAATAACCTTGACTAATGTACTGCTGCTGAATCTCATTAGCCACACCCTGTAAGGTTGACTGCATGAGCACATCGCCTACTGATAGCCCCGCATTTTTCAGGCCTTCTTCAAGGCCTTCTTTAGGGATAAGTTTATTACCTTCGAAATTAACCTCAGCAATAATAGGACGCTCAATCACATCGAAAACTAAGCGGCCACCCTCAACACGACTTTGGATATTTGCAAAGTTATTAGTGGCATATAACGCTTTAATACTGGCCGCAAGACTACTATCTGTAACGGTATCTCCTACCGAGATCGGTAGAACTGGGTAGAGGCTGTCAGGAGTTAGACGTTGTAGACCAGTGAAGCCAATATCTGTTACTACAAAGTCAGCAGCTTGTGCTGAAACACTCATTGTGGCCATTGCTACCACTAACGGCAACCCAGCCGCGCTCATAAATAAAGGCGTATGCATAAACACTATCCGTCAATAAAAAACTTGCTTAAGTTAAGTTAAAAAAGCGTATTTGGCTTTATCCCATCTTTTGATATCTAGAATCTAGTCATGGGCAACTCAGAATACTTTATATAAAACGCGTCATAAAATAAACTAAAAATTATTATTAGTACAGCCGTACTACTATAATACTCGTATCGTAGTTATTTAAGAATTTAGGTATGATTGGTACGTAGGCGTTAGTGTATCGTGCTTGAACCGACAAGTCACGGCTTACCTAACTAAAATAGCCGGCTAATATCATTACCAATTGCTAACACCATGAAACCTAACAGCAAGAGTAAACCGATATTAAACCCTACTATTTGCGCTCCTTCTGACACAGGTTTGCCGCGGATTAACTCAATGGTATAATATAAAATATGTCCACCGTCCAGTACAGGAATAGGCAATAGATTAAGTACCGCAAGACTCAAACTGATTAAAGCGGCGGTAGATAACACCATCTCCCAGCTGATATCAAAGCTTTGTTTAGCCACTTTTGCGATGGTAATGGGGCCAGATAAGTTCTCAAGACCTATCATTCCTGAGATCATTTTGCCCATCGAGCTCACTGTCATCACTGCTAGCTGCTCAGTTTTTTCAAACGATTTTATCAGCGCTGTACCGGGGCTATAAACTACGGTCGTTTTATATTCATCAGGAATAACAATTTCAGTTTGCGCAACCATAGCGCCTATTTGACCATACTCGTTGCCCATGCTGTCTTTTTTACCTTGCGGCATGATTTGCAGCTGTAGCGACTTATCATCACGTAATACTGTAAAGTTCAATAAGGTTTCAGGGTTATCACGAATAATACGAGTCGCACTAATCCAATCATTAATAGGCGTCTCGTTGATCGCCGTAATACGGTCACCGACCTGTAATCCCTGCAGACTAGCGGCACCATCTGCTGAGAGATCGCCTATAATAGGCGCTATATCAGGCTGCCATGGTAGCATCCCAAAGCTAGTTAAAGCGTCTTTGCCGGCAGCATCGCCTTGCATAAACTGGGTTACTGGTGCTTGATAAGTGGTAGCGGCGCTGCTAGATTGCATATCAGGTTGTAAGGTAATACTAATATTATCAGTCTCGCCCATACGCCCAGCAAGGCGATAATTAATCGCTTCCCATGTCTGCACTTCATGACCATCAATAGCGACAATCTGCTCCCCTACTGGCAGCTGAGCCATTGCTGCTGGCGTATCTGGAATAACTTGTCCTATCTTAGTCGCTAACTGCTCAGAGGGAGTGATGAACAGCACCCAAAATAAAGCGATGGCTATGACAAAGTTCATTAGCGGACCGGCAGCCACGATAGCAATCTTTTTGAGCGGATGCTGACGATTAAAGGCCAGATGCAACTCGTCTTTTGGTACCTCGCCTTCACGCTCATCCAGCATTTTGACATAGCCGCCCAGAGGCAGCATAGAGACTCGATAATCGATACCGCTCTTTTTGCTAGTCCAACCGGTGAGTTTGGGCCCAAAGCCAATTGAGTAGGTCAGCACCTTTACACCGCACAACCTTGCGACGATATAATGGCCCCATTCATGCAAGGCAATCAATGGCCCCAGGACAAAAATGGCAGCCAGTAGCGTCAACAAAAACGTCATAAGCTTCTCTTAATTAGAGGTAATCTATCTAGATAAAAAACGATCAACGGGCTAGGTAATAGTTTGATTTTTTGCTATTTTATTTTATATTATATTAGGCACTTTTGCTTAGCTATTAATAGGTTCTGATCCAGCAAAATTTATACTAAACCATCTTTGCTATAAGGGTCTCAGTGTAGCTCCTTGCCAAGCTATCTATCGCCAAAATATCATCAATATCAGAATTAGCATCTAGTAGTGGCACCTGGACTTCATTTAATACTTGTTCATTTATAGCGGCAATATCAGTCAAACGCACTTGCTCTGCTAAAAACGCCGCAACTGCAATCTCATTGGCAGCATTGAGCACGGTAGTCGCTTGCGTTCCCGCCTGCATCGCTTGACGAGCAAGGCCTAAACAAGCAAATTTTTGCAAATCAGGTTCAATAAACTCTAGAGCACTTAATGCAAATAAATCTAACGGCTGCGAGCCACTATCGATGCGTTTAGGGTAACTCAGGGCATGAGCGATAGGGGTCTTCATATCGGGGCTACCCAACTGTGCTAAAAAACTGCCATCATTATATTCTACCATTGAGTGAATGATACTTTGTGGATGAATCACCACCTTTATCTTACTTTCATTTAGATCGAATAAATGACAGGCTTCTATCAATTCCAGCCCTTTATTCATCATCGTCGCAGAATCGACCGATATCTTTTGACCCATTGACCAGTTCGGATGTTTGACTGCTTCGGCTACCCCTGCTTGCTGCATTTGGGTAAATGACTTTCGTAAGAAAGGACCACCAGACGCTGTCAGCCACAATTTACGCACGCCATAGCTTTGATCATGAATTTGAGTATTGTCTTGTTGGATGGCGGCGGGTAGGCATTGAAAAATGGCATTGTGCTCAGAGTCAAGCGGTAATAAGGTAGCATGATGGGTTTTTACCGCTTTTATCATGACTTGCCCAGCCATCACTAGTGCTTCTTTATTAGCTAGCAAGATACGCTTACCAGCACGAGCTGCTGCCAATGTTGATGGCAGTCCTGCTGCTCCCACAATAGCGGCGACCACTGTATCCACTTGGCTATCTTTAGCCAGCTCGATTAGCCCAGACTGCCCTCCAACGACATCAGTATTCAATCCCACACTGCGCAAGCGCTGAGCAAACTCATCAACTGCACTTGTAGGTACGGCTACGCGCTTAGGGGTGAACTGTTGACATAGTGCCAACAACTTATCCAAACGCTGATAGCCTGATAACGCATAAACTTCGTAATTCTGCGGATGAGCGGCTAATATTGCTAAGGTGCTATCACCAATAGAACCCGTTGCGCCAAGTACGGCGATGCGTTGCGTCATAACCATCAATGCCTATGATATTTTGAAGGATAAAAATAAAGATAATATAGATAAAAAAGCTATCGTTTAAAAGCTTTGTCTATAGTTAAGTCACTTTAAAAGTGTCAATTTTATATGGAGTTGACTGTAATCGACCATAAAATGAGCTTATTTATTATATTATTACTAACCAGCCCATTTGCTGTAATCCCCAAAAGCCTAAAGCAAATATAGGGATAGCTGATAATAGCGAATCAATACGGTCTAATATACCACCATGACCGGGCAGAATCGTTCCTGAATCTTTCACGCCGGCACGGCGCTTGAGCATAGACTCGAACAAATCACCCAGCACTGAAGCCAATATCGTCACTAGTGATAAAGCGACGAAAGATACCAGTGCCATTCCCGTCATCTGCAACATAAAGACACTAATAGCAAGGACCACTAAAAGGCCAGTGACTACTCCGCCTGCCAGTCCCTCCATGCTTTTATTGGGAGAAACGTTCGGTGCCATCTTACGGCGACCCAGCTTACGCCCGACGAAATAAGCACCACTATCAGCACACCAGACTAATACAAATACGTAGAGTAGCCACCAAGCTGATAGCTGCCATAAATAGAACATAGCAGTAATGGCAGCGGTTAATATCACCACTCCCATGAGCGCCAGTTTTTTACCGTACCAATTAGTATGCGTCGGAAATTGGCTTACCCAAGATAGGGCCATCAGCCAAATAATAAAAGACGCTATCCACCACCACACCCAAGTCCCTTGCAGCCATAGCGAAGCTAAGGTAATAACCAACACCATCAAAACAAACATAGGCGGATGACGCCACCTAGGCATTAACTTGGTCCATTCGTGAGCTGCAATCGTAACCCCAACTGCGAGCAAGGGTATAAATAGTATTGGAGTTTTGCTAGTAAACATCGCTATGCCGACGATGATAATTAGAATAATCGCCGTTTTAATCCGTTGCCACATACTAATCAGGCCTTATAATTATAGAAGATAGCCAACCAATACTACATTATAGCGATTTTATGCTCATTAATCACACTCATTAATCACAGTGGTTTGGGTCTCTACTTGTTCACTAGTCTTGCCAAAACGGCGTTGACGTTGAGAGAACTCAGCTATCATGGTAGCAAGTTCATGGGGTCTAAAATCAGGCCACAGAGTTTTAGTAAAAAATAACTCGGCATAAGCAGATTGCCATAATAAGAAGTTTGAGATACGGTACTCACCGCCAGTTCTAATGAGCATATCAACAGCTGGCACATCAGCCAGTTGCACATGTTGTGCCAAACGTTCCTTGGTCACATCTTCAGCACGCAACTGTCCTTCCTGCACCTGCTTAGCAAGCTTTTGAGCGGCGTGAGCAATATCCCATTGTCCACCATAACTAATAGCAATAACCAAAGTCATGGCTTCAAAGTTAGCAGTTTTAGCTTCAGCATCTGCCATTAACGCTTGCAACTCATCCGTAAGCTGGCTGCGATCACCAATAAAACGTAACTTAATACGGTACTTTTGCATTCTTGGCATTTGCTCATTGATTGTCAATGCCAAAAGATACATCAATAAAGATACTTCATTGGGCGGTCGCTGCCAGTTTTCGCTTGAAAAAGCAAAAACAGTCAGCACTTCAATTCCCGTACTCAGACAATATTCGACAATAGGATCTAAGGCATCTTTGCCAGCGATATGACCCTCACCTTTACCTAGTTTATGAGCTTTTCCGTAGCGGTTATTGCCATCCATAATGACGGCAATATGTTTGGGAATGATGGTAGAATCTGCAGAGAGGATAGTAGACATGAGCTGTACTGCTTATTATTGAGGTAAGTTTAATAGTCAACGCTTATGGAGATATTAGAACGTGATTTACGAGATAAGTTTTATCATAATATATGCTAGGCTTTTTACATAGCGTAGCATTTAAAATTCACAAACTTACCATAAAGCATTTATCGTAAAACCACAGTCAAACAGTGCTCTATTTATTCATAATAAATCAAGTATTCAAAAGACAAGTAATAGTGTCTTGGTATTGCGGTACAGCGTTTGACAAAATATAAAAATGCCATATAAATAAGCTATAGCTAGTCATTTAACCAACTATAGCATCAATATAGTATTCATATAATAAAAGCTAAAACTTAAGCAAAAAGTGAGTTAATAGTATAGTTATAATCCTAAATTATTTGACAAAGCTGTGCGAATTATAATAAGGACTACACTAAATCTATAAACCACCTAAGGCCTAGAGGATTTAAACTTCCATCAAGTCAGTTTCTTTATTACTGAGTTTGCTATCGATAGTTTCGATATACTTATCAGTCAGCTTCTGAATATCGTCGTTAGCACGGCGTTCATCATCTTCTGAGATCTCTTTTTCTTTGGCTAAGTCCTTGATATCATTCATCATATCACGACGGATATTACGAATAGAAACGCGGCTATTTTCAGCTTCTCCGCGCGCCAATTTTTGCATATCGCGGCGAGTTTCTTCGGTTAGCGCTGGCATCGGCACTCGAATTACGTCCGCAGTCATAGGATTCAAACCCAAATCTGCTTCACGAATCGCCTTATCTACGGCTTGTACCATAGTCCGATCAAATGGCTGTACCAGTAGAGTACGAGAGTCTTCTACGTTGACACTGGCGACTTGATTGAGCGGCGTATCTGCTCCGTAATAACTGACCATGATACCTGATAACATACCAGGGTGCGCGCGTCCCGTACGTACCTTGCTAAAAGTGTTCTCTAACGCTTCTAGCGTCTTTCGCATACGCGCTTCGCCGTCTTGCTTAATCTCTTTAATCATAATATATCCTTATTTACCGATAACGATAAATCACTCATGGGGGTTAATAGTTAGCTGCTTATTATTTTACTGTACTTATTGTTTTACTATATTATAGAAACATTGCTTTTAAAAATCATCTTTAAACCACTAGTTTTTGGTTCAGCGGCTTTGATTTTAGAATTAGTCATCTATATTAAGTTTCAGCTTGCTCATTAATGATAAACACGCGTGCCTTCATTTTCGCCCATAACTACGTTTAATAGAGCATTAGGCTTAGTCATATCAAATACTTGTAAAGGTACGTTGTGCTCACGGCATAAGGCAATAGCCGTTAAATCCATGACACCGAGTTTTTGCTCGAGAACCTCATCGAAGGTCAGTCCATCATACTTTTGGGCATCAGCATGCAAACTTGGATCTTTATCATAAACACCATCAACTTTGGTGGCTTTTAAAATCAGACCCGCTTCAATCTCAATCCCGCGCAGGCATGCTGCCGTATCAGTGGTAAAGAATGGGTTACCCGTACCAGCAACGAAGATACAAACTTCGCCATTTTTAAGATAGCGAATCGCATTACGGCTGCTGTAACTTTCGGTGACCTCGCCAATAGGCAAGGCTGACATCAAACGGGTCTTGATATTGCGGCGCTCAAGAGCGTCACGCATGGCAAGGCCATTCATAACGGTGGCTAGCATTCCCATCTGATCGCCAGTAACCCGGCCAACCAAGCCCTCTTTTTGCAGCTGTGCGCCGCGGTATAAGTTACCGCCGCCAACGACGATACCGACTTGTACGCCAAGCCCGCGCAAATGAGCAATAGATAAGCTCATTTTATCAAGTACGGCAGTATCAATACCCATGTCTTTACCGCCAGCTAAGGCTTCGCCAGAGAGTTTGAGCAAAATACGCGAAAAAAGAGGGTTTTTATCAGACATGGAAGCACCTTATTGTCATGTAAGTTATGGTTTAACTATGGGCATTTAAAATTGTGCTAATTGTAGCAAAAACTACTTATGATGGGGCACTTTTAACGGTCTTAGTAGACTTTTAAACCCAGTAGTCTTTAGCTTAATAAGTTTTAGCCTTTATAACTAGCAAACAAATCGTATTCGCTTGCCTCATCGATAGTGACACTTAAGAACTGCCCTACTTTTACGGTATCATCAATATCATCAACATAGACATGACCGTCAATCTCAGGCGCATCAGCATAGCTGCGGCAAATGGCGATATTTTCTTCGTTATCTATCTCATCGACCAATACTTTTAGGGTTTTGCCTACTTTTTCTTGCAATTTTTGCGCTGATATCTGTTGTTGCAAGGCCATCAAACGCTCGTAACGCGACTGTTTAACATCCTCGGGTACTGGATTAGGAAGATCATTGGCAACCGCACCTTCAACTTCTGAATAAGTAAAAGCGCCCACGCGGTCAAGACGTGCCTCTTTTAGCCAATCAAGCAGACATTGAAAGTCCTCTTCGGTCTCGCCTGGGAAGCCAACCACAAAGGTTGAGCGAATGACAATCTCAGGACAAATCTCACGCCATTTATGAATACGCGCCAGGGTGTTTTCGCTGTGCGCTGGACGCTTCATAGCCTTTAGCACACTATGGCTGGCATGCTGGAAAGGAATATCCAGATAAGGTAGCAGCTTGTGCTCGCCCATCAGTTCAACCACCTTGTCCACATGCGGATAAGGATAGACGTAATGCAAGCGCACCCAAATGCCCAATTGATTTAGCGCTTGGCACATATCATAAAACTTGGATTTAATCGGCATGCCATTCCAAAAGCTAGTCTTGTACTTTAAATCAAGACCGTAAGCTGAAGTATCTTGCGAGATGATGAGCAGTTCTTTTACACCCGCATTCTTCAGCGCCATAGCTTCATTCATCACACTATCAATGGGACGAGAGACCAAGTCACCACGCAAACTTGGGATAATACAAAAGGTACAACGGTGATTGCAGCCCTCTGATATCTTAAGATAAGCGTAATGACTGGGGGTCAGCTTAATGCCCGCTTCATTGATTAAATCAATCTTGGGATCGTAGTTAACGTCCAAGCTACGATTTGGTCTTGGCACATGCTGAGCTACTGCGGTAATGACTTCATCGTAAGCGTGAGCGCCAGTCACTGACAGTACCGCTGGATGCATTTGACGGATCTTGTCCGCTTCTTTACCCAAGCAGCCCGTGACAATCACCTTGCCATTTTTACTAATAGCCTCACCAATCGCATCGAGAGACTCTTGTACTGCCGACTCAATAAAACCACAAGTGTTAACCACCACCAAATCAGCGCCGTCATAGTCGCTGGCCACTTGATAACCGTCACGGCTTAGCTCAGTAATGATACGCTCGCTATCCACTAGCGCTTTAGGGCACCCAAGCGATACAAAGCCGATCTTTGGTGCACTGTTTACAGGCGCACTAGTTGCATACGCATTGGCAGCTGCACTATTAATAGTAGTAATGTCGCTACTTTGCGTGATGCTGCGGTTCTGATTATGATTGGCTTTATGATGATACGGCTGAGTGCTATCTGCTGCCTGCGATGGCTGAGGCTGGGCAGGATTAAAGACCGTCGCGGTATTTTTAAGTTTTGGGACGCCTGAATCAGTGATATTACTGATGTTATTGTCTAAAAGGGTAGTATCGGCTGACTGAGTAGAGGTTTTGGACATAGCTGACCTTGCTTGAGATGAATGGGCTGAGCGCATTGTACGTTTTTTTTACGTAAATCGCCAGTTTTGCCACGCTATCCTGTTGATTTGCAGTTAAATAATACCTTGAATAAAGCGGTACTTAATAATAGTGGCAGTGAAGAAACAGCGGCTATTAGATTATTATCTTAGAAACATTATTTAGAAACATTATATTGTCACTCGTAAACTCAAACAGCCGAGTATTGCTCAGCACACAGCTGTATCGCTGATAAAACAAAACAAGGATGGTAACCAATAAAAATTATTTGTCATAAATGCTAATAATATCAACTGGCTATCTCACATAGTATTAAAAAATTTAAATTAATTGCAAAAAGGGCTTGCCAAGATAATTATTTTCTATATAATAGCCAACCACTGAGACGCACTACCGAATCAGTTATTTGTCTAGACGGTGTTTGAATTTAAACGCTTTTGATGATAGAGTAACGCAAATGGGGATGTGGCGGAATTGGTAGACGCACCAGATTTAGGTTCTGGCGCCGAGAGGTGTGAGAGTTCGAGTCTCTCCATCCCCACCATTTTCGGTTAGTTCATCTTAGAACCAATATTAAAACCTGCTTTTTAGCAGGTTTTTTTGTGTCTGAAGATTTTTTTATCAACTTACATCCTCTTCAAACTTCCCAAAACCTCCTGCATACTCTTATAACGCCGCTCCAGCCACTTCGCCAGCGCCTTATCAATAATCATCTGATAATGAGCATATTGCTTTGGCAAGATAGGAATAGGCTGCTGACAATGCTGAAGCGCCCACTCTTGTAATGGGTCATCACTTTGCGAGTTTATTGCAAACGGTCTCTTGCCCATCAACATCTCATACATCATAATGCCAAACGCATAAATATCACTTTGTACTGTAGCGCTCTGCCCTTGCCAGCACTCAGGCGCAAGATAGGCGGGCGTGCCAGCGCTATTTTTTCTATCTTCATTAAAATTATTGTCAAAACTGTTATCGACACCCTTTGCTAAAGCAAAATCCGTTAATAATAAAGACAGATTATCTTCAATTAAAATATTACTGGGTTTAATATCACCATGAACCCAGCCGCTTTGATGAAAACTGTCAACAAGCTGCGCGGCTTGCACGATAAGGGAGTGCTTTTGCTGCTCATTGAGCGGTTGTTTTAAAACCTGTGCTAAGCTGCCATTGGGATAATACGGCATCACAAGTAAGACCAGCTCTTGAGGCTGGGCTAATGCTGTTATGGTTATACTGTTATACGCTAATAACGATGGAGCAATAGTGTTATTTTGATTGTTTTGCCACTCATTTAAAGCTTTTGCAACTCTTATTTCGTGGTTTAAAGGTGCTGAGTTTTGAGGATTTAAGCTTAATTGCCATCTAATAATGATCTGTCCAAACGGCTTACACTGGGCACGAGTTAAGCCTTGATAGTTAATCTCACTATCATCATTCTGCTGGCTGATACGCTGATGCACTGCTTTTTGATAGCCCAAATTTGATAGCGCATGAGTTATTGATGGCAATAATTGTTCAGCTTGCATCTGCAACGCTTGTATTTGACTGTGATTACTGGCACTATTTTTCATAGTATGAACATGCACTTTTTGATATCGTCAGTTTAGAATAAAAAGAGACTGCTATTAGAGCGTGCTACTGTATTCTCTAAAGTGGATTAGCTATATCGCTAAACCTTGATTTATTATCCTTAATACTTATAAGTAATAGAAACCCTATGTCCGATTTTTTGCAAATCCCTCAGTCCTCTAATGACAACTATGCCCTACCTCAGCCTTTGCTAGCTCTGCTCACTCAATATCTTGAAGAGCGTATCACGCCAACTATTGAGATTGACCCTGAGCAATTGGCTTATCGCTGGGTTGGTGATCGCACTGGGCATCTAGAACCCCTAACGGTTAATCTATTTTTGAGCTTAGATGACTTGCAGGGTATTGACACCCAAAAGTCAAAGCTGGTACAAAACACCCGCCAGTTCTTAAAAGGCTATCCGGCCAATCATGTACTGATGACCGGTACGCGCGGCGCTGGTAAATCATCTTTGATTCGAGCATTGCTGCAAGCTTATCATAGCGAGGGGCTACGTATTATCGAGATTGCCCGTGATGATTTATTGGTGCTCGATAAGATTCGCGCGGCTATCAATGAGCTGCCTGCTGATTGCGGTTGTCGTTATATCGTCTACTGCGATGATTTGGCGTTTAACGGTCAAGATGAGAGTTATCGTACCCTCAAAAGCGTGCTGGATGGCTCGCTGGACTCCGAGCAAGATAAGATTTTGGTCTATGCGACCAGTAATCGCCGTCATTTATTACCGCAAATGATGAAAGATAATCTGAACATTTATGATGGACAAACTGATGAAGTCAATCCTTATGAGACCATCGATGAGACCGTTTCTTTGTCCGACCGTTTTGGTCTATGGTTATCCTTTCATCCGATGAATCAGCAGACCTATTTACAAATTGTGCGACATTATTTACAAGGGCAAATGGCGCACATTCTCTGTAAAACAGATAACGATAAAACGCTAACTATCGATGATTTTGCACCTGATAAGGAGCTGCCCGAAGCTATCAGAGCTGAAGCTTTACGCTGGGCATCACAGCGCGGTGGACGTTCAGGGCGCATAGCTTATCAGTTTAGTCGATATTGGAGTGGTAAAAAGCTGCTGGCAGCGGCGGATAATCCATCTTAAAATGCGCTAATCAGGTTTACGTGCTGAACCTAAATACTGCACACTGTTGTCAGTCGCACCATTTACCAGATACTGGTCAAAGTCGGCGGCGAGCCACAGGTTACTATGATAAACGCTTTGAGCATCTATTCGAATGTGTCCCATGTTTGCTGTACTACTCTCTGGGTTATCAAAGCTCTGATAGCGGGCGCTAAAGTGGGTCAGAATAAGGTTTTGCAAACCGCTCTTTTGCGCAAAACTGCCCACTTGGCGCGCGCTGCTATGCATCGGGTCAAAACCGCTGTTAAAAGCAGTATCAAGGTCAGAGTTTTTAGCTAAAATTTTGGCTAAAACCTCAGTAGTATAAGTGGCTTCATGAATGAGCAAATCCGTATCTTTTACCGCCGCTGTCAAGCAATTCGGCGTATCATTATCGCCGGCAACCACTATGCGAGTACGCAGCTGCTGCTGCTGCACATAATCTGCTGAACGTAATAACTGCCCGTCATCACTACGAACATCTTCGCCTTGTTGAAGCTTGCCCCATAGTGGGCCTGCAGTGATACCATCCGCCTGCAGTTTGTCAGTATTCAGCGTACGGCGGCTGATAATTTGGGTGAGCCCAAAACCATAAGAAGGTACGCGGTGCGACAAGGGATGAATATCGATGTCCAAGCGCTGCTGCGCACTTAGAGGAATGGTGAATTTTCTGTTTTCTTTATCTTGAGTTGTATTGGTATCTGCATCTTGAAGCTGCTCACGATTCAGTAGCTCCTCAATCGCTATAAAATGAACCGCAAAAGGAAAGTATAGTTGGGTAGTGAGCTTGACGGCGTCAAGGAATTTCTCAATCGCTTTTGGCGCAATAATCGTTATCGCCTCGCGTCGTCCTGACATCGCTGCGCTAGCTAGAAGTCCTGGCAGACCATAACAGTGGTCACCATGGATATGGGTAATAAAAATGGCGGTCAGTTGATTGAGTGATAATTTGGTATGTAGCAGTTGCTGCTGTGTACCCTCACCGCAGTCAATAAGGAGCCAAGGTCGATTTTTTTTACTGTGCTGCTTAGAACCTGTCAAATAAGGGTTTAAACATTCAATAGCCAGCGCAGTGACATTGCGCGCTTTGGTAGGAACGCCTGCTGAAGTGCCTAAAAAAGTCAATTGTAACATAGCTTATGATAATTCACATAAGATGGTTTTACCGCCTTCAACGACTTGACCGCCACTTGCCACACACTCGTTAACCATATTGGACTCATAAGACTTCCAGCCGCCATAAAAGCTAGCCACGCAAAGCAATACCACCAGTAGCTTTTGCGACCATGCCTTTATAGACACTTGCTGCGGATTTGTATGTTGCTCAGTTAAACTAGTGTAGTCTTTATCAGTAGGTGTGGGCTCTATGTTCTTATGATCGGTCATCGAATTGCCTTATTGAATCGATTATGGTTAATAATTAGGGCGTGTCATCAATGTACTAGTCGATGACACGCCCTATGAATAAGCATAAGATAGCAAAGATAGTGAACGCTGTCTCTAAAATTGCAGGCGTCCGCCCTTCTCTTCACTAAGCTTGAAGGCTGGTCGCTCTTGGCAACGTTTGAGCCAATTTAATAGATTAGCATATTTCACCTTATCTAAGCCTTCTCCTGCATTAGCGCCAACTACTGCCAAATGCATCTGGATGTCGGCAGCGCTAAAGTCAGTACCTGCAAACCAATGATTATCTTGTAATTGGCGCTCCATCATATTGAGCATGATTTTTAAGTTCTTATCAATCATACTATTTTCAACTTGCTTTTGGATACTTTTGCTAATGGGTTTTACCAGCATAGGCGACTTTTCGACTACTTTGGTAAATACCAAACGCATGACTAACGGCGGCATCACAGAAGCTTCAGCAAAGTGCATCCAAAAAGTATAATCCTCCCAAGCGCTTTCATTATCATCGCTAGGCTTGAACTGCTGCTCTTTATCGTAATGCTTGAGCAAATATTCCATAATAAAACCAGACTCAACCAATGGACGGCCGTCCACTTCTAATATGGGAGCATGACCTAGCGGATGAATCTCTTTTAGACTATCGGGGGCTAAATGCGCTTTATTACGCTCGTAACAGGTCAATTTATAATCCACATTTAGCTCTTCTAAAAGCCATATTATACGAAAAGAGCGTGAATTTTCTAAATGATGTAGGTGTAACATAGACCATCCTAGTATTAAGTTATGATTATTAATAGTGGTAATTATAAGTATAATTAGTCCTAAATAAAAAGTGTGCAGCCCATAGCATTTATCCGTTTTAAAGGGAAAGAACTATAGTATAAGAGCTATACCTTTCTTTATGATAATAGCGTACTTAATGCCCTTTGACACAGTCTAGGCACGCCACTGTTACGAAAAACAATGCCTGAATAGTCAAAGTACAGTTGTAAACACAACAGCAAGCTACCACTCTTTATTTGGCATCCATTTGCTCAATTTTTTGTTTGATTCTATCCATGCGCTGCTGATAGCGACGAATCTTGCGGAACCGATGCGCTCGCAGTACCCCGTCAATCCGCCGGTCTATTAAACGGCGACGTGGCGGGAAAGTAACGACTTGTGGTTCATTATAACCATGCAAGCGGTCATCACGACGACGGGAGATATAGCCGATTATACTGTCCATAATCATGAATAGTAATGCCAAGCTAACCATGCTATACATAAATAGAGAGCCGCCTTCATCGAGACTTTGTTGTAAAACCGTCACGGATAATACGAATAAAAGCATAGGCTCAAGGTAGCTTAAAGCTCCAAATAGCGATACTGGCAACTTACTACTGGCCACCATAGATAATGACATCGCCAGCGCACTAAAAGCACCCAATAGTGGCAGTAAGTACCAAAATTTACTCGAAGCTGCCGCCATACTAAAGCCACCAGTGATAAACAGCATAATTAACACTATAGGTGTCAGTAAAGTTAGATCAGATAGTAAGCCAGTAATTGGCGGCACAGCAAGCTTTCGCCGTAAAAGGTAATAAGGAGGATACCCCAAACAAGCAAATAAAGTCACCCAAGATACCGATCCATATTGAAAGATATCATAGCCCACACCCGCTGCTGCCACTGTCGCAGCCACCCATTGCAAGCTGCTCATAGGCTCTTTATAAAAAAAGCGGCCCACCAATATCATAACTAAAGGTAGTAAGAAGTAGCCTAAAGTGACATCTAGACCAAAACCATTGACTGGCCCCCACATAAATAGCCAAATCTGTCCACCCAAAATCGGTGTAGGTAAGATAAATAACAGCCAATCCTGCGGCGTTTTCAAGGTTTTTAGGTAATCAAAGACATGCTGCCACTGCTTGGTAAAACTGACCAATAGTACCAAACTTAACAACATCATTAATATACGCCACGAGGCTACTTGCGTACCTGATAAAGGCTGCATGAACAACCCAAACAAGAACATTAGTGAGAATAAAACGCTCGATAAAACCGATGCTACGGTTCCTTGAAAGGTTCGATTGGTAGTTAACATAACAACAGCCTTTGAAAATGACACTCCTTCCAAAAAAACCAATCAGCTCGATCAAAAGACTCATTAACACTGCTATTTCGTTAGTTTTTGCTATGGTTTTCTTGATTTTGAAAGTGGTATTAAAATTTTTTATTAGCAATTTTTAGAAAAAAACAAAAGCCTCCGACGATAACGTCAGAGGCTCTTTTCTAGAACCGTTATAAAAAACTAAACTAAAAGCTATGCCGCTAGACTTTTAATCGTCATTATCAATTATATTGTCTTCATGCTCTGACTGATCGTTTGATTGGTCGTTTAATGAATAGTCATTGGCAATATCAATTACTTCATTAACATCAGTTAGTACCGTGCTATCAGTCACCGTATCAACCGCTAGCTGCTCTTGACCTTCTAGCTCAAAAGTCCCGTCATTCTTCATCGCATCGACTAGCGCTTCATCATTTTCTTCGTGTTCGACACGGGCCATCGAAACCAATTTCTCGTCTTTTGACAGACGAATCAAGGTGACCCCTTGGGTATTACGACCCGCACTAGCAACGTGCTCTACTGGCGTACGTACTAGCGTGCCTTTGTCTGATATCAGGATAATATCATCCTCAGGATCAACTTTAGTCGCACGAACTAGAGCGCCATTACGCTTACTAGTCTTGATAGCGATAACGCCGCCACCGCCACGGTTTTGAGTATTGAATTCATCAATAAAGGTACGTTTACCAAAGCCATTTTCGCAGGCAATCAGCACTTCTTTAACATCGTCGTTAATAACCACCAAGGACTTGATAAACTCATCATCAGCGAGGCGCATACCACGCACCCCTTTAGCTGTCCTGCCCATAGAGCGCGCATCGTTTTCATCAAAGCGAATGGCTTTACCACTTGAGGCAAACAACATCACATCTTGGCTACCATCAGTAATATGGGCACTGACCAGCTTATCGTCATCTTCAAGACTGATAGCGATGAGACCATTAGAACGAATATTAGCAAACTGCTCAAGCTCAACACGTTTAACCGTACCGTTAGCTGTTGCAAAGAAGACAAAATGATTGCTTATTTCGTCAGACATCTCAGGTATTGGTAAAATAGTCGTAACCGACTCGTCACCATCGATACCGATTAGGTTAACCAATGGACGTCCACGCGAACCACGGCTGGCAATTGGCACCTCAAAACCACGCAAACTAAAGACTCGCCCAGTATCAGTAAAGCACAGCACCGTAGCATGAGTTGAAGTCACTACCAAATGATCAATAACGTCATCTTCTTTCATGGCAGTAGCCGACTTACCTTTACCACCCCGTTTTTGGGCAACATAATCGTCAATAGGTTGAGTTTTGGCATAGCCGGTACGTGAGACCGTCATTACGACTGTTTGTTCAGGGATTAAATCCTCACGGCTAAAGTCAGTACGCGAGTCAATAATGTCAGTACGACGCTCATCACCAAAATTCTCACGAATCTCAATTAGCTCGTTTGAGATAATAGTCATCAGCTTATCAAAATTACCTAGGATAGACTCTAAATTAGCGATTTCACGCAGCAGATCTTGATACTCCTCGGTTAACTTATCTTGCTCAAGACCGGTTAGACGATGCAACTGCATATCTAAAATAGCGTTAACCTGCTCAAGCGATAAGCGGTAGCTTTGCTCTACATGCGTGCCACCTTCAATCAAGCCAAACGGCGCTTTGGGGTCTTCGCCTTCGATATAATCAGGGCGTACTGACTGACTGCCAGCCGCTTCTAACATAGCAACCACGCTACCCGAACCCCAAGTATTATCAAGCAAACTCTCACGAGCTTCACCGCGATTGGCAGAAGCTTTGATCGTAGCAATAATATCGTCAATATTGGCCAATGCTACAGTCAAACCCTCGAGCAAATGTCCACGTACGCGCGCTTTATTAAGCTCAAAAATAGTACGGCGGGTCACTACTTCTTGGCGATGGCGCACAAAGGCGGCGATCAGCTGACGCAAGGTCAAAAGCTTAGGTTGACCATTGTCGAGTGCCACCATATTGATACTAAAGCTAGTCTCAAGCGGGGTTTGCAAGAATAAATTATTAACAATAACTTCAGCCGTTTCTCCCCGGCGCAGATCAATAGCGATACGCATACCGTCTTTGTCAGACTCGTCACGAATCTCAGTAATACCCTCAATTTTCTTATCACGTACCAGCTCAGCAATACGCTCAATGAGCTTGGCTTTATTGGCTTGATAAGGAACTTCGGTAAAGACAATGCGCTCACGATCTCGGTTGACACCGGTATCGCTCATAGCTTCAATATGATAGCGTCCACGGACATGCAGGCGACCTTTACCGGTGCGATAAGCGTCTTGAATACCAGCACGGCCGTAGATGATCCCTCCTGTAGGGAAATCAGGGCCTGAGATATGCATCATTAACTCTTCACCGGATATTTGTGGGTTCTCGGCATAAGCTAAACAAGCATTAATCACTTCAGTTAAATTATGCGGTGCCATATTGGTCGCCATACCTACAGCGATACCGGTTGCACCATTGACTAACAGGTTTGGAACGCGTGCGGGCAGCACGCTGGGCATGCGCTCAGAACCATCGTAGTTATCTTCCCAGTCGACGGTATCTTTATCTAAATCGGCGAGCATTTGATGGGTTAACTTGGTCATACGCACTTCGGTATAACGCATCGCTGCCGGTGGATCATCATCGATTGAACCAAAGTTACCTTGACCATCGACCATCGGATACCGCAAGCTGAAGTCCTGCGCCATCCGTACGATAGCGTCATAGACGGCACTATCGCCATGTGGGTGATATTTACCGATGACATCACCGACTACACGTGCTGACTTTTTATAAGGCTTGTTATAATCATTGGACAACACGTGCATCGCATACATCACACGGCGGTGTACTGGCTTGAACCCATCACGCACATCAGGTAGCGCGCGTGAGACAATCACGCTCATCGCATAATCCAAATAGGACTGTTTCAACTCATCTACGATGGCAATAGGACTGACCGATTCGCTCATATACGTTCCTTCACTCACATCCACTCTCTAGTATTTGCTATTCACAATCACATCACTGTCTAATTATCAGAAATAACGGCGCAAACGCACCGTTATGTTATAAATATCCTGACCCTAAAAAGTGTTGCTGCCTGTAAAAATAATAGGAAAATGGCGATAGTTTTAATGTTGAATAAAAGAAGCTATTTTAGCACAAATTTGCCTACTTGGGGGTATCTATACGCTATTAAAATCAAGCAAAATTACTCACAGTAAGCGCTATCCATGGTGATTTGACTGCAATAAACCAAAGTCAAGCTATCAAGGATTCTCCGTGTTATTTACGAGAACTTAAACCGGATATTTTAATTATTTTTAGAGAGCGTATTAGGGGTCTATCTCAAAGATTAACCACAAAATTACCTTGCACACTAGGTACCACAGTAGTAGCATCCCATTTATTCATTAAAGCTTCACCAATCATAATAAAAAGTGCTTTGCGTCATTCGTTTGGCAAATCTTCAGCGGGCAAACCTGTATTGAGTGGGGATTAAACCATTAGGGTTTTGCAATATATACACAACATACTGCGCTCTACAAATAGGTATTAATATTATGGACATCGTTTTAGCAATTATTTGGATATTAGCGATGGTGCTATATAGCTTTTCTAGCGACTACGCGCACCATTTTCCCGCTCATAATAACCGCGCACTCCCCTTTATCCGCTGGGGTTCATTATTGGTTGCTATAGCTTTATCCGTATATCTCACCCAAGTCTATCAGCAGAATTTGCAAGATACTGGTATCTGGATATTTATAGCCGTGGTCTTTGTCATTATCACGGTATCCAAACTGATATTTCAGTGGGTGCTTAAACGCCGGCGCTGAACCTGTTCATAAAAAACCTTTAGCAATAATCATTAAATTCAACTGCTTATGCAAACTAATTTCTTATCGAGATTAACGATAAACAATGATAAATAATAATAGCCAAACTGAAGCGCTCACAGAGCACCGAACCGATCGCAGTTTTGAGGCGATTGCTGATCACTTTGAAAAAAAGGTCTATGGTGGCTTAAAAGGTCAGATTAGGCTGGCGGTTTTGCGCCGTGATATTTTTGAATATACTGAGCAAACGAGCAAGGATTTGGGACGACCCTTAAGGGTCTTAGATGTGGGGGCAGGACTGGCGCAAATCGCCATAGAGCTTGCCGTTCAGGGTCACAGTGTGGTCATTAATGATATCTCGGAGAACATGTTAGCTAAGGCAAAAACTCATGCGGATAAAAAGGATAAGAATCTCGATATCACTTGGTATGCCTGTCCTTATCAACAGCTTGAAAATAAATTAAGTACAGACCACTCAAGCCAATCTCTAGATCAAGATAGCAATAAATTCGATTTAATTTTGTGTCACGCTTTGCTGGAATGGCTGGCAGAGCCTGCGGAAATTATGGACTTCTTTGATCGTCAGCTGACTGAGAATGGCGGGTTATCGTTATGTTTTTACAATCCTGCTAGCTTTGATTATCGTAACCTGATTATGGGTAACTTTAACCTGCTTAATAATCAAGATTATAAAGCGGACAATAAGAAAAGCTTGACTCCGAACCATCCGGTCGCACGGCAGGAGGTGGAGTCTTGGTTGCAACAGCATCAATATAAAACAATACTCACGAGTGGCTTACGAGTCTTTCATGACTACGCTCCGCTAAAGCGTGGTGGCCATAATGACCCAGAAGCCGTTATAGAAATGGAGTTACGCTACTCACGCCAGGAGCCTTATAAATGGCTTGGGCGTTATTTGCATATATTGGCCAGTCGTCATACTAACGATAGTTTTTTGATTTAAAAGTAGTTTATATCCTATCGTACTCTGACCAAGTCGTGGCATTGATGTCTTTTTCATCAAATACCACCACGTGCTCAAGTATAGGTAAGATACCAATGTGGGTGCCGATTTCATGATTATGATGGCTAGCCACTAGTGACAAAACCGTTTGTCCATTGTCTAGTTGCAAACGATACAGATAGTTAGCGCCACGAAATACTCGTCCAACCACCAATGCCGTCTGGGTACTTTCATCATCATGAATAATATCATCAGGGCGTACTAGCACTTTAATAGGCGTTCCATTAGGATAATCATACTCGCAGTATTGCGGCTGTCCTGATTCATCATAGATCTCCATGCGCCGATAGATATCACCCAGTGCGGTCTCAACATGCCCTTCTTTAATAATGCCATCTATCATAGCCCCTTCACCAACGAATTCAGCAACAAAGGGGCTAACAGGCTCATGATAAAGCTTACTAGGTGTTGCCCATTGTACCAATTTACCTTGATGCATGACCCCTACTTTATCAGCAATAGCAAAAGCCTCATTTTGGTCATGAGTCACCAAAATCGCCGTAGTATTAGTACGTTTTAAAATATCACGCACGCTCATGGCAAGCGATTCTCGCAGCATCACATCAAGATTGGAGAAGGGCTCATCTAATAATAATAATTTTGGCTTGGGTGCCAGCGCGCGTGCTAATGCTACTCGCTGCTGTTGACCACCAGAGAGCTCATTTGGACGTTTATCCGCATGCTCAGTCAACTCGACCAAGGCTAACATCTCGCTCACCCGTGCTTTGGCATCTGCCGCTGACCATTTATTCAAACCAAAAGCGATATTCTTTTTGACACTTAAATGACCGAATAAAGCATAGTCCTGAAAGACCATGCCCATACCGCGCTTAGCGGGCGCCACCGCAAAAGATTTACGGGCACTCTTATGAGTCAAGCGCTGACCATTTAAGTAAATCGAACCGTGTTGGCTTTGCTCTAACCCTGCAATCGCTCGTAAGGCTGTGGTTTTTCCGCAGCCGCTATAACCCAAAAAACAACCAATCTCGCCCTGTTGTAAATTTAACGAGAGTCCATTAACTACTGTGACATCGTCATAACCTACTACTAAATCTTTTACGGTCAGATAAGGTTTATCCGCGCTTTTTTTATCCCTATCATCAGGTAGTGAGTTATTAGCATAATTAACGTGCTGATCACCGTTCTTTGATACCGTCGATGCTGCAGCTACCGAACCCTTAGCATCATGCACTTGTGCTGCAGTAGTTACCTTCTTATGTTTAGTAGGCATTTTTTGGTCTGTCACATTATTCATTAGATCAGTAGGCATAGACGGTACCAATAGGTTAAAAGCAATTAGGTAAAACAATTGAGAGACACCATACTATATTTGGGTCATATACAACATTCACAAGAGACTTGTGAGCTGATTCACTTTAAAAACGATACAGTGCTGCGGCGATTAACTGGTTTTATCACTTTGACGCAGTAATATCCAAACAGGAATCAGACCGACCAGCACTATCAGTAAACTTGGCAAGGCGGCGCGGCCCCACATCCCTTCACTGGTCATCTCAAACACGCGTACAGCAAGCGTGTCCCAACCTTGCCTACGGGTCATTAAAGTGATAGGCATTTCTTTCATGACCTCTACAAAACCCATTAATAAAGCGGTCAGCACACCCGGACTAAGCACCGGTAATACCACTTGTCGCCAGCGCTGAACCGGACTATCACTCAGTAATTTAGCAGCCGCTTCTTGATTGACAGTTAAGCGCTGCAGTTGGCGGTCTATTGGCTGAAAGCTAACGGTCATAAAGCGAGTGGACAGAGCTAAGAGCATCACAATAACGCTGCCTGAGAGAATTTGCTGTGAAGTAATACCAAAACCAATCAGCTGATTGTCCAGCCAAGCAATGGGAATAAAGACCCCAACCGCCAGCACCGTACCCGGAACCACGTAGCCTAAATTGGCTAAAGTGACCATCAGCTTGGTCGATTTATCCGGATATTGGCGCTTAATCCACGCAATAATAATCGCCAAAACCGCAATAAGCAGCGTAGTCATACTGGCAATCATAAGGCTATTAGTCACAAAGTCGATATAACGCGCATCAAAATCTTGGCGAAAATTAGTTGCGGTCCAATATATGAGTTGCAAGAACGGCACTAAAAAGGCAATTAAAAATACTACGCTACATAGCAAGCTCATGGCTATTTTAGCAGGTTTACTGGCCTCAAAGCGACGAGTACTACCTTGAGTGATGGCATTGCCGCGCCGTGCTTGCCAATACTGCTCAAAGAGCACCACGATAAATATGACCCCAATAAGTAAGGCAGCTAATTGAGCGGCCGTAGTTAGACTAAAAAAGCCAAACCACGCTTTGTAAATAGCCGTAGTAAAAGTATCGACATTAAATACCGATACGGCTCCAAAGTCAGCCAAAGTCTCCATAGTAGCAAGTAATAAACCGCCTAAAATCCACGGTAGCGCTTGCGGTAATGCTAATCGGAAAAACACTCGGCTACGGCTAAGCCCTAACATTTGACCGGCTTCGATAGCCCGTCGCCCTTGCGATAAAAAGGCTTGGCGAGCTAATAGATAGACATAAGGATAGAAGGCTAATGACAATATTAAACCTGCGCCCCATACATTACGGACAGAGGGAATAGCTGTAGTCATACCCATATCGCGTAACATCGTCTGTAGAGGCCCACTAAAATCTACAATACCCACGGTAACAAAGGCCAATACATAAGCGGGCATCGCCAGCGGTAGCATGAGTGCCCATGAGAAAAAACGCTGGCCTGGAAAGCGGTACATACTGGTCATCCATGCCAGCGCAGTACCAATACTACCGGCAATCACCGTTACCATCAGCAATAAAATCGCCGTATTTTTTAGGACTTGCGGCAATACATATTCACGCATATGCGTCCAGATGTCAGCCGGCGGCTGCAGCCAAGAGAGCAACACAATAGCAATCGGTACCAGCATAAACAACGAAATCAGTCCTAGGACTGATTTTGAAGTGATGCGCTTACGCACAGTATGGTCTGGGCTAACCGCTTGGCTGTCAGTGCTAACCGTGTCGTCTGGATTAGCGGACACATTTGGCGTTGTCATCATAAAATTATTACCACATCAGCTGCGCAAGCAACCGATAGATTTATTAGGAACGATTATTTATAGCCTGCTTTATCCATCATTTGAATAGCTTGGGTTTGCAAAGAGCCAAATTTTTGCACATTAATATCGTCTTGCTTAAAAGTGCCCCAAGATCTAAGTAGCTCAGACTCATCAATACCTTGCTTCACAGGGTATTCTTTGTCAGCGCTGGCATAAATACCTTGAGCTTCATCTGAAGACAGCCATTCCATCAATTTTAATGCGCCATCTGGATTGTCAGATCCTGCTACTACACCAGCGCCAGAGATATTAACATGGGTACCGGTTGTACCTTGGTTAGCCCAAAATATCTCTACTGGAAAGTCAGGCTTTTCATCAAGGATACGACCATAATAGTAGCTGTTAGCGATGCCCACTTCACATTGACCAGCAGCAATAGCTTCTAATAAGCTAGTATCATCACTGAAAACGTCAGTTGCTAAATTATCTACCCAACCACGAATGACCTGTTCGGTTTGTTCAGCGCCTAAATGCTCAATCATACTGGCAACCAGCGATTGGTTATAGACTTTTTTTGAGGTACGCAAACACAGCTTGCCTTTCCACTTTGGATCCGCCAAATCGGCATAAGTAGATAACTGATCCGCATCAACTTTAGTAGGATCATAAAAGATAGTACGGGCACGTAGGGATAGTCCAGTCCAATGACCAGCTGGATCACGATACTTCGCAGGAACGTTAGACTCAAGCACGGTAGAGGCTACTGGCTGCAATAGACCTTGTTCGCCTGCTTGCCATAAGTTACCGGCATCAACCGTTAATAGTATGTCAGCTGGTGTATTGTCGCCTTCAGCTTGCAAACGAGCCATCAATGGACCTGTTTTATCGGTTACCAGCTCAATCTTAACGCCAGTCTGCTCGGTATAGCGATCTAATAATGGCTTGATCAATTGCTCATTGCGTGAAGAATAAATGGTAACGGTTTGATCATCAGTACTGCTAGCGGTTGTGCTATCAACCACCACCTCTTGCTCACCTACTGGCGTCTCTGTATCAGTATTCTGCTCAGGAGTAGACGCATTATTACATCCTGCCAGCCCCAACATCATGCCAAATACGGCAACAGATAAGGTAGCCTTGACAGGACGGTTAAAAGATAATGATTCTGTGATCGCATTCAATGACATCGTTTTCTCCAGGATAGTGCAGCAGATATATAAGAGGGTAAATGTAGGCTACTAACCCAAATTGATAATAAGTGAGTAGACGAATATAAAGTATGATGAAATCTAACAGCAACATACTAATACAAATGATAGTAATTATCAATAACTTTGTTTGACTGGCTAAATGAGTTTACTTGTTGAATGACCTTTTATTTTTCCCTGATATATATTGTTCAACTATGTAATAACCATTGACCCAAAATGACATTGACGGCAGCTTCTGTACGTAAGATACGCGAGCCTATATTAACGGCCTGACAACCTTGCGCCTTTAACAAGTCAACTTCATAATCAATCCAGCCGCCCTCAGCACCAATACAGACCACTTTGGGTAGCTTTTTGTCTATACTAGAATCTGTATCAGAGCACTCATTGAAAGCTAATTGCTGTAAGTATTGCGCTAATGACTGCTCACTATAAGGATGCGCTACGATTGCAGGTGACCCCTCAATTAGACTTTCCAGCTTATCTTCCACAAACGGTTTAAAACGTTTTTGTAGGCTAATAGTAGGTTTTACTGTATCAATCCCTTGTTGCAATCCCTCTAGTACAAACTCGTCTAAACGTGATAATAACGGACTTTGCCAATAGCTTTTTTGCGTTCGGTAACTATTAATTAATACGATATCATTTACACCCAGGGCGGTCATATCCATAATCAAACGGCGCAGCACTTTAGGTCGTGGTAGCGCTAAGATAACGCTGACGTTAAGCTTTGGCGGTGGCAAGCTATCTAACTGCACCTCCTTTAACTGAATATGATCCAAAGTCATGCTATCGATAATAGCGCTACCTAAATTTCCCTCCAGTTGTCCTATTTTTAGGCTATCGCCTACTTGTGCTCCCAACACTTTATAAATATGGGTAATTTGTACGGGGTCATCGATATAAGCGCTGGATGACGAGAAATGATCGGCAGGCAATAAAAGACAGTTCATAAACTTTGCTACTTATAGTTAAGATAATTTAAAAACGGCACAATATGGCGCTGCTGGGACTAAATAGCGCTGCTGGGACTAATTTTACTTGCGTGCTGTGTCTGCGCTGACAGAGGCTGCGTAAAATTAATCCCAGCAGCACGTGACAGTTTTATTTAGGGTTTACTTTATAGCCTTCCCGACGACATCTTCAATCAACGCTAACTGACGGCTAAGGACATTTTGTTGTTGCACCGTCATTTGTTCTCCAGCCTGTCCTGCCTGTTGAGCCAACTCTGGCTCGCTAAGCCAAAACTGCAACTGCTGATAAATAAGTGCAGTGTCCTCTATGACTGGTGAGCCGGAGGTCAGTTGTTCATTTTGTAGATCTTTACTATTCTCTATACTCTTTATATTCTGCTCCATATTAAGCGCTTGGTAAAAGTTATTATTAGGTTGATATAACGCCCCCACACTAGCGAGCTGATCGACGACACTTTGGCAAGACTGAGTATATTGACCCATGATTACTGGCGTTGCCACACTAGCGGGCTCCACTGGATTATGACCACCAATATCTACCAAGGAGCCGCCAACCAGCGCCACATCAGCCTGCGCATACCAGTGCATCAACTCGCCCATGGTATCAGCCAGATATACTTGCGTTTGAGCACTAATAGCATCATTGGTACTACGCCGCGCCATCTGTAGCCCTGCTTGTTTAATCAAGTCCGCTACTTCGTCAAAGCGCTCAGGATGGCGTGGGACGATAATCAATAAAGTATTTTTCAGCTCAGGAACGGTCAATAACTGCTGATGCCAAGATAATGCCGTCCTCTCCTCACCACTATGCGTACTGGCGGCTATCCATACAGGACGGTTTAGGTGGGTAAGATCAGGCTTGGTCGGTTGTGATGATTCGAGCTCGGTAGCAGTGTCATTAGCTCTAGCATGGATTTGATGGGTAGGTTTGGGTGTATTAATTACCCATTTAAGAGAGCCGGCCGTATGTATCTGCGCTGGACTTGCGCCTAATTGTTCAAAACGTTTGGCAGAGTCTTCATCTTGAGCAATGATTAAAGTAAGGTTCTGCATCATACTAGCACTGACAGCAGCAATCTTTTGATAGCGAGTAAACGACGCAGCTGATAAGCGCCCATTGACCAAAATACTTGGAATACGTTGTGTGGATAGCTCGATGAGGATATTTGCCCACAGCTCAGTCTCCACAAATAAAGCAGCAATCGGCTGCACATGCGCCAAAAAAGTCTTAATCACTGCTGGAGAGTCTACCGGTACATAGCTATGGCTCATAAACCCTTGCTCAATCTCATCAGCAAAACGGCTCGCCCCTCTAGCATAGCCAGTTTGCGTAGTATTGGTGAGCCAAACCTGATAACCCTTGGCTATCAAAGCATCTAGTAATGGCGCAATAGTATTAGTTTCACCTAGCGATACCGCATGACACCAAATCACTTGGTTTTTGATATCCAAATTAGCACTATTTACTTGAGAATTAATGGTTTGAATATTTTGCAAGCGAGCGTCAGCCATAGGGCGCGGCGGATAGTGCTTGCCAAAGCGTTGAGCGACTTCTTGTTGATAATTATCTCGTTTATGCGAGCGTTGCCATACTTGCAAACGATATAAAGGCTTTAATAGGCTGATAACCAAGCGATAATACCAAGGTGGATGAACAGGTGTTCTCATCGCTACAGTATGATTCAGTGGCTGATTTTCAGCTGCTGGATGTTTTGGTGGCATAGAAGAAGATGGCATAAATAAGCCCAGATTGATAAGTGATAGAAGTTTAAGGGAATTAAGGTTATAAATTAAGGCTATATAAGTACCATCAGCAACAGCGAGCCTGCCACAACTGCCCCAATTAATAGCTGGTAACGCTTGATGCTGTGCTGTTCTTGTTTCTGAGTTAGGATAAGAGTTTGGGCTTGCTGCCATTTTTCAATCAAATCAGCCGCCTCGAGATGACCATTTTTAGCAGCGCGCTCGAGCCATAGCTGCCCTTCATCGATGTCTTGCGGCACGCCGACGCCTTGGTAATACATTTTACTTAATAAACGCTGAGCACGGCTATCTTGCTTATCAGCGGCCTGTTTGACCCAAGCCGTTCCGGCTTCGCGGCTAGCCTTTTGATTATCTAGCAGTCCCTCACCTAATAACTCATACATTGCTAGACGCAGCATGGCACTGGTGTGACCATCGCTAGCGGCTTGTTTTAGAATACTAAGCGCTTGCTGGCGAGCCTCTCGATGCGATGCTGCAAACAGCACTTGAGCGCGCGGTTTATTTTGGTGAGCTATATGACGCTCAAATTGATCTAAAACTTTTCGCGCGCGCTGATAGTCATGATCGCCTATATTTTGCAGCATCTCAATCTCATCTAGCTCTACTAATAGCTGCGTGAATATCTCAGGTGTTGGCGTTATTTTTTTCTCTTGCGGTACTGATTTAAGTGATGGCTTAGCTATTGATGAGTGATTAGGCGTCATTTTCGCCTTTAGTACTTTGATGCCGCCATCATTAGTTGAAGCTGGTATTTCTTGGATTACTGGAGGGAGATTTTGATTGGTGGCCGGCAAACGTGCCGTTACTGCTTGATAGAGACCATTGGCAACCTGCCCGCCTTGTACCGCTAAGAACTTTCTATCAACACTCCCAAATAAGCGTAACCCTATGGGCTCTAAAGCAAAAAATAGCTCTGCATTAGCATTAGCATTACTGTTATCGTGGTTAACATCATTACGATAGCATACCGCCATTCGATGATAAAAATTATCAGCGCTTAGCGGCAGTTGCGGATAAAGGCTACGCAGCTCAGAGACTTCATACCAATGAGGTACATGTTGCCACTGTTTCGCTAATACGCGCCCTGCATAAAATGCCAAAAACAATAATAAATGACGATAACGCTCATCAGCTAATAGCTCTTTTTCAACTAAAGTGCCCGCTTTGATATGATTGCGGCGTATTGTTAATAATAAATCATCTACGCGCTGCAAGCTTATCAAGGTCTCATCTAATTGACAGCTCCTCAGCTCAGTTTCGTAAGCCACGCTATTACTACAACTGCTATCAATAGGACGAACCATTACGTAATCTTGCCAATAGCTATCCGCTATAGCTTCAATAGGTGTTTTTGTCACAGTAGCTGATTTAGCAGACATAAAAGCGGCGTATCCTTCAAAATATAAATCAAAATTATAGCAAAGGACTAAACAGGCGGATAACATTATCGAATAAATACTGATAATAGGGCCGCTTTTGCCACTCTTCTAATTGTAAATAATGGCAGTTCTGCAGATAAGCCTGCTGGCAATCCGCTATTTGAGCAACCATCTCTGGGGTATAAATGGCCAGACTGACTTCCATATTCAAATAAAAGCTGCGCATATCAATATTAACGGTGCCAAACAAACAGTAATCATCGTCTATCACTACCATTTTGGCATGTAACAACCCCCCTCTAAACAGCGCAATATTTACTCCAGCTTCTAGCAATTCCTGATAATAAGCCTGGGAGGCATGTTGCACCAAAAATGAATCGACCTTTTCAGGAATGATAAGAGTGACGTCCAAACCACGCTTGGCAGCGGTCATCAACGCTCCTGATAAGGCTTCATCGGGGACAAAATAAGGGGTAGTGATATGAATACGTTTATTAGCACGGTGAATGAGGGTCACTAAAGTATTATAAATGACATGTCCTGTGAGCTGCGGTGCTGAAGGAATAAGCTGGGCTATGACATTATCAACTACCGGCTTTTGCGGTATCGCAATAGAGGTCGAGCCGGTCTCCATTGGGATATAGTTATCCAGCTCATCGCTTAGTACCCTGACTCGACTATTAATCTCATTAATGGTTGGATTCGATATATAAAGCTTACGGGTATAGTTATTCAGACGCTGATTGAGCGCATTCAAATTATCATTACTCTCAGCGCTAATATCAGTCACCACTACCTTGGTCATAGCCGTCGAAATGCTCACTGGCTGCTGACTAACACTGCGCATCATGACATCAATCCACTGCCCTACATTTTTATTTTGTTTAAAAAACTCAGGATCAACCAAATTAAAACTGCCGGTATAACCGATATAACCATCGATAACGATGATTTTGCGATGATTGCGCAAATCTGAACGTTTAAATAAGGTCTTGAATAAGCCTACGGGCAAGGATTGATGGACAAACACCCCTGCCCGCTCAAGCTCTCGGTGCGATTGACTATTAAAAAAGCTAAAGCTCCCCACACTATCAGCCAATATATGACACTCTACTCTACGTTTAGCTGCTGCCTTTAAAGCCTCAAGAACGTCTAAAACCTGACCTTTGGGATAAATAATATAGAACTCTATCAAAATGTTACGCTTAGCATTATTGATATCGTTAATAAGGCGATCAAAGAGCGTTTGCGGTGAAGTTAGTAGCTGCATTTTATGGTCAGAGAACACCCCAAATCCAGTTTTACTAGTACCAATGAGGCTAACCCCGCGATAATTATCAGGAATAAGGTCTTGACCCTGATCAAATATCAATCGCTCACGTGCTGCCATATTGCTCATCAACAGACTAGCTTCGTCCATACGCTCACGATAGCGACGCCCAATCATCGGCTCACCCAGCAAGATATAAGCAATAAAACCAACTAGGGGCAACGTATAAAGCACTGCTATCCATGCAATCGATACCCCAATATTGCGCTGTATCGATACAATCCGCAAGGTCATCACCACCATGAGGATAATATGTAATATCAGACCTAACCCAGCAAAATTGCCCCATGTCCACGATGCAAACTGCTGCCCAGTAGTTAAAACGTTTATGTATGTCTCCATAATGATCTATAAAATATTAAAGTTGATGTTAGCAGCTAGTTTCAATTGATAAATATACTTTTAATAGCCCATTCTATCTTAAATAGACTTTAGGATAATCGGTTTCTCATAACAATGGCTGTACTTTCTTATTTGAGAGTAACGGTAGCACGTATAAATAGCTTATCTTAACGCTTATTGATAATTATTTGCTCAATTTATCAAATAGTATTTGACAGGCTAATGTAAATGTATATAATACACACCCACAGCAAGGGGCTTTAATAGCTTTTGAGCTGTTGGAAATCCTATTTAGAGGGTGACAGCTCTAGATATTATAGTTTTTAGAATTTTCCCTTTAAGGAAAATTCTCTTGCGAAGCTAAAAAAGCAGTGCTTTTTTATACGCTTCTTAGGGTGATTAGCTCAGTTGGTAGAGCGTCTGCCTTACACGCAGAATGTCGGCGGTTCGAATCCGTCATCACCCACCACTTATTAGCAAGTGGGCTCTGTTAGGAGTAAGATGCTAAGGTACGAGATAAGCAGCGGTAGTTCAGTTGGTTAGAATACCGGCCTGTCACGCCGGGGGTCGCGGGTTCGAGTCCCGTCCGCTGCGCCATATTTAAAAAAATACATTTGACCATAAGGTTTCAACATTTTTTCGCCTCAAGTATTCGTTTACTTGGGGCTTTTTTGTTTTAAAAAATTTTAACTTATTTTAAGAAATAACGCTCTTTAACAATCTAATACCAGTCAATTGAACCAAATAAATTTGGCAAATGAGAAGCGCTTATGTAAAAAAGCCATTGGCTCGTCTTTTCTCACTAAATAATCAAAATATGTAATTCGTTTTGCATATTGAGGAACAGCTATGGCTATTCACTCTCCATCAAAAAAGTTAAATATCAAAACTCAAGATAGCGGTTTTTTTGAAGGCTTTAATCGCTTCGTGGTCTTGACCTCACTTGCCTTAATCGCCTTAGTTGTCATTTGGATACTGAGTGATATTGAGCGCTCCGGTATGACGCTTAGCGCTATAAAAGATTGGTCCTATGCCAATCTTAATGGATATTACACTTACGCTATCGCCTTTTATATTGTTGTCTGCCTAACGGTTATATTGTGGCCCTCATTTGGGCGTACCAAGCTTGGAGTTGACCCCAATGGCAGGCCTGAGTTTTCGAATTTTTCATGGTTTTCTATGATCTTTGGAGCGGGCATTGGTATTGGAGTATTGACTTACAGTGCCGCTGAACCACTTTGGCATCTGGCCAGTAACCCCGAAACTATCATGTCCAAAGATTTGATTGTGACGGCGCTAACCAATAACGGTATTAGGCTACCTGAAGGCGCGGATGTCTTTGCAGTTTATCAAGAGCAAATCGCCGCGAATACCATAGCACCTGTTGAGGGCGTGGTGATGCCAAGAAGCGAGGAAGCTTTAACTGCCGCTTATCGCTACTCTTTCTTGCATTGGGGCCTTAGTGCTTGGGCGACTTATAGCTTAGTGGGTATCTGCTTGGCATTTTTTAGTTATGCCCGTGGCCTGCCCTTGACCATGCGCTCAGCATTGAACCCGCTATTTGGTAAGCACTTAGAGGGTAAGCTTGGCGATATCATTGATATCTCAGCGGTGATTGCCACTATCTTTGGGATTTCGCAAACCATTGGAGTGGGTCTGAGCACTTTTGCCTCAGGCTTATACAGTATCACTGGTGCTGAGTGGCTGGTGACGAGTGCGGTGAGTCCTGAACCAACGACGGGCGCGCTCTTATTGTCTTTATTTATAGTCATGTGCTTGTCGACTGCCTCTGCGCTGTCAGGAGTGGGCCGCGGCGTAAAATGGCTCAGTAATATCAATATGGTACTCTCCATTTTGCTGCTGGCTTTCTTCTTAATCTTTGGCGCAACGATGTTTGCTTTAGAGATGCTCGGCAAAGGAATTTTTAACTATATTATTAATCTACCGGCGATGATGTTTACCGTATGGGATCCGAATACTGAGCTTGGTGGTTGGCAGACTAGCTGGTCTATTTTTTATTGGGCATGGTGGATTGCTTTTGCGCCCTTTGTCGGTATGTTTTTGGCGCGTATCTCTAAAAACCGTACCATTCGCGAGTTTGGCCTAATTGGTATCGTCGCGCCTAGCCTGACGCTCTTTATTTGGTTCTCTTTGATTGGTGGTACGGGTATTGATTTGGAGCTAAGCGGTATCGCTGGTGGTCAGATATTTGACTCAGGAGTGACTGCGCAGCTGTTTGAGATTATAGGCTTTATGCTGCAGCCCACTATGGCTATCGCTGTATCTGTTATGGTCGTTGTACTACTACTCACCTACTTAGTCACCTCGGCTGATTCCGCGATATTAGTCGTCAATATCATCAATGCAGCAGGCGAGATCAAAGTCAAAGATAGAACCAAACATATCTTGATCTGGATTGTGGCTTTGACCGCTGTGATAGCTGCTTTATTATTAGCTGGCGGACTCAATGCCATTACCTCAGCAATGATTATTGCTGCTATCCCGTTCTCATTTATTATTATTTTAATGGCGATTAGCTTACTAAAAGCTTTGATTTTAAATAGTATGCGAGCGAAAAAGTAATAAAGGCAACTAAAGTATTGCTTATGTTGATTAATATAAGCAATGCTTTACTTTTTAAATCAAAGTGACAGTGTATGTAGCAAGAAAACTGCAGGTGGATATTCATTTGATTAAGGACTGCACTTTTACTGTCTAGCAGCCAAGCTTACTGAATATACCTATAGCCCTCACTTAACCATCTATTTGCCTAATCTCATCGATAATATAGCTAGTACGGCTAGCGTCTTCACACCCCTTCATATTACCTTCACGAAAGCATGGCATTAAAAACTTTTGTTGTTTCTTTAAAACTAATTCCATACAAATTATAATGGATTGTTAACAATACTATGGGCTTTACTATGAGATACTATGAAGTACAGCTGTAAACTCATTTACTGAGTGCTACATTTATTAATTATGGAGAGGATTGACTATGTCACAAGCAAATGTATCAGACAAAAAGGTCGCTTTAGTAACAGGGGCACTTGGTGGCATTGGTACTGCTATCTGTGACAAACTACTAGCGGCTGATTACCATATTATCGCGACCTTAAGTAAAGAGGATCCAGAGCGTACCAAAAAATGGTGTGAAGAAAACAAACTCGATTCGGACAACATTGAATTTGTGGCCGTTGATCTTAGCGATCACGAAACAGCAATGGCAGCCATTCAGCAAGCTATTGATAAGTATGATACTATTCATGCCTTGATAAATGGCGCAGGTATCACTCGTGACAGTAGCTTTAGAAAAATGAGCTTTGAGCAGTGGAAAGAAGTCATTGATACCAATTTAACTTCTCTCTACACCGTTGTTCATCCGGTCTTTACCAAAATGCTTGAACAAAAAACAGGACGCATTGTCAATATTAGTTCTATAAATGGCTTACGTGGTCAGTATGGTCAAACAAATTACTCTGCCACTAAAGCTGGTATTATTGGCTTTACCAAAGCCCTAGCTTATGAAGGTGCCTCATCAATGGTAACCGCAAACGTGGTCGCTCCTGGATACACCCATACCCCTATGGTAGAAAGTGTACCCGACCACATTATGGACAAAATCAAACAAACTATTCCGATGAATCGCTTGGCAAGCCCAAACGAAATTGCTGCCGCTTGTATGTACCTTATCAGTGAAGAAGCTGTATTTGTCACCGGTGAGACTATATCAGTTAACGGCGGCCAATATATGTCTTAATACAGACATTAAGTAGTATCTTTTTAACCACTCATTTAATGAGTATGTTACTTAATCCCTTTACCCCTCATTTACTTTTAACCCCTAATACATGGAGAAATAACATGTCACAGCAGACCCCTCAAGATTATATGAATCAGTTCAATGAGAGCACCCAAAAGATGTTCGAACCTTGGACCAAACTGAATCAAGCTTTTTTAAAAAATGCTGAAATGATGACCGAGTTCTCACTCAACACTATTAAATCCTACGCAGAGATGGGTTTAGAGAATATGCGTCAAGTTTCTGAGATAGACTCTCCTGAGTCTGCTGAGAACTTCAGTAACAAACAAGCTGAAATGATTAATAATATCAGTCAAAAAATGCTAGCAGATGCACAGCGTATGACTGAGCTTGGTAGTAGCATGCATGATGAGATTATGCAGGTTATGGGCGACGTTTACGGTCAAACTAACGAGCAAATGCAAGCTAATATGCAAAAAACGGCAGACCAAGCTTCGAAGACAGCTCAAGAATATACAGCAAATATGAGCAAAATGGCTGAGCAAGCGACTGAGCAAGCCTCAAAAGCTGCAAAAGCGGCTACCAGTAAAAATACCGATACTAAAAAGACTAATAGTAGTAGCAATACCAGTAGCAGTAGCACTAATACTGGAAAGTCTGCTAATAAATAATTATAACTACTATAAACATAGTGATTATCAATAAACTTAATCGTTGGTATTGCCGTCCTATCGACTGTCACCAGCGAAATATTACATAATCATGATACTCATGTAGTGGTAATATTTAATGATTACAACTATTTAAGAGGTGGGTTAGCAAGTACTTTCCCGCCTTTTTTCTATTGTACTAGCAGTGTATGTACCTGCTCTTTTGTATAACCGAAATATAAACAGGGATGCCAATATGACCAACCAGCGATCTGATGATTCCTCAAACCAAGACCATACCAAAACTAATCCACACGACTCACGCCAAGACAGCAAAAACCAAGACAATGAGAGTCATAGCGCAACCAACAATTCTTTTGATTTCACTAGTTTTGGCCAGTATTATTTAAATCAATTGAATCAAATTAATGAATTGAACCAGTCTTTTTTTAATCAAGCTGTTCTTAATCAACCTGATCCTCATACACCTAAGCAAGCCTTAAACCCATTTGAAGCCAATATGAAACTGTGGCAAGACTCCATGAGCCAGTTCAGTGGTTTTATGAGCCCCAAGCAAACACCAAATTCAGAGCAAAATGAACAAACCAGTCAGCAGAATCAAACTGTACAATCCAACTCTAGTCAAAATGCCTTCCAGTATATAAATGCGCTTAACGAGCTTACCCAAAGAGTTATTAGTGAAACGTTAAAGCGAACGAGCCAAGGCAACAGTAGCAATATCAGTCAATCGCTGATGTTTAACCTTGTAGACGGCTGGCAACATTTTATTACTGGAGTAACTGACAAAAGTCCAACCGCCTTAGCTGAGCAACAAACGGAATTATGGCAACAGCAGCTGCAACTGTATCAAAACACTTTGATGAAAGCGTTAGGCAATCAAACCGATCCTCTAGTTTCTCCAGAAAAAGGGGACAGACGCTTTACAGATGAAGACTGGTCAAAAAATCCTATTTTTGACTTTTTAAAACAAAGCTACCTGCTAACTGTCAATGGGGTTATGGATGCCATCGACAATACTGAAGGTATCGATGAAAAAACCCGCCAACGTTTGTCTTTTTTCACCCGCCAATGGTTAAACGCCATTGCTCCGAGTAACTTTCTATGGAGTAATCCAGAAGTTTTGCGGCTAACCATGGAGTCAGGTGGAAAAAATTTGATCAAAGGACTTCAGCAATTAGCAGAAGACATGGAGAAAAGCGCTCAAGTACTTAGTATCCGTATGACCGATCACGATGCTTTTAAACTGGGTAAGAACATCGCTACAACACCCGGTAAAGTGGTATTTCGTAATCGTATGTTTGAGCTGATTCAATACACGCCAACTACAGCCAAAGCTCATAAACGCCCCTTGTTAATCGTGCCACCATGGATTAATAAGTTTTATATCATAGATCTAAAAGAAGAGAACTCCTATATTCGCTGGGCCTTGGACCAAGGTCACAGTGTGTTTGTTATGTCTTGGGCCAACCCCAATCCGACCTATAAAGACGTCGGTATGGAAACCTACATGCACGAGGGGTTACTTACTGCTTTAGACGTGGTTCAAGAGATTACTGGTGAGCCTGATGCCAACGTCATTGGCTACTGTATCGGCGGTATGCTCCTAGCGCTAACTTTATCTTGGTTGACCGAAAACAAGCAGGCAGATCGTATTGCTAGCGCTACTTTTTGGGCGACTATATTTGACTTTAGTGACCCCGGTGATTTAGGCGTCTTTATTGACGAGCGTACGGTCAATGCTCTTGAGCAAGAAGGCAAGCGTCAAGGGGTATTCGATGGACGCATGATGGGCGCTGCTTTTAGCTTATTACGTGAGAACAGCTTATACTGGAATTATTACGTACAAAACTACCTAAAAGGTGAGCGTCCTGTGCCTTTTGATCTTTTATATTGGAACTCTGACTGCACCAACGTTACCGCTGCCCTACACAGCTTTATTCTGCGTGAGCTATATATGGGCAATAAGATGATCGAAAAAGGTAAGCTAGCATTTGATGGAGTGAAAATAGATCTCTCCAAAGTGACTACGCCGAGTTATGTTGTAGCTACTCTACAAGATCATATTGCTAAATGGAAAGGTAGTTATCAAGCCACGCAAGTACTTGGCGGCGATGTTACTTTTGTACTTGGCGAGTCCGGTCATATCGCCGGTATTATCAACCCACCTACCGGTAAATATGGCTTTTATGCTCATGAAGATTATGTAGCAGAGCCTAATAAATGGTATGCCGAAGCTGAAAAGCAGGATAGAAGCTGGTGGCTACACTGGGGAGAGTGGATTAATGAACATAGCACAGACAAAGTAGATAGTAGACAACCTGGTATAGATTATAAAGGTAAAGAGTGGCATGTACTAGATGACGCTCCAGGGAAATACGTACACGTTAGAGCTGATGAGGCACTGCGTTCGGTTAATAGCTAAATGCTATTCATGTTTGCTAACAATAACTTAGTAACTTGCTCTGCAGAGGCGTGTCATACTCAATCACATAAAAGCATTACCTAATCATCAAAATTGGAAAAATTCATGTCAGATATTATTGAAGAAAACATCGAAAATCCAGACAAAGCCGAAGTGTGGCAAAGTCTCCACAATCCCCATCATAGGATTACAGGTACACTACCCAGCTTTCATGATATGGTTAATAACCATTTCTATAAAGCTGAAATGACTGCGGATGATATTAACCGCCAAAAACACTATATGGAAGATAGTGCTAGCTTGTTAGTTGAAGTAACGTCAAAGCATCTAAAGCAAAACCAGCAACAAATTCAAGAGAATGTACAGACCCTGAATGATAATAGTAACGCTATCGTTAAAAGCTGGCAAAAAACCTATACCCCTGAGAGGCTGTGGCAAGAGTGGCTAAGCTATAGTGCGGACAGTAGCAAACGCCTCTTGCAAACCGCCGATGTACTCAAGGAGCGTGGTGACATTTTTCTTGAGCATGAACAAGCCGGGTGCCCACCAGTCCTAGATTATGATTATGAAATTATTATGGATGCCAGTGAGTTCGAGCGTCCATCCAACTATGTTCTGCTAAAAATAACGCCGCCTGCAGGAGTGATTACTAACGAGGACAATCGCCCTTACATCATTATTGATCCTAGAGCGGGTCATGGTGCTGGCATCGGTGGTTTTAAGCATGAAAGTCAGGTCGGGGTAGCGCTTAATCAAGGCCACCCTGTCTATTTTGTGGCATTTAAACGTCTTCCAGAGCCAACACAAACCATCGCTGACGTCACTTATGCAGAAGGAAGATTCGTCCGTGAAGTACAGAAAAGGCATCCTAAGGCTGAAGCGCCCGTCCTTATAGGTAACTGTCAAGGCGGCTGGGCAGCGCTCATCTTAGCAGCTACCAATCCAGATATTACCGGCCCTATTGTTATGAATGGTGCGCCGGTTTCAGCGTGGAGCGGTGAGGTTGGCATCAACCCCATGCGCTATAAAGCTGGTGTCAATGGAGGAACCTGGCTATCTATGCTTAGCGCTGATATGAATAATGGCGTATTCGATGGCGCTTGGCTGGTTCATAACTTTGAACAAATGACTCCCTATCGTAACTATATAGGAAAGTATTACGATCTATACAAGAACCCACTGGCTAACCGTCAGCGTTTTCTCGATTTTGAGCGCTGGTGGGGTGGATTTTTCTTAATGAATGATGAGGAAATCAGTTGGATTGTAGAAAACATCTTTATTGGTAATCGTATTGCTCGTAACACAGGGCAGCTCGAAAAGGGAGTAAATATTGACCTACGTAATGTTAAAGCACCTCTTATAGCTTTCGCTTCACGTGGTGATGACATTACTCCGCCCCCACAAGCATTAGCCTGGATTTTGGATGCTTATACTGACGAGAGAGACATTGAGATTTGCGGTCAACGCATCATTTATATGATTCATGAACAAGTAGGTCATTTGGGTATCTTTGTTAGCTCAAAAATAGCCAACCATGAGCATACAGGTATTGCCTCCATCATGGATATGATCGAAGTGCTGCCGCCAGGTCTTTATGAGATGGATATTACCAATATGGAAGGTTCGGGCCAAGACAAGACCTTCTCAGTAGATCTTGAGCGTCGTACCTTTGAGGATCTAACGGCAGCCATCGGAGAAGACCGGACAGATGAAGAGGCATTTAAAGCTGTCCATCGCTACTCTATGTCGCAGACGCAAGCTTATGAGCACAACTTACGCCCTTTAATAAAGGCTATGAGTAATGAGACCTCTGCTCAAATACTACGCAGCCTGCACCCACTAAGACTTCAACGTAGCCTATGGAGTAGCAACAATCCGCTGGCGACCGTAGCTAGCAATTTAAGCAAAACTATGACTGATCGTCTTGAGGAAAAACAAAGTGAGGACTATGTTCCTGCAAAAAAACAGAAGACTTATAGTTTTTATGCTAAACCTAAACTACCCGCTATTGAATCTCTCCAGCAGGATAACCTATTCTTGCAGGTAGAGAAAATGTTCATGGACAGCGTAAGAATGACTCTCGACTTCTGGCGTGATTGGCAAGGTAGATATACAGAAAGACTGTTTTTCGGTATTTGGTCCATGCCTTGGTTCCGCCAGTATGGTAAGCCAGTAGGCTCGCGCCGCCTGCTCAATGAAGACTCGCTACATGAACTGCCCAAAGTTGATAAAGCTTTGGCAAAGATTACCGAAGGCGGCTTTAATGAAGCTGTAGTACGTATGCTGATCTTAGGTAATATTGTTGCTGATAACAATATAGACCGTAACCAGCTGCTTCGCTTGACCGAAGTGCTTACTGAACAAGAGCCATTTAAGCATATACCACAAGCGGATCTAGCGTCCATGATACGTACTCAAACGATCATCGTTCGTTTTGCTGAAGATGAGTCTATTAAGACTTTAAGTACTCTATTGAAAACCAAAACCGACCGTGTTAAAGCCCTTAAATTGGTGCGTTACGTGGTTGGTGAAAAATTAGTCGAGCAAGACCTTGATATCTTATCTATAAAGAAACGTATCGAATCTGAATTAAATTTATCGGATGCTGATCTGGCTTAAAGGCAATAGTATATCTAAGTTAGATATGTATCAAGTTCAAACTCAGTTAAACGTTTAAGTTTAAGCAAGCTTAGCCCCAAGTATTTATTTACTTGGGGTTTTTTTGTCTATATTTCTTAAAAAAACTTAAATCCCTACTAATAATGTGGAAAACCACAATAGTATTTTTTGACTATATGCGCAACACTATAGTTAGAGAATATTATTAAGTAAAAATACGGTTTAATCCTTGAAAAAGCTAAGTTTACTCATTGTGGTAGGGGAAATTTATGAATAAAAGCAGACGCAGATTTATGATGGAGATGTCTGCCTTGACCGTTGGAGCGACGCTGGTGCCATTAAAAGAAGCACAAGCAATGCAGCCCAATCGGCGCGGAGGCAGTAACGATAATCGTTATGGCATGCTAATTGATTTGCGCCAGTGTATTGGCTGTCAAGCGTGTACCGTCAGCTGTACCGTTGAGAACCAAACACCACTCAATCAGTTTCGTACCACCGTGCGCCAATATGAAGTCAGCGATGAAGCCGGCAATACGGTAAATAACGTTTTATTGCCACGCTTATGCAATCACTGCGACAACCCGCCTTGTGTACCGGTCTGCCCTGTGCAGGCGACCTATCAGCGTAAAGACGGTATCGTGGTCGTTGATGCTGACGCTTGTGTGGCTTGCGGGTACTGCGTACAAGCTTGTCCTTATGATGCACGCTTTATCAATCACGAAACCAATACGGCTGATAAGTGCACCTTTTGTGTGCATCGTTTGGAGGCAGGACTATTGCCCGCTTGCGTTGAGAGCTGTGTAGGCGGCGCGCGCATTATCGGTGACATAAAAGATGCAAATAGCGTCATCAGCAAAATGCTACAAGAGCATGCTGATGACATCAAGGTATTAAAGCCAGAAGCAGGTACTGTCCCGCACGTATTTTATCTAGGTCTGGGTGATGAGTTTGTCAATCAGATAGCCGGACAGCCGATGCTTTGGCAAGGATTGGAGGCGCACTGATGACAATCATACGTGAAGTTTTAGTCGAACCGCAAGCTATGGCGTGGCTGCCTTGGGCAGTCAGTTATTTCTTTTTCGTCGGTATTGCCTTTAGCGCGGCGATGATTGGATTTGCCATGCGCTTTTTGCGCAAAAATCATAATGTTTATCACGAATTAATCGCCGTCACCATTGCTTTGAGCTGCGTGATTGTCGCACCTATCGCTCTGGTTGCTGACTTGCACCAGCCTGCCCGCGCTTATAACTTTTATTTTTCGATGGCACCTTGGTCTTGGATGGCGTGGGGGTCGTTTTTTATTCCGCTATTTGCAGTTTCGGTAGCCGGTTACTTTTTATTTTTGGTACGCCAAGTGGCGACTCCTGAGAGCTTTCCAAAGTGGCTACGCTTTATATTTTTAGGTAAAACCAATAACACCTTATTTACCAAGATTTTTAGCTTTTCATCCTTAATTACCGCCGGCTTGGTATTTTTATACACGGTAATGGAGATTTATATCGTCACCGCGCGCCCGCTTTGGAATGAAGTGGCACTCGCGCCATTATTCTTCTTTAGCATATTCCCCGTTGCCGCCTTGCTGATTGCCCTTGCTATTCGACTGGTATTTAAAGTGCAAGCTGACAAATGGCTAACGCAAGCCTCTTTAATTAGCGCAATTTTATTGGCATTAACACTATTTTGGTACACCCAAACCTCAGCTTTAAACGCCCAAGCTATTGGCATTCTTTGGCGCAATTCTAATTCCATATTATTGACGGTAATCAGTCTTAGCGCTTTAACGGTGCTATTGTTGATACCCAAGAATTCTTTAGCAGTGGTTGCTCTTAGGGCGTTGATGGCCTTGCTAGTCGGTGGTTTAGTGCGCTGGATTGTGCTGATGGAGGCGCAAATGATACCTAAATACAATGCGCTGATTAACTCGTACCAGTTTACGTGGACAACTGATGGCGGCTTAGGCATGGTGGGCATGCTCGGTTTATGGCTGTTGGTTGGCGTGATTTTATGGCAACTATTAACCTATGTTTTACAACCAAAAATAGGGGGACGTCACTATGGCTAACCATAACGACAATACTCATAAAGACAACAATCATAAAGATAACAACCATTATGAAAATGGCGATAAGCATGACGATAAACAGGACAATAAGCCTGATGAAAAAATGGACAACAAACGCCGCAATTTATTAAAGGGTAGTTTGGCAGCTGGCGGGGCGGCAGTATTCGCCGCTGGTTATAGCGCTAAAGTGCAAGACTTTGGTACCGGCATATTCAAAGGTACTTCCGGCGTCAAAACCAAACATCCTATTTATGGTAATGCTTTAGCACCTGAATTCAGCATAGTAAAAGGTGCAATGCGCCCCAATCCCGACCAAGTAGTATCCAATACCCAGTGTATGGGCTGCTGGACGCAGTGCGGAATACGGGCGCGGGTGGACGTAAAAGAAAATAAAGTCCTGCGCATCGTCGGTAATCCTTACCATCCCTTATCATCAGACCGCTATGTCAACTATAACGCTTCATTGCAACAAGCCAGCCTAACTCTTGGCGGTGATGCTGGTATCGCTCAGCGCTCGACCGCTTGTGCTCGCGGTGCGGTGTTTATGGACGGCATCGATAGCCCCTCTCGTATTACCCAACCCTTAAAACGGGTTGGTAAACGCGGCGAAGGTAAATGGCAAACCATCAGCTTTGAGCAACTCGTTGATGAGGTAGTTAACGGCGGCGATTTGTTCGGTGAAGGGCACGTCGATGGCCTACAAGCCATTCGTGACTTGGATACCCTCGTCGATAGTGAAAACCCTGAATTTGGTGCTAAGGTCAACCAGCTCATGGTCACTGACTCCGGCCCCGATGGCAGACGAGCACTATTGCAACGCTTCGCTAATAAAAGCTTTGGCACCATTAACTTTGGTCATCACGGCTCGTTTTGTGGATTGTCTTATCGAACCGGCTCTGGCGCGTTTATGAACGATTTGGATAAAAACGCCCATGCCAAACCCGATTGGGAAAATTGCGAGTTTGTACTATTTATGGGCACCTCTCCGGCACAAGCTGGCAACCCGTTTAAAAGACAAGCACGCCAGCTGGCAAAAGAGCGTACGGTTGCAGAATACGATTACGTGGTGGTGTCACCGCGCTTGGAGCTGACCTCAACGCGTGCCACAGATAACAACCGCTGGGTGCCCATTATGCCCGGCGGCGACTTGGCATTGGCGCTAGGTATGCTGCGCTGGATTATCGACCAAGAGCTTTATAATGCCGATTATCTAAGTTTACCCAGCCCCGCCGCTATGACCAAAGCTGGTGCTGTCAGCTACAGTAACGCCAGTCATTTATTTATCATTGATGAAGCGCATCCGCGCCATGGTCAAGCAGTGACATGGGCGGATATCTCTGGACAGTCATCTAGCCAATCAGCTAGTCCTGATGCCGAAAACGGTGATAAAGATGAAGCAGAAGAAAACTACCATCTGGTGAAAGATAAAGAAACTCAGCAATTTATAGCGGCTAAAGATGCGACGCGAGCAGACTTATGGGTTGATGAAGAGATTACTTTAAGTGATGGCAGTACCGTAGCGGTCAAATCAGCGATGACTTCGTTAAAAGAATCTTGCTTTGAGCATTCGCTAGACTTTTATGCCCAGCAGTGCCGTGTGCCCGTGGCAACGATAAAAGCTCTGGCGCAAAAATTTACCTCGCACGGACATAAAGCCGCTGCCATTAGTCATGGTGGCACCATGAATAGCAACGGGTTTTATACCGCTTGGGCTATCTTGATGCTCAATGCCATGGTCGGTAATATGAATAAAAAAGGCGGCATGAGCTATACCGGTGGTAAATTCAAAGAGTTTGCTGCCGGCCCTCGCTATGATTTGGCTGGATTTGCAGGACAAGTAAAGCCTTCAGGCACTAACCTATCGCGTGGCAAAAAGTCTTATGAGAACTCTAGCGAATATCAGCGTAAAGTCGATAAAGGGCAAAACCCTTATCCCTCAAAAGCAGCTTGGTATCCTTTTGCTGGTGGTCAATTATCAGATATGATTACCTCGGCTTTGCAAGGCTACCCCTATCCGCTAAAAGCATGGATTAGTAGTACCAGTAATCCCATTTACGGCATGGCAGGTATTCGTCATATCACCGATGAAAGGTTGACCGACCCCGAATATCTGCCTCTGTTTATCGCTATCGATGCCTTTATGAACGAAACCACTGCCCTCGCCGATTATATCGTGCCTGATACCCATAACTTTGAGAGCTGGGGGTTTGCCTCAACGTGGGCAGGCGTGCCGACCAAAACCACCACCGCACGTTGGCCAGTGGTTGAGTCCGCTAATGCAAAAACAGTCAATGGTGAAGTGGTTGGTATGGAAACCTTTATCATTGCCGTAGCTAAAGCAATGGCGCTGCCCGGGTTTGGCGACAAGGCGATTAGCGATAAAGCCGGTATCCTCTATCCGCTAAATCGTCCAGAAGACTTTTATCTACGCGCCGCGGCCAACGTCGCTTTTGACGGTGAGCCTGTTAATGAGGCGACCGCGGAAGATATGGTATTGACTGGGGTTTCGCGGATTTTCCCAACACTCAAAGAGACCCTCAAAAAGGACGAGGTGCTTAAAGTCGCTACGGTTTATAGTAAAGGCGGGCGTTTTGCACCCTACGAGAAAGCTTGGGATGGCGATAACATGAACGCCAAATGGAAAAACTGCTTACAAGTTTGGAATCCTCTCGTTGCCCAAAGCCGCAGTCATCATACTGGTGAATACTATAGTGGTTGCCCTAAATTCTATGAGCCGCAGTTCGCTGATAATACGACGGTTGAGCAACGCTATCCTAGCAGTGAATGGCCCTATAAACTCATCTCGTTTAAGTCCAATCTAATGAGTAGCATCACCGCGCCATTACTACGCTTACATAGCGTCAAGCCTAATGGCATCGTCGCTCTCAATAGCGCAGACGCCAAAGCGGCCGGATTAGTGCAAGGAGATTGGGTAAAATTGAGCACCCCCGGCGGCGAGGTGGAAACCCAGTTAATGGTATTGGACGGCGTGATGCCGGGCACCATTGCTATCGAACATGGCTATGGCCGTAAAGCCTTTGGCGCAATCGCTTATGACATCGATGGCCAACAAATCGCTAGCAATGAGCAAATCAGGCAAGGCATTAATCTTAATGACCTAGGTTTGCTGGATACCAGTAAAGAAATTGTTTCGCCTTGGCTGGATAGAATCGTAGGCTCTGCGGTGCGACAAACGCTGCCAGCGAAAGTGGTGAAAATTACTTAAGTTCTGCTAAAGATCAATGCAGCTTGTAATCACAAGCTCTCTATTTAGGTAGAGAGCTTTTTGATTCTAAAAACTTACAACAAACCCCGTTCCATCAACACCTTACGCGCAATACGAAAGCACTCTACCCCTTGCGGCACACCGCAGTAGATGGCAATCGCGTGAATAGCGGCACGGACTTCCTCTAGCGAACAGCCGTTAGTGATTGCGCCGTTTAGATGTAGCTCCCACTCATGCATTTTACCTAAAGCGGCAATCATGGTGAGATTCATGAGCGAGCGGGTTTTTACGTCGATGGCCTCGTCTCCCCACCCAAAACCCCAGCACCACTCGGTCATTGCCTCTTGAAAGGGTCGGTTAAAATCATCAGCAGCTTGCAAATTTTTCTCTACATACTCAGCACCTAAAGTTGCTTTACGCTGAGTCAAACCCAGCTCAAACCGTTGCTTATCCATAATTACTCCTATTCTTAATTATTAATATTTAAGTTATTCGTTAACGATCCAACTAATTATCGAAACGTAAGCTTATACGGCATACCTCATTAATGTGTTTTTTACAAGCATCCGTTGCTGCTTCACTATCGCCCTTGGCAATTCCATCGATGATTTTTTGTAAGTTATCAGGGCCTTCCACAGCTCGTCCTTTTGTAGATAAGGTCATAAATCGCAAGCGTCCAATGCGACCATTCAACCTATCTGTCAACTCCCATGCCACCGTCATACCGGCAGTCACAAATAGATATTCGTAAAAAAGGCGTGCATGTTCTAAAGCGCCTACTATATCTCCAGCGGACAGCTCGACTCGAATTTGATTCAAATCGTCCTGCAACGATTGCACGATCTCAGGAGTAACTTGCTGCGCGCAGTGGCGAACCGCTTCACATTCAAGCATCGCACGCAGCTGGTAAATTTGGCGAATCTCATCACTATCCAATATCGTAACCAAAGGACCACTGGCAGAGACGGTTACCAAATGCTCGCTTTCTAAATGCCGGATACATTCGCGTACTACGGTGCGACTGACACCTAATTGCTCACCAATGCTGCGCTCTACCAACCTCTCCCCTGGGGTAAGTTGCCCGGTCATAATCGCCATACGCAGCTGTTCTAACGCGGTTTCTTTTAAAGTTTTTGGTTTTATAACGGTTTCTAACATAAGTCTCTACTCTTCTTAGTCTAAAGAGATTATAACGACTATGAAAAAAAAGATAGTATTTTTTTGAATATCGTATTATGGTATACCATAATACATCGTTTTAAATTAACTGCTATTTTTACTAACTGTTATAGGAAGTTTGTAATGTCAAAGTCAGAGAATCCAGAACTAGAAATCAGAAAAATCGTTACTTTTGAAGAAGAAACTTTTATTGAAGGCTTCAAAGCCGCTGATACGCCACTGCGTATGTTTGCGGTGGCTGCGGTGATTACCAATCCATGGGCTGGGCGTTATGTAGAAGACCTAAAGCCTGAAATTCAAGCCTTCGGTCCTATTTTGGGTAAGCTGATGACCGATAAAATAATTGCCTTAGCTGGCGGTGCAGACAAAATACAGGCTTACGGCAAAGCTGCGGTAGTCGGATTAAATGGTGAAATTGAACATGCTTCAGGTTTGATTCATACCTTACGTTTTGGCAATTTTTACCGTGAAGCCTTATCTGCCAGTAGTTATTTATCATTTACCAATATACGTGGCGGCGCAAACTCTCCCATCATGGTGCCGTTGATGGATAAAGACGATGTCGGGCGGCGCTCACATTATTTGACCATTCAATTTGCCATTCCTGATGCGCCTCGTGACGATGAAGTGGTCATTGTATTGGGCGGATCTACAGGTGGTCGTCCGCATCATCGTATTGGTGATCGTTATCAAGATTTAAAAGACCTAGGTCGCAATTTAGATAATCCAGCCGCCGTTTGAGGAGCAGTCATAGATGAAGTGGTCACGTAAAATCTCTGATGGCATTGCCTATCACTACAAGGGTAATGATACGGCAAGTGACAATATTAATAGCAAAGCCATTCCCATCGTTTTTATTCATGGTGTGGGTTTGCGAGCCGAAAGCTGGTATCGGCAGCTACCAGCATTTAGCGAGAATTATCAGTGCTACTCCATTGATATGCCCGGACATGGAGAAAGCGCGTTACTGCCCAACCCTACTTTATCGCTAACTGACTTCGCTGCCGTGCTAAAGACTTTTATTGATAAAGTTATTGGTCAACCAGTAATTGTAGTTGGGCACTCTTTGGGAGCAATGACCGCACTACAAACCGCGGTAACTTATCCCGAAATGGTAACCGGTGTTGCCGCTCTTAATGCCATTTATGAGCGTCCAGATTGTGCCGCTCAAAACGTTCAAGCCCGCGCCGAATCGCTGCTAGACAATCTTGACCAAGAGGTCTCCAAGCAACCTATCGCACGCTGGTTCGATGGCGATGAGCAATATCAGGACGATGCTGAGTTATGCCGAACATGGTTAGATAATGGCAATCGTTTAGGATATGCACGAGCTTATCAGATGTTTGCGCACCTGCGCGGTATTAGTGCCGATGATCTACAAAACATTCGGGTTCCTGCGGTGTTTTTAACGGGTGAGATGGATATTAATTCCAAGCCTGAGATGTCATTAGCTATGGCAGAGATATTACCCAATGCTCATGCGGTTATCGTACCGAAAGCTCGTCATATGACGCAGATGACACATGCCAGTAGCGTTAATGCCGCATTGGCGACATTTTTTACCCAGTGCGACTCGTATGATACGAGTGACGCCTAATTCACATAAGAGGTCTTTATGAAACAACTTGACTCGAAAGCTTTACGCAATGCTTTTGGCAGTTACATGACTGGGGTTACAGTGATAACCACCATGACCGATGATGGAACCCCTGTAGGTTTTACCGCCAATTCATTTACTTCGGTATCGCTTGAGCCGCCATTATTATTGGTATGTCCAGCAAAGTCCTTATCGAGCTTTGAGGTGTTTGCCAACTGTAAGCATTTTGCGGTCAATATTCTAAGCGAAGACCAACAAAACATCTCCAATATTTTTGCAGGGTCAAAAGAAGATCGTTTTAGTCAAGTTGAGTGGCAGACAGACGCGCAAGGTAATCCCATTATCGATGGCGCATTGACGCATTTTTCTTGTAAAACCGAGCGCAACCTTGAGGCCGGTGACCATCATATTTTAATCGGCGAAGTGCTTGATTTTTCGGCTCGTGAAGGGCTGGGTTTAGGCTATGCTTCTGGCGGTTACTTTAGCTTAGGGCTTGAACGCGAAGCGGCAGAGATTAGTTCGCAGCAAAAGCAAGTCAATGTGGGGGTCATTATTGAGCACAATGGTAAGGTTTTGCTCAGTCAAAACGATGGCAAAGCCGCCCTGCCTATTACCACTACTGATGACCATAGCAGTGCTGTGAGCACCATTAGGCAATTTTTAATAAATAATGGCATTGATGCAGAGCTGGGTGCGGTATTTTCCATTTATGAAAGTACCAAAAATAATAACAGTTATATTTTCTACCGAGCTTTTGCAGAGTCAGCAGACACTCAAGGATTGGGCGAATATGTTGCTATTGATAGCCTTGCCAAACAAGATTTTGCGTCCCCAGCCATGGCTCAGATGATGACCCGCTATGCCATAGAGAGTAAAAACGGCTTTTATGGCGTCTATGTCGGACAAGAAGAGCATGGCAAGGTTCATTAAACTTTACGTTTTGACCTAAAATTTAAAGAAAAAGTCAAAGCAAAATTAAATCAAATGTTAAAGCAAAAACCAAGCAAAGGAGTTGCATTATGAGATTTTCATTATTTGTACACATGGAACGGATTGATGAATCGCAAAGCTATCGCCAGCTATATAACGATTTTATTGAGCTGGCAAAGATGGCGGACGAAGGTGGCATGCACGCTATTTGGACCGGCGAACATCACGGTATGGATTTCACCATTGCTCCTAATCCGTTTTTAAATCTAGTCGATTTAGCACACCATACCAAAAACGTGCGCCTCGGTACAGGCACAATAATTGCACCTTTTTGGCACCCAATTAGACTGGCAGGTGAAGCGGCAATGACCGACATTCTCACCAAAGGTAGATTGGACTTGGGTATTGCTCGCGGTGCTTATAGTTTTGAGTACGAGCGTTTGATGCCCGGTATGGATGCGATGGAAGCTGGCGGTCGCATGCGTGAGCTGGTACCAGCGGTTCAGCAATTATGGCAAGGCGATTACGCTCATGACGGCAAATATTCAAAATTTCCATCGACCACCTCAGCGCCAAAACCCATCCAAGAAGGCGGCGTACCCATGTGGATTGCTGCACGCGACCCCAACAGTCATAACTTCGCGGTTGAAAACGGCTGCAACGTGCAAGTTACCCCTTTGTGGATGGGTATAGAGGAGATTGAAACCTTGATGCAGCGTTTTAAAGACGCCAAGGCTGAGCATGGACAAGGTAAAGACCCCAAAATCATGCTACTGCAACATGCTTATGTCGGCAGTGATGCCGATGACGTGGCTGAAGCGGCAAAATGTATCAGTCGTTTTTATTGCTACTTTGGCTCATGGTTTAAAAATGAGCGTCCGGTCAAGCAAGGACTTATTAAAGCCCTCAGTGAGGATGAGATGGCAAAGATGGAGATGTATGCGCCTGAAAAAATGCTGGAAAACATGCCCATAGGCACACCTGACCAAGTCATCGAAAAACTTAAACGTTATGAAGCTTTAGGCTATGACGAATTTGCCTTTTGGATTGACTCTAGTATGACTTTTGAGCAAAAACGCGACTCTCTGCGTCGTCTCATTGATGAAGTCATGCCAGCGTTTGCGTAACCTTTTAAACCTCATCCCTTATTAATGAATGAGCAGATTAACGAATAAGCAGATAATTTGGAGAACAAACATGACTAAACCCCATTACCAGCTCTATATCAACGGGGAATGGTGCGAAGGCAGTAGCAACCAGCAGATGGACAGCTATAATCCGGCAACAGGCGAGGCATGGGCAACCTTTGCTTGTGCTGACGCAAGCGATATCGATCGTGCGGTAAGCGGTGCAAGAGCGGCACTAAACAATCCTGAATGGAGCAAAATGAGCGCAACCCAGCGTGGCAAATTACTCTATCGCCTCGCTGAGCTGGTTGAGCAAAACGCTGAAAATCTAGGCGAGATTGAAACCACCGATAGCGGTAAACTGGCGCATGAAACCGTCGCCCAAACCCGCTATGTCGGTGATTATTATCGTTACTATGCCGGGCTTGCTGATAAAATAGAAGGCGCAACGTTACCTATTGATAAACCTGATATGCACGTCTTTACCCGCCGCGAACCGATTGGGGTCGTTGCAGCTATTGTGCCTTGGAATGCGCAGATGTTTTTGACCGCAACCAAGCTTGGTCCTGCGCTGGCAGCGGGTTGTACCATTATCTTAAAAGCATCCGAGATTGCCCCCTGCCCGATGTTTGCCTTTGCTAAGTTGGTCGAACAAGCCGGTTTCCCAAAAGGAGTAGTTTCTGTCATCACCGGCGATGTCGAAAACTGCGCTATTCCGTTGACCAGTCATCCTGATATTGACAAAATCGCCTTTACTGGTGGACCTGATGCGGCGCGTCATGTGGTCAGGAACTCTGCCAACAGCTTTGCGGTGACTAGCTTGGAGCTGGGCGGCAAATCACCGATTATCGTCTTTGAGGATGCGGACTTAGAAAGTGCCACCAATGGCCTTATTGCTGGTAACTTTGGCGCCTCCGGTCAGTCTTGTGTTGCAGGCTCGCGCGGCTTTGTGCAGCGTTCCATCTTGCCTGAAATTATCAAGCGCATTGAGGAAAAAGCCAAAAATATCGTCATCGGCAATCCGCTGAATCCTGATACTCACGTAGGGCCTTTGTGCACCAAAGCGCAAGTCGAGCGTATCAAAGACACGCTAGAAAAAGCAGTCGCCCAAGGCGCTACCATCCGTTTCGGTGGTTATCCGCCTACAGACTCAGACTTGGCAGCAGGTAATTATTTCTCTCCTACCTTGGTAGAATGCCCGCATACCGATATCGAAACCCAAACCGTTGAGATGTTTGGCCCGGTCATGTCATTGGTCGCGTTTGATAGCGAAGAAGAAGTCATTGCGATGGCAAACGACAGTGTTTACGGCTTAGGCTCAGGGGTCTTTACCCAAAATCTCGCCCGCGCGCACCGCGTCTCTCAGCAAATTCGCTCCGGTATTTGCTGGGTCAATACCTACCGCGCCATCTCCCCTGTCGCGCCGTTTGGTGGTTACAATCAATCGGGGTACGGGCGTGAAGCCGGTAGCGAATCGGTACTAGAATACACGCGTACCAAAACCACATGGATTAATATCTCAGCAGAGCCGATGGCTAATCCGTTTGTCATGAGGTAATGCGATAAAGAATAATAAGGAGGTTAATCGAGACGATAACTAGCAAATCTAATTCATTGCATTACTTATAACTTATAGCACCATTTGTACATTATATTTTGAGGAAAAATAGGGTTAATAGCTATTCATCTGAATCTGCTAAAAAAACCATTAATTAAGTTTGACTTTGTTTTAAATAAAATACAATAAGGAATTCACAGTGGAAAAGAACAACGATACGCAACAAAGCGAGATACGCGACTATGCCATTGATGAATATGTGCCCATGGACGCCAGATATTACGGTGGCAAAGAGATGATGTCCACTTGGATTTGTGCTAATGCAAATCCAACCACTTGGTACATGGGCACCATTATGGGCGCTCTAGGCTTAAGCGGCGTCGTTATTGCCTCTTTAATAGGTAATCCGATTGTCTATTTCATTTTGGCCTTAGTAGGCTTTATGGGTTACAAGATAGCCTCGACTAATATGGGCTTGTGCCGAGTGCCTTTTGGTATCAAAGGCAGTAAACTACCCTCTATCCTGAATGCGCTACAGTTCGTTGGTTGGTGCGGGGTTAATACTTATATCGCCGCTACCGCATTATCTACCATAATCACCTCTTTTACAGGCGGCGATATTTATTCCGCAGGCAACATCATTGTCTCTGTGCTGTTGATTATGCTGGTCTCTACTGTCACGGCCGTTTACGGTGCTAGATACATCTCAAAAGCGCAAGTGATAGCCGTAGTCTGTCTGGTGGCTTTGAGTGTTTGGATATCTTACAAAGTGTTTACTTTAGTGTCTTTTGCTGACTTATGGGGTTGGACATTGGCTGATAATCCAGAGAATACCAGCTGGTCTCTAACCATGGGCGGCGGCTTGGATATTGTTTTGGCGAATGGCTTTGCGTGGGTGATGTGTATTGCTGATTATACCCGCTACACCACCAGCAAAAGAGCAGCTACCGTTTGGCCAATGTTTGGTGCAGCCTTTGGTATGCTCTGGTTTCTTATTGTTGGAGCAGCAGGTGCCATCGCCGTTGCCGTCATGAATGACGGTTTATTTGACCCTTATTCTGCAGATTTGGCTTATATCACAGGCACGCTAGGTATGGGCATGGTAGCAAACATCTTGATTGTTATCTCTACCGTCGCAGTTAACATGATTAATATCTACTCTGGTGGATTTTCGACTGCCAATATCAGCGAGAAGCTGCCAGCCAAGCTATCAATGATTGCCGTTGGTACATTAGCCGCTCTGATTGGCTTATCACCTTTAATACTAGGCTCGTTCTTAGATACTTTCCAAGTCTTCCTTATTTTCTTAGGCGCATTTTTCCCAGCCTGTATCGCTATTATGTTAGTGGATTTCTATCTACTGCGTAAGCAAGACTATGATATTACCAAGTTCAATGTAAAAAATGGTCCTTACTGGTATGGCAATGGCATCAACACGATGGCTATCGTTTCATGGTTTGTAGGTGCTGGGTCGTACTTTGTTGCCCCTAACCTGCCTTTTGTCAGCAGTACCATAGGTAGTGTGTTCTTTAGCTTCTTAGTGACTGCTGTGGTTTACTATTTTATAGGCAAAAATGCAGCAACTCAGAGTTTAGCCAGCAGCCGTCTAAAAACCTCAGCCTAAAACTGAGGTATGAATACCAAAATAGCTCATCGAGATAGGAGTAATAATTATGTGTTTCTCTATTATCGCAGGACGTAATACCACCACCACAGGGTGCGTCATTATGGGCGTTAACGATGACTGGCCCGGTAGTCCGGGTCAAGTTCACCACCAGCCCCATCAAGTTCATGACAAAGCAGATACCTTTGTTAGCGTAAAAGGCATTCAAATACCACAAGTATCAGAAACCTACGCTTATACCTATACGGTTTGTGATTACGCAACGGGCACCCGCCCTCTGTCATGGGCTAACGGTATGAATGAGAATCAAGTAGCCGTCGGCATGATGGGCGTCTACACCTTTCATAATGCTCAAGGCGAAAAAGACATTTTGGAGGCCGACGATATCTCAATTTTGATTTTAGAAAGAGGTAAAACGGCCAGACAATCTATCCAAATGATTGGTGAATTAATCGATGAATACGGCTATAGCGTATCGTCTATAGAAGGCGGCGAAGGCGCAGTCGTTATAGCGATATCTGATCCCAAAGAAGGCTTTTTCTTAGAATTGGTGCCGGGCGGCTTATGGGTTGCCAAAAAAGTTGCTGATGATGAAATCGAATGCAGACCCAACTGTTTTGGAACGCAAGAAGTCGACTTCTCGGACCATGACACCTTCATGTACTCTGCCAATTTGCGCTCGTATGCTATAGAGCACAACTTATATGATGGCAGCTTGGATGATGACAGCAAGCCTTTTAACTTTTCCAAAATTTATAGTCAAGGGCCAATCGTATCCGAGGCCTTTGGTGGCACAGATAGAGCCGTTAATCAGCTCAGAAGATACAACGGCGTCAATAGACTATGCGGCCTCGAGCATGACCCAAGCTCATATATCTATAAAGGTAAACCCAATAAAAATCTCTCTGTAGCAGACATTATGGCTCTATTGGGAGACACCTTTGAGGATACTGAATACGATTTGTCACAACGTGAGGAAGCTGGACTGGCTCACAATCCACTTTGGATGGAGGTCAGTCACAGTATAGGCCAAGGCGGCACCGTATTTTCTATGGTATTTGAGCTGTCAGATAATGAGGGGGTTGTTGAAGCTAATAAAAGTACAGCAGGCTGTATGTGGATAGCGCCTGCCGCCAGTAAGCTTAGCTGCTTTGTGCCGTTTTACATTGAGGTAAGTGATATCCCTAAACCCTATCAATTGGCAATCACTGGAGACTACGATTTGGACTCTGCTTGGTGGGCATTTCAAGAAGTGGGACAGCTTTGTTATCGTAATTACGACGCTATAGCCAAGGATTTAGTAATCCCTAAGTTCAAGCAATTACAGCATGAATTTTTTGCTGAACAACAGCGTATTAACCAGAAAATAGCAACGCTAAACCACGATGAGCGCATTAAGCTATTAACTGAATTTACTCATAACAGTGCTATAGAAGCTTATGAAGTCGCTTTAGAGTTGGGAAAATATATAAAGGGTAAATATTTGAGCAATACTATCGTTGAATGGCTATAAATTAGTAGTTAATTGCATTTAGTTTTAAGGAAAAAACTATGCCTATTCGTCCTCCGATAAAAGAGTTAAATATAAAAACTGAAGACAAAGGTTTTTATAAAGATTTTAATCGCTTTGTCACTGTGACCTCAAAAGTCCTAGTAACCTTATTTATTATTTGGATTTTAAGTGATATCGAACGCTCCGGTATCATTCTTGACGCTATGAAAAATTGGTCGTATGCCAATCTTAATAGCTACTATACTTATGCCGTTGCCTTTTATGTAGTGGTCTGCTTGACTGTGATTTTATGGCCGTCATTTGGGCGTACCAAACTTGGCTCTGACCCCAATGGCAAGCCGGAGTTCTCAAACTTTTCGTGGTTTGCTATGATTTTTGGTGCTGGTATTGGTATTGGGGTATTGACCTATAGCGCCGCTGAACCCATTTGGCATCTGGCAAACAACCCTGACACCATCATGGCAAAGGAGTTAATTGTTACGGCATTAACCGCTAGTGGTACGTCATTACCAGAAGGTGCTGACGTCTTTGCCTTTTACCAAGACCAAGTCGCTGCCAATACCTTAGTGCCGATTGAAGGGATAGTCATCCCTAAAACAGAAAGTGCTTTAGATGCCGCTTTTCGTTACTCTTTTTTGCACTGGGGGATTAGTGCTTGGGCAACGTACTGTTTGGTGGGTATCTGTTTAGCCTTTTTTAGCTATGCTCGCGGCCTGCCTTTGACGATGCGCTCCGCTCTTACGCCATTATTTGGCAAGCATTTAGAAGGACCCTTAGGCAATATCATTGATATCTCAGCGGTGATCGCCACTATATTTGGTATCTCGCAAACCATTGGTATCGGCTTGGGTTCTTTTGCCTCAGGGCTGTATAGCATTACTGGTATTGTGTGGCTAGTGACCAATCCTGTCAATCCTGAACCGACGACAGGCGCTTTATTATTGTCACTATTCGTAGTGATGTGCCTCTCGATAGGCTCTGCGCTATCTGGAGTTGGACGCGGGATAAAATGGCTCAGTAATATCAATATGGTGCTGTCATTCTTACTGTTAGCGTTTTTCTTGATATTTGGGGCGACGATGTTTGCCTTAGAGATGCTAGGTAAAGGTATATTTAGCTATGTCGTAAACTTGCCAGCTATGGTGGTTACGGTCTGGGATCCTAATACTGAATTGGGCGCTTGGCAAACCAGCTGGTCGATCTTTTACTGGGCATGGTGGATTGCCTTTGCGCCATTCGTTGGCATATTCTTAGCCCGTATCTCCAAAAACCGTACCATTCGCGAGTTTGGTTTGATTGGTATTGTCGCCCCTAGCCTCACCTTATTTGTCTGGTTCTCCTTTATTGGCGGCACAGGCATTGATTTAGAGTTGAGCGGCGTTGCTGGCGGTAAGATATTTGATTCTGGATTGACCGCTCAGATGTTCGAGATTATCAACTTTATGTTAGAGCCTGCTATGGCAAACATGATGTCGACCATGGTCGTTATCCTGCTGCTGACTTATCTGGTCACTTCTGCTGACTCTGCGTTATTGGTGGTGAATACGGTGAATTCTGCCGGTAAAGCCGAAATCGCGAGTGGCTCAAAACATCTCATTATTTGGGGCGTGGCGTTAACTGCGGTTATTGCCGCCTTGTTATTGGCCGGCGGTCTTGACGCGATCACCTCGGCGATGATTATCGCTGCTATACCCTTCTCGTTTATCATTATCTTGATGGGGATAGCTTTATTAAAAGCACTTATTTTGGATGGTATGCGTTCAAGAGAACCCTAAAGATTACGAAATTAGTCTTAAACTATCGTTAAAATTTAGCTTACTTTTTAAATAGACCTCTTGCATAAGTCATCGCTAGCCTTCGTCACTCCGTTAATAGAGGTCAATACAAGCCGTCAAAAAAAGTTAAGAAATAAAAAAGCTCGCTAAATTAATTTAGTGGGCTTTTCTATTTTTGATCCACCGTTATTAAAAGCAGGCGCAGCAAACTTGCCACTATGAAAATCATTGATAGCTTGACGTAGCTTAGCTTGGGTAACTCAAGCAATGATAAATAGTTAATCAACAATAAACAACTTCGCACCATTTTTAGTAGACGAGCGATGCGCTATCGTATCGTCCGCGACTTGATAAGTCATACCCGGCGTTAAAGTAAAGGTGCGACCGTCTTTGAGCTCAGTATTTAATTCACCTTCCATACAAAGCAAAATATGCCCTTTATAGCACCAGTGATCGGCCAAATAACCCGCAGAATACTCCACCATATGTACCTGAATATTATTAAAATCCAGCGTTTTCCAGTAGCCTGCGCCGGTCTCACCTTTAACTTCTACAGCTTCTACGCTCGTCCAGTCGGTAACGCCAAATGGTATATTTTCCATTTTCATAATATTATCTCCTGATTTATTAAATTAATAACACTTAATAGCCTTTAATAACTATTGAGTACTGGCTAGTCTTTCTTGCAACTGAGTTTTTATCTCAGGCCACTCAGACTTTAATAGACTGTACATGACCGTATCTGAAATAACACCATCACGGCAAACTCGATTGCCACGAATGACGCCATCCTTTGTTACCCCCAAGCGTTCAATCGCTTGCTGGGAGCGATGATTACCGATGTCTGTTCGCCAGCCTACGGTTAAATAATCAAGGGTCTCAAAAGCGTAAGTTAACAGCATAAGCTTGCAGGTGGTATTAACCTGAGTGCGCCAATACGACTGAGCGTACCAAGTGTAGCCAATCTCTAAGCGTCTAGGTAATGGCAAAATATCATGGTAACTGGTTGATCCAATGGCTTTACCCGTGTGCTCATCAATAACAGCAAAAGCAGATCGATCAGGCATTTCTTGTGCTTTATTAATATACTCAATCACCTTATCCGGCTCGGGTACAGAAGTGGTGGTTATTGTCCATAAATCGCCATCTTGGCAAGCCGCAGCTAAATCATGGGCATGCTCTAACGTTAATGGTTCAAGGGTAATGCCATTTTTAGATAAGGTAGGAAGATTGAGCATATTTTTTCTCTTAGAACATTTACTTATAGTTAGGGTCTGTTTATTCAAATGCTAATGCGGTTTGGCATGATGAGACGGGGTATCTTTGGGCGAATAGCCAAACTGCTGCTTGTAAATACGTGAAAAATAGCTCTGATCGGTAAAACCAACCTGATAGCCAATATCAGCAACTGAGCTATGACTACCTTTTATAAGTAGTTTATTCGCGACAGCCAGCCTTGTGATTTTGACCCATTCTGCAAAAGTATAAGGCATCTCTTTGAACAATATATGCAAATAGCGTTCAGATATATGGCAAGCTTGTGCTACCAGCTGCGGGGAGAGCTGCGGGTCAGCCAAATGGAAATAAATGAAGTTTTCGATACGTAGCAAGTGAGCGGCCTTTATAGTAGATACCTGACTATCTGCTAATGAGAGCGTAGGGCGATGCAAAGTCAGAATAATTAAATCTAATAGCTGTTGTTGTAATAGCTGCGACTCTGTAGTCGAGAGAGTTAGGGAGGTCGCTAAATGCAAGGTATGGGTGATTTGATGTTGTAGCAGTCGTCCAGAGCCTTTTTCGGTAGTAATTGGCTTAGCAAAATACTGCTCTATCAAACGCTGGTGGGAGCTTAGTTTACCAATAGGCACTTTTAGCACTTGTAGCTCTGCCGTTTGAGTGTGATAAAACTGATAGGGCTGATGAGATAACTCTATGAAGAACTGGCCGGGATGACAGGTCAGCTCGCGCTTTTGTTGCTCGAAATGCACCGATCCCTGAAGCGGAAAGGTTAATAAAATACTATCGCCGTTTTGGGATAAATGCTGTCCACTACGTTGGTAATGAGCAGCGTCGGCAAAATATCCCGAGATACCCATCTGAGCTAAATTGGCTTGTTGCATTTGTCCCGCGAACTGATTGGATTTTCTGACCTGTACCTTTAGATCAAAGTAGGTTTCATTGATCACTCGTTGCCAACCATCAGCACCAAGTAGCTGTTGATGCAACTGCTGATTTTGTAGTTCAGGCTCGCTTTTTTGTCGATTATTCAAACGACTACCGTCAGCATATTCGTGATTTTTTCTATCAGCTTCCTTATCGTGACTAGTATTTTTCATCCGCATTTATCCTTAAATGCTAAACAATTAATTTAAAACTCCTTATTCTTATCATTATATTCTAACTGATATTGACTATGTTAAGTAAAATATCCTTCTCCCTCAACGATGAGGAGAGAAAGATGTTTTGTACTGCTATAGATTCTTATTAACTAACTTTACTTAGTCTATAAGTGCCAGACTGATGCAAATCAGCCTGCCAGTTAGGTTTAATCACAATAGTCGTGGTGGGCTCTTCAATAAGTGCAGGTCCTTTTATAACCGCTCCTGCGCCAAATTTCGTCCCATCATAAATAGGGGTATTAACCCATTCATAACTGTGATCGTGTATCATCTGGCGTTCATCAATTTTAGCGTTTCCTACTGCACCCGATTGAGCATCAAGCGTTGGCAAACTTGGTTTTTCAACGCTACCAATCACTGAGACCTCGACATTGACCAGCTCGACGGCGCTATCTTGCTCATCATAAGTGTACAGCTCTTTATGACGCTTATGAAAGGCTTGCAAAATAGCAGCGGCGGCATCGCTATCAATCTTGCCATTGGGTACAATGACATTACACTCGTGTACCTGCCCTACGTAACGCATTTCCATAGCGCGTTCAATTACAATATCGTCGTCACTAAAGCCATCTTCTTTGAGCTTGGCGATACCTTCTTGCTCTAAACGCAAAAGCGTGGCATTTAAAGCATCCAAATTAGCATCGGAAGACATAATCATAATCTGGGTGGCAAGGTAGGAATATTTAACATCGGATATGATCTGACCAAAGGCACACAAACAAGAAGCTATTTTAGGAACCAGTATAGTATTGATGCCCATCTCTTCTGCCAAATCGATAATGTGCATGCCCGCTGCGCCGCCTGCGCAAATCAAGGCAAAATCACGTGGATCATAGCCTTTTTCAATGGTAATGCGTCTGATACCATTAGCCATATTTTGATTAACGATCGTACTGATACCAGCGGCGGCGTGAGGAAGATCGATACCCAATGGATCAGCGATATGCTCTTTGATGGCGGCCGCCGCTTTGTCTTCATCTAGGGTGACGATACCGCCTAATACAGCGCCAGAACGCAAGTATCCTAATACTAAGTTGGCATCGGTGACCGTCGGTAGCGTTCCGCCTTTACCATAACAGGCAGGACCTGGAGTTGCGCCCGCACTTTGCGGCCCGACTTCTAACATGCCGAAATTATTGATATGACCAATAGAACCACCGCCTGCCCCTAAAGTCTCGACGTGAATCATAGGTACGCCGATGCGATTACGTAGAAAATCAATATCCCTATTGAGACTGGTTTTGCCGTCTTTTGCTAAAGTGATGTCAAAGGAGGTGCCACCCATATCGACGGTAATGACGTTGTTGATACCAAAGGGTTCAGCGACGTATAATCCCGCTTGCGGCGCAGAAGCAGGTCCTGAATTAATCGCATTAACCGCCCGCTCCTTCATAACCTCTCCTAACGCCAGTCCGCCATTTGACTGAAAATAACGCACGGGCTGATTGGCACCCAATTGTTTAAAATAGTCGTCAATTTTGTACACATAGGAGGACATAATCGGACTTAGATAAGCATTGACCAAAGTCGTTGAGGTGCGCGTATATTCTTTAATTTGCGGATAAACCTCACTACCGCAGCAGACGAAGACACCGGGCATATGCTGCTCTACCAGCTCTTTAGCGCGCTGTTCATGCTTGGTGTCGCGTATTGACCAGACAAAAGATATCGCTACGCTTTTTACTTTTTGACGTTTGAGCTCTTCAATGGCTGCCAAAATATCGTCTTCGTTCAGCTCTTCACGCTCTGTACCATCAGCCAGTATGCGGCCACGTATAGGAAAACGCAGGTCGCGCGGCGCTATTTGCGGCGCTGGCGGATAGCTGGCATCATAGCGATGGCCTTCTTCTTTATGACCGAGGCGAATCTCAATACTGTCCTCGTGACCTTTGGTGCATAGCAAACCCACCTTTACCCCTTTCATTTGGATCAGAGCATTTAGCGCAACTGTGGTACCGTTAATGCACAAATCACAGGCTTGAATAATCTCTGAAATAGGCCGCTTAAACTTGTCAGATATTTGTTGCAGTCCATTAGCGATGGCTTTGGTACCATCCTCTGGGGTCGAAGGGGCTTTAAACAGATGGATATCGCCAGTACTTTCCTCTGCCAATACGAAATCTGTAAAAGTACCACCAGCGTCTACGCCTAAGCGAAAGTCATAACTCATAAGTCATCCTTAACTATTTATACTATATTATTGGTACTGAGGTTATTGATACTGAATGACTGATACTGACTTTTGAAACAGTGTTAATCATTCAGTACCTTAATAAAATTTAGTACATCCCTGTACTCTTTAGGCTACCTCTTTACGCAAGGTCTCAGTAGCGTCTTCATCTAGTTGGAAGTCGCTACTAATCACAACACCATACTCTTTGGCTGCTGACGGTATAGATACGATACCTTCTATAACGTCACGCAGTACTGCTTGGGGTTCGCGTTCAAAAGAGCTGCCAAAACCACCGCCGCCCGGATTGGTATTGCGGGCGCGTTCGCCAGCCTTTATCTCTATCACGGTATTATGCAGATGCAAGTCAGTGGTGCCGCCTTCGCGGAACACCTCCAACTTACCTAATTTCAGCTCTGGTGAGATTTGCTCAGCACCGCCGGCCCCCATGGTTGGGATATGACGTCCTTCACCGAAGGCCACGACGGTCATGGTATGGTCAAGCGGTTCGACCTCCCAGATCGTACCGCAGCCGCCGCGCAGTCGCCCAGCTCCGCCACTGTCTTCGGCAAGTCCATATTTATGAATGACGATAGGATACTGATATTCAAGCAATTCAATATCACCTGAGCTTAACGCCCCAAAACAGCACAGTGGCCCGCAAGCATGCCAGCCATCCATTTGCTGGGTCGCGCCCGCCCCTGAAATAATGGACGCCAGTACCATCGTCACATATTGCTCACCCGTTTTTGGATCGATACCAGCGATGTTGACCCCTGACGAATGTCCCCACGAGGCCGTCACGCGCTCGGGTGCCGCGTCCTCTAACGCTTTACGCACCGCATCGGTCAAGGTTTCCATCGGTGTGGTGGTACAGTTGACATGAGGCGCGGGCTCTTTGGCATTACATAGCGTGCCATGCTCACCTAAATCTACGGTGACGCAGCGATACAGCCCTTCGTTATAGGGCGGATCGACTTGCGCAAACATCATCAATCCAAGTAATACTCCTGACATCGAATTACCAGCGTAGGAGTTGATAAAGTAAGGCACTTGCGGCGGACTGTCGATCTTGATATGGACATCGCTACCTTTGATCGTGATATCAGCCTTGATGGTTAAATCACCAAGACCATGACCTGAATCCTCTAAGATAGCCTCACCGTGATAATCACCATCTTTTAGCGATTCGATGAGCGAGCGCATATGTCTATCCGCCATATTTTTTAGCTCATTAATGGCAGCGCGTACCGTTTCTACGCCGTATTTGTCCAGTAAGGCGATCATGTTACGCTCACCGACCGCGCAAGCGCCGTACTGGGCGTTTAGATCGCCTTCTTGGTTGCGACGTGAGCGCATATTGCTATGGATGAGATTGATCACATCATCGCGTCGCACGCCTTTTTCCCATATTTTGATAGGCGGAATGCGCAAACCTTCAGCATAAATCTCTTTGGCATCTGGGTTATAACCCGCTGGCACAGGGCCGCCGATATCGGTGACGTGACCTTTACATACCGTCCAAAATACCAGCTCGCCTTTATAAAACACCGGCTTATACATACAGCAATCTAAAATATGACTGCCCATGACGACGGGATCATTATGATAAATAATATCGCCTTCATGAATGTCATCGCCATAGAATCCGGCTACTGCTTTCATGGCAGGCATAAGTGAACCTAAATGAATAGGAATATCCTGACCTTGCAAAATCATCTCAGGCAAATGGTCAAATAGCGCATTGCTATAATCGTGTGCAAGGTTAAAGACGCTTGAGCGTGCGGTTTTTTCTAAAGTCAGCGTCATCTCGCGCTGGGCGGTTTCTAGTGCGCCGCGCACAACCGATAAGGTGATAGGATCGAGAGCGGTAGTTGAGCCTGTGGGGGCATTAGTTTGGGTAGGGTTAGCTTGATTCATGATTCATTCCTTGTAATCTTATTACTGCTTGATAGCATCATGCTGTCTTTAATATAACAATGCTTGAATTAAATAAATGACCTTAGCGAGTACAGTTTTTGACTGTGAGCGCACTTTTTGAGCCTTAAATATTCAGACTCAAAAAGGTAATAAACGGTTCGATATTAGTTGATAATTGCTTTTGATGTTGTGGTCACCATGTGCTGCTGAGTTTTGGGCATTAATACCGCGTACAAAATAGTAGCCGTCACAAAAGTTAAAGTTGCATACCAATTGAGCCAGCTACCACCTAAGTTCATGAGTACGATGCCGACTAGTGATGCCACTATCCAAGCGATTAGTCCTGATTTATCAAAAGCAGGCAAGCGCACAGGATCAATAACCGGAACTGCACCAAAGATATTCTCCCTTTTGGGATATAAAATATGGGTCAAAGCAATCGCCACCCACGCCACCACAAATACGCCTTGATAAGCCAATGCTTGCAGTAAGTAAGCAAAAACATCAAGTAGCATCAGAATAAAAATAAAGACGCCAATTAATAACGCCCCAACGAATTTTGGCATCTGAATATTAATCGTATCTTTTACAAACGCCTGCAAGTTGGTCGTTGCCAATAGGTAATTGGCGGTGTTGATACGAGTTTGGGTAATGACCACGAAGATAAGCCCAAATACGCCCATCAGTTTTACTAGCGCTAGCGTGATGGACACCTCAGATAATGCGCCTTCTAGTGGAATAGTGCTGACTAAATAAATCCCCGCAAGACCGCTTAAAAAGAAAGCCACCAAGTAAAAAGGAATACCAAAATTAAACCAAGATAAGTATTTACTGTCTTCTTGTTTGCCGTAACGCGCATAGTCGAAGGTATACATCATCAGTACCCAAATACCCATGTAATAGACGGCAACATTCCACCAGCCAAAGGGCGAGGTTTCCTCAGGCCCTACGGTAAGCCATGCATTACTATAACCATACTCGTTCGTTGCCATGACTATCGCCGCAATGAGTCCTATAATATAAAACGGCAACAGCACGCCATTGAGCTTATCTAGCCAGTTTTGCACACTGCCCATAATCATCGGCACACTATAAGCCACCACGATTAAAGCGGCGATCCAATATGGAATAGAGGGGTAAGTTTGGCTAAAGGTAACGGCGATGACAGAGCCTTCAAATACAGCGTAGTACATGGCGGTGGCAAAGAATATCAGAGTCGCTAAAGCCGCGCCTTTGTGTCCGAATAACACGCGAGAAAATAGCGCCACTGACATGCCAGTACGAATGGCATAGCGAGTAATGATACCGTTGATAATGCCATAAGCCACACAGCTTATAAGCAGACCGATAATGGCGTTTTTGGTGCCGTAATTCTCCGCCATGGCGATACCAATGACCAGATAAAACATGGCACTACAGACGCCCCACCACGCCATGGTTAAGGAGCCTCTAGTAGCACGATCATCAACTGGTATCAGTTCTTGATTAGGGTCAGAGGGAGCGGCGGTGCCCTCTCCTGAGTTTTTTGGTTGTAATACACCTGCCATATCACACTCCTTATGATCGTTGAATAACTTTTACATCCTGTAAAAGGCACTTATCTTTACAGCATTTCTAGCGGTAAAGATAAGAGCAGCTATTTAACTATAAAGAATTATCAAATAAGTAAAATGACTGGCGGTGCAGTATTTTTGACTAAGGGTGCAGTTTTATGAGTTTTTTGTTAGATATCTTCTGTGTCCACTTACATAATAGTTTTTATGTAGGGTTTGAATTTTCCCTCGATTACAACTGACTTTGGTAAGGCTTTATTACAGGCAATAGGTTTTAACAGCAATGGTATTCATTTATTTAGTTCTATACAGTCACACGCTAAATCAAATTTAGTCATGCGGCAGACTTTTCGAATCTTTTATAATCTCATCTCAATCCCTACTACCTTTACTAATCCAATCTCTCCTAAAAGACGATAACGTAAAAAAATAAGCATTTACCCTAAATAATTTCACACATTTTTACGCAGATTACTTGACGTTACAGTATGGATGGTTCAGGCACATTTTAGCTATACATTCAAATTATCAAATATCTTATTCTATTTATACGTCTACGGCCAAAAAACAGCCTAACCCATTCTTTATTATACTAATTTATATAACTATCTCGGTGAGGTTTATTCCGACTATTGTGGTCATGTCTATTAATATTGGAGCTTAAGGATAAGTGATGAACATTGATAATATTATTAAACATAAGCATAGCGCAGCATTGAACTGTAGTGCTACTGTTGCTAGCTTTGGATTAACTCATAGCACCAATAATCTATTATTTATAAAAGATAAATTTAAGCCAATAGACGCTATCGAACTGCTCGAAAAAAGCCATTTTAATGAGAGACCAAACAGTTTAGTAAACCATGACATAATTGAGCCTGATAAAAAAAGCACTGCAAATCATAAGCCTGCAATAAAGCTCAGTTTCCAGCTTATGACTCGCGCTGAACCGGTACAGTTAGTCATTGATACTATTTGCTCTTTGCTCGCCATAAAATCAGCGGATGATGAGATCTTAATCATTGATAATAATCATACCGATACGGCTCAATATAAACCGCTAGAGCATTACTGTCAGCAGTTAGATGAGCGCTTTAACGTACACTTTTATCATGTGGATGCAGTGGCAGGTTACAAATCAGGCGCACTCAATTTGGCACTGGGGTTAATGGATCCAACCAGTACCCATATCGTGGTAGTTGATAGCGACTATCAAGCACTGCCCCACGCTCGACACTCCATTGTGCAAGCTATTAAGCAATATCCTAATTGTGCGTTACTACAATTCCCACAGTTTTACCGTGATACAGGGTTAGTGGATGTCCATAGCGAGCTTAATCATTATTTTAATTATCATTTTTATCGCCCTTTTAACCGCAAACGTGCTTTATCTACTGGCACTTATGCCGTCATTCAACGTGATGCTTTGTTGCATTTAGGCGGCTGGTCGAGTGCTTCCATCACAGAGGACGCGCAAATGGGGGTGCTAATGCATCGGCAAGGTTTGCGTAGCCAATTTATTCCAGAAGTTATTGCCACAGGACTACTGCCAACGACTTTGCCTGATTTAATCGCTCAGCGCCAGCGCTGGATCTATGGCAATGTGCAAGTGCTTAATCATTATTTTTCGATAGCTAATAATGCTCATAAACCGCCTATTGGTCTTATTGAGCAATTAGCTTATATGCGCGCACATTTATCCCAGCTTAGTGCTTGGATAAACTTTAGCGCCATTTTTATCATTATGCACGCCTGTACGCTTCTACTTATAGCAATCTTAGCCATTATGTCCACCAATATGAATCTGCAAACCCTACTTACGCCGCTCTATGCAGTTTATGCTGCTTATGCCTTGTTTTTAGGGCGGCGTTTGTGGGCGTATCTGCATGATAAAGCACCGCTAAATAAACAGGTTAATTCTAATAAAAGTAACGGAATTGGTAGTCGTTTGCGCTCTTGGGCACTGCATTTAAACTTTTGGGAATTGGGCGCACTGTCTTGGTTACCCGTACTTTGGGGTCAAGATAGACCTTTCATTTGTACCCCTAAAGAAAAACACTTGCAATCCAAACGGGCTTTATTCATCGCTAATATTTGCGCTTTACCCAAGCTGATATTAGCACTCAACTTTATTACAGCGTTAATAGTTGCCCCTTTTTCACCTTTATATTCGCCGCTCTTATTTGTTTTATCCTTAACTATCTGCGCCCTCAAAATTTGGTCGATGCAAGTAATCTTTACTAATTATAAATACAACTCCCCTAGCGAAGAATCTACTAGCGATGCTATTGATCGCCCTGCTTTTATTAAAAAAAGCAAGTATAAAAGCTTTAGTGAGATAAACAATCACCTTACTGGCTCTACCGTCAAACAAGTTAACAAGCAGAAAATGCTAGTAGCCGATACCCTAAAATCAGCTAAAAATGTAGCACAATCTTTAGAGGTCGAAAAACAAAAACTTCGTTGACTTTTAGTATATTTTTAATTCATTTCTATTTAGCTTACTTTTATTTAAATGAGCTATTATCTAGCTTTTATTTAGGGAATATTGTATGTCACCTACTTATGTTCAAAATAGCCTTGCTCATTCTGCAACAGTTCTACCTAAAGACTCTATAACAAATATTCATACCAAAAACCTTCAACGTCCTCTGAAAATAGCGATTATCGCACACTCGCTCTACCCTATTGCCGAGCCTTATGCTGGTGGTCTTGAGATGATAACCCAGCTGATTTGTGATGAATTGGTAGCTCAAGGTCATGAGGTGCTGCTGTATGCGCATGCTGATAGCCAAACAAAAGCGGATTTGATTCCCTTTTTGACTCGTGAAATGTTCGATGAGCTGGTTTATGACACGGAGCACGAGATGGTTGGCATGAGCCGTGAGGAGCTATATCAGTACCTGACTTATCAGAATGCTATGCGTGATATCATCGCTCGTGATAGGCGCGGCGAGATTGATATCGTGCATAATCATAGCCTGCACCATGTGCCTATGCTAGTGGGTCAAGCTTTTGGAGCGAGATGCTTTACAACTTTTCATACGCCTATTTTTCCGCAGCTACGCTTGGCGTTACTAACCTTACGTCATGGCACTCAGACGCAGTTTACCGCTATCAGTCGGCATCAGCAGCAACTATTTGCTGAATTCGTGCCCGCGCAGGTGGTCTATAACGGTATTGATGTGGCGTCCTTTAAGGCTAATACCGATCCTGTGGAGGATGAGGTTTATTTTTGGTACGGGCGTATTTGCCCTGAAAAAGGCACCCATTTAGCTATGGAATACTGTCTGACAGCTGGCAAACGTTTGGTTATCGCCGGGCCAAAAAGCAATCAAGACTACTTTGATAAAGAGGTTGCGCCTTTATTAAAAAAAGATGAAATACAGGCAGAAACTAATCATAGCCAGCGATTATTAAACTACGTGGGTCACTTATCAAAGTCCCAAATTAACGACTATCTGTGTCAATCAACGGCGATGCTATTTACCAGCACTTGGGATGAACCTTACGGCTTGACACTCGCTGAGAGCTTAGCTTGCGGTACGCCGGTTATCGGCTTCGATGTGGGCGCTGGCGCTGAGATTGTCACTCAAGATACCGGTATTATTGTAGAAAAGGCAGATAAAGCCGCTTTTGTGCAAGCTTTTGATACTATCGCTAATATTTCCCGTCAAGCTTGTAGGCATCGCGCCGAACAGTTTTGTTCGGTAGCAGCGATGGTGAATGGTTATCTTGAGCTCTACAACCAGACGCTAATGCAAACTGAGCACCCCTTCTCAATAGCAGGCTGAGATCAATTATAGTAGGCAAATATACAACAACATCTTAATTATTCCAATTACTGCCAACTTTAGGGATTATCGCTATGCGTATCGGTTATTACGCTCATCATCATGGTTCAGGTCATTGCCGACAAGCGGACAAATTAGTCGCCCTTTTGCCGCTAGCATTAAGAGCGCAGTTGACGGTTTTTACCAGTCTAAATAAGGAAGCTTATCAATTTGAGGCATTAGACGAGTTGCAAATAGTGCGCCTAAGTCCTGAAGATGAACGTATGGATGAGGTGTTACCCGGACGTTCTGGGGAGTATTGGCAACCCAAGAGTTTGCACTACTCGCCCGTAGGTAACAGCGATATTCAAACTCGTAGCTGGCAAATTCTTGATGCTATCAAACGGCGAAATATTGATTTGATGATTATTGATGTTAGCGCGGAGGTAGCTATGTTATGCCGTGTCGCTAGCATTCCTTTTTTATATGTAAGACTTGCTGGCATACGTGATGATACCGCGCACCTAGATGCTTTTGCAGGAGCGCTTGGGTTATTAGCGCCTTACCCTAAAAGTCTTGAGACCCCATTAACCCCTGATTGGGTGCAACAAAAAACCTTTTATCTCGACTTTTTGCCCAGTAAAGCCGTAACACCTATTAGCTATCAAGACTTTATTAAAAGCTTAAAGGTTTTAGCCTCGTCAACGAATGGCATTAGTAATACTACTGAAACTTGCCCGCGTTTAGATCAACTGGCGTCTATGCAAAATAGCGCTCAAAGTAGTGCTCAATTTGCTAATAGTAAAGATAAGCCGTTGCTGGTCACCGTTATCAAAGGCTACGGCGGTCATGAGGCTATCGATACTAAATTGCCTAATCTACGCCGAGCTCTACCTAATGCTTTTATTATCTCATTAGGACCTATTTCTGATGCTATGCGTGCTTATGTCGATATTGCTACAGAAGTTGCTGACGTGACTCCTTTTATTATCCATAATGAGCTGTTATTAATGGCGTGCGGGATGAATAGCGTGGCGCAAGTTTACTATCACTCTACCCCGCTAATAGCTTTGCCTGCGGATAGACCGCATCAAGAACAGCAAGTACTGGCGGAAGCGCTCATTGGTCAAGGTCGAGCACTGAGCTGGGAGCAATTTATAAACTTATCTTTGGCAGGCTCTAGCGATACCACCATTAATAACGAGTCAGTTATTTATCAAAATATAATAGCGGCGTTGTCTAGTAATCATGAAACGGATGATAATAAAAATGCAGATAACCCCTTAATAGCACAAGATTTTATGAACAATCTAATCAGTTATTCTAGGGTCAAACACTGGTTCCAAGATTGGTTATTACCGCGTTTAGAGATTACGCCTGAGCGTATGAAGTGGTAAAAAATAACAGTAATAAAAATAAGAGAGTGCCATGACTTTATCGTCTATTAATAAACCCTTTCCTGTCAGTGTCATTACCACTTGCTACGGGCGCAATCATCATCTTTATAATCTACTAAGTAGCTTAGATAATGGCAGCGTCAAACCTGATGAAGTTATTATCGTTAACGATGACGCTGACCCTAATCAATTAACAAAGTATGCGCTTAATATCGTCCAAATCCCTACTAACGAAGCGCTTGCAAATAAAAGCTTGTCCTCTGCAAAAACAGGCTTTGATATTGGGCGTAACCGTAATATTGGCGCTCCCAAAGCTACGCATGAGGCGCTGATATTTTTGGATGTCGACTGTATCGCCGCTCCCACATTTATAGAAAGCTTAGCTGCTAATCTACAAGCAAATCCTGATGCGCTATTCATGGGACAGCCGCGCTATCTTACTCGACCGCTAAACACTACTGAAAGCAATCAACTAAAACAAGGAATGCTAGCGGTTGAAACGCTAAATGAATTATCAGTATTCAATCCTTACCGCTTTAATTTTGAGCCCAAAAATCATTTCAATTTTAGTGATAAAACAGCAAAAAGCTCAGATACTGAAAACACAGATATGAGCAATACACAGATGCAATTAACTGAAGATTATGGCGGATTTTGGAGTCTATGCTTTGCCATATCTCGCCAGCAGTTTGAACGTATTGGCGGCTTTGATACCCGTTATATCGGTTATGGCGCCGAGGATACTGATTTTGCCTTTATGGCACGTGCTTTAGATATAGCGTTTTATCTGACTAATGATGTGGTTTATCATCAGCAGCACAGCGTCTATCGTCCTCCGCTCAACCATTTATCTAGCATCGTAATTAATGCCAACCGCTTTTATGATAAATGGCAGCACTGGCCAATGGGCGGCTGGCTTGAGAGTTTTGCAAAAATGGGCTTGATTGCTTGGCAAGAGCAGCAACAAACCCCTATTGAAATTCTAAGACAGCCTACTGAAGTTGAAATCAATGCAGCGCATTATCCTGATGCCGCTTATGTGTAGTGCTTACTTTATAGGCTAACTAAATTTTGTAAAAAATTAATAGTAGATTATTGCTAGCTAAACCCTGTAGGATAGCTTTAGAATCAGTATTAAAAAACTATGAATAATAACTTTAAACAAGGACGTATTGTTATGAATCAAAGTAATCAGCTTAGAGCTAGCTCTACTAAATCATCTTATATCGCTAAGTCAGTTATGAGCAGTGCCGTAATTGCAGCCTTATTAGTAAGTTCAGGCTGTGCCACCAGCTCGCTCCTAGAGAATGAAAACCGCGTTAGCTCAAAGACTGTAACCAATGTTCTGTCTGAAGATCAAATCGTCGCATTTGGTCGCCCTGCACAGCCTATACCTAACCTGCCGACGGGCAACATGGTTATTGTTGGCGAAAAGAACAGCTATGTCCTAGTTCAAGGAGGGGCTGAAATGGTCACTCTGCTCACCAATCTAACTGCAAAAAATATTCAGGTTGAGAATGACATGAGCTTTGAAGTGCCCAATAACGACGGCTACTTCCAAGGACAAATGAAAATGTCTTATGCCAAATTAAAAGATGAGTTTCAACGCTCTGATTATCAGTTCTTTTTGCAAAATGGCGGGCAAGAATGCACGTCAGCCAGTGATATGCGAATGAATGCTCAGCGCTTTTGCTTTAGCGTGCCAGTAAAAGGCGCTATCTATCCGCAAGTGAGTAATTTGAGCTTGATTCAATCCAAATACCGCGCTTTGAGTAAACCTTATACGGTGACATTTTATAACCGAACCGCACAAAATGAAGTAACTCGTAGTGGTAGGAATGGGGCTGAAAAATTGATACTACTCCCTTTTGCGGTCGCTTTTGATGTGGTGACTTTCCCTGTACAATTATTGGACAGCATCGCTAATTAACAGTACCAATATAGTCAACTGTAAATAAAAGCAACATGTCTTTTGCCACATGCTGCTGGCATAAATTTTACTTGCATGCTGTGTCTACGCTGACAGAGGCTGCGCAAAATTAATTCCAGCAGCATTGGACTTACCCTTCTTGAAATATCTTAACATTCATTAATAAATCAGACTTTCCCTACAGCAAAAAAGCACTCAATTATGAGTGCTTTTTTAAACTTAAATCCAATGACCTAACCTTTAAATGAAAGTTATCGAAAAATCAGAAATAGCAAATACCTTCACCATGAAGTTAGCGAGGAGGCGCTACTTTGAGTGATAAAGCCATCTGGCGTTTGTCCATTATCCGCTTGCCAACGCTGGAAAGCTTTGCGGGTATTGGTACCGATAATACCGTCTGCACCTTTGGTATCATAGCCAGCACTAGTTAAGCGGCGCTGTAGAGTAGTCACTTGATAGGTCGATAAAGGACGCTCATAGCGTGGCCAAGATTTACGTAATCCGCTCTGCCCAGCGATAGCTTTACCTAATAAGCTTACTCCCAGCGCATAGTTTGATGAGTTGTTATAAACCTTTATCACATCAAAGTTAGGGCTTAGCAGCAGCGCAGGGCCATTTGCACCTGCCGGTAACCACAGCTCCATCATAGTATTGGCATCTAAATAGACATCATCTATGGTATCAATACCGAGCGACGCCCATCTTGCAGCAGGCATTTTTGTTCCCACCGTTGAGTAATCAAATGAGGCCGGAACAGTCACTTCATAAAAAGGCGCTAATCCACGTACCCAGCCTGAATTATTCAAATAATTGGCGGTTGATGCTAGAGCGTCTTTTGTCGACCAAGGGTTACGATGGCCATTACCATCACCATCCACCCCTTGCTCAAGCCAAGTTGCCGGGATAAATTGAGTCTCACCCATCCCACCTGCCCATGAGCCATCGAGCTGTGACCACGAGATATCGCCCCGCTGTAATAGGGATATCAGTGCCAGTAATTGTTTCTCTGCAAACTCTTGACGACGCCCATCGTAAGCTAGGCTAGCCAGCGCACTTGGGATATAACTGGAGCCTGTCACCGCACCAAAAGAGGATTCCATACCCCAAATAGCGGCAATAATCTCAGCGTTAACGCCATACTGCGATTCCAGTCCTGATAAATAGCCACGCTGCTCAGCGAACTTGCGTTTACCCGTACTGACTCGGCCATCTGATACCGCAGAATCGGCATAGTCCCAAGGCATTTTTGAAAACTCAGCCTGACTGGAGTCTGACGAGATGACCTGTTGGTTTAGATAAGTAGAGCCCAGCAAACGCTGCACGTCAGAGGCGTTATAACCAGCTGCCATGGCACGCATAGAAAAGTCTGATTTCCAGTCCGAAAAGCTACTGTAGCTAGGCTTTGGCGTTGATGGTGGTTTGGGTTTGATAACGGTTTGTTGCTGAATAACAACCGGAGCAGGTTTAGGCTTGATAGTTTGGGTTTGGGTAACCTGTACATTGCCTCGCACCGGTTTGCTAGGCTGAATTTGGGTGGGTTGGCTCACACAACCTACCACCATAAGAGTAGGCAGTAATAGGGCGATATGGTGCTTTTTTAACATCATAAGAATCTCGAGTATCTATAGCGGGGAGAAGTCAGTCAAATTTAGAACAAAGTTAGCAAAGGCTTACCTGCCTAACCTAGGTTATTGATACGAAGGACAATAACTGAAAATTACTTTAGCAATAAATAACTATAAAGTCGATGACATTAATGCGCTGATTACTATCTATCATTTCTGCTAGTTTCTAGCTATTAAAAAACCAAACATCTTAGCTTTTAGCGTGCCAAATAAGCGGTCATATCCTCGACCCCATGTAAAGTCATCGGATACATGTGTCCATCGAATAATTTTTTAATCTCGCCTATCGTTTGGGTATAGTCCCAATAAGCAGGGTTTTCAGGGTTAAGCCAAGCGACTTTGTCAAAATGTTCAAGGACACGCTTTAGCCATACGACTCCAGCCTCTTTATTCATATACTCTACGCTGCCGCCGACTGAAAATAGCTCGTAAGGCGACATCGAGGCATCACCGACAAAGATAACCCGATACTCACGGCCATATTTATTTAGCAGCTCAAAGGTCGGCATCGGGTTACTATGGCGACGGTTATTATCTTGCCAAACATAATCATATAAACAGTTATGAAAATAAAAAAACTCTAAAGTTTTAAACTCGTTTTTAGCGGCAGAAAACAGCTTCTCTAGAGCATCAACATGGATATCCATACTGCCGCCCACATCAAAGAGCATCAGCACTTTGACCCTATTACGGCGCTCAGGCTGCATGTGAATATCGAGCACACCTTTTTTGGCGGTACGTTTGATAGTTTCATGAATATCGAGCTCGTCAGCGCTACCGGTACGGGCAAACTGGCGCAGATTACGTAACGCCATCTGGATTTGCCGTGTACCAAGTAGATTATCATCATCCAAATTGCGATATTTACGCTGCTCCCAAACTTTTACTGCGCTACGCTTACGGGATTCGCCGCCGACTCTTACGCCTTCTGGATGGTCACCATAAGCGCCAAAGGGAGAGCTGCCGCCAGTGCCTACCCATTTACTACCGCCTTGATGACGCTCTTTTTGCTCTTTAAGACGCTCCTCTAAAGCTTTCATCAGCTCCTCAAGCGAGCCGTATTTTTTCAGCAGGCGTCGTTGCTCCTCCGTTAGATTCTTGGGATCAAGCTTTAAATCCAGCCATTCTTCTGGAATATCGGTCAATTTTGACATTAATTCATCAATATCTAAGCTGTCCACACCCTCAAAATAGTCCGCCATTGCGCGATCAAACTTATCGAAGTGGCGCTCGTCTTTGACCATGCATAATCTGATCAGCCGGTACATATCCTCACGACTGGCAAAGGTGGTTAAGCTGGCGTCCTCTGGATGTGGCTGCATCATCAGACCTTGCTCAAGTGCGGCATTGAGGTCAAGCAGCTCACGGGTGCTCACGGGCACGCCATAAGTACGCAGGGTATAGAATAGTTTTATAAACATAAGTTAAAGTCGCTTATTGGCAGATGTGGTTAACAAGCTAATAGCTATATAAACAGCTTTAGACCCTTAACGGCGCATCATATTGGCAAAACGCTGCAGCAAACTCACATCGGCTTCGTTTTTGAGCAGTGCACCATACAGCGGCGGAATGGACTTCTCACCGCGCAAGTTTTCTTCCAGCTCGTTTTGTGCCATATCGTCGGCAAGTAATAAAGTTAACCAATCAACCAATTCTGAGGTTGAGGGCAGTTTTTTGAGTCCTTGAATATTACGCAGCTTATAAAAGACATCTAGCGCATCATTGACCAGTTTTTCTTGGATATTGGGAAAATGCACCTCGATAATCTGACGCATGGTATGTTCATCAGGAAAGTCAATATAGTGAAAAAAGCAGCGACGCAAAAAGGCATCAGGTAGCTCTTTTTCATTGTTTGAGGTAATAATCACCACCGGACGCTGCTCGGCGGTAATGGTCTCGCCGGTCTCGTAAACGTAAAAGGACATTTTATCGAGCTCATGCAGCAAATCGTTTGGGAATTCGATATCGGCCTTATCCACTTCATCAATCAATAACACACTACGCTGCTCACTGGTAAAGGCATCCCACAATTTACCGGGCTTGATGTAATTACCAATCTCATAGACCTTGTCATCACCCAACTGCGAATCGCGCAGGCGTGATACGGCGTCATACTCGTATAACCCTTGCTCCGCCTTAGTAGTCGATTTAATATGCCAAGTAATCAGCGGCATGCCTAAACTTGCCGCCACCTCTTCGGCGAGCAAAGTCTTACCGGTGCCCGGCTCGCCTTTGATTAATAGTGGCTTTTGCAAGGTCATTGCGGCATTAACCGCTAGCTGTAGATCATCAGTGGCGATATAGCTGTCGGTACCAGTAAAGCTTTTTTTAGGGATGTTGTTAGTGGTCATAATACAAGTCTCAATGATGTCAAAATGAAAAGTTAATGAAATATCAGTAGTTAATAATAGTCAGTGGTCAATAATAGATAGTTATTAAGCCTAGCACAGCTCAGTCCTATATCGAAATAGTTCCAGCCGACTTATGCGTCTTTACTGACACTCAGCTTACCATTGTTAACCAGTAATTTTTAGTAAAGGGGCTCCATAAAAAAAGACACGCAGTGGTGTCTTTTATTGCACTTCTTATAAGGTCTGTTGACCCTAGTTAAAAGCTGAGTCTAAAAATAATAAGCTCATTATAACTTAGGGTCTTTGACCTCAGTCTCAGCTACAGGTTTTTTGCTGCTTGACTGATCAACAGCTGGTGCTTTGGAATTTTTGGCTTTAGCAACAACTTTCTCAGCGGCTATATTTTTATTGACGTCCTTGGTATAAAAACCTTCTCTAATTTTTTTGGGAGGCACGTTTGTCGCTGTTTTGGGAGCGGCTTGAGGGGTAGCTACGGGTATCTCATTGCTAGGTACAGCAGAATCTTGTACTAAATAATTACCCGTGGTCAACTGCATAGTAGCCTTGGTATCTTCAGCTGAGCGTTGACGGGCTTTATCCAAACTAGATTCGAAGGCACCCCGTATGAGCTGCCAAACAAAGCCAATAAACAATCCAACAACCAGCACCACTAATATCGGTAATAAATTACTAATTGCCATCGCCGTATCTTTCATCATCAGCGCATAAATCACCGCTATACTAGCCGGTGCAATCTGACTGGGATCACCAAGTGCAGTACTTGGTGCGAGTAGTACAGCAAATATCAGCATCCAAGTCATACCACCTAGCGGCTTTGGCAACATGCGAGCTACTAGTAGCCACAACAATAAGACAATAATAGTGAAACCAATATAAGCGTACATCGGTAGGTCAGCCGCTGGAACGTCTTTTACCAGCTGACTCCACCAAATAGTAATCTCACCAAGAATATCACTGATGGTATCTAATGGTAATAATTGTAAAATACTTTTTAACCAGTCCATGCGTGTTCAAACACCTACGTTATAAATAGACCTACTCAGCTATTTATGAGTTATTAATATTGTCAATATCTGTAAATCACCAACTCTTTAGGTCATAACAGACCCTATCTGTGACCAACAGACAACTAAGCTAATAATAACTACGCTAATAACAACTGCTCTAATAAATAGCTTCGCTTTATAAGCCGCTAGTTTATCACGACTCTATACTAAAATGCATATCACGGGCACAGACTCTGCTAGCAAGTCTTAATCGTACTTATTATCTTGCAACTCGCGGGCACGCAGCTCAGCTTGCCGGCGCATAACATCTTGCGGCGGCATTTGCACATAATAACCTTGTGATTTTAGTTTTGTCAGCACCTCGTCTTTATCGACACGAGCCAGCTTTGCAGTCGCGCTTAAATCTAGATGCATAACGAATTTACTAGCGCCTAAACTGGCACGAAAGTCCTTTGGCAACACTCCTAACCAGTCCTTAATCTCATCGGTATCATCTGGATAATCAGGGCGGGCAATATAAACATACATATCGTCGTGCTTAGGGAATTTGTAAATATCGCAATGCATACAGGCAACCTTTCATCTATACAAAAATATATAAAACGCTTCATTTATAATGCCATAGACTAGCATAATTCAGTTGAATAATATTAGTAGCTTTACGTTTGGCTATGGTAATTTAGGTCAAGTATTCTTTTTGGTTAACAAAAACACCTTTTTAGCAAATTTATTGATATTAATCCGTTTGATGACTTGTAAAAAGAGCAGTAACCTTTCATAATAAAAGCGTTTTTCAGGAGAGAGTTTAGGCTTAATACGGCGTTATAAATGACTCTGTAGCGGCTACTAAACCACCGAAGGCGCATCCACCCTGCCAATCGCTCAGGTAAAAGGACTGAAAAACGCATGCCATTATGGTTTATCAAACTGCTTTTATTCGCATAGTTTTTCATGCAAAAAGGCTTTCAAACGATAACGATCAGGCATAACAAATCTGGAGAGCGGTAAAACTATTATAGTTTGCCCACCGAAGGGGAGAAAATACGATCTTTTTCACTAAAATATAGTCAGGTGAAAGTAAAACTGTTATGTAGATTCAAATGTGCTGTTAGTATCCATTTTACTTGCTTGCTGTGTCTACGCTGACAGAGGCTGCGCAAAATGAACACCAGCAGCACTGAACGGTAACACTTTTAAAGTCACTCAACTATATCAGCTGGATAATGAAGTCGTATTGAAAATCTCAGGTCACAGGACAGATGGGGCTTTGCTAAACTGGCGTTCAGCGTCTGTTTGGCTTATGCTCTATGGTTCGTGCTACCCTTTAATACCGTGTTTGCCTATTGGCGAACTTATCTCCCATCATTATTAAACGTCATGTTAAATAGCTATATATCCCATTACCTATTTACAATAATAATGACGCAAACATAAGGATTTGTTATGACCGATACCTCATCTCAAGCAGATAACACTCAAACCCCTAAGCGCACTCCCCTCTACCAGTCTCACGTTGATAGTGATGGCAAGATGGTGGACTTTTCTGGCTGGGAGCTGCCTATTCATTATGGCTCACAAATAGAAGAGCATGACGTGGTACGTACCGATGCCGGGATGTTCGATGTCTCTCACATGGTCATCGTCGATGTTAAAGGCAAGGATGCCAAAGCTTGGCTCCAAAAGCTGCTCGCAAATGACGTCGATAAATTAAAAACCGTCGGTAAAGCGCTCTACTCGCCTATGCTCAATGAGGAAGGCGGTATCATTGACGACCTGATTGTTTACTTGATGAATGAAGACGCCACCCAGTACCGTATCGTCTCCAATGCCGCTACCCGCGATAAAGATATGGCACAGTTTAATAAAGTAGCCCAAGGTTTTGAGGTGAGCATAGATGAGCGTTCAGAGCTGGCTATGCTGGCGATTCAAGGACCTAAAGCGGTCGAAAAACTAGCGCAAGTTAAGCCTAGCTGGACAGATATCCTAACCGAGCTTAAACCCTTTGTCGGTGCAGATTTGACAACGATCGAAGGCAAAGATTGGTTCGTCGCTCGTACGGGTTACACTGGAGAAGATGGCGTCGAAGTCATTATGCACGGCGATGATGCGCCCGCATTCTTTGAGCAATTAAAAGCTAATAATATCAAACCCACAGGGCTCGGCGCGCGTGATACTTTGCGTATGGAAGCCGGTATGAACCTTTATGGTCATGATATGGATGAAACTACCAGTCCTTATGAGTGCAACATGGGCTGGACGCTAGCATTAAAAGATGAGCGCGACTTTATTGGTCGCACGGCTTTAGTCAGTAAACGTAAGCAAGCCAAAGACAATAGTACCGCTATGAAACAAGTCGGCTTATTGCTCACTGCCCGCGGCGTCTTGCGTGAAGGCATGGCAGTTACCATCAATCAGGGAACGGACAATGAGCAAACCGGTGTTATTACCAGCGGTACTTTCTCCCCTAGCCTGAAACATTCCATTGCTATTGCCCGTGTTCCTGCTAGTTTAAGCGAAGAAGATAGCGTCCAAGTTGATCTACGCGGTAAAGGCAAATTCGTCGATGTACGGGTTATAAAACTGCCCTTTGTACGCAATGGTCAGCAGCAATTTGACTCATAGATTTTTGTAAGCCTTTTCTGCAAAATAGTGCTAAATAGTTTTGTTGCGCAAGCTAGCAATTCAAAATAATTTTTATATACTGTTCATTCAACTACCCTCTATATTTTAGGAGAAAACCATGAGTAACATCCCAGCAGAACTTAAGTACATTGCCAGCCATGAATGGCTACGTTTAGAAGACGACGGCACCATCACCGTTGGTATTACCGACCATGCACAAGACTTGCTAGGCGACGTGGTATTCGTTGAATTACCTGATGTCGGCGATACTATCGCTGTTGATGATGAGATCTCAGTGGTTGAGTCAGTAAAAGCGGCCTCTGATGTTTATGCGCCTTTATCAGGTGAGATTGTTGCTATCAACGAAGCGCTTGAAGACGACCCTGAAATCATCAACACCGACCCTTATGGCGAAGGTTGGTTCTTTAGAATCAAACCTGACAATATGGATGACTACGAAGCCTTAATGACCGCTGATGAATACGAAAGCGAGCTTTAATTTTTAATTATTGATAAAGCTTATTAAATAAAATGATTTATTTATAGCAAAACTGCAGATATTAACCTCGATTGGTATCTGCAACTGCCCCGTACACTTGCTCACTTGAAGCATTGTTTATAACTTTAATACGTATATCTCTATTCTTTTAAAACTAACTTTTATCCTTTTACCGCCAATAAACCCAAGCATTTATATGATTTTAAGCCTTTAGACTCATAACTTCTGAAAAAAGTGCATAAAACTACCGCTACTCGCATGGATAATACAATGAATTCTGATACTGATAACAACGGTAATGACGATATGGATAAAACTCATTTAGCCACGCCGAAACATACGCCGCAGCTTGATGCCTTTCGGCAAGTAGTAGAATCACGGCGCTCAGTACGCCGTTTTACGGACACCCCTATTCCTGATGAAGTTATGGCAGAATGCCTGCGCTTAGCTATGCTGGCTCCCAACTCTAGCAATTTGCAGCCGTGGGAGTTTTATGTGATTGATAGCGACCATAAACGCAAAAAAGCCATCAAAAACTGTATGGGACAAAATGCCGCCAAGACCTCAGCTCGTCTAATCGCTGTCGTCGCACGCACTGATATCTGGCATGACCATGCGCAGCAAATCTTGCGAGAATATCCGGATAAACCCGTGCCCAAAAAGGTCATAGATTACTATACCAAAGTGGTTGCTTTAGACTTCTTACGCGGCCCTGCCAATGTGGTATCAGCAGCCAAGTGGAGCGCTACGCAAGTGTTCAGACGCGCTAAAGGCCCGATCAAATCGCCCTATTATACTTTTGAAGACGTCAAAAACTGGGCGACCAATAATACCGCACTAGCTGCTGAAAACCTGATGTTGGCACTGCGAGCGCATGGTTTTGATAGTTGTCCGATGGGCGGCTTTGATGAGCCTGCCATGAAGCGCTTGCTGGGTCTAGGCGATGAACATCATATCGTCATGATGATCGGTGCGGGCGAGCGTGCTGATAATGGTATTTATAACTCGCAATTTAGATTTAACCAAGACCAGTTTGTACATTACGTATAACCGGCTAAATATAGTTAATTCACTATAAAAGTGATGCAGGGCTGCTGGGATGAATTTTGCGCAGCCTCGAAACAGCATTGAAACAGCATAGCCGCAGCACGCAAGTAAAATTTATACCAGCAGCACGTTAATATCAACGTATCGATTTTATTCGGTACTGATTATATAACGGGTCAAAAACTATTAGGGTTAGCCCTTTTACCATAAACTTAATTAAGGACTGTCATGACGATTTCTCAACAACCGACATTCGATACTTTCAAGGGTTTATTTAACGAGGCGGAGTTTGTCTATCGCCATTTAGGCTCTAATGATAGCAAACAAGCCGAACTGCTAAGCTCAATCGGTTACAGTGATATGGACAGCTTTATCGATGATACCGTCCCTGAGCCAGTGCGTTTGCATAAAGATTTGGATCTGCCATTAGCGATGAGTGAGCACGCCGCCCTTGCCAAACTGCGTACTATGGCCGATAAAATCACGGTTAACAAAAGCTATATCGGTCAAGGCTATTCGCCAGTGCGCATGCCTGCTGTCATTCAGCGTAATGTGCTGGAAAACCCAGGTTGGTACACTGCCTACACCCCTTATCAGGCTGAAATTGCCCAAGGCCGCCTAGAGGCGCTGCTTAACTTTCAACAAGTGTGTATTGACCTGACCGGTCTTGAGCTGGCTGGTGCTTCCCTACTTGACGAGGCGACTGCGGCGGCTGAAGCTATGGCAATGTCAAAGCGAGTAAGCAAAAGTAAATCCGATAAATATTTCGTTGATGAGCGCATTTATCCGCAAACGCTAGACGTTATCCGTACTCGCGCCAAATACTTTGGTTGGGAAGTCGTCGTTGGTGATTTTGAACTGGCAAAATCGGGGGATTACTTTGGCGCTATATTTCAATACGTTGGTAAAGAAGGCGATGTCAAAGATTTAACCGAGGTCATCAGCGCCGTTAAAGAAAACAAGACTTATACCTCTGTGGTCAGCGATATTATGAGCTTGGTACTATTAAAATCGCCCGCTGAGATGGGCGCTGATATCGCTTTAGGTAGCACCCAGCGCTTCGGTATTCCTATGGGCTTTGGTGGCCCGCATGCCGCCTACTTTGCTTTTTCAGATAAAGCCAAACGCTCAGCACCGGGGCGTATCATTGGCGTATCAAAAGATGCGCAAGACAATGTGGCACTGCGTATGGCGCTACAGACTCGTGAGCAGCATATTCGCCGCGAAAAAGCCAACTCCAACATCTGTACTTCACAGGTATTATTAGCCAATTTAGCCGGCATGTATGCTGTTTATCACGGCCCCACTGGCGTCAAGCGTATTGCTACCCGTATTCATGCCTTTGCTACCGCCTTTGCCGATATTATCAACAACAGTAGCGATAGCAACGATAGTTTAAGTGTGGTACATGAGCAGTTTTTCGATACGGTAGTGATTGATTGCGGTTCAGAGAAAATGGCGACCCAAATCTTTGAAAACGCTGATAATGTAGGCTACAACTTATGGCGCATTAATGAGACTAAGCTGGCGGTTGCCTTTAGTGAAACTAGCGATGAAGAGGATTTTAAGGTCTTGACTCAGCTGTTTGTGAGTAAGTCGCATAGTCTACCTGAAACAGCGACGGTATCGCTTGATGACGCGCACCTGCGTAAAGATGATATCTTGACCCATCCGGTCTTTAACTCGCACCATACTGAGCATGAAATGCTGCGTTATCTAAAGTCGCTCGAAGATAAAGACTTGGCAATGAACCGCAGTATGATATCGCTAGGTAGCTGTACCATGAAGCTTAACGCCACTAGCGAGATGCTGCCTATCACTTGGCCTGAATTTGCTAACATCCATCCTTTTGCTCCGCGCGATCAAGTGGGCGGTTATATTGAGATGATTGCGAGCTTACAAGATCAGCTTAAAGCCATTACCGGTTTTGATGAGATCTCTATGCAGCCAAACTCTGGCGCCTCTGGTGAATATGCTGGTCTGTTGGCCATTCGCCGCTACCACGAGTCTTTGGGTGAGACCAATCGCGATGTCTGCCTGATTCCTATGTCAGCACATGGTACTAACCCCGCTACCGCTATGATGATGGGTATGCAAGTGGTGGTGGTCAAAACGGATGGTAACGGTAACGTTGATATTGATGACTTAACTGCTAAATGCGAGGAGCATAGCGAGCGTTTGGGCGCACTAATGATTACTTACCCTTCAACTCATGGCGTTTTTGAAGAAGGTATCCGTCATATCTGTGATTTGATCCATAAACACGGCGGTCAAGTGTATATGGACGGCGCTAATATGAACGCCCAAGTAGGTGTCATGCAGCCTGCTGACGTGGGCGCTGATGTGCTACACATGAACTTGCATAAAACCTTCTGTATTCCGCACGGCGGCGGTGGACCGGGTATGGGACCTATCGGTATGCAAGCGCATCTAGCGCCCTTTATCGCCAACCATACGATCAGCCCAGTGTTTAATGCCCAAAACGACTATTCAGCTGTATCAGCCGCGCCTTATGGTTCAGCAAGCATTTTACCGATATCGTGGATGTATATTGCGATGATGGGCCGTGATGGCTTGCTCAAAGCAACCGAGCTGGCGTTATTAAATGCCAACTATGTCGCCGATCAGCTCAAAGACGACTATCCTGTCCTTTATGCGGGCAAGAACGGCCGGGTGGCGCACGAATGTATTATAGATATTCGTCCGCTAAAAGAAGAGACCGGCATTACTGAGAGCGATATTGCCAAGCGCCTAATGGATTATGGTTTCCACGCGCCGACGATGAGCTTCCCGGTAGCGGGAACTTTGATGATTGAGCCCACTGAGTCTGAATCTAAAGAAGAGATTGATCGCTTTATCAGTGCGCTTAAAGCTATCAAAGCTGAAGCTATGAAAGCCAAAGCCGAGGAAGATGGCTGGACACTAGAAAATAACCCGCTAAAGAATGCCCCGCATACGGCGGCAGTGATTACCAGTAGCGAATGGGATTATCCATATAGCCGTGATATTGCTGCCTTCCCGCTGCCTTATATCCGTAACAACAAGTTCTGGCCAAGTGTGGGACGGGTTGACGATGTCTATGGGGATAAGAATTTGATGTGCTCATGCCCAAGCATTGAGAACTATATGTAGAATGATTGGTAAAATCTAAAACGTATTTAAATTATAAATTAGCCTTCAAATCACTGGTTTGAAGGCTTTTTCATAAGCCCTTATTCAGCACAATATTCATAAGTTGTTATAATATGACATGATAAAGCCAACTTAGCTTATCATTAATAAATGTCATCGTAATGGAATAACATATTGTGGTTCTCTCTTCTTTGCTGTCTAATTCTTCTTTTCTTAGTAACGACAATTCCTCTAGCAGTTATGATCCCTCAAAACCTTTTGTGGTTCTAATCCATGGCTTGCACCAAAGTGCCCGCACCATGAGCCCTTTGGCGGCTCAACTTCAAAGTAAAGGCTTCTCTACTTATCAGCATGATTACGACAGCCTAGGTGAAACCCTCGATCAGCATAGCGACAACTTACATACTTGGCTTGTAGACCACCGCGATCCCAAGGTGCCTATTAATTTTGTCGGGCACAGCTTAGGCGGTCTGGTAGTCAGGAATTTTATTACCCGCTATCCTCAGTGGAACATTGGACGCTGCGTAACGCTTGGCACCCCGCATACCGGCAGTATCAAGGCGAAATATATAAAAGACTTAATACCACCCCTTATAGGTAAGTCGTACGAGCAATCTTTGGATGGTAATATAGCGCCGCTAGAAGAAGACATTTGTATGGGGGTTATTGCCGGTGATGCGCCTGATAATTTTAGTCAAATTGTATTGATATATCATGAGCATCAGGCTAAATTAGCCGTAGATGAGCGCGCGCATGATGGGGCAGTTTTTGTCTATGAGACTTTGCTGCCCAATGCCGCCGACCATATTATTCTACCGGTTTCGCACATGGAGATGCTGATAGATGATGAGGTCGCTCAGCAAACGGCTTACTTTATACGTCATGGCAAGTTTGATAGGTAGCTTTTAAAATCATTGAAATTACACTGGATGCTAAGTAACAATATTAAGTACTGTGAATCGCTCATTAATAAACCAATTATCGTTAACGGCTTTGGATAATACTATGCACAAAAAGAATCGGGTAATTCTTATTCACGGCCTACATCAAGCGCCGTTTATCATGAGCCTGATGGCAAAGCGCCTGCAGGCACAAGGATTTGCTACCCATCAGTATGGTTACCGCAGTATGCGCGATGGCATTAAAACCAATAGCGCACGTCTAAATAGTTGGCTTGAGAACAATCATAATCCTGATCAGCCTCTATATCTCGTTGCTCATAGCTTGGGTGGTTTGATTATTCGTGATTTTGTGCATAGCTATCCACACTGGCAGATTGGGCGCTGCGTGACGCTTGGTACGCCGCATGCTGGAAGTGTCTGCGCTGATTATATTTGGCAACTTATGCCAGCAGTCGTAGGCAAGTCTTACGAGCAAGCTTTGGATGGAACCGTTGCGCCTTTGCCTGAACATATAGAGCTTGGCGTAATCGCTGGCAATAAACCTAAGGGGTTGGGACAACCCTTTTTATCCTATCATAACCATAAACTAAAAAAATCAGCTGAGGAATTAACAGCAGAACAACTCGCCCATGATGGTACAGTTTATGTGTCAGAAACCCAGCTTGAAGAAGCTAGCGATCATATTATTATGCCTGTCACCCATACTGGCATGCTGGTCAATAAAAACGTAGCTGCACAAACCGCGCATTTCTTAAAGCATGGAGCATTTCAGCGTTAGAGTATTAGGTCTCAAGCAAAAAACCACGCCTTATCCTTTAGCGTTTACCAGACCCATGCCTTGCTGCAACTCCTCTTTATGAGCTTCAATCACCGGCATTAAAGTTTGCGTCACCCATTCATAACGCCAGCCCTTTAAGCCTTCAGGTAAGTCCGCCAAATCCTTATCTAGCGCAATAACCTCATACAATTGACCCAGCCATTTTTTACGCATGAGGACGTTGGCCGGTACGCCAAGATGCTCAGCTTGCTCCTTTAGCGCTTGCTGTACCGCTTTTGATAATGCTTTATTTTTGGAGCGATAAGGCGGCACCAAACAAGCCGGGTGCTCAGCAAAGGCCATATCTTTTGCCTCTTTGATTACTTTAAGTAGCTCTTCGCCATAAAGCCGTAGCGTACTGCGGTGCATACTGGTCTTATGCGCAAGCTCACGCATGTTTTTGGGATTTTCAGTAATCACCTCGCGAACAGCTTGTTTTTTGATTATAAAAGTCCGCGGCTGGTTGGTCGCCCGTGCCAGCTCTTCTCGCCAAGTCGCCACCGCTTGCAAAACCGCCATTTGCTGGGAGTTATAACGATAATCCGCCATAGTCAGATACATAGCATCGTCTTCAATGTGCTGCGCTTCATATAACTCACTGGCATACAGCTGACAATCTTCCCACACATAATCATATAAGCCTTGCTGTTTTAGCTCATATTCTAAGCTTAGATATAACGCTGGCAAAAAGCGCACATCGTCAATCGCATACTGCTCTTGCTCATCCGATAGCGGTCTTTGTAGCCAATCAGACTGACTTTGCTCTTTATCAATATGCATATCTAGCTGATCATCAAGCGCTTGCTGATAACCCATTTGCAATTGCCCAGTCAGATAAGACAAAGCAATCTGAGTATCAAAGATATTGGTCAATGGCGGACAGCCAGATAGCAGATAAAATATCCCTAAATCCTCACCACAAGCATGCCAAATAGCAATATCTACCTCAGTAAGCGCCCGCCAAAAATCGGCTAATTGCAGCTTAGGCGCATCTAGTAGATAAATATGATCGCCAATGTTGAGCTGAACCAAAGCTAGGCGCGGATAATAAGTATCGCGCTTAATAAATTCAGTATCCAAAGCCACGCGCCCGCAACTCTCCAGCGCCTCAATGACTTCATCCAGCTGATATTGCTCTTTGATCCAAGTCACTGGCACTTCATCGGCGATATCTAATAGCGCATCAATATCAGGCTCATTAGGAATGCCGGATAAAGGTTGCGCTGGTAAGGTGGATTCGGACGAAAAGTCATCGTCAGCAATTGAAGCGTTATCTTGAAACATAGTAGCGGAGGAAGGGTTTGACACGGGCAGATACCTGCTTAAATAAAATGAATAGATTAAAGAATTTAAATACTATAAGATTAAAATACTATAAGAAAGAGCGGTTTTGTAGCGCCTGCCCCAAGGTCATACTATCGAGATATTCAAGCTCACCGCCCATAGGTACGCCTTGAGCTAAACGAGTGACCTTTTTGACATGGCGGCTTACCGCTTCACTAATAAAGTGTGCGGTTGTCTGACCCTCAACGGTAGTCCCGGTTGCTAGTATTAATTCTTCGACCGGCTCTTGTTTGACTCGCCATACCAGCTGATCAATATTCAAATCATCAGCATTGATACCATCAATCGGTGATAAGTGACCACCTAAGACAAAATAACGTCCACGGTAACCGGCGGTCTGTTCAATCGCCATCACATCAGCGGCGGTTTCAACCACACATAACAGGCTATCATCCCGCCTCGGGTCTTGGCACAGTGGACAGATATTATCATCACTAAAGCTATGACAGCGCTGACACTCAACGATATCACGCATAGCTTCATCGAGCGCTTGCGCGAGCGCCATACCTTGAGGACGTTTTTTAGTTAGTAGATGCAGCGCCATACGCTGGGCACTCTTTTGTCCCACACCCGGTAGCACCCGTAGTTGTTTAACCAGCTGATCAAATTTGGCAGTAAGCAAATGATTATCCTTTATTCATATAGCAAAAGCGTAGCTATAAAAATGGGGTCGTATCCTATAGATAACAACCCCTTTTTACGGTAAAAACCAGTATTTAGCGCAGAGTCATCGGCTTAAAACAGACCTTGCATACCTGGTGGTAAACCCATGCCTGAGGTCGCGCCAGCCATAGTTTCTTCATACAATTCATCGGCTTGACGAACCGCATCATTGATAGCGGCAGCGATTAAGTCTTCAATCATATCCGGCTCGTCCTCTAAAAGACTAGGATCAATACTGAGACGCTTGACCACGTGACGACCGGTCATGGTCACTTTAACCAGACCACTACCCGCTTCAGCTTGTACTTCTTTGTTAGCCAGCTCTTTTTTTGCCGTTTCAACATTAGCTTCAACCTTCTTTTGCATGGTTTGGGCTTGTTGCATTAATGCTTGAATATTCATAATTGCCTCTTTATTGCATGATGATAAATGTAAGGTGGTAATGATAAAAAGTGATAATGATAAATGGGTAGTAATAAGCGCTTGATAATAAAAACACTATGTTAACAGCCAATTATACCGTTAATGCTACAAACTGTCTAAACCACGTGCCAAATCTTTAATAATATCCTCTGCATCCTCAAGCCCTACTGACAAGCGAAGCAGACCATCATTGACTCCGGCTTCAGCACGGGCTTCAGGAGTCAGACGGAAATGCGTAGTAGTTGCCGGATGGGTAATAGTAGTTTTGGCATCACCCAAATTATTAGTGATAGAAATCATTCGGGTCGCATCAATAACTTGCCAAGCAGCGGCTTTAGCATCAAGGTTAGCGCTTGCTTTTACCTCAAAACCCATAATAGCGCCATAACCATTGGGCATGTGATGCTGACGAGTGGCTAGCTTATGTGAAGGATGATCAGGCAGACCTGAGAAATGCACTTTGCTCACATTGGGATGCGTCGCTAAGAATTGTACCACTTCGTTAGCATTTTGACAGTGCGCTTGCATACGCAGCTTGAGGGTTTCAAGCCCTTTGGTAAATACCCAAGCATTGAACGGGCTCATACTGATTCCACCTGAGCGTACGACTGTAAAGGCATCTTGCATGAGCTTATCACTGCCAACCAGTGCGCCACCAAGCACGCGTCCTTGACCATCTAAGTACTTGGTCGCAGAGTGAATGACCACATCCGCACCCAAATCAAGCGGACGCTGGATAGCAGGCGAAGCAAAGCAATTATCCACAACCAATAAAATATCGTTGGCCTTACACAGCTCGCTTAAAAACCCAATATCACAAATCTGCGCCAAAGGATTACTGGGGCTTTCGCAATAAATTACTTTAGTATTCGCTTGCACTGCATTTGCCCAAGCTTCATTATCAAAGCAATCAACGTAGCTGACCTCAACACCAAACTTGGCGATATAGTTATTAAATAGGCCCATAGATGAGCCAAATAATTGATTGGCAGCGAGCAGATGATCACCTGATTTGAGATAGGCCAAACACATGGTCAAAATAGCGCCCATACCTGAGGCGGTCGCTACGGCACGCTCGCCATTTTCAAGCGCAGCGAGGCGGCGCTCAAAGGTACGTACCGTTGGATTGGTATGGCGTGAGTAGACATTTCCGGTCTTACTACCATTAAAATGCGCGGCGGCATCGCTCGCTGACTCATAAACATAAGAGCTGGTGGTATAGATAGGTTCTGAATGCTCACCCTCATCACTACGGTGCTGTCCTGCACGGACGGCAATGGTTTGCATTCCATAATCTAAACTCAAATCTAAAGCGTCAGAGCGCCAATTTAAATCTAGACCATTATCATCTTGCGGTTGTGATTGACTCATAAATCTTCCATTATTTTCATTGCTTTAAAACATGCTAAAGGCGCAAGCGGGTATTTTAAGTGGTTTTAGTAGCTATTGTCTTTAGATATTGTTAAATTTAAATGCGGTTATTTTCTATACTACCCTATGCAGCTAACTTTACCGCTAATTCATAATAATAGTCAGTGATATCAACCGCTTTAAAACTAGAGCATCTGCTAGAGCTGGCTATAAAAACTGGCACGATATCATAACATGCCATTTATTGATTTATAAATGTATCTTTCACGCAGCCTACGCAAGCCATACCTATATTAGACATACTTATGCTAAAATCGTCTGCTGATAATTATTATTAACAATCCTTTACTTAGACTTTTAAATCGTTGGACACACTAAGGTAAATCCAGTTATGTCAATGTTAAATATAGAGCCAAACCAGATAGCATTGAGCCTTACGCTTGGGCTAACTTTAGGTCTAAGTGGCTGTCAGAACCTCCCTAAACAGCCCCATTTAGCTGACAGTCAGAATTTATCAGCGCGGATTAATGCGCTTTATCAACAAAACCCTAACCCTGAAAACACTGTTGCCGATGCTAATAATGATGCGGAAGAAAACACTGGACTCCTAAACCCTAGTAATACAAACCGCAGCAACAAAAATCTAGTAGCCGCTATTAGCGAACAAAACGATATTCATCCAGAATTATCAGGCTACCACCCTATTGTTACTGGCGCCAACGCTTTTGCTTCCCGCAGTATCTTAACCGGTATGGCTGCACGTAATATCGATGTGCAGTATTATATTTGGCATAACGATCAAGCAGGACAGTTGATGCTAAAGGATTTGTGGGAGGCGGCGGAGCGCGGAATTATTGTACGCTTATTGCTCGATGATTTTAATAATAGTGCAGAATTCGATCAGCATCTACTGCGTTTTTCGAGTCATCCCAATATTGCAGTGCGCATTATGAATCCCTTGATGCATCGCAAGCTCCAAGCATTGAACTATGTCACTGGCTTACCTCGAATCAATCGACGTATGCATAATAAAAGCATGATTTTTGATAAGCAAATCACCATCATCGGTGGCCGCAATATCGGTAACGAGTATTTAAGTAATGACCAAAATAGCCAATTCGCTGACCTTGACGTTCTGTTAATCGGCAAGGTCGTCGCTGATATTGATAATAGCTTTAATAGCTACTGGTCTTCACCACTATCATTCGATATCGAGACTTTAGCTACTCCCGATAAAAATGCGACAAAGGATTTTTTGGTAGGTCTAGATAAATTAGAGGAAGAAGAAAAGAGCAACTCTAGCAGTAGCTTAGCCGTTTATAAAAACGCTATTGAAGACTCCACCATTGATGAGGACTTAATCAACAAACAAGTGCCTTTTCGCTGGACCAATATGCAGTTCTTGAGCGATGATGTAGGCAAGCTAACTAAGAGTGTGCCCAGCGATACCAACTTAGTTCAGCAATTGCGCACCTTACTGGGTAGTCCTTCTGAGAAGCTGACTATTATCTCCTCTTATTTTGTTCCCACAAGAGACGGTGTTGACACCTTAGTGCGTCTGGCAGACTCTGGTATAGATATCAAAATTCTAACCAACTCATTTGACGCCACTGACGTTACCGCTGTGCATTCAGGCTATAGCCAATGGCGTCCTAAATTATTGCGATCAGGTATAAAAATCTATGAGCTAAAATCAACTGCTAGTGAAGAGAAGCGTGAAAACAAACTGTGGCGTGCCCGCAGTCAGTCTTCAACTAGCTTGCATGCTAAGACCTTTGCTGTTGATGACCACCAAGTATTTATCGGTTCTTACAACGTTGACCCCCGCTCTGCTAATATCAATACTGAAATGGGGGTCATTATCAGCGATGATGAGCTGGCTCAACAATTACATGAAGCGCTTAGCGATGATCTATTGAATCAAGCTTATGAGGTAAAGCTATCAGATAACAATAAACTGCAGTGGCATACGATTGAAAACGGCGAGACTATCATTTATGACTCAGAGCCGCGCGTTGACTTTACAGATCATATCTGGTTGAAAATTATGTCGTGGCTGCCTATCGATTGGTTACTGTAGTCAAAACCGTAAAAAAACATTCGTTTTGCAATAATTGATTATTTTTATTATGTATGGTTGCTGCTATAGCAACCATTTTCATACGACCTTAACTTGTAAAAATGTGACCTACTATGCCCTCTCGTCCTCAATATGCAATGATGTCACCTAAAGACAGAAACATGCTGCTATTCGTCTGTTTCACCAGTGCTGTCGCTTTTTTTGATTTTTTGATTTACTTATATATGGCGGATTCTATTTCATCAGCTTTCTTTCCGGTCGATATAGATAGTCGTGTCAATCGTTTGCGCGGCCTAGGACTATTTGCTATTGGTTATCTTGCTCGACCCATCGGCGGCATCGTTTTAGGTCGTTATGGTGATATTAAAGGTCGTAAACCCGTATTACTACTAAGTATTTTAATTACCGCTTTTAGTATGTTAGCAATGGCATTCTTGCCTTCATACTTGCAATGGGGACTTGCGGCACCGATTTTGTTTATTCTACTGCGTATGATTCAAGGGATGGCCTTTGGCGTTTACGTACCGCTTGCTTGGACTTTCATTTCAGAACATCTACCGCGGCAATATCTGACCTTGGGTTGTAGCTATGTGACCGCTAGTTTCTTTGTAGGGGTATTATTTTCTAATACTTTTTTTGTTTGGCTTAATTCAGCCATGACTCCCGAACAACTTATAGACTATGGTTGGCGGGTACCTTTTGTAGTAGGTGCGGTACTCAGTTTTTTACCATTAATAGTTTGGCGTTTTATTCGTGAGTCGCCTTTTTTCATTTTCATGCAGCAATCTAAGCCAAACACTCAACTGAATAAACCATTATCGCTACTGTTTAAACATTGCAAACACGCTATTTTTATAGGGCTAATTCTGGCTTTTATTATTGCTAGCATCACTACCGTTATCGCTTTATTGTTGCCTAGTCTGGTTGAGTTAAGCTTTAGCGTAGATAGTGATTTATTCGGATTCTCTCACAGCTTAGGTATTATTTTTATGATTTTTGGCTGTATTTTTTACGGCTTCTTATCTAATTATAAAAACTTTGGGAAGATTCTGGTGATTGGCTCTCTTCTACTAATTGCACAGATGTTTGCCTTTTACTATCACTTGCGGGCAGGCGGCGACTATATTCTAATTATGTATGCCTTATTGGGATTTTTTGCAGGAATTGTCGGTATGGTACCCGCTATTTTTGTGGTGCTGTTCCCCATCAATGTTCGTCTGACCGGTATAGCATTATCATATAATACTATGTATGCCATTGTTGGCGGCGTACTGCCGTTTGCTTTAGCGTATCTCACTGTATTTATTAGCTTTTCACCAGCATTATATATTGCCTTTATCGGTTTGATGGGGGTGATGATTGGGTTGTATTTTTATCATTTGCCTGAATTTAGAGAGGTTGATGAGATTGTTTAACGCTAACCTTATTTTACTTAGCCAAAAATGAGTTTATGTTTAAGAAAAACGGTCACACTTAAATACAATACATGCTTCAACATACTGAATAATTTATAAAGTTTAAGAAAAGGTAGTAAAAAATAATGCTTGATATGACTAATAAGCGCCTATCGGTCGCTCCTATGATTGACTGGACGACAACCGACTATCGTTATTTTGCACGATTATTCAATCCTCACATTTATTTATATACTGAGATGATCAGTACCGGTGCTTTGCTGTACGGCAATCGAGAGCGGCACCTACGTTTCGACGACAGCGAGCAACCTGTGGTATTACAGCTCGGGGGTGCCGATATTGACGAGATGACTCAATGTGCTGAATTTGCTCAACAATATGGCTATAACGAAGTTAATATTAATGTCGGCTGCCCATCTGATCGTGTCCAGCACAATAAAATCGGTGCCTGTCTTATGGCAGAACCTAATACGGTTGCAGACCTAGTCAAATATATGCAAGCAGCCGTCGATATTCCGGTCACGGTTAAGCATCGAATCGGTATTGACGACTTTGATAGCTATGAGTTTATGGTTGATTTTGTGCAGAAGGTCGCTGCTGCAGGTTGTTCGCGCTTTATTGTGCATGCCCGCACAGCTTGGCTACAAGGGCTCAGTCCCAAACAAAACCGTGAGATTCCGCCGCTACGTTACGACGATGTCTATCGCCTTAAACAAGACTTCCCAGCGCTTGATATCGAAATCAACGGCGGCATTGACACCATAGCGGATATAAAAGCACATTTGCAACATGTCGATGGAGTAATGATTGGACGAGCGTTTTATCACAATCCTTATTTATTGGCAGAAGCTAATGCCCTATGGCATCAGCCTTTACCTAAGCGCTCAGAAGTTTTAACGCAGCTCTACCCTTATCTGCAGGAGCAGACGGAAGAAGGAGAGTCGTTGCCTTCAATGGCTCGGCATTACTTAGGTCTATTTCAAGGGTTAAATGGAGCACGAAAATGGCGTCAAGCTTTAAGTGGTAAGCCGCAGTTGACGATTGATGATATCAAACGTGCAGCGGATGAGGTCTTACAATTAAATCCAGAAGCTTAGGGTCTGTTAGATTATTAAGTCTTTAAACCTTTATCAACATCTACCACCACTTAGCCAACCTGTGCTAAATACTGCCACATGGCTATACCGTTATTAATAATGTGGAGCAATATGGGCAGCAATAAGGAGCCGGACTTAATACGAGCATAGCAAAATATCAATGCCAGCACGACGATAGTGCTTATTTCGTACAACCCATATTGCAGATGTATCACGGCAAAAATTACGCTGGTTAAAAAACTAGCAACAATTGCGCCACGGGGCGCTGAGAATTGTTCAGCAATGGCTGACCACAATATACCGCGAAAGACTAACTCCTCATAGATAGGAGCCACGACAACCATCGCAGCTACTAGTAGCCATACCGAGCTGACCGACGCATAAAGCGGATTGACAAAGACTGATGGAGATTTACCGAGCCAATATGTGAGCAGCTGACTGCCTATCATAAACAGCAATAGCAGCCCAAACATACCCAGTCCAGTCGCTAATGAGAACGGCCTTAGCGCTAAGTACTGTCTAACCCTCCCCTTTTTTATACGGATAATAGATACCGTAAGCACACTCAATAAGGCTAGGCTAATCATAATGGAGAGGCTAACTATAGTGCCATTGCTACTACCAAAAAAGAAAATGTCACCAACGTTTGAACTTTTGGTGGCGGGCAACAACCATTTACCCGCTACATAAACACCTATTAACTGGCTCATAAAGAAAGCAATAACTGTACCAATAATGAGCGCAAATACTTCAAAGCGCGAGAACAAAGGGACGCGATTTGCTCGAGGCGTTGATAAAGGCTTTAGATTAGGTGGGTGGTTTTGCATAGCATAAGGGCTCAAGATAGCAGGCGATTATTTTCGATATGAGTAGATTTAAGATGACAAACTAGCATAATTTACGCTGTCAATTGCTGCTCAATCAAGGTTAGCACTTGCTGAGCTACCGATTCAGGATGCTCCAGTGGAAACATGTGCCCTCCCTTATGAGTCGTATAAGGAATATTTAACCGAGCCTGTATTTGCTGAGGGAAACGGCGTTTAAGAAAGATACTGTCCTCACCAATAATTAAGGTGACGGGCGGTTTGGGCGCTTGATTGGGCTTGAGCCAATAAAGCGATGGGTTGGTACGAAACACCGCTACCTCGCTAGACTTGGGAATAGCCAGCGTTACTTTGCCATCGGCACGCTCTTCTAAACCGTGCTCGATGTAACCTTGAAAACTACGCTCATCGAACTCCTTAAAAAAACCTTTATGGCGTAGCTTTTCATAAGCATCCTTGCGGCTATCCCAGACATCACGGCGGTTTTTTGACACCCCAGCTGGCGACAACTTATCCATCAAGCGATGATGCATCAAAGGCAGTCTATCCATAGTTTTTGCCAAGTGCCAAAGCAAACTGGTCTTACCATAAATCCAAGGCGGATCCATAAGCACCGCCTGATTAAAGCGCTCCGGAGCTTGATATAGCGCTTGCACAGTACAAAGCGCCCCAAGCGAATGGCCAACAGCAACTAGTTGCTCGACACTATGATGCTTGCAAGTGTGCTCGACGCTATCAATAATTTGCTGAGTAAGACTCAGCCAATGATCATCAATAGGATAATCCGGATCAACACCTAACATCGGAATATATTCGATAGTAAAAAACTCAGAAAGTGGCTCAAAAAACGGTGCATAAACCGCGCTTGGCATCCCATTAGCATGCGCAAAATGGAGCACTGGCTTTTGAGTTATCTTAGATACCGGTAATGCTGCAAAGGCTTGTAAATCAATCTCACTCATAACAGGCTCTCATGGGTTAGTATTTTTATAATATAAATCGAGTATGTTGAGCTGCTGCGCATACAACAAGGCTGAGTTTATTAAACTCAGCCTTAGAATAACAACCTTTTATTTTAAACGCCATGGCTCTATTACCACCAGTTTATCACCAAGTACTTAACGCATTTTGGCATTACTGTCTTCTTGTGGCAATAGATCAAGATTGACGCTTGAGCCTATCCCTGCCCCCATCTTGACTGCAAAACGATCCATGAATAACTGAAAAGGATCTAGCGGTGTGTAATTTACGATATTATCGAGCTCAAGTTTGCGCTCTAAGCTGGCGATACTGCCGGTATCATCCGCCAAACCTAAAGCAATAGACTGCTCACCAGTCCAAAACAGCCCTGAGAATAGTTTATTTGCTTCGGGGTCTTTCAGACGATCACCACGACCTTCTTTAACCGCATTGATAAAGTGCTTATGGGTATTAGCAAGTACTTCTTCAACATGCTGCTCCTCATAGTCACTAAGTGAGCGTGACAAACTCAATATATCTTTATATTCACCCGCCGTCACCGTACGATCATCAATACCTAACTTATCCATTAAACCTTCAATATTATAGCTGGGCATAATGACACCGATAGAGCCAACGAGGCTTGATGGATTGACATATATCTCATCTGCTGCTGAAGCAATATAATAAGCGCCTGAAGCCCCCATATCACCGATGACTGCATAAAGTTTTTTGTCTGGATATTCTTGACGCAAGTCCATCATGGTTTGCCAAATTTGATCGGACTGTACCGGCGAGCCACCTGGTGAATTGATATCTAAAGCTACCGCTTTGGAGTTTTTGTTCTCAAAAGCACGGGTTAACGCTTTGCTAATATCATAGGCATTAGCGGGGTCAGCATCACTAATAGTACCTTGTATCTCAACCACAGCCAAATGTGGTCTGCTGGTATCTGCACCTTCAAGCCCTGTTGGCGCTTTACTAGTACAGCCACGACCAAGCGTTAAAAACAGTAATAAGATATAGCCGAAAGTGAGTAATTTAAAAAATATACTCCAACGCCTTGCACGGCGCTGTTCTTCGACGCTGGCTAATAAAGTTTTTTCAATAACCCGCCATTCTTGTCCACTAGGCTGATTAGTAGCCGTTGGCTGGATAGGTGCCGGATGATTTGTCGAATTATCAGGACGTTTATTGGGATCTGGTGGCCAATTGGGCATATAACTTCCTAGGTTAAAAAACGCTATTTATTAAAGCAGTTTAGTATGGTGGCATTTCACTCGTGGTTCAATAGCAAAGCATCAAAGCGCAGAAATAATTTTATCTGAAGGCTATTATATCAGTATCTCTTATCTATGGCTCGCTAGAAACTAACATCGAAGAAAAGCTAGCTTCTAACGCTTTATTATCATAAGTGAGCACCTCCTTCACTCGCTGTGTTGTGAGTATCTTAGCTGAGGTGGACGCCTGACTGTGACTCAGCCAAGTTATTGAATCTATAGCTGCTGACTCACTCGTCATATTGATAGCAAACGGCTGTGTTTGACACAATAACGACCACAGCTGCCAAACCCTTTGGTGGGTAGCAGCATCTAAAATAAGACGCGATTGCATTTTTTGACTTTGAAGCGTTTTTTGCTGTGCTGATGGTAGATTTTGCTGGCTTTGGGATTGTTGGTTTTGATTAAATGCTTGGCCTATCAGTTTTTGACCGTCTACAGGCTTAGACTTATAAGGATTAGCTGCATCATAACGTTTAACCGTTATCGGTAGTACACTATCAATAGCAATCACACAGTCCCAAACTCGACTATCTTTTATCTCACTCCAACCCGTCATGGCCTTCAATACTAGGCTGCCATTAGCTGACTGCCAGATCTTTGCTTGCCCACAATTTTGGGCAGTGATTGGCATATCCAGGCTTGGCGCTATTTGACGCCCCGCTTGCCAATATTCAGAAGTGGGCAATTTACGACTTAATAGTGCAACTACCTTTGGAAGTATAGACAGCGGCTGAGAGTTCTTGGCTTTAGATCGGCTAGTAATATGAGCACTTTTTTGCTTATTAACTTCATCGTTAATCATTAGTAACTCAGCGCTAGTTTGTACAATAATGCCCTCCAAGCTTTTAACCGCTAAAGTACGCAGTTGTTGCTCAAGCGTAGTTGATAACTTATCAGCGCTTAGTGCGCTTGGCTTAGAAAGCTGCTCTTGTGGACGATGATCTGCCAAAAACAACCAACTGATATTATCAGTATCGTTATTCTTCTCAGGCTTTTTATAGTTGGGTTGATCCGTTATGTTGGTAGGATATTGTAGCAATACTGCAGTTAACTTTTGATCACCAGTAGGTAGTATATATAAAGTGGGCGTCAGTGATAGCGCTTGCTGATTGCCATAAACGCTCATCATCAGTAGAGCCAGTGGTGGTAGCGCCAGCCAGCGACTAATAAGACCACGTGGTAATAGCCATGGCAATATTATTAATAAGGCAATCAGCAGCACTCCCATATTCACTGGGGTATACAGCCAAGCTGCTGACAATGCTGGTAATGAAGTTAATTTATCAATAAAGGTATGCAAACAACCTATTATCGCACTTACTGATGCCCATATTATATCGGCTAATGCTGGAGAGAATAGATAACAAAGTCCCGCCAATAAATTAAGCGGTACAATAATCCAACCAAACAAGCCAATAGCAAACAAATTAATCACCAGCCCCCATAATGAGACCTTACCAAACAGCAATAAAGTGATAGGCAATAATGCGATAAATAACCAAAATTGTAGCTTGAATATACGTTTTAATAGCAGCCATAATTGAGTATACAACACGCTGGCTTTAGACTTTTTAGCAGCAGAAGGCCGTAAATGTGTGCGTAATTGAGTGTTCATATCGGCAAGCGGCACTACAGAGGTTTGATCTGGTCGGCTCTCTTCATACCTAAGCAGCAAGGCGACGGCGATAAAAGATAACCAATATCCAGCTTGCCATAACACGTAAGGATCAAACCATGCCATGACCACTGCTAAAGTCAATAATATGCGCATAGTACTGATAGGCAATAAAGTCATGCGCATTAACCCAATAACCAGTAGCATCCAAGCGGTGCGCGCAGCAGGCACATCAAAGCCTGTAAATAGAGCATAAATAAAAGCGGCACTTATCATCACCAGCCAGCGCAGTTGCCAACGTGGAATCCTGCGATACACTCCAGAATAAAACCGGTTCAAAAGTGATATGACCAAACCTGCCAGTACAATTGCTAAAAACAATACATGAGTGCCAGATATAGCCAATAGGTGCGAAATGCCAGCGCGTTGATATAAATCTTTAGTTTCACGACTAATGAGACTACGATCGCCAGTTAATAGACTCAAAGTAACGGCTTTGGCCTGCCTTTCAGCGGAGGTTTGAGCGTTCCAATCTACATAAAAATGTTGCCGAAGCTGCCAGCGCCCTTGGTCAATAATCGTACGTAAACGCTTAACGAGGGATTTTTTGGTCGATAGCAAAGTGGTGCCAACAGCATTAGGCACTCCAGAAGCATTTATAGAAGCATCTATCGGACTGCCCATAGCGATAATAGTTGCCATTCCATCGATATGGCGGCTGCGCAACCAGCGATAGCTATCAAACCCTTGCGGATTATCAAGGGCTTGTTGAGAGCTCTTCAACGGCGCTAATGATAAAGTCATCCATAACTGATCACCGGGCTGTAAGTTATTTATAACTGAAGCTTGAGAGTCTTTAGAATCCTTAGACGAGTTTTTGGGGTAAGCATTGAGTAGCACTCGGTAAGCAGGATACTGTCGTTTATTTTGACTTGAATAGTTAGGATTGTTTATATTGCTTAGGCTATTATCGCCTTCTGTGCTACTACGATTTATAGTATCGCTATTTAACGCTTCAGCACTTATCTCAGAAACTAAGGGCGAAACCGCTCGCAAAGTAGCGACTTGTCGGTAGCCACTATCATTCAAGGGGTCATAAACACTATCGCTGATACCCTCAATAGTCACCCAAGCTTGCACACGCATAGATTCAGCGACTTTGGTTGTTTCTGCCTGTTGATAATGAATCAAGGCTTGTAGTGCACTACCGATGATGAGTAGTAGCGATAGACTTATAACGAATAAGTAGCGCAAGATAACAAACAGCTGCTTAGAAATCACAGCTGGTTTAAGTCGTGGGTTGAGGGGCGGGTTTGACAACGGACTTGATAAAAATGAAAGCGGCTTTATATACAATAAAGTGGCAGCGATAAAGATTAACAATAGCGCCCAAATAGAAGCATTGATTTGAGTCAATAGTAGCGCATTGATCGGCAGTGAGGTAGTATCGACAACCGCCAACACCCCCATCATAGCGGTTATTATAATGATACTAATTGACCAATACACCAGCGCTCCTTGCTTGGTGAGTCGAGGGTTTCTCAGAGGTATTGCTAACAGCTAAATTTAGCAGCACTTATCAAAAGCGATGTAGGCTATATAGAGACAATAGCATTTCTATTTATATTACCTTATACTCGTTAAGGATGTTGCAGATATTTATCCTCGCTACTATTTATTTTATTATCCTTCTTTTTTATATCTCTGTTTTGATAACTTCTATTAATTGGGGTTATCAATGATATTGTTGCACCTTAGCTCTTTACGTGATTGCTAGAAACTGGCAGGAGATTAACTTGCAAAGTCTTTAGCTCACTATAGATAATGATTAAAGGCAAACCTGTGCCCAAAAACCGTTCAGACCGTCTTAAAAAACTTTTGCCTACGCCCGAAAAGATATTGGAAACCCGCTCTCTAAAGCTGTTTGTGCCTCATCTGGTAGATCCGCGTTTATGGCATTTCAATCGTCATAGCTTGAATAAAGCCGTTTACATCGGCGTGCTTTGCGCTTTTTTTCCGTTACCAGGACAGATGTTACTGGCTTTAATTGGGGCGCTGATTTTTCGTGCTAATGTGCCTATGGCACTGGGACTAACGTGGATTACCAATCCACTTACTACCTTGCCTATTTTTTACGCAGCCTACTATATTGGTGCCAAGATTATCGACGTACCAATGATTAGTATTAGATTGATCGGTAGAATGATTGCTGACTTTAGCTTATGGTTACTATCCAACGGCAGCAATCCATTTATTACATATCGAGGCACAGTATCTATTACCGCCTTTTGTCTAGGACTGACCATTTTAGCGATTGTAACCAGTGTCATATGTGGTTTAGCCTTTAAGGCTATCTGGCGTTACAAGACCGTGAGCAGCTGGCAAAAACGTTCACGCAGCTCCTCAGATGAGCCGCCCCATTCACGCTAAGCTATAGCTATAAACAACTATTATTAAAATATAGCGGCTACTATTCTTGGCTTTGCTTTATCAGCTCAAGGATGCGATCTGTAAAGTTACTATCCATTGCGATGATGTTAACCACTTTATTATTTTTCAGTAAAATATAGCGTTTACCGGTCTCGCTATCATGAACCTTTAGATCATAATCAACCCCAGCTAATGTTAAAGCATCAAACGCTGGGGTCAGCAGCTCTATCTGTGCTTTCTTGTCTAGCGTATCGAATAAACTAGGATCAATATAAGGCTGTAACGGACTTGTCCCCTCTTCAATACTACCAAAAGCACTAACAGGATCTTGATATTCATTCATTATATTTATCCTTATTAATCAATGATTAAGTTACCTATCCCCAAGCGGCTTAATAGTCTTCCCAGTGGCCATTACGCAACAATAACTGTCGATCTGCCAGTGCCGCTAGACTACGATCATGCGTAACCATTAAAAGTGCGGTTTGCATAGTACTTTGTAGCTCGGAGAGTAACCCAAACACACTTTGAGCGTTATCATAATCCAAGTTACCGGTAGGCTCATCTGCCAAAATAAGCGAAGGCTTGGTAACCAAAGCGCGCGCAATAGCCACCCGCTGGCGTTCACCACCTGATAACTCCCCTGGCCTATGATCTAAACGATGGCCTAAACCTACATTCTCTAAAATCTCAATCGCCTGCTTGCGTGCTTCACTGGTTGAGACTTTAGGGCGCATAAGTAAAGGCATAGCCACGTTTTCGACTGCGGTAAATTCCGCTAATAAATGGTGGAACTGGTAAATAAATCCTAGGTATTTATTACGCATAGCGCCGCGCTGGGTCTCATTCATATGGTTCAGGCACTCACCATGCAGCCACACTTCACCGCTGGTAGGTGTGTCAAGACCACCAAGCAAATGCAGTAAGGTACTTTTCCCCGAGCCACTGGTCCCCACAATGGCAATGCGTTCACCTGGATGCACGTTCAAGTCTAGACCGGTTAGGACTTGGGTATGTACTGCCCCTTCATCATATATTTTACTAATATTGCTCGCCTTTAAAATGGCAGACATATTCTTTCCTTTATTTATACTTATAGTCGTACTTATATTTATACTCAATTAATAACTAGCGGTTTAGCATCTATTCATAACGTAGCGTTTGTGCTGGTTGTATCTTTGCTGCTCTACGCGCAGGATAAATAGTCGCCAAGAAGCTTAAAATAAACGATACACCGGTGATCAGTAGCACATCGGTTAAACGCAGCTGTGAGGGTAAATAGTTAATAAAGTAAGCATCAAATAAATTTAGACCAAAGCTTTGATTGATCCAGCCTAAGATATCACTAACCGTTAGCGCAAATACTACCCCTAGAATCGTACCAGCGATAGTACCAATGACTCCAATGACCACCCCTTGAACCATGAATACTTGAGTAATCAGGCGCGGCGATGCTCCGAATGTTTTTAGGATAGCAATATCTGCTTTTTTGTCGGTGACGAGCATAACCAAGCTGGAAACAATATTAAAAGCGGCTACTAATATGATCAGGAACAATAATAAACCGACCATAGCCTTCTCCATTTGAATGGCGCCAAATAGATTACCATGCGTTTGTGTCCAGTCATTTGGATAGAGTAGATTAGGAGCAAGAGAAGCTGCCTTTTCTGCTGCGAGGGGCGCAGTGAAAATATCATCAAGCTTCATTCGAATACCTTGTGCGCCCTCTGGTAAACGTAATAGCTTGGCTGCGTCATTCATTGGAATAAAAGCCATCAAACTGTCTACTTCCGGGCTAATACTAAACACTCCAGTCAAAGTAAAACGCTTAAATCGCGGTATCACCCCGGCGGGTGACGGCGAAGCTTCTGGTAACACCAAAGTAACTTTATCACCCACCATTAGGCCCAAAGACTTGACCATCTCTTCACCCAGTACAATAGTGAAGTCACCGCTCTTCAAAGTATCAATACTTCCATCAACCATATGATCATTGATGATAGAGACGTTTTTCTCGTATTCAGGATCTATGCCGGTCACCATAATGCCTGCAACCTGACCATTAGAAGTCAGCATGCCTTGCAACTGGATAAAGGGTGCTACCGCTGTGACTTCAGGATCTTCTTCAATAATACGATCAGCCAGTAGCCTCCAGTCACCAATGACCTCTGGTGCCGTTACAGTCGCCTGCGGCACCATTCCTAAGATACGAGTTTTTAGCTCTCGATCAAAGCCATTCATCACCGATAGTACAGTGATTAATACCGCAACCCCAAGAGTCAAACCCACCATAGAGATCAGTGATATGAAGGAGATAAAGCCATTACTACGTTCTGCTCGGGTATACCGTAAGCCGATAAATAACGCTAAAGGACGAAACATATTCAAACTCTTTATCTTATTGATGGGCTTCACAAGATACACGAAACCCAGCAATATGGTTTTAGGCAAACTAAATACTTTTTAACAAGTTACTAATGACCTAACTACATTAATAGTGATATAAAGAGCACAGCTGCCAAAAAATGGATAGTTTGACACAATTTAGCTAAAATGTGCTAGCCATTAGCATTAACTGGTCAGATTTTTCAATAAAAATAGCATTTTGTTATTATTTTTTGTGAGGGGCTTGCTATTACTTGCGTCTATACCTATATATTGTATGCTAAAGACAATTGTCACTAACCCATCATTATGGTTTGTTGATCACAGCTAATAACACCGCAGATCGGCTAATGCTGCTGTATGAGACAGTGTCACTATATAAGAGATGCCTAAACCTTTCTCATTTATACAGCTAAGTATTGGTCAATGCAGATAACTAATACTATTAACCGTTATCAGCAAGAAGCTGGGTATCTAAACCTCACGACCGACCTAACTTTGAGTATTTTCATGAGCATTAATTATCAATATAAAAACGTACAATCTCCTACCAAACTCACTTTATCTGACGAGCAGACTGCTGGTCATGCTGATCACTGGCGTATTTTAACTGATGATATCAGTAACGATGTGCCTGAATGGTTACAGCAAATGATTACCCAAGCTTCCATGCCCAAAGGTCTTAATGGTAATGTCAGCGCTAAGGATAGCTGTTTACTACTATCGGAAAACCAGCCTTGTCATATCAATCAAGTTCTGGCTATGAATAACGGTAAGCCTGAACGCTTCATTAATGCTTACCCTTGTGTTGATGGACCTTACGGCCTAACTTGTACTATCGAGCGATTGGTAGTCAACGACAACTCACATGACGCTGTCCTACGTCTGCGTAGTGCTGATGGTAGTACCATTTATGCTTTTGATCAGCTTTACACGGCCAATCGCCATTTGTATCAGCAAAATACGCCTTACTTCGTCAACTTTAGTGGCTGGGCATACGAAATTACCCCCAGTGCTCAAGACGAGGTGATCGTGGTTGAGGATCAAGAAGCTATTCGTTACAACCGAGCTTATAACGATATTGTTGCTGCTAATGATGGACAAGTACCAGAGGATATCCAACAGCAAATTGCAGACTGGCAACCGGAAACTGAAGAACAAATGGCGCCAGTAGAAATCAACTTAGGCCACATGTGCGCCTATTTGTTTGGTGATACCCTAGGTCAAGAAGATGAAGCCTGGTGTCAAGGTCAAGTACTAGGAAAACAAGAGACTAGTTTTAATGGTAAGCCTATTATTTTGTTTGACCTAGTTATTTTACGTGAGCAAGATGCGGATCCATTCGTAGTACGTATCGGTGCCCTAAGTAATAGCGACACTCAAAAAATAGAAGTTCAAGACTATGTTCAAGCGAACATATGGCTGCAAGCGGCGATATATAAAGAAAACCAAGTGCCAGTATCAAGAGCCGGTTAATTCTTCATTCTAAAGACTTATTATAAAAATCGCTCTTAATATGAAATAGAACAGCCCCCTAACGTTGAGGTTAGGGGGCTGTTCTTTAATGACTCATTGCATTTATCTAACGCTTGGATTTAATTTAGGCTAGAGTCGTTATGGATTTGATACGTTTAAACAGCTCTTTTTGCTCTGTACTTGGACGAGCAGTTTGTAGAGCCATTAATTGTGACATATCGCCTTCAACGCGAATCTTTCCACTCATAAACGCGCCCATTACTTCATTCATATCAAAATCAGTTACGATAGATTGAAGAGTATCACGATCCAGTAATAAAGTAGTGGTTGCTTCATCATTTAGACCACGTTTTAATAGGCCATCTGTAAAATTAGCTTCTATTTCCTCTTCGGCACCAGAAACTTTTAAATTAATAATCATATCTGCTAATGCTGGTGGCAAATTTAGCTCGCCGGCTTCACTACCCAATTGCTCAACTTGTTCAAACCAAGCGTCCGTCAAAAAAACTGCCATATTATTATCCTTAATAGGCCAATAGCTTAAGTATCAATAATGCTATTACCCAAATTATATTAATGAATGTTAAAAATCGATAGCATGTAATAGTGAGCTGTACCACTATCGACCATTATAATTTATGTCCGACTTTCTCATTATAGTGGGTGAGCTGATAATAAGTAAAACTCAATTGTATAGCTAATTGTTAAATTGTAACAAAAATTTATACTTTATGGTTTCTTAATAGCTTTTTGGGCTAGCTCCGCTTTAAGCGATGAGCTATAAAACTATTATGGCGATAATAGCGAATTGCTAGCATCGAATTATTGCTATGTTGATTATATTTGCTATGATAACCAGCGTTTGGAAACGCTTCATAAATCGTAACGGTTGAACTATCAAGGTATGAACAATCATTTACTATTTGGTTTTTGAGTCAATAGCGGTTGCTATGCTGTATTTGATACCTTTCTCAATCCCTTAAATCTAAGCACAGTTAGCTTTTACAGATCTTATGATGAGTATTATAATAAGTTGTTCGCACAACTATTTACCAAAGAGTTTGTATTTTGGCGTACTGTTCTGATGATATTTCATTAAGATTGCGTTACAATACCCTTATATAGAGTCGGGAGTTTTAACTAATTATTACCCAACCCTGTTTTTTGTCGGCTGTCACTAGCATACATTGACTGTTAATAAATGATTATCAGATAAGTGTTTGATGCTAGAGACAGAGAGCTATATTACGACCCTAACGATATATCAATTGTCTTATCCCAGTTTGGTTTTATATGTGAGCTATTTTAAGTGCTCTACTTTATCAGTACTATTTGATAACCAACAAGAGTCTAAGCTGATAGTTGATAAACCATTAGGACTGGTAAATAAGCCTGACAGTAACAGCTAACGTTTATCATACCCTGCCATAGTTTACTATAGCGCAGGGTATCGATGTCCGAAGGGTATTAGTTAATTCTGTTGATAATTCAGGCTGTAAAGGAATCATCCAATGAGTTTACAAAACACAGCAGTCGCCCCTATTGACCGTGAGTATGAAATCACTATCGTAAGATTCTTTACGATAATGGCTGTCGTTTGGGGCATCATCGGCATGAGTCTTGGTGTGTTCATTGCTTCACAGTTGGCGTGGCCAGCACTTAACTTTGACATTCCATGGCTATCATTTGGTCGTCTAAGACCACTGCACACTAACGCCGTTATTTTTGCGTTTGGTGGTTGTGCCTTGTTCGCAACCTCTTATTACATCGTCCAGCGGACTTGTAAAACTAGACTTTTTGCACCTTATCTGGCTTGGTTTACCTTCTGGGGTTGGCAAGCCGTTATTGTCGCAGCAGTTATTACCCTGCCACTAGGTTTAACCTCTACTAAAGAATATGCAGAGCTCGAATGGCCTATTGATATTTTGATCGCTTTGGTCTGGATCTCATACGCTATTGTGTTCTTCGGTACGCTAATCAAGCGTAAAACGTCGCATATTTATGTAGCCAACTGGTTCTTTGCTGCCTTTATTATTACGATTGCTTTACTGCATATCGTAAACAGCATGGCAATTCCTGTTAGCGCATTTAAGTCTTATTCACTGTTTGGCGGCGCAACCGACGCTATGGTGCAGTGGTGGTATGGTCATAACGCCGTAGGTTTTTATCTAACGGCAGCCTTCCTGGGAATGATGTATTACTTCGTTCCGGTACAGATTGGTCGTCCTATCTACTCGTATCGCTTATCTATCGTTCACTTTTGGGCATTGATTGCTTCATATATGTGGGCTGGTGGACACCATCTACATTATTCAGCGCTACCCGATTGGACTCAATCATTAGCAATGGTATTCTCTATTATTCTATTCGCACCTTCTTGGGGTGGTATGATTAACGGGGTACTTACCTTGTCAGGTAGCTGGGATAAACTGCGTACCGATCCGATCATTCGTTTCATGATTGTGGCATTATCATTCTATGCGATGTCCACGTTCGAAGGTCCGATGATGTCGATTAAGACGGTTAACGCCTTGTCTCATAATACTGATTGGACAGTAGGACACGTACACTCAGGCGCTCTAGGTTGGGTTGGTATGATTACCATCGGCTCTTTATATGTGCTGTTACCTCGCATCTATAATAAGCCCAAAATGTACTCAATTAGTCTGATTACCACTCACTTTTGGCTAGCGACAGCAGGTACTATTTTCTACATCGTATCTATGTGGATCTCAGGTATTGGTCAAGGGATGATGTGGCTTGCTACTAACCCAGATGGTACTTTGGTATATAGCTTCGTTGATACGGTTGAGTTCTCACACTTGCCTTATATTGGTCGTGCTTTTGGTGGTTTCTTGTACGTCTCAGGTATGTTTGTTATGGCTTATAACTGCTATCGTACTGTCAAAATGCCAGAAGGTAAGCCTGTAGACGCTGCAGATCCAACTGATCATCACCCTAGTGTCGATAAGCCACAGACAGCTAACGTATAAGGAGCGATCATGGCTGGTATACCGCATGAAATTATTGAAAAAAATACAGGCTTGTTGGTCATTTTTATCGTTATTGCAATTAGCTTTGCAACGCTAGTTGAAATTGTTCCACTGATATATGATCAAAAAGGTCCTGAAGAGGGTGGCGTTAACGCTCCCCTACCTTCTATGGAGCCTTGGACAGCGCTGGAATTTGAAGGTCGTGATATTTATATTCGTGAAGGGTGTCACGTCTGCCATACTCAAATGGTTCGTCCCTTGCGGGCTGAAGTTGAACGTTATGGTCCCTATTCGCGTGCTGCTGAGTCAACTTGGGATCATCCATTCTTATGGGGATCAAAACGTACTGGACCTGATCTTGCACGAGTTGGTGAGCGTTACTCTGATGATTGGCAAAAACAGCATCTGATAGACCCACGCTCACTAGTGCCTGAATCAGTGATGCCAGGTTTCCCTTGGTTAGCTACTAGCGAAGTCAATGGGGTAAAAGTTCAGGATAAAATGCGTTTATTCCGCGATCGTTTTGGGGTGCCTTATACTGAAGATGATATCGAGGGCGCTCCCGATGCGGTTCTTGGTGCTACTGAGCTTGATGCTTTAGTTGCTTATCTACAGCAGTTAGGTACCGCGATGGAAGGGCAGCGCTAATGGGTATTGGTGAATTACAAACAATTGCGACCGTTTCTGCCTTTGTTGCCTTCGTAGGTGTTGCATGGTGGGCGTATTCGCCAAAAAACAAAAAACGCTTCGAAGAGGATGCAAAACTTGCGCTTGATGATGAGGATAAAGCCCCTGCATCTGACGAGCAGCGCAATAAGGATGAACGATGACATTTTTTTGGAGTTCTTGGATTACCATACTAAGCATTGCATGTTGGCTTGGTATCCTCGGCGTCTTATTATTTGTATTAAAATATAAACCAGATGTAGAAGAAGATGGTACGACTGGCCATGAATATGATGGTATCCGAGAATATGACAAACCGCTTCCTAAATGGTGGTTAGTCATCTTCTTCGGTAGTATTATATGGGGTGCGGCTTACTTTGTATTCTTTCCAGCTATTCAACCTGCGAGCTGGGATGGTATTGCTACCGTAGAAGTCGACGGTGAAACGGTGCCATGGAGCTCAAAAAACGAGCTCTTCAGCGAGCTTGAGAGTAACAACAAAGTATTCACCGATAACTTTGAACAAAGTATCTTAGTAAAAGCTAATGCTACGGAAGCTACTGAAACTTTAAGTGCTTTGGCTTCTCTACAAACTACTATGCGCCGTAGCGAAGAGCCACCAGCGGATTTGCAAGATAAGATTGATGAAAAGATTGCAGAGCTTGCTCCTGCTGTCGAAAAGCTGGCGCAAAACCCGAATGCACTGAAAGTTGGCAGTCGTTTGTTTTTACAGAACTGTGCAGTTTGTCATGGTTCTAACGCTAAAGGTGCTGTAGGCTATCCTAACCTAACCGATAATGATTGGTTATACGGCGGAGAAGCTGAGAATATCTTGACTACTCTACATAAAGGTCGTGTAGGTGGTATGGCAGCGTGGCGTGATCAGATCGGTGAAGACGGTATACGTGCGGTAGCCGAATATGTATTGGCAATCTCAGGTAACCAGCTAAATTACGATCTTGATGAAACTAAGGTTGCACAAGGCAAGGTAATATTTAATGAGCCTACTAACTGTGTGCTGTGTCATGGTGAAGATGCGAAAGGCATGATTTCTACTGGTGCGCCCAACCTAACCAATGATATTTGGTTATATGGCGGCGATCGCGAAACCATTCGTGAAACCCTTCGTTATGGCCGTGCTGGGGTAATGCCTGAATGGCAAACTAAGCTAGGTAATGAGCGCATTATGTTGCTTGCTGCTTATGTTTATTCATTGTCTGATAGAAGCAATCAAGCCAATAGTGACTCTGTAACGGCTTCGGCATCAAATGCGCCAAAGACAGAAGCAGCTATTGCCAATTAGCATCATCTTTAAAACTTACTGTTAGTATTGTTCAAGAAAGGGAGAGCTGTTATTACAGTTCTCCTTTTTTATTATATTGATTCGTTTATCTAGATTACTTATTGCTAAATTATCAATATTTATATTCATATAATGATTGTTTTTTAGGTTTTATTCCCCATTTATAAGGGGTAATGTTAAAATAAGTAAATATCCGTTCTTCAGTTTATGGTAACGACTTAATTTAATAATCATTTAGGCATAGATGGCTATTAAATCAAGTAATTGTAACCTTAACTTGTCATTTTTAGATTCTTTTGCATAAGCAAAGTCCTTATGTATAGCACCTTTTGTTTAATGACAATGATTACATCGAGAGTTAGATATCTAGTTCTATAATGGGTATTTTTATCCATGCCAGCAGACTGATTCTTTTTTTAAAGAGGCAAGTTTATGTCAGCACAACCCCCTAATCGGATACCAGTTCACGAAGTTGACATGAATGCTAACAAGAAACGCGTTCATCCTAGATTCGTAACCGGTTTTTATCAAAATATTCGTGTCATCACTATGTATGCGCTTTTGGCAGCATTCTTACTACTACCCTGGTTACGCTATCATGGCAGACAGGCGATTTGGTTTGATGTGCCCTCGCAGCATTACTATATTTTTGGCATGACGTTTTTGACGCAGGATTTTTATTTCATTGCCGCCTTCGCCATTATTGCCGCTTTCACTTTATTTATGGTAACGGTTTATGCAGGGCGTGTATGGTGCGGTTATGCTTGCCCGCAGACGATATGGACACATTTATACCAACATGTTGAAAAGTGGGTGCTTGGTGATCGAAATAAACGTATTAAGTTCGATAAATCACCTATGGGTCCAAAAAAAATCTCTAAGCGTTTATTAATATATTTTATTTGGTTTGTCTTTTCAGTGATTACAGCAGCGACTTTTGTCAGCTATGTGGCTGGAACTGAATACCTATATGGTAGCTGGCAAATGCTAGGGTTTATTCCCTTTCCAGACTGGCCTACTTGGGTTTGGGTATCGATGTTTATCTTTACTTTTGCTACTTATGCCAATGCCGGCTATATGCGTGAGCAAATGTGTATCCAGATCTGTCCTTATGGACGTTTCCAAAGCGTAATGTTCGATAAAGATACTCTAATTGTCTCTTATGATTACGACCGCGGCGAACCTCGTGGCCCACGCAAAAAAGGGACTAACCCTGATGACTTAGGCGATTGTATTGAATGCCAAATGTGTGTGCAAGTTTGCCCTACGGGTATTGATATTAGAGATGGACTGCAAGTTGCCTGTATTCAATGTGCTGCTTGTATTGATGCCTGTAATGAGATTATGGATAAAGTGGGCTATCCACGCGGATTGATTAGATATACTACTGAGCGGCAATTGGCTGAAAAAGAGCCTAGCCGGGTCTTGCGCCCTCGCCTATTTGCCTATTTAGCATTGCTGACAATACTATGTGCTGGCCTTATTTATGCTTTAACTGATCGGGTTCCGTTAGAGATTGATATTCGCCGTGACCGTAATCAGCTCTCCTCTATGAATGCTCAAGGTATGATCGAGAACAGCTATATAGTCAAGCTAACTAACAAAACTCAAGATGCACATACTTATGAGATTACTTTAGAACCGCAGGATGGTTTAAGTCTACAGCTTCGCTTCAATGATGTGCCGCTTGAGCCTGGCGAAAGCTTTGATATGCCTGTAAGTATTTATGGCGATCCTGACATCATCGAACCTGGTCAGACGCCTGTTATTTTAAGCGTTTCTAGTGAAGATGGTAAATATAATGTCAGTAAGCAAAATATCTTTACCACTCAAGGTCAGTAAGCACTTGATAAGCTTTGTTTACAGTTTTGGCTGCTAGGTATGCTCATTTGAGTCGCCTAGCAGCATGTTAGTATTCAAGCTATACTGATTTTATTTATGTGTTATTAAATATTCTAAATTTAACAGTGACAATTATAAATTATCTCATTTAATAAGCGCATTATTTCATTATCTATAGGTATATTATGTCTACACCCACTCAATCACCAAACTTTAAACATCAAGACAGTCAGCCTTGGTATAAGAATTACATGGTGATTATCTTTGTTATTGGGCTACCTGCCTTTGTAGTGGTAGCTTGTATATTCTTTGTTTATTATTCCTATCAAATCCGTGATAGTGTAGTGCGTGATGACTGGTATATGGACGGCAAAACCTTATATCACGATGTCTCTAGAGACAAACTTACTCACGATCTAGACCTTCGAGGCGAGATGCAGATCTCCGATAAGGGCGATGTGATTTTTTATTTAAACTATCCACAGCAAAGCTTGCAAACCGGTAAATTGCTAAATGGTGAACCTCTTGTTTATCCTGATAAGCTTGAATTATCTATATCCCATGCTACCGATATCAAAAAAGACCGTGATGCCATCCTGCAACACCAAGAAGGTAATAAATATATTGCTCATGTAGATATTGACCCTGTTAAAGCTAAATATTATCTACAAGTCAGTAATGATGGCAAAAATGATTGGCGCATGCGTGATGAGGCTAGGTTGCCGCGTCCAGAAGTTAATTTTAAACCGTTACCTGTTTTTGAGAAAAACAGCTAGCCGTAATGATACTCACCTACCCTTCAATAAAAAACCAGCTCATAAGCTGGTTTTTTATTACAGTTGATTAAATATCTAGATAATCTCTATGAAGTTCGTTTTCCTTATAACTTTAAAGCACAGGATTAATAGTAGGAATTTTTTGCGGAGTACCCTGACTTTCTGCGTCTCTATGCGGAGAGTTAGAACTATTATTAGCATTAGCAAATTTAGGATTATAAGTTTGAGTCTCTGGTGCTACTGGCAAACCAATCTCAGCCAGACTTTGAGTTTGTCCAGCCTGAATATTATCCCCTTCAAACAGACGCTCGTTATCATCACGATCTAAACTAAGCCGCTCAAAATCAAATAGCTCTCTGTCTGCTAGCTGGGAGGGCGCTACATTTTGCATGGCCTTAAAGATAGACGCCAGTCGCTGCGGATGGGCATCATCCCATTCGCGTAGCATGTCGTTAATAATAGCGCGTTGCAGATTGGTCTGGCTGCCACACAAGTTACACGGAATAATAGGGAACTCTTTTAAACGAGCGTACTCAATAATATCTTTTTCTTCGACGTAAGCTAAAGGACGAATCAAGATATTTTGTTTATCATCACTTAGCAGTTTAGGCGGCATGGATTTAAGCGCCCCACCATGAAATAGGTTTAAGAAAAAAGTAGCGAGCATATCATCACGATGATGACCAAGCGCAACTTTAGTCGCGCCAATTTGTTTAGCAAATCCATATAATGAGCCACGGCGTAGACGGGAACAGGCAGAACAATAAGTTTTACCCGCTGGAACCACGCTTTTGACAATGCTATAAGTGTCTTTTTCTAGAATATAGTGGGCAATACCCTGCTGATTAAGATATTCAGGTAAAACATCTTCGGGGTAACCAGGCTGTTTTTGGTCTAAATTGACCGCCACCACATCAAAGCTAATCGGAGCAATGCGCTTCAATAGTAGCAATATATCTAGCAAAGTATAACTGTCCTTACCGCCTGAAATACAGACCATAATGACGTCGCCTTCTTCGATCATATTAAAATCACGAATAGCCCACGAAACTTGACGACGCAGCTTTTTTTGAAGTTTACGAAAGTGTGCCGATTCCAGGTTTTTATTTTCTGTAGCCACTTTTCCAGTAGCTTTCTCATTACTATTAGCTACTTGTTGGTTATGGTTAGTATCTTCTGAACTATCAGTAGCATAGGGTGCAAACTCGGGCACATACAAGGTAGCTGTGGTCATAAATTACTCAATATTTTCGATAAGGTATTTGCAATAAGACCGCTTAAGATTAAGGCGTATTATCTTATTATAAGTGGTGGCGATTATAACAAAATTTGCTAACAGATTGAAAATATAGCATTAAACCATTCTGCTCTATCTATTATGGTACTGCATGGTTTTGTAATAAGCATAATTTCGCTAAATTTGCTAAAATAGCGATTTTTACTCATTAACGAATTACTCATTAACCAAAGATGCTCTTATGACCACTCACATTCCTCAATCACACACCTCTAACCCAGAATCAAACAGCGATAATATGAATAATAAACATCAAAACGCTGTGGTACTACTATCAGGCGGTCTTGATTCTGTCACTTGTTTGTACTGGGCCAAAGCGCGTTACGCCTCTGTGACCGCCGTTAGTTTTAATTATGGTCAACGCCATAATAGCGAGCTGGTCGCTGCTAAAAATATTGCAGAAACTGCGGAGGTTAGCCATCGCATTATCGATATCGACATTGCCCAACTCGGCGGCTCATCTTTGACCGATCACAGCATGATTGTGCCCGATGGGGATACCAATAAATTCCCTAATAAAAAGTATGATGAGATCGATAACGACACTATTCCAAATACCTATGTACCGGCACGTAATACCATATTTTTATCTTACGCTCTAGCCGTTGCTGAGGTGACTGATGCCAACCATATCGTTATTGGGGTGAGCTCCGTAGATTATTCAGGCTATCCTGATTGCCGACCTGAATATATTGATGCCTTTGAAAAAATGGCTAACCTGGCGACCAAAGCCGGGGTAACTGGTCATCATTTAGCTATTCAGACCCCTTTGCAGCATCTGTCTAAGGCCAAAACTATTGAGCTGGGACTGTCATTAGGAATAGATTATGGGCAAACGATTTCTTGCTATAAAGCGGATGCAAATGGGCGTGCTTGCGGAGTATGCGATAGCTGCGCTCTTCGTCGCCAAGGTTTTGCTCAGGCCGGAGTCGCTGACCCTACTCATTATCAGCTCGCTAAATAACGTTAAAAGTAAGAACTTTGTAATTATAATAAACAATATTAAATAAGTATCGAACGATAGAGATTTAAACATAAGCGTAACAATTGCTTGCATCAATACAGCATTAGCATGGTGTTTTTGCTGGCGATAATTGTTATCGTATTAAACTCTGTATTTATGATAATTAAGAGGACATCTATGAAGCTGTTGCAAATCCTACCTTTAGCACTAGTTGGTCTGGTTGCTATGCCGCAAGCTAATGCAGTTGACATCAAGCAAAGTAATATCAACCAGTGTATTGAAGGCGCGGTTAAATATAAAGTTGCTGATCGCAGTACCGCCTCTAAGCTCTGCAACTGTACCATTAATGTCCGTAGCAACATGACCATCGGACAGATGTGGGAAATTGAGAGTTATGCCCAAAACAAAAAGGACCCTTCAGGTCTGCCCTATGTTAAAAAGATGCAGAATGACTTGCAGCAATGCACAGTTGGATTAGATCTAAAACAGCCTCAAAAACCTTCTTAAATTTTTTCCAATTTAGTATGAGCTAGCACTGGACTAGAACCCAGTCTAAATCAATAATGCTATAGGACTGAAACTGAGGTGTTTTACTCGGCTAATATAGCCCAGTAATGTATCATTTAAGATACCAATAATTAAAGACTGACCATTGTCAGTCTTTTTTTGTTGTCAGCAGTTGCCAATAAAGAGCCAAAGTGTAAGACTAAGGAAGTCCTCCATTCAGAGAATAATATTCTCAACTAGATTTATCATAATGCTTTTTGTCATGTTTTTCGTCCTATATTGACTACTTAGAATAGACTTTCAATCAGCTTTAATCACTTTAAAATAATAAGGATATACTAATGGCTAAGCCAACTACTGAAACCACTCCTCTACCAGATTTTCCAGTCACTATCGTTCGTGAATTAGATGGTCACTTTATTCATGATGACATCAACTTAAAGGAGTTAATTGAGAATACCCGAAAAGGACTGATTCTCTATTTTTATCCTAAGGATAATACCCCGGGCTGCACTACCCAAGCGCTAGACTTTACCGAATACCTAAACACTTTTGATGATTTAGGCTACGACATCATTGGAGTCTCCCGCGACAGTGTTGAATCACACGAAAAATTTATTGCCAAACATGACTTACATATTCCCCTTATTAGCGATAGCGATGAAAAACTCTGCCAGTACTTTGAGGTAATTAAAGAAAAGAACATGTACGGCAAAAAAACGCTCGGCTTAGTACGCTCAACCTTCGTCTATGATAAAGACGGTACCCTTACTCACGCTCAGCGTAATCTAAGAGCCAAAGGTTATGCCGAACGCCTATTACAAACTTTAAAAGCATAGAGCAACTTATAGGGTTTATTGATCAAATCCTTATAATTATAATTTGTCAACGTTCTACAACAGGTATTGATTGCACTCTTCATTATAAACATTTACCCTACAATAGTATTGATATGTTTAGCTAAACTTATATAAAACCTAGCCATACACCCCTAGAAGTGGATAGTAGTTGCATAGATTTTGAATTAATTTAAAAACAATAGAGAATAAATAATATGAATGACTCGTCTAATAATGCTAATAGTAAAGTGACTCGCAAAGTTTCTGTCGCCGTCATTGGTGCTGGTACTGCAGGACAAAACGCCTTTCGTCAAGCCCTGAAGACCACCAAAAATATCGTTATTATCAATGAAGGCTATTGGACCACTACTTGTGTCGCTGTGGGCTGTATGCCAAGCAAGCTACTCATAGCCGCAGCTAACCGTGCTCACACCTCCAAATACTCTGAGGAGTTTGGTATTCATAGTGAGGTTAAGATAAATGGCAAACAAGTCATGGCTCGAGTACAAGCTGAGCGTAGCCATTTTGAGAGTTTTGTTGAAAAACAAGTGGAGAGCTGGCCTGCAGATAAGAAAATAGATGGACGCGCTTATATCAATAAAGAGGGTTTGATCGAAGTCAATGATGAGATTATTGAAGCTGATAAAATCATCGTAGCGACTGGTAGTACACCCTTTGTTCCTGATGGCTGGAGCGATAAGCTGGGTGAAACTTTGATTACTTCTGATAGCGTATTCGATTTGTCAGATTTACCTGACTCAATGGCAGTAGTCGGTACTGGCTCAGTAGGTTTGGAGCTTGCGCAAGCGTTTTCACGTTTAGGCGTTGGAGTAACTTCATTTAATCGTGAAAACAGGGTCGCAGGTCTCATTGACAATGATATTAACGCTAAAGCTATCGACTGCTTAAGTGGAGATCTGACCTTTAATTTAGGCAGCAAAATTACTGAAGTAGGCACTAAAGTAGATGAGAGCGATAAATTAGTCGCCTTTATTAAATATACTGATAAAGATGGCGAAGAGGGTCAATGGCAAGGCGACTATGTGCTAGCAGCTACTGGCCGCCGCAATACTATTAAATCACTGGGAGTTGAAAACTTAGGCGTTGAGCTCGATGACGACAACCGTCCAAAAAACCTAGACATAAATACCGGACAGATTGGCGACCTAGAGGTTTATGTCGTGGGTGACGCCAATGCGCATATTCCGCTATTACATGTCGCTAGTGATGAAGGCTTTAGTTCTGGCAGCATGGTATGTGATAAAAATACTGATGCCTATATTCGTCCACCGTCTGTCCCTTTCTCTATTGTATTTTCTGAGCCGCAAATCGTTAATGTGGGTAAAACGATACCCGAAATTGAGCAAGATCCAGAGCTTGAATATGTGATTGGTGAAGTCAGCTTCGATAACCAAGGACGTAGCCGAGTCATGGGAGTAAACTGTGGTTTGCTGCATATCTATGGCTGTAAAAAAACTGACAGTATCTTAGGCGCTAGTATGGTTGGTCCAGATGCTGAATATATTGGTCATATATTAGCAAACGCTATTACTAATAACATAACAGTAAAAAAGCTGCTTGATGCGCCTTTTTATCATCCTACTATTTTGGAAGGACTGCGCTCAGCGCTACGAGATGTCCAACATAAGATGTCGATACCCTATCAGTCTCATGATGCTCAAGAAGATAGCTTTTAGGCGATAGCTGAGCTACAATTTTACCAGAACGCTTTTTATAATAGCTTCGGTTAACCATCAGCTAACTACAGTCTGGTTGACCGAATTTTGTAGCACCTTCAGAACTAATTTGGCATGGACAAAACAATGGCAATCGCTGGGATTACTGATTTTTTTCAAGAAATCATTCAAGATTTATATACCAGCTTATATCTTGCTATTGGCGGCTCTGTAGAAGAAGAATCACGTGATTGGTCAGCTTTTGCTGTAGAGTTTGTGAGTACGAGTATCAAAATCCTAATATTGCTAGCGATACTAGGATTTTTTTATTGGATTGCTATTTATTTTATTAAGCACAATAAATCGCGAATGCGCCTTAACGAGCGGCGAGTCAATATTGCCCGCTCCATACTGCGTTATATTTGGATTGTCGCTAGCTTGATTGCGGTCATGAGTCAAATGAACTTTGAACCCAGCACAGTTAAAGCTACAGCCAAAGCGAGTACTTGGGCGGGTATCTATTATATATTATGGACCTCGTCAGGGCAGATTATCCATAGAGTATTACAACATTATGGACTAAATGCATCCATTGAACAGTTACTAAAAAACATTCTATCAGTACTAATTTGGGTGCTGGGCTTGGCCAGTGTTATGGCCCAGTTCGGTTTTGACATTGTATCGTTAGTAGCAGGTCTAGGTATCGTAGGTTTGGCCGTAGGTTTTGCAGCCCAATCGACATTGGCAAACTTTATCGCTGGTATCACCATTTTGCTTGAGCAGTCTTTTCAAGTCGGTGATTGGATCAATATGAATGATCAAGAAGGCCGCGTGGTGCTTATCTCTCTACGTACCACTCATATATTGACCCGCGACAATATTACCGTAATTATTCCTAATTCTAACATGGCCTCTTCTGAGGTTACTAACCTGACTTCTAAGAATTTTATCCGTTTCGATATTCGTATGCGCATAGCTTTTGAAGACGATATTGAAAAGGCACGTGAGCAGATACTACAGGTACTAACCGAAAATGAAGCGGTACTCAATCGTCCCGAATCTTCGGCCACCGTAGCTGAGATTGGTGAGTATGGCGTATTTTTTATCATCCGCTTTTGGGTCAAGCCAGCTTCAGTCGCTCGTATGCCTAAGATAAAAGAAAACTTGCAAGAAAGGATCAAACGAGCTTTTGATGCCGCCGACATCTCTACCCCTTACCCCCATATGCGCTTACTTATGCCCAAAGATGTAGATTATCCGATAGCTACTAAACCTTTTGCCACCACTACCCAGTTGTTGGCAGAAGATGGGCTCACAGAACCTTCTTTATCAAAAGAGGCCGCAGCAAAAAACCATACCTCAGATGTCTCCTTAACTAAAAAAGATAAATAAAGATTAGGGTCTATTAACCCTAAATACTGCTAACCTTAAGTAATGCTAACTTTAGCTGCTTTAAACCATAAAGCCCTAAATTATGGTAAAATTACCGGTTGAACATTCTATCTAATGACTCATTCAGCTATTGTTAGTTTCTTAACTCATGATGCATGACCGCCCACAGGTAACCGTATGACCGAACAGAATACCCCCGCATCTTTCACAGCCTCTTCGCCCGAGCTTGCGCTTGACCTTATTGTCACTTGTGCCGATGGCCTTGAAATTCCTTTACAAACTGAACTGACAAGCTTTGGTATTGTAAGTGCTATAAAAAGTACGGGACGTTTAACCGTTACTGGTAACTTACAAGACCTATATACTATCTGCCTATGGTCACGGGTAGCGTCACGGGTACTGATGCTGATTAAACGTAAGAATATCAACACCGAATACGATGTAGCCGAGCAGCTTTATGGCTTAGCTAAGTCAGTCAATTGGACTGAGCAGTTTAAGCTTGAGCAGACTTTTGCGATTCGCTTATCGGTGGATAAACGGGTGGCAGTCAGTCAGCAGTTTGCTATGCTACGTATCAAGGATGCAATCGCTGATACCTTTAATGAAGCTTACGATAGCCGTCCTAACGTCGACAGTAGAAATCCAGATTTTGCTATTTTTGCCACTGTTAATGATAAGCAAGCAGAGCTCTATTTAGATTTGTCTGGCACCAGCTTGCATCGCCGTGGCTATCGGGTAGCTATGACCGAAGCACCGCTCAAAGAGAATTTAGCTGCTGCCCTCCTCTATAGTGCTGGCTGGCATCAAAAAAATAACGATAGCACCCCTTTTTATAACGCTTTGATAGATCCTATGTGCGGTTCAGGCACCTTTATTATTGAAGCGCTATTGATGCATTGCGATTATGCAGTTGGTATCGATAAAGCCGCCAATCAGTTCGGCTTTTATGAGTGGCAGCATCACGATGAGCGCTTATGGCAGCAGATGATTGATGAGGCTCAAGACCGCTTTAGGGAAGCTTTAGCTATTGCTATTGAGCAGCCGGATACCTTGCCTCTGATATTAGGTTTTGATGCCGATAGTGGCGCTATTATCGCCACAGAGAAAAACTTGATCGCCGCCGGTCTACAGGATTTACTACCCTTATTAGATATTGAAACGCGTGCGCTTGATAAGTTGAGTAATAGACTACGTCCTATGGTAAAAGATGGCCGACTAAGCCATCCTTTAGTAATTACTAACCCGCCTTACGGTGAGCGTTTGGGCGATGAGGATTTTATTCGTCCGCTGTATCAAGCATTAGGACTTATCTTGCAGGATAGCTTTGCTGATAGTGGCATCCATCCTATGCTGGGCATCCTTGCCGCTCATGTCGAACAAGTAGATATCCTGCCGATCAGAGAGCCACAAACCCTGCGTTGTCATAACGGCGCAATTACCGTCTATTTCCGCTATGGTAAGCTCCTTTCTGGACAAAGTGGAAATCTGGTCAGCCGTTTTGAGAAGCGTGAGATTGAAGTAGAAGACGGCCAAGATTTTATCAATCGTCTGCAGAAGAATCTGACTCGGCTGAGAAAGCAAGCCAATAAAGAACAAGTCAGTAACCTGCGCGTCTATGATGCTGACTTGCCTGACTTTAAAGTCGCTGTTGATTTATACGGTGATTATGCTCATGTGCAAGAATACGCACCACCGAAAACCATTCCTCCGGAAACTGCCAAAAAGCGTTTTAATTTAGCGCTAATGGGCATTCGTGAAGTCCTTAACGTCAATCGTGAGCAAGTCTTTATCAAAACCCGCGCTCGTCAATCGGGCAATGAGCAATATACCAAACAAGCTCAGACGGATAAGCGTGGTAAATTCTATATCGCTCGAGAAGACGGTGCTTATTTTTACGTCAACTTTACCGATTATCTCGATACTGGGCTATTTATTGACCACCGTAATATGCGTATGCGCATCAAAGCCAATAGCAGTGGTAAGTCGGTATTGAATTTATTCGCTTATACTTGTACCGCCAGTGTTCATGCTGCCCTCGCTGGTGCCAAAAAAGTCACTAGCGTGGACTTATCACAGAATTATCTAGACTGGGGCAAGCAAAACTTTGTGTTAAATGGTTTGGATATCAACCAGCGTAAATACGAGTTTGTTGCTGCGGATATCTTTGAGTGGATTAAAAACAATACTGAACAGTTTGACGTTATCTTTATTGATCCGCCGACTTTTTCTAACTCCAAAAAGTTTCAAGGTACCTTCGATGTGCAACGTGACCATGCGGCGCTGATCAATCGAGCGATGAACCGCTTGACTGCTGATGGTGTGCTTTATTTCTCTAATAACTTTACACGTTTTGAGCTTGATGAGCAGTTAACCGAGCGTTATAACATTACCGACATTACTCATCAGACGATTGGTTTTGATTTTAATCCTAAAAAGCCGATTCATCAGAGTTTTGAGATTCGTCACCTTTAGAATGGTTTTATTAGCAAGCAGTAACATTAAGTCAGAAGCTAAATCTACCCAATCGGCTTTGATTGGGTTAAATTTTGTTGTTATGATAGAAAGCTGCTAATCGGTGTAAAAATCATAATCATAAAATACTTATAAACCCTATTCATAAACATAAAAGGAAAGCTCATGGCTTTATCACTCAATAAAGGCGGTAATTTATCGCTAACCAAAACTGACCCTAACTTAAATAAGCTACTCATTGGTCTAGGCTGGGACGAGCGGGCTACCTCTGGCGCTGAGTTCGATCTTGATGCTAGCGTCTTTTTGGTCAACAATGCCGGTAAAGTACGCGGCGATCACGATTTTATCTTCTACAATCAGCTCAAGTCTGACAATGGCGCAGTTGAGCATACTGGTGACAACCGTACTGGCGAAGGTGACGGCGATGATGAAGTCATCAAGGTGAATCTAACCCAAGTGCCAGCGGATATTGACAAAATTGTGGTTACGGTCACCATTCATGATGCCGCAGCTCGTGGCCAAAATTTTGGTCAAGTCGCCAACGCTTTTATTCGGGTAGTCAACGAAGAGACGGGTACAGAAGTGGTGCGTTTTGACTTAGCAGAAGACTATTCAGTCGAAACCGCTATGGTATTTGGTGAAGTTTATCGTCATAATAACGAATGGAAATTCCGCGCGGTCGGTCAAGGCTATTCAGGCGGTTTGCAAGCCATGTGTCACCAATATGGCGTTGATATTTGATAGCCCATACCTTATGCGTATTGAGTATTTAAAAATATTGAATGACGTTAAATAATGTATTGTTTAACGTCATTTTATTTGTCTGAACTATTTTTCTTAGATTTCTTCAATATAATATTTAAAATAAATTAACCATTGCAGTTTTATTTTCAGTCATACGTCACAATAATAAGTAAAATCATAAAAGTATTTGCAATTATTTTATAGAAAAAACCTTAATAATTCTTTATATTCCTTCTATGCTTATACCCAAAAAGTAGTGTTATTAGCTGCTTTTTATGGTTTAACCTCTATTCTTTATAGAAACAGACCAACTTTAGTTTTATGTAACCAGACAGGACATGTCATGAGACATTTTTATTTAGATTTTATCTTCACTGCCATTGCCTTAGCGGTAGCGGCTTGGTGGGGATATTCACATGGCGGTATGGGCGGGCTGATTGCCACGCTATCGATTACCGCTATTTTGGCCGTCATGGAAATCTCATTATCATTCGATAATGCGGTGGTCAACGCCTCGGTGCTTAAAGGCTGGGATGATTTTTGGAAAAAGATTTTCTTAACCGTTGGTATTTTAATCGCAGTATTCGGTATGCGTTTGGTGTTCCCTATCGTGATTGTCGCCGTTACCGCAGACTTAGGGATGATGCAGGTCATTGATTTAGCTTTGAATGATCCTAAAGAATACTCAGCAAGACTAATGGCTCATCATGCTGAGATCTCAGCATTTGGTGGTATGTTCTTGTTATTGGTTTTCTTAAACTTTATATTCGATGACAAAGATGTTCATTGGTTTAACTGGCTCGAGAGCCGCTTGGTGAAGCTAGGCAAAGTTGACGCTATGAGTGTATTTGTAGCACTCATTGTACTGATGATAGCGGTAACTTGGGCTAGTGCTGAGCAATCTTCAGCAGTATTAATGGCTGGTATTTGGGGCATTCTAATCTACTTAGGCGTACAAGTAGTATCCGGTATGCTTGAAGGTGATCTCGAAGAAGAACTAGAGAGTGACGGATCGGGTGCTGCTGCCACCAGCGCTATTATGAAGGGTGGTATCATTGGTTTCTTATACCTAGAAGTACTGGATGCCTCGTTCAGTTTTGATGGCGTAATTGGTGCCTTTGCTATTACTAATGACGTTATTGTCATTATGTTAGGTCTAGCGATTGGTGCGATGTTCGTCCGTTCTATGACCATCTTCTTGGTGGATAAAGGCACACTTGATGAGTTTGTCTATCTTGAGCACGGTGCGCATTATGCTATTGGAGCCCTAGCAGTGATTATGCTGTTATCTGTAAAATTCCATGTACCAGAGCTCATTACTGGTTTAATCGGTATCGCCTTTATCGGCTGGGCACTAATCGCCTCATTGCAGTATCGCAAACGCCATCCAAATGAAGTCACTGAGTTATAAAATAAGGTAATTTATATTTACTTACTTAGACCTTAGCTTTAATACTTACAGGCTATATCAAATAAATTGATATAGCCTGTTTTTTTAGAAAAATGCCTTTAACAGATTGATAAAGAGATGATTTTTTAGCCTTACTAACCTTTAGTAAAATAGTTAAAAAAGTATAAATTAATTCAGGTTAGTAAGTGAGTTAAATAAAAAAGTAAGCACACAAAATACGCCTTGCTTAGTAAGCAAACGCTTAGTATAGTAAAACTTAACCTATTTGATGGCGTATTGTAAGTGCTCACCTCTTTAATTTGAGTCTATATTTAGCTATTGCATAGGACATTTTTTATTTCATTAAATTCTAAAGATTAATTAAAAGGACAGTTATATGGCTATTAGCTTAACGAAAGGCGGCAACGTTAACTTATCAAAAGAAGCCCCAGGTCTTACCAACATTACCGTTGGTCTTGGCTGGGATCCACGTGCTACTGATGGCCAAGAGTTTGACTTGGATGCTATTGGCTTTTTGCTTGGGGAAAGTGGCAAAGTACGTAACGATCAAGACTTTATTTTCTTTAATAATTTAAAATCAGACAACGGCGCAGTTGAGCACACCGGTGATAACCGTACTGGCGAAGGCGATGGCGATGATGAAAAAATCAAAGTCAATCTAGCGAGCATTCCTGCTGATGTTAGCAAAGTCGCTTTATGCGCCATTATCTATGAAGGTCAAGCTCGTAACCAAAACTTTGGTCAAGTTGGTGACGCTTATATTCGTGTCGTTAATGACAATGGTAATAGCGAGATTGCTCGTTATGACTTGTCAGAAGACGGTAGTACTGAAACCGCTATGATCTTTGGTGAGCTTTATCGCCATAACAATGATTGGAAATTCCGCGCAGTAGGTCAAGGCTTCAGCGGTGGACTCGGTCCACTAGCAGCTTCTTATGGCGTAAATGTTTAATATTACCTGTCAATAAGATAGTCAATATTTGTCGGTGGCAGGGCTAAGTAAGCACCTGCTACCTTATGCTATTAAACAAGCTACCCATTACTATTTTTAAAGCACAAAAGTACATTTATCAAAAATATTACAGATTAAAGAATACAAGAATACAAGAATAAGGATTTACGCCCCATGGCAGCGACATTTAGCTTGATCGGCACTATTGAACCATTCTTACATTGTAACCTTAAAAAAGGCGATTCAATATATTGTGAAGCCAACGCCATGGTAATGATGGAGTCTAACCTTGAATTAAAAGGTAAGCTCCAAGGCGGTCTTATGCAGTCGCTTATGCGCCGCTTTGCTAATGATGAATCATTATTTCAACAGCAAATTGAGGCGGTCAATGGTGAAGGCGATTGCTTGCTTGCCCCTACCCTTGATGGCGATATGCAAATCATTGAGGTTGGTGCGCAGCAATATACTTTGAGCGATGGCGCCTTTGTCGCCGCTCAAACCGGTGTCGATATTAGGGCTAATATCCAGCGTAATTTAGGCGGTGCAGTATTCGGTGATACTGGCGGCTTTATGGTGATGCAGACCCAAGGCAAAGGTCAGGTTGTGGTATCAGGATTTGGCTCGCTATTTGAGATTGAAGTGACCCCGGATAAAGACGTCATTATCGATAATGGTCATGTGGTTTGTTGGGATTCCAATCTTGATTATAAGCTATCAGTTTCGACTAGCAAGAAAAAAGGCATCATGAGCAATATTATCAACTCAGTCACCAGTGGTGAGGGTATGGTATTAAACTTTTCTGGTAGTGGAAAAGTCATTATTTGCTCGCGCAATCGTGACAGCTATCAAGGCTGGCTCCAAAGCATCCTCGGCACCAGCTCTGGTGGTCGCGGCGGCGGTGGTGGATTTTTAGATAATATTTTATAAATATAGAATTATAACCATTCACTCATCAACAAGCCTTAAATGACTCGGGTCAGATAAACACTTACTCCTATATTGAATTTATAGAGATTATTCTTCACGAATTATAATAATTTACTCACAACCTCTACAAGGACTCTCTTATGGCAATCAATCTACAAAAGGGACAAAAGATCTCCCTAAATAAAGAAGCCGGTGGCACACTTACGCAAGTCAAACTAGGTCTAGGCTGGGATGTTGCGCAAGGTCCACAAGAAAAGAAGGGTGGCTTTTTAGGCAAACTGTTTGGTGGTGGTAGCGGCGGCGAATCTATCGATTTAGACGCCTCGTGCATTATGTTTGATGGCAATAAGCAGCCCGTCGATGCCATTTGGTTCAGCCAATTAAATTCAAAAGATGGCAGCATCGTCCATACGGGCGATAACCGTACTGGCGATGGTGATGGCGACGACGAAGTCATAAGGGTTAATTTAGCAAAAGTACCTGCTAATGTCGTCTCGCTGGTTTTTACCGTTAACAGCTTTACGGGACAAACTTTTGAGACCGTTGAAAATGCTTTTTGTCGTATCGTTAACGCCGATAATGATACTGAGGTGGCCCGCTACAATTTGTCAGCTCAAGGCGGCCATACCGCTATGATTATGGCAAAAGTCTATCGCCACAATGACGAGTGGAAAATGCATGCTATTGGTGAACCCGCCTCTGGTCGTACCTTTCACGACTTAATGCCTGCTATTACTCCGCATGCTTAATTGCTATTATTGAATATCTAAAAAGCCGACCGATGATAACATTGGGCGGCTTTTTCTTAGCTCTAAACGGGTATGCAATATACCCAAATAAAAACTTGCTATTTCCTACCTTTTTTCCAGCTAAAGCCCCAATTAAAGGCTTTATCCATCTCTTGATGACCTTTAAAATATTGGTTAATCCGCTCAACATTGATACTACCCTGCTGATTAACCAATCGTGCAATTGCACACATCGGTGAGCTGTTTGAACCTTCGGTCAAACGGGTCTCAATCGGTGGCTGCTCAGGCACATGTATGGTCACCACGCCATCAGTTTGCGCCCAGTTGGGTGCGCCCTCATAGATAAAAGCAAAGATAAATACCTCTTCTATCTGCGACCACTGCTGACCATTGATATCGAGCCACTCCCCGCCGCTCACTTGCCCCGTTCGATCATCAGCACGTAAGCAAACATAAGGCGGTGAAGACAGGCTACCAAAGCGATTGCCTAGTGCTTGTATTAAAGTTTTCTCGCCATTTTTTAGATGAATCATAGCGCCAACATCGAGATCAATACCACTGCTAGAGCCATGCTGCTTGAATAAATCGCCTAACAAGCCTTTTTTAGGTGCCGACTTGTTGGTATTGGGACGTTGGTTCCAGTTGAGATTAACAGAGATCTTACCGAAATCATCGCGTTTTTTCAGATTGATGCTCGATTGACTCTTAGTTAAAGTGACTTTACTTAAATTAATCGCAGGACTGGCTGGAATAGGCGGCGGCGTGCTGGATTGATTGGCGCTAACAGTGCCGCCCGCTTTTTGAGTATTAATAGGTCTTTGGGTATTAATCGGCTGCGCTTGGTTTTGGTTCTGGTTTTGGTTCTGGCTTTGAGCTTGAGCAGGTGCATCATCGGCAATCTCAACCCCAAAATGCTCAGATAAAGGCTTAAGCCCGCCTTCAAAGCCCTGATCGATAAAGCGAAACTTCCAGCTGCCCTGCCGACGATAACATTCCGCTAGGATAATGGCTTTTTCATTACGACCAGCGCTACTCACACGGCAAGTCAGTAGCACTTGACTGCCTTGTAATACTTGAATATCGACATCACCAATCTGCGCTAGAGTCTGATTGCTCGAAAATGCTAAAGCAATTTTATCAATATTCGCCGGCTGTGCAGGCAAGTTGATATCAAAGAAACCATCGCTGTCATGACCACGAAAGCTCACGCTACCATCATCACTACGCGTCTGCCCATAAAATATCATATCGCCATCGCCGCGTACTTTTCCAGCTGTGGTTAGACGATAAGCAGCGCAATCAATAGCATTTTGGCTTAAAATTCGCACGCTAATATTTTCATTAGGTAGTGGCGCATTGGCACCGGCGATTAATGTTTGACTCATGGATTATCCTTTAGGTTATTTATCGTATTGTCATTTGATTGCCCTATAGTAGCATGGATATTGAACGCTTTTTAATGGTGGTTTTTGAATGGTCAACAGACCCTAGTATTTATATCCTATAGCAATGTATATAATGGCTGTGATATTTATTTATGGGTGATTGAGAGTATTATGGATACTAGTAATAGTAATAAGAATAACAGCGAACAAGCCAAAGACTCTGCTGTTTGGCTGGCAGAGGGACAATCCAGCCAGCGCGATATGTTGCAGAGTCTGCAAGCGCTAAAAGCTAAATCAGAAACTCCCTTTACTATCATCGCTTCCCATCGTCAAAATCGTCCTGAGATTTTTGAGTTTGCTGATAAGGTCTATTCCGAACTCTCTGAACCCTCTTTATCACGCTGGCAATTGGTGCTTGAACAGGCGCAAAAAAACAAGGTTAAAGTATTGCTCACGGGTCGTAATAGTATCGATTATGAAGCGCAGCGTGATAAGTTTGCCGCCGCTGGTATTCGGCTATTAACCGGTGCCACTAGCGTGGCGGCATTAGAGTCTATTGATGATAAATTTGCCTTTATGCAGCACTGTCAGGCGCATGATATTCCCGTTGCTGCGGCGTGGCGCTTTGATAATAGCGCTGAGCTGAATGCTTTACTTAGCAAACATGGCGATCAACCACTTTGTGTCAAGCCTGTCACTGGCATATTTGCACAAGGGTTTTGGCGGCTGGATACCGGCAAAGCAGATCATGAGCAATACGATAGCTTTGAGCATCTTTACTTTACTGATAGCAAGAAAATCAGCACTGACCAGTTTGTAAATGCTTACGCCAACAGCAAAATGGTACATGAGCGCCCTATCCCGATGCTGCTCATGCCCTATTTAGCTGGACAAGAGTATTCTATCGATGTGGTGTGTGAATATGGTGAAGTGCTAGCCGCTATCACTCGGCATAAAACAGGTAAGGTGCAACATATTGGTTATGATGAAGCGGTTATGGAGGTGGTCATTCCACTGATTAAAGCGTTCAACTGCGACGGTATCGTCAGTGTGCAGACCAAAGCAGATGATAATGGTCAACACTGCGTGCTTGAGATCAATAGTCGTCCCTCTGGGGGCATTGGCTATACGGCTCATAGCGGCGTGGACTTGACCCAAGTCGGCTTTGGCTATTGGCTTGGTTTGACTGACAAGCCTAAACTGGCGAATATCGTTAAGCAAATTAAACCCTGTCAGGTACGTTCGATAATGACCAGTGTAAAGATTGAAGATTAACGATAAGTAACTCTTCAGTTTAACTGTGATACTTAACCCTAAAAAACCCTTTTTTTAGGCGCTATAAAAAATACCAACAAAATCAATAATTTATAATAGGGCTAAAAATGCAGGGTAATTTATGGTATTTTGCCCTCAACGCCTTGTCTTAACTGATTTTTTTGAGGTATAATTCTTCTTAATCACCGCATAGGTGACTTAGAAAGTCGATATGCAGAGCTATGTTGTCTGTATTATCTTAATCACCGCATAGGTGACTTAGAAATGTGCGCAGACTAGCTCAGCTGCTAATACCTGCTTAATCACCGCATAGGTGACTTAGAAATAGCATGTCGGTATACCCGTATTGTTCAGCTACTTAATCACCGCATAGGTGACTTAGAAAAATTTTAGAGATTAATATCATGGCCAAAACCACTTAATCACCGCATAGGTGACTTAGAAAATTATGAACAAACTCAACTTTATCTTCTCGAACTTAATCACCGCATAGGTGACTTAGAAATGCGCTTAGATACACCGCTGATTTTAGATATACTTAATCACCGCATAGGTGACTTAGAAATGTCATCGTAGCGTTTAATGCGCATAATCTAACTTAATCACCGCATAGGTGACTTAGAAACCTACGCCTTCAAAATCAGCAACCGACACACCCTTAATCACCGCATAGGTGACTTAGAAACGATGGCGGCCGCTATTAGTTTATTAGTCTCACTTAATCACCGCATAGGTGACTTAGAAATCATTTACAAGGCGCTGAATAACGCTGATGACCTTAATCACCGCATAGGTGACTTAGAAATGAGACGCAAATCTATTTAATCTCACCACTGCCTTAATCACCGCATAGGTGACTTAGAAATACTATGAGGACAGGCGTAAGGTGTCAGGCAGCTTAATCACCGCATAGGTGACTTAGAAAACGCTACTTGCAGTAAACGAATTAAAAACAGTCTTAATCACCGCATAGGTGACTTAGAAATCATATATTAGTATCACTCAGTTAACCGCAATCTTAATCACCGCATAGGTGACTTAGAAAAGTGTCATACTCATAATCTAGGCAACCTTTTACTTAATCACCGCATAGGTGACTTAGAAATGGTACTTGCAAGATACGTCTATGCCGGTCAACTTAATCACCGCATAGGTGACTTAGAAAGCTCACAAGCAAAGTAACATAGATTGCTTATCCTTAATCACCGCATAGGTGACTTAGAAACATTAGCCTCAGCTATAGCGTTCATCACATCACTTAATCACCGCATAGGTGACTTATGAGCAGCGTTAAAAAATTGCATGCCAATTTTAGCTGCGCAAGGAAAATCCTTTAGATAGGATTTTCAGGAGTCATAACTTCAAGCGTAACCTGAATAGGAAAATCATAGATTTCCCCTTGCGATGGGCTGAGCACTTCCCAAGTGCTCAGAATACCCCCATCTCACACACTTATAGGTGACTTAGAAAAGCGCCGTTACATTATCGGCGGCCATGGCAGCCTTAATCACCGCATAGGTGACTTATGAGAGCCGTTAAAAAATTGTATACCAGTTTTAGGCTCGCAAGGAAAATCCTTTAAATATGAGAACCGTTAAAACAAAGCACTGCTTTGTTAGGTTTGCAAGGGAAATTCTTTAAATAGAATTTCCAAACTCAGAATTCATGCTTCTAAACGCAACTTGATAAAATATATTTCATCGCCTAAGCGGCTTAGAAGTTATAACTCTAAACGTAACCTGAATAAGAAAATCACAGATTTCCTCTTGCGACGAGCTGAACATTCCTCGAATCTTCAGAATACCCCCATCTCACACACTCATAGGTGACTTAGAAAAAATGGAAAGATAAAAATGAGTGTTTAGTCGCATAAACGTTTTTAGATAAAAACGTCCAGCGAGAGTGATTGATTATGAAAAACTTTTAAATCATTCATTTAGACTTCTGTCTTCATCAACGCATAGATGACTTATGAGCAGCGTTAAAAGCTCAGCTTATGCTTGTTTCTTTATCCCTTCTCCCTCTAAAAAAGCACCTTATTATCAAAACCCAATCTAACTCTCAACCCAACTACTAACGCAAATCAGCAAAGCGCCTTATCATAAATATCATCAGTAGCAGCGCCATACCAGCGACGCCAGCCCCGACAAAACCCACGCTTGATAGCGAGATATTAGTCACCGCATAGCCGCCAAGTAGCGCGCCCATCCCAATTCCTAAATTAATAACACCCGAGAACATCGCCATCACCATATCTTGGGCGTTGACATCAATCATAATGACTTTGGCCTGAATAGAGATGATGAGCAGCATCAGTGCCGTGCCCCACAAGAGCGCATTTAGGCTCAGCGCCCATATCGACGTCACCACCAACAGTAGTGTGAGCATAGACACCAACATCACCACCGTCGATACCAGCATCAATAGCGTATTGGACTTATCGCCCCAACGACTGAATATCACACTGCCGATAATCCCAGCGCCGCCGAACAGCAATAGCACTAAAGTAGCGCCATTTTCACTGATTGAACCTACTTCGCGCATAAAAGGTTCGATGTAAGAATAAGCGGCATAATGGGCAGTAAAGACCACAAAACAGAATAAATATAGACAGACTAATAACGGATTTTTCAGCAGCTTAGGCACTTTTGCAAATGAGCCTTCAAACATACTAGGCAGGGTTGGCAAGAGTCTTGCTTGCAAAACAAAGACGATAAAGGCAATCACCCCAATACCGCCAAAGGTCGCACGCCAGCCAAACCATTGACCAACCAAACGCCCTATCGGGACGCCAAGCACCATCGCCAGTGACGTTCCAGTTGCCAGTACACTAAGCGCCAACGCCCTTTTGCCCTCAGGTGCCACGCGCAGGGCTATCGCTGCGGTGATTGACCAAAATATCGCATGCGAAAAGGCAATCCCTACTCGGCTAATCAACAGCACTTGAAAGCTCCATGCCAATACGGAAAGCACATGACTGGCAATAAACACCACAAATACCGCCAGCAATAAACGCTTGCGCTCAAGCCGACTGGTCAGTAACATCAGCGGCAATGACATGGCAGCGACAATCCAAGCGTAAAGCGTCAGCATCCAGCCGGTTTGAGCAGTGGTGATGGAGAAATCCTGCGCAATGTCACTAAGGAGCGCTACCGGAACAAACTCGGTGGTATTGACCACAAAGGCACTGACCCCCATCAAAATCATGCGCAGATATTGGGTTTGCCGCGAGACCGGTTCTGTATCAAGGTGATATGTCATAAAATCCAGTAATAAAAAGATAGCAAGGTGTCAAAACGGCAGCATTAGCCAAAAATAGAGAGAAAGACTAGAGGATATGCGAGTGGCTGAGCAAGATAACAAGCCATAAGACTTAATTAGCGTTGTTTTTTACTTTAGAATGGATAACAAGCTCTATTTCGCAGAAAAACCACCTATAAAAGTACAATAATTATTTAAACCCATTACTTGAATCAGCCGACTGCTAGAAGCAGATACTTATCAAGCTTATGCTTCTATATTCAGTCCGAAATAAAATAGGTACGTTAGGGTCTGTTTTAAAGTGAATCGACTATACAAAATTAAAAGTAGCATTAAAAGCACTATTCAAAGTATCAAGGAATATGAATGTCAAATAAGCCCCACAGCACTACCATTATGCTACCTCGAGGTACACTAGAGCTCAGTTATCAGACCAATAAGGTTAAAGGAAGCGATAGCACTTATCAATTAGAATATTTATTAGGATTTGCTCAGCGTATCAATCCTAAACGTGCATTTTTATTCGTCTCCAAAGTCTTAGGGCGTCATATTCCCGTTGCGCCCAGCACCATGCGCCGCGCCTTTACCGATTTGGCAAACTTAGTACCTTATAATCTGCCTGAACCTATTTTAGTCATTGGTATGGCAGAAACCGCCGTGGGCTTATCCGCTGGTGTGCATCAAGCTTTGCAAACCCGCTATCCCAAGGCATTACTCCTAAACTCCACTCGGCATGCCCAGCATAATCAAAATGATGCTAATACGGCGCGCTTATTGACCACTTTTAGCGAAGATCATAGCCATGCTAGCCAACATTTGATTTATCAAAGTAGCGACCAGAGCATACAAGCAAAACTTCTTGCTAGTAAAACCTTAATTATGGTCGATGACGAAGCCTCAACTGGCAATACTTGTGTCAATGTCGTCACGGCGCTGCGTGATGCTGGACTTGACCAATTAGAGCAAGTACACCTGACCACCCTAGTCGATTGGTCGCTAGATCAGAATCAAAACCAACAACAGGATCAGGGTCAAGCTGACGATAACATAGCTCAGCGCTTGTCTAATATCGACTTTTATCGCCATCATCTGCTAGCGGGTGCTTGGCAATGGATCGATACTCCTAATCCTGAACCGATTATCATGCCCTCGGTCGATACTACCGAAGCTGGTAGTCAAGCGCTGGGCAATACCGGTAATTGGGGACGCATGCCGACACTCGATAGCATCGATGGCTTTGCTGATTACTTAAAAAGGTTTCAACGAAGTTTTACTCGTTTTAGTAATCAAGTAGATTTTGATAAAGCTCAATTGCCACCGCGCATTTTGGTATTAGGCAGTAATGAGTTTGTGTGGTTGCCGTTTTTATTGGCAGAATGGTTAGAAGCCCAGAGTGATGATATCGAAAAAAAATCAACGGTTAAATTTAGTGCCCTTACCCGCTCACCGATTGCCCTTGGTGGTGCGATTAGCACTATGCTCAGCTTTCAGGATAATTATGGACTCGGTATGACCAATTTTGCCTATAACGTTGCGCCTAGCGATTGGGATTTGATTGTATTGTGTGTGGAGACCTCTACCGATAGCGTAGATGATATGTGGCAAGGATTAGATAATGTGTTGGTGGTGGGTGTTGATGATTGAGATTTGGCGTAGGGTGGCACCCTACATGAGCTATTTATTTTGAAGATATGACCCAACCCCAAAACTCATCAATGGAAAATCTTATGTCCACTCCCTTCTTTCAACCTGACTCAAATATCGTAAAACCTTATGCGTTAATGGATTTGGACGACACTCTATTTCAAACTCAGCGTAAAATTGACAAATGGGACTTACCAACAGCTGACGTTGAAGATTTGGTATACGCCACAGTGAATAAAGAAAACGAACCACTTAGTTTGATGACTCAGCGCCAAGCCAACCTTTTTAATTGGTTACTCATTAGTACCGAGCTTATTGCCGTTACCGCGCGTGACCGTGATGAGATTAAACGGGTTAAATTACCTCTTGATAGCTGGCAAGTCTTGACTCATGGTGCCACTATCATTCAGCCAAATGGTGATAGGCTTAATAGTTGGCTACAGCACATTTATAGAGAGCTTAAGCCTTTACAAGATAAACTAAAACAGCTCAGCCAATTATTTGATAAGCACAGCAAAAGTGACGATAGCCAGCTAGTGTTTAAAGCGCATACCGATAGCTTTAACAATGGCTCTGTCAATGAAGATTTGACTATTTATTTGGCGATTAAGCATGCGCAAAAAAACCATCAAGCGCTTGTTGAGTTGGCTAAGCAATTGCCCCATCTAGTCCGCGACTTTGATGATGATTTTTATGTCCATGTTAATGCCAATAACTTAGCGATATTGCCACATGCCATTCATAAGCGGCATGCCGTCCAGTTTTTATTAGACAACCATTTAGATAATGAGCGGCCTAGTTTTGGTTTTGGTGATAGCTTGGCTGACTTGCCATTTTTACAGCTATTAGACTGGTATGGGATGCCCAATCATGGTCAGCTGCACAATCAGCTTGATGCTAAATAACTTATAAAAACACAGTTTATAAAGAAATTATTTATAGAGAAACTATTTATAGAGACGTTACTTATAGAGACACTATGAACCATACGAAAACCCAAGTTTTTGATAAATTCAGCTCAGGCAGCTATCTTGCCAGCGATGTTACTATACTGCTCGATATCGTCGATAAAGATGCGGTTGCTGATGTGCCCGTTGCTCAAAAAGAAGCGCTGATTCAGAGTGGTCAGCGTCACTATTCAGACATGCTAACTTTGGAGCAAGCGCCCACTGCCGTGCACGAGCAATTATATCAGCAGGCATTAGATCAAGGCACAGCTAGAACCGCCACTGATATTGCTAATCTGGCTTATAGCTTACAGCATATTTTTGATAAAACCGTCAGTTTTGATAAAACCGTCAGTGAGGAGCAGCCTTTAGTTCTGGTGAGCTTGGTGCGGGCAGGCTTACCGATTGGGGTATTATTGCAGCGCGCTTTAGCGGATGCAGATAGCAGTTATGCGTTACCAAGTGTGCACTTTGGGATTAGTATTATTCGTGATCGTGGTTTGGATGCGCTAGCCTTGCAAATGATACTGGACGCTTATCCAAATAGCCCTATCGTATTCGTCGACGGCTGGACGGGCAAAGGCGCTATATATCAAGAATTAGCCCAGAGTTTAGCGCCATTTAACGATGCAAACCATGCTCATTTTGCCAATATTTTTCATCAGGGAAAAGACGTTATTCCGCTCTTGACCCTTGCCGATCCGGCAGGGGTTGCTTGGCTTGCTGCCAGTACGGAGGATTGGCTAATTCCATCCGGGCTACTTAATAGTACGGTATCAGGGCTGATATCACGCAGCTTATATACTGAGCCGCAATTGGGTCTGCATCGCAGTGTGTTTTATGATAACTTAGTAGCGGTGGATCATAGCTTGGCATTCGTCAATCAGATTGAGGCGGCAAGACAGCGATTAACCGCCTGCCCCCAGCGTTTGCCAACCTTTAAACAACCCCGTTATCAAACGGCTGATTTGATTGATACCCTTGCGACCCGTTATCAGATTACCAATCGCAACCGCATTAAACCGACGATTGCAGAGGCAACACGGGCTATCCTGCGCCGCGATCCTGAACGTATATTACTGGCTTACCCTGATCATCCTGATACGATTTTACTGCGTCATTTGTGCAGCGAACGAAATATTGATATTACAGTCTTAGGTGCTAAAATATTACCTTACCAAGCCATCACCCTTATTAAACAACGCACAATAAAAAATTAATTTAGGCGGATGCTGAACCCTTATAAGTAGGATAAATGCTTATAGCATTATACCTACTCCATCACTCACTACTACTTATGATAGCCGCTACTATGCCTGATAAACCATCCAATCTTTATGATTATACCCAGTCTTACGCTCATCTGATCACTGAGCGTCATGCGATGATTAAGCCGCACACTCACCATCCCTATCAGTTGGGGGCGAGCCTTTATATGCCGGCGACTCGGCAAGATATTTTGCAAGTGATTAAGCGTGATAAACTGCCTACGATTAATAGTATTATTATCTGTTTAGAAGATGCTGTCAGCCATAATGACGTTGAGCTGGCATTATTACGATTGCAGACTTTGCTTGAGGATTGGGCTAATAATATTGATAGTATAAATGAGCCTTCAAAACAGCCTGATAGTCAAACAGAGCAGCAGACCCATCAAACCCTCCAGCCGACACGACCTTTAGTATTTGTACGTCCACGTAATCCGACTATGCTGCAAAAGCTAGCAGACTTTGAACATATCGACCTGCTCGACGGTTTTGTGTTGCCTAAAGTAGATATGTATAGTTTATCTAATTGGCGCATGGCTTGTCAGAACCTAAGCGATCATCAGCTATTGATGCCGACTCTCGAGACCGCTGCGGTTTTTAATCCGCATCACAATCAAGAGTTGGCGATCGGTTTTAAAGAAGCTTTTAGCCAGCCTGTCTTTGCCCTACGTATCGGCGGCAATGATTTATTTGCGGCTCTGCGTTTGCGTCGTCCTAAGAATAGCATCGTCTATGATACGCCTATCGGTACTCTTGCCTATCAGCTACTAGGCTGCTTTGTGCCGCACGGCTTTTATTTATCAGCGCCAGTATTCGAATACTTGGATGAGCCGGTACTATTTATGCAGGAGCTTGATCGTGATGTCAGCTTGGGATTGGTGGGCAAGACCGTCATTCATCCGAGCCAAATCGCTTTAGTCCAGCAAGCTTACTGCGTACCGATGAGTATCTTGGATGAGGCGCAAGCGATACTGCATAGTGAGGCCAAGGCAGTATTTAAGTATAACAATACTATGCTAGAGCCTGCTACTCACCGGGCTTGGGCGACTGAGATTGTCAATCGCGCCGAAGTATTTGGCACCATCAACGACGGCAATAGTGACTATAACTCCTTGAGCGACTCGCTTTAACCTTTAATTTTTTAATCTTATACCTTTTTCTACTTACTCAGCTAAGGGTTGTATTACTCTCATAAGTTGAGTAAGATGTTTTATAACGTTATTCACAGGGGCGCCGCAAGGCTGAGAAGTACCCTTTGAACCTGATCCAGCTCGTACTGGCGTAGGGAGTGTATAGCAATCATCGTATTATTCATGATTCTATGTATTTTCTCGCCTGCCATTTATTTATGGAGGGGAAATGCAGCCTCAATTGATTCATTCTTGTTTTACCGCAACTCAAACGCAAGCACCCTTGGTGCAAAACATCACTAACTTTGTCGCTATGAATACCGCAGCCAATGTTCTTTTGGCCGCTGGCTGTTCGCCTGCCATGGTTTGGGCTTTAGAAGAAGCGCCTGAATTCGTGCGCTTGGCTCAAGCGCTTACCATCAATATCGGTACCTTATCGCCAGAAGGGTTAGCCGGTATGTTAGCGACAGCAGAAGTCGCTCATCAACATAATATTCCTTGGGTGTTTGACCCCGTTGCGGTAGGTGCCACCAGCTATCGCCAGCAAAGCTGTGCGCAATTATTGAGATTTAAACCTGACATAATCCGTGGTAATGCTTCGGAGATTTTGGCGTTAGCAGGCATGAGCAGCCAAAGCAAAGGCGCTGACAGCGGCGATACTGTCGAATCGGCAAAGCTAGCCGCAGAAGCTTTAACGCAGCATGCCAAGGTGGTCATTGTCACCGGTGAGATTGACTGGGTAACTGATGGCACCCAGCAATGGTCAGTTCATCATGGGGTGCCTATGATGGAGGATGTCACTGCCTTGGGTTGTGCACTCACGGCACTGCTGGGCGGGTTTGTAGGTGCCAATCGTGATAATTTCGCAGCGGCAGCCATCAGCGCACTATGCTATTACGGTCAGGCAGGAGAAGTTGCCGCCCAGCAGGCGCAAGGCCCTGGCAGCTTTTATGTGCATTTTTTAGATGCGCTACATAGCTTGGATGCAGATAATGTAGCCAAAAATGCCAAGGTGACTTCTATAAAAGCCTAATTTTCAACATGCAAGCTGGGCTAAAAGCACCAGCCTACGCCGATATATTTTGCTAGTTGAGATTAGAGTATTATAAAAAAAGGTAAAAAATATGACAAATAACACTCATGAAATAAACGCTAACAATATGAGCAAACCCAGCTCAGCGTTAAGCTTATATCTGGTGACTGACGCTGCCATGTGTAATGAATATGGCTTAATTGATACTGTTTGCGCTGCTATTGATGGCGGGGTCACCATGGTACAACTGCGTGACAAACAAGCCGATGATGAGGAGTTATACCTAACAGCCTGTGCGCTTAAAGAAGCTATCGCAGGACGAGTACCCCTATTACTCAATGATCGGGTAGCTATCGCTAAAAAAGCCAAACTAGATGGCGTACATCTAGGTCAAAGCGATATGTCGATTAATGAAGCTCGGACGCTGCTAGGCTCAGAGGCTTGGCTGGGTTTGTCAGTAAATACGCTAGAGCAATTACAGCAGGCGCATAACCATCATTTATCACAGATAGATTACTTTGGTTTTGGCCCTGTTTTTCCGACCACTACCAAGCGTAACCACGCTACTCCGCTAGGTTTAGAAGGGCTTGCTAAGCTTATTAAATCAAGCCAATTGCCTACGGTAGCTATTGGTGGTATCCACCTAGATACTGCTGCTCAAGTTTATGCTACTGGCTGTGACGGTATTGCGATTGTGTCTGCGATTTGTGCCGCCAAAGACCCAAAGGCCGCCGCTGCATCATTAACTAAAGCAAAAATAAAAGCCAACAGTATGGGAGAGCAGCCATGATTGCCAACATTTTATCTATCGCTGGCACCGACTGTACTGGCGGTGCGGGCATCCAAGCGGATATCAAAGCCATCAGTGCCAATGGCGCTTATGCCATGAGCGTCATTACTGCTGTGGTGGCGCAAAACACCCAAGGCGTCCAGCAAATCCAAATGATGTCGCCTGAGATGGTACGAGCGCAGCTTGATTCGGTGTTTACTGATGTGCATGTCGATGCGGTAAAGATTGGTATGCTCGGTAGCGCTGAGATTATTCGCTGCGTTGGCGAGGCCTTAGCAAAGTACCAACCCAAAAATGTCGTCCTCGATCCGGTTATGGTCGCCAAAAGTGGCGATCGTCTACTCGATACCGACGCCCTAGCTGCCATGCGTGAGCTATTGCCACAAATGGGACTGATCACCCCCAATCTACCAGAAGCCGCTGACTTACTTGGCGTGACAGAAGCCCAAAGCCGTGCCGAGATGATAGTGCAAGCTGAGCAATTTAAAGTGCCAGTGCTACTAAAAGGTGGACATTTAAGCAATGGAGACTCACCCGATTTATTAAGCATTAATAGTCAGCAGCACTGGTTTGAAAGCGAGCGTATTAATACTAAAAATAGCCATGGCACCGGTTGTACCTTATCCGCCGCCATTGCTACTTATTGGGGTCGCGGTGATACGCTTGCAGACGCTTGCGAAAAGGCTAAAGTCTATCTGACGGGCGCTTTGAAAGCGGCAGATAGACTCAATGTCGGACAAGGACAAGGGCCTGTGCATCACTTTTATGAGTTTTATTAACGCCTTGTCTTATTGACATTTTATAAGGCTTTCATCATTTTTCGCCATTTATTGTGAGTCAGACTTATGCTCAAAAAAGGACTACCCTCGCCCTATATCATGTTGGTTTTGGCTCCGCTGTTTTGGGCGACTAGTAACGTCACTGGCAAGCTAGGTAAAGGGTGGCTCACTCCTTACGAGATGACATTTTTTCGCTGGTTTTTAGCCACCCTTATCTTGAGCTTTTTTGCCCGTAAGTTTATTCGTCAAGATTGGGCGCAGCTCAAGCAGCATTGGCTATGGCTGTTCGTCGTAGGTGGTAGCGGCTTCGCCCTGTTTAATATCATTCTTTATAGTGCGTTTTCATTAGGGGCAAGCGTGGTCAATGTATCCATTATCACCGCTTTAATTCCCTTTGGCGTGATTTGTTTTAGTGCCTTTATCTACAAAGACCAACCGCATATCTTGCAGTGGCTGGGTATTGCTATTGCTTTTATGGGGGTGATTTGGGTATTGACTCAAGGTCAACCGTGGGTACTGGCCCAATATAACTTTGCTATAGGTGACGCTTTAGCGCTGGTCACAACTGGTATTTATATCGCCTATTCGCTGGCGCTACGTCATGCGCCCAAGATTCATTGGGCTAGTATGATGTGGGCGATGAGTTTGGCAGGCTTGGTAGTCGCAGCACCTTTTTACGCTTATGATTTGGCTCATAACGGTTTGCATTTTCCAGATTGGCGTGGCTGGCTGATGCTGCTCTATATTGCTGTCTTTATCTCTATAATATCCAAGCTATTTTATATGGAAAGCGTAATTCAGATTGGTGCTAATCGAGCGGCATTGGCGATGAACTTTCTGCCGGTGTTTGGTGCGGTAATGGGAGTTCTATTTTTCAAAGATGAAGTTATGAGTATCAACCATCTTATTGCCTTGGGACTGGTTGTTATTGGTATTGTTTGCTCAGAGTATGGCGCAGCGCTCAAACGCCGACCTTTACCTGAGCGCGCCGGTGCTTACTAATACCTATTAGTGAAACAATATCGTGATAACTAAGCCTGATTTTTTAAGAAGTTCTCAATAACTTTATTAACTTGCTCAGGCTCTTCCACTGTCGAGGTGTGCCCTGCCCCTTTTATGACTTCAAGCTTAGAGCCTTTTATCGCCTGATGCATGCGCTCAGCTTTTGCAACTGGGGTAGCGGTATCTTCGTCGCCCACTATGATCAAAGTTGGCGTAGTGATATTGCTTAACTGCTCATAAGTGCCTTGACGCTCAATCACTCCTAACGTCGCTTTGGTGACCCCTTCTTTGTCATTTTCTTGAAGCATAGAGCGCCATTTTTTCTGTTCAGCTTTGCGAGCTTTGTCATTCAAAAAGCTCTCACCAAACATAATGGGCATCACCTTACCACTAACCGGCTTCATACCCAGCCAGCGAATGGCGGTAAGCAGTTTACGATATTCAGGGATGTTACTAGGATCTTCGGGGTCGGCAGAGGTTTCGAGCAGTATCAAGGTATGTAGTAGCTCAGGACGTTTCAGCGCGACCCGCTGCGCCACAAAACCACCCATAGACAATCCCAAAAAGTGACATTTTTCGATGTTCAGAGCATCAAGCAACGCTAAAGCATCTTCGGCTAAAGTATCCATATCATAGCCAGATTCGGCTACTTGTGACTGACCTTGACCCCTAAAATCAAAAGCAATACAGCGATAATCATTTTTAAAATACTCAACCTGCTTATCATACAAGCGCGTATTCCACAGCAGCCCATGCGCAAATACCATCACTGGCTTTTGGCTATCATTAGGGGCACTATCTTCGTAATAAATCTCGGTATTATTGACTTTGAGCTTTGGCATAATAACTTCCTTGTTTAGTGATTTAGAGGTTTGATAATCTAGAGAATAGACCTGTCCTTGAGTCATTCCTTGCTACTAGAGCCTTTTAGCATAAGGCACAAACTTAGCATTTAATAGCACTATTTTTGAATCAGAAGTTTTTATAGCATATCGTAAAACCCTTCAGCCAGTAATAAGCTTAACCTGTTTGAGTATAAAACCTGCTTTTATAATAATGCCAAGCTGCTATAGTAATCTAGCATTGAGCCATTTATCACTATTAAACAGTCATTTTTAATCAATTATTTTGAATAAGGACAACCCTATGTCGTCATCTCTAGTTGAGTATCAAGTTAATAACCATATTGCTACCATCACCTTGAATGATCCAAAAAGCCTAAACGCATTTAGTACGCCTTTAAAGAACAGCGTGTTAAAAGCGCTTAATGAGGCTGAAGCCGATGATCAGGTTCGAGTCATTGTCCTACAAGGAGCAGGCGGTAACTTTTCAAGTGGTGGCGATATCAAGGAGATGCTCTCTGACGGCATAGACAAAGAAGTCATTTCAAATAAGTTAAAAGGCATGGTCGAGGGTGCGGGAGAAGTGAGCCTAAAGCTGCGCAAAATTCATAAGCCTATTATTGCTAAGTTAGAGGGCGCAGTTGCCGGCGCAGGTATGAATCTAGCCTTAACTTGTGACTTTCGTATCACCGCCGATAATGCAAAATTTATACAAGCCTTTGTACACATTGGCTTAGTACCCGATGCTGGCGGAGTCTATTTATTGAACCAATTAATCGGTCCTGCTAAGACCGCTGAGCTGGTAATGCTCGGTGAAAAAGTCAGCGCTACAGAAATGGCGGATTTAAACTTGGTCAACCAAGTGGTGCCAGTAGAAGCACTAGATGAAGCGGTATTAAAACTGGCTTCGCGTCTGAGTGCCCTACCCGGTAAAGCCTTATCCAGCATGAAGGATATGCTCAATACTCATGCCTACTTTGGTCTCAACGAAGCACTCGATATGGAAGTGCATCAGCAAGCTCGCCTAGCAAAAACTGATGACTTTATCGAAGGCGTGACTGCTTTTGTAGAAAAGCGTAAGCCGGTATATCAAGGCAAGTAGATAGCAAACCAAGCTTATTTTGTTAGAAAGTATTAACTATTAAAGTATCAGGTTATTAAAATATCAAGCACCATTAAAAAGACTTCGCTTATATGCTAAGCGAAGTCTTTTTATTTATAATTCTAACGATAATATAAAGCCCCTATCAATCTAGCTTATTTACTTAGCTGGAGGCCCCCATTGATTGGTCTCAAATTTGGTTTGGCTAACGAAGAATATCAACAACACAATAGAACCTATAAGCGGGATAAGCGATAACAAAACCCACCATCCTGAGCGGCTGGTATCATGCAGTCTGCGAATAGTAACCGCCAAACCCGGTACGAACAGACCCAACGCCACTATTCCATAGAACAAAGGAAACCCTGAATCAAACAACATAGCATCAATCATTGAAGTAATGAACATCAGCACCGTATGTACCAGTACAAAATACCAGTATTCTTTCCGCCGAGCTCGACCAGAAAAATTGGTATAATTTCTCAGTGATTTTTTGAACCAATCGATAATACTATAATTTTCTTCTGCGGCATAAATATCATTATTATCGATAGTAGGATTAGTTGATGGGGGCTGGTAAACCTTATCAAGCGTAGTTTTGTTTTCTCTAGGATCTATCATGGGCTCTCTCTAAAGGTTGGTGTTATGCGTTAGAAGCAGAGTCTGACTTCTGCTGATAGGGTAAGGTAAATATCTTGTCAAAGATCAAAGTAAAGATAAAAGTATAAACCAAAAAGAATAATAGTAATGCAGCTTCCATCTTGAAAGCTTTTATCACACTCACATCGTACCATATCATGTATAACGGTAAGCAAATTAGTACCAACCCGCCTTCAAAACCTACAGCATGAATAACCCGTATCAAGAGTGTACGCTGCGCTGCCCGCCGGCGACGCTCCCAAGCCTCAAAAGCGGTGTTATAAATAAAATTCCAAATGACTGCTGCCAATGACACCATCACCGCTACCGGCAAGGATTCTGCAGCATCGCCACCACTTAGCAGCATCAACACAAAGGTAGATGCAATAATAGCAATAATCTCAAAAATGACCACATAAACGATACGACGTTTTAGCGGAGATAAAGTAATCACCACGACTCCAAAGCACGTAAGTGCCTAATTAAAGCACCTAGTTAAAGTATCGGTCCGTCCCGAGATAGAAAAATAAATAGAATGCAAAGCCACGGTTTCCGCCTGCGCTGATATTATACCTAAAACAGTGTTATTAGACAGGGCGTGCTTAAATCAAAAAAACCCCGCATCATGACGATACGGGGTTCCTATTTAAATAAAAGCTGTAAAACTTCAAAACGTTTAGATTAAAGACCTAAGTCAACTGAGCAACGTTAATCTTATCCGCTTCTTCAGTGTACTCTTCCATACGGTCGAAGTTCATGTACTGATAGACTTCATCGCCCATGCTGTTGAGCATGCCAGCGTACTGCTGATATTCATCGTTAGTTGGCAGTTTACCCAGTACCGCGGCTACCGCTGCAAGCTCGGCAGAAGCTAGGTAAACGTCAGCGCCTTGACCCAAACGGTTCGGGAAGTTACGGGTTGAGGTCGATACCGCCGTAGAGTTCGGGGCGATACGTGCTTGGTTACCCATACATAGTGAACAACCTGGCATCTCAGTACGAGCGCCGGCTTGTGCATAAATATTGTAGTAACCCTCTTCCATCAACTGACGCGCATCCATCTTCGTCGGTGGCGCAATCCATAGACGAGTCTTGAGGCTACCTGCTGGGACGTCTTGTAGCAATTTACCCGCCGCACGGAAGTGACCAATGTTAGTCATACATGAACCAATGAATACTTCATCAATGGTATCGCCAGCAACGTCAGCCAAAGTTTTAGCATCGTCTGGATCGTTCGGGCAGCACAGGATTGGCTCTTTAATCTCAGACATATCGATAGTCATATCGATAGCGTATTCTGCATCTTCGTCAGCACGCATTAGGCTTGGATTAGCTAGCCATTCTTGCATTTGCTCAACACGGCGGCTAATGGTACGCGCGTCGCCATAGCCTTCTGAGATCATCCACTTTAGAAGCGTGATGTTTGAGTTTAAATACTCAGTCACTGACTCTTCAGATAAGGTAATCGTACAACCAGCAGCACTACGCTCAGCTGAGGCATCAGATAATTCAAACGCTTGCTCAGCCGTTAGGTCTTCTAGACCTTCAATCTCAAGAATACGGCCGTTGAACTCATTGATTTTACCTTTTTTATCAACGGTCAAATAACCTTCTTTGATAGCTTGATAAGGAATCGCATGGACTAGGTCACGCAAGGTGATACCAGGCTGGCGCTCGCCAACGAAGCGCACACGCACAGACTCAGGCATATCAAGTGGCATAACACCAGTCGCTGCAGCAAATGCAACCAGACCAGAACCGGCTGGGAACGAGATACCCATTGGGAAACGGGTATGCGAATCACCACCCGTACCAACGGTATCTGGAAGCAGCATACGGTTCAACCAGCTATGGATAATACCATCACCCGGGCGTAAGCTCACGCCGCCGCGGTTCATGATAAAGTCAGGTAGGGTGTGCTGAGTCTCAACGTCAACTGGCTTTGGATAAGCGGCGGTATGACAGAATGACTGCATCACAAGATCCGCTTGGAAACCCAAGCATGCCAAGTCTTTTAGCTCATCACGAGTCATCGGACCAGTAGTATCTTGCGAGCCAACGGTAGTCATCTTAGGCTCACAGTACATACCCGGACGTACGCCTTCTAGACCACAAGCTTTTCCGACCATTTTTTGAGCAAGCGTAAAGCCTTTACCAGTATCGGCAGGCTCTTCTGGCTTAGCAAACACATCTGAATGACCAAGACCCATATATTCACGTGCGCGATTAGTCAATCCGCGACCAACGATTAATGGAATACGGCCACCAGCACGCACTTCATCAAGCAAAGTTGGTGAGTTGAGTTTAAACTCAGAGATCACTTCATCAGAATCATGCTTGGTGATTTTGCCATCATGCGGATAGATATCAAACACATCACCCATATCGATATTGTCAACAGCAACTTTTTCGATAGGCAAAGCGCCAGAATCTTCCATAGTGTTAAAGAAGATAGGAGCGATATTGTTACCAAGTACTAGACCACCGCCGCGTTTATTTGGCACATTAGGAATATCTTCGCCCATCAGCCATAATACTGAGTTGGTCGCAGATTTGCGGCTAGAGCCGGTACCTACTACATCACCAACATAAGCTAAGGGATGGCCTTTTTCTTTAAGCGCTTCGATCTGCTTCATTGGACCCACTACGCCTTCTTCATCAGCAGTAATGCCGTCGCGAGAGTTTTTGTGCATAGCTAATGAATGTAGTGGAATGTCCGGACGGCTCCATGCATCTTGTGCAGGTGATAAGTCATCGGTGTTAGTTTCACCAGTAACTTTGAATGCAGTGTAAGTTGACTTTTTAGGAACTTCTGCACGGTTTAAGAACCATTCAGCATCAGCCCAAGATTGGATAACTTCTTTAGCGATGTCATTACCCGCTTCAGCTTTTTCAGTGACGTCGTTGAAGGCATCAAATACCAGCAAAGTCTTTTTCAAAGCTTCGGCAGCGTCTTGAGCAACATCGGCATCATCTAGCGCAGCAACTAATGGCTGAACGTTGTAGCCGCCTTGCATAGTACCTAGGATTTCAATCGCTTTTTTCTTATCGATAAGTGGCGACGTTGCTTCACCCTTAAGGATAGCAGCCAAAAAAGCAGCTTTCACATAAGCAGCTTGGTCAACCCCAGCAGGAATACGATTCTCTAACAAGTCCATCAAGAACTCATTTTCACCGGCTGGTGGGTTTTTGAGAAGCTCAACCAATTGGGCTACTTGCTGCTCATTAAGTGGAAGGGGAACCGTTCCTTGTTCGGCACGTTCTGCGACATGTTTACGATAAGCTTCTAACACAATAATCGTCCTCGTCAGTTGGAGATTAGCACATCACGTGAGTAGTCAGGATGACTGCCTACATCGATGTGCTATAAGAGATGGTCAATCAAATAATTATTCGTGCAATGATAGCTTAAAACGCTCAAAATGTTAATGACTCAGCTAATAAAAGGCCCATAATAGCGCCATATTGGCTATTTATTATAAAAATGGTGCTATAAATAGGGCGATTGAGCCTATTTTTATCGTCAACCATAAGTAGGTAAAGTATCTAACTGCTGCTTAACTATGGTCAATTTATTTTGCTAGATATAGTTCGGCTGATATACTCTTTTAGGAGAGTACCCCTCAAAAAATGTAGTGCAGGAAAAGCACATCTGATAACGTACGATATTATCGTAGCAAAACCGATTAAGGATGACAGTATGCCAAACCAAGCTAATTATGAAAAAGGTCTAAAAGTGCGCACCCAAGTGATGGGTGGAGATCATGTCAAACGCTCTCTTGATTCTGCAACGCCGTTCACTCAGCCGCTACAAGACTGGATCATTGAACATGCTTGGGGCAGTACATGGCAAGATGATTCAATATTACCGCGCAAATATCGCTCCCTAATTACCATCGCATTTTTGATCGCTCAAAAAAGCCCAAATGAGTTGAAAGGTCATATTCGCGGCGCCATAAACAACGGTGCCAGTGTGTCAGAGATTCAAGAAGTACTCATGCATAGCCTACCGTACTGCGGTGCCCCTGCTACCCAAGAAGCTTTTCGGGCCGCTATAGAGATACTGAATGAACTGAATATTGATTTGAATAAAATTGATAACTGATAAAAATATAGGGCTATGACCAACAGATGAGCAAAAAAATCAGATGCTATATCTGCTATAATAACTCAACTCATAAAACATGCTGATAATTCCATAAACCCTTACTTTATAAAGGGTTAAGAGATGATTTAATTATGACAATTGCCGTTCAAACCCATGTTCCTGCTGCCAAAGCAAAGCCCAAAAAAGCCGTTCAAGGCGAAAAGCTGCGCGGCTACGATAAAGTAGCGCGCATCCCTATTAAAGTAATCCCAACGGTCGAAGCGAAGAAAAAGCCCGATTGGATTCGAGTCAAGATGTCATCGCCAGCTGAGGTAGCGCGCATCAAAGCCACCTTACGTAAGCAAAAGCTCTATACCGTTTGCGAAGAGGCTGCCTGCCCCAACTTGCCGCAGTGCTTTGCCGATGGTACCGCCACCTTTATGATTATGGGTGATATCTGTACGCGCCGCTGTCCATTCTGCGATGTGGCACATGGTCGTCCTAATAATTTAGATCCGGATGAGCCGCGCCATACCGCTGAGACTATATTAGGTTTAGGACTTAAATATGCGGTGATCACCTCGGTAGATCGTGATGATCTAAAAGATGGCGGGGCCCAGCATTTTGTCGATGTGATTAATGAATCAAAGGCGCTGAGCCCGAACTGTTTGATTGAAATACTGGTGCCAGATTTCCGTGGTCGTATGGATATCGCTTTGGATTTATTAACCGAAACTGCACCCGATGTCTTTAACCATAACATTGAGACTGTGCCGCGTTTATATAAAGCCTTCCGCCCGGGTTCTGATTACCAGCATTCGCTTGATTTGCTCAAGCTCTATAAAAAGCGCCGTCCAGATATCGCTACCAAATGCGGCTTTATGGTCGGACTGGGTGAAACTGAAGAAGAGATATACGCCCTACTCGATGACCTAAAAGCACATAACGTCGATATGGTAACCGTTGGTCAGTATTTGCAGCCCAGTAAAAATCATGCGCCGGTTGATCGCTATGTCCATCCCGACGAGTTCCAACGCTATATGGATTATGGTAAAAAAATTGGTTTATTTAGCGTATGGGCAGGTCCAATGGTACGCTCAAGCTACTTTGCTGATCGTCAATATTATGGCGAAGATTGCCCTGCTCCTGTACGTAGTAAAAAAGCACTTGAGGCAGAAGGTAAAACTGAAGGCAAACTTGGTTGTTAATAAGCCATTGATTGCGCTATCTGTATATAAAGAGGAGACCCAATAAGGTCTCTTTTTTATTAGCGCCAATTAGCAAAGTAGTTATCCTAATTAGGTAAGATAATGCTATATTTTAAATATAGCTTTATTCTCAATTATCTAAGATTATTTGCTTAGGCTTTGGTTCATACTAAGTTGACAGTCAGGTAAATATCATAAATTAATAACCCTGTACCCTCTTATTAAAGAAGGATTGACCGATGAGCAGTAAATTTATTCCACAACAAGGCTCTTGCTCCTGTTATAGCAATACTTATACTATTAATCATACCCCTATTGAACGCTTTATTTGCCACTGCACTATTTGTCAAGAATATACTGGTCAGGCTTATAATGATGTGACAATTTTACTCAAGTCAGATGTAGATGACTTAAACTTGATTAGAACCAAGTTTCGCCGCTGGAAACTACCGCCCAATATTAGCCGAGGGCTTTGTACTCGCTGTAATAAACCTAGTATAGAGAAAGCAGTGGGTGGCAATCTGATCCTGATACCTACGAGCAATTATCCTGATGTAACCGCCTTGCCCAAGCCTACTATGCATCTATTTTATAATCGGCGTGTTGAGGATATAGAAGACAACTTGCCCAAGTATAAGGGTTTTATACAAAGTCAGGCCATGATAGTAAAAGCTCTTGCGCAGGGTATGTATAAAAGAGTGGCTAAACGTTAGTGGCTGTATTTAGAACCTATATCTAGAGTTTAAGTTTAAAATCTAAGACTAGAATATAAAAAGGGTGAGTAACAGATAACCGTTACTCACCCTTTTTATTTATACCTTTAGTAGTCTCATAAATCGTTCAAAACTAACGCTTTATACTACTAAAGTCGGCGTTGGCTTGCCACTGGTTTTTATATTCCAAACCGCAATCATCAATACTATAAACCCGCCTATTAACCCGGTAGTTATCTCAGGGTAAATGAGCAGCAACGCACCAATCGCTAATATGGCACGGGTTACCGGATTCATAACACCTCTAAAAAAACCTTCCAAGGCTACACTTAAAGCGATAACTCCGGTCACAGAAGTCACCACCACCGTCACGATATCAACAATAGGAGGTAGCGGGAAATCTTTTGCCGTCACCGCCAACCCTGTAGGATCTATCATCAGCATGGTTGGGTTGTAGATAAACATAAAGGGCACGATAAATCCAGCTAGCGCTAGTTTTAGCGACAAGAATCCTGTCTTCATCGGATCGCCGCCTGATATACCTGCACCTGCAAAGGCGGCGAGACAGACTGGCGGGGTAATATTAGCAAAAATACCGAAGTAGAAGACAAACATGTGCGCCGATAAAATAGGAATATCAAATCCAGCCAAAGCCGGTGCGGCCATGGTGGCGGTAATAATATAGGCTGGAATAGACGGCAGTCCCATCCCGAGCACCATTGACGCTAGCATGGTTAAAATAAGGGTGAGAAATAATGATCCTGCCCCCAAGGTTACGATAGATGAGGTCATTACCGTACCAAAGCTGGTTAAACTCACTACCCCAATAATCACCCCGACCACCGCACACGCTGCCATTACCGCTAGTGATTGGCGAGCGCCATCTTCTAAAGCACCCAAAATATCACTAACCCCCATACGGGTTTCTTTACGCAGCATACTAATTACCACGGTAAAACCAATAGTATAAGCAGCAGCGTAACCTACAGGGACGTTTTTAATTAACAAGTAAATCAAAAACACAATAGGCAGTAACATATGTCCGCGTGCTTTTAATACATCCTTGACTCGAGGTAAGCTTTCCTTGGCAATACCCTTTAAGTCGCGGCGTCCAGCACGGAAATGCACTTGCGCAATAACGCCTAAATAATAAAGCACGGCTGGCAATAAGGCGGCCAAAGCAATGGTGCTATAAGGCAAGCCTGTGGTTTCTGCCATAATAAAGGCACTGGCGCCCATAATAGGCGGCAATATTTGCCCGCCGACTGATGCACTTGCTTCTACCGCTCCGGCAAAATCTTTATGATAACCGACCTTTTTCATCAAAGGAATAGTAAAAGCACCGGTGCTAACGACGTTTGATAAGGCTGAACCATTAATACTGCCCATAAAGCCGCTGGAGATTACTGCTACTTTGGCAGGCCCGCCTTTTTTGTCCCCTGCCAGCGCCAAGGCTAAATCGTTAAACAGCTGCCCCATACCGGAACGCGCTAAAAACGCCCCAAATAGAATGAACAAAAAGATAAAAGTTACCGACGCACCGATAGCAACAGAATATAAGCCTTCGGTCTTTAAAAACAATTGACCAAAGATATCGCCCATATCATAAGGGCGTGTCAGTAAGCGATCAGGCATAAAGTCGAAATGACTAACAAACGGATAAGCCAAAAATATCGATGCCAATATGGGCAAAATCCAGCCGGTAATTCGGCGACTACCTTCAAGTACACAAATCACTGTGATAATAGAAAATATCACATCAACTTGATTGGCCATACCGCCACGCGAGGTGACAATATCTTGATATTCATAGATAAGGTAGCTCATCCCTGATAAGGACAACGCAAACCAAATCCAATCGTACCAAGCCACACGCTGGCGACTACTCTTTTTACTAGCCGGAAAAATCAAAAATATAAGGGCAAAACCAACGCCTACGTGCACGGAGCGCTGTAATAATGCAGGCATCGGATTAAAAGTGATATATAAATGAAAGAGGGAATATAAGATACAAATCCCAGCGATAAAATATTTGACTGGACCTTGGGTGATTTGGCGAGTAATTGATTCACGGTCGTACTTTTCTAATATAGCTTGATTGTGAGCCTGTACTTCAAGCTCAGTATCAACATGGGTATCCGCTTGGTCGGGGGAATGAATAGACTCGTCAACCCTGTTATCTGACATTGCTGCCATATTATTCACATTATCATGATCCGTCACTTGGGAGCTCATGGCAAAAATCCTTTTTAAATCTATCCATTAAACTATAGGCTTTGGGTGTAATGGCTATCTCGGAATAATCCGGCACCCATTGGTGAATCAGAATTCGCTGGTCGCCATAATTAAGCTCACCTTTAGTAAGCCTTGACACTACCCAATTAAGCTTAGGCAGTTTCTCATCGATTTGATAGCCTAAATAGCCTGGTTTTTGGATGGGTGCAAGCGCTTCGGTCGATGGCGTCCCTGCCCCAAAAGCTTGAAAATAAGTAGTGGTTAACAACAGCCCATCATCTTTACGTTGATACTGCTCCTCCCACCACTGCTTTTCTACCGAATGCATCCAGCGCAGCTCAAAGTCGGCTTCAACGAAATAACAGACCGTTTTGCCTGATCCTTTAAAGCCACTATCGCCCTCAGTTTGTACTTCGATGACCGACTGGCGGCTAAACACTGCCCATAGTATAAAGATAACTAGTAGTATAAAAACAACTAACGCAACAATTAATGCTGCGCTAGGGAACGAGGATAACCACCAGCGTTTATTTAGCGGCTTGTTCATCGTAATACTTTTTGGCGCCCGGATGAATAGGCGCTACCATGCCGACGTTAGCGGTATCTAAGCTGATATCGTTAGCCGCTTGGTGGGCTGTTTTTAGACCATCCAAGTTCTCAAATAGTGCTTTGGTAAGCTTATAACCGTCATCTTCAGACAGATCAGAGCGCACCATTAAAGCGTTCATAATAGCGGCGGTTGGGATAGCTGTTTCGTTACCATAAGTGCCTACAGGTATCTCAAAGGTCTTGAAATAAGGCTTGGTGGCGATGATCTCATTAAGCTTATCTTGATTAATAGTGATTAACTGCAAATCTAAGCCCTGCTCAAGCTCCATCAATGATGAGTTAGGCAGACCGCTACTAAAGAACGCCGCTTCAATTTTGCCCGCTTTCATACCATCAGCAGCTTCAGCGAAGCCTAAATAGTCTACTTCCACATCATCATAAGTAATGCCAAAGCCTTCCAATAGAGTACGAGCGTTGACTTCAGTGCCTGAACCTTGGTCGCCTACTGCAATACGCTTACCGCGCAAATCTTCAATATTTTTGATACCAGAATCTTTGGTAGTGACAACTTGCACTACATTAGGATACAACACGGCAATTTGTTGAATATTACTTATCGGCTGATCAAAGTTATTTTCACCAACCACAGCATCAGTAACGACATCGCTCAGTGCCAGTACCATATCGACTTTACCTTGGGTTAGCAGATTGACGTTTTCAACAGATGCGCCGGTGGTCTGGGTTTTTGAGTTAACCCCAAAAGTTTTGGCATAAACCTCTGATAATGAGGTACCAATGATATTATAAGGACCTGATGCACCGCCGGTTGCGATAGTAACGAACTTGGTATCGAGCTTGTCGCTAGCGGTAGATGATGGCGTTGATTGTGTTTCTGATTCGGTGGTCACCGCTGGATCAGAGGCTGTCGCCGTTTCATTATCAGTATCTGAACAAGCAGTGAATGCTAAGCTAGAGGCTAGCATAGCTACGATTAAAGAGGTTTTGTTGGTAAGCTTCATTGATTTCTTCCTTGATAAAATAAACTAACTTTAGAAAATGAGGAGCAAGCATAATATGCTCTTATCACCCTAAATACTCTGTGTTCTCCTAAACTATACAACCTTTTGATTAAGACAATATATAAGCTACTCCTTGCCTTATATCTATAATAACATTTTAATTGACATATAAGCGTTAATACACGGTTTCACTATGCGAAACTATGTTTCATCATCTCACTATTTAAGCAGAATATAGATATCCTGTAAACCTTTATCCACTTATAATGGTCAAAAAGATGCTTTTAAGCAAATTGTTTTATCTCGATAACAACATCAACTACCGCTGGTACCCGTCTTAATAAAGCTTCTAACCATTTAACACCTTTAAACATCTACTCCTATAGTCTGACCCTATGCTCTCTTAACTGGCTAAGAGTATTTATAGTCGTAGCAGGCTATAATAATTGCACTTCTTTTATTTTGAATAGATTACCGTTTAACTAGGACAACAATAAATAAGCTGAGTATAAACGCTCTGGTTTGTTACTATAAATCATATTATTGCTTGCATAGCTTTTACTATCAGGGCTAGAACTGCAGTTAAAACAACTTTTAAGAGAAGTCTTCAAGGGAATATAATGTTACTAAACACTTTATCCAAACCTACTTTGCTAAGCCTAGCAGTTATAAGTGTCATCGGTTGTACGGCAACTCAGACAGCGACTCATTCAATGACTCAAACTACCTCTGGTCAAGCAACGGTTTATTACAACGGCGATATCATTACTATGGAGGGTGAGCAGCCACAGATGGTCGAGGCTTTGGTTACTCAAGCAGGCAAGATTGCTTATGTTGGCAGCTTAAAAGACGTCCAAAATAAATATAAAAATGCCGCGCAAATAGACTTACAAAACCAAACGCTACTACCAAGCTTTATCGATCCACACAGCCATTTCGGTATGGTATCGAACACTATGGGTCAAGTCGATCTGAACCCGCCCCCTATTGGTAATGTCGATAATATCGACAAAATGCTGCAAGCGCTAAAAGCTTACAAAGAAGATAACAATATTGCTGATGGCGAATGGATATTTGGTTGGGGCTATGATGAGACCCAGCTTGCTGAGCAGCGCCATCCGACCAAAAATGATATCGATAAAGTATTGCCTAATAATCCCGTTTATTTGCAGCATACCAGTGGTCATATGGGGGTAGCCAACTCCAAGGGCCTCGCCGCTATGAATATCAGCGCCGACAGCGAAGCGCCGGCTGGTGGTAATATTGCCCGTATGCCGGGCAGCGATGAGCCTAGTGGTTTGGTACAAGAAACTGCCATGTATCCGTTTATGTACAATCTGCTGCAGATACTAGAACCTAAACAAGCTGAGTTTTTTGAGCAGACCCAAGACTATTATGCTGAGAGTGGCGTGACTACCGCCCAAGATGGCTCAACCACCCGTGACGCGATTAAGTTTTTTCAATCACAAGCAGATGCCGGTAAACTTAAAATCGATTTGGTGTCTTTAGCAGGCGCGAGCGATTTGGATGAAAACTTAGCGGATGAAAACTTTAGGTGGAAAACCTATCAAAACGGCTTTAAAGTCCAAGGTACCAAAATCATCGGTGATGGCTCGCCCCAAGGTAAAACCGCTTACTTTACTCAGCCTTATCTGACACCAGTTGAAGGCTGCGCGCGTGATTGCCGCGGATTACCTAGTCTCAGTCAAGATGAGATGAACGCGATGTTTGTGAAGGCTTATGCGCGTGATAATCAGTTGTTTATTCACAGTAATGGTGATGCCTCAATCGATATGATTATCAAAGCCCATGAACATGCCATCGAAAAAACCGGACAAGACGCTGACAAAGACCGCCGTATTGTACCGGTCCATGCTCAGTTCGTTCGCCCTGATCAGCTAGAGACGTTCAAAAAATATAAAATGGTACCGTCGTTTTTTACCAATCACGCTTACTTTTGGGGCGATGTCCACATCAAAAACTTAGGCGAAAAACGTGCTAACTTCTTAAGTCCGATTGCCACCGCTGATAAAATGGCCATTACCTATACCAACCATTCCGACGATACGGTAACGCCTTTAGATCCTTTATTCTCAGTATGGTCAGCAGTCAATCGCACCTCGCGCTCAGGTAAAGTCATCGGTGCCAATGAACGAATCACGCCTTATCAAGCCCTCCAAGCTATTACCACCAATGCTGCTTACCAGTATTTTGAGGAAGATAGCAAAGGATCACTGACGCCCGGCAAGTTGGCTGATTTGGTTATTTTAGATAACAACCCATTAACCGTTGATGCGAATAATATTCGTGATATAAAAGTTATTAGAACCATTAAAGAAGGTAAGACTATTTATGAGCGCCCCAAATCATAACTTACTATAATAAAAAACAATTCTTAAAACTTAAACAAGGAAGCCTTTATGAGCACCACTGATAAGAGCAATAATCAAAGCAGCACTGAGCAAATCACTTCTTCTGATAATACTCATTATTTACACCATAGCTTTTTTGAGCCGACCGATAGCGATACGGATGTCAAAGCAACCTTGCTAATCGTGCACGGTATGATGGAGCACGGCGGGCGCTATGCCGACTTTGCGCAGTTTTTGGCAGATAATGGTATCGCAGTCGCCACTTACGATCAGCTCGGTCATGGGCAGACGGTCAAATCCTCTGATGAATTTGGCTTTTTTGGTCGTGAGCATCCCATGCAATCGTTGCTAAAAGACGTCATTATCATGGCAGACAGCTTAAAATCTCGTCATCCCCAGGTACCACACTTTATAATGGGACATTCAATGGGCTCATTTATTGTGCGTAATGTCCTCAAGCATCATGCCCAAGACTTTGCAGGCGCTATTATTATGGGCTCCTCAGACGCCAATCCGTTGATTAAACTACTGATGCCGCTTAACAAAATATTAGCCAAAGCTGCACCCCGCAAGCCCAACCCTTTATTTGCCAACATCATGAATAAAATTCTTAATAGCAAGCTGGATAATCGTATCTCAGACTCTGAGCATGCTTGGTTAAACGAAGATCCGGCGGCTATTGAAGCTTATGAAGCCGATCCTTTAACCGGTTTTGATTTTACTAATAATGGTTTTTTGACCTTATTCGCCTTGATGCAATCCAGTCTCCATAAAGGCTGGGCGAAAACTATTACTAAAGATTTTCCCATGCTATTTGTCAGCGGCGAGAATGATCCTATCGGTGATATGGGCCGCGGTATTCGTAAAGTTATTGGTAATTTAGAGAAACAAGGGTTTAAAAATATAGATGAGCAGCTTTATCCGAATATGCGTCATGAGCCCCTGCATGAGCAAAACCATAGTATGGTCTATAACGATATTTTAAACTGGATAGATAACTATATTGATGCCGACCAGGCTTAGAGTCTATTTGCTAAACTCAGTCAAATTAGCGACAATAGTTCGGGTGGTTTTTTATCTTTAAAACCGTTTATTGCGCTGGATATGGCACTAAAATTTTAATTCATTGCTAGCTCATTACTTTTAGGGATTTTTATGTCACTGCAACAAACTATCGAACAAGCTTTTGAGAATCGTAACGATTATAGTCCCGCCAATATGCCACAAGATGTGCGCGCGGCTATTGAGCAAGTGCTAGAACAACTTGATAACGGTAGCTTGCGAGTCGCTGAAAAAAAGGCTGGCGAATGGGTGGTCAATCAGTGGGCCAAAAAAGCGGTGCTATTGTCTTTTCGTCTCAATGATAACTACGCCATGCCAGCCGGTGAGCATGTGCAGTTCTATGACAAGGTACCGACCAAGTTTGCAGGCTGGACCGAAGCACAGTTCAAAGCAGCAGGCATACGTGTAGTCCCTCCAGCGGTTGCGCGTAAAGGCTCATATATTGCCGCTGGCGCAGTACTTATGCCCTCTTATATCAATATCGGTGCCTATGTCGATCAAGGTGCGATGGTTGATACTTGGGCAACGGTGGGCTCATGTGCACAAATCGGTAAAAACGTCCACCTATCAGGCGGTGTCGGTATCGGCGGCGTCTTAGAACCGCTACAAGCTAACCCTACTATCATTGAAGACAACTGTTTCATCGGCGCACGCTCTGAGATCGTTGAAGGCGTCATCGTAGAGGAAGGCGCCGTTATCTCGATGGGCGTTTACATCGGACAATCAACCCGTATCTATGATCGTGAAACCGGTGAGATTCATCGTGGACGAGTACCTGCAGGCTCAGTAGTGGTGCCGGGCAGCTTACCATCGAAAGATGGCAGCCACAGCTTATACGCTGCTATTATCGTCAAAAAAGTCGATGCCCAGACTCGTGCTAAAACAGCGGTAAATGAGTTACTGCGTTTAGACTAGGTTTATTGCTTAAAAAGGGTAGCGCTTAAAAAGCCGACTTGATAGCAGGTCGGCTTTATTGGTTTTTTAGCTTTTAGATTCATGGCATACTGGCTATTTTTATGCTCTTATCAAGGGATTTGATATGGTTAATAATCATTACGCGGTCATTGGCGGAGGGATTAATGGACTCTCTGTGGCTCGGCAGTTACTACTGGATTTTCCAGACTCTAGAGTAACGGTATTTGAAAAAGAACAAAAGGTTGCCCAACATCAATCAAGTCACAACTCTGGAGTAGTACATGCTGGCCTTTATTATGAGCCCGGCGGCCTTAAAGCTCGCTTATGCCGTCGAGGTGCGGAGCTAGTCAAGCAATACTGTTTAGAAAAGGATATCGCTTACGACGAATGTGGCAAAGTAGTGGTGGCATTAAACACCGTCGAAGAGATTAGGTTAGAGAGCATCTATCAAAGATCTATAGCCAATAAAGTGGCTGATGTTCGAATGCTAAATGCCGAAGAGATTAGCGCCGTTGAACCCAATTGCATTGGAACGAAAGCACTTTATTCTCCTCGTACCGCTATCGTAAGCTACGGAGATATTGCCCAAAAAATAGCGGAAGAAATCTTGGAAAAAGGGGCGGATATTATCCTTGGCAGAGCCGTAACTCATTTAACTGAAAACAATAAAAAAATCAGCGTCCACTTCTCTGATAACGACCATCATGATTCTACTTTTGATTATGTGGTTAGCTGTGCAGGTTTACAGTCTGACCGACTGGCTGCTCATTCAGGCGATATCAAAACTCCCAAAATAGTGCCGTTTTTTGGTCAATATTACGTTATCGATGAGGCCTATAAAGAGCATGTTAAAGGTTTGATTTATCCGGTACCGGACCCGAGCTATCCTTTTTTAGGGGTACACTTTACCAAGCGTATTGACGGTCAGATGACTATTGGACCAAATGCCTTTATCTCTTTGGGTCGTGAAAATTATAGCGGTACAGATTACAACGTTGTAGATATTTATGATTTTCTTACTTATAGAGGGTTTTGGCGGTTCTCGTCGAAAAATGTGCCCGCCGCCGCGCGTGAGTTACGTACGGTTTTAAGCCAAACTAACTTTGTTGCACAAGCCGCTAAATATGTGCCTTCTTTAGCCAATGTCTCAGTGACCCCTGCTACCCGAGGAATCCGAGCGCAGGCTATGGAAACTGATGGCTCTTTAGTCGATGATTTTGTTATTAGAAAACAAGGGAATATCACCCACATTCGTAATGCGCCCTCACCCGGTGCTACCTCCTCTTTAGCTATTGCTGAATATATAGTAAAAGAGATCATGACCCATGAATAAATCATAAAATTGACTCAAACATTATCATATATAAAGTCTCTATATCTTTTTTGCGGTTTAATACAATAACTTAGGCTATAATCCATTAGTTATACGTCTTAACCCTTTATTAACTATTCTTTTTTTATTTTTTTCGATACCTATTTAACTGAGTATCGACAGCCAATTGTATTTGAAAACATTATGACTAAGACCTTGCTACGCCAACCTCATATACCTGTCACTGACCCTGAAGCCGGTTTACGCATTACTGAGATATTTTATTCTCTACAAGGTGAAGCGCTGACTTCAGGCTTGCCAACGATATTTGTGCGCCTAACCGGTTGTCCGCTGCGCTGCGTTTACTGTGATACCGAATACGCCTTTACTGGTGGTGAGCGGCAGTCGCTTGAAACCATTATAGAGACTATCAAAAGCTATCCTTGTAAACGTATTTGTGTGACCGGCGGCGAACCTTTAGCGCAGCCTAATGCTATCGAGCTCATCAAACGTCTGCTGAGCGATAATTATGAAATATCCTTGGAAACCGCAGGCGCACTCACAGTAGCTAACGTCCCGCCAGCTGTGAGCAAGGTTATGGATATTAAGACGCCAAGCTCAGGAGAAGCGGATCGAAACCTATGGTCAAATTTAGACTATTTGACCCCAAACGATCAGCTCAAGTTCGTCATTATGAATCGTGCTGATTATGACTGGTCAAAGACCATGCTGAAAGAATACAACCTTGAAAAACGTGTGGCTACGGTATGGTTCTCCCCCATGTTCAATGTGGTAGACGACGCTGACCCAAAGAGTGCTAGCCCTGAGGTGCCAGCACTTGCGCGCGAATTGGCGGAATGGATCCTAGCCGATGCGCTACCTGTACGCTTTCAATTACAGCTGCATAAAATCATTTGGGCAGACGCTAAAGGTAAATAAGCATATCAGCGAACGACGCTAGCTGAGCCTTTTTTATTTTAGTTTAATTGTTAGAGTGAATGGCGAGCAAACTATTAGATTGAGTGGCGAGCAAAGTTAAGGACACAGGGATGGTCAAACTTATTTTGCTGGGCTTGTTAGCCGGTGCCTTTTTTAGCTCAACCTTTATCTTAAATGAGCTGATGAGTAGCGCTGGCGGTCATTGGTTTTGGTCAGCCAGTTTACGTTACGTTTTTATGTGGCTGATACTCACCGCCATTATCACCATGCAACATGGTTTTGGGCGGATCAAAGCATTGACGACGCTATTCTTGGAGCATTGGGGATTTTGGTGCATTACCGGTAGTATTGGTTTTGGCATGTTTTATACCGGTATATGTTACGCTGCAGACCACGTTGCAGGATGGGTGGTTGCGGCAACCTTTATGTTCACTGTGGTCGCTAGTCTATTGGTATTATTAGCCTTTGGGCAGCGTTTTGATAAAAAGTTTGTCGTCTACGCCTGTCTAGTCTTTTTCGGGGTAGTATTGGTCAATCTTAGCGAAGGTTTGCGTGCCTCCGCCATGATCATAACAGACAGTAGCTCTGCGCTATCAATGACTGAAACCTTACTTTTCGGTGCCTTGCCAGCGCTAGTTGCGGCCTTTTGCTACCCGATTGGTAACCAACTGGTTTGGCAAGTGTCCTCCAATACTAAAAAGATAAATGCGCAACCGCCTCCTGCTGATTCACAGCTTATAATGGAAGCCTCTTTATTTACTCTCGTAGATAAGCCTGTCCTTAATAATGCTGATAATAACCATTCGTTCAACTTATCCCCTGACAAGCCTCCACCTTTATTACAGAAACTAATTGCCCGCATCCCTACCATTAGAACCACACTCTTGCATAATGCTTTTAACAAGGTCTGGCTGATGACGCTTGGCAGTTTGCCATTCTGGCTGATTTTAGGCATGATGGTGCGACCTGAACTGCCTAATACTTCGCAGCTTTTCAACACTTTGCTAGTGGCCTTACTGGCTGGCGTGGCGGCGACCAGCCTGTTTTTGTATGCGCGTGAACAAGCGCTAACCTCAAGTGAAGTCGCTGGTGTGGATTCCACTCAAGCTAGCGAGGTTATATTCGCATTGATCGGCGGCATAATATTGCTAGATAATGCGCTACCTTCAATGATGGGGCTAATAGGTATTGCGCTAATTGTGTTAGGACTGGTGTTATTTGCTAAAGGTGGCTAAAAATATTGATAGACAATAATCAACTGGGTACATAACCATGGTCAATGATTTGATTTTTCCTGATATCTTGTTGTATTTATTAGATATGGTTGGGGTAATTGCTTGTGCCGTCGCTGGTACTTTACTTGCGCAGCATAAAGGCTTTGATATTGCCGGCTGCATCTTGGTATCAATGGCCAATGCCGTGGGCGGCGGTACACTACGTGATATAGCGCTGGATCGCCATCCTTTATTTTGGATGACTGATCTCAATTACCTTATCGTTATCACCGTAACCTCGCTTATCTTGCAGATCTTTTTCCATTTATATCATAAGATTGATCGAGCGCTTAAGCTCTTCGATGCTATTGGCTTGGCAGCGTTTAGTGTTATCGGCTTCAAAGTGGCGTTAAATCAAGATATGGCGCCCCTTATTGCTATCTTGATGGGCGTTTGGACGGCAGTTATTGGCGGATTAATGCGCGATATTATTTGTCACGAAATCCCGCTACTGCTACAACGTGAGATTTATATTACCGCTAGTATTGCAGGGTCAGTCACTTACTTAGTGCTCGATAGCTTGGGCGTAAATCCAGGATTAAATGAGTTTATTATGCTCGGTATTATCTTTTGGGTACGGATTTTAGCCCTACGTTTTGATTGGCACCTGCCTTCTATTCGCTTGGTTGATTAGGCTAAGAAAAAACAGCGGGTTTATTAAAGCTATCAATGTTCACTCAGCGCTCAATCACGGCTCAATGACAGCTAAGTCTCTGACCATCAGCTGTAAGCTCTGTTTGCCATTCCATTCGTTGATATCAAGCTCAAATAATAAGTGCACTTGCTGGGCGCGGTAGTCCCATACTTGATGGTCAAAGTTAAAATAAATCGCCTCAATAGGATATTGCACACCCGGATAACGTAGCGATAACTTAAGATGCTTGTCCTTTAGAATCTTAAAGCTGAGTACTTCAAATACCCCATCGAATATCGGCGGGGCAAAACCATGTCCCCAAATGCTAGCGTTAGTTAACTGCTCAGCAAATGATAAACTAAAATCACTCGCTTGTAGGCCGCCATCGGTAAACTTTTGCTCCGCAAACACCTCATCATCAAGCTCCGCCATCACCTCATTAAAGGCCGTGACAAAGTCATCGAAGTTGCTACGCTTGAGGGTCAAGCCCGCTGCCATCGCATGACCACCAAAATGACTAATCAAATCAGGATACTGCTCAGCAACCTGCTCAATCGCATCACGAATATGCACGCCAGCAATCGAGCGTGCTGAGCCTTTAATCGCATCATTATCACCGGTGCGCTGAGTATCCGCTGGCGCAAATACAATGCTGGGACGATAATGGCTCTCTTTTAAACGTCCAGCGACGATACCGATCACGCCTTGATGCCAGTCATCTTTATATAGCACAATACTGCGTTTATCGTTTTCAGCTGCTCTTTGCTTAGAAGGTCTGTGAATAATAATATCGCCATGTTGATAATCATCCAAGCCCGCATTGTCATCGTCATCACTGCTATTAATATCAGCATCCGCATTCAAAGACTGTACGATAGCATCGGCTTGCGCGCGCATCTCACCCTCGACCTGTCGGCGGCTACGATTTAACTGTTCAAGCTCATGCGCCAGACGCTGGGCGCTACTCCAGTCCTCAGTCAACAAGCATTCGATACCAATACGCATATTATCCATGCGCCCAGCAGCATTAATCCTCGGACCAAGCACAAAACCGAAATCCTGCGCTTGCATTTGTTTGGGGTCACGGCCTGCTTGCTCAAGCAGTGCCAAAATACCTAAACAACAGCGACCTTGCCGAATAGCTGCTAGTCCATGATGCACCAAAATACGGTTATTTTTATCAAGTACTCCTACATCAGCAATAGTGCCCAAAGCCACTAAGTCGAGATACTGACTGACTTGTACGGTAGATTTACCTGCCTCACGGCGCAATTTTGCCAAGCGTCCTAACACATAGAACGCCACTCCTACTCCAACCAAAGCCTTACTATCAAAGCCACATTCGAGCTGATTGGGATTAACTACCGCCTCAGCTGGCGGCACAGGTTTGGTGGTCAGGTGATGATCGGTAATAATAACGGTAATACCATCGGCCTGCGCTCGTGCTACACCTGCATGACTAGAGATGCCATTATCGACGGTAACAATCAAATCAGGCTGATAAGTCTCGATGCCCAGCTCAACAATCTCAGGCGTGAGCCCATAACCATACTTAAAACGATCGGGTACTAGAAAATCAACATTGGCGCCCATCTTAGTTAGGGCACGCATCATCAGCGCCGTACTAGTAGCGCCGTCGCAATCAAAATCACCAACGATTAAGATGCGCAGGCTCTCATCAATAGCACGATCTAACAGACGCACGGCTTCAGTAATGCCATGCAGCTGTTCAGCAGACAATAGACCTGACAGCCCAGTATCAAGCTCGTCAGGATGCACGATACCGCGGCCAGCATAAAGTCTAGCTAAGGTAAAGGATTGGGCAGCAAGCGCTTGCAGCGCAGCAGGTAACTCGTCAATACGAGTAGCGGTAAAACGGGGGGTTAAATTTAGCATGAGCGTATTCTACTGTCTTTAGCAGACAGTCACAATATCAATTTAGCATGTTAAATAATAAGCTAAGAATACTCAGTCTATTAACTCTATTTACAAGGCATGTAATTAAATTTATGCTAACTGGTAGTTACAAAAACCGTGCACAGTTACGGCAATTTTCTGCATTTTGCTACAAAGCTATGATTGTATGCTGCCGGTAAATCCATAAAATAGTAACTATTATAGATATCTATCATCTGCGAGATTTTTATTAAACTATCAAGTGTTTATTAAAGCGCAAGTGTTTATCAAATCGGCATTTATTTATATTTTTCACCATTTATGAGGATATTCCATGAAAACAACCCCAAAAGCAGAAAAGCTTCCTAACACCATCGATCCTAGTTTAGACTTAGATAAAGTTAAAAAGGAATGTAAAAAACTAGTCAAAAAACGCGCTAGAATCTCAGCAGGTGTGGCTATTATTCCTATTCCCTTCTTTGATGTAGCCGTCGATGCTGGCATGTTGACTCATCTATTGCCAGAGATTAGTGAGCGTTTTGGACTGATTGAAGGTCGTGAATCGGCAGTTGACTTACAGTCGCGTGAAGTACACTGGAATGCTCTAAAAGACCGTACGGTTGACTTTGCTGGTCTTATGGCTACTCGTGGTATTGTCAAAAAAGCCATGCAGGGCTTTGGTGGACGTATAGCGGCTAAACAGGTTACCAAGTTCATTCCCCTAGGCGGTCAAATGGTAGCTGCCACTATGGGCTATATGATCTTTAAAAAAATCTCTTTTGATCACATCAATGAATGCTACACCCTAGCAAAAGATATTCAGAAAAAAGAACATGGTAAAAATGTTTAAGCTTTAATGGTAATAAAAACAGATAACCAGTTAAGAGGATTCTCTTAGCTGGTTTTTTTGTTGAATGTCTTTACTATGCGACGAGCTCGGAACAAAAAAAGCGCTATCAGTTCAATATCCTGATAGCGCTTTTTTATAACTAATCATCTAGCAGATCTAATATTTATCGGCATCGGTAATGACAGCGCCACTTCCTAGTGCTGCCGCCATAGGTATGGCTTTTTCCATACGAAAGTACTTAGAATGACTATCTATAATCTCATTGACCCCATCGACCAAATCTTCAATCACGTCATCATAAATACCATGTTGTAATTCAGTTTCGAATGCGGTAAAAGGATGCTTGCGAGCCGCTGCTCTTACATCTGTTATGCCTTGCTTACTATAAAACATATTGACGCTACCATCACTGTTTAGCACACAGCTGAGATCGCCGTCATCAATCATTATATCGATTTTTTGAGGCGTAAAGATGTAGTCATCGACATCTAGTAATTGTTTTTCTACCTCTTTTTTAAATAACGACTTTACGTCCATTATAACTATTCCTTATGGTTCAAAATATTCAAATAAAACGAGCTCAACCCCGCTATGCCATACTTATTTATCGTATAGTAAAGGTTCAGAAAATTGAATATAGACTGTGTAAACCTGCGTTTGCGCTTAGTAAGGATTTCAGCGCACCAGTCTAAAATCATTTCCATTGTCGCTGCGCTGATCTCTACTATTTTATCTACATTTACTATTATCGAAACTCTTTATTGTACCAAATGCGCTTTAAGCTCCAGCACCTTATCACGAGTCTTCGCCGCATCTTCAAACTTCAAATCACGGGAGAATTGTTTCATCAACTTCTCAAGGCGATTGATCTCTTTAGCCAGCAGATCAGGGCTTCTGAGGATACTGATATCCACATCGGGCAGATTACTTTTAACTGGAATCGCTTGGTTGTCATTAGCATCCAAATCTTCACCGGTATCAATTTTATCGGTAACGTTTCGGCGTGCGCCTTTCGGGGTAATATTATGCTCAAGGTTAAAGGCGACTTGTTTTTCGCGGCGACGATCGGTCTCCTCTATTGCTTTTTGCATACTCGGCGTAATACGATCCGCATAAAGAATAGCCTTACCATTCAAGTGGCGCGCAGCACGCCCAATAGTCTGAATCAGCGCACGCTCAGAGCGCAAAAAGCCCTCTTTATCGGCATCAAATATCGCCACTAGCGATACCTCGGGCATATCTAAACCTTCACGTAGTAGGTTAATCCCAACCAATACATCATGCACGCCAGTGCGCAGCTCATGAATGATCTGCATACGTTCAACGGTATCAATATCAGAGTGTAGATAAGCGACTTTGACATCGTACTCTTTAAGATAACTGGTTAAATCCTCCGACATGCGCTTGGTCAAAGTGGTAATAAGTACGCGCTCATCAAGCTCACGGCGTTTGGTAATCTCCGAGAGCACATCATCGACCTGCGTGAGAACCGGACGAATCTCAATCTCAGGGTCAATCAGCCCCGTTGGACGCACCACTTGCTCAACCACTTGCTCGCTATGCTCAAGCTCATACTGCGCAGGGGTCGCACTAACATAAATGGTCTTGGGTTTGATGCGCTCCCACTCTTCAAACTTCATTGGACGGTTATTCATCGCACTTGGCAGACGAAAGCCGTAATTCACGAGGTTCTCTTTACGTGATCTATCGCCTTTATACATGGCACCGACTTGCGATACCGTCACGTGCGATTCATCAATGAATAACAGCGCATCTTCTGGAATATAATCAAATAGCGTCGGCGGCGCCTCGCCCCACGGACGGCCAGAGAGATGCTGCGAGTAGTTCTCAATGCCGTTACAGTAACCCAGCTGCTGAATCATCTCTAGATCATACTGGGTACGCTCTTTGATACGCTGGGCTTCGATCAATTTATTATTATCACGGAAGTACTCTAGCCGATCCTCCAGCTCATCACGAATGGTATGGCTAGCCGCCTCCAAGCGGTTACGCGGGGTGACATAATGCGATTTAGGATAAATAGTGATACGCGGCACGCTGCGTACGGTCTTACCCGTTAAAGGATCAAACCAAGTGATCTTCTCTACTTCATCATCGAACAGATGCACGCGTACAGCGAGCTGCTCAGACTCAGCGGGATAAATATCTAGAAGCTCACCGCGTAAGCGATAAGTACCCCGGCCAAAGTCCAGCTCGTTACGGGTATACTGCATCTCGACCAAGCGCTTGATGGTCGCCGTGCGATCTATTTTGTCACCTACGACCACATGCAACAGCATTTTCAGGTAACTCTCAGGATCGCCCAAACCATAAATACAAGAGACCGAAGCCACGATAATCGCATCACGGCGCTCAAGCAGTGCCCTAGTCGCTGACAGACGCATTTGGTCGATATGATCATTAATGGCGCTGTCTTTTTCAATAAAGGTATCGCTTGCTGCTACATAAGCCTCAGGCTGATAGTAGTCATAATAGCTGACGAAATATTCGACTGCATTATTAGGGAAAAACGCTTTGAACTCGCCATACAACTGCGCAGCAAGGGTCTTGTTATGCGCCATGATAATCGTTGGCCGTTGGCACTCAGAAATAACTTTGGCCATGGTATAAGTCTTACCCGAGCCGGTGACCCCAAGCAAAAGCTGCTCATCCATGCCAGCATCGATGCCTTTCACAAGCTTGGCAATGGCTTGTGGCTGATCGCCTGCTGGCTCAAAATCAGTGAACATTTCAAAGGCACGGCTTGATATTTGCGTCCCTGACGCATTGACACCAGTGATCTCAGCTTCGCCTTGTAGCTGAGTGGCCAATTGATTTAACTGACGCGACGAGCGCGGTTCGGGCATACGCATGTTTGATTTTTTCCTGGTTTTTATAAGAAGTAAGGTTTATAACAATGTGGGGGCCTTGAGGTGGTTTTTAAAGGCGGGTGGACTCGTCTCTCAATCAAAGACAATGCCATTTCTCGTGCCAAACTTACAAAGCTTTTCATGCTTAACAAAGTCATTACACGACCCCTTAACAAAGCCTAAAACATAGGGGTTCATTCATTCTAATAAGTTGATACTATAGGTACTGAATTAATTAGTAAGCAATAAGTACAATTAATAAAGCGCTTAAAAGTTAATCCAATATCTAATAAAACCTAAAATAAAGGAGCAAAATATGAGAGAACGTTATGCAAGTGGTATCAGTGATGAAACTGCAAAAAAAGTTATTGATATCCTTAATAAAAACTTAGCCAACGTCATCGATTTGACTTTAGATGGCAAGCAGTGCCACTGGAATCTACAAGGCACTGGATTTATCGGTGTACATCAGCTACTAGATGAAACCACAGCACGTATCCGTGAAATCTCAGATACTATCGCTGAACGTGTAGTGATTTTGGGCGGTAAAGCAAATGGTATCTCTAGCCGTGTTGCCGAAGACTCTATTTTAAAACCTTATCCTACGGACATTACTGAAGTAGATGAGCATGTTCGTGAGATCACATCTCGCTATAAAACAGTAGCCGAAGCCCTACGTGAAGCTATTGATGCTGTAGGAGATGCAGGCGATGAAGATACTGCCGACTTGCTAACAGAAGCTAGCCGTATCATTGATAAAGACGCATGGTTTATTGGTGCTAACGCTCCAAAAAAATAAGATAACATTAAGTAAATATTTATTTCATGACCAAAAGGCTGCCTTAAGAGGTAGCCTTTTTTTATAGTTTACAGTTTTAGACCACCACATAGTATTAAGTAGTGCTATCATATACAATACCTATCATTAGATAAACTAACAATAGATGCAGCACTTACAATTAAAATAGGAGGTAATTATGGGCTTACTCGTTAATGGTAAATGGCAAGACCAATGGTACGATACGGATGCTAGTGGCGGACGTTTTCAGCGTGAAGAGTCGGGGTTTAGAAACTGGATTACCAAAGATGGTAGCGCAGGCCCATCAGGTTCTGGCGGATTCAAAGCTGAACCCAATCGTTATCATTTGTACGTGTCTTTAGCTTGTCCTTGGGCACACCGCACGATGATATACCGTAAGCTAAAAGGGCTTGAGGATATGATCTCCATCTCTGCGGTTCATCCCTTTATGCGTGAGCATGGCTGGACGTTTGCAGAAGGTACAGGCGTAATCTCCGATCCTATCTTCAACGCCGACTACATGCACCAGATTTATACCGCAGCAAAATCTGATTATACTGGACGTGTGACTGTACCCGTATTATGGGATAAAAAGACCAATACTATCGTCAGTAATGAATCTTCTGAGATCATTCGTATGTTTAATTCTGCCTTTGATGACGTTGGGGCTTTACCAGTTGACTTTTTGCCCTCAAAGCTAGTCGATGAGATTGATGAGCTGAACGCTTTTATTTACCCTAAAGTCAATAATGGTGTTTATCGCTCAGGCTTTGCCACCACTCAAGAAGCTTATGAAGAAGCGGTTACTGAGTTGTTTGAAGCGTTAGATACTTTAGAGAAACGCTTAGCAGATAAACGTTACCTTACCGGTAATACAATAACCGAAGCCGATTGGCGCTTGTTTACAACGTTAGTGCGCTTTGATCCGGTTTATGTCGGTCATTTTAAATGCAACATTCGCCGTATTGTCGATTATCCAAATCTATGGGGTTATGTGCGTGATTTATACCAAGTACCAGGTATTGCAGAGACCGTAAATATGGATCACATCAAGACTCACTATTATGCTAGCCACGATACTATCAATCCAACAGAGATTGTGCCGGTTGGCCCTGCTATTGACTTTGATAGCTCCCATGATCGTGCACATCTATCATAAATTAAGCTCGCAAGCAGACTATCAGAAAGAAGCCTCAAATTACTCTATAGTTTGAGGCTTCTTTTTTATATTATAATCTCTCAATCAGTGCTCTTCTAAACCGCTTGTTTGCTATCCAAACTCAAAAGACTGTCATTAGGCGCTGATAACGTCAAGATAGCTTCTTGAAATAACGGATTAGCACGGAATTGATTTTCAATAATTTCAAACTTTTCAGCAATATTTTTCTCTCGCTGATTATCTTTAATATCCACTGCTGCTACCATAAATATCTTTTTAGGCCCTACCCATTCTAAATGTAGATAAGAGACGCTATCAATGTCAGGGTGACTAAGTAGTTCTCCTAGCACGTAGCGGTGCATACTATCAGATACTTTATGTCCGACTAAAAAATCACGATTACGACTGATCAAAAATATCGCTACTGCGCCTAATAAGAGACCAACGATAATAGAGCCGAGCGCATCCCAAAATGGTTGTCCAGTGTAAGCATGCATACCCATAGCGGCAGCCGCAATAACCAAACCTATGACCGCCGCTAAATCTTCGAAGAATACCCCACGTAGTGTTGGATTAGAAGTATCGACAACATAGCCAATCGCACTTATGTTTAATTGCTCTCCGTGCTTTTTACTTTGCAAATAAGCTTGCACTAATGAGAAACCCTCGAGCACAAAAGCTACTGCTAAAATAATAAAACCAATCGTATAGTTGGTTTCGGTCTCCGCAGCGTTCCACTCAGTGATACCTGTATAAATGGAGACGATAGAACCGGCCATGAACACACCAAATGCGGCAATCATCGACCAGACATAAGACTCCTTGCCATAACCTAAAGGGTGGCTTTTGTCCGCAGGTTTGACCGCCTTTTTTTCAGCGACAATAAGCAGGGCACCATTACCTGCATCTGCCCAAGAATGCGCCGACTCCGCTATCATAGAAGCAGAACCAGTCATAAATGCGGCAATAGTTTTGGCAATAGCAATAATAAGGTTGGCACCTACTGCTATTAGCACTGTCACTAATGAGCTTGAATTTTTATTATCATCGTTAGACTCAGGTTCGCCATTATTAGGCTGACCTGCACCGCGTGCACCTGAAGTGGTTGGTTTTGATGTTTCATCAAGATGAAGTTGAGGGTTGGCGATAGAAGGCTTTAAACTCATAATAAGCTCAATAAAAGGGTTACTGTCATGGCAAATTAATTATAATTTGGCATAATAAACTAAAGAGTATTTAGGGAAATAGAATTAGCCTAAAATAATTACCCTGCAAGAACAGTAACTTTTTTAATGAATCATGTTTGAGATATTTAATTTTTACTACTTTTAGTAGTTCTTATTGACCGTATTAGTAGATTTTCTAACGATGTTGCTATTTGATTTTAAAAACTATCTAAATCACAACTAGGACGATCTGAGCTTTGCATACGCAAGTTTTTACGCTCTTCTGCGGCGTCAAAACGACACTGCTGCAAGTCGCTCTTGATATCGAGTGGTGGAACAGGTGTAGGCTTGCCATTGTCATCTATAGCTACCATGGTAAAGTAACAACTGTTGGTATGACGAATGGTGCGTGCACGCACGTCTTCTGCTTCTACCCGAATCCCAATCTCCATAGAAGTTTTGCCAACGTAGTTAACACTAGCAGCAAAGGTGACCAGTTCACCGACATAAATAGGCTCACGGAACATCACTTGGTCAACAGATAGAGTTACTACGTAATGACCACTATAACGGCTGGCGCAAGCGTAAGCTACTTGGTCTAGCATTTTTAGCAGATCGCCACCATGGACGTTACCGATGAAGTTTGCCATATCAGGCGTCATAAGCACTGACATATATAATTCATGGTTTAAAGGCGCTTTTTTAGCCGTTGAAGTGGTATTGTACTGTGCCATAATATTCCTTGTAAGCGGTTATTAATTGAAAGTAATCTCTAAATATAAACCAGTGTAGCGCAAACTACTCACCTGATGACAGTGTCTTGTCGGTCATAAATTAGAGATACTGACTCTAATTTAGCTTAACCAATGAAAGCGATACGCCAACCACGCCACAATAGCACTGACCGTACCTGTCAATAACCCACCCCAGATGAAGTCCACCACCGCGGCATCTAAAGTATAACCTTTGAACAGTGCTAAGCTGGTAAAGTCATAAGTACCATACGCCATCAACCCTATTAGACCGCCCAACAGGAAAATATGGCCAATGGAAGCATTGGCTTTGATTTGTGGGTATAAAATCAACAGACATAGCGCCAATAAATAAAACATATAAAACACGCCAGCAGCGACCATATTGGGCTCATCAGCTAGCAAATGGCCGATGCGTTTTTCATAAAATAAGCCTGTCATAGTTTTGAGCCAAACCGCATCAATACCCAAAAATATCGCCACAGCAGCGAGATATATATAAACATAACCCATGATAAAATCCTTTTATGTGATGGTTATTTGTTCATCGCAACATTTTGGAAAACTAGGATAAAGCTCTTTAGCTACTCCATGAGCTGCTGGCAAATCAGAAAAATGCAGCGTATCGATATTATCAGGCTTCACCGCAGTCACTTGCACCACGCCTATTGTGCGCTCCAAAAACCCACCTTCACAGTAGCAGAAGTAAAACTCCCACAAACGGATAAAGGCCTCATCATAGCCAAGCGCTTTTATTTGCTCATGCTGTGCCATAAACGCAGCACGCCAATCACGCAAAGTGTAGGCATAGTCAAAACCATAATCGTGTAATTGCTTGATGACCATGTCGGTCTGTTCGGTAAATTGGATGGTTAGCTCTTGATTGGATAGCAAACAGCCACCTGGGAAAATGTGGGTCTGGATAAAATCCACTGACTCTAGATAGCTCTTATAATTTTGGTCATTAAAGGTAATGGCTTGCAAAACCATCAGCCCTGTTGGCTTAAGCAAGCTATTACATTTAGCAAAAAAGGTGGGCAAATACTCATGACCCACGGCTTCAATCATCTCAATGCTCACCAGTTTGTCATATTGCCCAGTTAGCTTGCGATAATCTTGTTTTAATAGCGTAATTTTATTAGATAACCCCGCTGCTTTAACACGGCGCTCTGCCTCTTTGAATTGCGCATCCGATATCGTAGTGGTGGTCACATGACAGCCATAATGGGGGGCAGCATAAATGGCAAAACCACCCCAACCGGTGCCAATCTCAATAATCTTATCGTCAGCACTTAATTGTAAACGCTGACAAATAAGCTCAAGCTTATGCTGCTGAGCCTCGCTAAGCGAGCTATCTGCTGCTGGATAGACGGCGGATGAATACATCATTGATTCATCTAAAAACCGCTGATACATCTCGTTACCCAAATCGTAATGCGCTAAGATATTAGACTTGGAGCCTACGGCATCATTACTACGCAGCTGATGGTTGGCTTTTTCAAACGCCTTACTGATACCAGCAAAACGGTTCTCAAGCTTATTTAATACCGCTAAATTACGCGCCGCCAAACGTATCAGTCCGGTCAAGTCATCAGTGTCCCACTGGCCTTCAATATAGCTATCAGCAAGGGCAATCGAACCCCCCAAAAGCAGTCTACGATAGACCCTGCTATCATGAAGCGTCAAGGTCACATGTAGAGAATGCCGACCTACCTTAGAGCTGGTGAGCTGAGCTGGCTGCTGCTCTTTTTTGCCGATTGCAGAGTCTTTGACAGGCTCACCAAAGATTTGACCAAAAGTTTGCTGGCTTGGTGCAGCCTGGCCGAAGTTCTCTATGAGGGTTAAGCTCCCAAACTGCAGATGCTTTAAAGCGCGAAATATCGCCTTTCTAGCCAAATAATTTAGGCTTTGGTTAACTGGTTTTAAAGCGGTGCTGGTACTTATCGTTTGGCTAATCTTGGCACTGAGCTTTTCTATTTTTGAGGTCGGCGTACGATCGGTTGGGCGTGCGGCCATGCTGCTAGTATCCTTTTGTGATAGCGTAAATAAATTTATTACCCACTATTTTTATAGACTTTTCCTTGAAATACTGTATTTGCAGCGTTATAGCTAATAGTTAGCTAAATACTATCTAGCACAAATATTTATAGTCAATTGAAAACAAACTGTTATAGATTTAAGTGCGCTACTGGTATAAATTTTACTTGCTGGCTGCTTGCGTATACTTCACAGAGGCTGCGCAACCCATATTTAAAAAAAGCATCCCAGCAGCGCTATCTCATTTTTAAAGTGCATCGACTCTACTTAGGTCAAACATTACTTTTTGATACCTTTTATTTTTCTTGTTGCTGACTGTCCGCCAGCTTTTCATCGTAATTAATATAAGGGACTTTTTTGATGGCATACAGCTTAAAAGCGTGCCAATAAATACGGCTTAGTGAGGTCATATTCATCAGTGGGTTTTTCTTTAGGCTTTGCTGAATACTTTGAGCAGTCATCATTTCGCCGGTCATTTTTATGCCTGTTTTGAGCACTTCGCCGCGCTCGTCACTGATATTGATAGCGATACGAACCTGCAAGCCATTATTTGGCTTGGTTTTTACTTTATCCTTTCCTACTTCACGCTTTGCTGCTGCATTTTTTCCTATCTCTTGTTTTACGGACACCTGCCAGCGATACAATTGGTCTATAGGATTAAATGGCGACACATGGAAGTCTTTATCGTGACAAAACTCAGTCTCTGCTCCATCCAATAAAAACCCATAATAATGACGCTTATCCCAAGGGGTGTTAGAGACCTCAGCCAATAAATGGGTCGGTGTTTGCGCCTCATCAAAACCTAAATAAAAATTCACAGGGCTAAAATAAATACCGACATTACGGCAAACCAGCATTCCCATTATATCGCCTGTAGGAGCGCTACCCGTATGATGGATGAAGGCTTGATTTAAACGCTGCATTAGCGCTTGCACGGGATTAACGTCGTCATCGATTTTGTTAACTGTACTGCTGCTAGTCGTCTCATTAACGCTATTTGCATTCTTTTTCTCTGGTTCCTGCAAATAATCAGCAGGGTAAAATTGCTGCAAGGCTCGGTGCTGAGCAGAAAATAACGGCAAAGCTTTTGCCAATATTTTATTAAAGGGTAGTCTGTTTAGAAGCTTATTACTCACGCTCGCATTAACTTCAGGCAGCGCCTGCCCGGCCGCCAAAGCACTAAAGTTGACCCCCCAATACCGATACGGATAAGCAAATTTATGCACACTCGGTAATAAGCGACTGTGCCACGTCGTGCCATGAAATAGCTGATGCGGCATCGTGGCTGCGTTGGTCGCTTTATCGTTGGACGGCTGCTCTTTGGCGGGCATAACGTTCTCTTTTATGGGTTCGAGATTACTGTAGTCGGTTGAAACTGATACATAGGTTTGAATGTGCTACTGGTATAAGTTTTCCTTGCTTGCTGTGCGACTCCGTCACTCCAGAGGCTGCACAAAATTCATCCCAGTAGCACTATGCTCTTTTTAGAATACGTCAAATATTCTAAATAGTTCATTAACTCTTTGCTTTACGGCGTCCAAATAAACCGCGCTTTTTCTTAACCGGCGTGATGCTTGCTTGTAAGGTAGCGATATAGTCTACTAGCTCTTGATTGGTGCTTGCGGTCAGGACTTGGCGCTTATTAAGGGTGCGCGAGCTTTTATCGGCTTTAACAGGCAATTCCTTATAGCGAAAAGGCGTGTGCGCCGTATCGCTGTCAGGCAAATGGCTGGGATCAACCTTGTCTTTGATATCGATGGCACTACCGAGCGCCTGACAAACCCTAAGGCCACTACGCACCCCATCTTCATGAAAGCCATTGAACCAATATGCCCCGCAAAAATGAGTGTGCGATCCATTACTAGAGATGCGAGGCCACGCGCCTTGCGCCGCTATCATCTCATTATCAAACACCGGATGACTGTAATCGATACTTTTAATAATTTGCGCCTCATCGATACCGTTATTTAAAATAACTGGATTAAGCGTGACCAAATAATTATGCTGCTTGGTTAAGCGTTGCAAAATATTCATATGATAAGTGAGTACCGGCTTTGACGCGGCTTGATTAAGTACAGGCCGCTTTGATTTTTTGCCACTTATCTCATCCAGCTTGTTGTTTAACTTATTATTAATAAGATAATTCCAGCTCGCCCAAGCTAGCGGTTTTTTGGGTAAAACGCTGGTATCGGTATGCAAAACTGCGGTATTTTTAGTGAAATGAAAATTCTGCAATACCTCAGTCTCATCATTACTGGCATCGCTAAGTAAACGCAGCGCCACATCTGCATGACAAGCAAAAATCACCTCATCAAATACCAGCTCTTGCAAATCATCATTGAGTTTATTAGCAACCAGTAACTTCACCTCGTTATCACGGCGACTAACCGACTGTACCGGACTGTTTACTCGTACTGTACCACCCGCCTTTACAAAGCGCGGAATGAGCTTATTGACATACTGCTTTGAGCCGCCTTTGATGGTAAACCACTGCGGACGATTGACCACATCAAGCAGACCGTGATTGTCAAAAAACTGGGCGAAAAATATCAGCGGAAAATCTTGTACATCTTCAAGGCTGGTTGACCAAATAGCAGATACCATCGGCAGTAGATAGTTATCCGTAAACAGTTTGCCATAGCCCTTAGCGCTTAAATAACCGCCCAAAGTCTGCTTAGTAAAAGCACTGGTGTCTTTAGCGCTCACTCGCGCCTCGTCATAGTCTTGGCGCAGCGCTTTGATATGTTTATTAAACTGCAGAATGTCTTTGATAAATTGCCAAAACATCGGGTTTAAGACGTTTTTGCGCTGTGATAATAAGGTATTAAGGGTATGCCCATTATATTCAAAATTAAGCGCGGTGTTTTTCACCGAAAAGCTCATGTCAGTCGCTTGAAACGGCACTTGCAAATCGTGCAGCAGACGAAAAAAGTTAGGATAAGTACGCTCGTTAAAGACGATAAATCCGGTATCAATGGCGCTGGTTTCAACGTGCTTATTTTTTATAAACGGCCACTTTACTTTTTTATCCGCTTGTAGCGCCACATCGATGGTATTAACATGTCCGCCGATATAGTCATTAGCTTCAAATAAAGTTACGTCATGCAACTTTGCTAGATAGTGCGCACAAGTTAAACCTGACACCCCGGAACCAATAATAGCTATGCGCTTTTTAAGGTTAGCATTATCAGTGTTTTTCATTTTGCCCACTTGATTACTCTTATGGTTACTTTTATCTTTTGCACGCTTTGAGCGGATAAATGACATAATTGCAGTTTCTCTTACTTTGGGTGTTATAGTCGATATACAATAAAACTGATAATCTCTTACCACGTGCTACTGGTAAAAATTTTACTTGCGTGCTGTGCCTACGCCGACAGAGGCTGCGCAAAATTAATACCAGTAGCACTGTATCGTTTGTGATATTTTTGACTCTATTAATCCTCTTTATACAGCTTAGTGGTGACTTGTTGCCAAACCATATCGGGCAATGCGCCTAAAGTTTTTAATGGCAAGGTGAGTTTTTTGGGAAATTCAATAACCTCATTACCATTAGCAATACCATCACGAATTGCTCGGCTTGCCTGCTCGGTGGTCTGCAAAAAAGGCATAGGGAAATCGTTTTGCTTAGTCATCGGGGTCTCAACAAAGCCCGGAACCACCAAACTTACCGCCACATCGTATGGCGCTAGACTAATTTGCAAGGTTTTCATCAGATAATGAATCGCCGCCTTGGAGCCGCCATAAGCTTCAGCACGCGGGAAAGGCACATAAGCAGATGCTGACCCTATACCCACCAAGCGTCCTTTTGACGCTATCAGTTTGGGCAATACTCCTTCGATAGCGTGCGAAAGTGTTCCCAAATTAATAGATATCACTTTCATAAAGCACTCACTGTCAAAGTTGGGCATGTCTAAATATTCGCAGGTGCCGGCGCAGCAAATCGCCAAATCCACTTGGTCGATCTCAGCAAATGCAGCAATCACTTTTTCTCTATCCATCAGGTCCAAATCGATAGCTGTCGCGCCAAGCTCTTTCAATTCAGCTAATGCCTCGTCATCACGCCCAACCGTGTAGACTGTATTCCCATCTAGCAAATAGTCTTTGGCTACTTGCTTGCCAATACCAGAAGTAGCGCCGGTAATAAGAATATGTAAGCTTTGAGGAGAGTCGGTCATTTTAAAAATCCTTTTTAAAATATTCTTCAAAATATAATCGGCTTTAAGAAATAAGCGAATCGATAGTCAATCAAAGATCAAAGACCAAAGACCAAAGAGTGCAAATTACTTCTGCTCAACTATAATCATTATTAAAATAAATCTTATATTTAACAGCCATTTATTCATTAAAGCTAAATAATCGCATAATTACCATATGCGGTAAAGCGATTATTGTTGTTACTTCACAATTCAATGTTCAAAGACGAATTATGTATACCGTCGCTAAATGCTATATTTTCTTTTATAGCGCTATAAGACAGCACTATATAGCCATGCTACAATAATTATCCGTAGCCACCATTACTGTTCCTAACTTCCACTCACCTATAAAAAAGGATATTCCATGAGCGAATTACAACTATCCAACCGTGTCAATAACATCAAGCCATCGCCTACTCTTGCTATTACTAATAAAGCCAAAGAGCTTAAAGCAGCAGGCAAAGACATCATTGGTTTAGGTGCCGGCGAACCTGATTTTGATACCCCTGATCATGTCAAAAAAGCTGCTATCGAGGCCATTAATAATGGCTTTACCAAATATACCGCAGTCGATGGTACGCCGGAGCTAAAAAAAGCCATTATTGAGAAGTTCAAACGCGATAATGACATCAACTACGAGATGAATGAGATTTTGGTGTCAGTCGGTGGTAAGCAATCGTTTTTCAACCTTGCTCAAGCCTTTATCAATGCTGGCGACGAAGTCATCATCCCAGCGCCGTATTGGGTCAGCTACCCTGACATGGTCATCATTGCAGAGGGCAAACCGGTTATCGTTGAATGCCCAGCCGAGCAAGATTTCAAAATTACCCCGCAGCAATTAGAAGATGCCATCACTGACAAAACTAAAATGTTGGTACTCAACAGCCCTTCTAATCCCACAGGGATGATTTATACTTTAGAAGAATTAAAAGGCCTCGCTGAAGTGCTCAAAAAACATCCGCACGTTTACGTGGTATCAGATGATATGTATGAACACATTCGCTGGACGGGTGACAAGTTTTATAACATCTTAAACGCCGCACCTGAATTAAAAGAACGCGCTATTATCTTAAATGGGGTGTCAAAAGCCTATGCGATGACCGGCTGGCGTATCGGTTATGCTGGCGGTCCTGCCAAACTGATTGGCGCAATGAAAAAGGTACAATCGCAGTCGACTTCATGCCCGACCTCAATCAGCCAAGTCGCTGCCGAAGCTGCCATCAGCGGCGATCAAAGCGTCCTTACCCCTATGATTGAAGCGTTTGAGCAGCGTTGTGATTTGGTAGTCGATGGTTTGAATGCCATCAAAGGCATCACTTGCCTACGTCCAGACGGTGCCTTCTATGTTTACCCAAATATCAAACCTTTGATTAAAGCCGCTGGCCTGTCCTCTTGCACTGAGTTCTCAGCATGGTTACTGGATAAAGTCGGCGTTGCCGTAGTACCAGGCGATGCGTTTGGCCTTGGTGGCTATATGCGTATCTCCTACGCTACCGATGAAGCTACATTAAAAGATGCGCTATCCCGTATCGAAAAAGCAGTGGCTGACTTAGATGTTGCTGAATAGGTTATCGGTTGTCGAATGAATCTAAACTGAGACGTCCATTAATGGGCGTCTTTTTATAATCAAAGGTAGTAAAACTGATGCGAAAAAGACTATTTAAGTCATTAAAAGCATAATATTTGGCAAAATTATAAAAAAGGCTTGACCTATTTTTTATCTTTGCTAGAATACGCCCCACTTAGCAACAACTCATCACCGTTGGCGCTAAGCTCGCAGTAAGTTAATTACCGCTTATTCCTCAATAGCTCAGTTGGTAGAGCGTCGGACTGTTAATCCGTGTGTCCCTGGTTCGAGCCCAGGTTGGGGAGCCATATTCTACAAGCTGTTTTATTCGCAGCTTGATACTACTTTGAATCGTTTTGATTCGATTATGGCATTTGCCAAGACCCTTATCACTTTGATGAGGGTTTTTTTATGGCTGTTAATATTGCTCTCACTGGCCTTTCCTAGCTATTTTAAATAATAAAGACTAAGCGCAGTTAACAGCATCGATTTTAAAATTTTATGCTTTTTATAGCCTTAGTTTTTACAGCGCTTAGAGGGAGAAAGTCTGCGCTCTATCCTAAAAAAAGCATATCCTAGCCAAAACTTAGTAAATATTTATAAATATTGGCTTATCGAGGTTGACAGACAATCATGACTTGGCTAAAATGTGCCCCACATAACGCAAACAAGCTCAAAGCTAATTAGAGTTTAATTTAGTAAATTTGCAGTTATCACAGCTTATTCCCCAATAGCTCAGTTGGTAGAGCGTCGGACTGTTAATCCGTGTGTCCCTGGTTCGAGCCCAGGTTGGGGAGCCATATTATAAAAAACCTTCATCCGTTACCGATGAAGGTTTTTTTATGGCTGTTGATTTTATACGGAACGGTGGTCATTGATAAACGGTGTTCTTTTAAGTGGTTTTGTTGTATGGTATCTATATATAGTAACTTATTATCGTCTGTACCCTTATCTCTTTGCTATTTAACGTAAAAGTAAGCCAATTAAGCAGACATTAATCTTGAAAAAGCACATAATTACCAGAAGCTTTCGTTCAATATCTTTATTCCTACTCACTTTAAGTAACGGTTTATTATGATACCTGTACGCATAAAAAATAAATTCTCTGATCACCCCCAAAAAGTCATGCGTCCGATTAGCATTCGTCTTTCTGAGGAGATGATAGAGCTACTAGAAGCAACGTCATCAGAGCTTGGATTTAAACGCATTCAAGGGCTGATTCGCCTTTACATTCGCCAAGGCCTTGATCGTGATCATCAAGACTATACTTTAGCCCATGATGAGGTATTTATTGAGACTCTGCGCAAGCGTGGTGTCAGTCAACGCATTATCGATGAAGCTATCGTAGTCACTCATAACAACAATATTACTCACCCCTTATCTGAACTCCAAGATCAAGAGCAGAAATAAGCTCGGTTTTGCCATAGTTAATCAAAACTGCTTGAAAATATAGTTTATAGTAAAGCCAAAAGGCCAGGCACTATTACAGTGCTTGGCTTTTTGACTTTTGTAAGACTCATTCTTAATCTGTAGCTTTTACTGTAAACCACCTTCTACAAAATTAAACACCCTATTTAGTGATATTTATACTTACTATGCTATTAAAAACGGTATATTAGACTATGATTTAAATAATAATACGGCTTAACAAAGCTCATAAGGAAAAGATTTATAAGGAGATAAATCGTGAATAGTTTAAAGCAATATTCCAGTGCCATTCTATTGATATTAATCTCATTAGGTCTCATTCCTACTGTTAGTGGCTGTTCTGCGCCGCAAAGTGATCCTACCAAACAGACTATTCCCACTGATTCAGACCAATGGCAAAAAAGACTGGGCGATAGTTTTGAGCAGCTATCTGCAAGCGATAGGCAGCTGCTCAGCCGTTATATGCTGCGCATGAAGCTGAGCGGTGCCTATGAGTCAGGAGCTATGCCACGCACCACCATTGGCCAAGCACTTACCCAACAGCGTGAATATGAGCGCTTGCATCCTAACAACCCTACAGGTGAGAGAAGCCCTATTGTTGGGAGTCGACAAACCATATTGATCAATACTCAAACCTACCCTATCGCCCTGTTACCTATTAAGACTAGCGATAGTGATAGCCTCAATCAGGTCAAACTACAATTTATGCTATCCAATCATGGCAGTGTAGCTATCGAGAGCTTTAGAGGGAAGCTAATGATGCAAGATGCAAAACTGACTAAAGGCAAACGCTTTAATGTGCCTTTAACGACCTTTGATCCGCCTATTATGCCTGAGCAGTCGGGGAAGATAGTGATTGAGAGTAGTATCGAAGATATTAACGTAATGCGAGCTATCAGAAACGCTCAAGATGTTAATATTACCATTGATGAAGGTATACTAACCCTTAGCGATGGTGAGCAAGTTGAGTTTAGTAAACAGCTGATTAAGTAAGCGACGTAATATGTGTTAAAACTTTCAATAAAAAAAGCCCCAATCATAATTGATTGGGGCTTTTTTTATTCTTTACTGCTAATTTGGCGGAGACGGTGAGATTCGAACTCACGAAGGGCTATGAACCCTTGCCGGTTTTCAAGACCGGTGCATTCAACCGCTCTGCCACGTCTCCATTGGTGCATCATTATAGCGATCTAAAATGATAATGCAATAGCCTAACCCAAAAAATTTAAATTATTTTATATTATGAGTCTATTGAATGGATAAATTAGGGTTTGGTTGCGGCCAAATGCAGACACATGTCGAGCAACCTATTGGCATAGCCCCATTCATTATCGTACCAAGCAAACACTTTATATTGTTCGCCTACTTGCATAAGTTGTTGACCATCGATAATAAGCGATTCAGTTTGATGAATAAAATCACTAGAGACTAGCGGCTCATCGGTATAAGCCATGATATCAGTTAAGTGCGCTTGGCTCGCCGTCTTAAGCGCCTCTCGTACTGACTCAATACTGACATCCGGCGTATTAAATACAAAAGTCACATCGATAGCTGCAACATCGATAGTCGGCACCCGAATAGAGTGACCATTAATCTTACCCTCCATCGCTGGCAACACCCGTTCGGTTGCCGCTATACTACTAGATGTTGTAGGGATAATATTGTGCCCTGACGCCCGCGCCCGCCGTGGATCACGGTGCGCTTGATCGAGTACGGTTTGATCAGCGGTGACCGCATGAATCTCGGTCATCATCGCTGAGCTCACTCCAAATGCCTTATCAAGGGTGTCAATAAGTGGCACCAAAGCCTGAGTGGTACAAGAGACGCTCGAGATAATCGGTAGCTGCTTGGTAAGCTGATCGGTATTGACCCCCATCACGATACAAGCATCAACGTTATCAAAGGGCGCCGCACCGATAATGACTTGCTGCGCTCCTGCCTTAATATGCAAATAGGCTTGATCATAAGAACGAAAGTGTCCGGTACATTCTAGTACCACATCGATATCCAGCGCTTGCCACGGGAGCTGCTCAGGATCGGCCTCAGAGAGCAGACGAATGCAGTAAGTATAATTGTTTTTGGTCAGACAAAGCTCGGTTTCGTAGTGACCCTCTATCGGCTCTTTGACGATATCCGCACTGACCCCTAGACGGCTTAAACGTCCATGCGTACTATCAAACTTAAGCAGATGCAACAAAATATCAGCCGGTGCCAAGTCATTTATCGCCACCACATGAATGGCTCGACCCAGCACTTCAAAGCGCTCTAATAATGCACGCAGTACATTGCGCCCTATACGTCCAAAGCCATTGATAGCTATGCGCAAAGGCTGGTCTGATGACTTATTATCCAAATTGCTCATAGGTGACACTTTGGTTTTAGTATTTAGAGGGTAAGAGGTACTAGAAAAATCAGGCATATAAATGAATCGCTATAAGTATGATAAGCCCAAAAGCTTATTAGAGCGTGTTGCGCTGAATATAGATTAGAATGAAAGCTAGAGTGAGGGTTAAACCGTTTCACCTAACCCATACAGCGTTAAGGAGTAATAAAAATAAGCGCCAAGCGAATGGTATTGTAGTCCACTTTTTGTTTCAGATAATCAAAGATAGGACGCAGCTTTATACTGCCATCATCGTTGAAGTCATTGGGATTATTAGCCACTTTAATGGCGATATAAGCATTCCCCACAGCGGTCATAATCTCGTCATCGGGACGCAGATGATCACAGGCAAGACTGGGATCTTGCGATTTGAGCTCACTAATATGGCGCATAATAGTAGACTGTGCCAGTCCGCGCGTTTGTGCAATCTCAGCGATAGACAAACTCTCTTCTAATAGAATTCTAGTCTCTGACAACGTGCTTTCTGATTTATCAGCGACTTGGTTGCCAAGCTTTTGCTTTTTATCCTGCTGAGCTTGTAGCCGTTCGCGGCGACGCTTTTGCAAGTTATCATAAGCCTCGATCACTGACTTACTCAAGGTGCCACCTGATTTTAGCACAAACTTCTCGTGCGCCTGCGTCATGCTTTTTTCATCGAGCATGCCATAGTTAGCATCGGCTTCCTCAGATAGCTCTAAAAAGCGCTTGTCGGCACCACGTGCCAAGGGATCAAGTTGTAAGCTCATTTTATTCATGCCGAGCAGTTGCAACCCTGCCAGCGACTTAAGCCGTGATAGCGCCACATAGCCTTGACCTAGCTCAAAGGTACGTGATAAGTCAATCTCAGCGGCGTCCAAAGTCATCCCTTGCGACTTATGGATAGTAATCGCCCAAGCCAGACACAATGGCACTTGATGATAGCTTGCCAGTACCTCCCCGCTCTCATCTTCGATGATCCACTCTTCGGGTTCAGCGATCACTTCACGACCTGAATTAAGACGGACTACGGGCATTTTTGGTGCGGCTGATTTTTTCTTTTTCGCTTTAGACTTTTCCGTATTCTTACCCTTGGTATTTGTATTGGTATTAAGATCATCATTATCGTCGATATCAATGCTCTTTTTATCGTTGCTCTCGTCCTCTGTGCTGTCTTTAAAGGCGTCATTTTGAGCTTGGTCTTTATCATCCACCTTTACCGCAGCAAAGCCAATCAGCTCACCCATCGTGCCGTTTGAGACGCCAAGCTCGGTGTTATTTTTGATAAACATCACTTTAGCGCCAACTTTGAGGATCAGCTCATCTTGAGTACGCACGGTTTTTTTCAAAGTATCGACTAGCTTACTATCGCCGGTCGCCGTCGACTCGAAGCGCATCATCTCGCCATCAAGCGCTGCAAGCTCTTTATCATTGATTTTATTGACGTTGAGATTATGAGTATAAAGCCGCGTACGCTTGATATCGACATCTTGATCAAAGGTATTCTCCAGCGCCGCTATGGCCTCAAAGCTGACTTCTTGACGGCGAATTTGATTGAGAATATCGTCCAAATCAAGACCACCATTGGCAGCTTCGCTAACTTGCCGATGCTGTTCAGACAGATAGCAGATATGAAACTTAGCATCAAGCCACGCCTCAGACATAAAAGCAAACTTGTCCCGATTACTCTCACCTTTACTCCCAATGGGCGGCAACTGAAAAAAATCGCCCGCTACCACCACTTGAATACCGCCAAATGCGCTATCATTTTTGCGCACATGCTTGAGCACTTGATTGACTGCATTAAGCTGCTTGGCATGCAGCATGGAGATCTCATCAATAATGAGTACCGCCGTATCTTTGAGCCTATCAGCCAAAAACTGCTTACGTGATAAGTTGGCTAAATCACGCTCGGATAACTCGTCTTTAATCCCAATCCCTGACCAGCTATGGATAGTAGTGCCGCTCATGTGTGTCGCTGCAATACCAGTACTAGCGGTAACCGCCACAGGCACTCGGCGCGCACGCAAATAGTTGATATATTGGTTAAGTGTGTAGGTCTTACCTGAACCTGCTGAGCCAGTCAAAAAGACGTTTTGACCTGTTTTTAGAATATCAAGAGCAGAAGATTGACGCATATATCCAAACCAATGAGTAATTTAGGGGTTGAGGGCTAAAGCACCATCCCAGCCCATAATGAATTGAAAGCTAAAAATAACTGACAATTATTATAGCAGTTGTAATGACTCTTGTAGTCAGTTTGCCCACCATTTTGAGTTATTAATACCTGATAACTTAAAGTTATACATTAGTTCATCAGACATTACTAAATTAAACTAGCAGTTCTCTCAAAAGCTTAGTACGATAGAGTAAGTAGCCCATCAGGAAGATAGGTTGCCGAGCCAGTAAGTCTATATTTTTTATATTGTTTTATAGCTCTATAAATAAACTTGCGCCCGATTGATCTCAAAATATATAACAAGGAACCGTTTATGTTATACGCCTATCCAAACACTGACAAAAGTCCGGTAAAATTCCGTGAGAAGTACGATAATTTCATCAATGGGGAATGGGTCGCCCCAGTCGATGGTGAATACTTTGACAACCCAAGCCCCATTGATGGTAAGACTATCTGCCAAGTGGCGCGCTCCAAAGAAGCTGATATCGAAAAAGCGCTAGACGCCGCCCATGCGGCAAAAGATGCTTGGGGCAAAACCAGCGTCACCGAACGTGCCAATCTACTACTTAAGATTGCCGACAAGATGGAAGCCAACTTAGAAGCCATCGCTATCGCTGAGTGCTATGAAAATGGCAAAGCGGTACGTGAGACTCTCGCTGCTGACATTCCTCTCGCTATCGACCATTTCCGGTATTTCGCCAGCGCCATTCGCGCCCAAGAAGGCGGTATTAGCCAAATTGATGATGATACGGTTGCCTACCATTTTCACGAGCCGCTAGGGGTCGTTGGTCAGATTATTCCGTGGAACTTTCCTATCTTGATGGCCGTATGGAAGCTTGCCCCAGCGCTTGCTGCCGGTAACTGTGTGGTGCTAAAGCCCGCCGAGCAAACGCCTGCTTCTATTCTATACATGCTGGAGACCATTGGCATTGCCGATATTTTACCCAAAGGCGTGCTCAATGTAGTCAATGGTTTTGGCGTAGAAGCTGGTAAACCGCTGGCCTCAAACCCACGTATTAATAAAGTTGCCTTCACTGGTGAGACTACGACCGGCCGCCTTATCATGCAGTATGCCAGCGAAAATATCATTCCAGTGACTCTAGAGCTTGGCGGTAAGAGTCCTAATATCTTCTTCGCCGATATTATGGATGAAGATGATGACTTCTTAGACAAAGCGGTTGAAGGTCTAGTGATGTTTGCGCTGAATCAGGGCGAAGTTTGTACCTGTCCTTCAAGGGCTTTAATACATGAAAGTATTTATGATGAATTTATCAAACGCTGTATCGAGCGCGTCAAAGCCATCAAAATGGGCAACCCCCTAAATACCGATACCATGATTGGTGCCCAAGCCAGCTCAGATCAGTTAGAGAAGATTTTATCCTACCTCGATATTGGCAAAAAAGAAGGTGCAGAAGTCCTCGTTGGCGGCGAACAAGCCCAACATGATGGCGATCTTGCAGACGGCTACTATGTGCAGCCGACTATCTTTAAAGGTACTAACGACATGCGGGTATTCCAAGAAGAGATCTTTGGTCCCGTGCTAGCCGTAACAACCTTTAAAGATGATGAAGAGGCCATGAGCATCGCCAACGACACCTTATATGGTCTTGGTGCTGGTATTTGGACGCGCAGTGTACACAAAGCTTATCGCTTCGGCCGTGGTATTCAAGCAGGACGCGTCTGGACCAACTGCTATCACGTTTACCCGGCTCACTCAGCATTCGGTGGTTATAAGCAATCAGGTATTGGCCGCGAGAACCATTTAATGATGCTCGATCATTATCAGCAAACCAAAAACATGCTGGTATCGTACAGTCCTAAAGCGATGGGCTTCTTTTAAGCCTATCTTTTGAGACACTTTATGGGAAGCGACGTAAAGTGTAGAACCGATGCTCAAAAGCATCTTTGACGTAAAAAAAGGAATTAATAATATGAGTAATAAAATGAAAGCTGCTGTCCTACATGAGTTTGGGCAGCCTTTACAGATTGAAGAAGTTGATATCCCAACCCCGGGTGCAGGCGAGATTGTAGTAAAAATGGAGGCATCTGGCGTCTGTCATACTGACTTGCATGCTATCGAGGGCGATTGGCCGGTCAAACCTAATCCGCCATTTATCCCGGGACACGAAGGTGTAGGCATTATTACTGCGGTTGGCGACAACGTTCATCATGTCAAAGAAGGCGACCGTGTTGGAGTGCCGTGGCTCTATTCTGCTTGTGGTCATTGTACGCATTGTTTGGGCGGCTGGGAAACCTTATGTCTACAACAAGAAAACTCCGGTTACTCAGTAAATGGTAGTTTTGCAGAGTATGTGCTCGCAGATGCTGACTATGTGGGTGTTATCCCTGAGGGTGTCGACTCTGTAGAGATTGCTCCAGTTTTATGTGCTGGGGTTACGGTGTATAAAGGTCTAAAAATGACTGACACCAAGCCCGGTGATTGGGTGGTTATCTCAGGCATCGGTGGTTTGGGACACATGGCCGTACAATACGCTATTGCTATGGGGCTCAATGTAGCCGCTGTCGATATCGATGATGAAAAGCTCGAATTTGCCAAAAAGTTAGGCGCAAAAGTTACGGTTAATGCCAAAAATACTGATCCTGGTGAATATATACAAGAAGAGATTGGCGGCGCTCATGGCGTGCTAGTAACGGCGGTATCGTCGAAAGCCTTTGATCAAGCGCTGAACATGTTACGCCGCGGTGGTACTTTGGTCTGTAATGGCCTGCCAACCGGTGATTTCCCTGTATCGATCTTTGATACTGTTTTAGATGGTATTACCATTCGTGGTTCCATTGTAGGTACTCGTCTTGACTTACAAGAGTCATTAGAGATGGCAGCCGAAGGTAAAGTAAAAGCGACGGTCGCTGCTGAGCCGCTGGAGAACATTAATGATATCTTTGATCGCATGCGTGACGGCAAAATTGAGGGACGTATTGTGATTGACTACCGTATGTAGCCATTAACAAGCCTGTAAAGGCGCTATAATGAAGCGCTATGATGTTGTGATTGAGATGGTTAATCACTTCAATCATTAATCACCGGCCGTATCATTTTCAACCCTGCATTACTAGCGGTTTGAGTTGAAGTGATACGGCCTTTTTTCTCTTATTTATTCTCTTAGCTATTAGTTATTAGTTATGTATTTTTTATTTAGGATTTAACAGCTTCAATATAAAACTTGCGATAAGGAGATCATCATGAAAGTCATGGCTACCCAAGCCTGTAAAGCACTCATTGACTTGCTAAAATCCAAACATGGCGAGCTTATGTTTCATCAATCGGGCGGCTGCTGCGATGGTAGCTCACCGATGTGTTATCCCTTAGGCGAATTCAAGGTGGGCGGCCAAGATGTCCTCGTGGGCGAGCTGGCTGGCTGTCCTTTTTATATGGGCAAGGCACAGTATAAGCTTTGGCAACATACCGACTTAACTATAGATGTGGTAGACGGCCGCGGTGCTAGCTTTTCGCTTGAGATCCCTGAGGGCAAACGCTTTATCGTCCGCTCAGAGGTATGTGAAGTATAAATTAAGATCTACTTTGCCCATCTCATAAGTCGACGCTGTTTAGTGCGCTGATAAATGAATGCGCTGATAAATAAATGTCCCGATAGATTGTCACATCGTTACATCGTTACATTGATACGCTTTAGTCATTATTATTTCTCTCTTTTATCACAATAAAAGCTATGGTAATAAGTGACTAACACTTGGTTAGCAAGGAAGCGACAAGGAATATCACATGGAAGTTGATAAGCAATTCGATTATATTATCGTTGGTGGCGGCTCAGCAGGCTGCGTGCTCGCCAGCCGTCTCACAGAAGATCCTGACATTAGCGTCTGCCTATTAGAATACGGCGGCGATGGCAAAGATCTTGCCGTTCGTGTGCCTGCCGGTCTCATCCTCCTCGTACCCGGTAAACCTATTAAACTCAATAATTGGTGCTTTCATACTACTCCGCAAACTCATTTAAACAACCGGCGCGGATTCCAACCTCGCGGGCAGTGTTTGGGCGGATCCTCAGCGATTAATGCCATGATTTATACTCGTGGTAGCGCCTTGGACTATGAGCGCTGGGTTGAGCAAGGTTGTACAGGTTGGGGCTTTGACGACGTCCTACCCTACTTTATTAAGTCTGAAAACAATGTCCACGGTAGCGATGAATATCATGGCGATAGCGGTCCGCTGCATGTTACAGATCTCATTAGTCCGCGTGATATCTCCAAAGCTTTTGTAGAAGCTGGCATTGCTAATGGACTGGACCACAATCCAGACTTTAATAAGGATAAACAAGACGGCGTAGGTTTATATCAAGTCACCCACTTTCATGGCGACAGGCAAGGCGAGCGCTGCTCAGCGGCGGCCGCTTATTTGCATCCGGTACAGAGCCGTCCTAACTTAAGTGTCATCACCCATGCACAAGTCAACCGCGTCATCTTTGAAGATAAAAAGGCGGTAGGTGTGGTCTATGAAAAACGAGATGGCGAGCTGACTATTAGAGCACATCATGAGGTCATTTTATGCGGCGGTACTTTTGGCTCGCCCAAGGTCTTGATGCTGTCCGGCATTGGTCCTGCTGAGCATCTAAACGAGCACGGTATCGATGTGCTGGTCGATGCCCCCGAGGTCGGCGGTAATCTGCAAGATCATCTGGATGTGGTTTTCGATTATGAGGTCAATACTACCGACGTCATTGGCGTTGGTATGGTAGCTGGCAAGAACTTCTTAAAAGCCATTTCGCAGTGGCGTAAAGACGGCACAGGTATATTAACTACCAATTATGCCGAAGCCGGCGCCTTTTTTAGTGTAGGCGACGATCCCAAAGAATGGCCCAATACGCAGCTGCATTTCGTAATATCGAGAGTTATCAATCACGGTCGCGAGCTAAAACGTGGCTATGCTATCTCTTGCCATGCTTGCTATTTACGTCCCGAAAGCCGTGGTACGGTCAGGCTTAATTCTGCCGTTCCCGATGATCCAGTACTGATCGACCCCAACTATTTATCGCATCCGAAGGACGTAGAGTATATGGTAGCCGGCGCTGAGCGTACTCGAGCTATCATGCAAGAAGCCCCCCTCGCCAAATATATCACTGAGGACTACCCAGCTCCTTATATCGAAAAGGACGGCATGCTGGGCTATATCAAGAATAAATCCGATACTATCTATCATCCGGTAGGTACTTGCCGTATGGGTTCTGATGATAGCTCAGTGGTTGATTTGGAGCTGAAAGTGCGAGGCGTAGAAGGCTTACGTGTGATAGACGCCTCAATCATGCCCACTTTGATTAGCGCTAATACTAATGCGCCAACGATTATGATCGCTGAAAAATTGGCTGATATGATTAAGGCTGAACATAATAAAACTAAAAGTGAGGTTAAGAACAGTCAAGTTAACAGTGGTAAGGCTGAGCATAGTCACCCTGAGCCTGTTTTAGCTTAAGGATTTATTCGAAGCTCTTTAAGGCGATATTCAGACTATTATAGAGCTTCGAGCTTTAGGGTTGTTTTATCACCTTCTTTACTAAACCTAAGCTTAGTGAGCCCTTTTTACTGAGATTCTAAAATTCGCTTGGTTAGCTTTTGCACAGGTTGACCGATGATTAAGACGGCAACGAATGCGGTTGGTAAGGCTACCTTCCAAGCATTTAAAAAGTTTATAAAAAAGTCATCTGACAAACCCAAATTTATAAATGTAATAAACATGGTCATCAGAAATGATAATAATGTAGACATTATGGCGGTATTAACCAATCTAAATTTAAAGTTCATGATTTCCCTATAAGTTAAATTTAATATTAATGTGAATGTGAATAGGCTTTTATTGCTGGTCTGCCTAAAACGATAAAAACATTATATATAAATACATAATGTTTTTGAATCTTAAAAAACCAAACGTGATGATTGATTATTTAGAATAATATTATATTAAATGACAATTTTTAACTTACATTACATTCACCACACCGCGACACTTAGGAAACTGACTACAGCCATAGAATGTTTGACCTTGCCGTATTCCTTTTTTGGCAACGCGCTTAATCATCTCGCCCTGACATTTTGGACAAGCAGGTATGCTCTCAGAAATAAGAGCTTCATTATTGGGTTTAACATTATGAGACGCGATAACTTTAGACTCGGGTTCTGAAACCTCAAACGGTGTAGGGAAAATAGTATTGTCGCTATTAAGCTGAGCACTGGTAGGCTGCTTTATAAATGCATCGGGATTTTCAACCTGCACTTGATCAGAGCGCTTATGCGCTTTTCTACTTTTAATCTTATCCGACGATTCTATTTCGGATTTGAGCTTAGTATTTAGGTTACTGTGTTTGTCTTTTAGATAAGTTTTATGCGTTCTATTGGTGCGCCAAGATTTAATAAATCGACTACTGTCAATCTGCTTCACAATGGCTTGAACCTCGTCCTCATCTAGTAACTTATCCTGCTTTTTCTTGATATAAGACACCATGCCGCTGGTTAACACCTGCTCTGGCAACTCATCACGAGTCTTAAGCTCGCACTCACCGATAAAAGCAATCATCGAGTGAAAATATCTTATATCTAACTCTAGTAAATCAGCTAACGTTTTAATATGTAGATAATTCTGCTGCAGTGGATTTTGGAATTTATATTTGCGCCCCATGATAACCTGCGTCCATTGTTTTTGCTTCTCATTGCCAAATATCCAACCTTTGTAATTTTTGGTTTCGATGACAAAAATGCCGTATACCGAAACTATGACATGATCAATTTGGGTGCTGCCGCCATTGGATAACGGTAAGGTGATATTATTTAAGCGATGATAGACTTCCTTTTCAAGCTTTAGCCACATGGCAACGTTGATAACGGTCTCGCCTAAGATACCTTTGAAACTGGAGATAAGAGACATTTTTAACTACCCATGATTTATTATAAACAGTAAATTACTATTCTAAGCAGCAAAAAACGTACCAATTTGAAGTTACTCAAATTTAAAATCAGCTTTTACTTAATTGATAATACAAGACCATCACCACACCGGCACTTCCATCACCAGCACTTGGGCATTGCTAACCACCTCCATCGTAAACTTTTCGACTTCGGTAATCGCCAAGCCATCACGCGGCTGTAAAGCTTTATCATTAATGATCACGCTACCGGATATAACAAACACATACGCACCATTATCAGTATTATTCAGCCTATAGCTTTGGGTCACGCCTTGCTCGAACTCACCCACACTAAACCAAGCGTTTTGATGAATCCACACGCCAGCGTCGTCTTTGTTTGGCGAGAGCACTTGATTAAACTGATTGCGGTTCAGTAATTCCACCAAGTTAACTTGTTGATAGCGCGGGGTGACGTCTTTTTTATTAGGCTCAATCCATATCTGTAAAAACTTAACCGGCGTATCTGCACTAGCATTCATCTCAGAGTGTACTACCCCCGTACCTGCCGACATAATCTGGATCTCGCCGCTGCTGATAGTGCTCTCATTACCCATGTCATCCTTGTGTACCAGCGCACCTGACAGCGGAATACTGACAATCTCCATATTGCGGTGCGAGTGCGAACCAAAACCATGACCGCCTTCGACATGATCATCGTTAATCACTTTCAGTACGCCAAACCCTACCCGCTCTGAATCATAATAATCAGCAAAGCTAAAGGTGTGTTTACTCTTGAGCCAACCGTGATGAGCACCGCCGCGCAAGCTTGCTGGATGATGGATAGTTTTCATATAAATTCCTTTATATAGCCTATATGTTTATAACATCGCCTAACCATAATGCTACACGGTAAAGCAGTCATTATAGTAGGCTATGCAAATATGAGTTGTCGTCTTTGTATCTTCATGATGTTATAAAACCGACATTTATAGTATTTACACTAGAGTCTGTTAAACATTTACATTGATTTATTTTCATCTGTTTCTTGGATCATAACTATGATTATACCTGCTACTTTATTGTCTCATTCAAAGCTGCGCTTCCTTAGCCCAGCTTTGACAGCGGGGCTATTAATGTCGTTAACGACTATAGGTTTCGCTGCTACCGATATTCCACAGAAATGGAAACTGGATGTACCAAAAACCAGTGCAGAATTTGAGGTGGCGTATCTAGGTAGTGCTACTGTCGATGGTCATTTTCATAAGGTCAACGGTTCAATAGACTATGATGTAAAAAAACCAACCAGCACTACGATAAACTTCCAAGTGCATACCCATAGCGTTGATACTGGCCTTAAGATAAGAGATTCTTTTTTACGCCGAAAAGAGCTGCTGAACTCTCAGCAATATCCTACTATGACTTTTGTCTCCAAAAAGGTGAAGATGATCACCCCTCAAGAGGCAGACATAACTGGCGATTTTACTGCTTTGGGTCAAACCAAACCTTTAACCGTAAGAGTCAAGTTAGCAGACGTGAAGACCGATCCTAGCACTCAAAAGCCCATTTTAAACTTTACCGCAACCGGTCTGGTCGACAGGTACAATTATGGGGTCACCGCTTTTCCTAGATTAGTCGGTACCAAAATACCACTTGAGATTACCGGCAAACTAATCCCTGCTAACTAACTTTACCCTTGAATAAAAGAAGAGCTGCTAGATTGACCTAGCAGCTCTTTTGGATTAAGCCGTTTGTTTAATAAAAAATAAAGCTACCATTGTTTTAGCGCACCAATAGTTCATCGTTTACCACATACCACGGCGATGGTTTTTCACCCAGCGATGCATACCTAAAGTATTAAGGGTTTTCATATTGCTAAAGTTGGTCCAGCTTTGCACTTCTGGGCTAAACTCTATATTGCGATAGAGCTGATCCCAGCTTTGTCCGGCACGCTCAAGCTTCAGCACTTGCTTATGCAAATCTACCATATAACGGCGTAGCGCCACTTGCTCGGCTTTAGTCGCCGGCGTGTAGTGACCGATATCGATAATATCGACGTCTTGTGCGATAACCCAATCTAAAGTATTAATCCAACCATCATAATAGAAGTCTAAAAAGTCGTTATAAGGCATGGTTTTGTTTTGGCAGACGTCAGTACATTGCAGCGCTTTCTGACGTGGAAACAGCACCATAGTCATACTATTTGAATGACTAGAATCAACATTGTATAGCTCAACCGTTTCACCGCCTAAAGTGATGGTCATTTTCTCATCAAATACTTTATCAGGAATGGCATAAGGCATTCTTTCACCAATGACAGGTTCAATCGCATTTCTGTGTGCAACGATAGTAGCGCCTTGTTTTTGCAGCACTTGACTCCCTGCCATATGATCAGCATGAGCATGGGTGAGCACATTGTATTTAATAGGAACACCAAAGCGGCTCTGAATCTCTTTGCTTAGCCACTCTGTAGCACAAGTTGCCCCGCCATCAACGACGAGAGCGCCTTCATCAGTTATCATCACAATACCGCTGTGGACGGCTAAGCCTGAACCATTGGTATGACGGTATAAGTTATCTTTCAATTTAGTAAGCGTTGGAGCGGCATCATCGCACATACCTACCGTAAAGTCGGGCAATACAGTGCGCGTAGTAATATTTGATTTGTCTACTCTAATACCGGTATCAGAAGCGGCATGAGCTGCTATTGAAAGAGTAAGACTAGCCAAGGTCAGTAAGGATTTTTTTAATAAAGTCATAATACGCCTTAAATATTATTGAAGTGATATTAGTATTAAGTAGAAGTCTCGAAAAATGAGAAGTACGAGGCACAAAAGCTTACCTTCTAGCAATAATATATAACAAACACTCATACTGTTAAAGTATTATTTAATTTAACGGGCTATTAGTTAGTTAAATATCATAATAAAGCTTGATATTTTCTATTTTTAGAATAAAATAAATATCATAGGATCATGCTCTTATGGCTTTAGTCTTATAGTTATCACAACTAGTCATTTACACCATATCAATACTACTCTCAAGTATAGAGTACTGTATGGATGAGTTAACATCTAATTACTTAAGGATACAAAATGGAATCATTACTCGAAAATCCAGAAGAAAAGTTAGACGCCATAGCCAAAAAAACTATTTCAAGACGTAAGCTACTGGGAGCAGCGGGTATCGGTCTGAGTGCTTTACCTCTAATGAGTACGCAAGTGTTTGCAGCTGCAAATGATGCTGCAAGACCAGCCGTACCTTATCGAGCTAGTACCGCTGAAAAAAGTCTTGATATCATTAGTCTTGATCGCCTTGAAGTGGAAGCTCGCGGCGTTATTCCAAAGGCAGGATATGAGTTTGTATCTGGCGGCGCAGGAGATGAATGGACGCTGCACGAAAACCGTAGAGCCTTTGATGATTATCGTATCGCTGCCAAACGTTTAGTCGGTTTATCTAGTGATGATATCAATATCAAAACTCAGTTATTAGGTCTGAATATGCCATCACCAATTATGGTTGCGCCTATGGGTGCACATATGATGGTTCATGAGCAAGGTGAAAAAGACACTGCACGCGGTGCCGGTCTAGCCAATACCTTATATTGCTCGTCAGGCGCTTCTAACAGCACATTAGAAGAGATCTCTAAAGCGACAAATGGACCAAAATGGTTTCAGTTATACTGGAATAACGATGAGGCGGTAACGCGCTCATTACTTACTCGCGCCAAAGAGTCTGGTTATTCTGCAATTATCTTAACTGCTGATGCTCTAGGACCTGGTATGCCTGAGGACTTCAAAGCGATGGGGAGCCCTTTCCGTCCAGATGCGAACTTTGCTAATCATGATCCTAAAAAAGGGGGTTTTGGGAACTTTTTTGATCAAAAGACTTCTTTAACGCCTGAAAACATTCAATTTATCAAACGTTTCACTGGTCTGCCTGTAGTAGTCAAAGGCATTCTACGCCCTGATGATGCTGATAGATTTATCCGTGCAGGTGCTGACGCTATACAAGTTTCTAATCACGGCGGCCGTCAAATCGATGGTGTTCCTGCTAGTATCACTGCCCTGCCGCCTATAGTAAAAGTGGTAAATAAACGCGTACCGATTATCTTAGATGGTGGTATTCGCCGTGGTATCGACATCGTGCGCGCGATTGCCATGGGCGCTGATGCCGTAGCAGTGGGTCGTCCAATGATGTATGGTTTAGGACTGGGTGGTGCAAAAGGTGTGCAGTCGGTCATTGAGCACTTAAACAACGATCTGAAATCTACCATGCTGTTAACTGGTGCAGCAAAACTGTCTGATTTGAATCCAAACTATATCGATATCGTTGGTGAAAACGAAAGATTTGACACCTATAACGGCTAATCAGTGTAATAAAGCTAAACTAATTTAATCAATATAGACAAGAGCTGCTAACCTAGTTAGTAGCTCTTTTTTTGGTTTAGAATCGACTATGGGGTTTTATTGTGTAGCTCTAGTCTCCTCGACTTGCACCTTGCCTCAAATCATTTTAGCTAGCAGCAGTGCCTATCTTTGAATAGTAGATATTCATAATCAAATGATAATAAAAAATCCAATTCTAAACGCTTAGTTTCAACGTCTAAAATTGGATTCATCACTACACAAGTAAGGTTTTATTTCAGATAAGTTATTGGTTATTTAACAGTATTATGATCGAAAACCTAAATATAAACTTAGCAGATATTAGAGCAATATCTGACTAAATTGTTTAATACTGCCATGGTTGATCTTGGCTTTTATCAATATTACCAGTTCTCTTATTTTGTTTTTTCTGAACTAGGGTATCTATTCTATCCTGCTTTTTCTGCGCCTCTTGGTTAATCTTATCTAACATTTTCTGCATCTTTTTGTCTATCTTATCTTGTTCTTTTTGACGCTTCTTGTCTAGTTTAGCCTGCTCTTTTTGGTACTTTTTATCTACTTCATCTTGCTCTTTTTGAATCTTCTTATCTATTTTATCCTGCTCTTTTTGGCGTTGTTTATCTATCTTATTTTGTTCCTTTTGACGCTTCTTGTCTTGTTTAGCTTGCATTTTTTGATCCCTTTTGCTTAATTTATTATTATCTATCTTATCGTTCTTAACGGATTTCTTTGACATGATATGCACCTCTAGTAATATTATTATGTAGAATATCTTGATACTTTATATTAGGTGAGTATCTATATTGAGTCAACTTCTCACTACAAATATACACCTCAAAGCACTGTTTCTTTAAATTAATATACAAAGCGCAACGCTAATTAATATTATGAAATATCTGATTGATTTCTTAGACATGTAAAAAAAGAGAATTTTGGGATGCATTCAGCGCAGCAATATAACTTAAATTTAAAGCTTGAGAAAAAACAAAAAGCTTAGCCTCGATATCTGCTGCTTTAAAGATGAGAAATTATGCGGGTCACGGCTCGGTTTTCTTTAACGGTTCATTCGTGCCTCGTCCCTCGGCAGTATTGCAACCTTTTACTTAGACCAATACTTTACTGTCACCTCGCTCACCTTTAGCAAAAGCAAAGCATTACGAGCGGGTGAAATATGATGTTTGCCGTAGGGTGGCGTTAGACTTGTCACACTCTCGTAGAGAATGATGGGAAGGCGCCACCAATTTGAGTGATGATTTTTCTGATTTTGGTGGGTTACGCTGCTCCTCATTTACTCTATGCTTGCTTTGACATTATTTTTCAATATCCCCTAACGTAAGCCCTGTGTCTTCGGTACTGTATATAATGATACCTTCATCATCGATTTTATTATCCATTACCAATCTACCGATTCTATTACTGGCCTCTTGATTGCCTTGGTCGGCTGCTTTTTTGTACCATTCAAAAGCTTTATCATAATCTTGTGGTACGCCTTGACCGTTCTCGTAAAGATCACCAATATTCAGCTGTGCTACATCTAACCTTTTATCAGCAGCTTTGGTATACCACTCTAAAGCCTTATCATAGTTTTGTTTTACGCCTTTACCAAAATAATATAGCGCGCCAATATTATTTTGAGCATCAGATGATCCGTTGTCAGCTACTAATAGATACCACTCCATTGCTTTTTTATAATCCGGATCAATACCAATACCTTCATGATAAATTACGCCCATATGATGTTGAGCATCGACGTTTCCTTGGTTAGCAGCTTGTTGAAACCATTCAAGTTTTTTTAGCTCATCTTGTTCAACAGCAATACCTTCATGATACATAATACCGAGACCAAATTGAGCTTCGGCATATCCTTGATTGGCTGCTTTTTGCACCCATGCAAATGCTTTTTGATAGTCCTTTTCTACTCCCAAACCGTCATAATACATTAGACCTAAATAGTACTCAGCAGGCGCATAGCCTTGATCGGCAGCTGCTTGAAATAGCTCAAAAGCTTTGTCATCGTCTTCAGGAACAGAGTCGCCCTCGTAGTAGGCCAATCCCAGCTCGTATGTTTGTTTAGGATCATTGTGCTTTACTGATTCAGTGATATTTGAAGGTTCCGCTGAACAAGCTGAAACAGTTAGTCCAACTGATAGCGTTACCGTTATCAGTAAAGACTGAGTTAAGGTATAGATAGTTTTTTTATACATTGAAGATCCTCTAGCTCATTTATTCTACGCATATCTTTATGATTCAATTCTGTTTACGATAACTTCATTTCTCGTAGTTTGAGATGTTAGGAACACTACGCTATTATTAATTTAAATCATAGCAGGGAAGGCTGTAATCGTATTTAAGCTCTACCAGAGTACGTGTTTTGAACAAATCAATAACATAATCATTTTGCATGTCAGTCATATACATAAAAATTGTCGCTTTTTTATTACACAAGATATGAACGTACTTCGCAGTTTCTTCTGATTGACTTGCAGTTTTTGATATATACTCGTCTCTGTCGATTTCGCTTGTAATATCTACCCAGCCTTTTTTTATAAGATAGTTATATAATCTTAATAATTCATTCTTATCGTATTGAGGACTTACATATCTGGACGTATACCATACCTTCCTATTGAAGTACCTATAATCGCTTACTTTGAAGTTCATAAAGTTAGCAATACTATCAAGCTCGGATACAAGCCAGCTTTCCTTCCTAATCAATTCCTGTTGATATATTTCAAGTTCTTTATCTAGTTCTAAGTCTATAGTCCATATAAATAAAATAACAACGAAGATAATAAGTAAAATATTAGGCAATTTGTATTCCCTACCCATTATTTTCACGAATTATTTTCCTACGTATTCAATAATATTTTTTGCAGCTTTATATTTCATCTCCGTTGCTTCTTCCATATTTGTAGAGCTCTTACTAACGCCAATAGAAGAGCTATTTTTATTACCTCCAAAAGAGAGATGTTTACCTGCACTGATAACCCCTCCAGTTATTTTACCATCATGAGTGGTTTCAAAAGCAGATCACGTAGGGTGCGCCCCGCGCACCATTTAAGAATTAAATATCGAAGTTGAAAGTATATTTATAAGTAGCTTAGGGTAGGTTCATTTGCATATTTGAGTGCATTCAATTTATTGTTTGATGTTTATGCGTAGGTGCGCTGGGCGCACCCTACGAAAACTGTAGGTTATCCTGCCAATAACGCTAATCCACCCTACGCTCGCTTGTCACACTCTCGTAGAGAATGATGACAAGGCGCCACCGATTTGAATGATGACTTTTTTAATACTGGTGGGTTACGCTGCTCCTCATTTACTCTATGCTTGCTTTGATATTATTTTTCAATATCACCTAATGTGAGTCCTGTATCTTCAGTGCTATATATAACGATATCTTTATTATCGATTTTATTATTCATTACCAACCTACCAATTCTATTACTGGCCTCTTGATTACCTTGATCAGCGGCTTTTTCGTACCATTCAAAAGCTTCGTCATAGTCTTGTGGGACGCCATAACCGTTTTCGTAGAGACCACCAATATTAAGTTGTGCCACATCTACTCCTTGATCGGCGGCCTTTTTGTACCATACAAAAGCTTCATCGTAGTCTTGTGGAACGCCTTGACCGTTCTCGTAAAGACCACCAAGATTAAATTGTGCGAGTCCCACATTCTGTTTAGCAGCTTTTTTGTACCATTCAAAAGCTTTACCGTAATCTTGTGGTACGCCTCTACCAAAGTAGTACATTGTGCCAATGTTGTTTTGAGCATCAAGAGATCCATTATCAGCTGCTAATAAATACCATTGCATGGCTTTTTTATAATCCTGATCAATACCTACTCCACTTCCATACATAATACCGAGACCAAATTGAGCATCGGCATATCCTTGATTGGCCGCTTTTTGCATCCATGCAAATGCTTTTTGATAGTCCTTTTCTGCTCCCAAACCGTCATAATACATTAGACCTAAATAGTGCTCAGCAGGAGCGTAGTCTTGGTTGGCCGCTTGTTGAAATAGCTTAAATGCTTTGTCATCGTCTTCAGGAACAGAGTCGCCCTCGTAGTAGGCAAGGCCAAGCTCGTATGTTTGTTTGGGATCATTTTGCTGGACTGATTCAGGAATATTTAAAGGTTCCGCTGAACAAGCGGAAATGGTTAGGCAACTGAATAACACCGTGCTCAGTAATAGAGACTGAGTTAAAGCTTCAATTTTTTTTTGGTACATTGAAGTTCCTTTGGATAACTTAATTTTTATCTATCTTCACATCTGAATTCTAAACACAATAGTTTCAACTATTTAGTTTTATAGTACTGGCACTGTTGTACTATTCTTTATTTAGATCGTAGCAGGGTAAGTTGTAATCATACAACAGCTCTATCAAAGTACGAATATTGGACGATTCATATTCAGTATCTTTTTGCATATCTGTCATGTATAGCAGAATAGTGGCTTTGTCATTACATAAAATTCGCATATGTTCAACTGTTTCGTCAGATTTTTCTATAGTTCGAGCCATATAATCGTTTTTATCAGTTTGATTAGTTATATCTACCCAGTCTTTTCGTAGAAGATAGTCATGCAACTGCAACAGTCTATCCTTATCAAAATCGTAGCCATAATACCAAGAGTAGAACCAGACTTCGCGATTAGCGTAATCATATTCGCTCCTTCTAAAACTCATAAAATTTGCGATATTATCTAACTCGGAAAGTAGCCAGCTTTCCTTCCTAATCAATTCCTGTTGATATATTTCAAGCTCTTTATCTGGTTCTAAGTCTATAGTCCATATAAATAAAATAATAACGAAGGTAATAAGTAAAATATCAGGTAATTTGTATTCCCTACCCATTATTTTCACGAATTATTTTCCTACGTATTCAATAATATTTTTTGCAGCGTTGTATTTGAAACCTATAGCCAACTCCATATTTGTTGAACCTTTACTGGCACCAATAGAAGAGCTGTTTTTCTTACCTCCAATAGAGATGTCTTTACCTACACTACCCGTTCCAGCGGTTATTTTACCATCATGGGTAGTTTCAAAAGCAGTACTTGCAGGACCGAATTCAACCGAATAGGAGTGACCTTGACCTGATAATATAATGTCAGTGGCATCAGTTTTACTTTTGATATTGCTATTTATAATACGCCCAACTCCTATTTGTACACCGATGAAAGGTGCTTTATTAGTATTGACATTAGCGTTTGCAGCTATTGGCTCATATACTCTACCATTATGTGCATTTACAGCCATTGATGTCTCTATAGCAAAATGTTTGACGCCACCGCCGCCTGCTATATAGACGAAGTCTACGTCCGTTCTTTGTCCAAATTGCAGCATAGCGGTTGCTGCCGAAGCCCTAGTTCTTTGAGGGAAGGTTTTTATTCCTTCTTCCAAAATACCAAGAGTTATAGGAGCTATACTTCTAGGATTTTTAAAAGGATCAACCGTATTTTTAACTAACTCTTTACCTTTTGTTTGAGCACCTTCAAAATACGACGTCACCTGATTAACAAGTAGTTCGTAGGTATCTTTTCCAAGAGTAGATATCTGATTCCCAAAACCTTCTTCTTTATACCAAGTAGAATCAGCAGCTAGTAAACCACTAGGATTGTCTGCTAAATCATAACTGTCCAAATAATCACCATCACTATTAAATTCAACGACTTCAATAGCAAAATGAACCTTTTCAGGTTTTTCTTCATTCTCAGTGTTTTTTAAACTAGCAAACAAGCTTTCTGGATCAGACTTTGGAAATTGTAAAGGTGCGGGTTGTTCAAACTTTGGCTCAGGCTGCTCAACGCCGAATACTTCAAAGTCCGACTCTGCAAACGACTGCTGAATAGCAATTAGCTTTGCCCCGCAACTAGTGACATCACCTTCGCGAGCAATAGGTGCACCGTCCACGATGAATGAGGGATCGCCTGTGAGAATAGTAGTGAGTTTTTTACATTTTTTGCAGATGACTTTATCACCTTTACGCGAGACTTGGACGCCATTGTGCGTAGTATGTGGTGACCCAGTAATGACTTCACCGCCATGAGTGGTTTTTGCACCCACTGTGATATAAGCTGCCATGATATTGTCCTGAAAGTATTTTTCTAAAAACTTATTTTGCGAAGAAGTATATTGTTTATTAAACAAAGTTGCGTTTAGTTAAACAGAAAGACAAACAAATATCAATTGCATGCTAACATAATGTATTGGGTCTTGTGGCTTGTTACCAAGCTATCTATCTTTTAAATATTTAGTAGTAGCCGTAGATTTATAAAACAGAGATTAGCTCCAAAACAAACCAAAAAAAAGAGCCACCAGAATTATCCAGCAGCTCTTCTTCATACAATGTCATCAACTCAGCTATAAATTATAGCTAAGCGCTGGGCTAAAGCCGCAGCCTACAAATCAGACCAAACTATTCACTGCTTCAACCACAGCTTCGGTAGTAATACCAAACTCTTTATACAAATCACTAGCTGGGGCAGACTCGCCATAAGTGGTCATACCGATGACTTTGCCGTCAAGGCCAACGAACTTATACCAGTAGTCCACATGCGCCGCTTCCACAGCGACGCGAGCACGGATATCAGCAGGTAATACGGCTTCACGATAGCTGGCTTCTTGCTCCATGAAAATCTCCGCACACGGCATAGACACCACACGGACACCAATACCGTTTTCGCTAAGTTTTTGATGCGCTTGCATGGCAAGACCCACTTCTGAACCTGTCGCAATGATGATGGCCTTTAGCTCGCCCTGCTCTCTCGCTAGGACATAACCACCTTTAGTAATATTAGTCACTTGTTCGCTGTCACGCTGTTGATGTGGCAAGCTTTGACGACTAAAGATCAGTGCTGATGGGTTATGTTCTGATTTAATCGCTTCTATCCAAGCAGTAGCAGATTCAGTAGCATCACAAGGACGCCATGTGCGTAGATTCGGCGTGGTACGAAGGTTAGTCAATTGCTCAACCGGCTGATGCGTCGGGCCATCTTCGCCCAGACCGATAGAGTCATGGGTGTACACATGAATGATGCGCTGCTTCATGAGTGCGCCCATACGGACGGCATTACGTGCGTATTCCATAAACATCAGAAAGGTTGCCACGTAAGGGATAAAGCCGCCGTGCAAGGCGATACCATTGGCAATCGCGGTCATACCAAATTCACGCACACCGTAGTAAATATAGTTACCATCGGCGTCAGTCTCGATACCTTTTGCGCCATTGAACAAGGTCAGGTTTGAACCTGCCAGATCGGCAGAGCCGCCCATGAGTTCAGGCAGTAGTGGCTGCAAAGTATTAATCGCATTTTGGCTGGCTTTACGGCTAGCGACATCGCCGCCCTGCTCTTGAGTTTGCTGGATATAATCTTGCGCTTGGCTTGCAAAATCAGCTGGCAACTCGCCATTCAGACGACGCAATAACTCTTCTGCTAATTCTGGGTAGGCTTTTTTATAAGCTTTAAAGTCAGCTTCCCAGTTCTTTTGAAGCGTATCACCTTTAGCTTTACCGTCCCATGCTTGATAGATTTCATCATCTAATTCAAATGGCGCATGTTTCCAAGCCAGCTCATCACGAGTTAGAGCAATCTCGTCGTCACCTAATGGCGCACCGTGGCTGGAGGCTTTACCTTGTTTATTTGGACTACCGACACCGATAATGGTTTTACAAATGATTAGACTTGGTTTGCTAGTCTCTTTGATCGCTTGTTCGGTGGCTTTAGTGATCGCATCGGTATCATGACCATCAACATTAATCACCTGCCAGCCGTACGCTTCAAAACGCTTTTGGGTATCATCGGTGAACCAGCCTTCGACGTCACCATCAATAGAGATGCCATTGTCATCATAGAAAAAGACTAATTTGCCAAGTCCTAACGTGCCAGCGAGTGAGCAAACTTCATGGCTAATACCTTCCATTAGGCAACCGTCACCTAAGAAAGCGTAAGTATGGTGATCAACGATATTATGTCCGTCACGGTTAAACTGCGCAGCCAAAGTCTTCTCAGCAATAGCAAAACCAACGGCGTTAGCGATACCTTGCCCTAGTGGACCCGTAGTAGTTTCAACCCCGTCAGTATAGCCATATTCTGGATGCCCGGGGGTTTTTGAATGCAACTGACGAAAGCCCTTTAAGTCATCAACGCTAACGTTATAGCCTGACAAGTGCAGTAGTGAATAAATCAGCATCGAGCCATGACCGTTTGATAAAACAAAACGATCCCGGTTGTGCCAGTTAGGATCAGCTGGGTTATGCTTCAAAAATTTACGCCATAACACTTCGGCAATATCAGCCATGCCCATCGGTGCACCGGGGTGACCTGAGTTGGCTTTTTGCACCGCATCAAAAGACAATACACGGATGGCATTGGCAAGTTTACGTTCGCTAATTGGAGCTGGCATAGAATGTCCTAGTATTGAGGATAAGAGGAAAAAGTATTCGAAAACAACTTTCTAAAAGCTTGTTAGATAGTATTATTTAAAAACTTAGAAATAAAAATAGAGAGATAAAAAACTAGTAAAGCTATAAAATGGTGTAAAAACTTATGAATACAGCTATAAAGGCGCAACAGCCACTTTCAAAATATAAGCTAAAAATTCAAGCTACAATATTAACATAATTGACTATAGTCACGCTAAGAAATGGCGTGGCTATAGCGTTTGTATTTGGCAATGACTTATATTGGTTTTCTTAAACCATAAGAATAAAATCTATTTTGACTGCAATGCATGATAAATAGTCAATTGTAGATAACCATAAGTTAGGCTAAGCCCTATTATCTTTAAGCGGAAATAGTCTCTGCCCCGCCCATAAACGGACGCAATACTTCTGGAATAGTAATGCTGCCATCAGCGTTTTGATGGTTTTCCATTAGCGCAAGCAGGGTACGTCCAACTGCCAAACCTGAACCGTTTAGAGTATGCGCAAGAGCCGTTTGCTTGCCGTCTTTCACCCGAGTGCCCATACGGCGGGCTTGGAAGTCGCCACAGTTTGAACAGCTAGAGATCTCGCGGTAAGTATCTTGGCTCGGTAACCAAACCTCGATATCATAAGTCTTTTGGGCGGCAAAACCCATATCACCTGTACAAAGCTTCATCACCCGATACGGCAAATTAAGCTGCTGCAAGATATCTTCAGCCTGTGCGGTCATCGCCTCAAGCAATTCTTCCGACTGCTCAGATGTCGCAATATTGACCATTTCGACCTTTTCAAATTGATGCTGACGGATGAGACCACGGGTATCACGACCGTGCGAACCGGCTTCACTACGAAAACACGGCGTATGCGCGGTAAACTTCAAAGGCAACGCTTTGATATCTAAGCGCTCACCTCGTACCAAGTTAGTCATTGGCACCTCAGCGGTTGGAATCAAGTAGAAGTCAGTGCCTTCGTTATTGGTATGATTGGTCAATTTAAACAAATCATCTTCGAACTTTGGCAACTGACCAGTACCGGTTAAGCTCTCGCTATTGACGATATAAGGCATATAAGTCTCAAGATAGCCGTACTTATTAGTATGAGTATTCAGCATGAACTGAATCAATGCCCGATGCAGCTGCGCCAATTGACCTTTAAGCACATTAAAGCGGCTACCCGTAAGCTTTGCAGCAGCTTCAAAATCAAGCATACCCAAAGTTTCACCAATATGCGTATGGTCTTGGATCTCAAAATCAAACTCACGTGGATTACCCCAGCGGCGCATCTCAATGTTATCTTCCTCTGAGCTGCCAACAGGTACGTCTGCTTCTGGAATATTAGGAATTTGCAAAGCGGCTTGGTTAATACGTTCCTGTAAAGTGCGTAGCTCCTCTTCAGCGGTTTTGATTTCACCGCTCACACTTTGCATCTGTGCTAATAACTCACTAGCATCTTCGCCTGCCTTTTTTAGCGCACCGACTTGCTTCGCTCCGGCATTACGCTGCGATTGCAGTTCTTCAGTCTTTACTTGGAGGGATTTACGCTCATTCTCGATAGTCTGCCAAAACTCCATATCCAGCGTGTAACCACGAGTGGCCAGTTGCTGTTGTAAGTCGTTTAAGTTACCGCGTAAGAGTTTAGGGTCAATCATAATATTAGCCTATAACGCTGAGAGTGAATAATAAGTTAGAAAATAATCTATAAAATATGAATAAAACAACTGCAATGAAAAGAGAGAAATAAATTAGTGGTTATGATACCAAGACCCAGCAGATTTGACTACTTTGACGGTGCTTTCAAGCATCAGCGTAAGCGTTAGCATGGTAATTATGTTTCTTTTAACCCCACTTTTCGGTAAGATAAGCGCAGGTGATAGGTTATCTTGCTTAACGCTACATTATTAGCGTCGGCGTGGTCGCTAACACTCTAACGCCCATTGCTTTTGATAGCCATTACTTTTAGTCTAAATAGTCTAAGTATTCCAATTTAAGTACTTCAATCCGAGAAACCTTTATGGCCCTGTATCCCTATACCCTACAACCTGTTGCGCTAGATCTCACTGAAGCTGAATTTCAGCAAGCGCAGTATGAGCTATTTACCAATGCTAGCCCTTCATACGGCTTAAAAAGCATCAAGATGAAAGAATGGATTATCATGGCGGTGGTGGTCATACTGGCGATTGCCGGATTGGTTTTTGTATCGGGATATTCAACGATTATTTTTTGGCTAATGCTGGTTTCAGTGGTTATTTACTTATTGGTACGTACTCTTGGCTTTAAATGGTATGTCAAAAAAGAGTTTGAAAAACAAGTCGCCGCCCAAGAAATGCCTGACGAGATGCGCCAAATGAAGCTCGGAGTGCAAAAGCATGGTTTAGTTATGGCTATGCCGGTTAATCAGCCCGATCTTATGCAGAACCCACAAATGCGCGGTATGCAAATGCGTGCAGGCTCAACCCAACAAGCAGTCATTCCTTGGAGCGCGGTCAAAAGCTGGGATGAGACTGATGATTATATTTTCATGATGTTTGAGATGAAAGGTCAACAAGGCAGCCAAATTATACCCAAACGCTTGCAGACGCAAAAGTTCCCTATCGATACCGTACGTCAACATTTGCAAGAAGTAGTGCCTGTCCGCGGCCTTCAAACCGAGCATATACAGCCGCTAGCATAGTCCTTACTTACGCCTACTTTACAAACGTTAGTTTTGCGAAATAGATTGTATATGTTTATTTAATCAATTTAACTTATAGACCTGAATTTGCTATTATAGCAGTCATAGGTAGAAGGACAGAGCAGAAGAAAAATAAAATCGTAGCTCTCGCATAGTATGCATAAGTAAAATGCGTAAGTTTTGTTAACTTTATGAGTCTAAAAGCTCCAATATATTAACGAGCATAGTAATAGCTTAGATGACTTGCTACACTCTTATTCTTCTACAAATAGTCTTTACATTCACACTCAAACTATAAGGATAATATTTATGAGTAATACTAATAATACTACTAACCAGATCGGTCTAGAAAAAGCGGATATGAGCGCAGTCATTGATAAACTTAACGACTTACTATCAAGTTATCATATCTTTTATATTAACGTACGTGGCTATCATTGGAACGTAAAAGGCGAACACTTCTTCTCGCTACATGAGCAATTTGAAGATTTGTATACCAATTTGCAGGTTGAAATCGATGAAATTGCCGAGCGTATCCTGACTTTAGGTGGTACGCCACTGCATGCTTATAGCGACTTTGCGCAGCATACCAGTATTAAAGAAGATAAAGATGTTCATGATGGCAATGCTTGTGTAAAAGGCGTAGTTAATGGTCTGCAAACTCTTATTGAAGAACAACGTGTAGTATCAGCAACCGCAGAAGAAGCCGAAGACCAAGGTTCAGCTGACTTAGTTGATGAGTACGTACAGCAGCAAGAAAAGCTGGTTTGGATGTACAATGCCTTTTTGGCATCATAAGCGCTTAAACATCTAGAAAAAATAAATTAAGTAATATAATTAGAAAAGCACCTAAATTTAGGTGCTTTTTTTATGTTCGCTTTGGATTTATTGCTGAATCCATTGACGTATTTTTTCGCGCTCAGCAGGGGTCGCTTGCAGCCATAATTGCATAAAACTATCGAGAGTGTTAGCAGACTGAGCAGCATTGGTTCTCGGTATAGCGGTATAGGTAGTAGAAGATACGGCTCCTGAATTGACATTACCTTGCGTCACTGTTGACTGGCCAGCTGGCGCTTGACCTAGCGCGGCAATAGCACGCTGGTTTTGTACTTCAGCATCACCGCCGCCACCAAACACACCACCTAATGCTTTACCTAACCCCGAGAAAATCCCGCCATCATCACCAGCGATACTCTCTTGACTAGCGACAATAGCATTGCCTTGTTGTACAGCCAAGGTTGGACGTTCAGCATACTCTTTAGCTGCCTCATATTTTTCAGGCTGATTAGGCATAGTCAAGCGGTAGGTTTGATTGTCTGCCAAGTTAGCCGCTACGCTAATGTTTCCTGAACGTAGATAATCGTGCTCATCGCGAGGTAGATTATAAAGACGATCATATTTAGCAGTAATCACGTGTTGACCTGGCTGCAAGGTAAACTGTTTAGTCAAGGGTTGAAACATACTTTGTTTAAGCTCTTGTCCATTAATAGCGGTGACCTTGATATGATCGTCAACTAGTAAAGTAACTGCAGCATGCGAGAGCATAGATACTGATCCAGCACTAGCTAATATCGCACTAATGGCTAGTTTTTTGATCGAAGAGGCGGTAATTTTCATAACGTATCCTATAAGTAATAAAAAAGGTTTGACGAGAAAGGATTAGCTTACAGCCTCTCTAAGTATTTACGATTTAAGCTTGACTACTCAGCAGCGCTCAAATTTTTAGTGGTTCAAAAATCTAGGGGCTCAAAAATCTAGGGGCATAGTATGCTGATCTTGATTAGCGACTTGATTGTCTATTTGAGTTTCTTGACTGATATCCGCAAGCTCAGCGGCTAGTGTTTGCTCATCAATAGTTCGTAGCGCATCACTAATTACCGCTTTGGAGATATTACTACGTCCAAGGTTTGAGAACATCGGCTGAATATAATTCAATACCTCCATCATCGCCCCAATACGATGGGGCCCCTCGTTAAGCAGATGATCTAAAATACGCTCATCGAACTGCCAACCGCGCCGGCGTAAGATAGATTGAAGCAATGCCTGACGATCATCAAGGTCTTTACCATTAGGTACTTTAAAGGTTGGTGCTTGTGCTAAGCGGGTCAATAGGTCAGTCAACTGAAACGGTAGCTCACTAGCTGGTTTGTTAGCAGCAAATAATAGCTGACGCTGGCCTTCTCGGCTACGATTAATCAAATGAAATAGAGCCTCTTGCCATTGAACACTCTGCTCAAGAACTTCTAAATCATCAATAGCAATGACATCAAAATTTTCAAGCGAAGACAATACATTGACATCAGTATGGATCAGCTCATTGAGTGATAAACAAATCGCCGATTTATCCATTTCAATAAAGGATTCACAAATAGCAGATAATAGATGGGATTTACCAGTGGCAGGGCTACCGAATAGGTACAGTTGACGAATCAGACCGACATGTAACTGCCGTACTGCATCGATGATTGACATCCAACCGGGGCCTGAGAAGTCACTGAGACTTGCATCATGCTTGATGTCTAGATTGAGACTTAGCTGTGCTTCTGCCATGAATCGTCAACTTATCGCATTATGCGATGGAACCTTATTAAAAACCTTAATAAAAGGTATATCGTAAAAATTGTTATAAACGCTGCGCCTATATATACCATATTTACAAAATGACTGACAAGTCTTTTACGTATTTACTCCATTAGACAGTCATTGTCATAGCTAAATATTCAATCCATCATATTATATATTTCACTGTACATTGTCATAACTCTTAAAATAGCTCTTAAACCACAGATATCCAATCCCATTACCCCTATTTTTTATCAAACAAATCTAACTGTTTGCGCCCTTTATAAAAGTCAGTAGACTGATAATAAGCATACAAGTGACGGAATAAAACGTTTAAAACTGCTGAAACTGGCAGAGCAATAAGCATACCGACAAAGCCTAATAAGCTGGCTCCTGCTAACACTGAGAAGATAACCCATAGCGGTGACAGACCAATCTTATCACCTAATAATAGAGGTTGAAGAATATAGCCTTCTGCCGCTTGACCAACCAAAAAAGCCCCTACAATTAATGACAGATAAACCCAGTCTAAGCCAAACTGAAATAAGCCTGCGACAATAGAGGCAATAAAACCCAGCCCAAAGCCTAAATAAGGTACAAAGCTCGCAATACCTGCGCCCATACCTATAATCAGCCCCAGCTCGAGCCCTATCAATTGTAATTGCACCGCATAAATTATCCCTAGCAGCACCATTACTAGCAGTTGACCTTTTACAAACTGCATCAGTGCTCGATCACACTCCTGTGCGATACCAATAACTTTCTTGCTATAAGCTTTAGGAACCGCCATCTTCCAACTGGTAATACGCTTATCCCAGTTAAATAAGAAGTAAAAAGTAAGAATGGGCACCAATACGATCAGTCCGGCACTATTAATAAAATTCATACTAGAAGTCAAAACTTGACTCATTAACGTGCTAGCATCTGAAAACCTATAATTGGTTTGCAAATAGTCAACTAAGGTTTCAGAGAATCCTTTTACTTCCAATTCCGGTAGCCGAATACGAGTATTAGTCTCAAACCAGGCTCTAGCTACTTCATTGTACCAGTCTAAAATCTGCGGTAAATACTCCCAAGCGGCTTGCAATTGTCGCCATAATGTTGGCACCAGCCACCATAATAGCATTACCATTCCGAGGGTAATCGCCGTATAAACAACGATGATAGCTATCCAGCGCCTAACATATCTTGATAGCTTTTTAACCAAAGGGTTAAATAGATAAGCAAGCACAAAGGCAACGACAAATGGAATAATGACCGGCAACATCAAATACAATAATGTCAGCGTTATCAAAAGCGCTATAACGATAAAAAAGCGCCGAAAAAAAGGATCTATGGGTTGATTGATCATTAATCATAATCCTGTGGTTAAGCTGGTTTAAGATAGTTAACTGGTTTGAGACAGATAAAATAAAGGTTATATATTATTGCAGACTATAGTAAAAAAGCAGTCTTTTTTTGTGTCTAAAATTTTTAATTTAATGATTATCCCCCATCTCAATAGAATAGTAGCAAGTTGCTTTGCGAGTGCAGGCTATTTTTGGGTATAATGCGCACACTATAATTACGCTTTATACTCCCTTTACTACCTTTATTAGTTTCTTTACTATTTTTTCTAACTATTCCCAAATGTGAGATGACCATGAGTGACAAGCCTTCTTTAAGCTACAAAGATGCTGGTGTTGATATAGATGCAGGCGATGCTTTGGTTCAGCGAATCAAATCTGTAGCCAAAGCCACTACTCGCCCTGAGGTGGTAGGTGGCCTTGGCGGTTTTGGCGCCTTGTGCCGTATTCCTACTGGTTACAAGTCGCCTTTATTGGTCTCAGGTACAGATGGCGTGGGCACTAAGCTTAAGCTAGCCTTGCAGCTGAATCGTCACGACACCATTGGTATCGACTTGGTGGCTATGTGCGTCAATGATTTATTGGTTTGCGGTGCAGAGCCCTTATTCTTCTTAGATTACTACGCAACTGGTAAGCTCGATGTTGAGGTGGCAGCAACGGTGGTGACGGGTATTGGTGAAGGCTGTAAATTAGCAAACTGCGCTTTAATCGGTGGTGAGACCGCTGAGATGCCCGGCATGTATCAAGATGAGGATTATGACTTAGCAGGCTTTTGTGTAGGTGTGGTCGAAGAATCTGAGGTCATAACCGGTAAGAATGTCAGCGAAGGCGATGTGCTGATTGCCCTTGCCTCAAGCGGCGCACACTCCAACGGTTATTCGCTAGTACGCAAAGTCATTGAGGTTAGCGGTATTGATGTTGCTGAGAGCGATAAACAATTGGATGGTAAACCTATCTCTGATGCTTTAATGGCTCCCACTCGTATCTACGTCAAAGCTATCAAAGCGCTACAAGATACCCTGGGTAATGCAGCCATTCATGCTATGTCGCATATTACCGGTGGTGGTCTGACGGATAACCTACCACGTGTATTACCAGACAATCTGGCCGCTAGTATCGACACCAGTAGCTGGCAGTTCTCCGAGCTATTTACGTGGTTACAAAGCGAGGGTAATATCGCTCAGAGCGAGATGTATCGCACCTTTAATTGCGGCGTAGGTTTTGTCATTGTTGTACCTCAAGATAAAGCTGAGCAAGCCATTCAAACCTTAAACGATGCTGGCGAGAGCGCTTGGAAATTAGGGGAAATGGTAAAACGTGGTGAGGGTAGCACCGATAATAGCGCTGATGCCGTGGTGTACTACTAATGTCAGAGGTACCTTTAGAGCGCCATTATAAAGAGTCGATGCCACCGTTACGCATCGCTGTCCTAGTATCGGGCAGCGGTAGTAATTTGCAGGTATTAATCGATGCTATGCAAACTAATGAGTTGCCCATAGAAATCATTGGCGTCATCAGTAATCGTGAAGACGCCTACGCTATCAAACGTGCACAGCTAGCCGATATTCCTGTCACTGTACTATCGCATACTGATAGTGGCAAGCGCATGGGAATTAAAACCTTTCAGGCTCATGCCAGTGCTCAACTGCGAGCTTGGCAGCCGGATTTGATCATACTGGCCGGTTTCATGCGAGTATTAAGCACTGATTTTATCGACAACGCACCTGCGCCGATGATTAATTTACACCCCTCTTTGCTTCCTGTTTATAAAGGGCTTGATACTCATCAGCGAGCGCTACAAGCGGGTGAGCGCTGGCACGGCTGTAGTATCCATGTGGTCACCGCTGAGCTGGACGCAGGCATCGTATTGACTCAAGCGCTGCTGGAGGTAAGATCAAACGATAGCGCTGAGACCTTGCAGGCGCGAGTACAAAAGCTTGAGCATCAGCTATTGCCTTGGACAGTGTTATTAATAGCCAAAGGGATATTAAATCTTCAAACTGTAAGCGCACAACCTAATGACGATTCTAATTATCTACCTGCTCTACCTTTAAAGCTTTGGTTGAATTATTAAAGATCATTAACTACCTTTATTAAAAAAACCTACTAAAGTTAATATACCCTAGCAAAAAAGCCCCGTTACTGAGTAACGGGGCTTTTGAGATAGCCAATTAATTAAAAGCTAGTGAATGCTATGAAAGCTTTTAATTAAGCTGGTTTTTTATTTACCACGTGGATGGCTTTAATGTTAACAAACTCTTTGATACCAAAGCCGCCATGTTCACGGCCATAGCCTGAATCTTTAACACCACCAAACGGTAGTCCTGGGTTAACCAAGTCATAACCGTTAATGTAAACCATACCAGTATCGAAGTGTTTTTGCGCCAAATCAATGGCTTTATCTTCATCTTTAGAGAACACCGCACCGCCTAGCCCATAGCGGCTATCGTTAGCGATTCGGAAGGCATCTTCTTGGTCTTTAGCGCGAATCAAAGAAGCTACTGGGCCAAACAGCTCGTCTTTATAAGCAGGCTGATCTGGCTTAATATTCTCTAAAATCGTTGGCGGATAAAACGCACCTGGCTTATTAGGCACTTCGCCACCCATAGTAATAGTTGCGCCCTTCTTCACACTTTCCTGTACTTGCTCATGCAGGGTATCACGCTGTTTGGCACTTGACAGTGGTCCAACATCAACTGAGTCGTCCATAGGATCACCCACTTTATACTCATTGAACTTCTCAATCACCAAGTCACGGAATTTGTCATAGACACTGTCTACAACGATAAAACGCTTGGCTGCAATACAAGTCTCACCGTTGTTATAGAGACGCGCATGAGCACAAGTGGCCGCTGCAAGGTCTAAATCAGCATCTTCTAGTACGATAAAGGCGTCGTTAGAACCGAGCTCCATAACCGTCTTTTTCAGTACTTTAGCCGCTTGCTGAGCAACTTTACGACCCGCTACATCACTACCTGTCAAAGTGACACCGCGTACTTTTTCGTGTTCAATTACTTTTTCAGACTGATCATGACTGATAATTAGGGTACGGAATAAATCATTTGGCAGATCAGACTCATGGAATATTTTTTCAATCAATAAACCTGAACCGGTCACGTTTGAGGCATGCTTGAGCAAAATACTGTTACCCGCCATCAAGTTAGCAATGGTATAGCGGAATACTTGATAAGCTGGGAAGTTCCATGGCTGGATACCATAGATGATACCGATAGGATCATAGCGTACCAGACCTTTTTCAATGCCTTCAATATCGCGCTTATCTTCAGCCAAAGCAGCTACACCTTCGCTAGCTGTAAAGTCACAAATGGCCTTACACAGATCGACCTCTTCTAAGCTGGCATCAAGAATTTTACCACGCTCCTCAGTCATTAATTCTGCAAGCTCTTGCTTATACTTCATCAAGGTCTCACCAATTGAATTGATGACCTTAGCACGTTCTTCATGGCTAACTAAACGCCAGTCTAAAAATGCTTTATGCGATGCGTCAATAATCTTATTAACTTCATCAGTACTCATATAATTATAATCTTTAATATCTTTACCCGTTGCTGGGTTTACAGTAGTAATATCTGCCATGATTATTTCCCTTTTTTTATTTGATTGATTATCACAAACACTGCGTACACTTAAATTTGATAAGTAAACTAGGGCTTAGATAAAACAGTGACTGTATTACGTAATGATTATATTACGTATTGTATAAAGCCTCAGCCGTACGCCTCTTACAAAACTATCCAAATTCGTGGATGAGTCCTAGCTTATATTTTCTAGCTTATATTTTCTAGCTTGTGCTTCCTAGCTTAACAGTTGCATTTGTTATTGTATTTTTACTTTAAGCTTTAATTATAATAACAGAAGTTTTGATAGGGAGTTTTACAAGATATTTAGAAGTGTGATGAAGTTGTTAAAAGTGTGACTCTGTGGTTGGTACGTGTGTCTACAGCACTACTGAAATTAAAAACCAGCAGTAAGATTACTCACTGCTGGTTTTATTTGCTATAAGGCCCTTAGCTTAAGCACTTAGACAATTACTTATATCTTTAGAGCAACCTTAGAACAAGTGATTGATAACTGGAATTTCTTCCATCTCGCCTTCTTCTTCAGCCACTACTTGACGAGCTACGTGCATAATAAGATGGCGTAACCATCTATGCGCCGGATGATGCTGCAATAATGGCGACCAAGCCATGGTCAGCTCAAATTCTGGAATAAAAAATGGCGGCTCTTTCATTATAATACTGTCATTGGTAGCTTGCATACGGGCGACTCGTGTGGGCAAAGTAGCGATTAAATCCTTATTAGCAGCGAGCATTGCCGGCATTTGATAGTGGCGAGTAAAAACACTAATTTGACGCTTTTGACCTAGGCGCTGTAACGCTTGATCAATAGACCCTAAACCACCTGATTTTTCAGGATTGACTCCAAAGCCAACCCCCATACCGGTCTTGGATACCCAGACATGTTGACCTTTCAGATAATTTTTTAAATTAAAACGATTGGCATAAGGGCTATCTGCTGATAAAAGACAACTAAAGGTATCTCGCCATACTAAAACCTGATGAAAGCTTTGCGGAATTTCATTAAAGCGGTTAATGGCCAAATCGACTCGGCCTTGCTCCATATCACGATAAGAGACATCGGATGGGGTCAAAAAATCTAAAATGACATTGGGCGCTTCAGAGCGTAATGCTTTGACCAGCTTAGGTACCAAAGTCGCTTCAGCATAATCTGAAGTCATAATCCGAAAAACCCGCGAAGTACTATAAGGACGAAACTCAGTACGCGGCTCGAGGACTTGGGTCAGATCAGCAAGTATCTCTCGAATACGGGGCTGCAGCTCAAGCGCACGCTCAGTAGGCGTCATTCCCTCAGACGAGCGCACCAATAATGGGTCGTTGAATAGCTTACGCAAACGCCGTAAGATGTTGCTCATTGCAGGCTGAGTAATACCCAATTGCTCTGCCGCCCGTGTGACATTCTTTTCTCGTAGTAATACATCTAAATGTACTAACAAATTCAAATCAACCCGCTGCAAATTCATATATATTTCTCTTTGCCTTAGAGTAAGTACTATCTGTACTAACTATCTTATACGCTATTATCAGTAGTAATTAAAATGCCACTTTATCCATCTATTCCAACTTAATAAGCTGTTTTAACTAGATGTTTTTTATTAATACTACTATTTTATGCTTTAAATTATGCTTCAAAAGATTTCAAACTACACCTAAGTATATGTTTATACTATACTATATCTAAATAAAATACCCAAGATAACTATCATAAATTAGATAAATCTTAGTAAGGTCGCTATAGTAAGGGACATAGACAAGTCGACTAATTAACTATTAAACCTGTTATTTTGCTGCGTGGTTATTGTAGCACCTCTTGCTCATAATTAGCGATACTGCTACTTCATAGCTCTTAATAGCGATTGATAAATAGTTAACTATCTCTGAACCAACAATTTAGGTAAAGTCCTTGTATTTATCCGCAGGTTTGTTTAGGGTAATAGGCCAAGATTTATGATAACTGGTTATTCATCAGTCAAACCGCTTATCTTACTAGCGCCAATTTCAATACATAATTATTAATTCCAATTATTATTTAACCCCTGTTAACTTTAACTTGATCACAACTGTTACCGTAGCGTCTAAAAGCCTCACGTCATTTAGTTATGGTCATTTTATTACTTTTAATTATCTAATTTTAATTCCATATTTTACACCCCACCAAGGAGAGTCTAGATGACAACATATAAGTCAGCAATCGATTTAGTACGTGAACTAAAGCAAAAGCATGGCAACTGGCAGAATATCAGTGAGACTGATGCTGCACGTATGATGGTACAAAACCGCTTCAAAACGGGTTTAGATATTGCAAAACATACTGCAAAAATCATGCGTCAAGATATGGAAGAGTATGACAATGACACTTCTAAATACACGCAGTCACTAGGTGCATGGCATGGTTTTATCGCTCAGCAAACTATGTATGCTAAGAAAAAATATTTCGGTACTACCGAAAAAACTTACATCTACCTATCAGGTTGGATGGTAGCGGCGCTACGCTCTGAGTTCGGTCCTCTACCTGACCAATCTATGCACGAAAAAACTTCAGTACCTAAGCTAATCGAAGAGATTTATACTTTCTTGCGTCAAGCAGATGCTAAAGTATTGAACGACTACTTCCGCGAGCTAAATGCTGCTGAAGAAGCGGGTCAAGATACTACTGAGATTCAAGCAAAAATTGACAACTTTGATTCACACGTTGTGCCAATTATTGCCGATATCGATGCAGGTTTCGGTAACGAAGAAGCCACTTACCTATTGACTAAGCAAATGATCGAAGCTGGTGCTTGTGCTATTCAGGTTGAAAACCAAGTATCTGATGCCAAGCAGTGTGGTCACCAAGCAGGTAAAGTTACTGTACCGCACGAAGACTTTATCTCTAAATTGAATGCTATCCGTTATGCGTTCCTAGAGCTAGGTGTTGAAGACGGCGTTATCGTTGCCCGTACTGACTCTGAAGGTGCTTCACTAACCCAGAAAATCCCAGTATCAGAAGAGAAAGGTGATCTAGCTTCTAAATACATCGACTTTATCGATGTAGAAGAAATCGACATCGCTGATGCTCAAGAAAACGATGTACTCTTAAAGCGTGATGGCAAATTGGTACGCCCTGTTCGTCTAGCTAACGGCCTATATCAGTTCCGTGAAGATACTAACATCGACCGCGTTGTTCTTGACTGTGTAACCGCACTAGAAAACGGTGCTGATCTACTATGGATTGAGACCCCTACTCCAGACGTTGAACACATCAAAATGATGGTTGATCGTATTAAAGAAGAGCAGCCAAAAGCGAAGCTAGTATACAACAACAGCCCATCATTCAACTGGACACTTAACTTCCGTAAGCAAGTTATCGCCCAGTGGGAAGAAGAAGGTAAAGACATCTCTAAATACAATAAAGATGACTTGATGAGTGCTGATTACGATGGTACTGAGCTTGACAAAGCTGCTGACGAAGCTGCTAAGAACTTCCAGAAAGATGCGTCACGTGAAGCTGGTGTATTCCATCACTTAATCACGCTACCGACTTACCACACCACTGCTCTTAGCGTTCATGAGCTTGCTAAAGGTTACTTCGGCGAAGACGGTATGCTTGCTTATGCAGCTGGCGTACAACGTAAAGAAATCCGTGAAGGTATCTCTTGCGTTAAGCACCAAGCAATGGCCGGTTCTGACCTTGGCGATGATCACAAAGAGATCTTCTCAGGTGATAACGCGTTAAAAGCTGGCGGCGAAAAGAACACTATGAACCAGTTCTAATTATGGATTTAATACAAGCAAGTGTCTTTATTAAATAAATGGCTTATTGAATAAATACCTTGCTAATAAAAAGCCGCTCTACTTTAAGTAGGGCGGCTTTTTTGTGCCTATACCAAAGCTTTAATTCTTATCTACCAAAAACATGCTTTCAACTTTATTAAAGATATCCTTGTCACATGCAGTGATATAAGACATAGTAGTTCTATAACCGCTTACGAATTAATATAAATGCAAAGGAGGATTCAACCATGCACGAGATAGAATTGAGGTTTTTGATACCACCAGCACGTCTAAAAGGTCTGATGCGTCAAGCAAAGGTGAAATCCTCACGAGTGACTTCATTAGCAGCGCATTATTTCGACACCCCGAAGCAAGAGTTAGCAAAATCAGGTATCGGCCTGCGTATTCGCCAAGAAGGCGACAATTGGGTACAAACCATTAAAGCGGGCGGGGATGGTATCGCTGCACGTTTAGAGCATAATGCATTGTTAGATAATGAACAGGTTCAGGCGATGCTTGATGAAGATAGGCTATTGCCAGACTTGACTATCTACGCAGATACCTCAATAGCTCCTGCCTTAGCAGATTTCAATCTTAAAAAACTGCCTAAAAAGTTAACTCGGCAATATGTTACCGATGTTGAACGTACCACCCGGTTATTGAAAGATGATCGTGATAAAAACGATGACGATAGCGATAACAATACAGCCCAAAGTGTCATCGAAGTCGCTTATGACTATGGCAAAATAATTCACGGAAATGACGCTAACTTGTCTATGCCTATTCAAGAAATAGAGTTCGAGCTAGTAGCAGGTGAAATTGATTATTTATTTGAGACCGCTAAAACTTGGTGTAAGCGTTATAAGCTTCGTTTATCGACAGTGACTAAAGCTGAGCGTGGTGGTCTACTGCTCAAACAAGCAACTTATAGCCCAGCGGTTAGTGCTAATATGAATAAGCTAACTCTCAGTGAAGATATTAGCATGCCTGCTTTTGTGCGCGCAGTGGTGCATAATTGCTTATTGCAAATACTACCAAACAGCAGCGCCATTGCCGAAGGTAGCAAAAGTAATGATCACGTCTTGCAACTGCGTATCGGTATTCAGCGGCTGCGGTGCGCCCTAAAAGCCTTTGACAGGTTCTCAGAGCAGCTCAATCCTGAATGGTCACCGATACTTAAACAAACCGCTACTTTATTGGCTGAATACCGTGAAATAGCTTATTTAGTGGATACTGTGCAACCTAAGCTTGAGCAGCATGGTGCTCCTATTGTAGATTGGAGTGCAGAGCTTGAGGATCTCAAAGTATCGCCTGTTGATGCCGTTCGAGCGAACGATTTTCAGCTGACCTTGCTTGAACTTATTGCCTTTACTATGAGCGATGCCAGTCAAGAGGCTAAGGCCCATAAACTAGCCAGTGATAAGCTGCCCAAAGTACTTTCGAAACACTATACCAAGTTTTTGAAAGCTGAGCTTAAAGTGGCAGATTTTGAGTTTGCCGATTCAAATAATGGCAGTACAGATAATGAAAAAACCAGCGCCGATGAACAAGATAGTTACTATGAGATGCAGCATAAGCTACGCCAACGACTCAAAAATCTACGTTACGTTAGCGAATTTGCCGCTCCCTTATATGCTAATAAGAAAAGCAAACGTTGGCTTAAGCGGGTAAAGAAAGCTCAAAAAGCTTTGGGGGAGCATCTCGATAATATAAGTTATCAACAGCATTATCAGTATAAATCCTTCACGGATACTAATGCTTTATATGGTGCGGGTTGGTTTAGCGCTACTATGTTGCCTACGGATAAAAAAAGCAAAAAGCGTTTGGATAAATTGCAGAGCTGCACTGTATTCTGGTAACGGTTTTGCTAAAGTGAGAGTTGTAGACGCTTAGAAAGCTTATAAGTTTTATCTAAAAAGGTAGCTAGCTGGTTCATAAAGTTATTAATTAGTTAGCTGCCTAGTCCGCAATAATCTTGACAGACGTTCCTTCATTTACCTGCTCATATAGCTCGATAATATCTTTATTACGCATTCTTATACAACCATGCGAATAGGCTACTCCCATAGGCTCACTGTCTGGCGTACCGTGAATGTAGATATAGCGCTTATAAGTATCACAGCCGCCTAGACTATTACTACCTTTGTTTATTCCCTCTTCAATACCTTCTAACCACAAAATACGGCTTAGTATCCAATCGCGCTCAGGGTGATTAGCCGCAAGCTCGTTACTATAAATCTCGCCCGTAGCTACTCGGCCAATAAACACCGCATTAATAGCCTCACTGCCACCAATCTTTTGCGCAATGATATGCTGCCCAAGCGGAGTACAGCCGCTATCTTGCTGACTACCGATACCATTTTTGGCTGTAGAAACGGAGTACTGTCGAATCTTTTTTTGATGCTGATATAACGTTAGCATCTGCTCAGCAATATTGATAATTATTTCATTCTTAAGAGAGTCCGCATCATTTATCATCAGCTATTCCTATTATTATTCTCTATATAAAAAGTTAGAAAATTTAGTATTTATAATCTTAAGGGATTGTATCAAAGCTTTTGGCACCGTAATATAGGGGCACACTTTTTGATGCTAGCAGATTATGATTACTATTTCACCGACACGCGTGTCGATGTATGATTTTTTGTATCAAGATACCAAGCCCATGGTATCGCTATTGGCGGATGCTGCCCAGTTGTCATTGCCGCAAACTCGGATTGCCATGAATGCCAGCTTGCAGGCTATTGTCAGCGCGCTCCTCGCTTATCAACAGCGTTACAAAGGTCAAGGGGTAGCTAAAAAATTATTTACTCGTAGTGCTATAAAAGAGCTACGCCAATATAATTCGATGAATTTGGTAACTCTTAAAGCCACTTTATACTACCGTCAAGAGGTGACTAACGCCTTATTCAATGATAGTGACCGCATTATCCAAGCTAGTGAGTATATTGCTAGCCAAATCGATGCTGAAGCAGCAAAAGTACAAGTTTTGCTTACCATTTTATGTGTCATTGCCCTACGTGAACTGGCTATTCTGGCGGACTACAGTCAGCTAGATTATGACGAGCTTGATAAATGGTTTGCTTTACAACCTCAGTTTTTGTCCGCTGAACGGTTTATAAATAATAATAACTTACATAAAACAGATGTAAATAATGCCAGTTTAGATGAAACTCAGTCAGCTGCTATTGAATCAAATGATGACGGCAGCCACGAAGCGACTAAAGATGCCATCGATAATCAAGTCAGCGCCGACAATCAAGCTAGCCTAGACAGTAGTTTTGAAGATACCCCGCCCCCTTTTGAGCCTCTTTGGTATGAGCTCACAAAATTCAGAGTAGAGCAAGTTGAGCCCGTGCAGGATATGCAACAAGCCACCTCTAACTATCTAAAAGTCATTGGACGCGCACGAGAAAACGCTCAAAAAGGCCAGCACGATGATATGCTAGTGTTTGCGCAAATGCATGCTATTGCTCTACCGCATCAGCGCTGGCTCTTACAGTTGGCTAAAATATCTGATATCTACCTGAGTCGCAATCGTCTGCGTATCACCTCAGAGCCTGAGAGTCCACCTACCCGCCCACTTGTGAGCTTAGGGTTTATCGATATTAATAAAGAGGACACCCCTGCTACCCCCAGCGAAACTCCTATTGAATACGACAAACCGCCACCGCTGTGGAAGAACCCCGTGATCTTGATTACGCTACTGGTCATTGCGGTCTTGGGCGCATTAGCCATGCTAAAGTATCAAATGCAACAATCGAATGGCTTAGTTTCAGCGACTGAAGCGGTAGCAGAACATGATTCCAAAGAAGAGCGTAAGCAGCAAGACGTGGCTATCGTCAGAATAAATGAAGATGAAGATCAAACGCCAGATCCTAAATAAGTAGTCAATCAGTACTTATAAAACCAAACATTATAAAAACGAACTTTTATAAATATAAAAAAGGCACTAGCTATATAAGCGTAGTGCCTTTTGTTATAAAGCGCTATTGTATTTTTATTTGGATTTATCTAAGTTACTTAGATAAATCACGGCCACGGCTGGCTTCAATAGCCAAGCGTAATCCATTCAAACGGATAAAGCCTTCTGCATCTTTTTGATCATAAGCACCAGCATCATCTTCAAAAGTAGCGATCTTTTCATCAAATAGTGAATCATCTGACTTACGGCCTACCACACTTACGCAGCCTTTATAGAGTTTTACTCGTACTGTGCCATTGACATGCTCTTGCGACTTATCTATCAAGGCTTGCAGCATTTGACGCTCAGGACTGAACCAATAGCCATTATAAATAATCTTTGCATAACGTGGCATCAGCTCGTCTTTTAGATGCGCCGCTTCACGATCCAGCGTCAAGGATTCAATACCACGATGCGCTTTTAGCATAATAGTACCTGCTGGAGTCTCGTAACAACCACGAGACTTCATACCGACGTAACGGTTTTCCACGATATCCAAACGACCAATACCATGTTGACCGCCGATTTCATTAAGCTTAATCATCACCTCATAAGGCTTAAGCGTCTCACCATCGATAGCAACGATATCGCCTTTTTCGTACTCAATTTCTAAATACTGAGGCTCATCAGGCGCCTCTTCTGGGCTTACCGACCAACGCCACATGTTATCTTCAGCTTCAGCATACGGATCTTCTAAAATCCCACCTTCATAAGAGATATGCAGTAAGTTGGCATCCATTGAGTAAGGTGATTTTTTCTCACTACTAGCATAATCGATAGCAATATCATGCTCTTTGGCATATTGCATCAGGCTTTCGCGGCTCGATAAGTCCCACTCACGCCAAGGCGCAATCGTTACCACATCAGGGGCTAAAGCAATAGCGCCTAGCTCAAAACGCACTTGATCATTACCTTTACCGGTAGCACCATGACTGATCGCATCGGCGTCATGCTCTTTGGCAATCTCAACCAAACGCTTGGCAATAAGGGGACGAGCGATAGAGGTTCCTAATAGGTACTCACCTTCATAGATAGCATTGGCACGAAACATAGGGAATACATAATCACGGGCGAACTCTTCACGTAAGTCTTCAATATGGATATGCTTGATACCCATCGCTTCCGCTTTGGCGCGAGCGGGCTCTACTTCCTCTCCTTGACCGATATCAGCGGTAAAGGTAATGACCTCAGCATCATAGGTTTCTTTTAGCCATTTGGCGATAATTGAGGTATCTAGTCCGCCAGAATAGGCTAAGACAATTTTATTAATATTTTTAGGATCAAGCTGAGCCATGAAAAACTCCTTACATGGGAAATAGTAAAAAAATTTAAACTTAAAATGGGATTGAGTGATAAATTGCTTGTTCAGTGTACATCATATTTACTATGGGCAAAAGTGCAACTATGCCTACACGTGCTTGTTTAGCCTTTACAAATGCAAGATACTAGCCGTTAGCAACAAAATGTAGGCTTATATTTAGTCAAACGGGTAAACCTGTTATGATAGTAACTGATGCCATGCTACGAGTTTAGCTGTGTATTTTCTACTTCTTATTCCCTTATATAATGATATAGAGCGCCATGACACCCACTACTGATGCGATAACAGAACTAACTATTATTCAACCAGACGACTGGCATATTCACCTTCGTGACGATAAGGCGCTAGCGACTACTGTACCTCATGCTGCAGCTAGTTTTAACCGTGCTATTTGCATGCCAAACTTAGTACCACCTGTAAAAACTACCGATGAAGCGCTTGCTTATCGTCAACGCATTTTGCATCATCTACAAGCAAGTGATGTTAGCACTGAGCGTAAAGCTGCCTTTGATCCGCGCATGACCTTATACATGACCAATGAAACTAGCGCCCATGATATCGAAGTAGCCGCCAAGTCTGGTATTGTTCAAGCGGTAAAGCTATACCCAGCAGGGGCAACGACCAATTCTGCTGATGGCGTAACCGATATCAATGCCTGTGTTGGTATCTTTGAGGCCATGGAAAGGTACAACTTACCGTTGCTACTTCATGGAGAAGTTACCCATGATCACGTTGATATCTTTGATCGTGAAAAGCGCTTTTTAGAAGAAGTGCTGGCTCAAATTATTGCCAAGTTCCCCTCGCTAAAAATCGTTATGGAACATATTACCACTAGTGATGCCGCTGATTTTATCTTGTCGCAAGGCAATCAAGTCGCCGCCACTATTACTCCGCAGCACCTGATGTTTAACCGCAATCATTTATTACTGGGCGGTATCAAGCCCCATTTCTATTGCTTACCTATCTTAAAGCGTGAAAAACATCAAAAGGTGCTTTTGGATGTCGCAACTAGCGGCAACCCTAAGTTCTTTTTGGGCACAGATTCTGCGCCGCATGCTACTGATCAAAAAGAAAACGCTTGCGGCTGTGCCGGCTGCTATAGCGCATCAATAGCACTGCCTTTATATGCTACTGCTTTTGATAGCGTCGGTAAGATTGATAAGCTAGAGGGCTTTACCAGCCGTTTTGGCGCCCAGTTCTATGGTCTACCTGTCAACGAGACTACGGTTACTTTGATCAATCAACCTATGCAAGTACCCGCCGACTATCCTTATTTTGATAACTCAAAATTGACGCCATTAATGGCGGGTGAATACTTGCCTTGGTCTATTAAAAGTTAAGTCCCAGAAAAACCTAACTTTTTAGCTCATAGATATCGATAGCTGATGCTATAAATCAATTATAGTGTCAGCTTACAACTTATTAAGCTCTCTATTTTAATACCAAAACTCCTCTCATTTATAAACTCGTATTAAACCTGATAAATGATAAAGTACAATTTGACTGATAAAAGTGATTTAACCTGCTATGACCACTACGACTAATACTGCGCCATCTGATAAGTCCGATAAAGCCTTATCAAATGATTCATCTAATAATGACTCAAATAACAACTTAAACACCTCTACTGTCGATACCAGCCAATACGTTGTCACGACTAGAACTATTGATAGCATCAATGAGACTGTTGATGAATCAGAAGTGTCTGCGCCTATGACTCTCAAAGAGCGTTTTCGTAAATTTTTACCGGTAGTAGTTGATGTTGAAACTGCAGGCTTTAATGCGCAGACTGATGCGCTGTTAGAGATTGCTTGTATACCTATCCTATTAAATGAGCAAGGGGTTTTTTATCCAGGAGAAGCGTTGAATGCGCATATTGAGCCTTTTGAAGGCGCAAACCTAGAGCCACGGGCGCTTGAGTTCACCGGTATCGATCCTAATAATCCGCTGCGAAAGGCTATTGCTGAAGATGAAAAAACTGCCTTACGCCGTTTATTTAAGGGTCTCAAAGAAGTGCGCCGGGCGGAGGAATGCCGTCAATGTGTGCTAATTGGACACAACGCCCATTTTGACTTGGCATTTTTGAATGCTGCGGTTTTACGTACTAATAGCAAGAATCATAACCCTTTCCATCAGTTTTCTGTTTTTGACACCGTTACCTTATCAGCATTAGCATTTGGGCAAACCGTGCTTGCTCGAGCTTGTAAGGCTGCTGGAATAGACTTTGATGGTAAAGATGCTCATTCAGCTTTATACGACACCCAAAAAACCGCTGAATTGTTCTGCCACATTCTAAACAGTTATCCGATGCTGCCCAATGCTTTGTATACAGAAGAGCCGGAGAGTGAACCCAAAGATAATGATGAGTAATAAACAACAATATAAAAACATAACTATTGTCAATTTATTATTATAATTAACGAATAGCTCTACTCACTTTAGAAGGATTCTATCATCTGACTTGTATTTAATTTTAAATTTAATTTGATTATAAGGACATAATCAAAACCCTTCTATCTTTTTGATAGCATCTCTTTGATAGGCCCTCTTTTTGATATATTTAAACCACTTTGTTTAGCTCAAAAAAAGGACTTTGCCATGGACCCACAAGTTAAGTTATGGGGCACCATTTTTGGTTATATGTTGCTGGCTATCAGTATAAGTATTTGTACATCATTATGGATTCGTCATCATTTAAAGAATAAAGACCTGCATCCGCGGCGTGCTATCAAAAAAAGGTACTTAACTTTAAAAAGAAGAAGAAAAAAGCTTGACACCAGGCGCAAGCGCCACTAAAATGTGCACCACTTCAGCATAAATGGTGAAAGCAGCTGAAGGTGTAGTACCTAGTCCCCATCGTCTAGAGGCCTAGGACACCGCCCTTTCACGGCGGTAACGGGGGTTCGAATCCCCCTGGGGACGCCACATATTAAAATACTATAGTCTTTAAAAGCTATAATTATTTTTAAACCCTTAGAATTTGATAGATTCTAAGGGTTTTTTTGTGTCTGTCTACTTTTATTTTTTATAACTTAAGAGCAGCATAGACTATAACTCCTCAGAAACTCATAAAAACTAAAAAGCCAGCAAAACGCTGGCCTTATAACAATACCTTAAAACTTATAAGTTTAAAATATTTTATCTGATAGCAAAACCCAAAATAGTGCTGCCACAATTAACAAACCTAATATTGTTTGAATCAAAAAGAAAGCTTGATGCTGGCTAACGACTTTACCTAAAGTAACCCCTAAGGCTTTATATTTAATAGGCTGCATATCCACTTCTTCCTTTTTCTCTTGCTGCTCATAATAGTTTTGTAACACATTTAAAAACTGTACCCATTCATCTTCAACCCAAGTATAGGGCTTAAATGGCATCAAAGCTTTGACTCTAGAATCATCAACCATCCAGCGCTCAAGAATAATAGAGCGTAAAGACCAACTAGAAAAACGACGCTGATTAATGACTGAAAAATCCAGTACTTTTATCTCTTTATGACGATTATCCATTAACAATCGGTTTTTTAGATTGGTTAATGCTTGCTCAGTGCCTTCAACGCACTGAAAAAAGTAACCATTGCCATAGCAAAGAATACCGGTCACCTTATCCGCTTGATTGTTTTTTATAGAATGATCAGCTATATCGTTTAGCGTACTAGCGCCTGATAAGCCTGTTGAAGTAATACGGCTTATGTAAACCAGCTGATAGAGCTCTGAGCTCTTCAAGTTTGTTGTATCAGCAGCCTTTAACAATCTGCTTCTCCTTATTATGGCATTCACTTCTGATCTATGAGACTTAAAGTAAACAATATAGAAGTAGAATAATTAGTAATACAGGGTGCTTTCTATATTATTGATATTATAAGATTTATTATTGATTGTATTAAGTTAGTTACAGTGTAGGACAATTAGGTCAATAAAGCAAACTTTTGTGATAAGACTGCCAGCCTTTCTTGTAACTGAACAAAGTTTTATAAAAAATCTAGTTGTTTTTAGAGGCTAATTCTTATAAATAACGAACTAATGCCTCAGGTACGAAAGGATGGGAAGCAGACTACTATCTAGCTATAGGTAGCATATACTTTAAAATAAAAAAACACCATAAGCTCTACTATGACCTATAGTGTTTAAGGAATAAATTTTTGGAGGTTTGGTATTTTAGAATGAAGGTTCGCTCTGAGCCTTTATTATAGAGGTTAGCAATAGATTGTCATCAGGATAAGTCAGTTTGATATTTTGGCGGCTACCTTCAACTAAGCGGATAGGTAAGTCTAAATACTCAAAAGCACTAGCTTCGTCAGTAATGCTCAGGTGCTGCTCTTTGACGTAAGACAGGACTCTATATAGTTGATCTACTCGAAAAACCTGCGGGGTTTGTGCTTGCCAAATACCAGTACGATCTATGGTATGTTTAGCATAACATTGCTGACTATTGTTTATACTATTAGTTTCATTATTACTTGAATGACTGTTAGCGCTATCTTGATGGTCAGCAGCTACATTAGCGTTAGAGAGCACATAAGACTGCTTTAGGGTATCAGCTACAGGAGCTGCCAAAATAGCCCCATAATGCTCATGCATGGCCGATTCTATCACTTGATTTATATCAGTTTGGGGCACGGCAGGACGAGCGGCATCATGAATCAAAATGAGATCCGAGGGCTTTGCACCCGCTGCCATTATTGCCTCAACACCTGCGAATACCGACTGCCAACGCTCATTGCCGCCAAGCGTATAATAAACAGGCAAAGCAAAATTCAAAGTTCGTGCAATATCATCATCACTAGCCACAACTAACCAGCAGTCAGTAATATAATCACTAGTTGCCAATCTGGCAACGCTACGCTGTAGTAACGTTTGGCCACCTAAAAGCACATACTGCTTAGGGATAGAGGCACCAAAACGGCTACCACGTCCAGCAGCGACAATCATGGCATAGACTTTAGGATTGGTGTTCATATTATGATATCGGACAGAGGGCGAAAGAAATAAATATTGTATGGATATTACTAACTAACACGCTAAAAACAAAGCATTATAAATATAATAACGTACTGACTAGCGACGAAACGGATAAAGTCACTGACTAGTGTGGGTCGTGGGTGCGGTAGAAACTTGTACGAAAGTCTCGTTAGGCTTTATCAAGCCTAGATCTAAACGAGCATGCTCCTCTACTGCCTCAAGCCCAGTCTTTAGATCATGGACATCGGTACGTAGCAAATCATTAGCCGCAGTCTGATTACTATTCAAGCGTTGCTGCTCACTAATCTGCACCTGCAGCTTGTTGTGCTCAAGTCGACCATTTTGACCAAACCAGTACTGATATTGCAGCCCTGATAGCACGGCAACCGCTAAAGCAAGTAGCATAAACTGGCTAAAATATTTCATATAATAATAACATCGAACAAGGTGAAAGGTATATAAAGCAAAGCGCTAATACTAATATTAGCACTTTGCTTCAGCATTTAGCCACGTAGACCAATGAACTCATCTGCACCGCGGTAACTGGCACGGACTTGTTGTTCTATACGCAGTAGCTGATTGTATTTTGCAACACGATCCGAGCGGCAAAGTGAACCAGTCTTGATCTGACCAGCAGCAGTACCCACCGCTAGATCTGCAATGGTGCTGTCTTCTGTTTCGCCAGAGCGATGCGAGATGATCGTCGCATAGCCATTATTTTTGGCCAAGTAGATAGCATCTAAAGTTTCTGACAAAGTGCCGATTTGGTTGAACTTAATCAAGATAGCGTTAGCGATATTTTTATCGATACCTTCTTGCAGGATAGCTGGATTGGTTACAAACAAATCATCACCAACCAACTGTACTCTATCGCCAATTTGCTCGGTTAAATACTTCCAACCATCCCAATCGCCTTCATCAAGACCATCTTCGATAGAGATAATAGGATATTGACGGGTCAGTCCTACTAAATAATCAGAGAACCCTTGGCTATCAAAAGATTTATTGCCCTCGCCTGCCAAAACATATCTGCCATCTTTGTAGAACTCGCTAGCGGCACAGTCAAGCGCTAAGTGAATATCTTCACCGGCTTTATAGCCTACTTGCTCAATAGCTTGCATGATAACCGTAATAGCTTCTTCGTTGCTACGTAGGTTGGGTGCAAATCCACCTTCATCGCCTACAGAAGTATTCAGACCTTGTGACTTTAGCACCGACTTTAAGCTATGGAAAATCTCCGTACCCGCTCGCAGCGCTTCTGAAAAACTACTGAAACCTACAGGCTCAATCATAAACTCTTGAATATCAACGGTATTATCTGCATGCTCGCCACCATTTAAAATATTCATCATGGGCACAGGCATAGTAAGCGACGTCTGATTACGCAGGTTGGCGATATATTGATGCAGTGGCAGGCTTTGTGCTTTTGCTGCGGCTTTTGCTGCGGCTAATGAAACCGCTAGCATAGCATTAGCACCCAACTTGTCTTTGTTCTCAGTACCATCAAGGGCAATCATCGCATCGTCAATACGCTGCTGTTCGGTGACATCAGTATTGATAAGTGCGCTACGAATCTGACTATTGACGTTGGCAACGGCCTTTTTGACGCCCTTACCCATGTAACGAGACTTATCCCCATCACGTAGCTCAAGCGCTTCACGTGAACCTGTTGAGGCGCCACTAGGGGCAGCGGCACGGCCCACTCTGCCATCAGCCAAAATAACATCAGCTTCAATCGTTGGATTACCACGTGAGTCTAAAATTTCACGAGCGCGAATGTCTTTAATCTCGGTAGCGTTTTTGATTTCTTCAGCGTACATAGTCGGTGTTAATTCCTTTGGTCATGCCAAGTGTGTGGGATAAAAAAGGGATATTATATAAAATTAGGGTAATTCGTATAACCAAAATATTAGCCTTGATGCAATGCTCAGCGCTTATTTACTATTCATTAACCGAACATAAAGCAGATTATTTACCACTAATCTGGCACTTTATTAGCTTAATAATAACTTGGTTATCGTATTTGGCATAATAGCATAATTTGCTTTAAACATCGCCTATCTTAGCAACCCCTACTAGGGCGTATGAAGTACTCAATACACCCTAATGATTATTCAAGATACTATTGGAGAATGTCTTAAAAATATTGAGGCAAAATGTTTAAATATTATTTGGATACCGTATTATCGAGCTCCACTTCAGTTTTGAAGCGAGTTAAGCGCAGAGCGTTCATCAGTACAGAGATGGAGCTAAGCGCCATAGCTGCCGCAGCAATCATAGGATTTAAAAAGCCAAAGGCGGCAAGTGGAATACCTAGAGTATTATAAAGGAAGGCAAAAAATAAGTTTTGTTTGATATTACGTAGCGTGGCGTTAGCAATCTTTTGCGCCGCATCAATGTGCATAAGCGATTCCCCCATCAAACGAGCGGAGGCGCTATGCTGTGCTACGTCCGTACCTTCAAACATAGCAAAGCTGGCATCAGCGGTAGCCATGGCTGGCGCATCATTGACACCGTCCCCTGCCATAGCCACTTTGTGACCTGCTGTTTGTAGTTTGGCAATTTGACTGGCTTTATCACGGGGACTCATTTTACCGTAAGCGGCTTTAATCCCCAGCTGTGCTGCTACATGGTCAACTACCGATTGCTTATCACCACTCATCAAGATAACATCAATACCGGCGTCTTGAAGGGCCGTAATAGCCTGCGGCGTATCCGACTTAAGATCATCAGCCAAAGCAAATGCACCTAGAGGCTCATCATTAATACTGATGGCGACGGTACTGGCAATTTGCCACACTTTAGGCATCAGCTTCGGTAAGGTTAAATTGGTATACTCTGCAGTACCCACTTTTACCATACCTAACCCTGCAATATTGGCTTGAATGCCTGCTCCTTTCACCACACTGATATCAGTAACCGGTAACAGTGGTAAATTACGCTCTTTGGCAGCATTGATAAGAGCCGTTGCTAAAGGATGACTAGCATGCGCTTCAACGCTTGCGGCAAGTTGCAAGACGTCATCTACTGCTAAAGATCTATCGACCATTACTTGATCAACGATAGTAGGTTTACCGATGGTCAAAGTGCCGGTTTTGTCGAGCACTACCGTATCAATATTACCAGCCGCTTCCAAACTTTGTGCGTCTTTGAACCAAACCCCATGGCGCGCTGCCACCCCCATTCCTGCCATAATGGCAGCTGGGGTAGCCAAACCAAGCGCACATGGACAAGCAATAACCAACACTGATACCGCATGCATCAAAGCCGTATCTACCATACCCGTTAGCCACCAAGTCAGCCCAAAGGTAATTATTGAGATAGCAACGACTACTGGTACGAAGATAGCTGTAACTCTATCAGCTATCCGAGCCAAATTAGCTTTTGAGCCCTGAGCGTCACTGAGCGCTTGCACCATATCGCCAAGCTTAGTATCACTGCCCTTGGCACGGACTCGATATAACAAACTACCATTTTCAACCAAAGCGCCCGCTAACAACGCATCTCCAGGTTCTTTTTTGAGCGGTACGGACTCACCGGTTAAATGGCTCTCTACACACCAGCCACTACCGTCAACGACGATACCATCGGTGGCCACTCTGCTACCTTGCTTAGCCCGTAAGATATCATCTACTTGTACCTCTTGTAACGCCACGTTATGAAAATCACCGTTTGGCTGTTGCTGCTCAACCTCATCAGGAGTCAAAGATAATAATAGATCGATACTGTTTAGGCTATGCTTTTTGGTACGATCTTCTAAATATTTTCCCGTACGCACAAAAGCAATAACCATCACCCCAGCTTCAAAATATACTGCTGGACCATGACCACCTGCATGAGAGCTTTGGAGTAAGCTATTGAGACTACCATCACCATGAGTAAGCCACAGATAAGTGGAATATGCCCAAATAGTTACGGTACCAATGACTACCAGCACGTCCATATTGGCAAGACCACCTTTGATGGAAGCCCAAGCGCTCTTATAAAAAGGTAGTGCCAAACCAAACTGTACAATAGTCGCTAGAATAAATTGTATCCAGACCGGCGGCATCCAAGCCATACCTTGACCCACCAGCATGCCTGCCATACCAAATAAAAACGGTACCAAACATACCCATAAAGCAATCAGTCGCCATGGCCATTCAGTCGCTGTATCTTCATCGGCTTGGGAAAATAAGGTATCACCTGCTTGCAAATTGGCGACAAAACCAGTCTTATTAACCCATTCAGTCACCTGTTCTGGCGTAGTCTCAGTAGGATCATAATCCACATTAGCCGTTTCGCCAGCAAAGTTTACGTTTACCTCATAGATCGCAGACTTCTTATTGAGCACTTTCTCGATTCGTGAAGCACAGGCCTGACACGTCATGCCCTCAATCGCCAGCTGTAGATGGGCACGTTCCGGCTGTAGTTGAGTATTCGATTGAATAGCGGTCTCAACGTCATAGGATTGATCGTTTGCGATGCGAGTAGAATCAGTCATAGGTAAAGCTCGTCATAGTCTTATAGCTTCATAACCCATTCACAATAAGGTTATAGAAGTTAAAGGCATAGCAGTGGAAGAAATAAATATTTATAAAACTTAGCTATTATTATACTTAAAAATATATTAACAATATAGTTTAGATGGTTATCATCATCAACAATTCAAGGCTGCTATAGCGCTTAAAGTAGCCCACTAAAAAACCAGCTGAAATAGCTGGTTTAATATTAAATGATTGAAAAATGGGTGAAAAAGGTTGGATAGGTCTAAACTTATGAGTTAGCAACGGTAGCATCAAAGCCAGAATCATCGATAACCGCCGCAATCTCTTCAGCGCTGGTCTTACTATCGTCAAAAGTCACGGTAGCTTGATTTTCAGCAAGCTCAACACTAATAGTCATAATCCCATCAAGATCGGCAGTCACTTTATGAACGCTCTCGACACACCCTTCACAGGTCATGCCATCAATTTTAATAATACGAGTTTGGTTTGCCATGTTAGGCTCCTTATTGTTATTTATTAAATTTTATTTATCGAATATTTATGCATTGAAAAAAGGTTATCATATAATAGTCAGCGATAACCAACATCAGTTATCTATACACTACGGTAAGCGATTTCAATATTAACATCAAGTTCATTTAGTAAGCGTTTTATAAACCCTTCAGTAACGACTTACTCTTCAGTACGAATTAATCTGATGACAACCTGCCCTTTCTTTTTAATCATTACGTGGGTTTTGCGGTGCATCAATAGGAAAGGGCTGGGTGACGTAATCAACCATACTGATCGCCGCAGTAAACGCATGAATACTGGTATCAGTATTGTCATAACGTATCAGGGCGGTGTTACTAGCAGGCTCAAGCTCGATTGCAGTAACGCCTTTGATATTCTTGAGCGCAGTCATTACACTCTCCACCCCTTCGGCATCATCGATATTTTCTATACTTACCTTTGCTGTCTGAATTGCCATAACTGTATTCCCTATAAATTTTTATATAATTATTTTATGTATTACTGGGTATCTAGCACTTTAAAGCCTTTAACCAAGTCATCAATCTGCTTCAACTGCTGCAAAAACGGCTCTAACTGGCTCATACGTAAAGCACAGGGACCATCACACTTTGCTACTTCTGGATTGGGATGAGCCTCTAAAAACAGTCCTGCCAAGCCCGTCGCCATGCCCGCACGAGCAAGGGTGGTAATTTGCTCACGGCGACCACCAGCACTATCACTGCGTGCGCCCGGCTGCTGCAAGCTGTGAGTCACATCAAAGAATACCGGCACCTCCATCTGCTTCATAGTATCAAAACCCAGCATATCAACGACTAAGTTATTATAACCAAAGGCACTACCACGCTCGCAAAGAATCAGCTTATCATTACCTGCTTCTAAGCATTTATTAAGAATATGGCGCATCTCATGCGGCGCTAAAAACTGTGCTTTTTTGATATTAATAATGGCGCCGGTCTTTGCCATCGCTTCTACTAAATCGGTTTGACGTGACAAAAAAGCAGGCAGTTGAATAATATCAGCCACCTCTGCGACTGGCTGCGCCTGATAAGGCTCATGCACATCAGTAATAATCGGCACTTGGAACTTTTCTTTGATTTGACCCAACCAATCTACGCCTTTCTCAAGTCCAGGTCCACGAAAAGAGTGTAGACTTGAGCGATTGGCCTTATCAAAGCTGGCCTTGAACACATAACCGATACCCAAACGCTGGCAGATATCGATATATTGTTCAGCAATCTCAAACGCTAGTTCTTTTGATTCCAGCACGTTCATACCGCCGAACAACACAAACGGTTGGTCGTTACCGATATTAATCGTATTACCTTGGCTATCTTTGAGCTTAATATGAGATTGAGCGGTTAATAGTTTTTCCATGACGACCTACCTAGAGATTATTAGCTGATTATTATTATTAATGACATGTCGTCTATTGTAAACGATAGTGGGATAAAAGAAAGCTACTCAATAAAAGCGCTACAAAATCAAAATTACAGATATAAACGCTTAGCATAAAAAAAGATCAATCCGAAGATTAGTCTTTTATCTAAATTAGAGATATATCCTACTCTTAACTCTTCTAAAACTATTGACGTAGGCTAAGTTTTCAGCCCAGCATTTTGCTTCTATAAAGTCTCAAAGCTAAAAACTCCAGCCTACGATAGTTCATTATAAGTTGAGAATCAGTTAGATATAACACTCATTAATATCATTTAGTTTAAAGCACTTATTTAGCTTCATTATAATTCTTTGCCGCTTTGACAAAGCTATTAAACAAGGGGTGGCCACCACGAGGCGAGCTGGTAAACTCAGGATGGAACTGCACCGCGATAAACCAAGGATGATCAGCTATCTCAACCGACTCAACCAAATGCTGCTTGGCAGAATAGCCAGAGATGGTCATGCCCGCTTGTTCTAAAGGCTCGATATAGCGGTTATTCATCTCATAGCGATGACGATGACGTTCGGTAATCATAGTAGCGCCATAGATTTGCGCCAGCTTGCTACCAGCGACTAATTCAGCTTGCTGAGCACCTAAACGCATTGTACCGCCGAGATCTGAATTATCCGTCCGAATCTGTAGCTCACCGCGCTCATCTAGCCACTCAGTAATTAGACCAATAATAGGCTCTGCGCTCTTACGATCAAATTCAGAAGAGTTGGCGTCGATACCTAGTACATTGCGGGCATACTCAATTACAGCCAGCTGCATACCTAAGCAGATACCTAAATAAGGAACTTTGTTTTCGCGAGCATAAGTGATGGCCTTAATCTTACCGGTAGTACCACGCTCACCGAAGCCGCCAGGGACTAAAACAGCGTCCGCCTGACTTAGCTGAGCAAATAGTGCATCGTCACTTTCTAAATGCTCGGCATCAATATAATCAATTTTGACCGCAGCTTTATGGGTGATACCGGCATGTAATAATGCTTCGTTAATAGACTTATAAGCATCAGGCAGCTCAACATACTTACCTACCATTGCCACGGTAACTGTCTTTTCTGGATTGAGCTGGGCTTCGACTACCTTGTCCCAATCACTCAAATCTGCTTCTGGTAAATCAAGACCAAAACGCTCACAAATCAAGTCATCGAGATCTTGTTCGTGCAAGGTGCGCGGTATCTGATAAATACTCTTGGCATCTTCACACATGATGACCGCACGCTCTTCAACGTTAGTAAATAAAGCAATCTTACGACGGTTATCAGAGGATATATGATGATCAGAGCGGCAAATTAAGATATCAGGCTGCAAACCAATAGAGCGTAGCTCTTTAACCGAATGCTGAGTAGGCTTGGTCTTGGTCTCGCCAGCGCTGGCAATATAAGGGACTAGTGTCAGATGCATGAGGATAGCTCTATTACGGCCCAGCTCAACTTGCATTTGGCGCACAGCTTCCATAAAAGGTAGCGACTCGATATCACCGACGGTGCCGCCAATCTCGATAATGGCAATATCATAGCCTTCGCCACTTGCTATAATCTTACTTTTAATTTCATCAGTAATATGGGGAATAACTTGGACGGTACCACCGAGATACTCGCCGCGGCGCTCTTTATTAAGCACGTTTTGATAAATGCGACCACTAGTAAAGTTATTACTTTTACTCATTTTGGAATGACGCAAAAAGCGCTCATAATAGCCCAAATCCAAATCGGTCTCAGCCCCATCTTCGGTGACGAATACCTCGCCATGTTGAAAGGGACTCATCGTACCCGGATCGACATTAATATAGGGGTCCATCTTGGTCATGGTCACGGTGACACCGCGGGCTTCAAGAACTGCGGCCAAAGAAGCTGCAGTAATACCTTTTCCTAGTGAGGACACTACCCCACCGGTCACAAATATAAATTTGGTCATAGTACTCTATCGGTAGTTGGTAAAAGAGGATTTTACTAAAAATACGCTGTGAAATATAGGACAAAACTTAAACTGGCTTAAATTTTCTGCAGCCAATAGGTTTAGGCCTCATCTATCAGCAGATTTAGATCAATAAAAAAAGACTCATCCTCAAGGGATAAGTCTTTTATCTAAGCAAGGTTTATTATAACATTTATATAGAAGATTAATTTAGAATTTATATTCTAAACCGCCACCAAAGGCGAACACCTCAATATCAGATTCAATATTGGCATAGCGCTCATATTGATTATTATCAGCGTCCACACCTTTTATTTTACCTACTGCCACATAATCAGCTGAGTTTTTGCCGATATAAGCATGAGCTGTGATATTCTTTTTAAAATCATAAGTACCGCCAAGTACTATTTGATCAGAATTAGAATCATCATAGCCATTTAAGTTGTCTGTCTTATTGTACTGAAGATAAACAGAAGCTGGTTTGGCAAAATTCTCTAAATTCATCTTTCCGCTAACCACTAAGCCTTTCTCTTTTTTAGACCCTTTAAAGTCATAGTCAGCTTGTTGATACATCAGTCCCAAAGTTACCGGCGCTGGCAAGGCAAAATACTTATCAACATCCGCTGTTATCTCTCCACGAATAACGTCGCCGCCATAGCCCACATTTTTTCTACGGGGTTTATTGGGGTTGGCTAGATCTAAGATTCTGATCTTATCATTAATATCCATATCTTTACTATAAGCCAGACCTAGAGTATAGCCAGCCTCCGGCTCATATAATAGCGCAGTAGCAAAACCATCTTGATCACTATCATCATCAGATCCAAAGCTTTCATCAGCAGCGTACTGTAGCCTCAACTCTAAGGGTATATCTTGGTATTTAGGTGAAATCCATACTATAGAATTACTTTGCCGCGAATCATCAAGCATATTTAGTGCTCTAAGCTCATCTTCACTTTTTAGCTTACTGTCTCCTAGATTATCGAGATAACCTTCGGTAACGATAGATTTATCCACTTCACCAAGTACGGATGAGTTACGGCCCACACGGATTTGACCAAACGTCTTATTATCTAGCCCTAAATAAGTATCTCGACTTTTAAAGGTTTTGTCATCACCATCAACACTAGTACCATATTCTAGTTTATAAATGACATCAGTATTTTCAGTCATAGCCTCAGAACCTCTAAGACCTATACGAGATCCATGCGAATTAAGCTCTATGGTATTCTCGTCATAGTTATCTAAAGCTTCGGTGGTTTCATTGGGACCAAGACGGGTATTTATATCTGCTTGGGCATTAATATAATCAGCAGTAAGAAATATTTTACCATAAAATTTTGGAGCTGCTTGAGCAGTAGATAGGGATAGCGCAGCAATAGCGGTGGCTAAGAGTAGTTTTTTCATGGAGAGATCTCTATTTAGGACTTCAGCGATAGGCTGTGAAACTTAGCAACTAAAAATTATTAAGGTATATTTATTAAGGTATATATAGTCACTAGTGTCGGAAATTATCTTAGACGACATTTATCATCGAATTCGTAATTTACCTTCCAGCCTATCACTTTTAAAATAGTTTGCAATACCCTTACTTGCATAGTTGATTTGAAATGCAATAAGTACAAAATCTAGTGCTAAAAAAGATACTCTAAACCGCCACCAACAGCGAAGACATCGATATCTGCTACTGATCTCGTAGGATCCATAGGACTGGTATAGTCGGCTGAGTTCTGGCCGATATAAGCATGAGCAATAATGTTGTCTTTAAACTGGTATTCACCACCCAGTACAATCTGATCCGAATCATTATTACTGATACCATTTAGATTGTCTGTCTTATTGTACTGTAAATAGACCGTGGTGGGTTTAGCAAAGTTATTCAGTGCCATCTTACCGCTGACTATTAGACCTTTTTCTTTCTTAGAACCTCTAAAGTCATAATCAGCTTGCTGATAGACAGCGCCTAAAGTTATAGGCGTGCCTAGGTCGATATATTTATCCAAATCGACAGTTAAAGTACCGCGAATAGCATCACCGCCATAACTGACTCTACCCTCAACATTATCGTCAGTGACAAAATCTAAAGTGTTGATACTACCACTAGCCTCGATATCTTTACTGTAAGCAAGGCCGGCAGTATAGGCTGCTTTAGCAAGCTTTATTGATGCTCCATAACCGTCTTCATTATTATCGAAACTCTCGCCAGCGACATATTGAACGACCAACTGTAAGTCGTTGTACTCAGGAGCAATCCATAATGCCGAATTGTCTGAGCGTGTATAATCAAGCATATTTAGAGCAGCAGCACCTCCACTATCATTGAGGGTACGTTTACCTAAATTATCCCAGTAAGCTCTAGTAACCATAGGTTCGTACACATAGCTGAAGACCGAGGAGTTGCGACCAAAGCGAAACTCGCCATAGTCTTGATTGTTTAATCCTAAATAAGTATCACGACTTTGAAAGGTTCTATCCTCGCCATCAATCTCAATGCCATACTCTAATCGATAAACGACATCAGTATTGGTCGTCATAGCCTCAGAGCCTCTCAAGCCTATCCTAGAGAAGTTTGAATTGATCTGAAATGAGTCTTCATCAAAATCTTTAGTAGCATTGATACGCTGATCATAGTCTGCTTCACTATTGATATAATCCATGGTCATAAAGGCTTTACCATAGATCTCTGGGGCAGCCTGAGCTGTTGTTACAAAGAGGCCTGCTATTATTGAGGCTAAAAGTCGTTTTCTCATCAAGGTCTCCACTTTATATTTTTAAAGATAAGCAGTTCTAATAATCTGCAAATTAATACCTTATCGTTATAAGCTACGATAAAAGCTATAAGACTAGTCAAAATCAACATAATAAAAAACTCATCCCGAAGGATGAGTCTTTTTTAGAGCTGTATTAGCTTTGGATTAGAATATGTATTCTAGACCGCCACCAACAGCAAACAAGTCGGCATCATAACTACGATAAACGCCACTGCTGTCAAGATAACGAGCAACACTATCGGCTGAGTTTTGACCGATATAAGCATGAGCAATCATGTTGTCTTTATACTTGTACTTACCACCCAAGACGATTTGGTCTGAATCAGCACCACTGAAGCCACTTAGGTTATCAGTTTTGTTGTACTGTAAGTAAACAGAAGCTGGGCGAGCAAAATTAGTTAGACCCATCTCAGCACTAACCACTAAACCTTTCTCTTTTTTAGAGTCGTAAAGGTAGCCAGCTTCGTGATCATAATCAGCTTCCTGATATAGCACACCCAAAGTTACTGGATAAGCAACGTAATTACCTAGATCAACACTAGCAGTACCACGGATGATATCACCGCCCGTTCCGATACTCATGTCTTTATCATAACCGATACCCGCAGTAAAACCGGTACCTTGGTCAAACATTAATGAAGCACCAAAACCATTGTCACTATTTTCAAAGCTTTCATCAGCACCATACATAAGCGCAAGCTGTAATGGTAGGTCGTTATATTTTGGTGCAATCCAAACGATTGAGTTATCAATACGAGTGCCATCCGTTAAGTTACGGCTTGAAACGATGTCATTCTCACTAAGAGTGTTAGCGCCTAAATTATCCCAGTAACCTTCGTTGATTGCGACGTTATTGATATAGTCAATAACAGCGAAGTTACGACCAGCACGGAACTGACCAAAGTCTTTATTAGCAAGACCTAGATAGGTATCACGGCTTTTAAAAGTTCTATCATCACCATCAACACGAATACCATATTCTAACTGATAAATCACATCAGTATTAGCAGTCATGGCCTCAGAACCTTTTAAGCCGATACGTGAAGCATTTGAGTTAATCTCTACGGTGCTATTGTCTTCTTTTACAACATTAGTTCCATCAAAGACGTAAGCTTCTTTATCGACATAATCAGCAGTAACGAATGCTTTACCATAGACAGTCGGTGCCGCTTGCGCTGCAGATACAGATAGAGCAGCGATTGCTGTAGCTAAAAGTAGTTTTTTCATGGGTATCTCCACTTTACAATTTTAGTAATGAGCGAGCTATTATTAGCGAGTGCTCAAAATGGTATCGTCACAAATCCTCAAAGATATAATGTGTAACTGGCTACCGAAATCAGTCAGAAACAAGCGTGGCGAAGTGCTATTACTGTAAGAAGAAAAAACCAAAAATTACACGGTTGTAACTATGAAAGCACGTCTCAATGTAACTACTATGTAAACTTGGGTCTTTAACACTCTAGTGTGTAACATCCGTTACCAAACTCATACTTCAGCTATAAGCATAACAACTCTGACATAATTTGCAACATCTTTTTTAACTTTTGTTAATAGTTTTTTATAAAAGATTGCTAAAACTTCTGTTATTAGCTGATATCAAAGCGTTTATTAGTAGTTATCAACAATATATATTTTCCATAGAAAAACCTTCACCTGCCAAAACAGATGAAGGTCTTATCAAAAATAGCTCAAAGAGAAGATAGTTATCAAATAGAACTGATAATCTATCGGGTCATAAAAGCCTAATTACTAAGTCCTAATTACTAAGTTATGCACTAGACTTTAGATCACGACGTGCTTGATGCAATAACGGCTCAGTATAGCCACTTGGCTGCTCACGACCTTTGAATACTAAATCACAAGCGGCTTTAAAGGCATAAGAGTTATCAAAGTCGGTCGCCATAGGCTGATAAGCAGGATCATTGGCGTTTTGCTCATCAACAACTTTTGCCATACGCTTCATCGCCTCCATCACCTGCTCTTCGCTGACGACGTTGTGATGTAGCCAGTTAGCAATATGCTGACTAGAGATACGTAGGGTGGCACGGTCTTCCATCAAGCCGACATCATTGATATCAGGAACTTTAGAACAGCCTACTCCTTGGTTGACCCAGCGTACGACGTAACCTAGGATACCTTGAGCGTTGTTTTCAAGCTCGTTCTGCTTTTCTTCGTCAGTCCAGTTGGTATCCTTGGCTAGCGGTATGGTCAAGATATCGTCGACACTAGGACGAGTACGTGACTTGAGGCTATCCTGCACATCAGAGACATTGACTTGGTGGTAATGCATGCTATGCAAAGTGGCACCAGTAGGCGAAGGAACCCATGCGGTACTAGCTCCAGCTTGTGGATGCGCCGCTTTGGTATCCATCATCTCTTTCATCTCATCAGGCTTGGCCCACATGCCTTTACCAATCTGAGCACGTCCTTGTAGGCCAGTTTCAAGACCGATATCGACGTTCCACTGCTCATACGCAGGCTGCCAAGTTTGCGACTTCATATCGCCTTTACGTACGAAAGGACCCGCATTCATACTGGTATGCATCTCATCGCCTGTACGATCTAAGAAGCCGGTATTAATAAAGATAACGCGTTCTTTTGCTTGGCGGATGGCTTCTTTAAGGTTGACCGTCATACGACGCTCTTCATCCATCACACCTATCTTTAGGCTATTACGTGGCAGACCTAATAAATCTTCTGAAGCATCAAATAAGTCATTGGCCATTTTAACTTCATCTGGGCTATGCATTTTAGGCTTAACGATATACATAGAGCCTTTGCGCGAGTTCGACAGCTCGTTTTTACCTTTGATATCATTAATAGATAATAGTGGCGTGATTAGCGCATCCATAATACCTTCAAAGATCTCTTCTTGACCTTCTCCTAAATCGACCAAAATAGCAGGGTTCTGCATCAAGTGTCCGACGTTACGGATAAGTAATAGTGAGCGACCTGGAAGCACTAATTTGCCGCCATCTGGCGTAGTGTATTCACGATCTGGATTTAGCTTACGAGTACGGGTCTTACCGCCTTTCTCAAAAGTCTCTTCCAAATCACCATTCATCAGGCCAAACCAGTTGCGATAGACTTCTACCTTTTCTTCTGCATCAACCGCAGCGATAGAGTCCTCAGAATCTTGAATAGCCGTCACCGCCGACTCGAGCAGTACATCTTTGATACCAGCAGGATCGTCTTTACCGATCGGATTACTGCTATCGATTTGAATCTCGGCATGTAGTTTATTATTTTTTAATAAAATACCGGTTGGGCTATCGGCATCACCAACATAACCAACAAACTTGCTAGGGTCTTGTAGTTGGGTACTGTTATCTCCTTGAGCGATTACTAGCTTACCATCCGCTACCTTGAAGCCGGTTACTTCTGTATAAGAACCTGATTCTAAAGCAAAGTTATCATCCAAGAACTGCTTGGCATAAGCGACTACCGCCGCACCGCGAGTAGGATTATAACCGCCTTTGTTTTCTTGACCGTTTTCCTCACTGATGACATCGGTACCGTATAGAGCATCGTATAAGCTGCCCCAACGTGCGTTGGTAGCGTTTAGCGCATAACGAGCGTTACGTACGGGCACCACCAACTGTGGCCCTGCGATATGAGCAATTTCGTCATCAACATTTTCAGTTGTTACGGTAAAATCTTCGCCTTCTGGCAATAAATAATCAATATCTTGTAAAAACTTTTTATAAGCTGGAAAATCTATCTCACCATTTTTGGCAGGGTTGTCCAAATGCCACTGATCTATTTTTGCTTGAATATCATCACGAGTCGCTAACAGCTCTTTGTTACGCGGCGTAAATGTCTGGACTACCTTTTCAAAACCTGACCAATAACTGTCCGAATCAATATCAACTCTAGGCAGTACTTCATTTTCGATGAAGTCATATAATTGTTGGTCTATTGCAAGAATTCCTTTTTGGATACGATTAGCATGAGAAGCCTGACTCATATTGTTGTCCTTATATGTTATGGGTGGGAGGGTTATTTGATAGTAAGATAAATTGCCCTAAAAGCAAAATATTATCCTACTATCAAATAACGAAATAAACAAGGATAAGGTATTTAGTATATAAATATTGGCATTATATACAAATGATGTTCTATAGCCTGACTGCCTTAGGTAGCTTTTTAATATTGGTTATACAAGTAGACTTAAGAGTAAACTTAAACTGTAAGCAATCATTTCAGAGAGGTTTTAGCGGTTTGCCAGCCAGTTTGCCATTATTTAATAGCGCTCAGTTAGTAGGTATATTTACTGTTATAATCTATAAATGAAATAACCGTTTATAGATAACCACCTCTTGATACAGCTTGATTAAACTATGAATACCAACGAAAACCCTTCTATTAGTAACAAAAGTAATAACCGCTCAAATATCAACTCTGATGATTATAATAACTATAGCTTAAGCGTAGGAAATAGCACTGATGACCTAAGCGATGACAGTAATAATGACAGCACCGATATTAATCAGCTAAAGACGCCTATAAAGGTGGATTTGTCAGCTGTCTATGATTTTTTAGGTGGCAGAACTTCGCAAGCTTGGGTCAAGGCGGCCATTGATAATCTGCCCCTCATCATCCAAGATCATGCTAATTGTGAGAAAAAAGCGGCTGGAACCGCTATGAACCTCCTATTTCGTTATGAGTTCTCTTATGAGCTTCAGCGTAAATTAGCACAATTGATCCGTGAAGAGATGCTCCACTACGAGCAGGTTTTAGGCATCATGCATGAGCGCGGGCAGCAATGGGAATATCTAAGTGCAGGCCGTTATGCTAAGGGTATGCTTAAACATAAACGCACTTACGAGCCGGCAGCCATGGTTGATGTATTGATCATTGGCGCCTTTATTGAAGCGCGCTCCTGTGAGCGTTTTGCGGCGCTGGCGACAGCTATGGATGACGAGCGTTTGGCTAAATATTATCGTTATTTACTTAAGTCTGAAAGCCGTCATTTTGAGGATTACCTAGCATTAGCACAGTCTTTATCTACAGATAATATTGATGAGCGGGTGGCTTTTTTTAAACAAGTAGAGAGTGAGCTTATAACCCGTCCTGACCCTGAGCTGCGCTTTCATAGTGGCGAGCCTGCGGCTTAATTTTTTTCCAACTAATGGTTTAAAAGCCATAAAAAAAGCAATGGCCATTTGCCATTGCTTTATCATTTCTAGCTACTGTTATGTATTATAAACCTATCGTTAATAGATGCTGCTTTGGTTTTTTACTTTTTATTCTCAGTCAGGTCAGTATCATACTGCTTAACATTTTTTGCTACATTATGGATATCATGATCAGCAGTCGCTTTCTCAGCAGCAGCTGGATTTACCTTTTGTAGCGCATCATCAGGAACGATACCTTCGTTATCACCCGCATCTTTTAACTCATAATCCTTATTTTTATCTGGATTGATATCCTTTGATGTACTCATGGCTATTCCTTTTTATAATTATAGGTTTATAGTTATACGTTTATGGTCATAAAATTTATGATGGGATAAAGTCCATAAAAGTCTACGCTATGTTCTCAGACTGTGTATTAATCTGGATCTTTTTCATCAGGGTTCAATATACGTGACTGTGCATTATCCACACTGGCATAACGATTCATATCCGTAATTTCTTCGCTTTTTTCACCCTCACTCCCCATTGTATCCTCGTTGATATTACCATCAAAAGGCGAGCTACCTTGTTGGTCACGGCGATCGGGTTGACGTGCTGGGTTATCGTCGTCGTTAACATGCTGGGTTTCTACAATATCTTCTTCAAAAGTATCCGTTCCCTTGTTAATTGTAGTGTTATCTTCAATATCTTCATGATTTGCACGATTATCAGCTACTTTTACATTTGCTGTCTCTGCCCGAGCTGCTGTTTCAGTAGTGTCAGTGATTGGGGTTTTCGTTAGAGCAGGATCCTTGGTTTCCATATCTTTCTCCATATATATAAAAGGTTATTAGAACGATTGGCGCTGGATAGTTAGTGGCGCTCTTAGATGAGAAAAGACCATTAAATGCAAAGCTAATCAACTTCTCAGCAAATGGTGGCTGCTTATTATTGTTGTAATTAAAGTAAGGTTACAGAGCTAAGCATTTTGAGCTAAATTATAAGTCATCTCGGCCCAAGTTATCAGCCGTTAAATCTCCGACATTCTTACCACCAGCAGGTAAATCTTCTTCTTTTCTCGGGTCAGAATACACTTCATCAGTCTCTTGGGAGTCTTGTATAGGACCGTCTATCTCTGGGTCGTATTTGCGCCCTTCATAACTGTCTCTTGGGTTTTCTGGTTTTGTTGAAGCTGGGTCATTAACCACTACTTTTTCTTCAGTAGGATCATTATTAACCACTTTATTATTATTGGTCATGGCATATCCCTCGCATGCATTGGTTATAGTAGTTTGTTTATAGTAGTAAGGCTTTATGATAGTTGGTATACATAATAAGGAGAAAAACTTGATAAATGATGCTTTTAACCTTACTTATAAACTCTTACTTATCAGTACGTACTTGTTGGTTTATAAAGGAAGTTTCTTGCTCTTCAGTCAAGTTTTCTGGCTCATTCGTTGCCTTTTCATCCTTCAAGTTACCATTCAAATTCTTTTCAATTTGCTCGACATTAGCCTTTTCAGCCGCTTCTCTTACATCCGATTTATCAGTGTGATTATTATCAGTAGTCATTACCTATCTCCTATCTTATTTATATTTTGGTATAGCTATAGCATAAACGGCACATACTGATCGATTGAAACGCCTATAGCAGCTATAACCATTTCAATCTCAATGTTCCATCTAACTGGTTTAACTTGACTTAAGTATAGATAAGAAATTTACCTATACGCCAGTGCACTGCCGTATCAATATGTGAATAATTGTGAGCTTAAAAGGCAGTTTGTAACCAGTGCTCAGATAGAATCGGTGCAAATTTGATAGCATTTAAGTTGATTCGCTTACATGATTAATAGTCTTGAGCAAATAGTCTTGAGCAATGTGTATAGGCTCGTCTACAGCACGCTGAACTTGTTGCCAAACGCCATCACCATTTAACACCCAAGCTTGTACATTATCCTGTAAATAGTTTTGCAGACCATCTTGATAAATCTGTTTGAATAGCTTTTTGTCCTCGATAGGAAACGCTACTTCAACACGGTGGAATAAGTTGCGATCCATCCAGTCGGCACTACCACAATACAGGCGCTCATTGCCATTATTATGGAAGTAATAAACTCGTGTGTGCTCCAAAAAGCGACCAACGATCGAGCGCACAGTGATATTCTCAGACAGCCCTTTTACTTGGGGACGTAGGCAACAAATAGAGCGTAAAATCAGCTCAATTTTGACCCCAGCTTGCGAAGCATCATAGAGCTTATCAATCAAGCGGCGCTCCGTTAGCGCATTGACTTTGACAATAATGTGCGCACGCTTGCCTGCTTTAGCATGAGCTATTTCATCGTCAATAAAGCTCATCAATTTATCATGCAAGGTAAAGGGCGCATGGAGTAGTTTTTTCAGATTAGCTGGTTTGCCCATACCGGTAAGCTCTTGGAAGATTTTGTGCACGTCCTCTGAGATATCAGGATCAGCGGTAAATAGACCATAATCGGTATAGACTTTAGCGTTGGCAGCATGATAATTACCGGTGCCTAAATGCACGTAACGACGGATATAATTGTCTTCACGGCGGACAATAAGCATAAGCTTGGCATGGGTCTTATAACCGACAATGCCATAAACTACCACTGCGCCAGCCTCTTGTAAGTAGTTGGCGACAGCGATGTTCGACGCTTCATCAAAACGTGCACGTAGCTCAATAACAGCGGTAACTTCCTTGCCATTACGGGCAGCGGCGGCAAGTGCTTGCACTATCTCAGAATTGGTGCCTGAGCGGTATAGCGTTTGCTTGATAGCCAACACTTTAGGGTCAGTAGCAGCTTGCCATAGCAAATTAATAACAGGCGCAAATGCATGAAAAGGATGGTGCACTAGCACGTCGCCTTTACGCATGGCGCCAAACATGCTGGTGGAGCGATCGAGTTTATCAAACTCACGCCGAAATGGCTTGGGCATGATATGAGTGAATGGCTGATAGCGTAGCTCTGGAATATTAAAATCAAATAATAACCGGGTCAGATTGACCGGCCCATTGACTCGGTATAATTGGTTATCATGAAGTTCAAACTCATTAAGCAAATAATCACTAATAGCTGTCGGACAATCGGTGGTGACCTCCAAGCGTACTTTGTCACCAAAACGGCGGTTCTCAAGCTCGCCTTCTAATGCTTTAGCAATATCATCGACATCATCAGCCAAGTCCAAATCTGCGTTACGGGTTAATCTAAACTGATGGCAACCGGTTACATTCATACCAGGAAATAGCTCGCCCACATGTTCATGGATCACGGCTGAAAGCATAATATGATGTTCTTTGCCGTCGGTAAGCTCATCCGGCAGACGTATCACCCGTGGCAAGCTACGCGGCGCGGGGACAATCGCTAAATTAATATCACGACCAAAAGCGTCCTTGCCTTCTATAGTAGCGATAAAATTCAGGCTTTTATTGACCAAGCGCGGGAATGGATGCGCCGGATCGATACTGATAGGCGTAAGCACTGGTGAGACCTGTTCAGTAAAATAACGCTTCATCCATGCCGACTGCTCCGCATTGAGCTCATCACGTTTTAGATAGCGAATATCTTGCTCTGCTAAGGCTGGTAAAACATCTTCATTAAGAATGCGATACTGCTCATCAATAGCGTCGTGAGCCACTGCTGATATTTCGTTTAAAACCTCACTAGGACGCATACCGTGCGGGCTGGTGGCGACGTTACCAAGGTTGAGCTTTTGCATAATACCAGCAACACGAATCTCAAAAAACTCATCCATATTGGAAGAGAAAATAATTAAGAAAAATAGGCGCTCAAGCAAAGGGTGGCGTGGACTGGCTGCCTGCGCCAATACGCGCAAATGAAACTGTAATAAGGACAAATCACGATTGATATAACTGCTCGGTGAATAGCTTCCGTCCTCAGAACGCTGCCAATCGATTTGGGTCAGAGAATTGTCATCTGCTCTTTCGTGATTGATACTGTTTTTATTGACACTGTCGCTATCAGCTTTATCAGTTTGCTGCTTATTTACATTTGCCATATTGCGCCCTCCATCCTTGTTATTAGTCGTTATTGGTCACTATTTACTTCATTTAAGCATAACTGCTACTCAAAATCTTACTACTAATCAACACCTCACTACCATTTATGTTGCTTGCGGCAATACGGCATTATTCATCCGCTTTTTGACGATGCGCTGCTTATTACGCAGACGTCTATCACTTTGATGATCTTGGTAATATTTAGGATTGGTCAGCATGCTGATTAGTAATGCTGACTCGTCACGGTTGATATTGGCCGCTGACTTATTAAAATAATGCTGAGAGGCAGCTTCAATACCATAAATACCGTTACCAAACTCGGCCACATTCAAATAAGCAGTCAGAATTCGCTGTTTATCCCAAAACGTCTCAAGCATAACGGTAATAATCGCTTCTTCACCTTTACGAATATAAGAGCGATGCGAAGTCAAAAATAAATTCTTCGCTAGTTGCTGAGTAATCGTTGAGCCCCCAACCGAAGCTTTACCTGAAGCTTCGTTCTTTTTCATCGCTACCTCAATACCTTCAAGATCAAAGCCATTATGATGACTAAATTTTGAATCTTCACTGGCAATAGCTGCTTGTTTGGCGGACTTGGCAATAGCGTCATACTCCACCCAATTTTGGGTAACGCTGCCGCCCGTTAAGCGATGAGTGAGCATAAACATACTATTGTTAATCGGCTGAGTTTTCCATATCAATAGCAGCCCTGCTACTAATACATGAAAAGCGACCACTAAGAGCATTAATGCCAATAGCAGCCGTTTCATAAATTTGCCAAAACTTGTCATGCGTAAGGTGTCCGAATGGTTAAAAAAGCGACTAAAACATAAGTGTCATAAATAAAGATTAGGAATAGGTATAAGATATGCAAGTAGGCTATCTTACCTAATCCGACAATCGCTGTCATTATTGGTACGATTTCTTTATCATATAGCAATAAATCAGTAGCCTTAAAACTTTAACTCAAAAGTGTGTATATGAATATAAATATAAGTGCTCACAGCAATCATAATTATGCAAAACCCGGCACCCAGTCTTCCGCGAAGGCGCTAAGAGCGGCGATTATTAAGGCTATGCCCAGCTTATCTGAATCCAATAAGAAACAGGAATGGTGGCTACTGGGTACCTCTAATTGTCATTTATGTGAGCAGGCTGAAGCGCTAATGAAACGCTTCCAAGCGGTCCAGCCTATCACTTATCAGCACGTTGATATTGCCGATTTTGATGAAACTCTAATGATGGCGTTTGCGACCACTATTCCGGTGATATTAACTGAGAATAAGCGTTTGAATTATCCGTTTTCAGTGATGGATTTACAGCAATTACTAGATGAAAGCAGCTAAACCTATTATAAAATAAAAAAAGCCCCTTTATCGGCGAGAAAAACTATGAAAAAAGATCTAAGTAAAATCACTGAGATCGAAGACTTACGCCGTGTGGCTGAGCGCAAAGTACCACGGATGTTTTACGATTATGTTGATTCAGGCTCATGGACTCAAACCACTTATCGCAATAACGAGACTGACTTTGACCGTATTAAGCTGCGTCAACGGGTGCTGGTCAATATGGAAGGGCGTTCGCTTGCTACCCAAATGGTAGGGACTGAATCGTCGATGCCGGTCGCCATTGCACCGACTGGGTTCACCGGTATGATGTGGGCAGATGGTGAGATTCATGCGGCGCGAGCGGCTGAAAAGTTTGGCGTACCCTTCTCTTTATCGACGATGAGTATTTGCTCAATCGAGGACATCGCTGAGCACACCAGTGCACCTTTTTGGTTTCAGCTCTATGTCATGCGGGATCAGGAGTTTATGGCCAATTTGATTCAAAGGGCTAAAGACGCCAATTGTTCGGCTCTGATTCTAACTGCTGACTTGCAAGTATTAGGGCAGCGTCATAAAGATATCAAAAATGGTCTATCTGCCCCGCCAAAACCGACTCTGACTAATATTTTAAATCTAATGACTAAGCCTGAATGGTGCCTAAACATGCTCCAAACTCGCCGCCGCACCTTCGGTAATATCGTTGGTCATGCCAAAAATGTTGAAGATATCTCGTCGCTGTCGGCATGGACGGCAGAGCAATTCGATCCCCGTTTAAGCTGGGATGATGTCGCTCGTATCAAAGACCAGTGGGGCGGCAAGCTGATTATCAAAGGCATTATGGAGCCTGAAGACGCAATACTTGCTGCTCGTAGCGGCGCTGATGCGCTGGTGGTCTCCAACCATGGTGGTCGTCAATTAGATGGTGCGCCCTCCTCTATCGCTGCGCTTAGCGATATCGTGCAAGCGGTACGAGCGGAAAACAGTCAAATTGAGATTTGGCTCGATAGCGGTATTCGCTCAGGTCAAGATGTGCTCAAGGCGATGGCGCTGGGTGCCAATGGCACCATGATTGGACGTGCGTTTCTCTATGGTTTGGGGGCTTATGGCGAGGATGGCGTGCGCCGCGCGCTTGAGATGATCTATAACGAGTGCGATATCAGTATGGCGTTTTGCGGACATACCGATATCAGTCAGGTGACCAAAGATATCTTGGTCAAAGGCACTTATGAGCAGCTCAAATCTGCTCTACCTTATGTGGCACCGATGCGCTGGTAACTCTGCATTCCATCTTCGTAAGCATTCATTAGCATTTAGGGCTAAAAGTGTCCGCTGTGCCTAATTAATCGATATTAATTTGTGGCTGAAGGCTTTATATATTGAATTATTCGTCAGTAGCTTTGTTTATAGGACCAATAGCCCTTATACTTTACTTATAATCTTTACCGATATGCGGATTTATGACCATTAATCAGCTTTTAAAAACAGCACCTGTGACTACCTTATTATTGATCAGTTTTATTGGACTGTTTATCATACAATTCTTGACAGGTGTAGACATCAACAGCCCATCGACTGAGGCTTTGCTCAATTGGGGCGCTAATGCCTTGCCTTTAACCATGACTGACGAGCCTTGGCGACTGGTGAGCAGTGGGTTTTTGCATATTGGCTTGATGCATTTATTATTTAATGGTTTTGCCATGTATTTCTTTGGTCAAATAGCCGAGCCAATGTTTGGTTCCGCTAAATTTTTGGCGCTGTTTTTGCTGGCGGTCATCGGCGGTAACTTACTGAATAATTACGTCACTTGGCAAGGTATTTTGGACGGCACTGGACAACCGGGGCTCTCTGCTGGTGCCTCTGGCGGTATTATGGGTATTGGGGCGGCGCTATTGATCGCCGCATTATTTAAGATATCGGTTAATGGTATGGTGCTGAACCTGCGCAGTTTGGTCTTCATCATGGGTATCAACCTCGTTTATGGTTTTGCAGTGCCGGGGATTGATAACGCAGGACATATTGGCGGTGCGGTGACAGGCTTAATCATTGCTTTAGGTTTCGCTATTGCTTATCGTCAGCGTATGGCAGCTATACAACAAGACCGTACTATTTATTCTACCCATTATGGTAATTATTCACTAAATAATGAGGTTTATAACCATACTAACGCTGATATCCCTGTAAACTCTACTATTAATAGCCGTCCTATTGATGTGACTCCTACTAAAACTTCTAAACCTACCCTACTATGGTCATTACTCCCATGGCTAGTGATGCTACTTATCGCTATAGGCTTTGTTTGGTGGTGGCAAGATATTCACAATCAGATACTACAAATATTAAGTACTGTTGAATAAAAACTAGCATTTACTTACTATAACTATATAAACTATTAGATAATAACTGAATGTTAGAGCCCCTATTCCTACTCGCACATGAGAAATAATTATGTATAAATTATCCGCGCTATCTCCAACCTCTACCCGTGTTTTATTGACTACCCTTACCACCACAGCGCTGCTCGGTACTGCGAGTATAACCTATGCCGCTCCTTTCAAAAACCTGCCTGCTGACCAAGATGCTGAGTTGAGTGTCGGCGCTAATGTTATGATTGTACGTTCAGGCTATGATATGGATGACAGTACCGAAGTACGCGTGCTGCCGGGCGTATTTTATGACAACAATAAAATCTATGCCCGCGGTGCACAAGCTGGCGCTTACTTGATCAATGACGGCACTAATCAGCTGTCTGCTTATGCGCAGCTGGCTGGGACCCAGTTCGATCCTGATGATGCTAATGGTGCCCTACAAGGTTTGGATGAGCGTAAATGGTCAGCCGCTGCTGGCGTTACTTATCTGCGCCGTACGCCTATTGGCGGCTTTCGCGGGCAAATCGCTACTGACGTATTGGGTCGTAACGATGGCACCTTTGGGCGCTTGACCTATCTTGCAAGAATTAATAAAGACAAGTTGACCGTCTATCCAAGTATCGGCGTTGAGTGGAATAATAAAGACTACAACGATTATTATTATGGAGTAAGTGCCGCCGAATCTGCACGCACCGGCGTCAATACCTACTCACCGAGCTCAAGCTTTAATCCCTACATTAATATTAGTGCCAACTACGATATCAATGAGCGCTGGGCAGGATTTGCCAATCAAAGCTTAAGCTATCTATCGGACGAGCAATACGATAGCCCCATGGTAGACTCGCGTACTGAATCGCGGACAACCATTGGTCTGCTTTATAAGTTTTAGGATTTTAAGAGTTTAAAGTTTTGATATAGAAAGCTGAGCATTTTGCTTGGCTTTTTTGATATGAGCGTATGGTTAAGCTACATCACCCTTGAAATTCTATAGACAGCCTTTATATATATAGTAGGTAAGATAAACAACTAACAATTCATTTTAAGGAGCATATTATGAGTAAACTAGTTACCCGTAACTCAATATTTGATAACTTCTTTGATGAGATGGCACCCAGCTTTTTGATGCGCCCTCTACATGGTGAAGCATTGCCTAATGCGAGTCAAATCAAGATTGATGTTAGTGAAAAAGATGACGCGTTCCATGTTAATGCCGAAATACCGGGCGTTGCCAAAGAAGATATCGATCTATCTATCACTGGCGATATTGTCTCTATCAGCGCTGAAATTGCACAAAAAGATGAGCAGAAAGATGGCGATAAAGTACTACGTAGCGAGCGCTACTTTGGCTCAGTATCACGTAGCTTCCAGTTGCCTTCTAAGATTAAGGTCGATGCGGCAGATGCGTCTTATGAAAACGGTATACTAAAACTAGTCCTACCAAAAGAGACCAGTTCAGAGCGCAAAAAGCTTGAGATTAAATAAAAAAACAAAGAAGCTTTGATAAAAATTGAGTGAAATTATAAGGGCACATGATTAATTCATGTGCCCTTTTTTTATGTCATCTGTTTGATTTAGATATACTCAATAGACTCAATATCATCTAAAAAATCAAGGTCATTCGTCTCAACCAAACGCAACTCATAAGTGGATTGCAGACTTAACCAAAACTGGGCGCTACCACCAAAATATTTGGCTAAACGTAGTGCAGTATCTGCCGTAATACCGCGCCTCTCGCGTATAATCTCGTTAATACGCGCAGGGGTGACAGCAAGCTTTATCGCCAATGCATTGGCACTCATATCGAGCGGCTCAAGAAAATCTTCTCGTAATACCTCACCGGGATGAATGGGACGCATACCGTTTTTAGTCATAGTTTTTTCTCTTTGTCTCGTAACTTATTTTTAATCAGTGATAATCTACAATTTCTACATCTGTAACACCTTGCTCCGTCCAAACAAAGCACAATCGCCATTGCGCATTGATGCGGATACTATGTTCACCTTCTCTATCACCATGCAAGGCTTCCAAGCGATTACCAGGCGGTGCTTTTAAATCTTCAAGCATAGTTGCGTTATCTAATAGCAATAATTTACGCTCTACAACGTTTTTAATAGTTGATATGAAAAGCTAAACTTTGTGCTCAGCCTTGAACTGGATTAATTGACTTTCTTCTTTTGCTATTCTAGAGCCTCTATTATGTGTACACTTCTAAAATACATTATAAGTACTGAAATTTAATAAGCACCGTTTTTAATACTGACGATTTTAGGCATATGTAATAAGATGAGGTTCTATTGCATCGGACGTACTCACCATATGCTCATATAGATTACAAGCAAACACTTAGTAAAAAAGCTGTGCAATTTTGGTACTATTAACAAGATGACAAGTCTAACTATAGCAAAGTGTACTTTTAAATCTAACACAGATCAGGCGGTCCATTATCGTGAGTAAGCAAGAATTAAAGGCTTTGGAAAAGCGTTTTAACCACATCATAGACTATGAAATGAGTCCAGAGTTCTATAATCATTATCTGCAGTTAAAGCCTCATCTTGATGATCTTGAAAGAAGTATGGCTGAACGTAATAGCTTACTAAAAGAAAAAGATTATGAGTGGTTAAAGTGGCTTGTCGCAATAGCAGCAGGTGTGTTTTCTGTGATTGTTACTCAGATACCTAAAATATCTTTTTTGCAAGCTGATCAATTAATTTTGCTTAAAATCGCTATATCAGTAAATGCTTTAGGAATTGTGCTCGGTGCTATTTATCTTTATACCGACGTAAGACATGCGAAGGACTTGGTTCGTAAATTGCAAATCCAACGCTACTACTTACTGCTAGAAGGTAAAAATAAATACAATAATGTCGTAAGTTCTGACAGACTACGATTTGCGGAGTTATGCAAACCTTTTAGTTTAATTTGCTTTTTAATTGTCATTTGTATTTGGGTATGGTTTGTATGGCAAATGCAGATAGACCCTCTACCGCTAGTAGTGAAGTAAATAAACTTTAATTCTTTATGAAATAAAAAACTTCTAATTTTTAACATCGGAGAAGTAAATGCAAGCAATCCCATTGGCGGCTAATGAAAGAATAATAGAAGCAGATTTTAAAGTTACTTATAATACTGAGAGTCCCCCAAGTGTCAAAGACGTCATCAAAAGCCTATCTAGCTTAGAATACCTAATACAAAAAGGTGTGCTAGTTTTAGAAGCAGCTTACCCTGATATTAAAATAGTCAGTACTGATGTTTATGTTCAAGATATTGAAGCTGGCAGTCTTTATGAATGGCTCAAAGTTACCTGCTTAACTCGTGCCATTGGTGACGACAACTTACAAAAACTAGAAGAGGTGTTCAATGATATTCTTCAGGATGGTGGAAAAGTGAACAGCCTTGTAATGTTAGGTACAGGAGCTTTTATTGGTGCTGGTATTGTAGCAGGCTCTGCTTTGCTTAGTGATGATGAAGTACAGCCTGTAAATACATACAACACAGTTAATATCGTAAGTGTAGCACAAGATGCAGGGATCACTGGTGAGCAGATTGAAAGTATCGTAGTAGCTAACATGAATAAAAAAGTAGCTACCAGTGCAGTGGAGTTTGTGCAACCTGCTAAAGACGAGAGTGCTACAATTTCGCTGGGTGATAATGAGACGCTTACTATACCTAGCGAAGTGGTAAAAAACGCTCCAACTGTGACTAATTTTGATCCGCCTGAACGGAAAGAAGACAATTATAGCAATATTGACTTGTATGTTTATGCTAGTGATCAAGACAGTAGCAGTCGTGGTTGGGCCGGTATCGCGCCTGAGCTATTTGAAAAGCGGGTTAAGTTTGAGTTAGGAGACGAGTTGGATCCATTTACCTTACATAACGCGGGCAAGAAGATTAAAGCCAATATAACTCTTGTTAAAAAATATGATAAGGAAAAACGAGACTATGTGCCTGAAAAAATCATTATACATAATACGATTGTCTAACACTTAACCCCTACAAAATCAAAAAACTCTATTTTTTTATAGCCTGTTAACAAATATCAATCAATGATAACGCTGTCTCAGCTTTTTACTGGTTTTGGGAGTTTTAATTATATAATAACTTGAAAATATAGATAATGTTGTTGGGTGTCACAAGTTCCACGCCAACCTACAAATTAAATATTTTCAAACTTTGTTAGATATTAAAGCCCAAACTACGATAATTATATGTAAAAACGAGATGCAACCGCTAGCCCTGATTGCAGCGGATATCCTTGGTGCAGCATGGCGTTACAGGCGCTTAGCAAGGGGCGTTATCGCTAGGTCAGGAACGACCTTTGCTACTAGCGCCTGTCGCCTTGCTAGCCAAGATAGCAGCAAAAAGCGGGAATAGCTCCAAAGATTTCATAAAGCACAAAAAAACCTTGCCACATAACATGACAAGGTCTTTTTCGGTCAAATGACTTCGGCGGGTTACGCTTAAGCTAACCAACCCTACTAACTACCTTAAAAGATTTATTTAGGATGTACCATATCTGCAGGCGTGACCCACTCATCGAACTGAGCTTCGGTCATTAGATCCAGCTCTACTGCCACTTGCTTAAGAGTCTTATCTTCTTTATAAGCCGTCTTAGCAATCTTCGCTGCATTCTCATAGCCAACATGACGGTTTAAAGCGGTCACTAGCATCAATGAGTTGTGCAAGAAATCATCAATCTTCTCTTTAACCGGCTCGATACCGACGGCGCAATTATCGTTGAAGCTGTTGCACGAATCGCCTAATAGCTGGATAGACTGCAATAAGTTAAAGGCGATAACCGGCTTATAAACATTAAGCTCAAAGTTACCCGATGCGCCCGCCATACTGATAGTAGTGTCATTACCCATCACTTGCGCAACGACCATAGTCATCGCTTCTGACTGGGTTGGGTTCACTTTGCCCGGCATAATTGACGAGCCTGGCTCATTCTCTGGAATGGTAAGCTCGCCCAGACCACAGCGAGGGCCTGATGCTAACCAGCGTACGTCATTAGCAATTTTATTGAGGCTACCTGCTAGCGTTTTTAGTGCGCCTGAAGCAAATACTTCGGCATCACGTGCTGCTAGCGCTTCAAACTTATTGGGTGAGGTGACAAACGGCAAGCCCGTTAATTCCGCCAATTGCTCAGCCGCTTTTACTGCGTAATCAGGGTGAGCGTTCAGACCGGTACCGACAGCAGTACCCCCTAGTGGCAACTCATACAAGCCTTGCAGCGCATTGTCAATGCGAGTCAATGAGTGGTCAAGCTGGCTAACATAACCGCTAAATTCTTGACCTAGAGTCAAAGGCGTGGCGTCTTGCAAATGGGTACGACCAATTTTGACGATGCTATCGAATTCTTTGGCTTTTTTATCCAGCGTATCCCGTAGCGCTTTTACCGCTGGGATCAATAAGCTATTGATTTGACGAGCAGCGGCGACACGGATAGCGGTTGGGAAGCTATCGTTAGTTGACTGGGCGTGATTGACATGGTCGTTAGGATGAATCGGCTTATAGCTACCGCGCTCGTTTCCTGCAATTTCGTTGGCACGATTAGCCAGTACTTCGTTCATATTCATGTTTGACTGCGTACCAGAACCGGTTTGCCAAACGACGAGCGGGAACTGATCGGTAAGACCGCCATTGATGACTTCGTCCGCCGCTTGAATAATTAAATCGCGCTTGTCATCTTCTATACGCTCGAGGCTGGCATTGGTGATCGCAGCAGCTTTTTTGACTAGCGCCATAGCTTCAATCATCGGGCGCGGCAAAGTCTCACCACCAATCTTAAAGTTCTCACGACTACGCTGAGTTTGTGCGCCCCAATAGGCGTCAGAGGGCACTTCTACGTTGCCCATGGTGTCTTTTTCGGTACGAGTTGACATAACATCTCCTGCTTATGATTATAGATTTCACGGATTAGAATTTGTTTTGATACTTTTGATACTAAAGGTGTTAAATGAATAGTTGAGCTTATAATTTGCTTAAAACGTCTACCTAACTTCTGTCTAAAGAAAGTTAGCGCAATTATGATAGCATGACTTATCATAAATTTCTGCATATCTACAAGGGATACAGATGTCAAAAGCTCAAATAATATCCTCTATCAATCCGCCCCGACGTCAATTTACTCGCCAGCGTCGTCAGCTAACCGATGGTGAGCGCAGACAGCTGGCACGTTTAGCGAGTCTACATTTGGTTAAACTGCAACAACGCTTGCCAACACAGGCACGCATCGCTTTATATTATGATGGCTTTGGTGAGCTACCGACTCAGCCATTACTCGATTGGTGCCAGCGCTCGGGCTATCAAGCGTATCTACCTGTGGTGGGCTCGCTTGGACGTGATAATAAATGTCTGCGCTTTGTGCCGATTTATCATGACAAGTTAATCAATGTACCTACCCTCATTCACCGTTTGGGTATGAAACAAAGTTATAATCGAAAATTGCTATGGGCAGAAGAGTTGGATTTAGTGATCTGTCCATTGGTAGCGGTCGATAATGAGGGCAATCGAATGGGCATGGGCGGCGGCTTTTATGATGCGACCCTTGGTAGAAGCTATCGCTCCGGTGCAAAGAAGCCTTTGAGGATTGGTTGGTGTTATGACTTTCAAGTGGTCAAACAATTACAGCGACAACCTTGGGATGTGCCCTTAGATGGGTTGATGACCCCAAGCGGTATAAGGTGGTTTTGATGAAAAATAATAATAAAAAGTCTGATGGAAAAAAATCTAGTGCGGATAATGTTGCAGAGCATTTAGAACGATTGGCAGATAATGACGCTGTTGAGCAGCGTTATTATAGTCAGGAGCAGCCTTTTAGTGCGGAGGAGCTGGCAAGCGTGATTAATGAAGCACGTTTGAATGAGTTGCTTATGCAAAGTGATGAGTTTTTAAGTGGTTTATCGGGTGAGATTGAGGATTTTGATGAATAGTTCTTTATGCAACAATCATACACACCTTTACACACTATTTTATTGATATGATCTATACAGTGTGTAATAATACACACACTTAATTAGCAGAAATTCGAGGTACCTATGAAAAGTAGTAAGCTGATTAAGTTGCTGCAAGAGGATGGTTGGATAATTGATAGGATTAAAGGCAGTCATCATATTCTAAGAAAAGAAGGTATTGATAGTATCATCTCAATTAGCCATCCTGAAAAAGATGTGTCTCGACATCAATTGGCTCAAGCAAGACGCATTTCCGGTTTGAAGCTCTAGATAGAACAATTTTTAGCTCTTGGTGCGCGGGGCGCACCCTACGAGACTTTCAACTAATAGATTTAAACTCTAAACTTATTATTAAAATCATATTCATAGGGGGTTATATGTTAAATTATCCCATCGCTATATTCAAAGACGAAGGCATGGACAACTATGCGGCTATCGTACCTGATATCGATGGCTGCTTCCCTTTAGGAGATACCATCGATGATACTATTCAAGAAGCTGAGTCGCTAATTTATGACCATATAGAATATATGCTCGATAAAGGTATGAGTTTTGACTTTCATACCAGTGAGATAGAGTCATTGAAAACCAATCCAGATTTCAAAGATACTTTGGTTTGGGCTATCGTCAGTATTGATGATACTAAATTCTCAACTAAGCAGGTACGCTTTAACGTCAGTTGGCCAGAGTATTTGCTCAAGCGAGTTGACCATTATGCCGAAGCAAACCATGAGACTCGTTCAGGATTTTTGGCAAAAGCGGTACAAAAAGTATTGGTATAATCAGATTATCGATGTTTTTTATTGCCAGTTTAGAAATATAAAAGCTACCTTAAAGGTAGCTTTTTTGGCTCATATTCTTGATCAAATTTATCTTGTTACAACACCATCGCTGCAATCCAACCAAATATCAATAGCGGAATATTATAGTGTAGAAATGTTGGCACAACGCTGTCTCTGATATGGTCGTGCTGCCCATCAACGTTAAGACCCGATGTTGGCCCCAAAGTCGAATCGGACGCTGGCGAGCCGGCATCACCCAGCGCTCCTGCTGTACCGATAATGGCAACGGTCGCTAGTGGCGAGAACCCTAGTGACATACATAGTGGCACATAAATCGCCGCCACAATCGGAATGGTCGAGAATGACGAACCGATACCCATGGTGACCACCAGACCAATCGCTAACATCACTAGCGCAGCCACGGCTTTATTGCCAGCGAATAAATTGGTTGCGCCATCAATGAGCGGTGCAATCTCCCCCGTCGCTTTCATAACTTCGGCAAAGCCTTGCGCAGTAATCATGATAAAGCCAATCATTGCCATCAGCTTGATACCATCGTTAAACACCGTATCGGCATCCCGCCACTTGACCACGCCTGTCGCCATAAATACCGCAAAACCAAACATCGAACCGAGCAACAGCGAATCGGTATAGAGCTGGACCACAAAAGCGGTCACAATCGCAGCGAGAGCCACTAGGGTTTTCATTTTACTTTGAGATTGCGCACTGGCGGCCTTTTTACTTAAATCGTTGCCTTCTACAATGGCATCACGCTCTTCTTTATTGATAGCCAATTGCTGATACTGCCGCGGCTTGCGATAACTTATGAATATAGCTGTGAGCAAACCGACAAACATGCCCAGTGCTGGAATCGCCATGGCTTTGGTAACTGAGATATCAGTGATATCGATACCCGCCTCGCCGACGTTTTTCAGCATGATTTGGTTAAGATAAATATCTCCAAAGCCATACGGGATAAACATATAAGTGGTCACCAAACCAAAAGTTAGCAAACAGGCAATTAAGCGTCTATCAATCTGCATGCGGTTAAAGGCTAAGAGCAATGGCGGCACCAATAGCGGGATAAAGGCGATATGAATGGGGATCAAGTTTTGGCTAAAGCAGCTCATCATCACCAGACCAGCAAACAGCGTATACTTAATCATGCCGCTGGTGCCGCCAGCATCGATACGTTTGATAACCGCGCCTGCCAAAGATTGCGGCAGTCCTGAATGCGCAATAGCTACCGCAAAAGCGCCAAGCAAGGCATAAGAGAGCGCAATACCAGCGCCGTTTTGGATACCTTCTTGAAAGGCCTCTAAGGTCGCAGTGACGCCCAAACCTGCGATAAGACCGCCTGCCAGCGCGCCAATAAGCAAACTGAGCACCACATGTACCCGCGCCAGTGATAGCCCAAGCATGATGACTACCGCTAGTAATACTGCGTTTATGGTCATAGCCCTTTACCCTTACTTTGTCGTCTATTTACATTTAATTGATATTGATAATGCTGAGTCACTTTAAAAGTGTTACAACTCAGTGCTGCTGGTATTTGTTTTGCGCAGCCTCTGTCAGCGTAGACACAGCACGCAAGTAAAATGAATACCAGCAGCACGTGGCTAAATATGTCAGTTTTATTTGAGATTAACTATATTTGCCAAAAGCCATCACTTTTGATCACAAGCTCTGTTTATAACTCATTCACTTTAAAACCGATACGGTGCGCCTATTAGCGTAGTGATCTTATTTTGAGCTAACTATAAGACGGGCGTAAGTTTACCTGATTTTATCTATAAAACCTATGCATAGAATCTATATATAGAACCTATGTATAGAACCTAAGCGCTCTAAAATGGGCGTCATTTAAATAGGTAAGCACTATTTTACGACGGCTTAAATGCCAAGCCTTGCAATTTTCGCCAAGGGCACCATTTATCTAGACATGAACCACAAACTAGACTTACAGAGCTAGTTAACGAGGAAAAAATATATGAGTGAACATAACATTGACAAAGACAACATCGATATCGATGTTTCAGCTGCTATCTCTGATGATAACGAGCCCGATAATATTCAGGAGCAAACACCGGAGAATTATCTACCGCTGTTAGCCTTAAGAGATGTCGTGGTCTATCCGCACATGCAGATTGCCCTATTCGTTGGTCGTGCGCCTTCGGTGAAAGCCGTTGAGCTGGCACAAGCGGAATACGGCGATAAGGTGCTGGTTGTGGCACAAAAAGATTCGCTAACCGAAGATATTGATCAAGATAACCTTTATCAATATGGTACGGTTTGTCGTATCGTTAGCACCATGCCGCATGATAGCGATGAGAACTGCATCAAGGTTCTTATCGAAGGTCAATACCGTGCCCGTGTCGACACCTTAGAAGATCATCAAGAAGTGTTGATGGCGACCTTTGAGCGTGCTGATATTGAAGTCGAGATGGATGACAGTCAGCAAAAGAACACTATCAAAGCCCTAACCGGTCTATTTGAGGATTATGCGGATGCCCGTCTGCGTAATGCTCGTGAGTTGACCCGGGTGGCTAAGCGTATCGATGACTTATTAGAGCTGGTGTACTTCATTTCTACTCGCGTATCTATGGAGCTTGATGTTAAGCAATCATTTCTAGAAAATGATGATATCAAAGCCCATATCAACACTTTGACTGAATACTTAGTCAAGCAAAGTGCTGAGCAAAATATCGAGCAAGAAATTCAAGATGCGGTTCGTCAGCAAATGGAAGACAATCAGCGCGAATACTTCTTGAATGAGAAGATGAAAGCCATTAAGAACGAGCTTTCTGATATGAATGACGGGGCGTTCGACGGTGAAGATGATGTTAGTGAGCTTGAGCAGCGTCTAGAGGATGCTGATCTACCGGAGGATGTACGCAAAAAAGCGGATCAGGAGCTTAAAAAGCTCAAGATGATGCCGCCTGCTTCTAGTGAATCATCTGTCGTGCGTAACTATATTGAATGGATATTGGATACGCCGTGGAATGCGACGACTAAGGTCTCTATCAATCTAGATAAAGCCAAAACTGTGCTTGATGAAGATCATTACGGTCTAAAAGACGTCAAAGATCGCATCTTAGAATATTTAGCGGTACAGTCGCGAGTGAAAAAACTACGCGGACCTATCCTGTGCTTAGTCGGCCCTCCGGGTGTCGGTAAAACCTCGTTGGGTGAGTCGATTGCCCGCGCCACCGGTCGTAAATATGTACGTATGGCGCTTGGCGGCGTGCGTGATGAAGCTGAGATTCGTGGGCATCGCCGCACTTATATCGGTGCAATGCCGGGCAAAATCGTCCAGTCTCTGGCGAAGGTTGAAGTCAAGAACCCGCTATTCTTATTAGATGAGATTGATAAGATGGCGCAAGATTTCCGCGGCGATCCAGCATCAGCGTTACTTGAAGTGCTAGATCCCTCACAGAACGATACGTTTAATGACCATTATTTAGATATGGACTTGGATCTATCGCAAGTGATGTTTATCTGTACCGCAAACAGTATGGATATCCCGCCAGCGCTACTTGATCGCATGGAAGTTATTCGTCTGCCAGGTTATACCGAAGAAGAAAAGGTCAATATCGCCCAGAAATATCTAGTGCCAAAAGCGATTAAGCAAAATGGTCTAAAAGACGGCGAGATTGAGATTGTAGAAGCGGCATTGCATAGCATCGTACGTAACTATACTCGTGAAGCGGGTGTGCGTAACCTTGAACGTGAAGTCAATAAAATCTGCCGTAAAGTGGTTCGCGGTTCGGTTGAGTCGCATGGTGCCCGTGCTCCGAAAAAGGCTGAGCGTGAACTGGTAGTGGTCGATGATAAAAATATCGACGACTATCTAGGTGTCCATCAGTATGACTATGGTCTAGCTGAAGAAGAGCCTGAGATTGGCCGGGTGACTGGCCTTGCTTGGACGCAAGTTGGTGGTGAGCTGCTGACTATCGAAGCCGTCGCTATGAAAGGTAAAGGCGAGCTTAGCTTTACGGGCTCCTTGGGTGATGTAATGAAAGAGTCCATTCGGGCTGCCATGAGCGTGGTACGTGCTCGCGGCGATAGCTTAGGTATTGACTATGAAACGGTCAAAACCACCGACGTCCACGTGCACATGCCAGAGGGCGCAACTCCTAAAGACGGGCCTTCTGCGGGTGGTGCGCTCACCACTGCACTGGTATCGGCGCTGACCGGTATTGCTATTCGTCCAGATATTGCGATGACTGGTGAGATTACCCTGCGTGGTAAAATCCTACGTATCGGTGGTCTAAAAGAGAAGCTACTCGCAGCCCATCGCGGCGGTATCAAGCACGTCTTGATCCCTGCGGATAATGAGCGCGACTTGGCGGATATCCCGGATAATGTCAAAGAAGGTCTGACTATTCAGCCGGTATCAACCATTGATGAGGTGCTAAAAGTGGCGTTAGTCAGTATGCCGACACCCCTCAAGCCTGCCAAGGTCACGGTTGATAAAACTGCTGGAAAAGCACTACATAACTAAGCTGATTGGTTATAAATAACAGTATAAAAGTCAAAAGCCGCTCATCACTATGATGAGCGGCTTTTTTATTAGGTTACGCTTTTAGACAAAGCTTATTTATATAAAAATGCTATATTTTATAAAATGTCTTAAGTAGAGATTTCATGATGAATAGCTTAGTGATTAAAACACTAACAATATCGAGCTATATTTGGCTTACTTTAAGCTTAACTAGCAGTTTTGCAGCAAATGCGAGCCCACCTAGCGCCGTACCGCAGCTATCTTCTATCAATGAGCCTTCCTCTATTACTGAAATCCTGCCCGTACGCATACCTCTTATAGTAGGATCTCAATTGCCTGAATCAACCTATACGCAACCTTCTTTAACTGCTTTAAACCGTTATCAGTGGCGATTAACTCAGGTTACGGATGAGCAAAGTCAAACCACTGCTATCCCTACTGACCCGCCTTTAGTAATGGATATTCAGCCAAATAAGTTGTTATTTTACAATATTTGTAATCGCTATCGTTTTTATTTCTCTGATCGTCTATTCAGTGATTTTCCCTATCAGATGCACCACTCTGACTCTTTATCGATGAGCTGTACTCCTAATGCTGGAAATAGTGATGAAACCGATTTGGTTAGCATAGGCTTAAAAAGCACCCTGCAATATACTGATGGACGCGGTTTTGGCTTTAAGTGGTTGACGCAAACTGCTGATTCAGCGACTGTGGCACTCAAGGTTGACCAAGGTAAAACCTTGATCTGGCAAGGCGATAGTAAGCCTGATGCGCCTATTATAGGTTTACCGATTACTACCAAGTTGCTTGAAAGCTATCAGTGGCATCTGGTTAGCGCTATCGATAACTCCAATAAGACCTCCAAGCCTATAGCTGACTTTTACTACCCTGAGGTGCCTATCAGCGCACACTTTAGCACTAACGATCAGCGTTCAAGAGTGTACTTTGATGATACTTGTAATGGCGTTAGCGGAGGCTATCTGTTGACCGCTGATCAAAAACTTATGATAGGACAGCACCCTAGTACGGATATGGGCTGTAGCATTGAACGTAATCGAATTGAGAGCAAGCTTGAGAAATTAATGCATAACAGTACCAGCCAGCTGCATTTAAGCTTGCAACCTTCAAATCAAAAAACAGAAGACTTTCCACGCTATAACTTACTCCAGACAATGGAAACCGGTGAGACTTTAGTATGGCAAAACACCAAAAAACCAAAACGTAGTTTTGAATTTATTGATTAGTTTATCGAGATAAAGGTAAATTATATGAGTCAGCGCATTTTGATGACTTACATTTATTAACCGATTGTTGCGCATTTGGTGAACAACTATAATAATTGTTTGGCTATACTAACTCTGACATCTACAAAATCTGTAGAAATTGTAGAAGCACTCATAACTACAAGAGTCAAACGATTGAATATTAATGGAGATAATTATGAAAAAGATGATGTTTGCAAGTGCCTTATTATGCGGTTCAGCTTTAGCTTTGACCGCCTGTCAAACGACTGAAGGTCAATTACAGACGGGTAACCCACTGAACCAGCCTGCATTGAAATCAACTATTAAAACTGTAGATGGAACTAACCGCGAAGTTGGCCAAATGTATCTGCGTCCTGTAGATGGCGGTGTTCAAGTTTATGGTAAGCTTATGAACATGAAGCCAGGAGCGACTGTGGCGTTACATATTCATGAAACTGGTAGCTGTGCTGATGGCGGTAAAGCGGCAGGTGGTCACTTCAATCCTGACAACAACCCTCATGCTCATCCTGATAATATGGACGGCCACGCAGGTGACTTACCAAACTTGAAAGTTAATGCTGATGGCGTTGCTACTATAAACTATGTTAATAAGAAAATCTCTGCGGCTGAAGCTGGTAAATACAGTGTGCACCGTCGTGCCTTTATCGTCCATGCCGGCGCTGATGACTATACTAGCCAACCAGCAGGCGCTTCAGGCGACCGTATTGCTTGTGGCATCATTGAAAAGAACTAATAATTTAGGTCAAAGTCATAGCTTTGATACTTAAGTTTTATAATTAGTTTTTATATTAAAAAATAGCTTTTCCTATAACAAAAAACCTCTTAGACAATCTAAGAGGTTTTTTTAATTTAAAGATTATACTTATTAAGCAAGGGTCAATTAGAGCCTTAACGGTGGATACAGGCAATTACTCCTCTACCCATTCACCTTTACGCCAATATACGCCCCAACGAGTGGCCTTGCCGTTTTTCTCCGAGCCAATATACTGCTCCTTTTTCTTACGCGACCAGCGTAGAATCGTAGGATTGCCATCGGGGTCTTCATCTGGCCCTTCAAATAAATACTGGAATTTATCTTCCATTTTGTCTTGAATAGGACGGAGCTCTGCCAGTTTAGGGGCGCGAGTTTCGCGTACTTTAGGGAACTTGGACGCCGCCAAGAACATTCCAGCCGCCCCTTCGCGTAAGATGAAATAATCGTCATGCTTGGTCGATTTAAGATCCGGCATGTGGATAGGATCCATACGCGGCGGTGCAGGCTCACCAGTTTTGAGTACTTTACGGGTATTATCACAGTTCTGACAAGCAAAGTACGGTCCAAAACGTCCGGTCTTGAGCTCCATTTGCCCATCGCACTTATTACAATCAATGGTTGGTGCATCTGAGCCCGGCACTTCAAACTTGCCTTCTTCTAAGATATAGCCATCGCAGTCAGGGTTATTACCACAGACGTGCAACTTGAGACCACCATCAACGATATAGCCGTTCATGGCGGTACCGCATTTAGGGCAGCGTTTTTTCTCCATCAAATCTTTGACTTCAGCGGTATCATCATCGCCTTCCGCATCATCAAGATTGGCAAAGGCTTCAACCGGCATCAGGTTTTTGGTACCTTTACAGCGCTCTTTAGGCGGCAAATTATAGCCTGTGCAGCCTAAGAATACCCCGGTCGAACCGGTACGTAGCTGCATTGGACGACCACACAGATCACAGTGTACATCCGGTACATCGGTCGGATCATTAGGGCGCATGCCGTCTTTATCTTTGGCATGTTCAACCTTTGACTTAAAGTCGCCATAGAAGTTATCTAGCACATCTTTCCAGTTTTTACCCCCTTCAGCGACATCATCAAGCTTATCCTCAAGCGCAGCAGTAAAGGTATAATCCATCAAATCGGGGAAGCTGTCAGTCAATCTATCGGTGACAATATCGCCCATCTTTTCAGCGAACAGACGTTTGTTTTCAAGCTTGACGTAACCGCGATCTTGAATGGTGGAGATAATCGAGGCGTAAGTTGATGGACGACCAATACCTTTTTTCTCCAGCTCCTTGACTAGACTGGCCTCCGTATAGCGTGGTGGTGGCTTGGTAAAGTGCTGACTAGGATCGAGCTTATCTAATGTTAATACATCACCTTTTTTGACATCGGGCAGTAGCGTATCATCAGTTTTAGCAGGTGGCATAACTTTAGTGTAACCATCAAAAGTCATAGTACGACCACGGGCCTTTAGCTCAACGTTGCCCGCTTCTACAAACAAATTCACCGATAAATATTTGGCTGGCATCATCTGACAGGCCACAAACTGCCGCCAAATCAGCTCGTACAGACGAATAGCGTCACGCTCAACCCCTTTGAGCTGGGTCGATTTCATATGGACATTTGAGGGCCGAATCGCTTCGTGCGCCTCTTGTGCGTTTTGCTTATTGCCATAGAAATTTGGCTTTTCAGGCACATATTTATCGCCGTAGCTGTCTTCGATAAACCCGCGTGCAGCCGCTAGCGCATCCCCTGATAAAAAGGTCGAGTCAGTACGCATATAAGTAATATGACCCGCTTCATAAAGACGCTGCGCCAAGATCATAGTCTTTTTGACCGAGAATCCTAAACGGGTACTAGCGGCTTGTTGCAAGGTCGAGGTAATAAAAGGCGCACTCGGGCGTGATTGAGTGGGCTTTTCTTCACGCTCTTTAACTAGATAGTCAGCCGTTTTGAGAACTTCTAATACTTTGTCAGTTTGCTCTTTGTTGACCAGCTTAAGCGTTTTGCCCGCTTGCTTGGTAGCCTCCAAGCGAATGCCTATATCTTCAGCAGCCTTTTTGGTATCTTCTATATGCGTATCAGCATGAATCTGCCAATACTCTTCAGGAATAAAGGCACGAATCTCATGCTCACGCTCGACCACTAAGCGCATAGCAACCGACTGCACCCGCCCTGCCGATAGTCCACGAGCGACTTTTTGCCAAAGAATAGGCGATACCATAAAGCCTACAACGCGATCCAAAAAGCGTCGTGCTTGCTGCGCATTTACACGGTCGATATCGAGCTTGGAGGGCTCTTTAAAGGCATTTTGAATCGCATTTTTGGTAATTTCATTAAACACTACCCGCTCGTATTTACTATCAGCACCGCCGATGACTTCTTTGAGATGCCAAGCGATAGCTTCCCCCTCTCTATCCATATCCGTTGCCAGATAGATTTTGTCCGCATCTTTAGCTAGGGCTTTTAGCTCTTTGATCACTTTGGTTTTATTCGGCAATATCTCATAGACGGCCGCCCAATCATGCTCGGGATCAACCCCCATACGTCTTACCAATGCTTGCTGCGCTTTCTCTTCTTTGCTCAAGCTCTCATCTTTTTTGGTAGTCGCTGATTTTTTAGTGCTTTTGCTAGCGCTGACAGGTAAATCACGCACGTGCCCAATACTTGAGCGTACGATAAAATCATCACCTAGATATTTATTAATTGTTTTTGCTTTAGCGGGTGATTCGACGATCACCAAAGACTTGCCTTTTGGACTCTTGGTAGCAGCGGCAGGACTTTTCTTAGTTGCGGTTTTTGCCATGTTTGACGACACCATAATAAATGGATTAAAAGTAGCTAAATGTGGTTGAAAATGAATAGCTTAAAAATGAGTAGTCATGCAGCGGTTGTGACCGCCTAATAATAGTGGTGACTACCAATAAGTGCTTATAAAATACATGACAGCGACGAGATGATTACTTTAGTGCCGCAGTAGATTTACAATGACGTTACACTGCTATGCGCTGAGCTGTCAACTATTGATACTCAGCTGAGCGTCAAATTGTTGCAATATCATAAGCTATTTAATTCTAAATATAGCCATTCATCTTAACGGTTATATAGCTTCGGTTTATAATATAAATTTTGTATAGTAACTTAGTATTTCGTATAGTAACTTAGTATATTGTTCTAATATCTTGTTCTTCAATGCCTGCGCCCAAAGTAATAGTCCGCTAATCAAATAGAATAGTTGGTTTTTGGGGCTGATACTGCATTTGTCTCGCCCACTTTTCAAGCTGTGATTTTAGCGCTAACAAATCAGGCTCAATAGCATTGGGCTGATAGCTAGGATTAGTAACAGGGCGAACATAAGCAATATCCTCCCAGTAGATAATGATAGTGTTGGCTTTGGTCGTTAACCCTTTTACAAACGGCTCAATCGTTGCCGGTAATGCTAATGGGGCTTTATCTAAGCTAAAATCAGGCTTTTTAGCGGGTTCACTAATGGGACTGTTAAGACTACGCACCACACTAGGAATATTAAGCTTAGTATCATCGACACCAATATCAACAAGGCTGCTATCGGGGCGCCACTGTCCATCAAGCACTCGGTAGCGTGTGTGAGGCAGCTTAATATTATCTAGTTTCAAACAATATTGGCCCATCATGCCGCGGCCATACTCATTATCTTTGCCCTGGACCCAGTCAGGACAGGCCACTAGCTTTGGATTAAGCTGCAAGGAGCGTGCGGTTAGGCGTAACTTGTCTAGACGCTGGTCAACTCCATTAGGTTTAAGCGCCATCATACTCCCTAATACAAACAGTGCAATAAGAATGGCTATCCACATCCCCATAATAGTTCGACCTTTTAGCTGGGTTAACATTTTAATGTTCAAAAAAGACTGTAGGCTACTGTTCAGCACCGCTAAATATTCAGCCAGAAATCAATAGCAGGTACTCATAATAAGCGCGAACCACGAAAAATCAAGCCCAGTGCATTGAGTAACTCAGTAAAACCAAGCATTAAGTCGGTTATTTACAGTTTTATATCAATCACTTAGCTTTATTTAGAATCAATAATCTACAAGATATAAAACGCTACTAATAATAAAAAATGCTATGATAAAGCATAGTTTTGAACGGGCAGGTTTATTATGACTTACTTTTCTAGATTAAAATTATTACCTAAAAGCGCAAATAGTACCATGACTAGTAAATTTATAAATAAAGTGAATAAGCCTAAAATTGGCTTATCACTGTTAGGTATAGCATTGTTAACTTTATCAGGCTGTGCCACCACCAAACCGAATCTAACCCCGCAGCAATGTCAAACTAGTAATTGGCAAGAAGTAGGTTACGCTGATGGACTGCGTGGGCGCTCAGGGGCTTACTTTGGTCACTATGCTAATAGCTGCGCTAATGTGATTGGCGCTACTCCCAATCGAGTGCTTTGGGAGCAAGGTCGTCAGCAAGGACTCAAAAACTATTGTACTGAGCTAAACGCTTACAAACTAGGCCGTGAAGGTTACGACTGGCAGCCAGTCTGCCCGCTTGAAGGTATCGATAAGTTAGAAGAAGCCTACGCACAAGGGCGCTACTACTATATCCGTCAACGTGACCTCGACTATCTGCGCTCGCCTTATCCTTTTGGCTACAGTAACTTTGGCTACGGCCCTTTTTATAGACCATTTGGCTACGGTTGGTAAAGTTGGAGCTGGTAAAGCAGACTTTATTAGCAGTATAAAAAAACCTTTGTTAAATTGATAAGCAACTTAACAAAGGCTGGAGATAAGATTATTATTTTAATTTTTCTTCTTATTGTAGTGGCACTGTTTTTGCTTATAAGTTTGCTGGTTTATTTGGCAAGCTTATTGTTATAGTGGTTTATCCAAACTGCTATTCATTGACAAAAGCAATCTTGGTCAATCCTGCTCCACTCGCCGCCGCTAACACTTGAGCGACGGTATCATACTTACCTTCTTTATCTGCACGTAACTGAATAGAAGGATCATTGCCAGCTGCACCCTGTTGCTGCAAACGTGTCTGTAACTCTGCCATAGTGACAGACTCATCATCCCAAAACAGCCCCGCATCCTTATCAATACTGATTTGAATAGGGTCGACTGGCGGCTCATTCACCTCGGCGTTAGTTTGAGGCAGATTAAGCGGAACCGTTGGATTCAAAACCGTTGCGGTTAACAAGAATATAATCATCAACACTAACATCACATCAATGAGAGGAATAAGATTCATCTCATTCATGCTTTGGGTGTCGTCATCGCCTAATTGAAAAGCCATAATAATCTCAATCTTGGGTTAATTATCTATCAAACTATACGCTATGTTGATTAGCCGGCGCATTTACCATACCTGCCATTTTTTGATTACTAGGTACTGCATTTGCGGACTTGCTAGCAGTTGAATGGGCAGGTTTGACCACATCAACAGCTTGCGCCAATAAGTCATGCGCCCGGTCATTAGCTTGATACATTACGCGGCGATTGATACGAATAGCTAGGTTATAGAACACTACCGCTGGAATAGCTACAGCAATACCCAAACCCGTCATAATAAGCGCCTCACCTACTGGTCCTGCGACTTGATCAAGACCCGCTTGACCACTGGTACCAATATTGTGCAGGGCATGAAAAATACCCCATACCGTACCAAATAGCCCGATAAATGGGGCGATAGCTGCTGTAGTGCCTAAGATAGGTAATCCGCGCTCACTAGCAAAGCGATAACGGCCGATATGTTTGAGCAATGCCTGCTCGGTAATCAAACGCCGAGTGGCAGTATCAGCTGTAGCCAGCTCAGCATTTTTTGTTTGAATTTGCGCACTCAAGTCGTCAGCGACGGTTGTTGCCAATTTACGACTTTGAATAATTCGGATGATACCGGTCACCCAAGAAAGCACTGATAAGGCTAACAAGAGAAAGAACAGTGCTCTAGTTACCATATCGCTATATTGCCAGTAGCTTGCAAAGTCCATTCAAGACTCCTTAGTATTTTGATTTCTTACCTAGTATGTATTGACTAGCCATATTTGATTTTTATGCTATAAACTTACTATTGCTGCTTCATTCTGAATTTGAAGTTGGCGACACTTTTGACAGGTTTTTCATCTATGGTTGTCGGTTTAAGCTTAGCCTTTGATAAAGCATTTATAAAATCTTTACCAAAACGATTGCTACCTGAGTTTTTGATTATTTTTATATTACTTATGTTGCCATATACATCAACCGAAAAACTAACCTCTATGCTAAGTTCAGGTGTTTTAAAGTTGTACTTGTTGTTTTGAATAGAGTTAAAGTTTGGCGACGTTTGCCAGCTTGAGTCATTGATATTGCCATATGTTATAGGCTCATTATTGGTAGCCGGTGGTGTCGCTATAGCATCCTTTTTAGGAGCCTCATCTCTACCCTTGGGAATCGGACGCTGGCTTTTACCATCACGGTTCGCCTGCGGCATACTACTAACAGTAGGGGCGGTAGGAATGGTTGAGTGCGGAGTATAACCTCCCCCATAAGTTTCCGCGGCTGGCGCTGAAGTAGATGGCGAAGCGTTACTAGCCCCTGAATTATCACTTGAGCTTTTAATGGTAGTGGTTGTGCTCGTTATCACCCCAGACTTTAATTCTGGCTCAGTAGCGGGCGGTTGTGCAGACTCCACCTGTGCTTCAGGCTCTATAGTTTCAGGCTCAGGCGGTATAACTTCAGGCTCGGGCTCTGTAATTTCGGGCTTAGGTGCTACTAGCTCGGGGGCAGGCTGACGTTCGACTTCGACTATAGGTTCTTGCTCAATCTCAGGTTCTGGTTCAACTTGTGGCTCAACTTCTAATTCCGCTTCGGGTTCTATTTGAGCTTCAGGCTCAGCTTGCGCTTCTTCAATCGTCGCTTCTTCAGCATCGATTACTTCCGCATTGTTTGCTTCGCCATCATTATTACTATCACTGTCACTTTCGCTGGATGTAGTGTCAGCAATAGTCAGAAGCTCAATCTCAATCGGCGGCGTTTCTTGAAGTGGCTCGATGACGGGCGTAGGCGTTTTAACTAGCGTCAAGGCAATAGCCGTCAGTACATGCAATAGCACTACGATACCGATTGCGCTGAGGATTAGCTTAGTCGATGGTCTGTCAAAACTTGCTGAACTCATAACACCCTAGCGCTTAACACAAATCGAAGTGAATTTAAGAGGAGATTAAAAAAGTGGGTTGATAATAATACAAACGATAATCATTATCAATATAAAAGTAATATTTTTGCTATCTCTCGACACTAATTGATAACCGGATCACTATTAACCGACCACTATGACAACGGCCCAGCACCTGTATATCATGATTTAATTATCCACACCTATAGCTTAGCACTTATAAACTTAAGGGTTCTATACCCGAACTTTACGGTAAGTTAAAAAGCCTTGCCAATTTATATTTGCTGTCATAACTGCCATCTTTAGATGATAATATTGTTAATATTAATAGTAACAATTATCATTATCATTGATAAATAAGTTTATATCATTTACCATAATGGCATTAAATATTTCTATGGCTTTAAAATAAATAAACTATCCGTCTCCACTTATGATATATCGAGCTTAACATGTCTAACCCCACTACCTTTTTAAAACGTTCCTCCTTAACCGCTATAACGGCTGCCCTTTTCGCTACTATAAGCTTGACCGGTTGTACTTCTAGTGATTCTGAAATCAATGATAGCAAAGTAGAAAACAATACCGCTGATGCAGCCTCAAATGTCGCTGATAATGATGCGGTTTCAGTAGCGACTATCGCAGTTGATACGGTCAAAGGCCCTGTTGACTTAGCCATGAACCCCTCTCCCCTAGTCGTATATGATATGACCTTGATGCAAGATTTGGCGGCGCTTGATGTAGCGATTGACGGGGTGCCAAGCAATCTGCATTTAGATAATTTGCAATCTGATACTCAATCCGAACCCAAAACAGTCGGCACCTTGTTTGAGCCTGACCTTGAAGCATTAAACGCCATGCAACCGCAAGCTATTCTAGTGGGTTCGCGGATGGCGGAGAAATACAATGAGCTCTCTAATATTGCGCCAACCTTAGACATGACCATCGATACGGCCAATATTTATGAGTCCAGCAAACAACGTTTGCATGATCTAGGAGCTCTATTCGGCAAAAGTGATCAAGCGTTAAAACTACAACAAGATATCGATGGGATGATTGAGCAAACCCAAGCCTTAACTAAGGATAAAGGTAACGGCTTGGTGGTGATGGTCAACGGTAATAAGCTCTCTACTTACGGCGATAAATCCCGTTTTGGTTTTATTCATAGTGTCCTTGGCGTGCCCATGGCCGATAACCAAATAGAGGACTCCCGCCATGGTCAACCCATCTCGTTTGAGTATGTACAAAAGGTAAATCCAGACTGGTTATTTGTGATAGATCGTAGCGCGGCTATCGGTGAAGATGGTGCTGGAGCCAAAGCGGTGCTCGACAATCCATTAGTTGCCCAAACTAGTGCTTGGAATAAAGATCAGGTGGTTTATTTAAGCCCAGATTCTTACCTTGCTTTTGGCGGATATTACCAATGGATGCAGGATTTGAACACTATTAAAGCCGCTTTTAGTAAAACCCAGTAAAATCGGTATTATTGCTCATAAATGATAGCTAGCTACTCGTTATTTCACTACTTTTTTAAGATTGTTTGAACCAGGTAGTTATTACAATCAGCTTTTTTGCTCAGCCAAAATGTTAAGCCAGCAACCATTATGTCGTTATTCTCTCGCCAAGCCTCTGCTCATCAAGTCGGTGACAGCTTAGATGAATTAAAAGCCTCTCTACCAGTCACTGCTTCACCGCAGTGGCAGCGGAAAGTCGTTGGTAATGCTAATCATAAACCGCGCCGCGCCGCCATGCCGCCTTGGCTTATTAATACCGGTAGCCTATTTATTATGGGGCTGCTGATATTGTTAAGCCTATCTATTGGGGTATCAGACTTTTCTTGGTCGGGAGTCATCCAAAGCCTGATTAATCATAGTGCTAACGCTGATAGCTCCTTACTATTAGTCAGCCGTTTGCCCCGCACGGTAGCTATTATTTTAACTGGTATTGCCATGGCGGTCGCCGGGATGATTATCCAAGTGGTGCTCAAAAACCGTTTTGTTGAACCTTCAATGGTCGGTGCCACCCAGAGCGCCGCCCTTGGGTTATTAGTGGTTAGCCTACTCTTCCCCGCCAGTGCACTGATTATAAAAATGAGCGTAGCAACCGTCACCGCAGTCTTTGGCATGATGCTGTTTATGCTACTTATCCGCCGGATTCCGCCCACTGACTTTCTGATGATTCCGCTTATCGGTATCGTCTTTGGCGGTATTATTGAGGCGGTAACCACCTTTATCGCTTACCAAACCGAATCATTACAGATGCTTAGCGTTTGGCAATTTGGCGACTTCTCCAGCGTATTAGCGGGTCGTTATGAGCTGTTATGGCTGACAGGCGTGCTGTGCGTTATCGCTTATATTATCGCTGATAAGCTGACTATTATTGGTTTGGGCGACAATATTGCGCTTAATTTAGGTATCAATAAACGCCAGATTACTTGGATTGGTGTCGGCATGGTAGCAATGATGAGTGCGGTGGTGGTCGTTACGGTGGGGATGATTCCTTTTATTGGCTTAGTCGTGCCTAATATCGTCAGCCGTATTATGGGTGATAAGCTACGGCGCAGCTTGCCGGCCGTCGCCCTGCTAGGTGCCTCAGCGGTCTTACTGTGCGATATTATTGGACGCTCTATTCGCTATCCGTTTGAAATCCCTGTCGCCACGGTATTTGGCGTCGTCGGTACGGTGATATTTTTATGGTTATTATTGCGTGCGCCTGCACAAGAATAGATTAACCTTTAATTATTAGTGAGCTCTTAAACACTGATTTTAAATCCTTTTTTATAAGATTTGCGTATGTTATTCTCGTCCGACTCTCCTACTAAAAATGCGCAAAATAACGCCATATCTATAGCTGCTGCTAATCCATCGAGCCAGCACTCACCAAACCATCGATTGTTGAAAGTTTGGCAGACCGTCACTAACCATCCTATTCTGGTTGCTAGCCTTCTATTATTGTTATCAGCATTACTGTTTTTAACCTTAAACGTTAATGGCCATTGGGACTTCACCCTACCTTTACGCAGTAAAAAACTGCTGGCATTAATGGTGGTCGGTTATGCTATCGGGGTTTCCACCCTACTGTTCCAGACCTTGACCCACAATCCTATTTTGACCCCGTCATTATTGGGCTTTGATGCTTTATATGTCCTGCTGCAAAGTCTACTGGTATTTTTCTTAGGAGCGATTAGCTTTACTAGTATCAACCCCGTAGCGAAGTTTGGGCTTGAAGTGATATTGATGTTTGGTGCGTCATTATTACTATTTCGGGTGCTATTCTCTAAGACCAATCAGGACTTAACTCGGCTGATACTGGTAGGCGTCATCTTTGGGGTTTTGTTTCGCAGCTTATCAGCACTGGTAGCAAGGCTCATTAATCCCGATGATTTTGTGGTGGTACAATCTGCTAGTTACGCCCAGTTCAACACTATCAATCCGCAACTGCTGGGTATCAGTATCGCTATTTGCGCCATCAGTGCCATAGTAATATGGCGCTGGCGTTATCAGTGTGATGTGTTAATGCTTGGTAAGCCACAAGCCATAAATTTAGGAATAAATTATCAGCGTTTGGCTTTCGGTTTGTTGACCGTTATTGCGGTCTTGGTAGCCACAGCGACTGCCCTAGTGGGGCCGGTGACTTTCTTTGGACTATTGGTTTGTGCCTTGACCAATCGAATGACTAACACTATGGCTCATAGTCAGCGCTTGGTTCTGGTTAGTTTGATTGCGATGATTTGCTTGGTGCTCGGTCAGGCTATTTTTGAACAACTACTAGGCATGGCAGGCGTACTGTCGGTGGTTATTGAACTGGCAGGCGGCTTGGTATTTTTACTATTGATATTTATGACTCAGCGTCGCCGAGTATAAAGCGTGGTGTAGAGGCTAAAACATAGCCTACGCCTCGTATTTACGTCAAAGACCTATCTAAAAAAAAGATCTATTATGATTAAAATAAACCAGCTTTCGCATCAGATTGGTAAACAGCAAATTTTGCACGATATCAATTTATCCTTACCGCCATCGCAAGTGATTGCCTTAATTGGCCCAAATGGCGCAGGCAAATCAACTTTATTTTCGGTGATGGCACGTCTGCAACCGCTGCAAACGGGTTCGGTAAGCTTTGCTGTAGATAATGAGCCGCGTGATATTGTTAACTGTGATGCTCGTACGCTGGCTACTACGGTGGCGATGCTCAGCCAAGAAAACCAAGTGCAAGGGCGCCTGCGCGTGCATGAGTTATTAATGTTTGGCCGTTATCCCTACCATCAAGGACGACCTACGCCCCAAGATGTACAAAAGGTAGATGAGATTATCGAGCGCTTTGAATTGCAAGAGCTTGCCAATCGCTTCTTATCGACGCTATCAGGTGGTCAGCGCCAGCGTGTGCTAATTGCGATGATTGTCTGCCAAGATACGCCTTATGTATTGCTTGATGAGCCGCTCAATAATTTGGATATGTACCATGCTGGTCGCCTGATGCGCGAGCTACGAAGCTTGAGTCATACTGAGCAGAAAACAGTGGTGATTGTGCTGCACGATATCAATCAAGCAGCGCAGTTTGCCGATACCGTAGTGACTATGAAAGGCGGACAAGTCATGGCGGTTGGTAGTCCTGGCGAGGTCTTGACCAAAGAGACTATGAAAGACTTATATGACGTAGACGTTACCGTATTGACCCATCAAAATCGACCGGTCATTGTAGATACGGCTCAATAAAATAGCGCCATAAAAACAGCTCAATAAAAATAATTAATAAATAAAAAGCCAGCTATCTAAAATAGATAGCTGGCTTTTTTAGAGCTATTTATAATAACTTTTAGAACTGATAAGTTAGTGACGCTTTGATATTACGACCCATCTCAAAGTCAGTAGTTGCATCATCAATAGCGTTGTAACGTGATGAGTGGCTGGCATAAGTTTCATCAAACAAGTTATAGACCCCAACCGTGGCTTTAATACCTTCAAGCTGACGTGGCGAGTAGTTCATATAGACATCATGCACATCATAATTTGACTTAGTCTCTCCCTGATTATCAGTGATGGATGCCACATAGGTACTGCGCCAGCCAAGTCCTATCTCATCGTTTGGCTCATAGTTTAGATTTACCATGTAGCGATCACCTGAGTCAGCACTACCACCACTTACTGATGGAATGCTATTGCCTGTTCTGTCGCCTTCACTACGGGCGCGCGAGTAGCTTAGACCCATACCAAAGTTGTCTGCTCTATAGTCTGCTGCCAGCTCAACCCCCTTTATCTCAAAATCTTCATCGCTGTTAATCATACCTTGGCATTCACCGCCAATTTCTCCAGTCTCACAATCAATTCCAAATCTACCTGGACGATTACCTGTTCTCATAAACTGTTGATAGTTTTCGATATTAGACTTAAAGTATTTAGCACTTAGTTGCAGCGCATCGTCAGCTATGGTCAGCCCCCGCAGGGTGGTGGCAACACCCACTTCAGAGTTATAACCCTCTTCTGGTTTTAAGTCATTATTGACATAAATACCAGCACCATTGCTATTGAAGATCGCTTGGCCTAAGTCGGGGCCATTAAACAACTGGGTATAGCTGGCAAAGACTTGGGTACGCGGCGCAATCTCGTAACTGGCGGCCAAGGCACCCACCACATTGTCATAGGTCTTACCGCCTGATACAAATTCAGGCGACTCGTAACGGTCATAACGGACCCCTGGAGTTAAGCTAAACTTACCCATCTGCCACTGATCTTCTAAATACACTGAAGTATTTTTTGCACTATCACTATTTGCACTATTATTATCTCGTGCCATCTCCGATTCTTTTTTATAGTGTTCTGCCCCTGCTATCAACTTATGGCGGCCCATTTCAGTTTCAATAACACTGGTATTTTCAACCTTGGCGCCAGTAGTTTTTACCTTAGCATTCCAGTCATAACCTGGCGATACGTCAGGTTGATTATCACGCAAAATCTCTGTTTCAGTTTGATAAATAGTAGTATCAACATCAATCAAAGTGTTTAAGGGGTTAAAGTTATGATCCACCGTATAAGTATTTCTCTTTACCTTTTGCGGGATTGGGTCATCACCTAAACTAGGAAAATCAGGACGAAATGGAAAGGTACCTTTTTTCTCAGTACGGCTAAAGCTAGCGCCGATACGGTTATCATCATTGATAGCCACCCCAGCTTTTAATAAGATGTTTTCACTTTTGCTGTCTTCAAAAAGCTCACGACCGTCACCATCTTCGCCAGAATCTGTATCGCGCTTACCATAATAAGCCAATAAATCAATATTATCGGTTGGAGCACCATAGACAGTTGCCGAAGTCAGAAGCTCGTCATTGTTACTACCATAACCTGCATGTATTTTTGCACCCACTCTTTGACCAGGTTTTAGCAGGTCTGCCGCATCTACCGTTTCAAAAGCCACGGCTCCGCCAATAGCATCATTACCCAAGGTAACTGAATTATTACCCACGGCTACTTCTGCTTTTTTTAATAAATCTGGGTCGATGGTGATATCACCCATGTGGTAAAACATTGCGCCTTCTTGACGAGCACCATCAATCGTGACTTTTAAATTGGTATCATCAAGACCACGTACGCGCACACGCTGGTTAACTGTTGACGTCCCACCAACGGTAACCCCCGGTACTACGTTCAAAAAGTCACTTAAATGACTGGCTTGCGCTGCTGGCGTGTAGTCTTCTATATAGACAGAATCCTCTTGCACACTTTCACGTACCGAATTATTGGCGGTTACAGTGATGGTTTGCAAAGTGGTACTGGGCAGCTCCTCAGCACTCGCTACTTGTGACCACAACACTGCTGCTACACTCATCGATAATACGGTTACTCGACTAGAAAACCTCATTTTACCCATAACGCACTCGCTTGATTTAACTATTAGATTTATTTTTAAAATGATTCATCAACCACAATTCTTTAAATGACTTTTATCTTCTCTAGTTTTTAAACCATTTAAAGTATTTACAAGCTCTATGAATCGTATTAATAAAGTTAATGATAATTGTTATCATTATCATAACGAAAAGCATGATAACCGAGTATTAACATTTTGGCAATAATTAATATAAGGATTTTAGAACTAAATAGCTTTATGACTTAGCTTAGAAGGTTTGGGACTCTACATTAGCTTAAGCTTCTTAAAGCGCTGATGACCCACAATTGCATTGTTTTAGCACTGAAAACTACACAAGCTACTGCTATTTATAAATAATCAGTAATAAAAACAACTATTAATATTAAAAAAACATTGCAATAACTGACCTTTTCACTATATTCTATTTAGAGCTGACTAAATGGTCAGGTTTTTATGGACTAATTAGTTTTATCTTTAGCCATTGTTTAGTTTTTAGCTTTTGTAGTAGCACAAGGACAGGTGCGACTCTTTATTGAATCGACAGCCATTATTGTAATAGGAGACTTAGGGGTATTTATCCCTAAGTCTATATCAGATAAATGGCTGAATAATCGATGAGGGTTAGGCTTAGCAGTTATTCAAGGAGAGAGCCACAATGAGTGATCCCAATGCAAAAACGCAAATAAATACCGATTTATTATACGGACTACACGATCGCCCTGCCCCTGCAAAAGCGTTTTTGGGCGCTATTCAGCATGTACTCGCCAGCTTTGTCGGCATTATTACTCCGTCACTCATCATTGGCGGGGTTTTGGGCTTAGGCGAGCATATCCCTTATCTTATCAGCATGTCTTTGATGGTATCAGGGGTAGCGACCTTTATTCAGACCCGCAAAGTGGGGCCGGTAGGCTCTGGTCTTATGGCGCTGCAAGGTACTAGCTTTGGTTTCTTAGCTGCGGTACTAGCCGCTGGTTTTGTGGTCAAAAATCGCGGCGGCAGCCCAGAGGAGATTCTGTCAGTTATCTTTGGGGTCTCCTTTCTGGGCGCCTTTATTGAGATATTTTTGAGTCAATTTATCACTAGACTCAGATCGCTAATGAACCCTATCGTCACCGGCTGCGTCATTGTCACTATTGGCTTGTCTTTGACTAAAGTGGGGCTCACTGATTTGGCAGGCGGCGTTGGTGCTAAGGACTTTGGTAGTATGCAAAACCTATTACTGGGCGGCGGTGTACTGGTCAGTGTGGTGTTGATTAGCATTATTAATAATAAAGTTATTCGCTCCAGTGCGATTTTTATCGGACTGATGCTGGGCTTGATTGCCGCTATATTTATGGGGCGGATTGATTTTTCTTTGGTTAGTGAAGCCCCGTTATTTACCTTTCCCGTACCCTTTAAATTTGGTTTCGGTTTTGACTGGCAAGCCTTTATCCCTATCGCTTTTATGTATGTTATTACCAGTATTGAGACTTCAGGTGACTTGACCGCGACTTCGATGATTTCAGGCGAGCCGATAAAGGGGCCGATATACGAGAAGCGCATTAGAGGCGGAGTATTAGGTGACGGGGTGAACTCTTTAATTGCGGCAATATTTAATACCTTCCCTGTCACTACTTTCAGCCAAAATAATGGGGTGATTCAGATGACGGGAATCGCCAGCCGTTACGTTGGTCTTTATGTGGGCGGTATCTTATTTTTTATGGGTTTATTTCCCATTATCGGCGCTATCTTTACCCAGTTACCAAAACCAGTAGTTGGCGGGGTTACCTTATTGATGTTTGCCACGGTAGCGACTGCCGGTATTCGCATTCTATCCACGGTGGAATTTACCCATCGCAATATCATGATTATCGCCACCTCCTTAGGGCTATCGATGGGCATTGCCTTTGTCCCTGACGTGCTGGCGCAGACGCCGCAGCTGTTTCGTAATATCTTTGGTTCAGCGGTAACTATGTCAGGCATTGTCGCTATCACCTTAGATACTATCTTACCCAAAAGCTACGGAGTGGAGTTTGATACTCCAGAACAGCCGCTTGATAAAGCTTTAGAGCCTATACAAGAGTTATCTTGAGAGATTTATTGGATAGTAGCGCGGTTATTCGAGCCCACAGCCGCGCAGTATAAAGGGGACTAAAAAATCAGCGGCACGGGTTTCATCTTGCTGATCATAAGCCTCTTTTTGTAATAGACCCACTATCTCGGTTTCGAATTCTGCATAACGCTGGGTGGTTGCCCAGATCAAGATTAATAGTTGCAGCGGATCAGCAATAGTAATTTTGCCTTGCTCATGCCAAGTTTTCATAACCTGCGCTTTATCAAGCGCCCACTCTTGCATGGTGGTTGACATAAATTCTTGCAAATGCGGCGCACCGCTAATGACCTCTAAAGCAAACAGTTTGTGCCGATTGGGATTGGCAAAGGCTTGGCGCAGTTTGGTACGGACAAACTTTTCAATGACGGCTTTGGGATCACTATCAACCGTCATAGTGACCAAGCCATCATTCCACTCTTCAATGATTGAACGTAGCACCGCCTTATATAAGTTCTGTTTATTTTTAAAGTAATAATGAATATTGGCTTTGGGCAGCCCCGCTCGATCAGCGATACCTTGCATAGTGGCGCCGCGATAGCCTTGCAGTACGAACTCTTCTTCAGCGGCGCTAAGAATCAATGCTTGGTTATGGGCGCGAATATCTTGTTGGCTACGCTGAGGCGAAGGTTCGGATGAGGGTGAAGGTAAGGAATTTGCTTGCTGGGTATTAATCATAAATGCAACCGTTAGCTATAAATGCATATAAAGAGCCGTATTCTAATGGGTTATTACCATAAAACCCAAATATTACGAGATATAGTTGATGAAATATAGCATAGCATTAAAAATAGTTTATAAACTAGTTGACCATTTGGTCAGCTTTAAGCAGAATAGAAACTATGTCATAAAAACTTTAGTAAAAACCGTCCTAACTCATCAGTAGCCATTTTAAAAGACAAGGATGTCAAATGACTTCTAGTTCCGCAGCTTCTAATCCAGCACCTTTAACTTTAGCCGCCTTTAATAAATTATCTCATACAGAGGCCACTGCTCAGTTATTAACCTGTTGCACCAGTAGCAGTTGGGCAAGCCAACTAGCCAGCAAGCGCCCTTTTCCAGTTTTAGAAACCTTATTCGCAAGCAGCGATAGCGTTTGGCAAGAGGTGCAAACCCAAGAGGCAGACTTGTTAGAAGCGCTCGATGGTCATCCACAAATTGGCAATGTAGCTACCCTGAAACAAAAGTATCGCAACACTCAAGATAGCGCCGCGCACGAGCAATCAGGTGCCAACGACGCTGACGATGCAGTGCTGGCAGCACTGGCGCAAGGCAATCAAGATTATCTCGATAAATTTGGCTTTATCTTTATCGTATTTGCGACTGGCAAGAGTGCCCAGCACATGCTGGATTTATTGCTTACCCGTCTGCCCAATGATCGTGATACCGAGCTTACCACTGCCGCTATTGAGCAGAACAAAATCACTCGGTTACGCTTACAAAAACTGCTAAGCGCGGCGTAACTTATTTAAACCGTAAGCCTTATGTCAGCCTTATTTTTATCTCTATTTTGACCGCCTATTCTAAGGAAATATTATGCCCGCCACTCTTTCATCGCACATTCTAGATACTCATCTAGGCAAGCCTGCTGCTGATATTGCAGTGACGCTGCACCGCGTTACCGATAATGATGCCGCTAAGCTGCTAGCAAATGCTACCACCAATAACGATGGGCGTATCTCCCCCGACAGTTGGGAGTTTGACCCTGCCCTTAATAACTCTGAGTGCGCCTTAGATAGTGGCCGCTATATTTTAACCTTTGACACTCAGTCTTATTTTGACGCACAGCAACTAACCACATTTTATCCGCAAGTGGTTATCGACTTTGTGGTTAGCGACAATAGCCACTACCATGTGCCGCTACTGCTCAGCGCCCATGGTTATAGCACTTATCGAGGCTCATAAATAGCGAAATAGCATAGAACAAAGTATTGGATAACAAGGTATTGGATAACTGAGCATTGGACAAAAGGACATTGGCCGTATGGGTACATATCTTCTCGACTGGGTAGCTTTATTTTTTCGCTGGTTCCACGTTATCGCGGGGATAGCTTGGATTGGTGCCTCATTTTATTTTGTATGGTTAGATCTTAGCCTGCGTAAACCGCCGCAGTGGAAAACCGATAAAGGAGTCTCAGGCGATTTATGGGCGGTACATGGCGGCGGTTTTTATGAGATTGCCAAATACAAGCTTGAACCTGAAGAGATGCCAAAGACCCTGCACTGGTTTAAATGGGAAGCCTATACCACGTGGCTAACGGGTATGGCGATGCTCTCTATTGTCTACTATGCCAATGCGACTGCTTATTTGATTGATCCCAGCAAGATCGCTTTTACCAATGTAGGCGCCATCTCTACCAGTTTATTGTTCCTATTCGGCAGCTATTTTATCTATGAGGTAATCGTTCGTAGTTATATTGGCAAAAATGCGCTTATTTTTAGCTCGACTATTTTTATTCTATTGGTGATTGCTTGTTGGGGGTCTTACCAGTTATTTAGTGATCGTGCCTCTTTTATTCATATTGGTGCTATCCTCGGTACGGTAATGGCAGGTAATGTATTCTTTGGCATTATGCCTGCCCAGCGTGCGCTAGTAGATTGTGTGCGCCGCGGTGAGAAGCCGGGTAAGGAAGTAGCAGATTTGGCGTTGATGGCTAAAAACCGCTCCTTGATGAATAACTACTTCACCTTACCGCTTATATTCACCATGATCAGCAATCACTATCCGATGATGTACTCCCATGCTCACGGCTGGCTGGTATTGGTTTTTGTCGGGGTTATCACCGCTATCGTTCGTCATTATTTTAACCAAAAGCATTTGGGCAATACCCAGCCGAAATTTTTATGGATTCCTGCCATACTGACGGTATTATTAATCATTTGGATGCGCCCAGAGCCAATCGAACCGTTACCTGCTATCACTGCTGTCGCTGCTGAATCTGTAGCCATTGACAGCACACCCCCAGCTACTGACAATGAGGTAGCAAGCGCTGCTGTTAATTCTGCTGCTAATTCTAATCAGAGCGTCACTGCTGAGCCATTACCAGTGACTGCCTCAGCAGATACTGCCATGATGGCTATGGTACACACACGCTGCACCAGCTGTCATGCTGCTCAGCCAACTCAGCAAGGATTTGCAGCGCCGCCAGCAGGCATCATTTTGCAGACACCTGAAGACATGAAGATACATAAAAACAAGATCATCACTGCGGTACAAAGTGGCTATATGCCGCTGGGTAATCTTACCCAATTGACAGATGATGAGCGTCAGAAAATATTGGCTTATACCTCAGGATTATAGCGGCAATTGAGCAGTCTGTTGAAAACAACCTATATGCTAATTGATGATAATGACCTACTAATAAAAATAGCTTCCGTATCATGCTCTGTTCTCCGATAGAACCTAGGAAGTTAGGTTTTTGCTCTAATTAAAAAATTATAGATCAAAACTAAGATTTATCTTGACCAAAACGTCAGATATCCCTACAGTGAAAGCAAGCTTAATTATGCTTATTCTCCGCTAAAAGGAAGAACGGATGTCTAATGATACGCGACAAGGAAGTCAGCGAGATGGTCAGCCAATCAGTGCTATCTATGATTGCAACCTGTTCGATCCAGAGCGTAAAAACTCAAGGCTGTACAACGACGATCTAGCTCCCTTGCAACCAGAAGATCGCAAATGGGGTTGGTTCTCAATATTCAATGTGTGGTCCAATGATATTCAAAGTTTGTTTGGTTATACGCTTGCTGCATCGCTGTTCTTAAGCTATGGATTAAGTGGTTGGTGGGTAATGGCTGCTATCATTTGTGCCGGCTTTATTGTGATGGTGATGGTTAATCTAACCGGAAAGCCTAGTGTCAAATACGGCGTACCTTTTCCAGTATTGATACGAGCCAGCATGGGGGTAAATGGCGCTAATCTGCCCTCTTTATTACGTGCAATTATCGGTATCTTTTGGTATGGGGTGCAGACCTACTTTGCCTCCACAGCCGTTGCTATCTTACTGGCGGTGTTTATAGGTAGCTCGGATAGTACCTTTTTAGGGCTTAACGGCACTGCTTGGCTTGCTTTTGTCATCGTTTGGGTATTTCAGATCATGCTGTTTTGGGCTGGTATTGAGCCTATTAAGCACTTTTTGAACTGGGCTGGGCCGCTGGTTTACGTGGTCATGATTATTTTGATGGCGATGATATGGTATCAATCAGGTGCTGAGCTCTTGCCTGCGATCAACTCTATCTTCACCAGTGGTAGCGATTATACGGGTACTTCTGTCCAAGCTTTTACGGCTATTGTCGGTACTATGGTGGCTTATTTTGCCGCTGTGGTGATTAACTTTGGCGACTTTTCGCGCTTCTTACGCAGTGAGCGCGATATGCGCCTAGGTAACTTACTGGGCTTGCCGGTTAATATGGTGTTCTTTTCATTTATCGCCTTAGTTATTACCGCCGGCACTTTGGTATTATTTGGCGAAGCTTTAACCAACCCCTCAGACATCGTTGAGCGTGTTGATTCGCTACCATTGACTATCGTTGCCGCCCTGACATTTTTTGCCGCAACCGTAGGTATTAATATGGTCGCCAACTTCATTCCGCCTGCCTATGATTTGGCTAACTTATTTCCTAATCATATTAACTTTCGTAGAGGTGGTTTAATCACCGCAGTGATTGCTTTTTTTGTTGGTGCTCTCTGGTTATCGGTCATTAGTAAAATTGGTATTGTTGGCTTCGTCAACGTGGTCGGCGCAATCATTGCGCCCTTCTTTGGCATTTTGGTCATCGATTATTACATTATCAGACGTCAACATATTAATATGAATGACTTGTTCTCCGCACAGCCGACCGGCGCTTATTACTATAATAAAGGCTGGAATGTTCGCGGTCTTATTGCCTTTGCCATCGGTGCGCTATTTTCAGTAGCTACTGTATTGGTGCCAAGTATGACCAAATTTGAAGGTTATGGTTTCTTATTAGGCGCAGCATTAGGCGGTATCGTTTATTGGCTTCTTATGCGCAAATACGCTATTGAGCTGAATAAAGTTACAGAATAAAAAAGAAGATTTTAGGCGATTAAATTTATAGAAAAATAACAATTAAAAGAGTTTTCATAAAGCTATAAAAGTATAAAGGAAAGACACTATGACTCAAAAGAACAATATGACTCAAAAAATAACCAGCGATTTTGATCAATCTGCTTACCCTCGCGACCTCAAAGGCTACGGCGGCAACCCGCCCAAAGCCAATTGGCCGGGCGGTGCCAAGATTGCTGTGCAGTTCGTACTAAACATTGAAGAAGGCGCAGAAAATAGCGTCATCCATGGCGATGCTGAGTCAGAGCGCTTTTTGTCCGATATCTTGGGTACGCCCTCCTTTGTCAATCGTCACCAATCTATCGAGTCAGCTTTTGAATATGGTAGCCGGGTTGGCGTTTGGCGAGTGTTGGACGTGTTTAAGGAATACGGTGTGCCTATCACTACCTTCGCCTGCGCGGCGGCCGCTGAAAAGACCCCGCATATTATCGAACGTGTATTAGAAGACGGTCATGAAGTTGCTAGCCACGGTCTGCGCTGGATTACTTATCAATATATGTACCGTGAAACTGAGCGCGAGCATGTACGCCGTGCTACCGAAATCTTTGAGCGCATGCTGGGACATCAACCCCTTGGCTGGTATACCGGACGTGATAGCCCTAATACTCGCGAATTGGTGGTGGAGCAAGGCGGCTACGTTTATGATTCTGACTCCTACGCCGACGAGCTGCCCTACTGGTTAAATGTCAGAGTCGAAGATGGCGATCAAATATTACGTAAGCCGCACCTAATCATTCCCTACTCGCTTGAAACCAACGATATGCGCTTTTCATCCAGCCCCGGTTACACCAACGCCGAACCCTTTTATCAGTATCTCAAAGACAGCTTTGATACTCTGTATGAGGAAGGGGCCAAAGACGGTAAAAACACGCCCAAAATACTCACTATCGGTTTGCATTGCCGCATCATTGGCCGTGCTGGGCGCATTACTGCCCTTAAACAATTCTTAAAATATATCACTAGCAAGCCTGACGTCTGGATCTGCCGCCGTGACGAGATTGCGAAGCACTGGTATGAAAATCATCCCGCAACTAGCGATAATAGCGCAGATTGGCTGTAATCCTACCTCTAAAATAAACCTGAATAAATTTATAACCTATAAAAAGGAGTTCTTATGAGTATCGTAGAAGCTTTTCCAATTATTCCAGCTGACAATTTACCCGAAAACCTGCCTGCCTTTACCAAAAAAACCAATGTCGCTGACAATCGTCTAGGCGCAAAAGTGCTATTCGCTACTGACGACTTTTTTGCGGATAAAAGCCGTATTTTAAACCCTTTCCCGCCCGTATTTATGGTGGGTAAGTTCGATGACAACGGTAAATGGATGGACGGCTGGGAGACCCGCCGTAAGCGCCATCTGGGTTATGACTATATGGTAGTTCAGCTCGCTCGTCCCACCAAAATCGCCGGTCTCGATATTGATACCAGCCACTTTACCGGTAACTTTCCCTCATCAGCGAGCGTAGATACGTTATACGCGCCAGATTTATTGCAAAAAGATGCAGAAGAGCTTACTCAAATGACTAAAGAGGAATGGGATAGCAAAGTATGGCAGACCATCGTCGGTATGACTCCGCTGAAGGGGCATAATCATGAGTTTATCGATATCAATGATGAGACAACCGTCACCCACCTGCGTCTCAATATCTATCCTGATGGCGGCGTGGCACGTCTTCGGGTCTATGGTGATATTCAGTTGGATGAAAATGTTCATAATCAAAGCGAAAGTATTGACCTCGCTAATGCCTTGAATGGTGGCCGCGCTATCGCCAGTAATGACGCTCACTTTGGCGGTGCCAGCAATTTGCTACTGCCTACTGAAGCGCCCAATATGGGCGATGGCTGGGAGACCCGCCGCCGCCGTGAGCCCGGTAATGACTGGTGTATTATTGCTTTAGGTCAAGCGGGTATCGTCGACGCCATCGATGTCGATACCGCCCATTTCAAGGGTAATTATCCTGACAAAGTCTCTATTCAAGCGGTCTATGCGCCAGATACCCCAGAGCAAACGCTGGTGACCCAAAGTATGTTTTGGCAAACCTTACTTGAGCCCCAGACTACCGAAGCCCACAAAGTACACAGCTACAATCAAAGCCAGCTCAAGATTGATAAGCCCATCACCCATATTCGGATTAATATCTTTCCAGATGGCGGGCTCAGCCGCGTGCGTGTTTATGGCAAGGTGGCTGACAGTACTGACACCGCTCACCATTCATAAGGAGTATTATGAGCACTACAATTATTGCTAAACCTTTGACCAAAGCTGCATTTGCGCCCTTTGGCACGGTTATCGAGCCTTATGAGCAACAGCAACAAACCTCTGAGAACTGCTACTATATTAATAAAGGTTACGCCTGCCGCCATAATGCTATTGCCAAAGCATCACTTGACGGCGGTGAAGTGGGCATGAGTATCTTTCGTGCCAAAAAGCGTGACTTTCCTATTGCGCTATCGGTGATGGAATATCATCCGTTTGGCACCCAAGCCTTCTTTTCGATGCATGGTCAAGATTATATCGTCGTCGTTGCCCCCAAAGGCGAGCCGCCGCAGTCTGCTGCCGATTTAACGGTATTTTATGCCAAATCCCATCAAGGCGTGCAGTACGATGCCAATGTTTGGCATCATCCGCTATTGGCGCTGGGGCGTGATTCGGACTTTTTGGTTATTGACCGTATTAATGGCGAGGGCAATAATTGCTACGAGCTTGATATCGAGGTTTGGCAGGTTTTCGTTAAGCTTGAAAACCGTTAAGAGTATAAAATTTTAGGTATAAAAAAGTCTTTTACTTAGCGAGTAAAAGACTTTTTATTAAAACTTCTAAATGATCAAAAACTTCAAACGCTACTCACTAATACGCTGCAAAAATGCCTGCGTACGCGGATGTTTCGAGAGCTCAAACATCTGCTTGGGACTGCCCTCTTCTATGATGTGCCCGTCTTCGATGAGTACCACATGGTCAGCCACATCGCGCGCAAAATTAATCTCATGAGTGACCACTACCATCGTCCAGCCTTCAGATGCCAGCTGCTTCATAGTTTCAAGCACATCTTGTACCAGCTCTGGGTCGAGCGCGGAAGTTGGCTCATCGAACAATAATAGCGACGGCTCAATGGCTAAGGCACGAGCAATACCAATACGCTGCTGCTGGCCGCCTGATAACTGAAAGGGATAAAGATCAGCCTTGTCCGACAGTCCAACCTTCTTCAGCAGCACTAAAGCTTGCTCACGTGCCTGCGCTTTACTTTGTCCTTGCACTACCGTTGGCCCAAGCATTAAATTCTCAATTGCAGTCTTGTGCGGAAACAAGTTATAAGACTGAAAAACCATGCCAGACTTACGTTGTAATGCTAGCAGGGCTTTCTTTTTGGGCTTAGTAGCAAAATCTACGCTCAAGCTGCCATCGTCAAAAGCGATCACCCCTTTATCAGGAATTTCAAGCGCATTTAGGCAACGTAAAAAGGTCGTTTTGCCTGATCCTGACGGCCCTAATATGACCACGACCTCACCTTTAGCAATGGTCAAGTCAATGCCTTTGAGCACTTGATTATCACCAAAAGCTTTATGGATATTAGTAACTTGGATCATAAAGATTCCTGCAAGGTTAGAACAAATGATTTATGACTATATTTATTTGAGACGAATGAACTATTTGGCAATATAACGATCTAATCGGGTTTCAAGTTTACCTTGGATAAAGGTCAAAAACAGACAAATTCCCCAATATATAAACGCCGCTTCGGTATAAACCAGCATAAACTCGTAATTACGCGCGGTGATAATCTGTGCTTGCTTAAACAGCTCAGTGACCAACACCAGCGATGCCAAGGAGGTATCTTTTACCAAGCTAATAAAAGTATTGGACAACGGCGGCACTGATACTCGTAAAGCTTGCGGCAAGATCACATGGCGAAAGGTTTGCATATAAGTCAAACCAACCGTGGAACCTGCCTCCCACTGACCTTTAGGAATAGATAAGATCGACGCCCGTACCGTCTCTGAAGCATAAGCACCGATATTGAGCGAAAAAGCAATGATCGCTGAGGGAAAAGGGTCAAGCTTCACCCCCACACTGGGTAGCCCATAAAAGATGATAAACAACTGCACCAGCATCGGTGTACCACGAATGGCGGACACATAAATACGTGCTAGCCGATAAAGAATCTCATGCAACCAGCCAGCACGCGGTACGATACGAATAAGTGCTACCGTTAGCGCAATAATCATGCCTATAGCAAACGATATCAGCGCTAGCGGTATTGAATAGTAAATACCGCCTTTAAGCATGGGCCAAAAGGAATCGATAACAATTTGGGCCCGATTAAGATCCATGAAAGGTAATATTGCTAGAAGCTCAGCTAGCCATGACATTGACATTATTTCTGCTGGCTTATATCAGCATTGAAAAAGTCTTGGCTAATCTTAGTCAAGGTGCCATCAGCTTTTAACTCAGCCATCGCTTCATCTAGTTTTGCTACCACTTCATCGTTACCTTTAAGTAGTACTAAACCTGAACCACGCTGCTCACTTGCCGGGGCAACCAGTTTAATCTCAAGTCCACTGTCAGGGAATTTTTTGAGATAGTCTAATACCGCAAGATTGTCATTCATAGTAAAATCAGCGCGACCTTGCTTAACCAATTGAATAGCTTGTGACATTCCGTCAACCGGAATAATCTCGGCTTCATAACGCTCAGCCAATTCTCCATAGTTACTGGTCAATGATTGGGCGCTGCGCAGGCCTTTTAGGTCCTCCCAAGCGCTATAGCGTTCATCATAAGTAGGTGCTAATACCACAGCACCTGACCAACTATACGCTTCTGCTTTATCATACTTAGCTTTGCGCTCAGGCGTGGTTAGGCTAACTTGATTGGCCACCATATCAAAACGCTTGGAGTCCAGACCGGCTAGCATGGCATCCCACTGAGTCTCTTGGAACTCAACCTCTACACCTAACTTATCTGCGACAGCACGAGTCACTTCAACATCATAACCGGTAAGCTTGCCGCTCTCATCATGATAAGTAAACGGTGGATAAGTGCCTTCGGTACCAACATTAATGGTACCGCCATTATTAATGCGTTGGAGCAGATCAGGATTAGTAGCGGCATCGTTAGTAGATTGTCCACAGGCTGCTAATAGTACAGTACTGGCAGCGAGTGCTAAAAGAGTACGACGTTTCATAAGGCGTCCTTATTTTAATAAATGAGGTAGAAATTTTTAACGCAGTAATAACCATATAAGCCTTGGTTATGAGAGTAAATATAACATAGGCGTTACTATATTTGAGTATTTGAAGCTGACTAAACGATTTGAAGGTATTGAGCCTATTTTTCAATACTATTGTTATACTCTAGTGCTGTTTATTATTCTAAGTCAAACCGACCTTTGCAACCCTACAATTTTGTGAGTCTATAAAAAGCTTATTAGGCTCATTAACCATTGGGTAACTATATGGTAACCCTTTTTTCTTATCATCAACGTACGAAAATAGTGAACAGGTATAGTACTTCCCCTTCACCAGTACCACTGTAACCTACGACAACTCATACTAGCTACGACTAGCTACGAACAACTCATACTAGCTACGAATAGAAGGATGCATTATTTACTATTTATTCTGTACCGATAATCTGTACTGATAAAAAAACCTGCCGATATCCATCAGCAGGTGGCTTTTTTGACTGTCCGTTCGCTACTTAATAAGGCTTTATAGCGCGATTAGTTTTTAACTTTGCGCTCAAACTCGCGGCCGGTGTCAGCGTTTATTTTTATCTCAGTGATCTGATTGCCTTTGAGTATCTCTACTTCATAATAAGTAGGATGATCATTATAATCACGGTCATTCTTAAACTCGATCTCCAGAACCTTGCTACCGGTCTGTTTTTCAATAGCATTAATGACTGACATCATACTTATCTTTGCACGGCGTTGGACGTTATAATCATTGATATCACCACTATCCAAGCTGTCGGTATCTAGATCAACCACTTGACCAGTGATAGCATCAACCTTGATCTCATACTCTGTTTTGCCATCACTAAACTCTAGCTCATAAACACCGCCCCCACTTTGGGAGTCGCTATCATCATCGTCAAATTCTGCATCAACTAAAATCCCAGAAGCCTGTTTACTAGCAATATCAATCGCTTGCTTTAAATTAATCTTTGCTGCTTGAGCGGCGCGTATTTCACTTGCCGTGTCTGCATGAACAGTAGTACTAATAACGCCTGTGCTCAACGCCAAAGTAAGACAGGCACCTAAAGTCGTAAGTTTAAGGCTTTCTAATGGTTTATACATAGAATCATCTCCTTTTCTTTATTGAGGTTATTATCACTTTGTCTTTATAGTAACGCTTATAGATAGTTACTGTAAGCTAGAAAAGTAGCTCTATGTATAGTTGATGTTTAAAGCATGTTGAGCATTAAAAATACCGCGCCTCTTTAACAGAGACGCGGTATTGAAATTAGCAAGCAGTAGATTGACGCTGGCAGATATTAGTTCAAAATACCGTAAGCTACTAAAGCATCAGCGACACGCTTGAAGCCCACGATATTAGCGCCGGCCATATAATTGATATAGCCATTATCGGTTTGACCATATTTCTCTGAAGCTTCGGCAGCACAGTCATGAATATTCTTCATGATAGCCTTTAGGCGCTCATCGATTTGCTCAAAGGTTTTATATTGACGCACAGAGTTTTGTGACATCTCGAGCGCTGAAACCGCTACTCCACCTGCATTAGCCGCCTTACCAGGTGCATAATGGACGCGGTGCAAACAAACATAATCAACTGCTTCAGCAGTTAATGGCATATTTGCGCCCTCAGCCACATACTTTATACCGTTTTCGACCATTAGCTTGGCATCATCTTCGTCGACTTCGTTTTGAGTGGCTGAAGGAATAGCTATATCGCCTTTGAACTTCCAAGGCTTTTGTTTAGCTAACCACTCGCCACCAAACACCTCTACATAGTCCGCTAATGGTTTACTTTGCTCTTTTTGTTTCTTGAGCCAATCTATTTTTTCTTGATCAAAACCGCTTTCGTCATACAAAGTCCCTTGCGAGTCGGAAACAGTGATTACTTTAGCACCAAGCATATTTGCCTTTTCAGCAGCATGCAATGAGACGTTACCTGCGCCTGATACTAAGACGGTTTTACCTTCCATACTATCGTTTTGGGCGGCCAACATATTTTCTAAGAAATACACTGCCCCATAACCTGTGGCTTCTGTCCGCATCAAGCTCCCACCAAAGCCAACACCTTTACCGGTTAAGACTCCGCCATATTCGTGCGTTAGGTTTTTATACATAGCAAACATATAGCTAACTTCACGACCGCCCACTCCAATATCACCAGCAGGAACGTCAATATCCTTACTCACGTATTGATGCAGCTCACGCATAAAAGCATAACAAAAACGACGAATCTCATTGTCTGTTTTGCCTTTTGGATCAAAATCAGAGCCGCCTTTGCCGCCGCCCATAGGCAAACCGGTCAACGCATTTTTGAATATCTGCTCGAAGCCTAAGAACTTCAAAACGGATTGGTTTACTGTAGGATGAAATCTAACACCGCCCTTATATGGGCCTAGAGCATTACTAAACTGGACACGCCAGCCTCGATTGACCTGTACTTCACCTTTATCATTTTCCCAGTTGATGCGAAAGCCAATCACACGGTCAGGCTCGATGAGACGCTCAAATATTTTAAAAGTTTCGTATTCAGGATGGGCGTCGTATAAAGGGGCGATAGTAAGGGCAACTTCTTTTACTGCTTGGATAAACTCGGGTTGATGCGCATAACGGGCTTCAACTTTTTCGATGGCCTGACTGATACTCATACTTTTTCCTTTACTCTACAAAGTGTGTTCGCTCTTGATTACATCCGCGCAATATCGTATTACACTAGCTCACAGTATTGCAAACATTAATTTGGGATTGAGGGCATTTTTATACGTTTTCACGAATAAAAACGGGCGGGATTAAAGGTCAAAATCTTTAGATTAATAAATATTTCAGTCGAGATAGACTTGATATCTTATCTACTATGCTAATTGCACGAGAAGCTACCCTAATATCGATAGCATGAAAAACATGGTGGGATTCAATCAATAAAGTGGTATCTAGCGTACTTTTAGAGTTAAAACTTAACCTCTCCTTTTTAATTTACCTTTCTGCTTGAAAAAGTCAATACTTTATATTGAATTTTATAGTCTTAAAAAAAACTAGCACTTATCGAAAACCGCTCATGCACTTGCTACCTTTTGGCAACAATCACTCATAACTCATGAACGATAGCAATGATAACGTCCTTATAAGTAACAATAGTTTACCTGTAAATGGGACATAATAAAGAGAGATTATTATATTTACTAATTAATAATTATTATGTACTTTATAACCAACTCTTGATAGTGGCAACTTTTGCCAAACCTTGCATTTATGCTCATTTTTAGGAAAGTTTATGACTTCGCTGACTTCTGTACGCGTGCGTTATCAAACCATTGAGATCGGCAATACGGATATTCATATCTGCACGCTGCGTGATAATCAACAGTTTAGTGACCCTGATGGTGAGGCATCAGATTTAGGTATTTGTTCTGCCTCTTGGCCTTTATTTGGAATAGTTTGGCCATCAAGCTTGGTTCTTGCCAACCACATGCTCAACTACGATATCGCTGGCAAGCGTATTCTGGAAGTAGGCTGCGGTATGGCGTTGTCTAGTCTACTACTCAATCATCGCCATGCAGATATTACCGCTACCGATTATCATCCGACTGTTGAGTATTTTCTCGATAAAAACACCGCTCTAAACAATAATAAAGAGATTGCTTTTGAGCGCTTAGACTGGGCGGAGGACAATAGTCATCTTGGACGCTTCGACATGATCATCGGTAGCGACTTGCTCTATGAAGATCCCCATGTCGAGATGTTAGCTGCCTTTATTGAGCGTCATGCCAATCCCAACTGTGAAGTCATCATCGTAGACCCTGGCCGTGGGCGCAAAAACAAACTCACTAAGCAAATGGAGAGCTTTGGGTTTAGCAGTCAACACGTTAAGCCCACTGATACCTCTTATCTTGAGCTACCCTTTAAAGGCTATATTTTGACATTTTCGAGAAAAGGATAATTATTTATCCTTTTCTACGACTGCTCCCAGTCCCGCTGAGTAATCTTATATAGCACCTGCTCAGCAAGACGGTGACTAGACTCAAGCATAGGATGAGAAAAATTATCTTGGGTATTACTCATACCGATGCGGTGCATAATTAGCTGTGAGCGTTGATTGATAACCGCAGTAAAGGCAACGACCTCCTCTACACCAAGCTCACTAAAAGCAAACTCCAAAGCCGCACGTGCCGCCTCAGTGGCGTAACCTTGTCCCCAATAATCTTGGTGTAGCCGCCAACCAATCTCTACGCTAGGCGCAAACGGCATATCAGCGTGGGTTTCATTCAAGCCTACCATGCCGATAAAAGCTTCATCTGCCTTTAGACTTACCGCCCAAAACCCCCAACCTTTATCCGCAATGAGCTTTTGACACTTATCAGCTATAGCATCGCTTAGTTTTGGTGATAAGGCTTTAGGAAAGTATTTCATTACCTCGCTATTGGCATTGATCTCAGCAAATACGGCATAGTCGCTTGGTTGCCATTGCCTTAGATACAACCGTTCTGTTACTAGCGTGGGTTCTGTCATACTTTAGGCTCCATACTCTTACCTTACGTCTATTGCTTGTTCTTAGATGACGCTAAGCCCTTACTCTATACATTTATTCTAACTACTATTGTAGTTTAAACTAATTACCACTGATCACATAAGTTGGTAGTGTAAGCTCAGTTCCTGGTTGGGTTCTAATAACCTCAGAAACTCGCTGATTGGTTGCTTTATCTATAATCCACAAATCCACATAACTGTTATCAGACATCCACTGAGTACCAATATCAGTCGCAAACTCAAGCTGATAAATGCGATTAGGCTGTGCTGTAAATTGCATCAGAATCGGTATGGCACTAAAGGATCCAGCGCGATAAGTAGCCGTTACCGTACGATTGCCTGTACTAATAGGATAAACGCTATCCCAAGTATCACTCTGCCTGGCACTACGGCTACTCAGTACTGGTTTACCGTCGATAGCCGTAATATAAGCCACACGACCAGCAGCAAACTTACTATCCCCAGGTTGTAATTTACCGGTGATAATAGCTTTTGCACCCGAATAAGGTGGTTGGTAAGTAGAAGTATTCGCCGCACTTTCCACAATATAATTACTGCTACAAGCAGCCAAAAACGGTACTGCCAACATCAATCCATACAACTTCATAACTTACCCTCAGTAAAATTTATTTTGCTGACTAATTCTAAAGACTATTAACTCTTAATTCATCTTTTATAACACAAATTATTATCAGGAATGAATATATTTGAAAGCTTTCAAGCTAGCCAACTAACAACCTTCACAAATAAGCACTATTAATGACAGATCAGCTAAAAAACCTACGCAACTTTACTTTATCTCTAATAAGAGCGCATGATAATGTGAATAATATAAGGTATAAATAAAATTGCTACCTATCAAAGTAATAACCCTACTAAGTTTATAGTAACGAGTTTAGTTTATAGTAATGAACTTACAGTAAAGAAGAGGAATATATTATGAGTAATACAGAAAAACCGCTTAGAATTGATATCGTATCAGACGTCGTCTGCCCCTGGTGTGTTATTGGCTATCGCCAACTGGCCGAAGCCCTTAAGCAAACCAATACCCAGCATGAGATTCATTGGCATCCATTTGAGCTTAATCCTAGCATGCCAAGTGAGGGGCAAAATTTGCGTGAGCATATCATAGAAAAGTATGGTTCTAGCAAGCAAGAATCTGATGCCAGTCGTGTGCGAATGACCGAAGCTGGGGCAGAAGTTGGTTTTGACTTTAACTTCAATGACGACACCCATATGCATAACACCTTTAATCTACATCAGCTGCTGCATTGGGCTGAGCAACAAGGACGCCAGCATGATCTAAAGCAAGCGTTGTTTAGCGCTCACTTTACCCATAACCGTGATATCTCAGATACCGAGGTGCTTGCCGATATCGCCGCAGAAAACGGGCTAGATCGAGCTCAAGCCTTAGCGGTAGTAGAAGAGCAGCGCTTTGCTCAGGAGGTACGTGAAGCAGAGCAGCACTGGCAGCAACAAGGGATTCAAAGTGTACCTGCGATTATATTTAATGAGCGTCATTTGGTTAGCGGTGCGCAAGGTGTGGAGAATTACAAAAATATTTTAGAAAAGTTGGCTAATATGGAAGACTAAATGGTTTTTAAGCCGATAGTTCTTAGATTGCCATATTGATCAAGCTCTTTGACCACCAACACCCATTCCTCATTGATAGCAACCGTATCACCAGAGACCGGTTTGGTCTCTAAATGGGTGGCAATATATTCAGCGACGGTTTGTTGCCACATATTTACGGGTTCACCCTGATGTTCCGTCGTTGAATCAGCCGTTGAATCAAACGTCTGTTGCTGATTAGCTATCAAATTAGCTTCAGACGAATTAGATTCAACCTCTTCAACTTCTCTTGGCGGGTATTCAGATTGCATTTTTCCGGTGAAAAACGGTAGCTCTCCTAATTTAGCACTAGGAGAGAGTAACCAGTCGCCATAAAAGTCGTCTATCTCTTTGCGATTCAAAGTAGTGTTACTAAAGATCTGGGCAATTTTGCTAGCATGCTTACCTCTTAGCCCATACCATACGCTGTCGCCTACTTTTAATTGCGTGTTTGCATCTACTCCAACCAGTTGTTGACCACGCACCAACGCAAACATTTTAATCTCATCAGGGTTGATTCTGCTGGAGATGGCTTTTGGATGCCGCCCATTAGCAAATGCTCCAGCTTTTACCTCAAACTCGTATAAAGTAATACTGGCATTGTCTGATACCCAAATCTCCATCTCCTCCTTAGGCTCATTTTTGACCGGAATACGCACTTTGAATAAATCAGCCATCATAGGAATGGTCATGCCTTGTAATACCAAAGACAGAATTACCACCCCAAAGGCGATATCGAATAGCAAAAAAGCATCCTCTACCGAGGCCATGATGGGCAAAATAGCCAGCGTAATAGGCACGGCTCCACGCAGTCCGACCCAAGAAATAAAGCCGATTTCTCGATTTTTAAAACCAAAAGGTTTTACCCCGCTATAAACAGCAAGCGGTCGAGCAACCAAAATCATAAAGGCGGCAATCGCCACCGAATAAGGCCATACGTCAATAATATTGGATGGCGTAACTAATAACCCCAGCACTACGAACAGTATCGCTTGTGACAACCAAGCAAAACTATCCATCACTCGCATCACATGCTCGGTTGATCGCACTCTATTATTACCAATAATGATCCCAGCCAGATATACCGCCAAAAAGCCACTACCCCCCGCTAGATTGGTAGCGGCGAATACTGATAGACCGGCGGATAGAATCAAAATCGCATACATACCCTCTGCTAGGTTTACTTTTGGCAATAGTTTAGATAACAGATAGCCTGAGAGCAGACCAAATACCAATCCGAAGCCAAGTTGCTGTAATAGCAAACTCAAGAAACCAAGTACAGTCTGGCCTGCTGGATCTACATTGAGGGTGATAAGTCCCGTAACCAATAAAATAGCAAAAGGGTCGTTAGCGCCAGACTCCAGCTCAAGCGTAGCTTGGACGCGATCGTTGAGCTTAACTCCCCCATTACGTAGCAAAGAAAATACTGCTGCTGCGTCAGTTGAACCGACAATAGCCGCCATCAACAAGCCAATTCGCCAATCAACATCGAGTAGCCAAGTAACAAAAACACCTAATATGACAACAGTAGCAAAGACTCCCCAAGTCGCTAGGGTGACCGCCGGTTTTAGACCCACTCGAAAGGATTTGAAAGAAGTGCGTAAGCCGCCGTCTAACAGAATACAGGCTAAGGCCGCTTGGCCGATGAAATTTGCAGCGCCATACTGCGAGAACTCAATACCTAAGATACCCTGCTCGCCTGCCAGCATGCCTATTGCCAAAAATAATAGCAATAGGGGTATCCCCAAACGGGCGGACAAGGTACTTGCCATGATGCTCGAAAATATTAACAACGCCCCTACTAAATATAGGATATTTAAGGTTTGCATCTTTTTTATGCCCTATTGTTTAATGATGGTGACCATAGCATTGGTAAATATTTATTATCTATAATGGAGCAAATATAAAGAGAGTATAAATAGAGTGAACAAGGAAGATCAATAAAGTAAAACTAAGGCTTTTTATTAGAGTCTGTTGCCATAACATCCTCTATTGCATTCAATAAAAGTAATAGCTCTATCAAATGAGAAATAAAAAAGCTAATTTTTTTCTAACGGTTAGTTAAAGTTATTTGATACTCCAGCTCAACCTTTAACTTTTTAGCACATTCAATAATCTTTCTTCTATCAGCCGCTATAGCGCCATGTTCGATAGCAATCTCTCGCATTTGCAAAGTAACGTCATAATGTGGATAGCTGGCATTGCGATGAAATAAACGCTTATCCAACTCAATAAGCTCGGCGAATTCATGCAACTCTTGTAATGAGTCTGCCAGCATATGACACCATCGGTAGCCCTTGAACTCTATGCACATAAAATCTACATATATCGCCATTAGGTCACCTCTCTAAATATTGTCATTTAATCTACACTATAATATTCGATTCATTAGCTTATCTTTTTTAATAAACTGATGATGTAGTGCTGCTCCGATATGCAGCAAGGTAAATACAATAATCAGCGGCCAAATAATATCGGTATGCAAATCGTTAAAGGTACGAGCCAAACCGCGATCAGGTGTAACAAAAACAGGAATCTCAAATAAACCAAACATATCTACCGGACGGCCGCCATAAACGGACATCAGCAGCCCAGCCATTGGCATTGCAATCAACAAAACATAGAGGGCAAAATGATTCAATTGCGAGATGATTTGCTGCCATTTAGGCATCGGTATAGCGGGCGGCGCTCTATCAAATATACGGTTAATAACCCGAGCTATCATCCAAAAGAGTAAGCTGATACCAAAAGCTTTATGCAGCCCAATGTATAAAGAGTTATCAGTATTTTCATACAAAAAAATAAGCGCCAAAACCATTAACAACAACAGCGCACTAATCCAATGAAAAATACGACTTATGGCCGACCATTTATTAATATAGACCGTATTAGATTGAGCCTTGTTCATATATCACCTTTTATATAAAACCATTTAATCAATAATAGCCGTCATCTCAATTTCAATCAGCAAGTCCGGCATAGCTAGGGATTGTACACCCACTAGCGTATTAGCAGGCGGCTCTATAGCGCCGTAAAAGTTGCTGATAGCTTTTCCTACAACTTCTAGATCTTCAGGCTTAAGATCTACAATATAAGTTCTCATCCGTACGACATCAGCTGACGTGGCGCCAGCTTCTTGTAGTACAGTAGCTAAGTTTTTAAAGACTTGTTCAGTCTGTGCTGCCAAATCCCCTTTACCGATAATCTCTTCATTTTCATCCCAAGCTAATTGCCCAGCACAGTGTATTACTGTTTTGCCTTGAGTTTTAGTAGCATGAGAAAAACCATATTGTAAACTATCATACATAACCGTTGGATTTATCGTTTCCCGACTCATCAGAATCTCCTTTTTTATTATAAATAATAAAGCACATTATTAGCTTTAGGGCCGTTGATTTAATTTATTCACACTAGCAATCAAAGCTACCATTACCATGCCCACAACTATAAGGATAGCAGACATAGTATGGGCCATACCATAATTAAGCGCTTCAACTTGCTCATAAATTGCAATAGAGATGACTTTGGTTTCACCAGCGATGCTACCACCTATCATGAGTACCACGCCAAACTCACCAATAGTATGGGCAAAACTAACTAGGCTACCTAAGATAATACCCACTCGTGCTTGCGGTAATGCTATTCGCATAAAGCGCCGCAAATGGCTAGGCTCTAATAAATGAGCCGCTTCCATCACACTAGCTGGAATACGCAAAAACTGCGCGTAGACAGGCTGCACATAAAATGGCAGAGAATAGATTATAGAGCCAATAACTAGGCCCTCAAAAGTAAAGATAAAGGTTTTGATATTATGCGCAGCAAGCCAACCACCAATACCGGAGGTTGGACTCATCAGTAATAGTAAATAAAAACCAATAACTGTGGGAGGTAATACCAACGGCATAGCAATAACGCCCATTAATATGACCTTTAGCCGGCCAACAAAATATCGATGGCTAGGCTTAGCCAACCAGTAGGCTAGCGGAGTCGCCAGTAATAATAAGCACAATGTGGTAATACCAGCAAGCTTAATACTCACCCAAAACGGGACTAGCATCGCTGATAAAAGCGCTTCATCTATCATAAGGTCACTATTATTTGGTTATGATTGGCTTATTATTGAGGTCTATTGAACTATCATAAATGCTTTTATAATTTGGGCTATTCCACCACTTATTTAACTTCTAAATAACCAGCATCAGCAAAGTACTTTTGTCCTGCAGGTGACAATAGATAGCTGGTGAAATCTGTCGCTACGGCGGCATCACTGAGCACCACGCCATCTTGCAAGATAGCAGGATAAGTGTCTTGCGCTAGTATATAAAATTGCTCTGGAGTGGCATTTATTGCCGATACTTGTGATTGGGCAACAAATCCATAGTCGACACTACCGGTATGGGCATACTGAAAGGTTTGACCGATATTTTCCGCTTGAATCAGTCGTTTTTGGCTGTTCAATGGCTCATAAAGATTCTGTGATTGCAGATAAGCTTGGGCAGACGCACCATAAGGGGCCAGATCAGGATTAGCAATAGTAATCTTGGTATTAGACTCTTTGGCTAATAGCTCAGCTAAGCTTGACTGGTTAAGCTCGCCTACTGGATGCTTGACACTATAAAAAGTCAATTGTCCTTGAGTATAAGTAAAAGGCTCATGCTTGGGCGCATCGGCTGGTCGCTCATTAGCCCATTTGGCTGGAAACTCTTGATTAGCGGATAAAAAGATATCATAAGGGGCACTCGCCGCTATTTGCGCATAGAGTTTACCTGAGGAGGCAAAGGTTAGCTCAATCTCTTGCTCGGGTACATTTCTCTCAGCCTTGTAGCCTTCAACAATTTTGGGCAATACATCCGATAAGTTAGCGGCCGCAGCAATACGTACTTTCTCTCCGGCTACAACAGCCTCGCTAGGTGCTACTGCAGTCTTCTCAGGCTGTACAATCGCTTCATCAGGAGTGGCTGGCGGTTGCTCGGCGGTATCGGTATTCTCTTTGGTACAAGAGGCTAATGTCAAAGCCACACAAGCTGAAACACCCACGGTCAAGACTGTCTTTGATGCTCTAGTAACCCGCTGCATCAAGGTTTGATTAAATTGATTATGATCATAACTACTGGATTTACTGATTTTCATAGCTTATCTCCTTTATCCACTATGATAGCTGCAAGCTAGTAATGCCAAAGTAATTGCCTGCATAAGGTTGGCCACTTGTATTTAAATTATTTAAAAAGCTGCCAAAACGACTAAGAAAAAATAGTTTTATAACTATTCTTCCTTAGTCGTGGTAATATTTTTATTATTTATAAACAGTTTTATTTGATATTTATCTAACTTTTGTCTTATTTAGGTCTTGCTTAACCGTTATTGCTAAGCCATTTAGAAGAGTTATCATCATAATACTCTTGTTTCCAAACCGGGATATCAGCCTTGATGGTATCTAATATCCAGCGGCAAGCATCAAAAGCTGGATAACGGTGCGCAGACGCCACCCCGACCCAAACGGCTACATCGCCAATCTCCAGCGCCCCAATACGATGAATCGCCACCGCACCGATGATATCAAAGCGCTCTTTGGCTTCTTCGATAATGAGCCGACCTTGATTAATCGCTAAATCTTCGTAGCCGTAATAAGTCAAACTATCGACACTGCTATCGTTATTATGATTACGTACCCGGCCCTCAAAGCTCACAAAGGCGCCGCAGCCATCATCATCTAGCATAGCCTTTAGACGGCTCTCATCAATATCGATATCCAATAGTGCAAAACCGTCACGCTCTGCCAGTGCATAGACCTCATCCACGCTACGCTTAATGGTCATCGACTGGCTATGTACGTTGTCTGTCATGTCTAGCCCCCTGCTACTGGGGTAATGAATACCACATTATCGCCTTCATTTATCTCATCGGTCCATTTAGCGAAATAATCATTTACCGCCACTCTTAAATCAGACTGTGGACGACTAAAGCGATGCTTTTGGCTCAGCTGCTCATAAAGCTCGGTCAAGGACGTCGCAGGCGCAACTTGGATTTGCTCTTCATTAAGATTGGCTTCGTCAGCTAGGCTCGCAAAATATAAGACATTAATAGTCATCAGTGTATCGGTGTTGGTATTTTCAGCTATAGCGCTCATCTTTATCTCCATCGTCAAAATTCAAACCAAAATTAAGCTAAAATCTAAGCATGCTGATAATCAGACTTACCGCCAGTTTTGGTTAATAGGCGAATATTATCAATCACAATGTCATGTGATATCGCCTTGGTCATATCATATATCGTCAGGCAAGCGACACTCACCGCCGTCAATGCTTCCATCTCCACCCCAGTTTTATGGGTGACTTTTACTGTAGCGCTAACGTTAATACTATTAAGTGCATCGTCATAAGCAAAAGTTAAGCCGATTTTATCCAGTGGCAACGGATGACAAAGCGGAATCAAATCATGGGTACGCTTGGCGGCCATAATACCAGCGATATGAGCGGTTTGGGTGATACTACCCTTTTTAGTCATCCCATCAGCGGCTTTGATTTGCTCATAAATTGCGCTTGGGAAACGCACTTCTCCTGCCGCATGCGCCTCACGTGTCGTTGGCGTCTTGCCGCTCACATCCACCATAGTAATATCACCGTCGCTATCTAAATGCGATAGGGTATTTTGTTTATTATTGCTCATAAGTGTTTCGTCTTATTATTTTATTCTACAACTCATTTAAGGCGGCACAAGCGCGCTTAAAGTCATCAGGGGTATTCAAATTGGTCAAGGGTTGCCATTCTTTGGTGACTGCGACTGCTTGAGTTCTAGGCTTTATAAACGTCATAACCTCACGTTTTCCACTGTCGATATAGGCTTTCATATCCGGCTCAATGCTCAATTTATACAGCCCTAATAAGGGGTAAAGATGCGCATCATCCGTCAGACAAATGACCGATTTATCATAAGTTGCGTCTGTAGCTGTATAAGGACTTAGCGCTTGCCACAGGTCATAAGCATTGATCAAGCTATCGCAGCTAATCACCATCAACCATGAAGCATCGGTATTTTCTACCTTAGCCGTACCCTCTTCTTTAGCCTTAAGCTTAGTCAGTGTCTGTAGCGCTGACTCAATAGCAACCAACGGTCCTTCTGTCTCGCTATCCGCCACAATGGACGGAGAATTATAATCAGTGATATGAGAAATAGGCATCTGCGCACTTGCCAGCAGGGCCTCATCAATCTGAAAATCACGCTCATTATCCGCAATCATTATTGGTACGTTTATATTAACCGTATGTAGCTTAAGCGCTTGGCGTACGTGATAGTCGAGTAACCGTTCATTATTGGGCAAGGTCAGCCGAGCTTTAGGGGTCCCCATACGTCGAGATTTGCCGCCCGCTAATATGACTATCCCTGCCAAGCTTGCTGTATCGTTGCCATGGCTCGAACTATCTAGGCTATCTGCATGCTTTAAATTTGAATTAGTCATGGGTAGGATTCACTCGCATAAAGTGCGGGATAAAATTACAAGGACGGGTACGACTATCAAACTGCTCTTTTAGGATATCTTCCCAACCCGTACGGCAAGCTCCCGTCGAACCCGGTAGGCAAAAGATGCCAGTGCCATTCGCCATGCCCGCAACTGCGCGTGATTGTATGGTGGACATGCCGATATCTTCTTTGGAGATAAGGCGGAACATTTCACCAAAACCATCGATAGCTTTATCGAATAGCACGCCTACCGCTTCCGGCATGCTGTCTCTGATATAAAACCCGGTGCCGCCAGTAGTAATCACCGCATGCACATCAGGATCTGCTATCCAGCGGCTGATGACCGCTCTAATTTTATAAATATCATCGATAACCAATTCGCGGTCAGCTAGGTTATGGCCAGCGGCTTGTAACTGGTCAACTAAATACTGACCTGAAGTATCTTCTGCCAGCGTACGGCTGTCAGAAACAGTTAGAATAGCGATATTAATAGGCGTAAACTCAGCTGCAGGCTTGCTCATGATTGATCCTTAATAAGTATGGTTTTCAACTTTTTTGCGTAGGCTGGGGTGTTAGCCTAGCATTTTAATATTGTAAATTCTCATAGAAATTCTATTTAAAGAATTTCTCTTGCAAAGCTAAAATTGTAGTACAATTTTTTAACGCTTCTCAGGGTTAAAAACCCAGCCTACGATAGTCCATGCTAAATTGAGAGTCAGGTTTCAGATTAAATAAAGTACAGACAATAAAGACCTAACGACCTATCCCTTAACCACCAATCATGGACAGATTAGCCATCATACCGCTATTAGAATCATGCAAATGATGATGTTCAGGCTTGATCGGCATAAAGCTGTGCAGTGTATTGACCAGTCCGTCGACATCATCGTTACGTAGATGCTCACGGATATCATAGTTGCCCTGATCAAATAGGCACAAATGCACTTTACCTTGAGAGCTTACTCGTAGACGGTTGCAGCTATCACAAAAATGAGCAGCGTAAGGGGCAATCATACCGATGCGCCCTAGATAATCCGGATGGCTATATTCCACCGCTGGGCCATCGCTACTGCCACGCACATGCGGCTGCCAGCCATGCTCTAACAAATAATCAATAATGGTATCGGACTGGGCATGCTGAGCGAAGAACAAATCACTATTGTCGCTGGTTTGCATAAACTCAATGAAGCGATAAGTAATCGGACGATGCTTGACATAGTCCATTGCCGTTATCAGGTTTTCAAAAGCGGTTTCGGCCATCAAGATACTGTTTATTTTCAGCTTAATGTCGGTCGTTTCTAATAACTTATCCATATCAGTCAGTAGCTGCGGCAACATATTAAAGCCGGTCATCTTATGAAAGATATCGGCATCGAAGCTATCCATACTGATATTAATCTGATCCAACCCAGCGGCATCCCAGTTGGCCAGATGCTTGCCCAGCTTATAACCGTTACTGGTCATCGCCATGGTTTCGATGCCATGCGTTTGCTTGATGGTATGCATAATATCAACCACATCACGGCGAATAGAAGGCTCGCCCCCGGTGATTCTGACCTTTTTGGTACCCACTTGCGCAAAGCCGCGGATAAGAGTGTCAATCTCAGGCACAGTGAGCTCACCCTCAGGTGGCTTACCTTGGTAGCCATTAGGCAGGCAATACTCACAGCGAAAATTGCAAAAGTCGGTAATAGATAGACGTAAGTAAGTCAAACGCCGTGAAAATCCATCAGTCAATGGTTGGGTAGCAGAAATAGAAGGGCTTGCAGACGAGATGGCTACTTTAGAAGATGGCTGCTTAGAAGATAGCTTGTCATCAAAAATAGCGGATGCAGCGGTAGGTGAATACATTTGAGTACTCCCTGTAATCGGGCTATGATAAGTCATATAGTGTTATCGCTAATGTTATGTGCGTTAAGCGTTGCCTCAGGTTATGAGTTGATAAAATAAGTGTAGATAAAAATAATATTTAACATTCATTATATCAGCTTACTGCCAGATAGCAATTGACCCTAATAGCCTAACCCTTACTACTTTAGTAGTATCATTAGACTATTAAAAGTAAGCTTTTTATAAAATCAAGGGTCCAACCAACCTTGCTGTCTGGCATAAGCCAGTTGCTCAGGTGTATCAATATCATAGCTAAGTTGATTATTCACCATCGTCTCAATCTGCTGGGACGGCAAAGCTCTGATTAAATGACGTAAACCTTTATCTCCGCTTAGTGCTGCTTGCCAGCTTTTAAGGCGCTGATAGTTTATAACCAAAGGTAAGCCTATGATGCCTTTCTTAGTATTATCTTCAGCAGTCTTATTGAATTGAGAGTTGTTTTTAGATGGTTTGATTGAAGGAAAACCAATTAAAGGTTGCCAATTATCATAGCAGCTAGCCACTACTTCAGACTGCCCTGCGAGCAATCTGTGCAAATGTGACTCATCTAACAACACCTGATCAATGCCCATAATTAATATACGTTCAAGCGGCTTACTATTATTAAATTCAGCTAAGGCGGCAATACCTAAACTAAGACTATGCGCCATTCCCACTTTAGGAATAGGATTAATAATAGTATGGATAGCAGGATCTTTAGTAATTGACTTACTTATAACTGGATAATCTTTAGGAATGATAACCAGCACGGTTCGCGGCTGGGTTGATAAAGCCTGTTCAATCATGTAGCTGACTAAAGGCAGCGAGCTTTTGCTTAACAATTGCTTGGGTTGACCCAAACGCTGACTTAAGCCGCTGGCTAAAATGATAACGGCATGATTTTGTACTCGTTGTTTAACGTTAGGTAACGGTTTTTGGTCAGTTATCATGCTTGGCTCATCAGCATATGACAGTGGGTAGTTTCAGTCGGCAAAAATGCGGCTGGCAACACTTTATCATGCATCACCGCATTGATCTGCGCCATGATACCCAGCGCCAAGGCTTCGGGACCATCACCACCAAGTTTATAGCCGATGGGATAATGCAGTTTACTTATTCCCGCATTTAGAATACTAGGGTCAGCTTTAGTCGCGCTAATCTCGTTAATTAAGCGCTCAGTACGATAGCGCGGGCCCAATTGCCCGATATATTTATAATGCTCAGCGTGCTCTAATAAAGTCGCAAGACGGCTACGATCTTGGCTTAAGCTGTGAGACATCAGCGCCACTGCTGCATTGTTACTGAGCTCAAGCAGTTTCTCCGTCGCCTCAAGCGGCAAATGCATCACCACATCTGCTTGTGGAAAACGCAGGCACGTGGCATATCTAGGGCGACTATCGATGACAGTGACATGCCAGTCTTGCAGCTTTGCCATGGTCACTAGCGGTAGCACGTCATCACCTGCCCCGCAAATCAGCAGACGTATTTGCGGCTCCACTCTTTGAATAAGCCATTCTGTTGATTCTGCCCCTGCATCGTTTTCTATAAAGACGTACTCAGTATTGTTGTTACTTAAGTTATGGTCTAAATAGTGCTGTAGTAAAGTTTGGGCGCTATTAGCAAGTTTGCTTTCACTATCTTTAGGCAAAGCTTTTTTGCGGTCTTTATCAGTCTCAAGAATAGCAATTTGCCCCTTATAATTATAAGCATCTAAATCAAGGCGAGTGCCGATTGGTAAATAATCACAGTTTTTTAAATAACTTTTGGGCGCAATACCAGTTCGAATTAAAGTCGCTATCGTTGCTGGCTTTTGGGTTTTGCGTACTTGGCGAATAAGGTTCAATACTGGCATGGCCGTTTTTAGGCGCTCAAACAACACATGCACACGCCCATTGCAGCCAAGACCGAAATTGAGCTCATCCGCTGCATAACGTAAGTCGTTACCCCAGTCCTCATTTACTTCGTTTGATGCGATCTCAGAGTCAAGTCTCGCATCATCTGCAAATGCTGGTTTGGTCTTGCCATCATCGGTATAGCCAATATCATCGCCAGTTTGATAGGACTGGACGTTGGCACCACCACGGGTCAACCAAAAGGCACGTTTGATAATATGGGGCTCAAGACAGCCGCCGCTAATCATCCCCACCGAACGCCCATCCTCTAATATGAGCATCATCGCGCCAGCACGGCGATAAGCTGAACCCTCAGTGCGTACCACGGTCGCTAATACCGCATCAATTTTTTGCTGTTGAGCCTCGTCTGCCATTCTAAGAATATCAGCGATTTGAGTCATAATATTCCTTATAAAGTTATAAAACCCGCTTTAGCAGTCATACTGAAGCGGGTTCTTGAGCTAAAAACTATAAGTGTAGATAGAACAATCTATCAACGACCCTTATTCTGGCATCTCATGAAGCAGCTTATCAAGCGTGATCGGGAAATCATAAACCCTAACACCCACCGCATTATAGATAGCGTTAGCGATAGCAGCCGCAGCCCCTGATATAGACGTTTCACCAATCCCTTTTATATGCATCGGATTGGTATAAGGATCATCTTCCTCCATCAAAATTACTTCCAACTGCGGTACATCAGCGTTGACCGGCACGTGGTATTCGGCCAGGTCATGATTACACAAGCGGCCATCACGTTTGTCATGGATAACCTCCTCCATCAAAGCAGAACCAATGCCAAATATCATACCGCCATAACACTGCGAGGTAGCCATTTTATGGTTAAGAATGCGTCCGGCGGCGAATACTCCGGTCATACGTTTGACCCGAATCTCACCAGTATATCGGTGGACCGCAACTTCAGCGAAGTTGGCACCGAAAGAAGACTGGCGCAGGTTCTTGCCGTTTTTACCCGGTTTAATTTGACCTTTAGCGCTGATCTCTTGCTCGTCAAATTCAGCGAGTATATCAGCCAAAGCATAAGATTGATCACTACCGAAATCGTATGATTTAGCGGCTGATATTGATTCGGGCAATTCTACGCCAGTCTGCTCTGAGACTTTAACTGCCAAGTCCGCAGCTTTATCGACTAAGCCTGAGATCTTATCAGTTAAGTTATCAGCGACGTCTTCGTCAATGAGTGCTGAGACTTTTTCTTTACCAGCCTTAATAGCCGCTTCGGCTTTGCTTGGTTGGTGCTCGCCTGATTTTTTTACTTGACCTTTATCTATGCGAATCGTATCGGCATGTAGACCTACTTTTTTGGCCAGTATTTCACGCAGTTGCTCACAGGCTAGATAAACACCGCTACCGGCACTGGCTGCCCCAAAACTACCACCGGAGCCTGATGATGGTGGCAACTCACTATCACCAAGCTTCATCTCGATATGATCGATGGGCAGTCCTAATAGATCGGCGGCGACCTGAGTGAATACTGTGTAAGAACCGGTGCCAATATCAGTCATATCGGTTTCGATAATAGCTTTGACACCCAGCTCCTTTGAGCTATCTACTTGCAAAATCGCTCGTGCTTCAGAGGGTTGTAACTGATTACCACGAGAGGTTCCAGCCATCCCAGTACCTATCCACCAATCACCTTCTAGCTGGCTTGCAGGCTTGGGGTTGTGTCGGTCCCATCCAAATGCTTCAGCGCCTTTTTCCATACAGGCAATCAGCTGACGGGTTGAGAACGGAATATCTTCACTAGGGTCCTGTTCAGGCTCATTACGGCGACGGAATTCGATAGGATCAATATCAAGTTTGGCAGCCAGCTCGTCCATCGCACATTCGACGGCAATCATACCGACCGCTTCACCAGGAGCACGCATAGAGCCAGATAATACCTGATTCATATCGACCATCTGATAGCTTACACGGCGATTCTCACCACGATATAGATAATGAGTTGACAATGCCGTAGGTTCGAAGAACGCCTCTCCCGGTAAATTACTAGTAGTGGTATCGTGAATAAAGGTATTAATAATCCCGTCTTCATCACAACCAATGGCGATGCGCTGGCGGGTGTTCGAACGCCTTACAGTAGACTCCATCACTTGGGGACGGGTCATAGCAATCAGGACTGGACGACCTACTTCTTTTGAGGCAATGGCTGCGGCGATAGATTCTGGTGCAATACCGAGCTTACTACCAAAGCCACCGCCGACATAGTAAGAGATAAGCTGAACTTGATCTTTATCCAAATCTAGCGCATCCATAACTTGCTGCTTACCAGGAGCAATCATTTGGTTGGAGGTGTACAAAACCAGCTTATCCTCTTCCCAATACGCCAAAGTAGTATGCGGCTCCATAGCAGCGCTGTTTTGACTGGGAGTATGATAAAAACGATCCAGGGTTACCGCTGAATCAGCCAGCCCTTTTTCTGGATCACCTTGCTCAGCATTCTTATCTGAGCCTTTTTTTTCATCGACCTCATGAGCATTAGGCAGCTCTTGGGTAAAGTTCAAAGCAGCTTTATCGGTCTCATCTTTATAAGTAATCTTAAGCGCATTAGCGCCTTCAGTCGCTGCTTCAAAAGTATCAGCAACCACAACGGCAATGGGCTGACCGTGATAAAAAATCTCAGTTGCACCCTGAGTCGGCGCTTCAGTTGCACCACCTTGCTGCGAATTACGCAGAAAACGCTCAGAATCGGTAACCACTTTGATAATGCCTGGAATATTTGCCACCGAATCATTATCGATATTTTCAACTTGCCCTTTAGCAATGGTAGCTCCAACCAATACCCCATAAACTTGATTGTCTACTTGAATCTCTGCCGAATAAGGCGCTTGACCGCTAACCTTTAATGAACCGTCCACGCGGTTAATCGGCTTGCCCACCAAATTGCTCGCTGTTTTATCGAATAAGGTCGCAACTGGCTCATTCATCGTCTCTTTATTGGTAGGTTCTGACGATAATACTGAATCTAATAATGACATGATTATGCTCCCTTGCCCGCTAATGCACGCTGAATAACTTGTTTGAGTAGACGGCGTGTTAGGGGAATTTTAAAGTCGTTTTGACCATTTCCTTTGGCGTCTTTTAATAACAAGTCGGCAGCTTGCTTAATAGTATCGTCATCACCTTTTGTGTCTGTAAGTAATTGCTCAACTTCTTCATTGCGCCAAGGCTGGGTACCGATGCCGCCAAATGCCAAACGTACTGTGGCTAAGTCGCCATTATCATCAGTGTCTATTATGGCTGCACAAGACACCAGCGCAAACGCATAAGAGGCGCGGTCGCGTACTTTGTCATAAGTGTGCATCCCTTTAGTGGCAGCGGGCAATACTACATGGGTAATCAGCTCACCACTCTCTAATACGGTTTCAATATGCGGCGTGTCTTTGGGCAAACAATAAAAGTCTTTTAGCGGAATCTGACGAATCGAACCATCGGTTTTCACCGTTTCAATCGTAGCATCCAAGAGGCGCATGGCGACCGCCATATCAGAAGGATGCTGAGCGATACAAGCGTCACTAGTTCCTAAAATGGCTAAGGTACGGTTCTCGCCATTGATAGCAGGACAGCCGCTACCCGGCTCACGCTTATTACAAGGACTATCCGTCTGATAAAAATAATAGCAGCGGGTACGCTGTAAAAAGTTGCCGCCAGTGGTCGCTTTGTTACGTAATTGTCCAGTTGCTCCGGCTAAAATTGCCCTAGACAGTACTGGATAATGGGCAATAACGCTAGGATGCGCTGCTAAGTCACTGTTACTCACTAGCGTACCAATACGTAAACCGCCCTCTGCCGTATCCTCGATCTGCTCAAGCTCTAAGCGATTGACATCAACCAATTGGGTTGGGGTTTCAATCTCAAGCTTCATCAAATCGAGCAGATTGGTACCGCCTGCAATAAAGAAGGCATCTTTTGGATTGGCATAATTTGCCGCTTGCTGTGGAGTATTCGCACGGAGATATTCAAAGCGTTTCATGAGCGGTCTCCTGCGGTGTTGGAACGAGCAGATTTATTAGTTGAAGGGCGATCGGTTGCTGACGACTTACCGAGCTGCGCCACGCTTGGTGGCGGGGACCAAATACCCGTTACCGCTGTACCTGTGGTTGTAGGACTCATTTCTGAAAGCGAATTGGCTTTATCTGCAACTTGGCTCTCTAATACCTGAGAGATTGCTTTAATAATATTGGGATAAGCAGAACAGCGGCAAATATTACCGCTCATACGCTCAGCGATTTCCTGCACTAATAACCCATCCGGATTCTCTAAATCAGTACTAACGTAGCTTGGCCAATTCTGTTTGACTTCCTCAATGAGCGCCGTTGCTGAACAAATTTGCCCTGGGGTGCAATAACCACACTGAAAGGCATCATGATCTTTAAAGGCTTGTTGCAGCTCTGATAGTGATTCAGGCATACCGATGCCTTCGATAGTGGTGATTTTATCGCCATCGTGCATAACTGCTAGGGTTAAGCAGGAGTTGATACGCTCGCCATTAATAAGGATAGTACAAGCCCCGCACTGTCCGTGATCACAGCCCTTTTTGGGTCCGGTAATTTGTAGATGTTGACGACATAAGTCCAATAGTGTGGTGCGTGTATCGAGATTCTCAAAACGATGTTGTTTATCGTTAATCGTTAAGGTTAAAGTAGACATGCTGGCTTCCCGCTGGCAGGTTATAGTAGTTTTTTTGATTTTTTGAATGGGAGTGAAATATTCTTTCAAACTTGAGTATAACTTTAGAGCTGTTAACCTATTTTTTATACGGTATTAACGTAATAGAATCATAGGATTAACGTAACAAAATTATGGGAGAAGAGGTTTTTGCGATGATTTTTGTAGTCGTACTACCAATGAATAACTGCCGCCATTTTGAATGGCCGTAGGCGCCCACAACGATAATATCGATAGCCTTCTCTGTTTGGAATTGCAGTAATCCCGTGACCACATCAGACTCAGGCAGGTGATGCGCTTCTACGGTAAAGCCTGACTTTTTTAGCTGCATAGTAACTCTTGCCAGACTATTGGTAGTAGCGTCATCATGATTACCTATCATCACGATATGACCTTGCAAGCCTTTTAGCAGCTCACTGTTAGCCACCATTTCGGTGGCTTTAATAGCCGTTTTACTTCCATCAAAAGCGATCATATACGAGCTTGGCGTTTCAAACTCTGCTGAGCTAATTAGGATAGGAATACTCGATGCTCGGACCACGGTTTCTATCTGACTACCAATATTAATTCTATCGTTTGTATGATCCTCTCTACGACGTCCCATAACGATAGCACGGTTTTTGGGATTAAAATGCTCAATAGCAGGTAATAGTTTACCGTGACGCCGATAGGTATTGACCTCCACATCAGAGTAGCTCTTGATATGGCTTTTGGCATCTTGTATTAAAGCGTTGCTATAACTATTGACTACCCTTGCACGCTGCTCATCGAGTTGGGTCAACTCATCGAGCAAAAGCTGACGACTATCAATCCCTATCGAACCTGACAAATCACGTCTGGTCGATGCTGGAACCTCACTAACATGAAGCAGTGCCACTGGTAGATTCAAGCGACTGGCATACCATGTTGCATAGTCGCAAACGGACTCAGTCACCGCCGAACCATCAATGCAAGCTAAAATGTGCTGTTGGGTAGTCATCATTTATCCTTAATATAATAAGTGTGATTTTATCCTTTAACTAGTACGATAATAAATTATCCCCTCTAATCTAGCCTACAACACTAACCTCTCCCTATCAATCCTAAAATTGTCTGCTCTTTGACGACCTATGACCCTGACTATATAGTAGATACTACCGTAGCATTTTACCTAGATTCACTTGTTTGACTGCTATTAGCAGGACTAATGGTCACTCCGGTAAAGCCGAATATGATCGTTAAGAATAAAGATAAATAGCAGAAAAACGCATAAGGCAGATAATCAAGCACCGGCACGCCTAGCGCTTGGCTAATAAAGACACCGCAGACACTCCAAGGGACTAATGGATTTATAACCGTACCGGCGTCTTCGATAGTACGAGATAAGTTTTTGGGATGTAAGTTCAAACGCTCAAAGGTTGAACGAAAAGCGGTGCCCGATATCAAGATGCTTAAGTATTGTTCACCGATGAGCACGTTGATACTGAGCGCAGACATAGCAGCCGCAAAAATAGCCCGTCCTGAGCTGGTCAAGCTGTCTTTGATACCGGCTAATAAGGCCGGCAAAATACCTAACGCCCTTAGCAATCCGCCTAAACTAAGCGCCAATATCACAATCGTTTGAGTAAAAAACATACTTTGCATGCCGCCGCGAGACAGGACGCCACCGATCTCCCCTAAATCTAGCGATTCAGCTGGGGCGTAACCGGCAAAGAAATAACCACCCAGTTGTTCAATGGATGGTGAGCTATGCAAATAAGTAATGATTAAGGCACTAATGATAGTAGCTATAATGGTATAAATAGCATTAACTCGAAATACAGCCAGTCCCACCAGCACTAAAAAAGGCAGAGCCGCATAACTATGCACCAAGCCGCTATCAATCAATTGCGCTTGTAATACGGTAACTTGGCTTAGATCAGCGCTTACCGTTTGTCCGGAGAAAAACCAAAATAGCACCACGGTTAGCAGCCATGCAGGGACGGTGGTGTACATCATATTACGTATATGAGCAAATAAGTCGATGCCCACCACCGATGAGGCAATAGTACAAGTGTCTGACAAGGGCGACATCTTATCACCAAAGAATGCCCCTGATACCACCGCACCCGCAGCGATAGCCACATTGGCATCAAAAGCATGACTCATACCGATGAAAGCGACCCCCAAAGTCGCCGCGGTAGTCAAACTACTGCCGAGAGCAATCCCAATAATAGAGGTCAATACAAAGGCTGAGATATAATAAAACTCAGGAGATATCAGCTCAAAACCAAAATACATAAGCGTCGGTATAGCGCCCGACATCATCAAAGCGGCAATCATAAGACCAATAAAGAAGAACAGATATATCGCCCCAATCCCGCTCATGACCCCAGCTGCCATTTGCGCCTGCATATCATCAAAGCTAAGTCTCCTAAATAGACCGATGGCCAGTAACACACAGATAGCTAGTAGCAGTGACAGATGAGGCACCCAGCCAAAGCCAATCATAGTAACGCCCATAATGGCAATAACTACAGCGGAGATAAGGAACGCCAGCTTGGGTGAGAATTGAGTTAGGATTTTTGGAGGCATAAGACGTCCTCAGATTGCCGATCGAGTTTAATATTAGGTGGGCTTAGAATACACAAATTTAAGGCGTAACTTTACTAGCTTTTGTCCCATTGGGCTAGCTTCATTATTTACTCGACAGGCTACCTTACTATCGGAGTTTCTCAGGCTATTCTAGTTTATAAATGCCACTCCCAGCTTTGCATAAGCTGTTATAGGTGAGGTTTTTATAAGAATAATTGCTCTTGTCTAAGACGATTTCATACTGCGGTAGCCTTAATAGTCTTATCCGCATCAATCTAACGTTGAGTTAATCGACAATCTAGTTTATGATTTTTGTCGGCTTTATCTTATCTCTATTAAGGAAACGACATGTTTACCCGTATCGACTATTATGCTGGCGACCCCATCTTAGGCTTGATGGACAAGTTTGCGGCGAATACCAACCCCCGTAAGGTCAACTTAGGCGTGGGGGTCTATTATGACGAAAACGGCAAATTGCCGGTACTTGAGTGTGTTAAAGAGGCGGAACAGCGTATCGCCAATCCCATCTCCCCTCGCCCTTATCTGCCGATGGAAGGGTTAGCCGGACACCGTAAAGGCTGTCAGGAGCTGTTATTTGGCAGAGACGCCCAAATCCTCAAAGACGGATTAGTCGCTACTATTGCTACGATCGGCGGCTCTGGCGCCTTAAAAATCGGCGCTGAATTTATCAATCAATGGTTTCCTCACGCTAAATGCTACGTCAGCGACCCGACATGGGGCAATCATATTGCTATCTTTGAGGGCAGTAACGTTGAAGTGGGCAAATACCCCTACTATGATAAAGCCACTGGCGGTATCAAGTTCGATGAAATGATTGCCTTTTTTGATACTTTAAATAAAGACGATATAATACTACTGCACCCCTGCTGTCACAACCCAACGGGCGTAGACTTGACTAAGGAGCAATGGGATACGGTACTCACAGTCATTCAAAAGCGAGGGCTGATTCCATTTATGGATATTGCCTATCAAGGCTTTGGCGAAGACATGGATAGCGACGCTTATGCTATCCGTAAAGCGGTTGATATGGGTCTGCCATTATTTGTCAGCAACTCATTTTCTAAGAACTTATCATTATATGGTGAGCGTGTTGGCGGTCTATCGGTGGTTTGTGCTACTGCTGATGAAGCCAAGAGAGTCTTTGGTCAATTGATCTTTGGCGTGCGCCGTATTTACTCAAGCCCGCCGACTCATGGCGGACGAGTAGTTGATATCGTTATGAATGACGAGGCGCTACATGAGCAGTGGATTAGTGAGGTCTACTCCATGCGTGATCGTATTAAATCGATGCGCCTAAAGCTAAAGTCGGTACTAGAAGCCAAAATCCCTGAGCGTAACTTTGATTACCTGACTAAGCAAAATGGCATGTTTAGCTTTACCGGGCTGACTCCGGAGCAAGTCGAGCGTTTACAAAGCGAGTTCGGTATCTATATGGTCTCCAATTCACGCTTATGTGTGGCAGGATTAAATACCAGTAACGTCGATTATGTTGCTAATGCGATGGCCGAGGTGTTAAAAGCTTAGCTTTATTAAAAGTTGTTCAATTTACTTATTATATCTAACAAATATATCTAAAAAAACGCTGCTCTTAAAAAGGGGCAGCGTTTTTTATTTAAGGAGTATTAAATATTCACCAATAGCTTCGGTCAATATAAGGACTAACGTTACACACGCCCTAGCCAATAAACGCTCTATTAGTATATAGTTAAACACAGGCTATATTTTCTATACAGCCAAGGTAATCTAATTTTTTTATTTTGTCTCAATTTATTAAGGTAGCTAACTATGAAACGCGCTAAGCAATTACAACCTTTATCTCGTCAACACCACCTTGGTCTTAACTTGTCTCGCCATGCCAAAGAATGTGTGGATGAGCCTAAAGAGATCAGCAAGCATTGGCATAATCTTACCTCTTATATCAACGACATGAGCCAGCATTTCCAAATCGAAGATGACCTTATTGGCGCAGCTTTACTGCCTTACAAGGAATCCCAACCTGAAGTAGCTACCGCTATTAATACGCTTGATGAGCAACATAAATCTATGTACAAGCTTATTGAAGAAACCAAAAATGATAGTAAAAACATAACGGTCGACCAAGTCAAACAACTGGGTCATTTATTATATGATCATATTCGCTTTGAAGAGCGCGAGCTATATCCTCTTACTGAAAAGTATCTTACAGAAGCTGAGCTAGATGCTATCTACGCTGCTAGTCCTGAGCATATAAAGCGTGTAGATGAAGGACGTTAAACGACACCACTTTTGAGTATTATATAGCCTCATTTGTACTTGACTATCTTCAATTAAAAGCATATCCATGCTTTGCAGAATACATTTTTATATGACTCACTAGTCTCATACTAGACAGAAATATGTCAGCAATAAGTAGTGTCATTAATAACATTCATTTATAATGAATGTTATAAGACCTACTGGCATCAGGGGTATAAATTCATTGCTCTTTGGTAGGTGTTATTACTTAATACACTTCGAGGAGAATTTTATGATTTTATTTAAATCCAGTGCTAAAGCGCATAAATCACCTTTAGTCTATTCACCTTTAGCTTTGGCTTGCATGTTAGCCCTTGGTACTCTAACTCTAGCGGGCTGCGATAAATCGAACACAGAATCTATTGCCACTAGCAATGATATTCCAGCAACTAGCCAGCAGGCCGCAGAAGCTGACAATGTGGACCAAGGAGAGCTGCCTGTTATCGACGCCGTGCTGACCTCTGCTCCTAAAGTCCCGCCTCCTATCGATCGTGACTATCCAGCTAAGGTAGTGGTAAAAATGGAAACGGTCGAAAAAGTGATGCGCTTGTCTGATGGCGTAGATTATAATTTCTGGACATTTGATGGCACAGTACCTGGTAGCTTTATTCGTATTCGTGAAGGCGATGAAGTAGAGTTTCATTTATCGAATCACCCCGATTCAAAAATGCCACATAATATTGATTTGCATGCGGTGACGGGACCCGGCGGCGGCGCAGCGTCATCACTCACCTCCCCAGGGCATACCTCACAGTTTAGTTTCCAAGCTCTAAACCCAGGCTTATATGTCTATCACTGTGCTACAGCGCCAGTGGGTATGCATATTGCTAATGGCATGTATGGTTTAATACTGGTTGAACCTAAAGAAGGCCTGCCAAAAGTCGATCACGAATATTATGTCATGCAAGGTGACTTTTATACTAAAGGTGGTTATGGCGAGCAAGGACTACAGCCATTTGATATGGATAAAGCCATCGCCGAGAATCCAGACTATGTAGTATTCAATGGCTCAGTAGGCGCTCTCACCGGTGATAATGCGCTAAAAGCCAATGTCGGTGAAACCGTACGCTTATTTGTAGGTAATGGAGGACCGAACTTAGTGTCTTCATTCCATGCCATCGGTGAAATCTTTGATAAAGTCAATACCGAAGCTGGCACGTCAGAGAACCATAATGTTCAAACTACCCTGGTTCCAGCAGGCGGCGCGGCGATTGCGGAGTTTAAGGTTGAAGTACCGGGCGAAGTTGTCTTGGTCGATCACTCTATTTTCCGTGCCTTTAATAAAGGAGCGCTCGGAATATTAAAAGTAGAAGGTCAAGAGAATAAGCGGATCTACTCTGGCAAAACTAGCGAGCGTGTCTACCTCCCCGAAGGCTCAGTAAAACAAACCATTCCAAAAAGTGCCAGCGCCCCTGCTCCACAACAAATCGCGGCCACTAAACAGGAACGTATCGATACCGGTAAAGCGGTCTATGATAATAACTGCGCAGCTTGCCATCAGCCTAACGGTCTTGGCGTTCCTAAAGCTTTTCCGCCACTGGCCAAGTCCGATTATCTAAACCAAGATCCAAACCGTGCTATCAAGACGGTTATTCAGGGCTTGAATGGTAAAGTCACTGTCAATGGTGAGGTTTATGACAGCATCATGCCAGCGGTAGCTTTAGACGACGAAGGGGTAGCAAATGTCTTGACTTATGTCTTCAATAGCTGGGGCAATAATGGTACGGAGGTAACTCCCGAGCAGGTTAAAGCGGCTCGTAAGTAAAAAGGTTAATTTTAGCTGGACTTTATAGCAAACCACGTAGAGAAAAGGCTAAAGATATAACCATCAAAAGCTGTACGTAACTATAACGGCTTGAAGGTCCAGCGTTATTACAGCGTACAGCTTTTCTACTATTAGCTTGATTATTATAAGCTTTAAGTTGAGACCTTTTTATAGCTTCATCTGAACCCTCTAGCTATAAAAAGGTAAATCGAGTCAAGGAGGAACCATGTTATATAGCCAAACTCGTCCTTTGTTGATTGCGCTCGCTTTGGTTACTCTAGGTGTGAGCATAGAGTTAATCAGCGATTTTGACCTGATGGTTAAGACTGCACAGGCCAAAGAGCTACCTATAAAGGCCGGCACTTATCGTCCTCTATATTTAAGTAAAAACTCACCTTTAGTCAAAGTAGATAGCTTTGAGATAGATGAGCTTCCAGTCACCAACATACAATTTTATAAATTCTTAAAGAGCCATCCTCAGCTCAAAAAACAGACCATTGCATCTATCTTTGCAGACTCAGGCTATCTTAAGCATTGGCTAAAAGCGAAGAATGGCTATGTGCCCAAAGTGGCTGATTTTCAAAAGCCGGTAGTCAATGTGTCATGGTATGCAGCCAATCAATATTGCCGCTCTGAAGACAAACATCTACCCACGGTTGAACAGTGGGAGTACGTCGGTCAAGCTTCTACTACTCAAAAAAACGGTAGTCTAGAGCAAGGATATAATCAGCGCATACTAGAATGGTATAGCAAATCAACAGGCAGCAATAATGAGCTAGCCACTGTGGGACAAAGCCCAGCTAACTATTGGGGGGTAAAAGATATGCATGGCCTAATTTGGGAATGGACAGAGAATTTCAATAACGCCCTAGTTACGGGAGAATCGCGCTCGGACAGCAACCTTAATCAAAACATGTTTTGTGGCTCAGGAGCTGTAGGTGCAGTAGATCCTAGTGATTACGCTGCTTTTATGCGCTATGGGTTTCGTTCAAGCTTAGAAGCTAAATATACGGTAAGTAGCCTAGGATTCCGTTGTGCTAAAGGCTAATTACTCTTCTTCATGAATAACAGTAATTCTGAATAACGATAAGTATCCGCCACTTTTACACTTACTTGTTATTTTATTGATCATAAAAAGGAAACCATCATGAAACTCTCAAATAATAGCTCCTCAACCAATAGCTCCTCAAAAACATTCCTATCATTAAATTTATTAAAAGTAGCGGTTGCTAGCGCCTTATCTCTGACCTTACTAGGCTGCAATAGCCCTGAATCAAGGTCAGACACCACTGAGCAGACTACCACTAGTGCCTCAGATGCTCACCAAAACATGAATCATAGCAATAGTGATAGCGCCATGGCGCACAATAATATGAACCCAACTGAACCTGCTGAAGCTCTTGGACAGGATTATTCCATTTACCAAGTCGGTGGTGATTGGATCGATCAAAATAGTAAGGCGCTGACTCTCGACCAATTGAAGGGCAAAAACCAAGTCGTGGTTATGGCTTATACTAGCTGCCAACATACTTGTCCTATTTTAGTTCGCTCGATGAAACAAATACATGACGAGATGACCCCAAGCGCTCGCGCGCAGACCGAGTTTGTATTAGCCACTCTAGATACCGAACGCGATACACCAGCCGTCATGGCAAACTATGCCCAGTATAATGATTTAGGCGATAACTGGCACCTCATTCGTAGTGATGAAGCTAGTACCCGGATGTTAGCCAATACTCTGAATATTAAGTATCAGTTTGCTGATAATGGCGATATCAATCACTCTAATTTAATCTCTATACTAGATAAAGAAGGTCGGCTGGTTGCTCAAGGTGTTGGTATAGCAGATTCAGGCATTAAACCACTGATTGAGTACTTAAACACCCATAGTGAATAGCTTTATTTTCGTCAACTCCTAACCCTGATTATCAATAAATGCTTTAATTTCAATCAAAAAACCAGCCCTGCTAATTAGCAGGGCTGGTTTTTATCTCAAGCTTTATATCATTTTTGACTAATCATTTACTGGTTTTTCAGGATGATAGTTTGAATGCGAAGGCTTAGCAAAGGTAAGTTTAACCACTTGCCATGCCACACTGAGCGCACCGATAATAAAGATTACATCTGCAAAGGTGCGAATCCAGCGTAAAGTCTGCAAGAAGTCTTGTTGCAAGAAACCTTCACTACGAGCATACCACAAACCTTCAGTCATCGAAGCGTACGCTTGGTATATACCGATGGGCAGCAGACTGGTTGCAATCATCAGTACTAAGCCTAGGTTTAATGCCCAAAACCCTGTTTTCATGAGTTTTTCATTAAAAATATAATCTGGGCGAATATAACGCATCACTAACATTACAAAACCAATCGCTAAGAATCCGTAAACCCCAAACAAGGCCGCATGCGAGTGCACAGCGGTGGTATTTAACCCTTGTAGATAGAATAACGATACCGGCGGGTTAATCATAAAGCCGAATACCCCAGCCCCAACCAGATTCCAGAAGGCTACCGCTACGAAATACATAATAGGCCATTTTAGCTTTTTCATCCAAGGTGATTGATGCTGCATGGACCAATGCTCATAGCCTTCATATCCCAAGACCACTAACGGCACTACTTCTAAAGCACTGAACGAAGAACCGATAGCCATAATAGGCGTTGTCGTACCTGAATAGTATAAATGATGGAAAGTGCCTGGCACCCCGCCCACTAAGAACAGGGCTGCAGAAGCGATGGTAGAGGCAGTAGCGATCTTTTTATTTACCAGACCTAAGTTAAAGAAAATGAAAGCTAGCGATGCAGTAGCGAATACTTCAAAGAACCCTTCTACCCATAAATGCACCACCCACCAGCGCCAGTATTCCATAATCGTTAGATGAGTACGTTCCCCGTAGAATAGACCACTACCGTAGAATAAGCCCACGCAAACTACTGAAGCAAAGAAGATGGCTAATAAGTTGTTATCCCCTTTATTCTTGAACGCGGGCAGAATAGCACGACTCATTAATACCAACCAAAAAAGGATACCTACCCACTTTAGAATCTGCCAAAAACGACCTAAATCAACAAACTCATAGCCTTGGTGACCAAACCAAAAGTTGTATTGAGCTGGCATAATATCGGCTAAAGAGAAATACTGTCCTGCAAACGAGCCCACAGTCACTATAATCAAAGCTACCCAAAGGATATCTACACCCAGTTTTTGATACTTAGGATCTTGCCCGCCATTAATTACCGGTGCTAAGTATAATCCTGCCATTAAAAAGGCAGTGGCAATCCAAAATAATGCCGCCTGGATATGCCAAGTACGTACTAATGCATAAGGAAAGAAGTCAGATACCGGCAGTCCATAAAACTCTTGACCTTCAACCGTATAATGGGCGACAAAACCGCCTATAAATACCTGAAAAACAAATAAAGCCACTACCAAAAAACCATACTTAGCGAGGGCTTTTTGTGAAGGCGTTAGTGCCACTTTAGTTAAAGGGTCGACATCAGGCGTTATCACTTTAACTTCGGTGTCTTCTGCCCGTAAGAATGCCCAGCCCCAAATCAAGAAGCCTACCCCAGCAATCAAAAAGACAATACTGGCGATGGACCACATAATATTTTCGGTCGTTGGGACGTTATCAATAAGCGGCTCATGCGGCCAGTTATTAGTATAAGTGGCATCGGTGCCGGGACGTTCAGCCGAAGCAAGCCAAGTCGTCCAGAAAAAGAAATTCGTTAGTTTTTGTCTATCTTTAATATCAGTGATGGTGTTGTTCTTCATTGCAAAGCTTTCACGCGAGGTTTGCAGTGCAGGGTCATCACCATACAAGCTTATATAATAAGGGGCGACTTCATTGATAGCCGCTATTCTAGTATCAGATAAGACTACTTGATTATTTTCCTCAAGCACACTACCACGATACTCTTTTTTAAGCTGTGCATTTAACACCGCTTTTTGATCATCAGAGGCACTTTCATAATCGGTGCCGTAGAGTGTTTGCGCTTTGATATCGAGCCAAGCTACTAGCTCTCTATGGAGCCAATCAGCGGTCCAGTCAGGAGCCTGATAAGCACCGTGACCTAATACCGAACCCAGCTGCTGGCCCCCAGTGCGTTGCCAAGCCGACTGGCCATCCAAAACATCTTCTTTGGAAAATAAAACCTGACCACTGCTATCGACATACTGCTCAGGTATCGGCGGCGCAGTGCGGTAAATCTCAACCCCACCCCAGCCTAATAAAAAGAAGGTTACCGCCAATATAGCGATTAAGCCGAACCAATACTTCTTGTACTCACCCATATCTCTCTCCTCTTAACTAATGGGTTAAATACCTCAAACATGTATATAAAATGAATGTTTAAGGGTACTAGAGTGCTCTAAATATTAAAACTTTACATCAATAATGATCAGTAACAAAAACGGCTTATCGCATAAATCATTATCAATAATTTGCCATAGAAATTATTTTTAAGTTAAAAATGGCTTTCTCTCAAAGTCTAGAACCTGCTTATTTCAAAAGCGATTTTATTATAACATTCATTTATTATGAATGTTTATTTTTTAAAGCTAAAATAATGAATTATTTTCAAATTTTGAGCTCTTATTTAACTATTTTTCTTTTTATTACCATAAAAAAAGTCGACGTAGAACGTCGACTTTTATATTGTCACTATTGCAAAATTTACTTAAAAAGGTTTATAAGGTAGGAACTTACCATCTAGGGTAATAACCACACGGTCACCACCTTCTGGGTCTTCTACTTTTTTTAGATCCATTTTAAAGTTGATAGCGCTCATGATACCATCGCCGAATTGCTCATGTACTAATGCTTTTAGCGTGGTGCCGTATACTTGCATCACTTCATAAAAGCGATAGATGGTTGGGTCTGTAGGCATATTATCCTCCACACTACCACGCAGTGGAATAGATTGAAGTAACTTAACTTCGCTTTCATCCAAACCCAAGGTTTCGCCTACTTTTTGCGCAGCTTCAGCGGGCAGTGGATGCTGACCTAACAAAGCTGCGGTAACGAAGACATCACTTAATCCTGTTCCTGCTGCTATCTGCTCAAACGATAGGTTTTTTTCAGCTTTTGCCGTAATAATCGTATCGGTCAAAGCTTGGCGTGCACTATTACTGATTTGAGATTGGCTCATATAACACCTCTTATTATGATTGACCGTATAGGTCTTTGTTATAATTATTGATAGTTTATCCAAGGTTCGGCTCAAAAGTGAACTTGCAAAATATCCTTTCAAAACACCTTTCAAAAAGCACTTAAGAGCCGGTCATAAGCTTTTATCATAACAAGCTTGTATGATAAGTATTACCCTCGGAATACATTCTCTTGCTCAAGCATCATCTCAATACCTTCTATATCAGCTTCGTGCTCTAAGGTGAACAGGTAATCACACAAAGATTGATGGAAGGCTTGTTGACTAAGCTTGTTATGTATCGCTGGACTTACCTGCTCATAAGTCATTTGGATACCAGGCTGTTTATCTAACACCTCGACAATATGAAAGCCATATCTGCTCTCAATAGGACTAGGCGCCAGACCTTCATCTAACTTAAATAAAGTATTTTCAAACTCAGGAACCGTCTGCCCTTTATCGATAACTCCTAATTCGCCGCCCTGCTCTTTTGAAGGACAGGCAGAATATTGACGGGCCAATTCGATAAATGCGGCATCAGGATTTTTATCATTGTTAATCTGTTCAATAAGCTCATAAGCGGTTTTTTTCAGCTTTAAGCGCTCATCGCCATCTTCAGGTAAGCAGGCCAATAGGATATGGCGTACTGACATGATAGGATCACTCTTAAAATCACTCATATTTTGCTGATAGTAACGCTCACAGGTTGCCATATCAGGAGTAGCGGCCTGTACGTTTTTATCGATTAAGGCCGATATTGCTTGCTCTTCATCAGCTTCCCAAGCTGACTCTCCAAGGCTAGGCTCATTCAATACCGCCAGCTTTAGTAGCTCTCTCACCACCAAAGCTTGAGTCGCTAGAAACAAAGCATCCTCTTTGGTTTCGGCAGGATGATACTGTAATTCTTGAGCGATAGCGGTTCTATCGATCATCACTCCATTGACCGTAACCGAAGGCAGCTCATCACGGCTTGAAGCGATCAGATTACTATGATTGCTACGCTCTTCCTGCATCGCCATATCGATGAACTCTTTATCCGAATGCGGCTTTTTGAGATCAGCAGCCGTGGGCATGATTCGAATAATCTCTTCGTTGCTCTCAGCTTCAGCAGAAGCATTAGTGGCATGAATATCATTATTAACGTCATTACTGAGGTTATTATGAGTAGCATGGTCAGCTGGGTTATAAGTATTGACAGTCATAGTTGGTACTCCACTAATGATTCATATCGTAAAATAATATAAAAAGTAATATAAAAGTTTAAGTTTGCTACTAAAGTTACTTATAAAGGACAACTTAAGCAACTTAAGTAGGTTACAAGCTCATTTTAGGCCCAAAAGGTTCGTAATGAACGCTGTCAGCCCCATGCTCCAGATCTATCAATCCGTCAATCATGCTTTCCATAAACGGCATAGAGCCACAAACATAAATATCGGCAGGCTTAGGCAAAGTGGCAAGATAAGTCTCATCTAATATTTGATGGTCTTCAAAATAAAAGATATGTTTTTCTACCGTTGCCGCTGACTCTAAAAGCTCATTGACTTGGCTCTTAAAGGCATGATGCTGCTCATTTTGGCAAGCATAAATCCAAATAATAGGTCTTTGAGGATTAAGGGTAACTTGCTTTTCTAACATGGACAAAATAGGCGTGACCCCGACACCAGCACTGATCAATACCAATGGCATTTCATTTTGGGTGACTAAATCTTCATTTAAGGCAAAGTCGCCCGCAGGAGCGGATAATAAAATAGTATCGCCAACTTTAACCTCATCATGCAGGTAGTTAGACACTAAACCATAATGGCCATTTCGGTTATCACGTCTTACCGCAAACTGAATGCCTTTATCCGTATTAGTCGAGTACAAAGAATAATGACGCAGCGCTAAATGATCGCTATCTTCAGGGTCGGTTTTGACCGTGATATATTGACCAGCCGTTAAATTCAATTGCTCTAAATCTATATGTTGGCTTTTATCCACTGACTCGTCATTTATAGGAACTACGGTAAAAGCAGCAATATCTTGTGCAGCGGCAGTCTTTGCCACCACTTCAAAAGGTACAAAACCTTCCCACATCGCCTGCTCATACATATCTGCTTCTAGCTGAATAAAAACGTCGGCAATCTCATCATAAGCCTGAGTCCAAGCATCGATAATATCATCGTTGGCCGCCTCCCCTAGTACTTCTTTGATAGCGCCCAGTAGATGCTTACCAACGATAGGATAATGCTCAGGCAGGATTTGTAAGGCGCGATGCTTATGACTGATTTGGGTTACTTGTGGCAATAAAGCTTCTAAATTTTCAAGATGCTTGGCGGCGGCTAGAACCGTAGTGGCTAGTGCGGTTTGTTGACGACCTAGTTTTTGGTTAGTTTCGTTAAAGATGTCGAGCAATTCTGGATGCTCATTAAACATATTTTGATAAAAGACGGTAGTAATGGCAGTCCCATGCTCTTCAAGCACAGGAACGGTTGCAGTTACAATCTCTATAGTTTTTGGTGAAGCCATTATGTTTCCTTAGTGAACTGAGTATTGGTTAGTTAGTGATTAAACGATTCTCATAAGATTCATTTAAAATGAACCTTATGATATCGCTGTTAAATCGCCAATGCTGTATCACTATTGTGACGGTTTCTATTGCCTTTATTTCTATTGAGACTTCTTCTGTCTTACGATCTGATAACGACGCCCTAAGTACCATACTGGAGCACTGATGATATGGATCAAGCGCGTAAACGGGAAGATCATAATCAAGGTAATACCTAATGCCATATGGATTTGATAAATTAGATCGGCCTGTTCAATACGGGCAGCGGCTTGGATAGGTCTTAACACCGTAATGTCCTGGGCCCAACCGGCGTAGTTCATCATCGTCAGACCATCTAAATGCTGTGCTGAGGTAAAGATAGTCATCAAGCCTAAATTAAGCTGAATGAACAGTAGTACTAATACCAGCTTGTCCGAAAAGTTTGAGGTATTGGAGATACGATCATCAGTGAAGCGTCTCCATAACAGCATAACCATCCCAATCCAGCAGAACACCCCGGCAATACCACCGACCACTACCGCTAATACCTGCTTTCGTCCAGCACTAATAAAAGTTTCATAAACGAAATGCGGTGTTAATAGTCCAAACAAATGACCTAGTAGCACGACAATAATACCTACGTGAAATAAGTTACTCGCCCAGCGCATATTCTTGGTTCTGAGCATCTGTGAAGAGCCCGTTTTCCACGAATACTGCGATAAGTCAAAACGCACCCAAGTACCAACGATCGCGATGGCCAAAGCAATATAAGGATAAACACCAAAAAGGAATATCTGTAGCCAATTTAGGCTGGCTAGAGCCTCTAAACTAGGGCCTGCAATATTCATGTCTTTTCTCCTTATGAATGGTTGACTGGCTGTTTTTGTTTAAAATCCACCCAATGTACGGGAGCGTCAACGACTTTTGCAGGTGAGGTTTTGACCCCTGCTTTGGCTGCAAGATTAAGAGTACTGGTTTGTGAAGAGCAACGCTCCTCTTGCTGGGCATCTAGGAAGTCAACAACTTCTTCTTCCCACTCCTTATCTATAGCTTCAAAAGTATCATCACGCTTCTCTTTACTAATCTTTTCTTTATATTCTTCGATCATATCAAGTGGCTTGCCTGCAATTTGCAAGAGCGCATTGAAGCAGCCTTGATAAATACTGCCACGATCATCTAGTCTGGCAGCAAGCAGCGCAATAATATGACTGACATCAGCAATATCCATTCGAATCTGAATATCATCATTAATAACAGTAGCTTGATAAGCTAAGAACTCTAGATATAAAGGCAAGAAGTCTGGTAACTCTTTAACCCCGATCTCAAAGCCTGCCTCTTCATATTGGTTCATAAGATCAACCATAGCTTGACCGCGATCACGCGACTCCCCATGGACGTGCTCAAACAACCAAAGCGATAAAGAGCGTCCTCGTTCGAACAAGCCGTCGTAACGCGCTTGCGCCTCAAGAGATCCGGTGTCAATCAAGTCTTCAATCAAATCAATTATTTGAGTGCGAACTTCTGGGCTAATTAGTGTCGAGGTTGCTACGATCTCAGTACAATCAGCCAGATTGTCACCTACAAAAAGCTCACTGCTCGGATAGTCTATAAGTAAGCTTATTACCTTGAGTAGCTTAAGATCAGACTCACCAATATTAGGTGGCATCGTAGGCTCATCAACTGAGCTGGTATTAAGCGCAGGATTATGTAATTGAGTAGTTTGCATCTTATGACTCCCACTTTTGTACGGTATCAATGAAATCACGGCGGTTGGTTTTGCGTTGTCCAAACATACTGTTATCAGAATGTCCTGAACAGCCTTCACCAAAGGTAAAGCCGCAGCCATTACGCTCAGCAAAAGCATCACTTAATGCTTCTTCACGGTGCGCCGTTGGGATAACAAAACGGTCCTCGTAATTGGCAATGGCTAGATAACGATACATCTCTTCAACTTGTAGTTTAGTAAGACCTACGTCATCCAAGATGCTTTGGACTTCTTGTTTTTCAACCAATTGCATACGTTTGTAGCTACGCATCGCTAGTAGACGTTTTAGGGCCAAACGTACGGGCTCTTCATCACCTGCGGTGAGCATATTGGCTAAGTAGCGTAACGGAATACGTAGGCTATCAACGTCCGGAATCAGACCATCCATACCGACGTGCCCTGCTTCAGCAGCGTTTTGAATCGGTGATAATGGCGGTACATACCAAACCATGGGCAGCGTACGATACTCAGGGTGTAGCGGTAGCGCCAATTTCCAATCCATCGCCAACTTATAAACCGGTGAGCGCTGGGCTGAATCAATAACGGACTGCGGTACGCCATCTTTTAATGCTTGGGCAATAACAGCCGGATCGTTAGGATCTAAAAACACATCCAGCTGTGCTTGATACAAATCTTGCTCATTAGGTACGCTAGCCGCTGCTGAGATCTTGTCCGCATCATAGAGCAACACGCCAAGATAGCGGATACGGCCTACGCAAGTCTCTGAACAAACGGTTGGCAATCCTGCTTCAATACGGGGATAACAGAAGATACATTTTTCTGACTTACCCGACTTCCAGTTATAGTAGATTTTTTTGTAAGGGCAACCGGAGATACACATGCGCCAGCCGCGACACTTCTCTTGGTCAATCAGTACAATACCGTCTTCTTCACGCTTATAGATTGCGCCGCTAGGACAAGCTGCTACGCAAGTAGGGTTCAAGCAATGCTCACAAAGGCGCGGCAGATACATCATGAAAGTATTTTCATACTGTCCATAAATATCAGCTTGAATATTATCGAAGTTCTTATCTTTACGACGTTTTTCAAACTCCGATCCTAAGATCTCTTCCCAGTTAGGGCCCCATTCAATCTTTTGCATACGCTTACCAGTGATGGCAGAGCGCGGACGAGCGATGGGTGAGTAATTACCAATCGGGGCGGTATGCAGATGCTGATAATCAAAATCAAACGGTTCGTAGTAATCATCAATCTCTGGTAGATCAGGGTTGGCAAAGATATTTGCCAACACTCTGAATTTGCCACCGATTCGCGGATTGATACTGCCGTTAGCATTACGTATCCAACCGCCGTTCCATTTATTTTGATTCTCCCATTCTTTGGGATAACCGATACCAGGCTTTGATTCAACGTTATTGAACCAAGCGTATTCCATTCCTTCGCGAGTGGTCCAAACGTTTTTACAGGTAACTGAGCAGGTGTGACAACCGATACATTTATCGAGGTTAAGCACCATGCCGACTTGTGAACGAATTTTCATGGGTGTGCTCCAAGCTTTTGTATAAAAAGCATTAATATTAAAAAGTGCTATTAGCCATCAATGGTTGTTGGTAATGGGCGCGGTAGTGAATCATCTGGTTTTTCTTCTAACCAGTCGATCTTCGACATTTTGCGAATCACTACGAACTCATCACGGTTACAGCCTACGGTTCCATAGTAGTTAAAGCCATAAGACTGCTGCGCATAACTACCAATCATATGGGTCGGTTTCAAGATAGTACGAGTGACCGAGTTATGAATACCACCGCGAATACCGGTTTGCTCAGAGCCTGGTACGTTGACCAATTTTTCTTGAGCGTGATACATCATGGTCATGCCTTCTTTAACCCGCTGACTGACGATAGCGCGAGCAGTGATAGCACCGTTAGCATTAAAGACCTCAATCCAGTCGTTGTCGACGATATCTGCTTTTTGAGCATCAACTTCTGACATCCACACACAAGGACCACCACGGCTAAGCGTCAACATCATTAGGTTTTCAGAGTAAGTACTATGAATACCCCATTTTTGGTGCGGTGTTAAAAAGTTCAGTACAATCTCTTTATTACCATTAGGCTTAGCGTTTTTGATAATATCAGTGGTTTTAGTATCGATTGGTGGACGATACTGCTGCATTTGCTCGCCAAACGCCTGCATCCATGGATGATCCTGATAAAACTGCTGACGGCCAGTAATGGTACGCCAAGGAATCAGCTCATGAACGTTGGTATAACCAGCGTTATAGCTCACTTCGTCGGACTCAATACCTGACCAAGTCGGGCTTGAGATGATCTTACGCGGCTGTGCGACGATATCTTTAAAGCGAATTTTTTCGTGTTCGCTCGATTTTGCCAAATGCGTGTGATCACGACCGGTAAATTCAGATAGAGCAGCCCAGCCTTTAACCGCTACATGACCATTGGTTTCAGGAGCTAACATCAAAATCATCTCTGACGCATGCACAGCGGTATTTATCTGTGGTCGACCTTCAGAGATACCGGGCTCAGTAACTCGGTGATTAAGATCACCCAATTGCTTAACCTCAGTTTTCATATCCCAATTCAAACCTTTAGAGCCGTTACCTAGTTTTTCTAACGCAGGTCCAAGAGAAGTGAATTTTTTATAAGTGTTAGGATAGTCACGCTCAACCACTTTAATCATTGGGCAGTTCTTACCCGGTACTGGTTTTTCACCTGCTGTTTTCCAGTCCGTACCACCAAAGGGCTGTGCCAGCTCACCAGGGCTATCATGCTGCATGGGTAGGGTTACTACATCAGTCTCAACCCCTAAGTGCCCTTTGGTTAACTCAGAAAAGCTTTTGGCAATGCCTTTATAAATCTCCCAGTCGGTCTTAGATTCCCAAGCTGGATCTGTAGCAGCCGTCAATGGATGAATAAACGGATGCATATCTGAGGTATTCATATCATCTTTTTCATACCAAGTTGCGGTAGGTAAAACGATGTCAGAATATAAACAGGTAGATGACATACGGAAGTCTAAGGCGACTACCAAATCAAGTTTGCCTGTTGGGCCTTTTTCAACCCAATCGACTTCTTTTGGCTGCAAATGACCGGTAGGGTTCTCTTCGTTGAGCAAACCGTTTCTAGTGCCCAAGAAGTAATGGAGCATATATTCATGACCCTTACCCGATGAACCCAAAAGGTTTGAGCGCCAGATGAACATATTGCGTGGGAAGTTCACAGGATTATCTGGTGACTCACAAGCGAAACGTAAGCTACCATCCTCTAAAGAGTCCACTACGTGATCTTCAATCCCTTTACCTTTTGCCTGCGCTTGGGCGGCAATGGTCAATGGGTTACGGTTAAGCTGCGGCGCTGAAGGTAACCAGCCTGCACGCTCGGCCTGGATGTTGTAATCGAGCATGTGCTCAGGGAAGAACTTTTTATTAGCATTAGGAGACAATATCTCGTGAGCCGAGATGGTCTCATGACGCCACTGTGAGCTGTGGTTATAGAAAAAGCTGGTACCGTTCATATGACGCGGCGGACGATGCCAATCAAGAGCAAACGCTAATGGTAACCAACCGGTTTGCGGGCGTAGTTTTTCTTGACCAACATAATGCGCCCAGCCACCACCTGATTTACCGACACAACCACAAAGCATCAACATGTTGATAACGCCGCGATAGTTCATATCAAGGTGATACCAATGGTTCATGCCGGCACCGATGATAATCATCGATTTACCGTGGGTCTTGTGAGCGTTTTCAGCGAACTCACGAGCCACTTGGATAACACGCTCACGGCTAAGACCAGTGATCACTTCTTGCCATGCTGGCGTACCTGGCACGGTAGCGTCATTATAATCGTCGGTGACATGGTCGCCGCCAACGCCATTATCGACGCCCAAGTTAGCTACGGTTAAGTCAAATACCGTTGCTACTATAGCGCTTGAGCCATCGGCCAATTGTACAGTTTTACAAGGTACGGTTTTTTGCTGGATAGGCTCACCTGGTACTGAGGTAAAGTGCGGATGATCCACATGCCCGAAGTAATCAAAACCAACGACGCAAGTCTCGTTGCTATCTTTTAGAGTCAAGGTTAGATCGATATCTTCACCGGTAGCTCCGCTTTTTTGCTCGAGGTTCCATTTACCTTTTTCGCCCCAACGATAACCAATCGAGCCTAAAGGCGATACTAGCTCACCATTACTGTTGAGACCGATTGTTTTCCACTCAGGATTATTTTCTTCACCTAAATTGTCCACTAAATCTGAGGCACGTAGATAACGACCCGGACGACGTGCGCCCTCTTCGCCTTCTAGCATCACTAGAACAGGTAGATCAGTATAGCGCTTAGCATAATCTAAGAAATAGTCGCTTGGCTGCTTAAGATAGAACTCTTTGATAATGACGTGACAAAAGGCTTGGGCAACTGCCGCATCTGTCCCTTGTTTAGGGTTGAGCCATAAGTCAGTTAGCTTAGAGATTTCAGCATAGTCAGGAGTTATAGAAACCGTTTTGGTGCCTTTATAACGAACTTCGGTAAAGAAATGCGCATCTGGTGTCCGGGTTTGCGGTACGTTAGAGCCCCAAGCGATGATATAGTCAGAGTTGTACCAATCGGCTGATTCAGGTACGTCTGTTTGCTCGCCCCAAGTCATTGGAGAAGCTGGTGGCAGGTCACAATACCAATCATAAAAAGACAGGCAAGAGCCGCCGATAAGCGATAAATAACGCGTACCTGCTGCGTAACTCACCATCGACATCGCTGGAATAGGTGAGAAGCCAATAATACGATCAGGACCATAAATCTTGGCAGTATAAACGTTACTAGCGGCAATGATTTCATTGACTTCAGCCCAGGTCGAGCGGATAAAGCCACCAAGTCCACGCTTAGATTTATACTGTTCAGCTTTGATCGGGTCTTCTACGATACTTTCCCACGCATCAACAGGATCTGGATGCTGGGCTTTGGCTTCACGCCACAATTTTAGTAGTGGTTTACGTACCTTTGGATATTTAACCCGGTTAGCTGAGTACATATACCAGCTATAGCTGGCGCCACGTGGACAGCCGCGTGGCTCATGGTTTGGTAGGTCCGGACGGGTTTCTGGATAGTCAGTTTGCTGAGTTTCCCAGGTAACTAGGCCATTTTTGACATAGATTTTCCATGAGCAAGAGCCGGTACAGTTAACCCCATGCGTTGAGCGCACAATCTTGTCATACTGCCAGCGGCTGCGATAGACGTTCTCCCACGCACGAGACTCATCACGGGTCTCACCATGTCCATCGGAGAACTCTCCTTTTTTACGTTTAAAAAAGCGGAATTGGTCGAGTAAATGACTCATTAGGCTATCCTCTATTTTGTGGCTTATGTTATGAGCTGTGATCGTTTTGGCGCTGATTACATAGAGTGGGGTAATATATCTGGGTTCAAATTTACGGCTCTATATTTATAAGCGGTCAATATTATTTCGATATCATCATTCTAATTAACTACCCATAGCCTTACTATTATCTAACGTGAGCAGCCAACTACTCCCTTGGTGGTAGTCGCTAACTAAGCCCTAACTATTAAAACCCACTTAAAATTGTGATTAATTTAAAATACATAAGACGCTTGGTAATAAATAAAAAAAGCCACTTAACTAAGTAAGTAGCTTTTAAAAAGGCATAAAGGATTTTTGAATAGCTTGGTAGAGCTTCTAGAATAATAGCTTCTAAAATAAACAGAGCTATTTAAGAAGGGTAAGGAGCATTTTTACGGCTGTAATACCACCATGTTAGCGCTATACAAACGATATAGAACACTATCAGAACAATAAAAGTACCATAAGCGCCCAAGCCTGAACCAAACATTTTAGGAATAAAGAACGCACCGTAAGCGGCAAATGCTGAGGTAAAGCCAACGACTGCTGCCGCTTCTTTACGAGCTTCTACCAATAAATTTTTGGTACCCAGTTTTTCATGTAGCGTTCTAAAGATGACCGGAATCATACGGAAGGTAGAGCCATTACCAATACCAGTAGTAATAAACAGCACCATAAAGGAGATGAAATAGCCTGTAAAGCTGCCTGGACGAGTTTCGCTAGGCAAGAAGAACATCACTGCTACTACCGCTAGCACCATGACAATATAGTTCCAGAAGGTCACTCTTGCGCCGCCTATTTTATCGGATAACCAGCCACCGAATGGACGAACAATTGCACCTACGAACGGACCTAGAAAGGCGAACTTTAACGCATCAATTTCAGGGAATGAGCTCTTGATGAGCATAGGGAAAGCCGCAGAATAACCGATAAAAGAGCCGAATGTTGCTAGATAAAGAATACACATAATCCAGTTATGTTTACGCTTAAAGATAATCGATTGATCTTTAAAAGAGGCTTTGGCATTAGCCAAATCATTCATACCAAACCAAGCCAGAACTGAGAATAGAATGATGAAAGGTACCCAAATAAAACCGGCGTTCTGTAAGTAAAACACTTCGCCTGTGCTGGTAACTTGAGGGTCGCCGCCTAGTGAGCCGAATACAGCAAAAAGAATAACTATAGGCACTACAAACTGCATTACCGATACGCCCAAGTTACCTAAACCGGCATTAAGACCAAGGGCTGAGCCTTGTTTTTCTTTAGGATAGAAAAATGAGATATTAGCCATAGATGAGGCAAAGTTCGCTCCACCAAATCCACACAATAGCGCAATGATAGCGAATGTCATAAAAGGCGTATTAGGGTTCTGTACGGCAAAGCCCATCCATAGCGATGGAATTAATAGCGAAGCCGTTGAGATCGCTGTCCAGCGCCTACCACCAAAGATCGGCACCATAAAGGAGTAGAAAACTCGTAAGGTCGCCCCTGATAATCCGGGCAAAGCCGCCAACCAAAAGAGCTGTCCTGAATCGAAATTAAAACCAATTTCAGGCAAGCGCACAATGACTGCGCTCCACACCATCCATACTGAAAACGCTAGTAGTAATGATGGGATAGATATCCACAAGTTACGACTCGCAACCTTTTTACCGCCCTCCTCCCAGAACCTTTCATCTTCAGGTCGCCAGTCAGTGATGAGCTTACCACCTTTCAAACTATTATTAGTGCTCATTCTGTTCCTCACTTAGTATCATGTATACTCAATTTTACTTAGCATTTTTATATCATTAAGTGCTTATAAAAACACGGTGCGCAGTAGCCTTTAAGGGTGCATATAGCTATCAATCAATGAACTACTGCGATTATTCGTTAGTCATAACTTTCTATGTACTAACGAAAGGTAATAACTCACGTTACTTTGTTACTACAATTATTAGTATTCATACATAGTGGTATACTGATAGCTTAAAGAGGTATATTGATTATCTGTTCTTGACTAAAACTGCGGTTGCGCCGAGATCTTTATTTGTTTTAGAGTCAATATTCTTACAAACACATATTATTGATAGATAAAGACTTATTCATTATGAATAGTATATTACGACAGTCTCTCCCCGTTCAGGCTTGGGTATCCATCTGTACCATTGCCTTATTGTGCTTTATGTCCGCTTTAGGTGGTGGGGTATTGGCGTGGGTATCAGAAGCCGATGCACAAGCTATCAATACCGCAGGGTCAATTCGGATGGCGACCTATCGTATTAACTTTCAAATTGCTACTGACTTTACTGCGGACAGCCCATCGAATTTGAGTATCGCTGTTGAGCAAGACCGTTTGAATGAGACTTTAGAAAAGGAGGTATTGGCTTTAAGTGAGTCAGCAGGTACAGGTATTCCCAATCAAAGCAGGTCTGCCAAAGTAGATGCCTTAGTGACTGATATGGAAAACCGACTCACCAATTTACGTGAGTATCAAATGGCTTATGCCAACAAACATAGAATCATCAATGACCAGTTGCAACGTATAGAGTCGCAGTGGTTCAACACCCTCAAACCTATTGTTTTGTCGCAAAATAAAGAAGCTTTTTATGATGCATCGCCACCTTACATCAGAAACGTCGATAACTTTGTCAATGAATTACAGATTAGAAATGAGCAGCGGCAGATATGGCAACAGTTCCTACAAGTGCTATCGTTAATCTTGACCATTATCATTATGCTGATTGGCATGTATAAGCTACGCCAGAATGTCCTGGTGCCAGTGCAGCGCCTTATTAAAGCCAATAGTCTATTTAAGCAAGGCAAGCACGATACTAGAGTGTCTATCTCTGGCTATACCGAGTTCAAAAAGCTGGGCGATTCTTTTAACAATATGGCCAGTACCATTGAGACTCATCAGCGCTCACTCAAAAGTGAGATGCAGATAAAAACCAAACATTTAACCACAGCTAATGAAGTGTTGTCACTGTTCTATGACTTCTCCAAACAGCTGACCACCAGCTCCGTTACTTTATATAAGCTCGACCAATTGATTACTGACTTTGGGCATATATTTCCTCATTTAGACTTCACCTTATGTATTCAAAACGATATCTTAAATGGGAAGGAAGCCATCGCTCTACACGATGACAAAATGAAAGAGCTGTGTTCCAAGCTTAGCTGTGATAACTGTTTTATTAAAAACAACGTTTATGCTGAAACCTATCCCATTACTCACCAAAATCTTGAGTTTGGAGAGTTAAAAGTTCGACCTAAATCTATTTTGCTTATGAATAGCGAGCTTGCTACAGAGCTTGATGCTAAAGATAAAAAAGAGGATAAAACCTCTAAACGTATTCAGACCGTAGATCTGGACTCTACTTATCTAAATGCTGAAAATAGTGAGCTGATTACTGCGCTCACCAACCTTATCGGTACCGCTTTGTCATTACGTAAGCAGCGTCAACAAGAGCATCAAATTATCTTGTTAGAGGAGCGCTCAACGATTGCAAGAGAGCTGCACGATTCGTTAGCTCAGTCGCTGTCTTATCTAAAGATTCAAGTAAGCGTATTAGAGAAACGCTTAGAGAACGCTTCTGAAGCCGCCAACGATGATCATGTTTTGCAGAGTATTAATCAAATAAAGCTCGGTCTCAGCTCCGCTTATCAGCAATTAAGAGATTTACTCGTCACCTTCCGTCTTACTATAGATAGTGATAACTTCGATGAAGCATTACGTGAGGCCGCTGATGAATTTGCGACCAGAGGTCATTTTGATATCCAAATAAATAATAGTATTATGTCGCTCAATTTAAGTGCAACCGAACAAGTGCATCTGGTCCAAATCATAAGAGAGGCACTATCAAACATCAGTCGTCATGCTATGGCCAAAAACGTAACCATTGATTTAGGCTATGATGATGAAAGCAATTATATTGTCATGAAAGTGTTAGATGACGGGGTCGGTATAGTCGGAGAAGTCGATCAAACCCAGCACCATGGTTTAATGATTATGAAAGAGCGTGCGCATAATTTAGGGGGTATTCTAAAGGTAAGTAGCAACCAACCCTCAGGTACCATTATTACGGTCAAATTCGCCCCTAACTTCTTTAACGAATATTTAATAGAAAAAACCAGAAGTAATACTACAGACGAGCTGTCTTAAGTTTTTAACTATTTGAATACCTTGCTTTTACGATTTTTTAATTTGTGAGTATCTTATGAGTACCAATGTTTATACCTCCAACTCCCCTGCCAAGCTGTTGTTAGTCGATGACCACCCCATGCTACGCCGTGGCATAGCAGAGCTACTAAGCTTGGAGGATGACGTAAAAGTAGTGGGTGAAGTTAGTAATGGACAAGAGGCTTTAGACTTTTTAGAAAATAACGAAGTCGACTTGGTAATACTAGATCATAAAATGCCAGTATTAACTGGTATTGAAACCTTGCGAGAAATCAAAGCTAGAGGTATTGAGGTCAAAGCTCTGTTGTTCACGGTCTCTGATAGTGGTGAAGATGTACAAGAAGCGCTGAAATTAGGAGTAGATGGTTATCTGCTAAAAGATATGGAGCCTGAGCTGATTATTCTTGATATCCGAAAAGTATTGCGTGGCGAGCTGGTCATTAGCCCTAACCTAGCATCGATATTGGCACAAACTATGCGTAAGCCCAGTATTGAAGATATCGCAGGCAATCTAACCAGTAGAGAGCTGCAAGTGATTCAGATGATAGCAGAAGGACTTAGCAATAAAATGATTGCTAATAAGCTAGATATTGCTGAGTCAACTGTCAAGGTACACGTTAAACATATTCTCAATAAAACTGGCCTACGTACTCGGGTGGAAGCTGCTGTATGGACGGTGAATCATTTGTCGAAATAGTTTAGTCATTTTTAAAGGGTTAACTATGTTTTCTTATCCTCAAAAAAACAATCTATCATCAAATCCCGAACCAGATAGTCATTCAAACCATGACCGACGTACCCTGACGGATAAGCTACGTCAACAACATGAAGTGATAAAAAATGATGCTGGCGAGTGGGTACTTTTACGCCATGCGGATGTTATGGCTGCTGCACTAGATGACAGCACTTTTTCTAGTCAAGTATCGCGTTTTTTACAAATACCTAATGGCCTTGATGGCGCTGAACATGACCGTTTTCGCGCCCTCATAGATAGCTACCTTAATCAATCAGCGCTTACTCCCTATTTACCTGTTTTTAAAGATGTCGCTTCAGAGATTATGAGCGCTTTACCTAAAGACACTGTAATCAATGCGGTCACCGATATCGGTGCGGTATTTGCAGTACGGGCTCAATGTGCTTGGCTTGGTTGGCCGGCTGGTCTGGAACCTGTACTCCTGCAGTGGATAACCGACAATCACAACGCTACTCGCTCAAAAGACAATGCCAAAATGGCGCAAGTCGCGCAAGATTTTAATGAAATTATTCGCTCGGTTATAATACCTTATCGTAGCGCAGATAATACAGATAATGCGCTTAAGGATATCGATGGGCATACGGTGACTGCGCAGTTGTGCTGTGAGCGTGTGGACGGAAGAGAGCTTAGCGAAGCTGAACTGGTGTCCATTTTACGCAACTGGACGGGTGGTGATTTAGGATCTATCGCTTTATGTGTTGGGGTTATTGTAGCCTATCTTGTTGAGCACCCTGAACAGATTAACGTCTGGGCCGGTGCCTCTAACACGGATCTTGAAGCCATGATTGATGAGGTCTTACGTATCGATGATCCTTTTCCATCAAACCGACGTGTTACTACCTGTCCGGTCACTATTGGTGAACATCAACTACCTAAAGGCGCACGCGTGCAACTAAACTGGACATCAGCTAACCGAGATGAGACCGTCTTTGGTGATAACAGCTTTGCGCCTGAAGATCACGCCGCTGATAACCTCGTTTATGGTATAGGCAGACACGTATGCCCTGGGCGACTACTGGCTACTTGGCAACTTAGAATAGCCACCCAAGCGCTATTAGCTCACATAAACCATATCGCTCTCGCTCCCAACCATCCGCTTGAACGTGAGCAACCACCCTTGGGCGGCTATAGAGATGTACCGGTGATTCTCAGCTAAATTAAAATGATAAAAAACCACCTAACAAGTTAGGTGGTTTTTCGTATTAAACATAGAATCATACTGAAAGTACTATCGAGCTTCATCCGCAGCAATTTGACGATCCACCGATGACATTTTGTACTCATCATCAAAGGCACCTTCAGGCTCTTGTAGCCAGAAGTAGCATATGACCCAAGCAACAAATGCGCCTATAGCAATGATAAAGAAGAACTGGTTAGGCTCTACAAAGGTGAAGATAAATAAGTAGAATACCGCACCAACGTTACCATACGCGCCAGCCATACCTGATATCTGACCCGTTAAACGGCGTTTAATTGAAGGAATAATACCGAAGGTCGCTCCCTCTGCCCCTTGCACGAATACCGAACAAAGTATGGTGAAAACAACAGCGATAAACAAAGGCCATTCAGCATTTAGCAGCCCCATAAGTCCAAAGCCAATACCGATACCAAACATATATATCAACATAACCAAGCGGCGGTTACCAACCTTATCGGAGATATAGCCACCTAGCGGACGCGCCCATAAGTTAACAAAAGCAAAGGTTGAAGCTACCAGTCCTGCTACCGTCGGATCAAGTTTCCAAGTGGCAGCAAAGAACATTGGTAGCATTGAGACCACCGCTAGCTCAGCGCCAAAGTTAGCAAAATAAGTAACGTTCAAAGCTGCTACTGATTTGAACGGATATTTATCATCCTCAGGAATACCCGCTTTGAGCATAGGCGCATTGACGCTAATAGCTTTGTATATCTGATAAACAACTACCACAGCGATCAGAATATAAAATCCCCAAGCCGCTGTTTCACCCAAAAAGCCCATATTCTGAGTCCGATAAACCAAGACCCCCAATATGCCGTATAAAGGAATGATAAATAGACAGTATAACCAAAGATCGCGCCAGCTTGAGACTTCTAAAGCCCCCGCCTTGCGAGCTTTTTTGTGCGTATCTACGGTAGGACCATCAGTAATCAAGAACCAATAAGCAACACCATAAGCGGCCATAAGTATACCGGATAAGGCAATAGCCCAACGCCAACCATCATCACCACCAAAGAATTGCAAAGCTACGGTTGGAATAGTGATAGCTGCTGCTGCTGAACCAAAGTTACCCCAACCGGCATAAAACCCTTCAGCGAAACCAATGTCTTTAGGTTTAAACCACAGCGCTGTCATATGAATACCGACGACGAAACCGGCACCAACGATAGACATAAATAACCGCGCCACAAAGAACTGCATGGCAGACGTACCAAAAGCGAAAAACCAAGTCGGTATCGCCATTATAACCATCAATATCGAAAACACTCGCCGAGGCCCAAAGCGATCCAAGGCCATGCCCACCACCACTCGCCCAGGAATGGTTAAAGCAACGTTTGCTATTAAAAATAACTTGATATGATCAGGTGTAAGATAATCCTCAGTTGCTAGCATCGAGGTTGCTAGCGGAGCCATATTGAACCACACGTAAAAGGTTAAGAAAAAAGCGATCCACGTATAGTGGAGCGCCCTTATATCACGGCGTTCAAACTCCAGTAATTCTTTTGCATGCATAATGAATACTCCCATCACCAATTTTTATAGTTGTGATGAGGGTAATGTAACAATAAGAGTAAGGGATAACTATTAGGCGAAAGCAGTATGCATTACACTTTAACTACTACTTAATGAGGACTAAGGAGTAGTTTTGTAACTTTTATGCCCGCTCAGTCACATCTACTGTTTAGTTATAGGTACCTATAACCTTCTACTTAAAGCTATTGAACTCACATTCAATCATTAAGACTAGCATCAAGTATTTATGAAAATCATGAGTTTTGAGCGTTATTTATACACCTTATTAATAATGATTATCATTTACATTGCAGTTTTAGAGGATTAAGATAGGAGAGGTATGATTCATTCAATTAAATTGAATTAAATAGGAAGGTTTATTATGAATAAGTCAGTTATACCCAGCCATTGGAAAATAAAACGCTCTACCCATTTTTTCACTAAAGATAAAGTACCCAAAGCTTTATTGACTCATCACAATACTGCTGAAGGAGTATATGGCCAGATTTGTGTGATGCAGGGGACAGTCACCTTTTATGGGTTTGCTAACGAAGCGGCTACCGAACCTGAGCAAACTATAATCATTCACGCAGGAGAATTTGCTGTTAGCCCGCCGCAATACTGGCACCGGGTAGAGTTAAGCGACGATGCTCAATTTAATATTAACTTTTGGACAGAAGGCGATACGGGCAATAAATCACTGTTCAATAGCTCTACTATTCACACTAAACCTATTGAGGCATTATTCGATAAAAATTCTGAGTGATAATATCTTAGCAACAATGAAATAGTGGTTAAAGCTATATCCTGATATAAAATGCTAATAGCCGTTTAGCCGTTGTTGAACCCCTAGGATAGTCCATGAGTGAACCTATAGAGCAGTCTGTGTCTCAGCAAAAAAGCCGCTGGTTAGTGCCTGTTATGTGTCTATTAGCGGGCGGCTTTTTGATAGGTATCACGACTAATGTAGCAAAATATGCTGGGGAGATAGGCTTAACTCCGCTGGCTTTTTTATTTTGGTCAATCGCAGGCGCTGCTCTTATTCTATTAGTCTTTGGACTTATGCGTCATCAGCCTCCACCTTTCAATATTCGTAGCATTGAATACTATTTAGTGGCGGCACTGGTCAGTGTCGCTGGTTCTAATCTAATATTCTTCTCAGCTATTCCTCGTGTTGGTGCAGGATTTGTGGCGCTCATTATTACTCTGCCCCCATTATTGACTTATGTTGGCGCTTTACTCTTGCGCATGGAACGTTTTCAGATCCTGCGGGCTTTGGGAGTAATAGCCGCCCTCATGGGCGCAGGGGTGCTAGCGGCACGCAAGTTTTCGGCACCTGATTCTAGTATATTTTGGATAATACTCGCGCTGTGTGGCCCCATCTTGCTGGCTATTGGCAATCTCTACCGTACTCTGCGATGGCCAGAGAACGCCTCTCCTACTGCGCTGGCACCAGGGATGTTAATAGCGGCGGTCATTTTGCTCGGCATGTTCAGCTTATTACCGAATTACTCGCTTGCGATCCCCTTAACATCAGCTTTACCCATTGCCTTAGTCGCCCTGCAAGCGGTTATCTTTGCCGGTCAATTCCTATTGCTGTTTTTGCTACAAAAAACCGGCGGTCCCGTTTTACTTAGCTTACTAGGCTCAGTCGGGGCGGTAGTCGGCGTTCCCGTCGCTATTTTCTTACAAGGTGAAGCGCCACCAGAGGGTCTGATACTCGGTGCTTCTTTGATTGCTCTGGGTGTAGCATTGGTAACTTGGGGCGGTATAAAGATAGCGAAAGGTGTTCACGATGAGCCTAATTAATAATAAATTTCAACAGAGCTTAAATTGACTATAGTTGGTTTTTGTCCTATGTTAAGGATACAACCTCCAATAAATCAGTAATATGGAGTAAAATCAGTAACATGGAGTGAGTTATGGCGCATAGTGCAAAAGAAGCAGTTTCAGCACTAGGTATAGCAGCTGGTCTTGATGATGGTAGCCTTTGTCCGGTTGAGCTGGTTGAACAGACCTTTGCTCGCATCAAAGCTTCGGACCCAGCTATATTTACCGAATTACTGGTAGAGCGGGCATTTAAAGAAGCACAGGCTGCCAAACAACGCCGCCACGCCGGTCGTCCTTTAAGCTCATGGGATGGGATGCCCATCGCTTGGAAAGACCTCTTTGATATAGAAGGACGGGTGACCACCGCAGGATCAACGGTTCTTAAATCTAATGCCCCAGCTAGCCGTGATGCTGATATCGTTTCCTATGCTACTCAAGCTGGTTTAGTCTCCATCGGCTGCCTTAATATGACTGAGTTTGCCTATTCAGGACTCGGTCTCAATCCACATTATGGTACGCCCAAAAACCCTTATGGAAACGGCCCTGCCCGCATTCCGGGCGGCTCGTCCTCCGGCTGCGGAGTCGCCATTGCCCGTGGACTGGTGCCACTAGCTATCGGTAGTGATACGGGCGGCTCTATCCGTATCCCTGCCGCCTTGAATGGCGTGGTCGGTTATAAAGGCTCGAGCGTAGCCTTTCCCAAGGGCGGCACCTATCCCTTATCAGTGACGCTAGATACCTTCGGCCCGCTGGCCGCTGATGTAAAAAGCTGCATTGGTGCCGCCGAGATTCTAAACGGGCGCACGCTTACGATGCCCAAGCCTACATCTATCAACAACCTTAAATTCCTAATTCCTACCAATGTGGTTTTCGATGAAGCTCAAGAAGCGGTAATTGATAATTTCGAAGCCAGCGTCCGTGCTTTAGAACAAGCTGGAGCGACGGTAACCCGAGGCGTCTGCACCGAATTTGATGCGATTAATACGCTTACGGCGGAACACGGCTATCTAGTAGGTCCTGAAGCGTTAGATCTACATTGGGATTTGGTACATTCTGCCAAGGCGGCTGAAATGGATCAAAGGGTGCTTGAGCGCATCCTCGATGCAGGAGATCTATCGGCTCGCGACTTGATTGTTATTCAAAGAACTCGGGCTAGATTAATAGCCGCCAATCGCCAAGCTTTGGGGGATCAAATTGTACTGTATCCGACTACCCCCATTACCGCTCCTAAGCTTGAACCCCTTGAGCAAGATGATGATTTATACAAGCGCACCAATCAATTGATGCTGCGCAACCCGGGCTTTGGCAACTTTTTGGACTGGTGCGGTGTCGCTTTACCTAATGGCATGGATGAAAATCAGCTGCCGACCAGTATTTTGCTATCGATGCCGGGTGGTCGTGAAAGCGATATCCTTGCGGCGGCGCTTACTGTGGAAGAGCTATTACTAAAGCTTAATTAAAACTTATAACACTCATTGATACACGTTAATACAATTTAATAATGATAACACTCGTTGATAACACTTATTGATAACAAGGAAAGGAGAACAACATGGCTAAAACTATTATATGTGGTTTCGGAACTGACGTTGATTCAGTAGCAGGACAAATCGGCTCCTACGGCGGCGGCGAAAGCCCATCGGATATTCAGCGCGGGGTATGGGCATCTGAGGTCGGCGTTCCGCGCCTCTTAAGATTGTTCAAAAAGTACGATATGCGTACCTCATTTTTTATTCCCGGTCATAGTATCGAGAGCTTCCCCGATGTCGCCAAAATGATCGTTGATCACGGTCACGAAGTCGGCGCCCATGGCTACTTACATGAAAACCCCATTGCCATGACCCGCGCGCAAGAAGAGGCGATAATGGAGAAATCTGTTGAGCTGATTACCAAGCTCACCGGTCAAAGCCCACGTGGTTATGTAGCTCCATGGTGGGAGATGTCGGCGGCGACCCCTGAGATCTTAGCCAAATATGATTTCAAATACGATCATAGTCAAGGCTACCGTGATTTCCAGCCGTTCTATGCGCGCGTTGGTGATGAATGGAACGTGATCGATTATTCCAAAAAAGCAGAAGACTGGATGCATCCTATGATCCATGGTGATGAGATTGATCTGGTCGAGATTGGCGCTAACTGGTATATGGACGACCTGCCGCCAATGATGTTTATGAAAAATGTGCCGAACAGTCACGGTTTCGTCAATCCCCGTGATATCGAAGAGATGTGGCGTGATCAATTCGATTGGGTCTATCGTAATATGGACTATGCGGTTTATCCTTTTACCATTCACCCTGACGTGTCTGGACGTCCACAAGTGCTCATGATGCTGGAGCGTTTAATTGACTATATCAATAGTCACGAAGGCGTAGTTTGGATGCCATTTGAAGATATCGCCGCAGATTTCCGTAAACGTTTTCCTTTTGAAAGCGGCAAACGTCCTGAAGTGATATAAGGCGTATTAAACGTTTCAAAAATAAGGACTACTAAGCAGAAATGACCTTGTTGACGTTGTTAACTTTCTCAACAAGGTCAGCAAGGCTAATGTTAAGGAGAATATAAATGTGTAACGCATGTGGCAACCCAGCCGCCCCCGGGCACTGGACAGAAGCAGGCGCGCAAACTGGCGGCATACGCCTAAGGGCGGTATTTCAGCGCATCTCAGTATTAAAACGCGTGCTGCACCCTTACGGCTTTTCAGTTTATGCCGATGGTGTTATTCCGCAAATGCAGCTCATTTGCCCAGGAGGTGCTAGAGTTTTAGTTGATAATTTATCGGAGCTTTGGACAGAGGTCGAACGCCGTCAAGGGTTCGCTATAGACCCATTGGCCGCGCCATTAACCATAACCCTGACCAGCTGATGTCAACCTCACAAGACCATCGGCTCGATATCGTTCTATTGAGCGGCTATCTGGGTTCCGGTAAAACCACATGGCTACGGCATGCACTCTTTACTCAAGCGTTTGGTCATGCTCAAGTCTTTACTCAAGAAGCGGCTCAGCAGCCCGTCGACGACTTACTGCTAGAGCAAGCGCTGAGCGTCACTGTACTGACTGGCACAGCGGGCACGCCAAAAGGTAAAGAGGAGCTGATCGCTGCCTTACTTGAGGTTGCCGAATCTCGTACCAGTGCATCATCCGGCCCTCAACCAGACACCCTGATTATAGAAACCAGCGGCTTAGCTGATCCTGCTGAGATTATCGTGGCTATCAGAGTACATCCGATTCTGATTTATCATTTTGCCTTAAAACAAACTATCATCATGGCTGATGCCCTCCACTTTGAGGAGGCGCTAAAAACTGATGCGTTATGCCGTCAACAACTGCTATCTGCGGATCGAATAGTCATCGCAAAATCAGAGGATATCTCCCTACCTGCCTTATCAAATCTGGTCTCTACCATCGAGCACATTAATCCAGCCGCTCCTATCTCTTTATCGACATTCGGTGTCGAAAGCCCCTTACCTGCTTTGCCTACGCCCACTGAAACTTACCAATCTACTCTCGCTGATACCAGAGCGCCCACTACTGTGGTCACCCTACCGATGCCTGAGAATATAAATTGGATTGAGTTTACCGTTTGGCTATCGGCATTGCTGCACGCTCGAGGGGATAAAATCCTGCGTGTTAAAGGCGTTTTGCACACTGATGAAGGTGCACTGTTGCTACAATCGGTACGTAAAGTCATGCAGCAGCCTGAAATTCTAGCTCGTGAGAGCAGCGAAGCGAGATCTGGAGATATGGTCTTTATAGGAGAAAACATGAATAAACAGGATCTGCTTGCCTCTCTTTTTGCTTTTATTAACAAAGAAGATTAGGTCTGAATTTAATTTGAATTAGATAGCTTATTTTAAACTCAACTTAGGTTATTAAAACGAGCAAAAAACCCTTTTTTTAGACCGCTTAAAAAATCACAATAAAATCAGATAGTTATGACCTCAATCATGTCAAGATAGGTCTAGCAATAAGTCTCAAATGGTCTTAAATGCCGTATTCTTACATACCTTGTACTGACGGGCTTAGAGCCTTGTTTCCATAACTGCAGATTACTAGCACATTAATATACATCAATATTTAACTCGTATTTGGGCACTGCCACTTTGCAGTGTTTTTGACCTCTACCCTACCGCTATTTCTATCAAAATGGCCTAATAAACTACCCTTTTCTATATTTTTAGAGGTTCAATATTGTAAGAGAATACAATAATACTCAGGTTCTTCAAGACGCTTTTTACCGAACTCTTTGGTAATTTGTGACTGCGCCCCAAGCTCTTTATTCACTCGTGTCGCATTAAACACATTATCCAGTACTCCAGCATATTCTTCATGATTGTCAGTCGTGATATCCCTATTACCCGTAATGCCAGTAATACCCGCTTTGGTGACACTGCTATCACTATCGCCATCGGTGCCATAACCTAAGCCGTTACTATTAGCCTGAGGTTTGTTCTCAGTCATACCAAGACTGACGCCAACTTGGATCGCATCTCCATCATAGGTCGTAGAGTTCTTGATATCTTCTGAAGTAACGCCTTGTTTAAAGACGATGTTACTCTTACCATTGGCTTGGGCATCCGCTGAAGTGGTGAACACGCCACCGATGAAGTTGCCTTTGCCTTCAGTAACGAGGTCGGCTTCATTGGCAAAGATGCCTGATTGCGCGCCTACGGCTTTGTAGTCCGCATCGATATCTGTCTTGCCACCATTCAAGGATAGACTGGATCCTGCACCACCCTTTAAGTCAATGTCTGCTGTAAAGCCCATGTTCTTTTGCTTGCTGTCATAAGTTGCCGTATCCTGTAGCGATTCGATGTTGACGTTACCGCCGATCACGCCCTGCGCTTTATTAGTGTTTATAACACCGCCTTTGATGTTGACGTCGTTACCAATGTCAAAGGTAGTAGTGCCGCCGACGTTGATTTGGCTGTTAGCGTAAATAAATGAAAAAAGCTACGATTCGTTTAAAATCATAGCTTTTAGTTAAATCGAGATTAATTTATAAAGTTATAGGCTAAAAATCAATTAATCATTATTGTAATTCATTGATGTTGTTACAGTAGTTGGCAGAGTAGATAGAATATCCTCATAATCGTTTATACTAAGCATGCCGCCTGCTACCAATCCAAATAAATAGCCTTGCCAAAGTATTGAACCTTGACGAGGGTTGTTGCTGAGTTCTAAATATTCAGGAATTTCTTCTTGAAAATCTTTTTTACTATACTTAAATGCCATAAAACCTCCTTAAAATTGAAATAATTAGCTAATCAGGTTCTATATCTGAGGGTTCCCCTAATAGAAAGTCATAACACTCTTTATCTCCAACTTGCGGTAAAAGAGTATACAGCTCACTATCACCCTCAATTATACTAAACTCAAGTAAGGCGAATAAATAGCCTTGCCAAAACAAAGCAACGTCATCGCAAAAATCGTCACGTTCCATCTGTTTTTTTAGCATTATTTTAATGTTTTCTACATTCAAATTTTCATTCTTCATAATTATTTATTGTAAAACTCAATAATAGAAATAATAAGGCTTTTAAGTAAAAAAATATCTTAATTATAAACAAGATATATTAAACTTATATTCCTCAGGTAAGTCTTTTGGATACGAATCAGTATTGACACCCCAAGGAGATATTTCTAAATAAAAATCATTTGTATTCCAAATACATAATTTACACATGAAAATGATTTCTTTTAAATGATTTGATATTTCAATATCATGTTTAGCTTCAACTATTACTATTTCTAAATCTTCAATTAATTCCAATATTTCTGAAATTTTCATCAAAATAGAAGGATCGCAGTCATCCACATATCTTAATATCTTAAACTTATCCTCATCATTTTCTCTCTCTAAGAAACTACTGTTTCTAAGGTGTTCAGAGCGATATATAACCCTTTTATGTTTTTCTGCTAAACCTAAATCATTTGGAGATATCTTTCTATATACACTGAAAAACTGCATAACTTATTCCCTCTATAAAGTACCAGGGAAAGTATTAATCAGCTCCCCTTTTGATTAGTAATAATTATTATGACAAAATCACTAAATGTATTAGGTAAGCTTTTCCTTATGACTATTAAGCGATTAGTTTGTCGATAATTTCAAGACATTCTTCTTTCGGTAATACAAACTCATCTCCCATGTCCATTGCTATTAAGCTATGTAAATCACTATGAAGATCATAAGGTATCTCACTAGAATAATCGAGTAAAACCTTCATAGCTTGTGTTGATATCTTAGTAGGCTGATAATCAGTCAATATCTGTCTTTTTAATTCTAATAATTCAATTTTGATAAGTTCATTCATACTTTCACCTCAGACTTCGTCTTTATAAATGCAATTAACTCAACGACCTAGCTCCTTACCTGTGGGTGGATAATGTTGCCCAGTAACTTGTTGTCCATTAATCGATTTCGGATTCACTCTAATAACTTCACCTTTATGGTTATAGCTTTCCATCCACTGCCTAACAAAGCCTGTTTTAGGATTATGCTCAGTGACAAAAGATGCTCCTCTAGTAGATCCTGGTTTACTTGCAAGTTTCTCTTGTGCGTAATATCTAACACGTCCATCAGGTAATACTTTAGTTTTAATTGCCGTATTTTGAGCTGTTTGAAGAGCTGAAAGTTTTGCTTTTAACGCAGCTTGAGCATTAATATTCGTAGCATTCGTAGTGTTAGGAAAAGAATTATTTTTACTGTTTGTAGTTACTTTAGTTGCAGGAGCCTTAGCCGAAACTGCTGAACCACCTCTGCCGCCTCCATAAGATGATACATACCAAATCTCTCCTGCTATCGCTTGAGCTGTTTTTCCCTCTGCTCTAGCTATATTTGAAATACCACGGTCTCGAGCTTGTATAGCATAACCGTTATTATTCCTAGTATTGAAAGACGTATTAGAACCGCCACCTAATTTGTTTATTTGCTTATATAAAGGCTCGGCGACATTGGCACTAGGATAAGCACTATTATAGTTGATGATCTCAGCCTTACATTGTGCAAGATTGAAATTATCATTACAAACATTGTTAAGTCTATTTTGCTGATCCTTATCTAACTTTTGATAGATATCGTTGACTCGTGTCACGCAGGTTGAGTTGCCATTACAGGCTTTTAAACCGTCTACCCAATTCTGCAATTGTATATGATTCAAATAATTATTCTGAGTCTGATTTACACTACTCGCTGCACCTGCGGTATCACCACCAACGGCGCTACCAATGCCCGCCGACAATCCTAAAAGTAAAGCGTTTTTCGTCGTTTCATCAACGCCTTGCTCATCTAAGTAACGACCTACCGCAGGAATAGAAACTGCTGTAGTACCACTAGCTAATGCACCGTCAACACTACCCGTAGCAATAGCACCAACTAGCGTATGCAAACCAACCCGATAAGCCCCGCCTTCTGCCCATTTATCCGCTTCGTCTATTCTACCTTGTTCAATAAGGTCTAGTTGTCTGCTAGCTGCAAAGTCCCCAACCGCCTTTGGCGCTTCCTTACCAAACTCTCGGGTAATCTGCGTCTGAGCCCCAACCTCCTCACTAACTCGTATCTCATCAAAGGCGTTTACAAGCGCACCCGCGTACTCTTCGCGGTTGTCCGTTGTAATACCACTGTTACCTGCAATACCTGTGATACCCGCTTTAGTAATACTGCTATCACTATCTCCATCTGTGCCATAGCCTAAACCATTCATCGTAGCTTGTGGCTTGCCTGTGGTGTTGCCCAGACTGACGCCAACAGAGATGGCATCACCTTCATAGCTACTGCTGTTCTCAATATCTTGGGTGACAATGCCGCCTTTGCTAACATATTTGTTTAGACCTAATTCTAATGCTTTGTCAGTGGTGGTAATCGCTCCACCAATAAGGTTGGTCTTACCCTCAACTTCTAGATCAAAGCCACCATCCCCTGTAAAGATGCCTGACTGCTGACCAACGGCTTTATAGTCCGCGTTGATATTGGTCTTACCGCCATTAAGAGATAGACTAGATCCTGCGCCATTATTGACTAGATCAACGTCAAGGGTAAAGCCTACGTTCTTTTGATTGCTGTCATAGACGGCAGTATCTTGTAAGGATTCGATATTGACGTTACCGCCTATGGTGCCTTGGGCTTTATTCGTATCAATAACGCCGCCTTTGATGTTGACGTCGTTGCCAATATCAAAGGTACTGGTACCGCCAACGTTAATTTGGCTATTGGCATAGGTCACTGAGTCGCTATTAGCATAGCCTTTACCTTTGCTGGCATTAGCCGTGATGCCGCCGCTTGGGCCTTGTCCGCCAAAGCTGGCGTAACCGCCAATAGCGGCGCTTGAGCTTGAATTGGTGCTACGGGTATTACTGTTTTGTGCGACGCCACTGACGTTGAAGTCGTTGTCGGCTTGGAAAAGGGCATTATTGTTGACATTAATGTTACTGCCATTAATATTGATATTACTATCTTTGCCAGCGCCTGTAGCGATAAGCGCTAGGTTGTTAGTATTAATATTTGAGCCTTGGTTGACCTCGGTGTAGCTTGAGCTGTTCGATTGACTCTTTTGCGAGCCGATGGTGGCTTGGATGCGGGTGTTGCCAAGCGTTGATACTCCACTAATGGCATCGCCTGTTTGCTTGGTTATAGCGCGGGCTTTTAGTAAACCACTGACTGCTGCCATACCTTTCATGCGGGTGCTATCAGTATTACCGCCAGCATCAACTAAATTATCGATGGCTTTGGCACTGTCAATCAAACTGTTAGAGACAGAGACGGTAAGACCGCTTGTTTTAGACTTTTGCTCGCTTTGGTTGGTTTCGATGTCCAGGGCGTTATCGATGTTGATATCTTGGGCGCGAATGATGGCGTTGCCACGGTTGGGGTCGCTGATAGCTTTGTCGGTGTCTTCTCCCATTCCTGCGATGATATTACTACCGGTTTGTTGGTAGCTGCCACCAGCGTCAATGATGACGTTGCCGTCGATGGCAGCGACGTTACTGGCAGTATTGGTGAGTGCGGTTTAACAAAGAACAAAAACATAAGAAACATGACCTATAGACTTAGGTTCTTTAAGAGTCGTGAAATATGCGGGGCATGGGTTATCTATTTTTAATGGTTAGGTTTGTGCCTCGTCCCTCGGCAAAAACAGATACAACTTGATATTTGAATGAAACGATAATTTAATATTTAATTTAAAAAGATGCTGGGTGTCGCTAGCTCCACCCAGCCTACGCGCTTAGCTAAATTGAGAAAAATCTATTGATTCAATATTAATTTTCTCTTTTTTAAAAACAGGAATTATTTTAGATAAGTACCAATCAAAATCAGTCATGCCATAGCTATTTATCTGCCTATTGTTGCTCAGAGATATGCTAATCATTAAATCTTGATCTATTAAAAACTCACCGCCTACATTGGTATCTAGCCATGATAATGAAACCCCCAATGTTTCTTTAAAGTTGTTTTTTCTAATCAATATATTAAAAATTTCACAATCTTCAATATCAGTACTTGATTGCCAATCAAACATATCGTCATCATGCAGAGGCAGAAAAACTTTATTTCCATTATCCTCGATTCTCCAACCATGATTTAACAGATATCTAAATACAGTTACTGGATCAATATTTTCCTCAGATAAACTAATATCTATGCTAGCTGAAACTGACATAAAAAATCCTTACTTATAATTACTCGAAATTTTATTGATGTTCATAAGATGAAATTCCTTTCTTATTTAACCAATCTTTTATATCTTTTGGAATCGGTGTATTAGAGTGTAGTTCATAAGTACCGCCGTTTTCATTTGCGATTCTTTTCCTAGCTCCCATATCCGATTTGAACTTTTCTAGACCTCGTGATTTAGAAGTAACATCTCTCCAATAGTTACCAGATTTTGCCTCATACCATCTATTTCCAAAAGCTCCGTCAAATTCTCTTCCACCTTTTGAAAAACTTTTGCTACCCCCATAACTAGAATGTAACCAATCCTCAAAATCTTTGCCGTTCAATCCCTTAGCTATCTCTCTCTTGCCACTCGGCTTATTACCCAAATCATCATCTATCTGATTGTTATTTGTGACTCTTGCTTTCTGCACGCTATCTTCTGCTGCTTTCTGTGCTTGTTTTAGGGTTTTATACTTGTTAACAATTTTTCCGCCTATTTTTAAAGTGTATTCAGCCCCTTTTCCACCTACAGCTGATCCAACGATCATCACTGCACCTGCTTTAACAGAATTCACCATCTCTTGGTCAGTAGCAACCCTGAAGTTGCTACTTGCGCCACAGCTATGACTACTAGTTGGAATACAAATAATAGTTTGACCCTTAGCATTTTTTCCAAAGACTGGCATATGAGGTAGCATCCAGTCAGGTACTACTTGCGTACTATTTGAACCATGATTTGGATCCTTGTTCCAATAGTTATCCTCAACTGCGACTAAAGCTGTTTCACCCGCGTTTACTGAATCAGTCACACTACCTGTAGTCGAGCCAATAACAACGCCTGTAAGACTGACAATACCTCTAATCGTATCTTTTTGTTCAGCGGTTAATTTATCAGTATCTTTGGTTTGGTATAAAAATTGAGAGATAAGAGGCGCAGTCGCTTCTCCGGCACTAGCAGATAATCCTCCTGTGAATACATCATTACCAGTAGCATAACTAACAGCAGCACCTAGAATGCCATGCGCTAAGATATGAGCGGCACTACCTGGTTCTAATCTATTGCCGTTGTCATCTCTGTTATCTGCTCTATTATTTTTGAAATAATCTCCAATTTGACTGGCTATAAAGGGACTTGCCGCTTTGGCAGCATAGCCTATTGTTCCATTGCTGTTTGGTCCATATAAAGCACCAGATATGGCGTCAAATATTAGTCCTTGTGTTTGAAGCTTATCAGCTTGATTAACTAGGTTATCACGAGCAGTAATATTACCTAGTTTGTCTTGTTCTGCTGCTGTTTCTAATAGCTTTTGCTTTTTCTCTTCGATTTCATTTTTAATCTTACGCCGCTCTTGGTCGAAAGCTTGAGTAATCTCAACCTGCGCCCCCAGCTCCTCATTAACTCTTGTTTCGTCGAACACATTCTCAAGCGCACCTGCATACTCAGCACGGTTGTCCGTTGTAATACCGCTGTTGCCTGCAATGCCGGTGATGCCCGCTTTGGTTGTACTGCTATCACTATCGCTATCGCTGCCATAGCCAAGCCCACTCATGCTAGGTTTTCTCTCTTTACCAGCACTTAAACCAATAGAGATGGCATCGCCTTTATAACTGGTCGTGTTCTCAATGTCTTGAGTGACTATACCGCCTTTGCTGACGTAGTTATTACGTCCAGCTTGGAGGGCAGCATCAGTCGTGATAATCGCCCCGCCAATCAGCGTGGTTTTACCCTCAGTGGTGAGATCAAAGCCACCATCTCCTGTGAATATTCCAGACTGTTCACCAACCGCTTTATAATCCGCATTGATATCAGTCTTACCACCATTGAGTGATAGACTTGAGCCTACACCTTCTAAAGCGACATCAAGGGTAAAGCCTGCGTTCTTTTGATTGCTGTCATAAGTGGCCGTGTCTTGTAAGGACTCGATGTTAACGTTACCACCGATAGATCCTTGGGCACTACCCGTGTTAATGACGCCACCTTTGAGGTTGAGGTCATTACCAATGTCTAGGGTAGTGGTAGCACCCACGTTGATGTTGCTGTTGGCATAAGTCACTGAGTCGCTGTTGGCATAGCCTTTGCCACGGCTAGCACTGGCAGTAATGCCGACACCACTACCTGTTGAAGCATAACCTCCAATAGCGGCACTTGAGCTTGAGTTCGTGCTGCGGGTATTACTGTTTTGTGCCACACCACTGACGTTGAAATCATTGTCCGCTTGGAATAGGGCATTATTGGTGACATTAATGTTACTGCCATTAATATTGATATTACTATCTTTGCCAGCGCCGGTTGCGATAAGCGCTAGGTTGTTAGTATTAATATTTGAGCCTTGGTTGACCTCAGTGTAGCTACTGCTATTAGATTGGCTCTTTTGCGAGCCGATGGTGGCTTGTATTCGGGTGTTGCCTAAACCTTTCAGGCTACCTGCATTGACACCGCTAGCTAGACCTTTTGCAGCACTAGCAGCCTCTTTAGCTAGTGATCTGGTCTTAAGAGCGCCTGCTACTGCGGCCATTCCTTTCATGCGTACGCTATCAGTATTACCACCAGCATCAACCAAACTATCGATATCTTTGGCACTGTCAATTAAGCTGTTGGAAACAGAGACGGTCAGACCGCTTTGCTTGAACTTACTCTCGCTTTGGTTAGTGTAGACATTTAGGGCATTATCGATGTTAATCTTTTTGGCACGTACCACAGTATTGCCACGGTTAGCGTCATTACTGTCTAAGCTACTGTCATTGCCCATTCCAGCAATCAGATTGCTGCCAGTTTGCAGGTATTTGCCACCAGCCGAGATGATGACGTTGCCATCGATGGCAGCGACGTTGCTTGCGGTGTTGGTGAGGGAAGTGCTGCTATTGCGGTTTGATAAAGAACAAAAATATAAGAAGCATGGCCTCGATATTTGAGTTCTTTAATGAGCTGGAAATATGCGGAGCAGGGATTATTAGTCTTTAATAGTTAGCTTCGTGCCTCGTCCCTCAGCAGGGGCAGATATAGTTTTGTATTTGGGCAGTGCTCTGCTATTTTATATTTTAAGATGTTGGGAGTCGCAAGCTCCTCCCAGCCTATGCGCTAAAGTGACAGTGTCCTATTTTTTGAAAGATTTTACCTCGACGCTACCGTCCTCAATGTTGACTATATAGTCGACACCGTTCCAGTTACTAGCAACTAAACTATTGTGAGATGAAGTATGAATCGAAACATACGGCTTATTTTCCTGTGTTCCATGAGAACTAGGTTCAATCTGCCACAAACAATCTCCAGAAAGAGTAAAACGATATACGTTACTATTAAATAATTCTTTAGCTGGAGGATCTACTCTAACAATAACAGATTGTTCATACTCTAAAGCTTCTGCTACTGGAAAAGGCAAATATATCTTCTCATTATTTATATAAATGACCCCATCATTGATATTAAAATTTGAAAAAATAATTTTTATAACCTTTTTGTATTTTTAAATGAAGATTCAGGTAAACGTTCTAAAAGTTCGGAAACCCTCCAGACATATGCACTATCTAGACTACAAACTATCTATATAAATCTTAGTTTCTTAATATAAGTGGAGATATTCTCAATAAAAGAAACAATATAATTTTTTTATATACTATTATTAACTACAATAATTTCATTCCAAGTAGGACTTAGTCCTTTACTAATCATATATGTTCCAAAATCAACAAAAAGAGCATTTCCAATATCAATGACCTTAAACCACATTGCATCACATTCATCGCATAAAAATGTTTCAGCTTGTAGTTTATTAATCAAAACTTTAAAGATTTCACCTTGATTACAACGTGGGCAGATCATATTTCACCTCATGGAATGGGATAAGCAGTAATAATTTGATTAGTTCGGTAACCCTCCCAACCATAAGACACCTAATAAATAGAATTAAGCTGCCTGATTAAGTTTCTGTATTGGCGTAAAACCGCCATTGCCCATATTAGGTCGTTCATGATTATAGTGGTATAACCAGTTTTCTGCTTGTGCGCGTACCTGTTCTAGGTTATCAAACAGCTCCTGATTTAACCAATCATATCTCATCGTTCTGTTAAAGCGCTCTACATAAGCATTTTGCTGTGGATTGCCAGGCTCAATATAACTAATAGTGATGCCTTGCTGATCGGCCCAATCTTTGAGCGCATGACTGATGTATTCAGGGCCATTATCGCATCTTATTTGCACAGGTTTACCTCGGTACTCAATCAACTGGTTCAAGCTACGTATAACCCTCCTAGCCGGTAGCGAGAAGTCACGTTTGCCCCAGACATAAGCCACAATCTCATTAGTAGCACGGTCATAAGCATAAATAAGCCAGACTTTACGCTTCTTGCGGTACACGTAAGTCCAGAACTCATCAACCTCTAAGCGTTCATAGTAGCGCTTTTTAGGTGTAATCTTATAGACCGATGAGTCTATGGTGCTAAGGACTTTACCAATGCTAACTGAGGCTATCAGGGCAATGTCTCTAACACCACATCCCCTAACCGTCATTAGCCGTATCTTTTCTTCTATTTTAGAATGGCAGCCTTGGTAGGTTAAAGCATGGTCGCCAATGAATTGACGCTTACAGTCTTTACATTGGTAATTCTGCTTGCCATAGCTTTTTATACCGTTTTTCTTTAAACTAGGACTGTGACAGTCGGGGCAGATAATTTCTATTTGTGTCTTCATAACCTCAAATATATCATCTTGCTTCGGCTGTCACCCTCCTTTATTCCTCAGCATACTTTCTGATACACCACCTTTAATTTAAAAAGATGCTGGGTGTCGCTAGCTCCACCCAGCCTACGCGCTGAGTCGCTATTGGTATAGCCTTTGCCGCGATCAGGTTCGCTCATCATTTTATCGCTGTCAGCGCCCATTTAGGCGATGAGGTTGCTTGGCTAGAAGCCCAGACTAAGCTTGAAGCTATTAAGTTGTGTATTTATATAGTTGTTCACTTACAAAATCTGAATCATCAGAAAGAAAAACTTCTTTTGGAAACTCTTTCAGACCATTTATTATGAAGCAACCAGCCTCTAGTCCATATTTAAACCAATATTCTTCTAAATAGCAAAACTCTAAAAGCTCAAACCATGTATCAATTAGGCTATATATACTATGTTTAAAATTGATATGTTTCTCTAGTCCAGCAGCACTTCCAACTAACATACTTTTAAATTCATGAAAATCTATTTTTTTCATTTCAAAGTCACAAATGGTTTTATCAAAATATTTGATTAAATTGTTATGTTGTATTTCCCATTCATGATCTAGTGGTTTTTTTTGATTCGTTTTTATATAGTTCAAGACCTCATCCCCATTTTATTAATTAATAATAGTTATAACTCTCTTTTTGTCTGGACTTAATATTACTTCGACATCTCCAGATGTATGTTTCCAGTTTCCATTGTTTTGTTTAATTGGTTTAGAGTTGTTAATTACAGCTTCAACGTTATTAGGTGAAATAGATCTTCCACGGATCATTTCTCTTCCATCATAATTTAAAATTCCTGGCTCCATACCTTTAGTGCCAGTATTGTAGCGTAGTCCTTCTTCAGATGAAATTCCCGATGAATATCTTTGATTACTAGGTTGCATTCTTCCTACTGCATGACTTGAATAATACCTGTCTCCTATTAGTGCAAAATCTTGCGGACCCTTTGGAGTTTCGAAAGATTTTTTAGGATAAGAAGACCACGTGCCCCACGGTAGAGTATTTTTAGTAGCTCCCTTAACAGCACTACTCTTAGCAATATTGGTAACTGTTTTAGCAGCTCCATATCCTAAGAGTGCATAGTCCTCAGGATGTACCGGTGTTATAGCACCAGAACCTACATTAGCCACCTGACTAGCAGCAGCTTTAGTTTGTGAGTCCAACGCAGTACCAAGATTTCTTCTTGGATCATTACTCCGTAAGGATGTACCACCGTTTGGCGGTGAAGGCGGATAAGTATTTGTTAATAAAGTATTATAATTATACTGATTACTATCAGCATTTAAGAAACCAATGTCATTACCTTTATTGTCAGTAAGTCTATTTCCTTTATTGTCTTTTAAGTAAACTGACCCTTTTGCATTGTTAGACATCTCATTGATTATAGATTCAGCTTTTTGGTAGTCTGCAAGGTAAGCGTTTCCAAGTTCAGCGCCTAGTTGACTTGATGCATCAATTCCATTATTTATTCCCTGTTTATATTGATTAAACTTGTTGTTACCTTGGGCATCTACTTTAGCATAAGCTGCACCGTACAGAAGATTTAACCAGTATTCTTCTGTATCTTTATCTCCTTTGGCTAATATTTTTGCACGTTGTTTGAGTTGACTAATCTCACTCGGATGCAACTGCCTATTGTTAGCATCGACATTCACTCCAGTTGCTGTACTCGACGTATCAAGCCCAGCTGCACTGCCAGCACCTAGTAATGCCAGACTAACCACACCACTTGCAGCGCCTTCGGCAATGTCTGCACTCATACCTTTATCGACAAGTGCTTTAGCTAGTTTGGTTTGTACCTCATTAAGCGTTGGCGCAGCGGCAGCAACGCCGCCTGTCGTTAGTGCACCCTCAACACTGCCAGTGGCTAGTGCTCCAAGTGCGGTGTGTGCCGCGACTCGGTAAATACCGCCTTCATCCCATTTGGCAATTGCTGCGTTTTTCTCGGCATCACTAAGAGTGGCGTCAGCTCTAATGGCTTTAATACGATTATTAGCAAAGTCCCCAACCGCCTTTGGCGCCTCTTTACCAAACTCTTTAGTGATTATCGTCTGTGCCCCAAGCTCTTCATTCACTCGACTGGCATCAAATACACTCTCAAGCTTACCGCCAAGAGTTTCACGATTCTCAGTGGTAAGAATGCCCTCTGGATCATTGTAACCACTGACGCCGCCTTTAGTGATACTGCTATCGCTATCACTATCAGTACCGTAGCCAAGCCCACTCATAGTCGCTTGTGGTTTGTCTTTGATCTTACCAGCACTTAAGCCAACAGAGATCGCATCGCCCTCATAGCTTGTGGTATTGTTAATGTCTTGTGAGGTCACGCCTTGTTTAAAGACGATGTTGCTCTTACCATTGGCTTGGGCATCCGCTGAAGTGGTGAACACGCCACCGATGAAGTTGCCTTTGCCTTCGGTTACGAGGTCGGCTTCATTGGCAAAGATGCCAGATTGTTCGCCTACCGCTTTATAATCTGCGTTGATGTCGGTTTTGCCGCCATTGAGTGAAAGACTCGAGCCTGCACCTTCTAAAGCGACATCAAGGGTAAAGCCTGCATTCTTCTGCTTGCTGTCATAGGCTGCCGTGTCCTGTAGCGATTCGATGTTGACATCACCGCCTATCGCGCCTTGGATCTTGTCTGTGTTAAGTATCCCGCCTTTGAGGTTGAGGTCATTGCCAATATCTAGGGTAGTGGTATTACCAACGTTGATGTTGCTATTGGCATAAGTCACTGAGTCGCTATTGGCATAGCCTTTACCTTTGCCAGCATTAGCGGTAATACCAAAGCCGTTACCTGTAGACGCGTAACCGCCAATAGCCGCGTTTGAGCTTTTGTTAGTGCTGCGCGTTTGACTATTTTGTGCCACGCCACTGACATTGAAGTCATTGTCCGCTTGGAATAGGGCGTTATTAGTAACATCAAGATTACTGCCGTTGATGTCGATGTTGCTATCTGCCCCAGCACCAGTAGCAATCAGTGCTAGGTTGTTAGTAGTGATGCTTGAGCCTTGGTTGACCTCAGTGTAGCTACTGCTATTAGATTGAGACTTCTGACTACCGATGGTGGCTTGAATACGCGTGTTGCCAACGCCTTTGAGGTCGCCATCGAGTAAATCATATCCTGCACTGTTCGCTTGTTTAGCCAATGCTTTGGTTTTAAGTAGCCCAGCTGTACTTGCCAAGCCTTTCATGCGTACACTTTGGGTGTTACCTGCCGCATCAGCTAGGTCGTCAATGGCACGAGCGCTATCGATGAGGCTGTTAGAGACTGAGACAGTCAGACCTGTTTGTTTAAACTTACTCTCGCTTTGATTGGTATAGATATCTTTGACGCTGTCTATGTTAATCTCTTTGGCACGTACCACCGTATTGCCGCGGTTGGCGTCATTAATGTCTAAGCTACTATCATCACCCATACCAGCAATCAGATTGCTGCCTGTCTGCTGATAGCTGCCACCAGCGTCAATGATGACGTTGCCATCGATAGCGCCAACGTTACTTGCCGTATGGGTCAGTGCGCTTTGAGCATTAGTGTCATCGCTTTGCTGCTTACCGATGGTAAAGCCCATGCCGCCGTCAGCGCCGAACAGTCCTGACTTTTTAGTTTGACTAAAGGTGCTTTCACTGGAGGTGTTTTGTGCTGCGAGGATGTCGATGTTACCGCCCGCCGTAAGACTGGTGCCTTTGTCACTGATGGCGTTAGTACCTGTTAGGCTGATGTCATTACCCGCTTGCATAGCGACTTGATTGCCTTCAATGTTGCTGCTGATGGCGTTATCACTTTGGCTGTCAAATCTATCTTGGGTGGTCTCTTTACTAAAGAAGCTTTTGCTGGTGGTTTTGGTCGCCGTGCTTAGGTTTTTGGTGTTACGACCCTCAGTAAAGGTAATGCTGTTGCCAGCTTTAATGCCAACGGTGCCGCTATCGCTGCTGATTTGGATAGCGGTGCCAGTGATGTTGTTGCCTGATTGGATGATGATGTCACTGTTACCGGTAAGTGTACTGCCGACATCGATGGACTCGCCTTGCTTAAAGTAGTTGTTAGCATCACCAATGCTATTGGTTTGGTAGCTGGTATTGATAGCATTAAGAGCAACGTCTCCTTGAGTGTCGATAAGGCTGCTACCCCCTAGGTTATTTAAACGGCCAGCAGCGAAGGTGGTGTTACCGCCTACGTTGGCGATAAAGGTGGTTAGTGGGTTGCCCTCAGCATCCGTTTTGCCTTTGAGACCATCGCCCACGTAGATGCTGGCGATTTGGGCAATGCCAGTACGGGCACCATTACTCGCGCCTTTGGCAGCGCTGGTGGTATAAGTCAGACTCTCGTTATTAAAGTCGCCGCCGGCATCCAGCTGCATGGCATTATTGGCTTGCAGAGTGCCGCCAAGGTTATTTAAGTCGTTGACCGTGTCTATTTGTACATAGTCGCCTGCAATAAGGCCGCCGTTTTGGTTGGTCAAGTTGCTGGCATTAATCTTAACCTGTTTATGACCAACGATGTTGCCTTGGTTAGTCAGGTCACCTGACAGTTGCATGTCAATTCGGTCAGCGGCGATGAGATTACCAGTACCATCGATTTGATTGACCGCTTGTCGGGTGTAGACTTTGGGGACTAAGACCTTTTGATTAGTGCCATCAGCAAGCGTAATCTCTTGCTGCACCAGCCAGACCATGTCAGTCGTCAGCCTTGCCACTTGCTCATCGGTTAAGGCAATACCGGGGCGTAGGTTTAGAGTCTGAGCAGTGGTAATACCTGTATCCATCAGCCCTTTATACTGGGCATCAAGGCTACGGTAGTCAGCCAGATAATAGCGACCCGTGAGCATCATGATTTGATCACGGATATACTGCTGCTCGTAGTAGCCATCGCCCAAACGCTTTTGGGTGATAGCTGGATCAAACTGTAATCGGTTTAACATATAGTCTGATGATAACCAATTTTTATAATTGGCAAAGGCGGAATCAGTCTCGATTAGATAATTAGCATTGCTATCAGGATTGATGCCGTAGAGACCACTATTTGGTAGGGTTGGCGCGTTGCCAGTAGTGCGTATCTCTTCGCTAGCGGTTTGCGCTATTTGGTCATCGATACTACTAATCAGGTTGTCAATAGCGGCTTTATCAACTTTGTTGCCACTTTTTTGAGCATCAATTAGTGCTTGAAGCTGCTGCTTTTGAGCGTCTGTTAATTGATTGTTTTCAGCTTTAGCAAACTTAGATAACAGATTAGTTGCATCCTCAAGACTTGTGGCATTGACAGAAGTATTATCGGACTGTCCAGTTACTGTAAACTTGTCTTGAGTCAGGGTGTCGATGGCATTTTTTATCTGATTAACTACATTAGCTTTGGGATCATCTATGTTGATCTTTGAGCTGATATCATTATTAGTGATAGTCACTGCAGTATCATAAACCCCAATAGCTTGATTGTCTGAATTAAGAATTTTAAGCTGATAAGGTGTTCCCGTTACTTTAGGATTTACCGGCTGAGTAGCATTATAAGTATTAGTTTTGGTAACTCTATACGAACCCCAACATGCCCCAAAAGGGCCATTAACTCGACAATCATTATCTTCGTAGTGATTAGATAAATAAACTTTCTCATAACTATATTTTGGTATCACTTGCGTTGATTCAGCATCAACACTTGCAACTTTGCCTTGCAAATTAATCATACTACCAGCAATAATTTGACTCTTATCAGTATTGAAACCATCTAAATCAAACTCAATACCTTGACCAGATATAATACGACTTGGATCACTAGAGAGTGTTTCTTTTTTGGTCAAAATCTCGTCATAACTCCATTCATTATAGTTACGGTGTTCAGTATCGGTTTCCTTAATATATAAATCATGAATTTTGTTCTTGTGTCCGCCTCTGTGGATTTCTATTTCATCTGAATCATAAAATTTCTGATTATCTACTGTAAATTGTTTTACGCTTATTGCTTTAGAAGTATTTATAGACTTAAAATCTGCATTCACATTATTAAGCTTATCAGTACTGATACTCATATCACCAACGGATTCTATACTAGCCCCTTTGTTAGTGATATTTTCTGCTTTACCTACAGCGTGATGGTTTCTATCTAAACTACCAGCGATATGCAGCTCGCCATTACTGATAATCTGCGCTTGTCCATTGAAGTCCTCGTTAAAGATACCGCTACGTGCCTGATTGGGGTTATTATTAAGGGTGTTCACACCGATGTCTAAACGGCGACGAGCCGCAATAACGGGATCAGGCTCTGAGCTGACACGATAATAAATACCATTTTCAACCAAACACCCAGGTCCTGCCTCACAATTCTCAACCTCAGTTTTAGTAAAGACATCAGGCGTATTATTCAGAGTATTTGTCTCTATGGCAACATGATCGCCATAGATACGCCCATTACTATAGTTATTGACTGCATTACCTGCATCTAGATAAGTATTAATACCATTGATCAAACCACGATTGTCAATGTTAGCTGAGGTATTGAGCGCAGTAGTGCCATTGCTGGTGATCTCAGCACCCTTTAGATTAGCGATATTATTGGCATCAATCGTTAAAGCGTTTTGACCTGATAATTGACCACTATTAGTGAAATTGCCTTGTGTGGTCAGTTTTAAATCAGCGGCATTGATGGTATCGCCTTGACCATAATAGATACTATCAGAGACATTGATATCAGCTTGATCCACCGCACTGATCGTACCGCCTGCATTGCTATATCCTTTAGCTTTGATACTCAGATCTTTATTGGCGTTAATAAGCCCTTGATTGTTTGTAACGACTAGACGGCGTCCTGCGGTATTGCTATCACTAATAACAACATCATGACTATTGATCGTACCTGACTGATTATTAAGCTGATTGCTAGCTTTGATAGTGGTTTTATCATTGGCTAGCAGCTGTCCGCCCGTGTTATTAATGGCAGAGGCGTGAATAGCTAGGGTATTACCGGCTAAAATACCTTGGCTTTTTTTAGAGTTTGTCGATTGCTTGGTACTTTGATTATTTAAAGTACCCGTAGTTAACGCTAAATCTGTAGCGGCTTGAATGAGACTACCTGCGCCATTGTTATTGATACGACCACTGCTGGCATCACCTATGATCAGATTAACTTTATTAGCCCCAATCTGACCGTCTTGGTTATTTAGGGTAGCATTACCAGTTGCGTTGATAGCCAGCTGCTCAGAGGCTTGCAGTTGACCTTGTTTATTATTAATGTCATCTAAGCTCTTTATAGTTAGATTATTAGCCGTGATAAGTCCAGATAGATTGTCTAAGCTACTACTAGTAATAGACACATCGCTATTGGTAATGATACCGAGCTGCTTATCTGAATTAGCGGCAGTCTTAGTGTTTTTATTACTAAGCAGCCCTTTACTTTCAACTAACAATACTTCATCAGTGCCGCTTTGTATAATCAGTCCACCGTCGTTATTGATACCTTGCTGACTGAGCAAATCAATAGCATCTGCGGACAAAGTACCCGTCTGATTATTAAGATCGCCACCTGTAGCTACCTTTAAGGCTTTAGTCGTTGCAATAAGACCTTGATTGTTCAAAGACTGCTCTGTATCGATAGTCGTATCAGTAGCTGCTTGCAGACGTCCCAAAGCAGTATTGTTGATAGTACTGGTATTGATCGTAACGCCTTTATTGACTGAGGCAATCTGTGCATCATTATTAAGAATACCGCCATTGATTGTCATAGACTCATTACTGGCTGTAACTGCGCCGCTAGCGTTATTGAAGCTATCATCCGCTGTGATGGTTGCAGCACCTTGTGCCATCAGAGTCGCTTTATCACTATTGCTTAATTGCCTAGCTTCAATAGTTAGATTATTACCGCTTTGGATATAAGCCTTGTCACCTTGATTGGTAATATCTGTCGCAACCAGCTGAAGGTCGCCGCTTTGGCTGACCAGCTGACCATTTAAATTAGTAAGTTTGCCCGCAGAGACTTGTAGCGCCTCTGCTTGAACCCCGCCCTCAGTATTATCAAAGTCTTTATTGATAGTTGCCGTCATCTTGCCATTACTAATGAGCTTACCTTGTTGGTTCAGTAGAGAGTCAGCAATGATGGTGGCACCACTATTAGCACTAGTATCGACATCAGCACTTTGGACTATCGACCCTTGATTGTTATTGAGCTGTCCTTGAGTGTTGATAGTCAAACTTTCAGCTTTACCACCGATAACGCCATTTTGGTTATTGATAGTGCCATTGGTCACTAAGCTAAAGTCTTGACTGCCTGTTTGATTAATCGTACCGGCTATATTTGATAGCTTATTGACTTGCCAATCAAACCCACCTGCTTGCAATACACCACCATCATTACTTAGCTTGCTTTTGGTATTCAAGCTTGCCATTCCTGTAACCTTAGTAACGGCTTTATCTAAGCTAATATCACCAGCAGTAGCAGTTAGTGATAAATTACGGCTTTGATTACGACTCCCCGTCAAATCAAGCTCACTACTTTTTAAGCTAATATCACCAGTGGCAATATTAGTACCTGCGTTGGTTTGCTGGGCGCGACTAGTAACCGTTAGATTCGAGCTACCGCTAAGCTCACCCTCAGGGCTAAGTCCTGCTATCAGTTGACCAGCAGTACTTTGATTAAGACTGCCGGTGGTGATGGTCGTATTGCTTTGTGCGGCGATGCTGCCGGTATTGCTCATCTCACCTTGATTGGTGATGTCTAGGTTATCTTGGCTGTAAACACTGCCGCTGTTGATGAGGCTGTCTGTAGTTAGCGTTAAGTCTTTGACGCTTGATATCTGACCTTGCTCATTAGTCAAACCACTGGCATTAATATTTAGGCGACCCGTATTACTACTGATAATTGCTTTATTAGCTTCTATAGAATCAGTTTTGGTGTTATTAATATCGCCTGTGACACGCAGCTGACTCACCATCTCTTGATTAGCGTCGTCTTGGTTTGTGACCGCGATTAGCCTGCCATCGGTATTATCTACATTATTTGCTGAAATATCGAAGCGCTGAGCTTGTATCACTCCATTTTGATTATCAACGCCAGTCGCCACTTGCCAAGTCTGATCGCCTAAGCTAAGGACTTGACCTTGATTATTAATCACTCTATCTGCAGTTATAGACAGACTAGGGCTAACCTGCGCCGTTTGTACAATAGCACCACTGCTGTTATCCAAAACATTAGTATTTACAGTTAAATTGCTAGCGTTACTAGCAATACGACCTCGGGTGTTATCGATACCTTCTGCTAAACTTAGCATAAAGTCTTGATTGCCCGTTTGAGTCATTTTACCGTCAGTATTGTTTAGACTCTTGGCTTTAACATCGAAATTATGCGCTGATATCTCACCGCTTTGATTGTTCAGAGTGCCTTGAGCACTATCAAGGGTTAAATTCTCTTTGGCGACTATCGTCGCTTTTTGATTACTGAGGTTACCCGTGGTAGCCCTCATGGTAATATTATGCGCTTGCGTGACACTGTCATCTAGACTCACGCTACTGCCGCTGAGAGCCATATCACCAGTAGCGATTTGCTTGCCTTGGCTAACTATCTTGTCTTTAGCCGTCACTGACAAGGCGGCGTTACCGCTCTCAAGTAGACTTCCATCCGTTTGCATCCCAGCAATGAGACTACCTGAAGCGGTTTGCGTGATAGTACCTGCTTTAACTTTTGTATCAGCTTGACTGGCAATCAGGCCACTGTTTTGTAGAGCGTCTTTGATTGTAATTTGGTTATTAGCTTGACCGTACATCTGCCCGCTGTTGTTTAGGGTGTTGGCGGCTATATCAAGATTACCTTGGGCATTGATATTGCCCGTATCATTGCTTAATCGAGCCGTATTGATAGTTAAGTCATTATTACTATTGAGCCGACCTTGAGTGTTGATTAGATTGCCATCAGCGTTAATCGTTAAACCGCCTTGACTGCTTAGTCTCCCTTGAGTGTTATCTAACGCCGAGCTTTGCGTCGTTATCGTGCCGTTAGACTCTACAACCCCTTTGGTGTTATCAAATTGGTGCTGCGACTTTAAATCAATGTCACCGACAGCGGCGATACGACCTTGGGTATTCATAATCTGATTGGCTGATTGAATAGCAATATCGTTGAGCGCAGTGATTTGACCACGGCTGTTATCAAAATTGGCTAATTGCCAATTGATACTATCGAGTTGCAAGCGACTGTCGGTATTTATCGTACTGCCATTATTAGCGATATTAAGGCTGCTGACCGCTAAGCTGGATTTGCCTTGATTAGCAATACTGTCTGCCGACACATTGATATTATCATTAGTATAGATGCTGCCGGTATTGGTCAGACTGTCAGTGCTGATACGACCATTTTGAGTGATAATAGGTAAAGTTTCAGGGGTTTCAGACGACGGCGTATTGCCATCGGTACTTGCTTCAACGCTGCTACCATTGTTAGCGGTGGTTGGTGGGGTTTTAGAGGGGGTTACCGTTGGCGAATTGGTAGTATCGTCAGGATACAGGTCTCGACCGATAACGCCGCCTTGCTTATTAATCAGTTGCTGGGTCGCGATAGACAAATCACCTGTGCCCGTTTGTAGCAGTTTGCCGCTATTGTTTAACTCGGCAGAGTTTACATCAAAGCTACCAGCAGCTATCTCACCTGAGTTATCGATACTACCCGTTTGCTGCGCTGTCAAAGTATCATAACTGCTGATAACGCCGCTATTACTTAATGCGCCACTATCGATGTCAATACTAGCGCGGGAACTTGCGATAGTGCCTGAGTTATCGACTCTGTTGCCTTTGTTGGCGATATCTACTTTGCCTTGATTGGCAATCAGGCTGCCTGAGTTGATCAGGTTACCATTACTATCGAGTTGCAGACTGCCTGAGCTGGCAATGATGCTGCCTGCATTGGTCACACCCATACCTTTATCAGTACCAATTAGACGGATTTTTCCGGCATACATTGCACCCAGCGCTGAAACATCAAGGGCAACGCCTGTTGCTTGATTGCTACCCGTTGAACTTTTAGGCGTAATGATTGAGTCTGCGCCATCGGTCTCATAGCTAACGCTATTATTACCAGTAATGACATCTAAGGTATTGGCATAAACCGCGGCATTAATCTCTGTGGTTTTGGCGAGTATCTGCGTATAGTCGGAGCCACTAGTATCTAAGCCATCACCATCAACCCGGATATTACCTTCTTTAATATCAAAGCCTGTGAGACGATCTTGATCCATCAAAGCATTACCCGTCGTGAGCGTGGTACGCGCCGCATTAATAAAGCCGCAACCTGCGCAGGTAATACCGGCAGGGTTGGCGATGATCAGCTCCGCGCGGCCGCCTGCGATCTCAGTGAAACCTGTCAAACGACTCGGATCACTTGAGTTGACCTCATTGAGGATGACGCGAGCCTCACCACGAGCAAGATAGGGGTTGCCCTCAACCCAACCAGCAAGCTGGGTTTGCGCATTAGTGCGGCTGTTGTTAAGAATAGCACCGTCTTGACCCACATCGAACTTGCTAAAGACGTTACGTGAGACTCCAGCGGCGCTTGGGGTTTGAATATTGACTTGGGTTTTGCCACTTGAGGTATTAATGATCACCGCTTGCTGGTTAGCTGCCGCATTGCGATCAGCGACAATGTTCGTAGTGTCGGCGTAGGCACTGTTACTAACGCTGCTGCCAATGATAGTGGCAAGACCTAATGCTAGCAATAGATGCGAGCGCAGGGTCATTAGCTTACCACCTTGATAGCGACTCCCAGCACTAACTTGGGTACTTGTTTGCGAGCCGCCAGCAACTTGGCTAATAGCGCTGCCGCCTTCGCTTGGGTTACTGGTTTTGCCTTGAGAGCGCACCGATTCGGACACCACCATCAGCATACCACGGGCTTTGTTAAAGATAACTCGGTAGCATTGTGCGTTCATAACGGTGTCCTTTGAGATATAGGGGTATAACAAATATTGGATAGTGCTAAAGCTAATAGTTTTTAAGAAACACTAATTTATAACTGAGACGGTTTAGTGATATGCCTGACAGCAACTAGTACTGCCAGCCAAGACTAAAGCCGGTCACCCAATCTTTGTCACTAAAGTTGTCAGGCTGCTTAAGCGGGTAGCCGGCAAATAAATCATAGCTAGTGCGTAATGGCGTCACATAGCCTTTAACGCCAACCACGCCGCCGATCAAATGATCACCGAGCAGTAAGTCATCTTGTGCCTCGTTATCAAGCTTGACGTAACCGGCATCAATACCCGCATAGATGGCATGCGGCTTATCTCCTAAATAGGCGCTAAGCTCTTGTCTAAGTAGCGCGCCATGATCGCCACTTAAGCTGCGCTCGCCATCAAAGCCTCGCACGCTATAGCGACCACCAATGATAAAGCGCTCGTTGGGCACTAATGCCTCTGTGGCATATTGACCTTTAAAGGTGGCATGGTAATTGAGTGCTTTATCAGCAAGCTTGATAGGTTGATTGACATCAATATTGGTTTTGATGATACCGGCGCGAGCACTACCTTCATTAAATAACGCCTCAGGCGGACTGATGGCATTAAAGGCACCGGTGCCGCGCTGATAGATCACATCGCCGATCCATTGGGTGTTACCTATCATAGTCTCGTAGCCAATGCCCGCTTTGTAGCCTGCGGTTTTGCGGCGCTGTACCTCTACTTCCGTATCATCGATATAGTTATTTTGCTGTTTGGCAAAGCCGCCCGCTTTCAGGTAAGTCTTACTGTGATTATCACGATGCACTAAATGGCTTACTAGTACATCGGTATTGTAAGACTCACCGCTATAGACGTAATCTTGATTGACCCCAGCAATGGTTTGATCATAGTTATAGCCGCTGTGAGTCAGTGTGAGTTGGGTATTATCAATAGGCAGGACATAACCGACGTTATAGCCCCAGCTACCATCGCTATCCTCATTACCACCATCGAGATCATGGTTATAGGACAGATAGAGCAAATCGTTATGCCATGTTGGATTGTCTAGTGATAGCGTTACGTTACCTTGATAGACACCAGTGCTATCTTGCCCTGAATCATCAACCGTAGCCGATAAGCGCCAGCGTTTATCCTGTTGCCATTGCACTTGAATGTCGCTATAGCCTGGAGCGCTTAAACGAGTACTTGGCGCAATAGAAAAGTCGGCATCAGCAGTCGGTACCCGTTTGAAGTTCTCAAGCGCTTGCTCAATATCGCGCACGTTAAGCAGATCGCCGGACCGCATCGGCATGGCTGGTGCAAAGTTGGCAGGATTACCACTACCGTCAGTATAGATAGGACGGGACGCTTTAATGTCGGTGGCAACAATTTGATCGATGCGGCCTGGGATGAGGGTAAGAAATAGGTTGCCAGATTTAAGGTTTTGATTGTTTACTAGCACGCGGGTGGTCACATAGCCTTTTTCGATAATGCGGTTTTGGACGTTAGTGACTAATTGATTAATATCATTGACCGACAGACAACTGCCTAGCAGTGAAGACTTACCCATGGTAAACGGCGTCAGTGCAAAGCTGAATTGCTCACTTAGCTCACCGGTTAGATAGATATTATTAATATCGAAGCAGGGACTTGAAGCTAAGTCAATATTGTTAGTAGCAGAAGGGGCTATAGCAGTCGAAGGTGCTGCTTTAAAAGCGTTAGTATCGATGTTGACATTAGGATTGATGATTTGCTGTTGCTGCAACGCTTCGGTGCGCTGTTCTTGATACTGCTCAGGGGTGATCGACTGAGCACTCATACTGGTGAGAACAGTTGCTATACTTAGTGATAAAAAGCACCAAGTATAACCTACGCTATTGATATTAAAGATACTTTTATACATAAAGCCACCGTTTTCATAATGGTCAAATTATGCTGTCAACAGCTGTTCATTGCAAGCTTTTTTTCAATATCTATTAATGATTACTTCAATATTATTGAGATTGTTTTAAGGGTTTATTCGCTAAATAATCTATTTTCCGCTACATCACCTATTTTATAGGCATAAAAAAAGCCCCAATCTTTATGATTGGGGCTTTCAAAATTTGGTAGGCGTAACTAGATTCGAACTAGCGACCTCCACCATGTCAAGGTGGCGCTCTAACCAACTGAGCTATACGCCTATTTAGGTTGAGCATTTTAGCAAGTTTTGCAGACTTTGCAAGCATTTTATCTTAATAAATGCTTTTATATTTTTAGCGTATTGCCAATTTAATAATAGCTATCGCTTTAACAGCGCGGCTAACCTTTGTACCTTTTGCCTGAACTGAGTTAAAGCTTGCTTATAATTTTCATGGTTAGCTTCAAACTGACTAAGTTGCCCATAACGTAATTGACGATAATATTGCTTGATATCATCTATATATGCCTTAGCTTGTTGGTCATTATCAGGCTTGATAGCCGTACTTGCCAGCCGATCCAGCCAAGCCAGTTGCCCTTCATTATCATTTCGAGCCAGTAGCTTATCCTGCCTACTTAGACGTTTAGACAACCGCGCTAGAGGCAAATCTACCGGATGCCAACGCTTACGCCGGTGCTGCCAAATCAGTAATATCACGATCATCATCACGGCAATGGTAGTAGCCGTTAGCCAAACCATCTGCTGGGCAAATGAGCTGATATTGAACCATTTAAACAACGAGTTTGCCTGTTTATCCTGATCATAGCCGACGATGTCTTTTTGCCAATAGTAACTGGCTTGATCAGAGAAACGCCGCAGGGCTTGTAGCATCTGATACTGCTGATAGCTAATCTGCGCGCCTGCGCCCTCCCCGAATAAGGAAGCTCCACGCTGCTGAGTTAGCGCGTCCATTCCCTGCTCCACCCGTTCAGGCGCGACGAAAGCTGTGGGATCTATACGCACCCAGCCCCGTCGCTCAAGCCAAACTTCAGTCCAAGCATGAGCGTCCATTTGCCTGACTTCCCAGACGCCGCCGCTACGACTAGGCTCGCCGCCTTGATAGCCGGTGACTATTCTGGCTGGGATGCCAGCTGCACGCAGCATAAAAGTAAAGCTGGAGGAATAATGCTCACAAAATCCTGCTTTGGTCTCAAATAAAAACGCATCGATACGGTCTTGATCAAGCCGTGGCGGTGATAAGGTATAGCTAAACTCGGTCTGATTGATCCAGCGCTCAATAGCGCTCATATAGCGAACTGGATCCGCCCCAGCTTGGGCAAATAACTGCTTGGCAAGCTTGCGCGACTTAGCATTACCCTCGGCAGGTAGCGCTAGATTGATGCGCCGATCATAGTCATCTAGGATAGGATCGATATGCATGGGCGCATAACGCAAGACCTTATAACGCAGCTGCTGGGTGATAGGTTGATCTTTGAGTAAGGTAAAGTTGGAGGTAATACTAATCGCTTGCTGCTGGGCAAAGGGATAATCGAGCCCAAACAGCCAGCGCTGCTGGGTAGGCTCCAAGATAACCTCATAATTAATGGGCGCAAGCTTGTCCTTATCGGTAGCGGTAGTTAGGGCGCGCTTCATCCAGTTGGGCATCTGCCGATTTGGCTCCCACTGCCATTGGCGTTGACGCTGATTGGGACGCCAGGTAATACCATCAAAATCACTAAAAACTAAGCCACGCCAATAAAGCTGTCCTTGCGGTGGTCGCCTGTCATCAAATTCAACCCGAAAGGCCAGCGCCGTTGACTGCCCCAAATTAGCAAAGTCACCCGGCGACATACTGTCAGAAACCCCTGTTGTCGCTTGCTGTCCAGACAACTGTACCGACCATAATGGCGGTAATCTTGGGAAAAATAAGAACAACACCACGAGTAATGGCAGCGCGCCCACCCCTAACAGCGCTAAAGTCCGCAAACGCCCCTCACCACGTCTATTACCATCATCATTGACCGCAATAAATGCCAACAATACCGCCATCGTACCAAGGATAACCTCTACAGTAGCGATTAGGCTTTGATCCATCAAAAACAGCGCAGCCAGTACAAACAATGATAAATTCAATACCACATAGGCATCGCGGCGTTTATACAGTTCCCACAGCTTACTGACCAAACATAGTACTAAAAACGCCACCCCCATATCGAGTCCAAATGCCGTTTGGTAGGTCAACCATAGCCCTGCCAGCCCCATAAGAAAGCCCAGCATTTGCACGCTTTGGTAGAGTCTCTTGAAGTGGTTTGTCTTTTGCAACTTAGCTTTGATAAAGGGCAGCTGTGCGGTGATACTTACTACTGCAAAACCCATTAACCATAACGGTAGATGGGCGGCATGAGGGAGAATAACGATGACTTGAGTGATGAGCACCCAATAGTAGGCGGGTAGCGCCAACAGCTTACGATACCATTTATCTTTTACGCTAGCCCTATTTACAGCACTAGACTGACCTAACGCCAAGCGTTCAAAGTCAGTCGTTACCGGCTGGTTGGCTAAAGATGCCTTTGAGGAAAAATTACCAGTGGACTTAGAGTTAGTCATGGCGCTTTTGCTAGCCTTAGCAAGCACACTTGCGTAAACGACTCGCCATGACCGATGACAGGTTTTGTATGAGTGTCATTAGGCAGCTGCAGCTGAAAAGGCACATTGAGCTTACCCAAAGTAATGGCGCCATAAGCCAATTGTGCAAGTTTTTGCTCATGATTGGCGGCGGGCATAGCACTATAATCTAGCATCAACTCATGACCGATAGGATCAGCAAAGTGCTTGGTCAACATGCCCTGCCCGCGTGCCAGATGCGCCCAAGAGATTTGCGCCAAGGATTCACCCTCAATATAATTATCCAAACGCTCAAAGTCATCTTGACCCTGCAGCTGTTGCTTATAGTGCCCAGCTGTCGGTAGCTCATCCAAACTGGCAGCGCTATGTTGTACTTGCCAGTCAAAGGCTAGGGGCTTTGGATAAATCCAAGTGGTTCGCGCAAAATAAACATACGACCAAGCACGCATGATACCGAGCGGATAAACCGTTTTGATTTGTAGTCTTGGGAGCTCAAACCGCCCTCGACGTTCAGTAAATACAGGCATACGAATAGTTTGCTCATCGTGCAAACTTGCAACGACCACCTTGCTACTGGCTGCGCTATTTATTTTATCAACCTCGTTGTTTTTTTGGGTTGGTGATGGGCTATGGGTTTGCAGATTTTTCTTACGCGCTTTTTTAGACGCTTTTAAGGCTTGTTCTGCCCCTTGGTCAAAGCTCAGCACCAACTGCCGCCTTGGCTGTTTACTTTCGCTACGTAGCTGCAAAGTAACCCAAACCGGCTCGCCCGCTTCTGCTACCGTGACATCGAGCAAACGCACTTGCAGACCTGACAGGTGAGCAAAGGTGATATGAACACTAACCAACCAAACGCTTATTAAATAAAAGCATAAACCCAGTACTAAATTATTACCATAATTGATACCCGCAACAAAGGTAATGATTAGCAGCACTGCAAAGAGCAGCCCTTCACGACTAAAAAAGATATAGACGTTGCGCAAATTGAGCGTGGTACTGTCATTTTTGGGTGCACGTTTAGCGAACCAACCTGACAATGCAGCAGTGACAGCAGCAGAGACAGCAGCAGAGACAAAGTTTATGGGTGCCGTTAACGCTCGTGGTAAGACCTTCATGACCATCCTGTTATTGTTATAATCAGCACTCAAAAAAGTTAGAAATAATAGCTAGATAGTCAGCTGAAAGTAAAACGCTTATATAGAAGATTTAAACGCGCTACTATAGTCAATCCTAAATAAAACCAGCACGCATAAAGGAAAAAGTAACTCAAATAGCACCCTAAAACGTTACAGGCACCTCATCCAAAATACGCTCAGCAATGGTTTGCGCCGCTTGTCCACCTCCATTTAACATCGGTACAAAAGGTTGTCCTAATCTATGATCAGTTACCGCAGCAAATACCGCTTGTATATCCTCAGGCGTCACTTCTAAATGCCCAGAAACATACGCATAAGCCTGAGCGGCACGCTGTAGCGATAACATCCCGCGCGGTGACAACCCATGATACTCCTGACTGACACGGGTTTTGGCTACCAACTGCTGTAAATAATCCAGTACCACCTCCGCCACATAAACCTGCTGCACGCCTTGCTGCGCCAATAGCACCGCCTGTGTATCCAACACCGCATCCAACTCTAATAGGAGCTCGCGGCGGTCTTGACCTTGCAGTAGCGCCCGTTCAGCGGCGGGCGATGGATAGCCTAGCGACAAACACATCAAAAACCGATCCAGTTGCGATTCAGGCAAAGGGTAGACGCCTGATTGCTGTAAAGGGTTTTGGGTGGCAATGACAAAGAACGGTTTCGGCAATAGATAGGTTTGCCCATCTTGAGTGACTTGCCGCTCCTCCATCGCTTCAAGTAGAGCGCTTTGAGTCTTGGGGCTACAGCGATTAATCTCATCAGCGAGGAGTAATTGAGTAAAGATAGGCCCTTTACGAAACTCAAAACTAAGCTTAGCTGGATCGTAGACACTCATGCCCAAGATATCGGCTGGTAGCATATCGTTGGTAAACTGCACTCGGCTAAAGCTAAGCCCTAATAACTGCGCCAGCCCTTGCGCTAAAGTGGTCTTACCCATACCGGGCAAGTCTTGCAATAGTAGATGTCCCCCTGCCAGCATAGCGCTAAGTGCGAGCTTGATAACTTCAGGTTTATCCAATATAACTTGATTGAGTAGGCCTAATAACTGCGCAATCTGCTGCTGATTCGCCGTATAGTCAGGCGCTGATCTAGCGTCTATATTTGATTGAAAGGTGTTGTTACTGCTGCTATCAATAGCCGACGAGCTTTGGCAGGCATGGCTCATCGGAGTATGACTTTTATGAACACCATTTTGACGCATTATTTGTTACCTGTTTTATTAGGGTCTGTAGAACATTTTACTGAAAATCTGCGGCTGGCTTATGAGCGGCGCCGTCTAGTACTTCGACCGCTTCATTGGTCATTGCTGTCGGTGCCTCTTTATTATTAGCTTCGTTATTAGCTTTAACACCCTCTTCAAGAGCTGGTGCCTGCTCGGCCGTGCTGTCCACTTCTTCAAGTACTGGAGGATCAGCCCGCAGCGTTGACAGATAAGCAATGACATCTGCCCGCTCGCTGGCATCAGGCATAGGATCTGCGAGCATCTTTGAGCCCGGTAGCGCTTCTTCAGCATCCGCGATATAAGGATCAAGGGTTTGCGCATCCCACACCCAGCCGGAGGTCTGTAGTGCTTCACTATAGTCATAATCGGCCAAACTGGCAGCTGGAGCGCCGTATACATTCATGAGCTGTGGGCCTTTTTTATTCAGCCCGGGTGTCAGTTGATGACATTGTCCACAAGCGTCTTCATAGATAAGCGCTCCATTATCAGCATCACCTTGAGTATAAACGGGCAAAGTCACTGCATCACGATAATCAGGCGGCGTTTTTTCGCAGGCACTAAGCACTAACATGCTGATGGACAAGGCACCCATTAAGGCGGTTTTAAAAAGTTTTTTCTGACTGGATAGCATTATAAAATTACGAGATATCATGTTTTAATCTTAATTATAGTTTATAGTTTGGAAGGTGCTCACTATTGAAGAGCAGCAACGCTTTAAGAGCAGTAACTCTTGAGCAAAGCAAGATATTAAGTTACGCAAGATAATAAGTGAAGCACGATAGTAAGTGAAACAAGATAGATATTAGGGCGGTTTGAGCATTAGCCCAGAGTTATGGTTGCGCTTGGTTCTTGTAGATAATAGCCCTGCAAGTAGCGCGCGCCCACGCTCCAAGCTACCGACATGGTAGCAGCCCCTTCAATATAAGGCATCAACACATCAACTTCCAATTCATTGGTTTTGGCAATCAGCGCCTTGATAGACTCTAAATTATTGGCGTTTTCTATATCTTCCATATAGTTACGAGCCAAACGGGTCATATCAGGTTGGGTAAACTCAGCGACTTCTACTGATTTAACCGCAGTGCCAAAGTTATTGATACTTAACTGACAATCAACCGCCTTGAGCGCCGCAAACTGAGTTTTTGCTAGGCTCAAATGATTGGCGATATCTTGTTCATTAAATTGCAGGGTAAGCGCCCCTTTAGCGCCGCCAATAGCCTTGATTAATTGGCTGGCTACCTGAGGTAATTTTTTATCGATCAAAGAGCCGCTGGTCAATTGTACCAAAAGTCGGGCGTCCGGCTGCACTTTACGGATTTCACTGATCTGTTTGCAAGCATTAATCAGTACCCAGCGGTCTATTTTCTCATGGAGCTGATGCGCTTTTGCTACGGTCATAAATTGATCTGGGGTCAACACAGTATTATCAGCATCGGTTAATGGTAAGCGCAGATAGACCTCAAAAAAATCACTGCGATCGGTATTAATATCATAGATAGGTTGATAGAGGAGCTCAAACTGATTATGTGTAATTGCATTGATTAGAGATTCAGCCAATGCCTTGTCATCACTACTGGCATGGGTGCTTGGGTCATATACATGATAAGCATCACCATGATTGGCAGTCTCAATTCTAATATGATTGATGGCCTCAACTGCTCGATCAAGCAGATCAGTGGGCGGTGGTGAATGCCGATCAATATTGATCACGCCGATACTAGCAGTGGTCGTAGTGGTGCGTGCTTCCACCTCAATGAGCATATCGCTAATACCAGTACGCAGCTGTTCAGCTAAGCGCTCTATCGCTTGTATGGACTGATTTTCGACCAAAACAGTAAAGGCAGTATCGCTAAAACGGCTAATATATCCTTTATCTACTAACTGCTGAAGCTTATCCGCCACCTGCTTAGTGGTAGCATCAACCCCTTGTAGGCCTAAGCCGCTACTAATCTTGCCTATATTATCCAATTGCACATACAAAAGGCTAGCGGTGAGTAACCCTTGCTGAGCTTGTTGGTAAATGGTTGCCAAATGCTCTTCAAAACCTCGACGATTGCTCAGACCTGTCAAGCTATCTTGGCGCTCAGCCTGTGCTAAACGTTGGGCAATCTCTGCAGTATTATTGTTTTGCTGAATGATAATCTGAATGACCGGCTCGCCCTCATAGGTCGCTGCTGCCAGTTGCAAATTAGCTTCAAAAGTACTGCCATCCATACGCCGACTTTCAAAATTAAACTCAACTTGTTCACGGCTACCTTTATCGAACTGTCGTAAAAATTGCTTAAAGTCTTTGACATTATTACTACCGGCAATCAAGTCGATAATGGAGATACCAAGCAAACTGTCCAAAGACTCAAAGCCAAACAAAGCCAAATAAGGCTCGTTGGCAAAAATATGAATACCTTGATCAATATAAGCTACTGCGCTCTTAGAGTTCTTAATCAAGATATTAGCGCGCTGTTCGGCTTCAGAGAGTACGTGACGTAAGGCTTTAAGCTGGCGACGGGTGCGTAAGCCCTCATGCTGTAAGCGTATTGCAATAATGACCGAATTTATCTCATCGGTAACCAATGTTTTAACCATGCTCTCATCAATGACCGTAGGTAGTCCATCCTCGTTGCGATTATGGTCAATAGTTGCCTCACTCTCAAGAGCCATCATCGGCAAATCAATATTTTGCTCTTGTAAGGTGCCAACGATATCAGTAAAGCTCATATCATAAGCCTTACCAAATACCAAGACATCCCACTGCTGACGTAGCGCTTTGTCCAGCTCTTCTTTGTCATCTAAAAAGCCTAAATTCACCTCATCATAATAAGCACATAGCATAGTAACTAAACGCTCAGCATAAAGCTGATCATCATCAATAACTAACAGGTTAAGCAGAGAATGAGCGGACATAACAGGCCTTTTACGTTTTCTTATTGTAATATTTACGTAAGCTTACCATGATATGGTTTTGTTTTAATACTGTCCTAGCTACTTTTTTCATGGTTATTCATTAGTAATTAGATCCAGTTATATCCCTATTGAACCTAAAGTCTGACAAAACCATACTGGCTGAACTCTTTAGTACTCAGTAGACATTGCTTTAATTGTAGCCTACTTTCTTCTGTACCTATTCGAATAACAACCTTATCATTAGCATAAAAATGACCCGTAGGCATTATTAAGCTAGGACTGGTTTTTAGCTGGTCATCAGCTGCGACTATAAAGGCAGGGACAAAGCTTACCCTACGAGTATGACCGTTCTTAAAGTTGATACTATTACCTTTTCTCTTACTCATCTTTGAGTCACTATAACTCTCTAGACCTAGGCCACAGGCACTCAAAGTATGCCCGAGTATCTCCCACTCCACCTCAATCGGCTGATGCTCGAGACTAAGCCAACGTATCAAACCAAGCGACCATTTAAGCTTACTATTGTTATTAGGTCGGTGTAATAAACATAGTTTTAGCACGCTTAACGGCGGCACTTGAGTGCTGGGCTGATTACTTGGAAAAATATGAGTAGTAGCGGATAATTTCAGCACGCTAAAGGGTGAGCTGACATCAGTGCTGTTATCATTGCTATTATTAATACTATCAAGGGCAGTTACTGCAAATTCGGACATGAGCTTAGCAGAGCTCATTTGCGTCTCATACGTCTCATAACATGGCTGCTGTTCGGCAGGTAGCTTTTCAGCAGCAATCAAACGGATAAAGCTCTGCTCGCCAGCAACATGATAATGAATAGGATGGAATCCAGTAATCATTATCGCCTGCTGTTTGCTATTAGGCTTAGCAGCAATAGTATGCTGACGCTCTATATAACGGTAATTAAGCAGCTTTAAAACTTTAATGATCAAAAGGTATTCAGCACTTTGTTGAGCTAAATGGGACTTATCTGCTTTATTTTTATTTAAAGACTGTTCTAAATACTGTATTAAAGGTTTAAGCTCAATAAATAAGCACTGGTGGCGCTCATTATAAGGATTAATCGTAGTCTCTGTGGTCAGATAACTGGGAGGACGATCACTTTGCAGATCGACAAATATTCGCGTTTTGGTTTGCGGTTCAATAGTTGCACTGATATACCTTGACCAGATCGGTAACAAACGCTGCAATAGCAGAATACTAGATCTACTCATAGCACGGACATTTAATAAACTATGCAGGCACATCTGACTATAAAGCTGATGAATACTATCGGCGGTATGCACAGGATGACTGACTACATAACGAGTTAAGTTTAGCTGAGCGATATCAAATTGACAGGCTAAGCGGTAAAGCCTATTAAGCGCAGCCCAGAGATGCGGGGGTGGTTTTTGATAAAAGCTGGCGGCTTCAACCAAGAGCTTTTGATAGTTAATCTGCTGAGAATAGATAGCTATTGCTAGTAGTAGTGGTGTCGATTTATGAATTGAAAGTGGCCGCCAATTTTTGACTATAGAGCTTCGCTGGTGTTTTCTAAGTGCTGGATGCGCTGAACATTGGCTTTGCAAAATCTTATCGTAAACAGCAATTTTTAGATAGTAAAGTGTTTTGACCTTATCCATTAAGCGCAGCTGCTCTGTATCTAACCCTCCCTGCTCATACATATAATGCTTATGCAGCGTAGCGATTAGGCGATTTGCCGCCGTCTCAACAATTTTAATTGCTGCTAAGCGCTGCTCATCATCTAGATCCATAGCGGCAAGGGCGGTAAGTATTTTCTCCAATTGCTGGATTTGCTGAGCCTGCGTCTGAGCGGATAAACTGGCGGCCCATACGAGTAGCTGCTGCTCTTGATCACTCATAGCTTGGTGCGGCTGACCTATCAAAGCGTTTTTTGATGAAAAATACTTTTTGAACGTTGTCATGCTGAACATAAATACGTCCTCATACTATAGATCATGATCATTATCCCTAATGGTGCCGCTGGCTAAAGCTTACCTACCTTAAAACCGATAGTTATCCTGCCTATAATGAAGGCTCTACACCTGTTTGTAAATATCTATCGGCACCTTAAATGGTCGATTCGGCAACTCGCGTACCAGTTTTGGTACCAGATAGCCTGGCAGCTCAGCTAGCAATCGCCAATAAAGCTGCACCGCTGCGGCTTCCTCTTTATCGAAATGAGCGGCACCTGCCACTTTGTCTAATACATGCAGATAATATGGCAGCACACCTGCAGCAAATAAACGCTGGCTTAGCGCTACTTGAGTGGCTACATCATCATTAATACCTTCTAATAACACTGTCTGATTTAATAGAGTGATACCAGCGCTACGAGCACGCTGCAAATACTCAGCGGTGTTACTGTCTATCTCATTAGCATGATTACAATGCACCACCATCACAATCTGACATCGGCTCTGGGCTAAGCGCTCTAACATCTCATTATCCAAACGCTCTGGAATAACGAGCGGTAAACGAGTATGTAAACGAATGGTCGTCAACTGGCTCATAGACTCCAAAATATCCAGCCAAGCAAATAGCCGCCGATTAGAAACACTCAACGGATCGCCACCACTCAAAATTACTTCGTTAATTTCGGGATGCTGAGCAATATAAGCCTTAATATTGTCTTTTGCCTCGGACTTTGGCATATTAGCGCTATAATCAAAATGCTGGCGAAAGCAGTAACGGCAATGGATAGCACAGGCCCCAGTGACGGTTAGCAACACTCGTGATTGGTATTTGTGTAATAACCCTTGGATAGGATTCTGCTCGTTCTCTGCTAAAGGATCGGCTACATAACCGGTGACTGCCAATTGTTCTTGCTTATTGGGCAAAACTTGCTGTAATAAAGGGTCATTGGCATCGCCCTTTTTCATTTTGCCCACAAAGGCACGCGGCACTCGCAGCTCAAAATGAGCGGGTATATAGATTTGCGTACGCAAAGATTCAAGATTCAGCAGGCTAAGCAGCTCATCAACTGAGGTAATGACTGTGGATAATTGTGTCTGCCAGTTTTTTTGTGTGATTAAATGGTTTATCATGATCACCTGATACTTATACCTAAAAGCCAACATTATACGCAAAATAAGCAAATCGTCAGTGCTCTATCAAAACATACGTGTGCTACTTTATCAGTGAGTGTGGTCTTTTTAGTAAAATATTTATGAGTAAGGGCTTTTTTAGCAGTCGCTGCCGTTGCCCATCTATCGCACCACTAACTATTATTAGGAGTTTCTTGTGGCAAGTTTTTCTACCAATGAATTCAAAGCCGGTCTAAAAGTCATGCTCGATGGCAACCCGTGTGCCATCATGGAAAATGAGTTTGTCAAACCTGGCAAAGGACAAGCGTTCAACCGTGTCAAACTGCGCAACCTTCGCAGTGGCAAAGTATTGGAGCAAACCTTCAAATCAGGCGAAAGCTTAGAAGCTGCGGATGTCGTAGATACTGAGATGAACTATCTGTATAACGATGGCGAATTTTGGCACTTTATGCATCCAGAGAGCTTTGAGCAGATCCAAGCCGACAAAACCGCGGTAGCCGATGCCATAAAATGGCTCAAAGAGAACGGTAATGATCTATGTACCATTACTTTATTCAACGGCGTGCCTTTGTCTGTCACTCCGCCAAACTTTGTTGAATTAGAAATCACCGAAACCGATCCCGGCGTGCGTGGTGATACTTCTGGCGGTGGCGGCAAGCCAGCAACTTTAGAGACTGGTGCTGTCGTTCGTGTTCCGCTATTTGTTCAGCAAGGTGAAGTAGTGCGCGTCGATACTCGTACAGGCGATTATCAAACTCGCGTCAGCTGATCGTTTTTTATCGTTTACAGTTTATAAAAAGCTTAATGATTTAAATCATTAAGCTTTTTTATACGGCATTTTTTTGTCTTTATTATGCCGTAGCCAGTACTGTATCAAAGCATTTAGATATTCTTTCTTAAACGGCTTAGTACAGTAGTCTTGCATGCCCACTTTTAGATACTTTTCGCGCTCACCATCCATAGCGTTCGCGGTCAGCGCAATGATAGGTGGCAGCATATCTGGATTATAAAGCTCGTGCAGTTTAATAGTAGCCTGAATACCATCCATAATAGGCATGTGATGATCCATCAAAATAATATCATAACGCTTAGGATGCGCTGAAAAATGCTCAATCGCCTTTTGCCCATCAGTCACGTGAGTGACGGTATGACCGCCATTATGCAGTGCCCTTTTGGCAATAATAGCGTTTACCTTATCATCCTCTACCAATAAAACGTGGCCAGCATAAAGTGAGGTCGAATTATATCCTACCTCGTTTTTTTGTTTCCAGTGCTCATAGGCTTGAGCCTCCATCGCCGGCAGTGGCAATAATACCTTAAAGGTAGTGCCTTCCCCCACCACGCTATCTGCCCAAATATGCCCGCCCATTAGGTTCACCAACGATTTACAAACGGACAGTCCCAGACCGGTGCCGCCATAGAGTCGATGAGTCGATTTATCTGCCTGATTATAGGCATCGAATATCGCCTTTAAAGATTCAGGCTTGATTCCTACTCCAGTATCACTCACACCAATACACAGCGTCATATTTTGATAATTAACACCATTATCATGCGCCAAAGCAGAGCTTTCGTTATTGCTATCAGCATCATGACCGTCTTTATAATCACATAATGCAGGCTTATTAATGTTAATACTAACTTTGCCGCCTTCACGGGTAAACTTGATAGCGTTATTAACTAAATTGGCCAAAATCTGCTTAAGCCTTACTGGATCTCCAATAACGTAAGGCGATAGCTGTTCATTAAAATGATACGCCAAAGTTAAATCACGTTGACGAGCTTTGACTGCGAAAAGGTCTATCACTTGTTTGCACAAATCTGACAAGTTCATCGGTATCGCATCAACCGTCATCTTGCCGGCTTCGACTTTAGACAAGTCCAAAATACCATTAATAATAGCCAGCAAATGCTCAGTAGATAGCTTTATATTATCGATATGGTTTTGTTGCTCAAGGCTAAGCTCAGTATCATCGAGCATCTCCACCATACCGATGATACCGTTCATTGGCGTACGAATCTCATGACTCATATTAGCCAAGAATTCGGACTTCATTTGATCAGCATGCTTAGTCAGACGTTGTCTTTTTTGTAACTGTAAGGCATCGCCTGTCATCGCTGCAAACTGGGCCAGCAGCCGAGCTTGTTTATCACTAAAATCATAATGGGGCTTGGTATCCATCAAGCAAAGCGAGCCTAAACGATAAGACTTATTATCCTCTTCCAAGATAATAGGCGCACCGGCATAAAAACGCAGATGAGGCGCATGGGTAATCAGTGGATTATGCATAAAGCGCTTATCAGCACTCAAATCATTAATAATAAAAACCTCATCTGACAGCACAGTATAGTTACAGATAGCGTCTGCGCGCGCTGTCGCACATACCTCACCAAGACCTTGCGGCGCTCTGAGATACTGCGTATGCTCATCCATAAAGGTGATGGTAACAATCGGCATGTCAAAGAAGAGCTTTGCCAGCTCAGTCAAACGAGCAAAAGCAGGATCATCGTTAGTGTTGAGCACTTGGTATTCGCGCAGCTTGGCAATACGCTCGTGATCATCTATCGCTATAGGATATTTATGCTTTGACAATGCGATCTCCAAATTTAACGCAATCTGCAATTTTTTGGTTAAAGCTGAGCATTCGTTATATATTTATTGTTTGCCGAGGATTTGTAATGCTTCGCTTACCATAACCATCGCCACTACCGAGGTTATAGTGACCGCCGATCCGTAACCGCCGCAGTGCAAACCTCCGGTCTGACAGCTTTTATCGACTCGTGGTGGTTCGGTTGAGTAGACACATCTGATGCCAAACTTCTCTTTTAGGCCGCTATTGATGCCTTTTTCATGGCGTAATTTACTACGTAGCTTTGCCAGTAGTGGATCTTGATAGCAGTCCTTTAGATCGCTCACGGTGATTTGGCGTGGGTCTATCTTACCCCCTGCAGCGCCGGCGCAGATTAGCTTTAACTTATTAAATCGACAATGCAGCGCAATGGCAAGCTTGGCATCCATATCATCAACGCAGTCTAAAATAACGACAGGTTTTCGCTGTGCCGCCGCTTCTTTTGCTTGCTGGCGTGAGGGCAGTAAAGCAGTAACATTATCTGCTGTCAAAAAATCATCTATCAAATTTAGCTTAACTTTGGGGTTAATCTGATAGATACGCTCAGCCATAGCGGCAATCTTTGACTGACCAAATGTGCTATCTAGCGCCGGCAGTTGGCGATTAACATTTGAAGCTACTAGCACATCTAGGTCTATCAACGTTAGCTGCCCCACGCCCGTACGTGCTAAGGCTTCTGCCGCCCAAGAGCCCACCCCACCTATCCCAATAACATATACATGCGCGGCGGCAAAAACTTCAAAAGCGGATTGACCATAGAGCCTTTGAGTGCCTTGAAAACGCCGCTCATACTGATCATAATCGGGGGCCTGATTGCTCATACTTTACACTCTTCTTAAATATAATTACTGATAAGCCCAACTGGTTTGTAATGCTGCACAGCTATTTTTCCATAGCTGTGCAGCTAGCGTGGCGCTATCAACTTCTAAAAGCTCACTTAAGCTCTTAAGTACCCATGGTAGATTGGCGGGAACGTTTCGGTTGTACCCCTCTGCTCCTTGCCATTCATTATCTACATTCATTCCCAGCGCCGATTGATTATTAGCAGAAGTCTGGCACATAACCGGCGTCATATCCGGGCAATCGGTTTCAATAACCAAACATTCAATGCCGTAGCTATCGACCGCGACTTGAATGGCCCGCCGTAGCTTTTTTGCATTAGGATTGGTCACCTGTCCGGTCACTCCCAGCTTAAAACCAAGTTTGGCGAAAGCTTTTGCTTCTTGCTCGCCGCCACTGAAACTATGCGCAATACCGCCGAGCTTATGGGCATCATAATCATGCGCTTTTAAAATAGCTAGCGCCTCTGCATGAGCTTTACGAATATGTAGCATCACTGGCAACTGATGCTTGACCGCCATATCGAGCTGAGCATTGAAAAAACGCTTTTGCTTATCGAACTTATCTGCTGTTTTCATCTCATCGGTATAAGTATCTAACCCAATCTCACCTATCGCCAAAGGTCGCCGCTCATCGAGCATTTTCGCCATAGCCGTTAGATGAGCGTCGGTATGCTGGTCAATATAAAAGGGGTGTAATCCGAGCGCAATATGCGCTGCTGGATAACTTGGTGATGTATCTGGCGATGTACTTGGTGATGCGCTTGAGGCTGATTCTGACGGCTCAAGCTCTGACAGTGCCTGCTGGGTTTCATAAATTCTATCAAAGTGCTTATATAAATAGCCTACCAGCACTAAATGACGAACGCCTTTACTATAAGCTTTTTGTGCTTGTAGAACACGGTCCTCATCAAAGACTGGGGCATCAAAATGCGTATGGGTATCAATCATAGGATAGATATCCAATGCGGCATTGGTATTATTAGCATTTTTATTATTATTTTGTGCGGTTTCTATCTTGGACATTGATGCCTCCATAGACTTTATCAATAAAAAATTAGTTAGGCTGTGAGTTATTGGACGCTGCGACCTTAAGAGTCAACCTGATAACTTATTTTATAATTTGGTTTAATAAGCCCCTCTAATAACTCATAAGGTACAATCAAATCAACGGCATCGGTAGAGCTCTTTAAGAGCTCACCGGACTGATAAACCATGTGCAGCCCCTGCTCATCTAGATACCATTGGCGTGACAAATGCAGCGGCCACTCATCGAGGTACTGCTGTTCAACACCTTGTGACATTAACCATTGTTTTTTAGCATTTTGAAAACTCGTTAATAATTCAGCCGTACTCACCTCCGGCAGCAATATATCCTTGATATTCAGTTGCAGCTTTTTTTGCATATCCAGCATGACATAGTTAATATGCTGACGATCAGTGCCACGCTGCTGATTAGAACGAATGACAAGATAGCCAGTATCCACGGTATCAGGCGTGGCCGGATTAAAGACCACTTCAGTCTCAATACGCTGATATAGGGGTAGTGAGCTGACCATAGTTTCACTATACTCAACCTGATTGAGTAACATGAGCACTGTTTTTTTGGCGGTTTCGTCTTGACTAACTAACGGAGCTTGCGGCGCAACAACCCGCACAATAGTCTGCCACATAATACTGGTAAGCCAAGGCTGCTGGGGCGTAAAGTCTAAGATATTTAATTCAAAGTATTGGCAAGCCTTTTGGCTAGGGTCACAGTTTGGCTGACGAGCTATCGCCTGCTGCTTAGTAATTTGAATGGGTTTATCAGCAGCATTTTCCGTGACGACCGGTGTCACTTCAGTAACTATCGCTACCTCATCGTCTACCTGACTTTCTACTGCCTGATTGCTAACACTAATATCCATTCCATTGTTGGAATTGGTTTCCGCCTGCTGTTCAAATGGGGACTTTGGTTGCGGTTTACAACCGAACAAAGCAACACTGCTCATGCTAAGCGTAAGCCAAATAGAGATATAAAACCAGTAGTAAAGGAAGGTAGGCCGCTTGATAGTCATAAAGCGTAGCTATAATAGGAAAGGGGATTAAAATATTAGCACAAATTGAGTAAATAGTTAGGGTCCGTTGAACATTCAAATATTAGGGCTTATGTTTGGTTGTCGTCCTCTGCTTGACTAGAAGATGTCTGATCTTTTGGTGATAGTGGCTTAGAATTCTCTTTTGGCATAGCGCTGGACATATTTTCAGGCCTAGTTTTAGGCATAGTTTGTCGACTACTACGCCTCGGAATGAGCAATAAAGCCGTACCCACAGCACCTAAGGTTAACCATTTTTTTATTGTCATTGAAGAGTCAAACCTCCTTAAAGGTTAGTTTTAAGCCGCCGCAATATTATGGGTTTAATGGATAAGTAGTTATGCCAGCGTTTGGTCTATCAACTGGGTTAAAGCTTTGTGTCATGGACTTTTGTGGCACTTGATTGCGCTTAGGAACCAAAGGATTAAGCGGCATCAGCTCATAATCGGGCTCAATAGTACCGTCCCAGTTTTCAGTACCACTAAGCGGCAGCTGTTTAATAGTACCATTTTTATCAATCACTAACTGCAGTACGCGCATTTGATTATATTTACGCTCAGTTACGCTGGCCACTGCCCCGCCATCGCGCAAGATTGTAGGCTGCAAAAATATAATCAAGTTGCTCTTTTGGATACTGTCATTATCGGAGCGGAATAAGCGACCGATGAAGGGAACATTGCCTAAACCCGGGACTTTTTGCTGACGAGTCGTTGAATTATCACGCATCAGACCACCGAGAGCGATAGTTTGCTGGTCATCGGCTAAAATAGTGGTATTAATCAGGCTTTTATTGGTGATTAAACCATTAGCATTTCCCAAACTACCCGGCACCACTGAAGAGACTTCTTGTGAGACCTCTAAGCGCACCGTACCATTCTCGCCAATATGAGGAATAACATTCAGATTAATACCGATATCTTGACGATCAATCGTCTGAAATGGATTGGTAGAGGAGTCGGCCGTAGTGGTGAAAGAACCGGTAACAAAAGGGACATTTTGCCCTACTAAGATACTGGCTTTTTCATTATCGAGAGTTAAAATGGAGGGCATAGATAATAGATTGGCGCTGGTAGAGGAATCCAGCGCTTGCAAGATAGCGCCATAAAATTGAGTGTTACCGCTGCTATCTTTACTACTGTTACCGATACCAACCAAGGCGCCAGCAATGGAGCCTGCCGCCGCACTAATACTAGCGCCGCCTCCGGTTAAGGCTGCTGCCGCAAGGGTAGCTGCACTAGCGCCGACATTATTAAAATTGACGACCCCGTAGCCACTGTTGGCATTACCCAGTGCCCACTGCACACCGAGCTGAGTGGCATCATCACCTGACACCTCTACGATGGCGGCTTGAATCAGTACTTGCGCACGGCGATTATCTAACTGATTGACCGCTTCTTCAATTTCAAACATCAGCTCAGGATCAGCGTTCACAATCACCGAATTTTGGGTTTCATCAGCAATAATACTAAAAGGTCTGCTTGAGCTAGCCGCTGGGCTGCCGGTATTAGCGCTAGGAGAAGCAGTGGTGGTATTGTTGATAGCTCGACTAGCTCCGCTATCAACTGCGGTGCTAGCGCCGCTGGCATCGAGCAATGAGGCAGGCTCCAAAGTCGATTGGGCGCCCGTGCTGTTGATCGACTGATTGGCGAGTAATCCGCGCAGCATCTGTGCAATATGCCCTGCACTAGCATACTTTAAGCGAAAGACTCGTAAACCGCTAAGCCTGCGCGAAGGGGTAGTATCGAGCTGATTCACCATATCTTGCACTTTAGCAATCATCTCAGGACTGCCCTTTACTAGCAATCGATCACTGGCAGTATCGGCAATTACTTTTAACTGATCATTTGCTGATTGCTGTCCTGCCCCGCTGGCACTACCGACTAAGCCGCTTATCAGATCCATCATACGCTCAGCATCGACATGACGTAGAGGAATGACTCGTAGGGTATCATTAACATTACTATCTAAATCACGGATGAGCGCAGTTAATTGATTGAGACTATCGGCACGATCCGACAAGACCAAGGCATTAACCCCTGGAACAGCCGCAGCATGCGCCGATTGCGGCATTAGAGGTCGAATAACGCCCAATACTTCAGTCGCCTGAGTATTAGTTAGATAAATAACTCGAGTAGCTAGGGCCTCACCCACGCTATTACCACGCAAATCTACCGCTATACCAGATTGTTTGGCGACGTTATCAGGCACAAGCTTGGTGGTCGTCCCTGAGTCGATGGCGGCAATGCCATTGACCTGCATTACACTTAAAAATAACTGGTAAATCTCATCACGAGATAATGCCCGGTTGGAGATGACCGTGACATTACCGTTAATACGAGGATCAAGCACAAAGTTCTGCTCAGTAATGGTGGCTACTTCATTGATAAAGGCTTTGATATCTGCATCTTGCAGATTAACTTTCCAACTTTCAGCATGGGCCCACCCACAAGAGAGCGCCCATAATGGTAGGGCTAAATATAATGGCCGCCACCGGCGCAGCAGACACTGCATTGAACGACTTAAGGGTATTACTGAAAATTTATACAAACTTGCCATGATCGTCATTACCCATTTTAGGTCATTCATTATAATTTAAAAATTTAAAACTGCTGGCGGATAGTAATTATTTGCTCGCCGCGCTGTACTTCAATTTGAGCCTCGCCTAACTGCTGTACTTGTTGCAAGACGCTGGCATCTTGTGCAGGGTTACTACCGACATTTTGACCATTAACCGACAACACTTTATCACCCGGCTCTATTCCTAAACGGTCGCGCATGGCTGCTGGCATGGCAGCCGTCACTTGATAGCCGTCACCTGAAGCCATCACTCCCATCCTACTCAAGTAGCTGGCAGGGTTTTGTTGTAGCTCGATTATGGCTTCACTAATAGCAGATTGAGGCTGAATGCCATTATCAGCACCATCAATCGTATTATTAGCCTGCAAATTATTGATACCATCCGTTGGTAGAGACAGAGGCAGTGATAATGCTGTGGCTGCATTATTATCTGGCAAGCGCTGATTGCTAATAGCATCAGTAGGCAACCCCCGTTGGTCTAGCGCCATACTATCGGCCATAGTGAGGACGGTTTGTTTATTAGCGGCATCAGCGATAATAACTGTATTCCAGTCTACTGCGATCAGTGTATAGTCGTTATCATTTAAATAGTCCCCAATACGATAGTTTTTGACCTGACCATTGACTTCTAATAAAGCTGAGGATAGGTACTCTGGTATCGCCAGCAACACCCCTTTCAACACTACATTAGGAGGAGCTTGCAGCGTTAATGCCACTGAATCAGGCTCAGTAAATATAGTAAATAAACTACTATTATCAGTGCCGATGGTTGCAGGGTTTTGTAGCGCTTGCAGCGGTAATGCAGGCGCAAGCGGTGGGGCTATTACCAGCCATACCAGTCTGGCCGCAACCCAGCAAAGCCAAATTATGGCTAAGAGTAACAACCAGCCTGACAGTCGATTTGACATCTCTATCACAGGTTTGAGATGGGCACCGATGCTTATCATTATCGTGCCCCTAGACCGGTTAATAATGGCTGGCGCACACTAACTACAGGGGTATCTTGCGGCGCTTGTCCTTGATACTCTGGCATATTCTCAAGTAGACGCTGCGTTAAGCTGACATCGAGCATATTATCACCATCAAGGTACAGATCGCCCAAGCGTTTATCTTGCTTGTCTATGAGGTTGACATGCAATCTATTACTGTCCCCTTTTTGCTCATGACTTAGCTGCGCGCGCATAGCAGGCATAGCGATATAGAGTATCTTGTCCTCATTTGGATAGCCCACCTCGCCGCCAACCCAAGTCAGTTGACCTTCAGCCTGACTAAATCCTGCCTTAGTAGTACCGGACTGGGTAGCAGATTGGCGTTTTAGACCAACAGCATTGACTTGAATAGGCGTATTTGGCAGTTGCCAGTTGACTAGACTACTAAGGGTTTGGGGCGCAATCTTACCTTTCATATCTTTGACTTGCCATGCGTTTCGGCTGACCCTCACTTGTCCATTAAGTCTAGTCTGATCGGCACTAATATCAACATCAGCTGCGAATTGGCCGAGAAACAAGTACCAAGGTTGCCAATGCCAGCGCGCTGATCCGGTCAACGACTCATTGGTATTGGGCACTTGCCATATCGCAGAGCCTTGCCACAAGTTGCCTGATACTTGCTGCACATAGGGCGATTGCGGCGCATACTTACTTAAGATCCAAGACGCCGGCATTTGGAGTACGACAAATACTCCAAACACTATGAGCCCGATGAGCCACCAAAGCTTGTGCGGGCCCTTAAAAGACAAAGCAGATGCTTGTAACATAATAGTAAGAATCTTGTATAAGATAGGTTTTCAAAAGATAAGTTTTGTTATCATAACAAACAATTACATGAGAATGACAGAAAAAAGGCCAATATCTTCAAATAAAGATATTGGCCTTTATCAATCCTATAAAACACTTTTAAAAGATTGATTATAAAGTAGCACTAGTAGAAATATGAATATATAAATTTAATAGATAGTAAACTGAGTTAATCAACGCTCAATAAGATATATTTAATATAATGCCTATTCTATAAGCGCCTGACTTTAAGGGTGGTATTTAGATTGCAAAGTCTTCAAGGTTTTTACCAGAGGCCAGTGCTTCGACTAACCAAGTGGGTTTACGGCCGCGACCTGTCCATGTTTCTTCACTATTTTCAGTATTACGATATTTAATACTACGTTTCTTTTCAAGCTTTTCACCGGCTTGTAGAATCTCTTCTATAGTACTATTGCTCTCTTCTGCAATTTTCTCAAATTGCATATAAGCATCGTATAAACGCTGGTGTTGTTTCTGCTCAATAAGCTGCTGGGCGCTTTCGCTTATAGCTTTTAACTCGTCAACACCTAAGTTTTCCAAATCAATTATACTGTTTTTGCTCATAGTGGTCTCAGTCTTAATTTATGTTCAATTTACTTTAAGGGTATTAGGCCTACAAAAAATGCTCTAATACTGATTTAGGATACTGTTTAATACTGTTTTCAATTCATTACTTAATAGACATCATCAAATCAATATTAATATAGTGGAATTAAATCAAAACCCTTTTTATATTTTAATATTGTTTTATATCTATATAAATACGGATAGATAAATATATTAGCATATTTCATTAAACTAATGAATATTTAACTTTTAATCATAAAGGGTAAATAGAGGGTACCCTTGATAGCGCTTCATATCTATAAACCATTAAATATTAAACGATTTTCATCGGGCTTTTGTTAGCTAACTGAGTTGATTTACTATTTACATTTATCGTTATTTTAAAATCAAAAATCAATATTAAATGAGCGAATATCATTATCTCACGCTATAGATATTAATAACCCTCGTGGTTACGAGGGTTATATAGCATACTCTTTGCACTTTGATTCTTATAAGATTTAGAACGGAATATCATCATCTACCGGGCCATCAGGCATTGCTGTAGGTTTGGTAGCTGGGGCGTTATTAGGCGCTTGAGTGGGCTGATTAAACTGATTGGGCGCGCTTTGGTTGCTATTGAAACCACCTTGCGATGTACCTTGTCCTGAATTGCTTTGATCATAACCGCCGCCTTGAGGCTGTTGATTAAATCCACCTTGTGGGCTTGAAGGTTGACCACCACCTGCACTATCAAGCATTTGCATTTGATCGGCACGAATCTCAGTGATATAACGGTCTTGTCCGCTTTGATCTTGATATTTACGCGTGCGTAAGCTGCCTTCGATATAGACCTTACTGCCTTTACGTAAGTACTGTGCTGCGATCTCGCCTAGACGATTAAATAAAGAAATGCGATGCCATTCAGTCGCTTCTCTTTTTTCGCCACTTTGTTTGTCTGTCCACTGCTCGGATGTCGCCACTGAGATATTAGTGACGCTACCACCATTGCTAAACTGACGGGATTCTGGATCTGCACCGAGATTACCAATGATAATAACTTTATTAATACCGCGCATAATATCGTCCTTTTTTAATGAATGTTTTTGTAGTAAGAAGCCATTAAAGTTTAATGATTTCGTTTTAGTAATTTTTATAATAGAGCTGACTGACTCCTTGTTAGGTAAAATCAACTAGGGCTCAGCAAGATAGTTTTACTTTATAGAAGTTTTGTCTAAATATCTAGAGGGCTACGCATAAAAGGCGACAACTATTGTCGTAAGGGTATTTAAAGTACTTTGAAAATCAACTATATGTTTTCAAAATAACAAAAAGGCCCGACAAACAAATATCAGGCCTTAATAAGCTACTTTAGAATAAGAAGACTATTCTTTTGTTAGGTCCCTGGTGATTTGGTGCCCCGTATCTTATTTAGCAGCATATTATGCAAACCGTTCTGATAAGCAACAGCGGCTAAAACAACAACAACACCTATCGCTTGTAATATTGAGATAGACTCGCCGCTGGTATAGGGCGCTACAAGTACGGTAGTAATTGGGCTCAATAATAACAACCCAGCTACCACTGTAGGATCTAAGTTCACAGAACCTACTTGGACGAATACCCAAGCCATCGCATGACCAATGACTGCCAGTGCAACCATCCACCACCAGTTAGCAGCGGTAATCATATCACCAGTCATCGCCGTACCAGCATCCATGGGTAATTTACCATTCGCTAATACCCCTTGAGTAACGTTCCAACCTTCAGGAGCTAAGAATAGCATGGTAAAACCTTGGGGAATCAGCTGTGCTAAAAACACCCACATTAGCGGCTGCACATAAAGACCTGCGTTTAGCGTGCCAGATTTCCTACTAGTATATAGATAGATACCGTAACAGATACCAGAAAGGATACCTAAAGCTGTACCTACATACGCAATCGGATAACCCCAAATCATGGTTGGGCCTTCTACGGGATCACCATCAAAGATACCCCCTGCAAGAACAATACCAAAAATCATAATAGGAACTAAAACCCAAAAGCTTTTCTTAGGTTTGAATCTATCAAAGGTCATGGCTAATAAGGGCATAACGATGATTTGCAGGTTCAATAGGACTGAGGAGATACCAGCACCGATAAAGAAGATGGCGTAGTTCCAAGCGGTCATATCGATACCGAGGAATATACCGGCTAAAATGGCCAATAAGACACCGTTCTTGCTGAGCATTCTTTTCTTTTTGATCTCCCAAATACCAAAAGGTATCAAGGTGACAAACCCTAATAAACAACGAAGAAAAGCGTTGGTTACTGGTTCAAAGTTAGCTTCTTTTACCATGATAGCCGAAAAGGCTAAAGCAAATATACCGAGCATGATAAAAGTATAAGCAAGTATTGGTTTGAGCGGTTTGTCTTCAACGATTTCAGGAGATTGAACGGATTCTGACATAGCGCACCTCTAAAATAATGTTTGTAGGTCTGGTTCTATGAGCATACCGCTCAAGAACAGTATAGTCTTGATCGTTAAATCATGAGTAATTGTATGGATTTATTTATGATTATCTATCTACCTTACCAAATTGTAAATACCAAGTTACTAATCTTAACGACATTATTAAATATAAATTTACTATATCCTTCAAAGGCTCTACTAGATTTATTAATATAGAGGAGTATTACAATTCTACGACCATAATTAATCCATAAAAATCAATGGTTTAAATACATACCATTAGATAATAGCTATTGGAGCTAATATTGTAGTGTACTATTCCCTTACCCTAAGGTAGGATTGATAGAAACAGTTACTGTTTTGTGTTTTGTAACTTTCTAAATTGTGGCAAATAAAAGTTTAAGTACAGTTCTTTAGATTTATTTACTTAATGCTCCGTTCAAAAAGTATAAAACTTTAGGTTACTATTGTTCAATAATAAGTAGGCTTTTGTTAGTTTTGATATTAATTTATGGTTTGCCACCATAATGCCGCTTAGATAAATTGCTTCACGTTTGTAGTTGGTATAAACAAGTAAACTTGAACTCATAATAAATAAAAAGGTATTTGTGCAATGACAATTATCTCCCCTACGAAAGTAGAGAAGACCCCCTCCCTATATTCTGGACACCATTTTGATGCCAAACGTCATTGGGCTGCGTCTTTGACTCTAGGGTTTGACACCCGTGCTGAGGCTGACACTAATATCACTCGCCTAAAAGTTGCCCGGCATTTTGGTCCACTGCGTGTACAAAGACCTTTTTATCCAGAAGGACGCGCAGGATGCTGTCATGTCTATACTTTGCATCCCCCTGGCGGTCTAGTTAGCGGTGATGAGCTCGTTATAAATGTCACTGTCGATAAAGACGCTCATGCTCTGGTAACAACGCCGGCGGCTAATAAGCTTTATAAATCGGATAGAAATAATGTTCCTTGGAGCCAAATTACCAACTTAACCGTCGCTGACGGCGGTACACTAGAGTGGCTCCCTCAAGAGTCTATTGCTTTTGACAGCTCACGCGGCACACAAGTATTTCAGATTGATTTGGAAGGCGATGCCAAATGTTTGGGCTGGGAGATTCTTTGTCTTGGTAGACCTGCTAGTAATCTACCCTTTGATCAAGGTTATTTAGAACAGCGCTTTGAGCTACGCCGTAATGGCAGCCCGCTGTGGCTTGAGCGTCAAACTATAGATCCTAATCATCCTAGATTTATGGGAAAGTGGGGGCAAGCAGGAGCTAGCGTGCATGCGACCTTATGGACGGTTGGACTCAGTGATCCAGAGGCGACTGTTCTAGCACTACGTGAACACCTTGCGCCTACCAAGAACTGGGCCGTGACTTATAGACGCGGCGTATTGTTACTGCGTTATATTGGTAATGAGCGCAACGAAGCGTGGCAGCTTTTTGAAAAAGCAAGAGAAGTTATTCGACCCCTATTAACCGGACACGAGGCAACCGTACCTCGTATTTGGTTGACTTAAATGTTTTAGCTAAAGTATCTGGTGCATGACAGTTACTTTTGTATATCTGTGATACCAGCTTTTAAGAAAGTAATATTCATAATAAGGAGCTAGCGATGAAATTAACCCCTAGAGATAAAGATAAGTTACTCATATTTACGGCAGGTCTAGTGGCAGAACGCCGCAAAGAAAAAGGACTTAAATTGAACCACCCAGAAGCTATAGCCTATATCAGCTGCGCTCTTATGGAAGGTGCTCGTGAAGGGCGTACCGTAGCAGACTTGATGGGTGCTGGCCGCGAAATCCTGACTCGTGATGATGTGATGGACGGTGTTGCCGATATGATTGATAGTGTTCAGGTCGAAGTAACTTTCCCTGACGGTACCAAACTGGTCACCGTTAATAACCCAATCGTTTAAGGAGACTTCTCATGATTCCCGGTGAATATCAAATAAAAAGTGGCGATATTGAGCTATGTAAAGATAGACCTACTATATCTGTGCACGTTTCCAATACAGGCGACAGACCTATCCAAATAGGCTCACATTATCATTTCTACGAGACCAATAATGCTTTAGATTTTGATCGTGAAAAAACCTACGGTTATCGTTTGGCGATTCCGTCAGGTACCGCAACTCGTTTTGAGCCCGGTCAGAGCCGTGAGGTAAACTTGATTGAATTTTCAGGCTTACGTCGTATTTATGGCTTCCGCGGTGATGTGATGGGATCATTAGATCAGAAGCAAGATTCAGGAGCAAAATAATGAAAATTTCTCGTAAAGCTTATTCCGAATTATATGGTCCAACTACAGGTGACAGAATTCGTTTAGGGGATACTGAACTTTGGATCGAAGTAGAAGAAGATCTTACTCACTACGGCGAAGAAGTAGTATTCGGCGGGGGTAAATCTATTCGTGATGGCATGGCTCAGAGCCAACGCTGTGATGATGAAGTCATGGATACCGTTATTACCAATGTCATTATCCTAGATTGGTCGGGTATCATCAAAGCCGATGTGGGTATAAAAGATGGAAATATCGCTGCCATCGGTCAAGCCGGTAACCCAGATACTCAGCCAGGCGTTGAGATCGTTATTGGACCTGGCACCGAGATTATCTCTGGTGAAGATAGAATCCTGACAGCTGGCTGTATCGATACCCATATTCATTTTATTTGCCCGCAGCAAGTCGATGAAGCCTTAATGAGCGGTACAACGACTATGATCGGTGGTGGTACAGGCCCTGCAACAGGTACTTTAGCAACCACTAGTACACCAGGCCCATGGTACATCGGTAAAATGATGCAGGCTGTAGATGATATGCCAATGAACATTGGTATATTTGGTAAAGGTAGTGCCAGTACGCCAGAAGCTTTAGTTCAGCAAATTAAAGCGGGCGCTTTTGGTCTGAAAATTCATGAAGACTGGGGTGCAACACCGGCCATTATTGATAATGCGCTGACCGTTGCTGACGAATATGATATTCAAGTGGCGCTGCACTCTGATACGCTAAACGAGTCAGGTTTCTTGCAAGATACGATCGCCGCTATGAAAGGTCGCTGTATCCATACCTTCCATACCGAAGGCGCAGGTGGTGGGCACGCGCCAGATATTATTGCTATCTCTGGTCTGCCTAATGTGTTGCCAGCATCTACTAACCCAACACGTCCTTATACTGTCAACACCGTTGATGAGCATTTAGATATGCTCATGGAGTGTCACGCGCTAGATCCTAATATTCCAGAAGATGTCGCTTTCGCTGACTCACGTATTCGCCGCGAAACTATTGCTGCAGAAGACTTGCTTCATGACATGGGAGTCATGGCAATAATGTCATCTGACTCGCAAGCGATGGGGCGTATTGGTGAAGTGGTATGCCGTACCTGGCAGACAGCACATAAGATGAAGGTGCAGCGTGGACTACTGCCAGAAGACGAAGAGCGCGGTGCTGATAACTTCCGTGCCAAACGCTATATCGCTAAATACACTATCAACCCTGCTATTGCACATGGTGTTTCGCATGTGATTGGTTCTGTTGAAGTGGGAAAAATGGCAGACTTAGTGTTATGGAAGACGGCATTCTTTGGGGTCAAACCACAATTGGTAATAAAAGGTGGCATGATAGCTGGTGCTGAAATGGGAGATCCAAACGCAGCTATTTCAACCCCGCAACCAGTGCATTTCCGCCGTATGTTCGGTGCGTATGGCCGCGCTGCTGCAGCCACTCGTGTGACCTTTATCAGTCAGGCTGCTGAAAATACAGGGCTTGAAGAGAAGCTCGGTCTTAAGAGTAAGCTTGTGCCATGCAAAAACATTCGTAAGATGGGCAAAAAAGATATGAAACTCAATACTGCCTGCCCTGATATCAATGTAGATCCGCAGACCTATGAAGCTTATGCCGATGGGGTACTACTCACCTGTGAGCCTATGGCTGAATTACCATTAGCACAGCGTTATCATTTATTTTAAATCGTTTGCAAGGATAGTAATATGCTTGAATTAACACAGAGAGTCGATAGCAACAGTGAGGTCAGCAAGGCCGAGGTATTTGATACCTTAACCTTGCCTTATGATCTACGCATCCGTGGCCGCCTAAAAGCGGTTACAGATAGTGGGCGCGACGTAGGCTTGTTCCTCGATCGTGGCCCTGTATTACGTCATGATGATCTATTGCAAGCCAGTAGCGGTGAGCTCATTCAGATTTGTGCAGCGGACGAACCAGTCACTACTGCATATATCGAGAATGGCTTACCATTAGGACGGCTTTGCTACCACTTAGGTAACCGTCATGTAACCCTTGCTCTAGGTATGGATGAAGATGGTCGTCACTGGGTAAGATTCCCTCCAGATTATGTATTAGAAGAGCTGGCAGAATTGTTGGGAGCAACCTTGACCCATCATGAAGCGCCTTTTGATCCAGAATCTGGTGCTTATGCACAGGCTGGTCGTGAACATTCACATGGTCATAGTCATAGTCATGAACACGGTCATAGTCATGACGACCACGACCATTCACACAATCATGATCATGGACACTCCCATAATGACAACAACCATGCACATTGATGAGCCACCAAAGGCAATTAGCGATTTGGCACTATTGGGGCTAATGCAATTGATTAGTCCTGCCCTACCTATAGGCGCTTTCGCTTGGTCGCAAGGTCTTGAAAGCTCTTTTGAGCTGGGCTGGGTAAATAATGAGCAAGAGCTTGGCGACTGGCTAGAGGGCGTACTTGCCGATGGTTTAACTCGCTGTGAGCTACCAGTATTAGCACGTTTGCATACTTGCTGGGCCAATAGTGACAGTGACGGTATTGCTTACTGGAATGATTGGATTCACGCCAATCGCGAAAGTGCTGAGCTTAGTGACGAAGATATTCGTTTAGGGTTGGCGCTAGTGCGTCTGCTTGATAGCCTAGATCTTCAGCCGAGACCTGAGCAGGGCGATGCTAAGTTTCCAAAAGAGCCAGGCTACGTGACTGTTTTTGCTTGGGCGGCATATCAGCGTCATATACCTATCCGGCAAACGCTATTAGGCTTTGCTTGGGCTTGGCTTGAAAATCAGCTCGCCGCTGCCTGTAAAGCTATGCCATTAGGGCATACCGCTGCGCAGCGCTTGAATGAGCAATTGCGTCCGCTATTGGTGATTGCAGTTGATACGGCACTTATGCTAACCGATGACCAATTAGGCCCGATATTGCCCAGCTTAGCGCTTGGTAGTGCTCAACACGAAACCCAGTATTCAAGATTATTCCGAAGTTAAACAATCTTGAAGCTGACAGCGATTTTACAACCCTTTAATTTATGTAAGGAATAAAAACTATGAAACATTGTTTACGAGTAGGCGTTGGAGGACCGGTTGGTTCTGGCAAAACAGCGTTACTGCGCCAACTGTGTAGTGCTCTAAAAGATCATTATGAGATTGCCGTAGTCACGAATGATATCTATACCCGTGAAGATGCTGACTTTCTACTCAAGCATGATGCTTTACCAGCGGATCGTATCTTGGGTGTAGAAACAGGCGGTTGCCCGCATACCGCAATTCGCGAAGACGCCTCTATGAACTTAGCTGCTATTGACGAATTGCAAAAACGCCATCCTGATTTAGAATTGGTATTAGTAGAGTCTGGCGGTGACAACTTGGCGGCGACTTTTAGTCCTGAGCTATCTGACTTGACCTTATACGTCATTGATGTAGCTGCTGGTGACAAAATACCACGTAAAGGTGGGCCTGGTATTACCAAATCCGACCTGCTGATTATTAACAAAATCGATATTGCTGAATATGTGCATGCTTCACTGGATGTGATGGAACGTGATTCCAAAAAAATGCGCGGCGAACGTCCATTTATATTCACCAATCTGTATGATGGTGTAGGCGTGGAAGAGATTATCAGCTTCATCTTAAAAGAAGGTATGTTACCTGAGCGTCGTCCTGAAAAACTGGCTGACAAGGCTTAATTCTGACAGCCGTCTTACTCGTGCCCTAAGCGGCGTGGTAACGGTTAGAGGTAGTATATTCGCTACTGCCTAATCTGCTTTACCAAGTCTCAATTAGATAAAAAAGCCGCACGGTCTCCCTGCGGCTTTTTGAATTTAAAAGCCCTATCAGCTTTAAAAGTCAATGCTTTAAAAGTCAAAGCTTTAAAGCCTTAATTATTAAGAATTTAAACAGCAAGAATGAAATAGAAAAATTAAGAATAAGTTAGCAATACCTAATCAATAATGAAAGTAATATAAGGAATATATACTATGAGCGACACTATTATAAAAGCTTCAAGAAACACAGATAATGCGCCAAAGCATTCACATTCGACCCAAACGGTCGCCTTTTCACATTACAATTATATTTCAGCGCAACTGCCCGTGCGCCCTACTATGGACAAAGTCGTCGCCAATGATGTAAAAGCGCAGGCCACCCAGTGCCTTAAGAATATTGAAGCTATCGCCGAGAGTATTGATCATGTGATGGATGATGTGGTCAAAATAAATATCTATCTAAAAAACATTGAAGATATTGATGCTATAGACCTGATTTATGCTGGCGCTTTCCAAAGTCATCTACCCACCCGAACCGTCATAGCCGTAGACGATCTACCTATGGAAGGTGCTTTGGTGCAAATGGACGCTATAGTTTCAAACGGAGAAGGCACGCATCCGCAAGACGCTACCGATCTGATAAAAGTGGAGAGTAATACCGAAAATGCACCCAAAGATTCAGCGTCAATGCAAACGGTTGCCTTTTCTCATTATAATAATATCTCAGCCCAGCTGCCCCTTGACCCAACAACAGAGGCAATCGTTGATGGTGGAGTCAAAGAGCAGACTGAGCAGTGTCTCAAAAATATTCAAGCTATCTTAGAGAATATTGAGGTGCCCGTTGATGATATCGTTAAGACCACTATTTTCTTGACAAAAGCAATGGATATTGAGGCTGTCGATCAAGCCTATAGTACTTTTTTCCAAGAGGCTAATACTGCTAAAACAGCGGACTACCTTTTCCCAGCGCGCACTATAGTTATAGCGTCAGAGCTACCGATGAATGCCTCGGTACAGATTGATGCCGTAATCTCCCATGGCAATGGTACCCCGCCGCAAGCAGTCGAAGATCGCCATAATATCGTTATAAAAGCTCATAATACTGACAGCGCACCCAAACATTCATTATCTACTCAGACTGTGGCGTTTTCGCATTATAACCATCTTTCAGGACAGTTACCTATCGATCCTAAGTCAGGTAAGATAGTTTCAGGCGATATAAACGAGCAGACCAAACAGTGCTTGGAGAATATTAAAACTATTATAGAAAGTACAAACCATGTAATGGATGATATCGTAAAAGTCACTATCCAACTTAAAGATATCAAAGATATTGAAGCGGTAAACGCCATCTATAAAGGTTACTTTGATAGCGACTTGCCAGCACGAACGGTAATCGGGGTATCCGCTATTCCTATGGATGCGTTGATACAAATTGATGCTATTTTATCTAACGCTGAGGGCACACCGCCTGCATCTTAACAGCATCTTTAGACCAAAAAAGAGCAGCATAGTAGAACTATACTGCTCTTTTTATTTATTATTTAACTATATATCTAACGGACTTTGCGCCAAGCTCGTTAGCTGCTGTTTGGCATCATCGGTCAATTGGGTTTTATCTAACTTTAAATAAGCGACCTGCTCTTTTGCCATCACTACCAACTCATCAACGCCATGAATTGCCATCATTTGCTGCGACCAGTCTTGAATATCGACATCTTTGGGTATCGTCACCGTGGTGCTCGATAAATACGGCGGCTGGGCGATAGGTATGATGATCAATAATGCTACCCCCATGATAGCCGCAAGTATACCCCAAGCCAATAGATTAGACTGAGTCAATAGCAGACCACCCATCGCCCCGCCTACAAAGGCACCAAGGAACTGACTGGAAGAATTAAGACCCATCGCTGTCGCTTTATTGGCAACCGGCGCGCGCTTCGATATCCATGAGGGAATGGTGGCCTCAAGTAAATTAAAGCCCATAAAGTAAAATAACAGACCCAAAATAATACCAACACCGACCTGACTACCCAACGCCAAGAGCGCCAAAGAAGCGGCCATTAATACCATCGCGCCCAAGAATACTTGGCGCATTTTGCGCTTCTTTTCAGCGATAATAATAAAAGGAATAGCTACGGCAAAACCGATAAATAATAGGGGCAGATAAACCAAGCCTTGCTGGCGTACCGACAGCCCCATAACGTCGGTTAATTGCTGCGGCAAAATCACAAATATGGCGGTAAGGGTCAAATGTAGCGCAAAAATACCAATATGCAGGCGGTTTAAATCGCCAATTTTGAGCACAGTAGCTAATTGCTGACCAATAGACTTATTATCCAAATTGTGCTTGAGCACTCGTAACGGTGAAGGTACAAACCATAATAAAATCATAGCTAATACCGCAAAACCTGCAGTCAACCAAAACAATCCTGACATGCCGATAGAGCCTACCATCAAAGGCCCAAAGGCAAAGGCGAGCATAATAGAGGTAGCTATCGTTAACCCCATGGTCGCCATCGCTTTGGTACGCATCTCTTCACGAGTAACGTCTGCTAACAATGCCATGAGCACAGCCGATACTGCCCCTGCGCCCGCCAGCGCTCGACCGATGATCACCCCATAGATATCAGTAGCATTGGCCGCGATAATACCGCCTAACGCAAATAATATTAAGCCGATTAAAATAACGGGTTTGCGAGGGAACTTATCAGCGGCAAGGCTCATCGGTATCTGAAAGATAGCTTGCCCAAGGCCATAAATACCAACCGCCAAACCAATTAAAAAGGGCGTGGCATGCGCATAGTCGTCACCATAGACAGCAAACACGGGCACAATCATAAACAGGCCAATCATACGCAAGGCAAAAATACCACCGACCCCCAAAATCGCCCGTTTTTCTACGCTATTCATAGTTGCCCCACTGGTTTATTATTACTAATGTATCGTTGCCACTCATCTTTTAATTAGTTAACTTCGTTGATGTAGGCTGGCGCTTTTAGCCCAGTATTGTAACTAAGTTAAAAGCTAGATAGTTATCATTTTTACTGGCTACTCATCTTGATGATGAGTTAATAATTAAGCCCCACAGTATAGAACATTAGCTACTTAGTTGCCGAACCTTTTATCCTTTAATCTACTTTCGCCAGACCTTTATCTGTAAGTATCCAGTATCATACCATCACTCAAAAATTTGTTACCAAGTGCATCTAATAGCCATTTATACCTTGAATAATGCCTCAGTCATGACAATAAAGTAAGTCGTTGCAAAGAGTATTAGAGAATCAAACGATAGCTGAGGCGAGACAGAAATGATAAACCACAGTGGTTATAGATAAAATAAAAATCGAACCTAGATACAGACAGGGATTGATAGACTTCTATATAACTTCAGCTACTTTGCAAAAACTATTATTAATCAAAACTGCCCTATTTTTGACCCCTTATTCGATAGATCATTTATTTAGCATTCCTTTAATGACTTTGACTTTCCATACTTTATAACCTGTTAATTATTTATTTTAAACCCCCTTTTAGCAAATAGGAAACCTGTAACCGATGGCAAATGAGCATATTAAGATTCGCGGTGCCCGTACTCATAATCTAAAAAACATCGACTTAGATATTCCACGGGATAAATTTGTGGTAATTACTGGTTTATCAGGCTCTGGTAAATCATCATTAGCATTTGATACGCTGTATGCCGAAGGACAACGTCGTTACGTCGAGAGTCTGTCCGCTTACGCACGTCAGTTCTTATCACAGATGGAAAAACCAGAAGTTGATAGTATCGAAGGCTTATCACCAGCGATTGCTATTGAGCAAAAATCGACCAACCATAACCCGCGCTCCACTGTGGGGACGATTACTGAGATTTATGATTATCTGCGCCTGCTCTATGCACGTATTGGTACCCCCTACTGTCCCGAGCATGGCGAACCGATGGTCGCACAGTCGGTCACTGAAATGGTCGATCAAATCATGGCATTGCCAGATGAGACCAAGCTAATGATATTAGCGCCGGTCATTCGTGAGCGTAAAGGTGAGCATACAGTGCTGCTTGAACAGCTAATTGGGCAAGGATTTGTACGTGTACGCGTCGATGGTCATGTCTATGATACCGACGAGCTGCCAACGCTCGATAAAAAGAAAAAGCATACTATTGAGGTGGTGGTCGACCGCTTCAAAGTGCGTGATGATTTAGGTAATCGGGTCGCTGAAAGTTTGGAGACTGCGCTACGCTTGGGTCAAGGTATTGTCACGCTGCACTTTATGGATGGCAATCCTAAAGAAGGTGGCGATGATAATCAAGTGATGTCAGCTAAGCATAGCTGCCCGGTTTGTGATCGGGCGGTGTCCGAGCTTGAGCCGCGGATGTTTAGTTTTAACAATCCATACGGCGCCTGTCCAAGTTGTGATGGACTAGGAAAACGCCAGTATTTCTCTGCGGAAAAGCTCATTACCCACCATGAAAAGTCGCTTAATCAAGGGGCGATCAATGGTTGGGATAAGCGCCATGCTTATTATTTTGGTCTGCTATCTACTGTTTGTAATCATTTCAATATTGATATGGATGCGCCGTGGACGGAGCTGCCCAAAGCGCAGCAAGACTTAATCATGCAAGGTTCAGGCAAAGAGAAACTGACCTTTAACTTCACTGATGAACGTGGTCGTAAGACTAATAAAACCGTGCCTTTTGAAGGTGTACTACCTTATCTTGAGCGCCGTTATGCCAAGACTCAAAGCAACCTCGTGCGTGATGAGCTAGCAAAATATCTAGCCGATACCACGTGTAACGTCTGTGATGGCGCACGTTTGAATAAGATATCACGCAATGTACGTGTCGATGAACAAACCATCGCTGATATCGTCAAGTTATCGATTGGCGATGCGGCTGACTATTATAAAAGCCTTAAAATCAGCGGTCACAAAGGCGAGGTTGCCGAGAAAATCTTTAAAGAGATTAATGAGCGCCTAAACTTCCTTGTCAGCGTCGGACTTGACTATCTGTCATTGGCGCGCTCAGCTGAAACCTTATCAGGTGGTGAAGCCCAACGTATTCGTCTGGCTAGCCAAATCGGTGCCGGTCTGATGGGTGTAATGTATGTGCTCGATGAGCCCTCCATTGGCCTACATCAACGTGACAATGATCGTCTGCTTAAAACCTTAACGCGCCTGCGTGACTTAGGTAATACGGTACTGGTCGTTGAACATGACGAAGATGCCATTCGCCAAGCCGATCACGTGATTGATATAGGTGTCGGCGCTGGGGTGCACGGTGGTCATATCATCGCTCAAGGTACAGTTGAGGAGATTATGGCTACTAAAGACTCCCTAACTGGACAGTATATGTCTGGTAAAAAGCAAATAAACATCCCTAAAATTCGACATAAAGCGAAAACGCTAGAAGTCGAAGGTAAGGGCAAAGCTAAATCGAAAAAAGTACCGATGAGTATTGAGCTTAAAGGTGCCTCAGGCAACAACTTAAAAAACGTTGATTTGAGTCTACCGGTTGGCATCATGACTTGTATTACTGGGGTATCAGGCTCTGGTAAATCAACCTTGATTAACCGTACTTTAATGCCCATAGCGGCTACTCAATTGAATAATGCCTCAACCTTAATCGCCGATAAACATGAGAGCATCAGTGGTCTTGAGCATTTGGATAAAATGGTCGATATCGACCAAAGCCCGATTGGTCGTACGCCGCGCTCTAATCCAGCCACTTATACTGGGGTGTTTACGCCCGTGCGTGAGATGTTCGCCCAAACCCAAGAAGCACGTGCTCGTGGTTACAAGCCCGGTCGCTTTAGCTTCAACGTTAAAGGTGGACGCTGTGAGACTTGCCAAGGTGATGGACTTATTAAGGTTGAGATGCATTTCTTGCCCGATATGTACGTACCCTGTGATAGCTGTGATGGCAAGCGCTACAACCGTGAGACCCTTGAGATTTATTATAAAGGCAAGACTATCGCCGAAGTGTTAGACATGACGGTTGAAGATGCGACCGAATTCTTCTCTGCTATTCCTGCCATTCATCGCCGTTTGCAAGCGCTGATGGATGTGGGTCTCAGCTATATTCGCCTCGGTCAATCTGCGCCTACCCTATCCGGCGGTGAAGCGCAGCGGGTGAAACTGGCACGCGAGCTTGCCAAGCGTGACACGGGACAAACGCTGTATATCTTGGATGAGCCCACCACAGGTTTGCATTTCCATGATATCGATAAACTACTCAATATCCTGCATGCCCTACGCGATAAAGGCAATACCATCGTCGTTATCGAGCATAACTTGGACGTTATCAAAACTGCGGACTGGGTTATCGATCTTGGCCCTGAAGGCGGCAAAGGTGGCGGCATGATTATCGCGGAAGGTACGCCGGAGGAAGTGGCGGAGGTTGAAGGCTCGTTTACGGGTGAGTTCTTGAAGCCGGTTTTGGAGCAGGCGATGTCTGAGGCGAGTTAGTAAGTTAATTGTTTGGTTTTGATTTAAAGGTCACTCTTTTGGGGTGGCCTTTTTTGTTGGATGGATATAATGAATAAATTTAAATTCTAGATGATAAATATTAGTCTGGAAGTAATATACTATGTTAAATTCGACTATATACAGACAAATGTAAAGGATGAAAATGTTTAGTAAAGATGATAAAAGAACAGAAGCGGAAGTCTTTAGCGATTTAAAATTATTATGCCAGTCTGATGGATATCTACATACTATTGCATACTTTTGTTTTAGAGATAACACTGTACGATGTGGCGAAGAAATACAGAAGGAAGACTTTCTAGAACAGTATGGTACGGATAGACTATTACGGATTGAGATATCTACATTAATCGGTTTGGCATGTACAGCTGAATTAAATGTAAATTTACCAACTCCTGCTAAAATGCAAGAGTATATAGAGAAGACAGAAGCTTTGCTTTTAGAACTCCATCATTCAATGATACCTGATATTTCAGATATGTTTAAATTAGACGCTAACAATCAACCAGATAAAAGCTATAATCCCCTTGATAAAGGTGTTTTTTTAAGAGAACCTATATTTTATGGAGGCGAGTCAGCCTATCATTTTCAATATAGAGATTTATCGGAGTTAAAATATAAACATGATGAAGATTGGATAATAAAAAACAGAGGCTATTCACTGGATGAGTTATTCTTCATTGTTGAATCTATTGGTTCGTTACAACTTAAAAAGGTTAACAATATACTATCTAAGGTTTTGCAAAAACATCCTGACGAATGGACAGTTTTAGATGCATATACATTCACAATAGATGAGATAGAAACTGAGTTATCCATATCTTTGTCTAAACCTTCAATAAGAAAGGTAATTGAGTCTTTTGTATCAATTGATGACTACAAATTCAAAAGGCTTGACGATTTTAACCAAAAAAACGCATTTCCAATTATAAAGCTAGATGAGAGTAGTTATCTTCTTTTTCAAAACTATAGTTTGTTAGAAGCATTGTATGAGTCTCCTTTCTTTTGGTTCTGGGATGATGAATCTTATCGTAGTATCGCAATGACGAATCGAGGCAACTTTACGGAAGATTTTTCAGTGAGTAGGCTAAGAAGTGTTTTTGGGAATAGTAGAGTTTTCCAAGGTGTAAATATTCTTGAAAAAAAAGGGGTAATTGCTGGAGAAATAGATGTTTTAGTTTTATTTGCAAACAGGGCTATTGTTCTGCAAGCTAAATCTAAGAAGCTTACGCTAGAATCCAGAAAAGGTAATGATTTAGCTATAAAAAATGACTTTAAGAAAGCTGTTCAAGATTCGTATGACCAAGCTTATTTATGCTCTGAACTCCTAGTAAATAAAAGTTATGAACTTGAAGATAAAGATGGTCGCAGTATAGATATTTCAAATATCGAATTTCAAGAAGTGTATCCCGTATGTATTGTATCAGACCACTACCCTGCTCTATTCTTTCAAGCTAAACAATTCTTAGAATTTAAAAAAACCGACATCATTAGAGCTCCTTTCATTATGGATGTTTTCTTTCTAGATGTTTTTGCTGAAATGCTCAATACACCATTATATTTTTTGAGCTATTTGAATAGAAGAACAAATTACTCACAAAGAATAACAGCATCTCATGAAATGACCATACTTGCATATCATTTAAAAAACAACTTGTGGTTTGATAATGAAATGAGCCTGATCCATATAGGAGATGATTTTAATGCTGAGCTAGATATTTCAATGTTGACCAGAAGGGACGGTTTGAACTCTATCCAGACTCCAAAAGGAATACTTACAAAATATCAGGGTACTACAGTTGGAAAGTATATTTCTGATATTGAAAAAATGCATAATTCTAATACATTAGATTTTGGATTCTTACTATTAACAATTAATCAGCAATCAATTCAGCAAATTAATAAAACGGTTGATTTGATTTGCAGTAAAAGCTTAGCTGATGGCAAAAATCATGATTTTACAATTGGATTTGAACATGGCAATGGTGAAGGTTTAACAATTCATTGTAACTACGATGACTATAATATTGCTAAAGCAAGGTTAGAAGACCATGCTAGAAGAAGAAAATATTATACAAAATCTAAAAAATGGCATGCTATCTGTATTGATCCAAATACAAAAAATATTAGATTTGGTATGAAGCTCGATTTCCCTTGGGAGTATTCGCGAGAGATGGAACAAGCCACTTCCCACATGGCAAAACCTCTATCAACTTTCAATCCTAAAACGAGAATTATGCCTAAAAAAATAGGAAGAAACGAAAAATGCTCTTGCGGTAGTGGAAAAAAATATAAGAAATGTTGTTTATGATTTATTCAGTTAGTAGATACCATCTTGCCGAACCAGAATCAAGCAGCGATTTTCGCTGTTTGAGGCTGATAAGGCATTTGGTGTTTTAACACACCAAAGCAGATATGTACTAATTTACGCATGGCGGCGGGAGTTTCCTAAAAACTTTGTAACTGCTTATAATCCACTAACCGGAGAATAAGCAATGACTACTCAATCTGACCTTAAAAAACTGGCCGAGCAAATGGCTGGTAGCATGAAAAGCTTCGATGACATCAAAGACTTCCAAAAGCAGCTCATGCAATCCTTTATCGATACTGCCTTAGAGGCTGAAATGGAAGACCATCTCGGCTATCCCAAGCATGAAAAGGCGGATAAACCAAACAAGCGCAATGGACACACTAAAAAGACCGTCCGCAGTGACACAGGCGATCTTGAAATCTCTACCCCAAGAGACCGTGATAGCAGCTTTGAGCCTGTACTCGTTAGTAAGCATCAAACCCGTATCTCAGGTCTCGATGATAAAATCATATTCCTTTACGCCAAGGGTCAAACCACCACTGAGATCGTAGAGAGCATTAAAGAGCTCTACGATGTCGACATTTCAAGCAGCTTGGTTTCAAGAGTCACTGACAACATCATAGAGGACATCACCGCTTGGCAGAACCGGCCATTGAGCAGCGTTTATCCTATTGTCTATCTAGACTGCATTGTCGTCAAAGTACGTCAAGATAAGCAGATTATCAACAAAGCCATTTACTTAGCGCTAGGTGTTGCTCTTGATGGTAAAAAAGAGCTGCTTGGTATGTGGCTCTCAGAGAATGAAGGCGCTAAGTTCTGGCTTGGCGTACTCACTGAGCTACAAAACCGCGGGGTACAAGATATACTCATTGCCTGTGTCGATGGCTTAAAGGGCTTCCCTGATGCTATCAATACGGTTTACCCTAAAGCACAGGTTCAGCTGTGTATCGTACACATGGTGCGCTATTCAATGAAGTTCGTACCCTGGACGGATAAGAAGGCCGTAGCGGCTGATTTAAAGGCCATCTACGGCGCTGATACGCTTGAGATAGCAGAGGCCAACCTTGAGCACTTTGATGAGGTGTGGGGTGATAAGTACCCACATGTGGTCAAGTCTTGGCGTAATAACTGGGAGGGCTTAACGGTGTTCTTTGAGTACCCGAAAGACATCAGAAAAGCCATTTATACCACCAATGCTATTGAGTCTTTAAACAGCGTGATTCGGACAGCGGTGAATAAGCGTAAGGTGTTCCCATCTGATCAGGCAGCATTCAAAGTGGTGTACTTAGCAACCCAGCAGGCGTCTAAAAAGTGGTCGATGCCAATCCGTAACTGGACGTCTGCTCTGAATCGTTTTATGATTATGTTTGATGACCGTATCAGTAAGCATTTAATCTAAATGGCAGTTACACAGAATCTGGGATGGTCTCATGGCGGCACAGATAGCCTGCATCTTACATTTACCGTTTGCAAGCAGACGCTCATACTGCGCTTTGATATCAGGGTTATGTTTGGTTGACACCACCGCTGCCATGTAGAGCTTGGCTCTAATATCACTAGAACCGTTTTTAGCCAAGCGAGTTTTACCTCTGAACTGACCGGACTGTACTTGTTTGGGTATCAGTCCTAAGAAGGCAGCCGCTTGTGAGGCTTTAGTAAAGCTTTTATTGTGCATAAGCGTTAGCATCTGTCTTGAGGTGACCGTGCCAACGCCTTTGATACTCTTAAGCAGCTCTTGGTCTTGCTTAAGAGTAGGATGACGATCGATATGATCATCAATGTCAGCGTTTAGCTTAGCAATAGCTTCTTGCAAAGCGGCAATCATCTGCTCAATAGATGCGGTAACGATAGGCGCCGTATCGGTAGCGTCTGCTTTTTCTTGGCGATTTTGCTCACGCTGCAGATCTTCCTGCAGAGCGTCTAAGCGTTTGATTAGAGACTTTAAATGCCGCGCTTCAGCAGGCGGCGGTGTCCATAAATCAGGTTTGATGCTATAAGCATAGCGGGCTAATAACACACTATCCTTCTTGTCGGTCTTATGACGGCTACCTAAGCTATCAGCATAGCTTCTGACGAAAGCAGGATTGACGATACTGATATTAAGACCTTGATCATGTAAGTAGTAAGCGAGGGTCTCATGATAGACGCCTGTGGCCTCTACTGTGATGTGAATATCACTTAAGTCATCAGTGACGTTGGATTTAAGCCAGTCAATGATGCGGGCAAAGTCTTTATGATCATTTTTAAAGACTTTGGTTTTAACTTTAAGTTTGTCGATGTCTCTAATCCAAGCTAAATCAAGTTTCGCTTTACTAACATCGATACCGATATAATGGGTCATCTTATTATCTTCCCTTGTTCATGCAGTGTCACTCAAAGAGGCACTTGGATACCATTCAGAATATGAAGATGAAAGAATGAGCATTGGGCGTTATCTACGTCACAGTGTCTAAGCACTAAGGGTGCGCTCACGCTCACAATGCTCGTGATTAGATGATAAAGTGTAGCAAGCTTCGATGAAGTTATCATCTAGTCGAGATACAAGGGTGCGTTCTACGCACCCTTTACCCTTTCCAATTACAGCCTCCTTCCCAATCACAACACTTTCATTACAATCAGCAGCATGACGACCGATAAAATAGAACCCATCCAAAATCTAAATAATAACTGAAAATATAAGGATGACTGATGACAAAAACTATTTTAATTACTGGCAGCACGGATGGTCTTGGTAAACTTGCCGCTTTAAATTTAGCAAAAGCGGGACATCACGTGTACTTGCATGGCAGAGACGCCGACAAGCTTGATAGCGTCATTGCGGAGATCAAAGCAGTAGCGACTGGCGCAGCGGTAGACTATATTGATGGGTTTGTGGCTGATTTTTCAGATTTAAATGCGGTACGTGACATGGCAGCAGAAGTAAGCAATAAGCTGGCAAAGCTTGATGTGCTCATCAACAACGCTGGGATTTATACCACTGGCTCACCCGTGACCAAAGACGGATTGGACATACGTTTCGTCGTCAATTATTTAGCGCCTTACGTGTTGACCAACGCCTTATTACCACTGCTTAAAAAATCTAATAAAGCGCGTATCGTGAATTTAAGCTCAGCGGCGCAAGCACCAATATCCTATCAAGCATTTGCAGGCAACGAGCGTCTCGATGACCAAGCAGCCTATGCGCAAAGCAAGCTAGCGCTTACGATGTGGAGTATGGACTTAGCAGATACCGTCGCAGACGATGATATCAACGTCATCGCGGTCAATCCAGGCTCGCTACTCAATACCAAAATGGTCGATGAGGCTTATGGAAAATATTGGTCATCGGCAGATAAAGGCGCGAACATCCTAACTGAGCTTGCCATCTCAGATGAGTTCGCTGATGATACGGGTAAGTATTTTGACAATGACATCAAAGATGGCGCGCATGGCGATGCCAGAGGCGAATTCGGACAACCACATGCTGATGCTTTGAATAAAGACGCCATTGCCGAGCTTAACCATCAAACGCAAGATTTATTACAATCGCTATAATATTTAATTAATTATAATATTCAACCATAGGAAGTACTTATGAACACCCGAGAAAAACAAGCCATCACCCTTGTAGCCAACATCAATGCCAAACCTGAGCACGCCGAAGCTCTCAAGTCTGAGCTGCTCAAACTCGCCAAAGCGTCACAAACCGAGCAAGGTGCCATTTATTATAATATCCATCAAGATAATGAAAATCTAAATAACTTTATTACTTATGAAGTTTGGGAAAATCAGGAGCTAATGGAGCAGCATGGACGAAGCGAGCATTTTCAAAACTTTATGAAGGTGACAAAAGATATGATTGATGACTCAAAAATGACGCAAATGACCCGTATTGCGTAGGTTTTATTTAAATAAACATTAATATCCTTTTGATACTGCCTTGCATAGAATTGAGACTTCAATTTGTTTCTTTTAATGGTTTCTACCGCGATTACTGCCCGATGAATTGCAGTAGAAACCATCCTAAACAAGCTCAAAAAAGATTTAGTATGGCTTTAACACCTAATTGAAGCGTAATTGTTTATCATTATTAATCAAGATAAGGATATCTTATGAAAATCAAAAACCACCCAAAGCTAAAAAAACTCGCCTTTAAAGCACAAAAAATCATCATTAAAAGAATAGTTAATCTACCCAAACCTATTCTACAAAAAATCGCTGGCAAGCCTATCACTATAGACGGACAAACTTTTGATTTGTCGCTACAAGTGCTATTAAAGCTATTTGGCCCACCACCCAATCAAGTAGCAAGTGTGGCAGCCACTCGTGCCATGATGAACACGCAAAGCGCTTTGCTGGCGCAGCCTGATAACAAAGACATTATTACTGATGAATTTACACTTGACGTATCGGGCGGTGATAACATTCGCTTGCGTCGTTATCGTCATCGAAACGCTGGCAAAAATAATCAACCGGCTTTGGTCTTTTATCATGGTGGTGGTTATGTCGGCGGCTCGCTTGAATCCCACGATTTGGTTTGTCAGCAGTTAGCATCTGATGGCAATTGCACCGTTATCGCAGTAGATTACCGCCGCACACCTGAGCACTCTTTCCCTACTCCTGTCAACGATGGGCTGGCCGCTTTCCACTATATCGTCAATAATGCCGACAAATTTGGCGTTGATGCAAATCGTTTAGCGGTTGGCGGTGATAGCGCAGGCGGCAACTTAGCCGCTGTCGTGGCGCAGCAAACTAAAGGCGATACTCATCCGCCAAAGCTGCAATTATTATGGGTACCTTGGGTCGACATGAGCCGTGAGCGTGAATCTTATGAGTTATTTGCTACAGGGTTCTTTTTGGAGCGCTCAAAAATGCGCTGGTTCACTGAGTATTATATAGATGATGAAGCCGATAAAACCAACCCAATGGCGTCGCCGATATTTGGAGAGGTTAAAGGCGTTGCGCCTGCCGTTATTTTAGTAGCCGGATTTGATCCACTACGTGATGAAGGCATTGCTTATGCGGATAAGCTTAAAGAGGCGGGCGTAGAGACTGAGCTTAAAGTCTATGAAACCCTGCCGCATCTATTTCCGCTTTTTGCAGGGGAGATTGAAGACGCAAAAGTGGCTTTTGATGATGCAACGCGGGCGCTTCGGGGGTTATAGGGTGTTGTTAAAACAAATCAAAAAAACCTGTTAGCTTTATATCAGTACTGATATAATTGTCTAATAATGACAGGGGCAGATATGAAAGATATTGAGTTTTTAGGCACCTCATTAGAAGACGTTCGCTCGTTCCCTGATGACATTAAACAAGATACAGGCTATCAATTACACAAAGTACAAATAGGTGATATGCCTGACAACTACAAACCTATGAGCAGTATAGGAAGCAGTGTCGTAGAAATTCGTCTAAAAGACAGTAATGGTATTTATCGAGTTATTTATACTGCAAAATTTGCTGATACTGTTTACGTACTCCATGCTTTTACCAAAAAAACTCAAAAGACGCCTCAATCTGATATTAATCTTGCAAAATTAAGACTTAAATCACTCATACAGGATTTAAAAGATGACTAAATACACCTCTGCATTTGACGCCTTATGTGATACTCCTACTCAAAGCGCTAATCTAAAATTGCGTGCTGAACTTATGCATCATATTACAGATATTATTAAACAAACACCGGGCACTCAAAGCGAGATTGCCAAGCTTTGCGGAATTACACAACCTCGTCTTAATGACTTATTACAAGGTAAAATTAGCAAGTTTAGCCTAGATGCATTGGTGAACATTAATGCTAATTTAGGCGTTGAAATCAGCCTTGATTTTGCTTGATAGGGTTTTGAATGCTAGGATATAAAACCACTCCCCCTAAATAAACTCCCGCTCAACATTCATTATCCGTCCATCTACAGTCCGTTCTATCTTCTCCTCTATTTGACTACATTGCGACTCAACCTCACGTTTGGACAGTCCGACAATCACAAATGTCCATTCGCTGGCGTCATGCCGATCGCGCTCACCGCTCTCGCACACGGCAACGCTTGGATTATTGCCAAAACGCGCGTGCAAGCCGCCCATACGTTGGCGTTTTTCTTTTAATGAGCTGCATCCGGGCAAAGAGAATGTCAGAGTCAAGATAGCAATATGCATTTCATTTTCCTTTTTTCTTTATTGACATTAATGTTATTGATGCTTCATGTTATCATCAAGCAGGCTTTTTGCGTAGGCGACTATAGCTAAGCATTGCCAAGCATCTGATAACCACTCAAGCTAATGACATTGATAACCGATATGTGTATTAACCCATGACCTCTATCAGCTACGTACAGCAGCAGCACATTACTCGATTATGTGTACGCTGCGGATTGCTCCTTATGCAATATGGCGCTGAGGCGGCTGTGGTGGTTGACTTGTCAAAGCGTTTGGGATTCGCGTTGGGGATGAGTAGCGTAGAATGTTCGCTTAATTTTAATGCTATTACCTTGACGACCATCTGTGATGAACGCTGTATCACCACCACTCGGGACACCATTAATCAGAGTATCAATGTCAATTTATTGGTGCAAATTCAGCAAATCGTCAATAGAACTGAAGCGGCTGTAGACAATGGCAAGCTGACTGAACTTACTACCCTGGCGTTTGATGGGTTGGATAAGACAGTTTATTCCAAATGGCTGGTGGGGGTGTTTGTTGGCACCTCTTGCGCCGCTTTTGCTTATCTGAATGGTGGCAGTTTGTCGATTACCGCTGTGACCTTTATCGCTGGCATGGTGGCGATGCTCACGCGTATTTATCTGTCCAAATTCCACTTTAATCCCTTTATCACGGTTATTATGACCGCTTTTATCGCCTCTTTAATTGGGGCGACCACCTATTATTTTGATATTGGTAATAATGGGGATATCGCCGTTGCCTCCAGCGTACTATTGCTAGTGCCAAGCTTTCCCCTGATTAATTCTTTATCAGATATCCTAAAAGGCTATGTCAATATTGGGATTGGGCGTGCTGTGTTTACTTATATGCTGACCTTGTCCGCCTGCGTTGGCATTGTGATGGCGCTGGTGTTACTGCAAATACAGCATTGGGGATTTTGAGATGTGGTTTATCGAAACCATTGCGCTGGCCTGCATCATTACACTCGGTTGGACGCTGATGTTCACCGTGCCCAAAAGGTATATTTTGCCTTGTTTGCTGATGACCGCTTTCGGGTTCGGACTAAAAACGGCGCTGGTTTATCAACATATACATCTGGTAATAGCCAGTTTTTTTGGCGCAATGCTCGCCAGCTTTTTGGGGGTTTATTTTTCTAGGAAATACACCCTACCGCCCAAAGCCCTTATCTCGCCCAGTGTCATTTGTATGATGCCGGGCATCTCGGCTTATAAGGCGATGGTGAGCATGGTGCAGATTGGGTATTTTGGCTTCTCGGATGAGCTGTTTAGCCAAATGATGGTCTATTTGTTTGAAGCTTTATTTGTGACATTAGGATTGGTGCTAGGCTTGTCCATTCCGGGACTGTTATTCTATAGACGTCGTCCTATTGTGTAAGTGAAGGACTATGCTTCTACTTTTGCTTAACTATACACTGTACTGATGTTATACGTCTTAAGGATGAAAAAACTTGTAAGATTTATTATGATACCCATTACTATAGGGTACAAAATCACACTGATAAGAACTTAATAAAGAAAGAGACGTAAAAATGACCAAACATTATGATTATATTTCCATTGGCGGCGGTAGCGGCGGCATTGCCTCTATCAATAGAGCAGCGACTTATGGTAAAAAATGCGCCATTATCGAAGCCGAACAATTAGGCGGCACCTGCGTCAACTGGGGCTGCGTGCCCAAAAAGGTGATGTGGTACGGCGCACAAGTAGCCGAAGCGATTGAGAAATATGCGCCAGATTATGGCTTTGATGTAGAATTAAAAGGCTTTGATTATCAAAAGCTAGTACAAAGCCGTCAGCAGTATATTGAAAACATTCACCGCTCCTACGACAATAACTTAGCCAAAAATGGCGTTGAAGTGATAAAAGGCTTTGCTAAGTTTGTCGATACTAATACCGTAGAAGTCAATGGCGAGCTCATTACCGCCGACCATATTTTAATCGCTACCGGCGGTCATCCTATTTTCCCTGACGTCCCAGGTGCAGAATACGGTATCGATTCCGATGGGTTTTTTGAATTGAATCATCTGCCAAAACGTGTCGCTATCGCCGGAGCCGGATATATCGCCGTAGAAATCGCCGGCGTACTCAATAGCTTAGGCGCTGAGGTGCATTTATACGTCCGTCAGCACTCACCGTTACGCTCCTTTGACCATACTATCGTTGAAACCCTGCTAATAGAGATGGAACAAGACGGTATTCAATTGCATACCAATACCACAATCACTGAAGTCAAAAAGAATGAAGATGGAAGTCTAGAGTTATTCGCTGAAGACGGCACTCTTGATACAGTAGATTGCTTGATTTGGGCGATTGGGCGCGCGCCCTCCACTGACAATATTAACTTGGAGGTGACGGGTGTAGAAACTACCGAAATTGGTAAAATTAAAGTTGATAAATTCCAAAATACTAATGTCGATGGCATTTATGCGGTCGGCGATATTATCGAGAACAGCATTGATTTGACCCCGGTAGCTATTGCGGCAGGCAGACGTCTGTCTGAGCGTTTGTTCAACGATAAAACTGATGAGCATTTAGTTTATGATTTAGTACCGACGGTCATTTTTACTCACCCGGCTATTGGCACTATTGGCTTATCAGAGATTGATGCAGTTGAAGAGTACGGTAAAGACAATATCAAATGCTATAAATCAACCTTTACCTCTATGTATAGTGCAGTGACTCAGCATCGCCAAAAATGCGTGATGAAACTGGTGTGCTTAGGAGATGATGAGAAAATTATCGGTCTGCACGGTATTGGTTATGGGGTCGATGAGATGATTCAAGGCTTTGCGGTAGCGATTAAGATGGGCGCAACGAAGGCAGACTTTGATGATACGGTCGCCATTCATCCTACCGGTTCAGAAGAGTTTGTGACGATGCGTTAATTAGCGCTAGTAGGCATTATTTATGCGCTAGATAGATTTAAAGCTAATAAAAAAGGCTATTCTCGATGGAATAGCCTTTTTTACTCAAGTGAAAGCTTACCCTAGCCTTTTAGTCTCCCAGCGCCCATTCACCATTATATTTATAGACCAAAAAGTTAACCTTTTTAGTTTCGCTCTTGCCATCCTTACTCTGGACAATCTCAGCGACACAGCGATAGTTATCTTCACCTTCAGCAGCGGCGCACTTCACATTACTTACGCTTTCAAGCGTTGGCATGACTACCTTGCTATGGGCAGCAGAGGTCATACCATGGGCTTGCTCATACTGCGCTCTGATCAAACCCTCAACGATATCGTCGGCAGGAACGTTCGAACAAGCCGCTAATAAAGGCGGCAAGAGCAACAACAAAGCTAGTTTTCTTAAGTTGGTCATAAAAGTCTCATTGGTACTGGATAGGAGGTTTATTGAATAATAACTTTGACAGTTGACGTATGCTAGATAATCAAAGTATGAGAATATTTAATACTGACAGTGTAATACCGATACTGCTATGATGCCAGTATTCTAAGCTGTTGAGAGATAACTGTGTGGCAGGTGTACTTGTTTATTTTACCGATTGGTCTGGGCATTATGACCTTGGTAGCCAGTTTAATAGGCTTATTTGCTTACCTTATGTCTGATGATAATGCCACTCGCTTGCTTGCTTTTAACTGGTTTAAACGCCTGATTATCGTAGCATTTCTATTGATTAGTATCGGCCTGTTTATGACTTTTGGACATTTTTGGGGTTAATTCAATTTTGATAGAGTTAAAGTTAACCTTTATACATTAACTATCTTCTCTAATTCTAACAACTCTAAATCCTGACGCTTTGGCTCGCCATTATTGCCATCATCCGGAAATGGCATTTTGTTACCATTCAATTGATAACCACGGCGCTGATAGTAAGCCAACAACTCGGGGCGATGGCTTAAAATAGACATGGTCAGTCGGCTGATTTGCTTGACGTTTTGATTAACCATTTGACTGTCAACTGCTGCTAAATGCCGAATAGCAAAGGTTTCTGCCGCTTCCAGTATTATATTGCCCACGCCTTTGCCTTGCAGCTTTGGATGAACGGCAAACATACCGATATAGGCTTTCTTATTAGAACCATCATTAGTAGCAGCTTCACTGACATCAGCATTAGTTGTTATCTCAACTGCAATACAGCCTAAGAGCTCGCCGGTCTCCTGTCCTACGCGCATGCCAGTAGTAGTTTTTGGATAAACAAATACATAATGTTTGGGCGTAGCAATAACTTTAGCCAGCTCAGCTTGGGTAGTTCGAATGCCGCCTATCAAATTGGCTTCATTTGTCCAGCCTTCATCTTGGCGATAGCAATGGTTCAGTAGCTTCTCTAGTGCGCTCACATCATCCGCTTCAGCTTGGCGTAAAAATACAGAATTCTTATTCATAATAACGCTGATCCTTCATTTATAACTCACAAAAAGGGCGGCTCAAAGCTATTAGAGCCGCCCTTAATGATACCAATTAGTCCATCATTACTGTAAATTTTTTGCTACTAAACTAGCGCGATAGAGCATGCGCTTGGTCAATAATATCAAAGCCATTATTAATCTGCGCCCGAGTGGGGGCATGGCCACGACGTAATAGCTCAGCAAAAGCGATAAGCTCTTTATCACGTCCAAGCGAGCTGGCCGCACTAGCTCGAGTATTCTCGCCCTCATCATCGAAATAGTATTCAATATAATCAAGCTCATTGGGTCTACCGAACAAAATACTGTGGTCGGTGGTAGCAGCATGGCCACTATAGCGTAGACTTTTGCCATATTGCGCTGTCCAAAAGAAGGGAATACGCTCCTCTAGCGAATTGACATCATCCTTGCCCAAGATGGCAGCAGCGGTTACCAAGCCGTGCTGCAACGCTACACGCCAGTGCTCAATCCGCTGACGACCCATCTGATTGGTCGCTTTGGCGATATCGCCTAAGGCATAAACGCCATCACGCAGTTGTAGATGCTCATCGACTTGTACGCCATCAGGATCGTTCACTTCGCTTAATAATTCCGTACGTGGTGCCACCCCTGTCCCTAGGATGACCATATCAGCGTCAAGGCTACGGCCATCAGATAAGGTCACGCCGCTCACTTTACCATCATCGCTATTGATCTCGTTGACACCAGCACCAAAGACAAAGCTAACGCCATTTTCTTCGTGCAAGTTGATTAAAGCATTACTTACTGCTTCAGAGACAATATTGCCCATCACTCGCTGACTAAGGCCCACTACGGTAATAGCAGCCGTTTCACCTGCCTGCGCTAGTGCTGACGCAGTTTCCATACCGATAAAGCCAGTCCCTACTATAACCACTTGCTTACCTGCGCTAGCTTCTTTAATCGCTTTGGCATCATCCATACTACGAAGGGTATAAACACCTTTGGCATCAGTGCCCTTAAATGGTGGCACTTTTGGCTCAGAACCAGTAGCTACCACCAAAAAGTCGGCGCTCAGTTTACTATCTGCATTGCCAGCATCATTACTAATGATAATCGTCCGCTCATTAGGCAGAACCTCACTGACGGTTTGGTTTAAGCGCAGATCAATATCGTGTCTATCCGCCCAACTCGAACCACCCAATATTAACTTTGACTCATCCATTTTACCCGCCAAAAACATCTTGGAGAGCAGTGGACGATTATAAGGCGCTTTGTTATCTTTACTAATCAAAGTAATCTTACCGCCATAGCCCATATTACGCAGTTGCTGGGCGGTCATAAAACCTGCACCACCGCCACCAACGATAACGGTATGAGTATCGCTCAACTTATCATTATCTAGCGTTTTATCTATCTTAGCTGAAGTATCGACGATCAAGCTATCGCCATTGTCCGTCAATTGATATTGGGTCAGCCCTTTCATGGCAACAGGCTCTAATAGTGTCCCATCACGGCTATCAAAAGTACCGTGGTGCCAAGGACAAACCACGCGGTTACCACAGCGCAGCCCCTCACCTAAATCTGCTCCTGCATGTGGACATTTACCATCAAATGCTTGAAACTGATCCTCATCACGAGTGATTAAAATGATACTATCGTCAGCTTGCTTAAATGACTTCATTCCGCCACTGGGAATGTCCGCTTTATTGATAGTGATCTTATTGCCGGTTATCTGAGTCATAAGTTATCCTTAACGGTTGTTATTAGCTTTTATATAAATCATCAATATACTGATAGTAACAAGATCACCCAACCTAGGCTGTTTTATTGTATATCTTCCTCGTTGCAAAACGTAAAGGTCTAATGTTGTTATAAATGCTTAAACTTTTGCAAAAATCAAATGCTGGGCTAAAAGCGCTAGCCTACCAAAGTTCATATTGAATTAAAAACCAGCAAACTACTAAATTCATACCTTTTCAACTCAAACGCTTAATTTAAAAAAGATTGCCTTATGACCTCAAATACTCATGACTCCGTTGATACTACTGATACTACTGATACTACTGATACTACAATGCTTAATTTTGCCGAAGCGACTGATACCGCAAAGTTGCCACAGCCAATCACGCCTCCTATAAAGCAAGCTATTTATAAGTCAAAGGCGGAAGACTTTGTGGTCAATGAGATGCTGGATATCGACTTTACTAACGAAGGTGAGCATCTTTGGCTACATATCCAAAAGTCAGGTATGAATACGGCTTATTTGGCTAAACTGCTGTCAGAATGGGCTGATATTCCTCTACGAGATGTCGGCTACTCTGGGCTTAAAGACAGACAAGCGCTAACGTCACAGTGGTTCAGCCTGCGTCTACCAAAGAAGCAGATGCCCAATCGCGATTTTACTCCTATAGATATTGGTGACAATGAGTCAATAACTATTTTGGCGCAGTATTGGCATAACAAGAAGCTTAATCGTGGTACTCATCAAGCTAATGAGTTTATTATTACTTTGCGTGAGCTAGTATTAGCTACTGGAGCTGAACAACAGCTTGAGCAGCACTTGCAATATATGAGCGATAACGGGGTGCCTAATTACTTCGGTTCTCAGCGCTTTGGATTTGGTGGCAATAATATTAAAGAAGCGCTGGCATTATTTGCCCGTCCGCTAACCTCTACTAAAAAAAGTAAACGTAAGCGGGCGCCGCGAGAACAAAATAGTATGGAGCTATCCGCGGCACGTAGCTTAATCTTTAATGAGATATTAGCCGCACGTGTGCGTAATGGTAGTTGGGATAAAGGCCTTGCTGGTGAGGTATTTAATTTAAATGGTTCAGGGTCGATATTTGCTACCGAAAATATGGACGACACCTTACGGGCCCGCCTTGCCAGCGGCGATATTCATCCTACTGGGGTCATGTGGGGCATTGGCAATGATAAAGTTACAGGCTCAGCAGCTCAGTTAGAGAACCAAGTCGTCGAGCAACATCCATTGTTAGCTCAGTTAGCTACAGGTTTAGAGCAGCGTGATGTGAAGGCGCAGCGGCGAGCACTTAGACTACCTATTGACAAGCTCACTTGGGAATGGAGGGATGATCAGACCTTGGTATTACAGTTTAACCTACCAACCGGCAGTTTTGCCACCAGCGTCTTAACAAGCCTAGTTCAGCAGTTACAAAATGGTTAATAGTTTGCTAAGCTGGATGGCGCTGGTTAGTCAGCGCCTCATTTGCCAAAGCATTAGCACTAACCACTTGGTTACGGCCACGAGCCTTGGCTTTATATAAAGCCTCATCAGCAATACTTATCAAACGTTGACAGATATTACTACCTAGCACGTTATTTTCTGCCAGCGTTATCGAGGACGGGGGCGATTTACCTCGATATTTTAGCTTTTGTAATCTAGAGTGCGTAGGTTTTATTATTTCTGTCTGTATGGGCGTATATTCTTGTTTGAGCCGTATGAACTCGGCGTGAGTCAAGGTATAGAGCCCTAAGCTGACCGTGACCTGGAAGCTATAATAGTGGTCAACCTCTACTACATGCTGCTCTATATCATGACGCAGTTGTTCAGCGATTATCATTGCTTCATGGTGAGCCGTATTGGGTAAGGTAATCAGGAATTCCTCTCCCCCGTAACGACTGACGCTATCGGGGTTAGCTAATCTACTTCTCAAGATATCAGCCACTTCTCGAAGCACTTGATCGCCAACTTTGTGACCATAGTTATCATTAATACTTTTAAATAAGTCCAAGTCCAATAACAGCACACTGTAATCCTCATTATCAGTTGCCATGAGGGTTTGCTGCATTTGATTGAGTCCATAGCGGCGATTTTTTAGCTGGGTTAGTTCATCCTGATTGGCATGCTGGAGAATCTCATTTTTACTGTCATCTAATATTAGGAGCAGCATACGAAATATGTAGACTATAAATATCGCTTTAGGTAAGGCCATATACATATGAGTGGCGCGCCAGAAGAGTGCGGAGGAGCGTTGTACTTCACTAACGCTACTCCAGCCGAGACTACCACTCTCAAACGCCGAGGCCGCAATAGCGTTTTCGATAATCATAATCTCGTTATAAGTAAGATAATTGTAAGTTTCAAGCAGAGGATAAGTGGCAGAAAGCTGGCGCAAATTGGGCAGATTAATCCCAAAATATGGTGAGATAACCAATAACAATATTAATAAAATATGCATCAAAAACATGCGCCAAACATAACGCCGCCTGAGCAGCATCATGCTTAACATGGTACCGCCTACTAGCGTTACTCCTGCCACTATACTACTGTAGCCCATCATGACAATGATAGTAGTAATATAAATAGTGTAGATAATGATTAGTGCCACTTGCCATTTATTTAGCGTGCTGGTATTGCTCTTGATTCGGGATAAGTGTTCAATCATCCACAAAAAAAACACTCCCATCGACGTGATTCCTATCCACAAAAGATAAAAATACTGCATATCAACGTAAAGCTTAAAGCTATCCTGCTGCCACCAAACAAATAAGCACCACAGCCAATGTAAAGATATTTCCAGCACAATAAACAAAGCTAGCAGCGAGGCACGATCTGCTGCTTGCCACTCAAAGACTATTTTAGAGATTTTTTTGTAGCCCAACTGGTATATCGATACAGTCATCGGTCAGCTATCATCTATTATTTTAGAAGTTATATTACGCTATCACATCTCTATATAAAGTGTGACCATTTTTATTACTATTTTCCATTAACTTATACCTAACGGTATTAATTCATTCTCTAATGGCTGAGCTTTAGCTATTAGCAATCTGCATAGAAAGTTTTAGGAATGCTTAAAACTATTGAAAGACTGCCAAACTCCCTGTTGTTCAGAGGTTAAAGTTGGTACATCACCAAGGCGTCGCCAAGGCATATTACTGCCATGAAAGTCGCTGCCAATCGAGGTTTCCAGTTGATGCTCTACAATACTGCGATCGACCATCCGGCGAGTACTGAGGGGCTCACTGTTGGCAGGTAGCTCGCAAGCATCACCGCCAAGCGCAGCAAATTCAGCAATTAACTTACGCACTCGGGTCGCTGATAAATGATAGCGTGTCGGATGCGCTAGTACCGCCTTGCCGCCGCACGCATGAATAAGCTCAATACCGCGCGCCATACTCAACGCTTCGATAGCAACATAAGCAGGTTTATTATCCGCAAGATATTTATCAAAAGCCTGCTGCACAGTTTTGACTTGTCCACGCTCAAATAATACTCGGCCGATATGAGCACGACCTACGGCCTGCTCATTGCCTCCAGCCTTGGCACAAACTTGTTGCCACAGCTCTTCATAATCAAGGTCTAACAACTCGCTCAGCTTTTGGGTGATGCGCTGCCCCCGATTGGCACGGCTATCTTGGAGTTGCTGCAAGCTGGCTTGCATCTTGTGACGATCATCAAAATCTAATCCGACCACATGAATAATCTTATTGGTAGATTTGTTTTTGCCATAACCACCGCTCAGCGTATGCTCACAACTAATCTCCACCCCATTGATAAGGGTCATGCCGCAGTCTTTAGCCGCGGCTCTGGCTTCATCGATACCTGCTAAGGTATCATGATCTGTCAATGCCAAAACATCAACGCCCGCTGCATGGGCGCGCTGGACGACTTCTGTAGGGGCGTAAGTACCGTCAGAGCAAGTACTATGACAGTGTAAATCGATTTTCATAAGGGTAACCTTAAATGTTGTGCATTATGTTTAGCAAAGTATTGATTCGTAGTATTGAGTCAGTATCGGTATAATGGTGATGTTCATGTGTTGTAACGTTGATTGCTTTTTTTTCATCTAGGACACGTGTAAACTATTCTATACGTTTTGTTGGACACCCTATCTGTTATGAAAGCCTTTTTAGAATTCATTCCTCTTATTGCCTTTTTTATTGCTGCTCGTACCCAAGGTATTTTAGCAGCTGCTGGCGCATTGCTCATTGCTACTGTCATTGTTTACGCCATTCATTTTATACGCCAAAAGGGTAAATTTGATAAGCAGCAATGGGTGGTATTATTATTAACCATAGCATTTTGTGGCGGTACTTTACTGCTACGTGATGATATCTACCTACGCTGGAAATCACCGATTATTAATGGTGTTTTTGCTTTAACCTTGATTGTCAGTGCTGCTATCAATAAGCCTTTAATGAGACTGGCTATGAAAGAGGTGTTTTCGCTGACCATGAGCGGTTGGAAGAAACTAACCCTAGCTTGGGCTTTGTTTTTTACCCTAATGGGTGTACTGCATTATATCACAGCCTTTACCATGTCTAATGAGGCCTGGATTAACTTTAAAACCTATGGCTGGATCCCAATTATGTTGGTATTCCTCATTGCTCAGTTTGCGGTATTAAAAAACCATTTAAACCCCGCTTTGACAGATAAAACTGCAAAATAAATGTTCGAAGCTAAAACTTTTAAAGTGATAACTTTTATTAAAAATTTTAAGGAAATATTATGCCTTTATTTGTAATTATTGGTCATGACGTTGCTGATAGTAGTGCGAAGCGTCAACTTAATCGTGTTGACCATCTCAAGCGCTTGCAAGTATTAGATATTGAGAATCGTCTGGTAGTAGCCGGACCCACGCCCACAGAGCATGGCCAAAGTGCAAAATCAGATATATCAGAGATGTCAGGTAGTGTTATTATTGCAGAATTTGAGTCTCTTGAAGCGGCGCAAGAATGGGCCAATGAGGACCCTTATCTAAAAAGCGGCGTCTATAGTCATGTTGATATCAAGCCCTTTGTGCGGGTTTTGCCAAAATTCAATGATAAGGCTACGGCATTGTGAACCCATCGTCGCTAGTTCCATCCTCATCAAAACCCTTAGTTTGTAAAAACCTAGGTTATGCTATAGCGACCGTCATGCTCGTGGCAACGACAAGTGTACAAGCAGCTCCAACGGTTACCGCTGCAGCAGCGGTATCAGAGCCAGACAATACCCCAACTACAGTAGAGAGCTTATCTGAGACCAATAATACTCTAGCTACGCAGCGTCAACCATCTGATGCTGCATTGTCTGCTGCCAATCAAAAGCTGCTTAGCCAAAATGCGCAATTGCAGCGGCAAGTTAATGACCTACAAACCCAGGTCAATGTTTTGGTCTATGAGAGTAAAGGTCAGCTATTTCTGTATGGGGCTTTTACGGTTGTTATTAGCTTACTGGTTGGTATCTTTGTTTCATGGTTGGTATTCGTCCGCCGAGAACGCTGGTAGCCTTTAGTAACGATAATCCTTTTGCTACTCATTCTTGTTTATTTGGTGTGATTTTTCTATGTCCAAGCTCCCCTCTATAACCGCTACCAAGGCAGACACTGCTGATACTAATAGGGCTAAGACCGCTCGTACTAATATAGAAAAAACCGAATACTCAAATATCATCAGCCCGGCCAATATCGATTGGCAAACGGACGACACTGGTAACCAAGTACCAGTATCGGGCGAGTTTGGTGATGTCTATTTCTCTCATGCTGACGGCTTAGCAGAATCACGTCATGTTTTTATAACCGGTAATAACTTACCTGAGCGTTTAGCTAACTTAGCACCTTATCAGTGCTTTACCGTGGCTGAACTGGGCTTTGGGACAGGGCTTAACGTACTAGCGCTGTGGGAGTTATGGCAACAACTTCGCACTACCCATCCGAACTTAGCAAGCGCTCGTCTGCATATTATCACTACTGAAAAGCATCCGATAGCGCTTGAAGACTTAAGCCAAATACTTAGATTATGGAAAGCACGTGCACCTGAGCTTAGTGACTTAATCGAATTACTTTTGAGCGCTTATCCTACGCTAATTGCAGGTTGTCACCGCCTTAACTTCGATAACGATAATCTAACCCTCGATATTTGGCTGGGTGATGCCGCTGATAGTTTGGCAAAGTTAGCAACTGACATAGAGCAAAAAAATGCCGATGCTAATGCTTATGTTGACGCTTGGTTGTTAGATGGTTTTGCTCCCTCGTGTAATGAATCCTTATGGGCGACATCGATATTTGCACAGCTGCAACGCTTGTCGCATTCAGGAACCACTGCCGCTACTTATAGCTGTGCTGGTGTGGTCAAACGAGGCTTGCAAGCTAGCGGCTTTACTATCAAAAAAGTTAAAGGCTTTGGCCGCAAGCGTGAGATGCTAACCGCTGTTATAGAAGGCAATTCAGAATTAGCCCACTCAGCACCTATTAGAAATACCCAAGATACGACCGACAAACCCCGTCATACCATCGTGATAGGTGCGGGGGTTTCCGGCTTAATGAGCGCTTGGTCGTTAGCGAATCGTGGCATTAAGGTAACTCTGCTAGATAAAATAGCGCCGCTAGCAGGCGCCTCTGGTAATCCGCGGGCGCTCTTAGCACCCAAAATGACACCGATTCATCATGCTGATGAGCATCTGCATACTATAGGTTATCTCTATAGCAGCCGACTGTATCAACAGCTCAATGATAGCGCTGCTAAAAGCAACACAGCCCCTGTGATAGAGTTGACTGGCGCACTGGATTTGTTAATCAAAGCCAATATTGATAGCAGCCAAATAGCTGATTATCCTGACGATATGGCGACTACCTTAGCAACCACTGAGGCTCAGCAAAAAAGCGGTTTAAAGACGCAAGATTTAGGTGAAAACTTATATCTACCGCAGTCGGGGTTAGTTAATCCGCAAGCCTTAAAAGCCGTTATCTTGGCGCATCCTTTGATTAGCTTTAGACAATTAACCGTTGCTAAAATAGCAGAAACTGAGACCCACGTTAGTATTACTGGCAGTGATAAACAGCAGAATACGCTATCAGTCACAGCTGATAATGTCGTAATCTGTGCCGCTTATGAAAGCCATTATTTAGATAAGCGTATCTTTGATTGCCGAAAAATTCGTGGTCAGCTGTCTTGGTTTATCCCGACTAAGGAGCAGATAAGCGCTCTACCTAAAATACCGCTGAAATATAGCGGCTACTGCGCCACTTTTGTTGGTCAACAAGACGATAGAGAATTGAATAAGGTAGTAGAAGCACAGACGCATTTTTTAATGGGCGCCAGCTTTATACGTAATGAGACTGTTACCGATATTCGTGATAATGAACACCAAGTGAGCCGGGACAAATTGGTTACGGCGATTCCAGAGCTTGCAGAGGTCATTGCAGTGGATACTGCTAAATGGCAAGCTCGTGCTGGCGTACGCACCCAAACTCCTGATTATCATCCGATGGTCGGTCCGTTGGCTAACAGTGCACGGCTGTGGACGCTAAGTGCGATGGGCGCTAAAGGGTATGCTTTTGCACCCATCTGTGCTGAGGCGCTAGCAGATATGATGCTAGGAAAGTTTGCGCCTTTATCAGAGGCGATGCTAAAGCGGTTGTCGCCTAATCGTACACGCTTGCAGACGCCTTTAGCTGACTTAGATTAATAGTGAGGAGCACCATGAGCTATCAACAAACCACCCTTATCCTGCCTGCCTATGAACGCGGTATTCATATCATTACCCCCATCATCGACAAGGCGATTCAAGAGCTGATCTCTACTCAAGCGGGAGCAGGTTTGGTGCAGCTGTTTTTGCAGCATACCTCAGCAAGTTTGGCTATCAATGAAAATGCTGATCCCAATGTACGGCTCGATACTGAGGACTGGTTAAATAAAGTCGCCCCTGCCAATCAGCCCGAATATCGTCATACGCTTGAGGGTAGTGATGACTTGCCAGCCCACTTTAAAAGTATGATGCTTGGTGTCAGCTTAACTGTCCCTCTTATCAACGGCAAGCTGGGTTTAGGACTGTGGCAAGGTATTTACTTATGTGAGCATAGAGAGCGTGCTGGTCAGCGCAAGCTAGTGATTACCGTTAGCAGTTAATCATTAACCTAGTATTTGAATGTTCAACAGACCCTAGCCAAAACCCGTTACCCTACCGAAAAAGCTCACTAACCAGCCTATACCTGCCCATACTCCCCAAAGAATAACGGCAATAAATATTAACCCCAAAATATCAGGGATATGCAGATATAGCCAGGCGACCACTGGATTACGCCAAAACTTGCTATTACGCTGTTTATTCTCTAGTTGCTCATGCAAAAATGGTCTATCCATGTGAGTGGTTTCAGTAATGCCGTACTCTTGCTGAATATGCTGGTGAACGATAAATAAAGTCTTGCGGCTAGGACGGATAAAGATATCCAACAGTGTACCGACGGCTGGGATGATACCAACCACCGTATCGATAAGTGCTAAGCGCACGGCTGGGGTCATCTTGCTAGCAGGTACCCCTAATCGGCGCCCTAACACAAAAGAATAGCTGGTCAAAGCCAAACCCGCCAAGTCGCCCGCTAATGGTATGGTTGATAAGGCGGCATCAGCGCCTAATCCTTGCTTGGTAAAAGGGATACGTACTACCGAATCCATGGCATTAGCAAATTTGGCTAACTTGCGCTCGGTGGCGATGACTTGCTCACGTGTCAAGCCATGCTCAGCCAGATTAAGCTCATAGTTGATTTGTAGATCAGTGGTTACTGGGTTTTTGGTAACTGTAGGCTTTGAGGCTTTTGGCGACTTCTTGAACTTATCCATTAAATGTCGTCCATATACAAGATACTGCGACCAAGGCAAAGACATAACGCCCTACCCAAATATTAGCCAAAAACGCTTGGAAACAAGCAGGTGCTTGACGAGTAGCACAAGCGCTATTTTGCTTAGCAAACATCATTGCAACTAACGCTAAGCCGAACACCGGGATAATGCTCAGACTGGTTGGCGCAAAGTAATGCCACAACACCGCGCCCATCAATATTAAAAACAACGTCTGCAATAGCGAGATGATAATCACATCGTAGCGACCAAATAATATCGCCGTTGATTTGACCCCAATCTTTAAATCATCTTCACGATCAGCCATCGCATATTGGGTGTCATAAGCGATAGTCCAGCACATATAAGCGGCAAACAATAACCAACACCAAATATCAGGACTGCCCTGTATCGCCACATAAGCCATCGGTATCGCCCAGCCAAAGGCGGCTGCCAAAAACACTTGCGGCAAATGGGTAAAGCGTTTCATAAAGGGGTAAATAAAGGCCAAAATTACCGCGCCCAGTGACCAATAAAACACAGAGATCGGCAAAAACAATAATAGACTGGCACTCAGGGCGACCAATACCACAAACGCTATAATCGCCTCCTTGCCCGTCAAGCGCCCGTCAGCTAATGGCCGACCTTTAGTGCGACTCACATAACCATCGACCTTACGATCAGCGAAGTCATTAATCGCACAACCTGCCGCCCGCATCAAAATCGCACCCAAAGCAAAGAGGATAAACACCTTTAGACTCGGCAGCCCAGCGCTTGCTCCTTGCTGCTGCGCTTGCCCCATTGCCGCTAACATCACCCCCCATAAAGTTGGCCAAAGTAATAGCTCAATGCCAACTGGCTTATCAAAGCGGGTCAGCTGCATATAAGCATAAAACTTATCTTTAAAGGTCAAGGTGGGGCTATGATTTATCATGACTTATAACATCTCTATTTATATCGCTTTATTACGTCAGTTACTCTGTCAGCTGCTATGTCAATTACTATCGCTACTGCTGTATTTGTTGCCATAGCTTGTTAGCTTCCATCAGTGATAGCTCAGGATACTGTTTGCGTAAAGCTTTGATTGCGGCGATTTTATTATTCTGGGTTGATTTTGCTTGCTTACGTAAAAAAGCCAGTTGTTCTTGGGGATTGCTAAGCTCTCGTAAGCGTGCTTCTAGCCTGAGAATACGAGTACGTAGCAAGATATTGATCAGTAGTAAGGCGGCACCCATGACCCAAATTATTATCGTTGTCATCCTTCACTCCTAAGCTTATGATCCATAGATTATTGCGCTTATATAGATTAATCATTATATAAAACAGCCCTCATATAAAGTAGCCATCAAAACGTAATGCCTCATTGCTCCAGCTCTCGCTAGGCGGCTGCTGTGCAAAAAATGGCGCTTGTTGGGGACGTTTAATAACGACTCGGCCCATTTTTGTATCATTTTGACTAATCACTGCTTGAGCGCTTTTTAAGAGTTGTTGCTCCTCAGGTAACGAGGGTGGCTTTGCAAGCTGGTGCAGCGCTTGCATGTGCTTGCCAACTTTAGCGCCCTTGCCGGTTTTGCTATCTTGATAACTGTCTGCTGGAAACATCGGATCTAGATAAATCACCTTTACGCTATTATTGGTAATATTTTTCTCATCAGTAAAATAGCTCAGCGCATCAATATTAATAATATGTAGCCGCGACATTAGTTTTTGCCAATTAGGCTGTCTGCTCATCCGCTGCTGTTCAGCAAGCAGTAATAACGCCATCAGCGGTTGTTGCTCCAGCATGGTCACCTGCGCGCCGCTGCTGGCTAGTATCAAGCTATCGTGACCAAAGCCTGCGGTGGCATCTATAACCACGCTGTCTGCGGTAAGTTTGGCCGCTTGCAATAACAGCTCTGACTTGCGCCCTGCGCTGACTACCCGCCGCTGCAACTTATCCCACTCTAGCGCTACGCTTAGCCTTTCAGTTAATAATGATAGCTGCCCTTTGTCATCTAACTTTTTATTATCCAACAGTAAAACCGGCTGTGCGTACTCATCAGTTAAGCGTAGGCGACGTTTTTGATTAAGCTTGCCCTCTAGTAACTCAGCATCCAATTTAAGGGGAAGCTTATAGTGCTCAATGAGCGCTTGCAGATCCTCAATTTGAGCTTGTTGAGCGGCATCAATGTAAAGTAATTTAAAAGTCTTAATCTGAAAGTCCTTAAAAATATAGCCAATGCTAAACAGAGTGAGCAGATTTTTTGTCACGTGCTGCTTTATCCTGCAAACTGATAACCAAATACCCAAGCGGCAACCAACACAATAATACCTGTAACGATACGTAGCCAAGCAAAGATTTTGAAGTCGCGGCGACTGACCCACGCTACCAGCCAGCGAATACAAAGCAGTGCCACGACAAATGATACGACTGTACCTACGCCCAATACCAGCCAATCCTCACTACTAGTGAGGACTTCATGATGCTTGATTAAATCAAGCAAAGCGGCACCGACGATAACTGGGATACCTAAAAAGAAAGAGAACTCTGCTGAGGCTTTACGTGAGACTCCAAGCCATAATGCGCCGATAATGGTAGCGCCTGAACGTGAAGTGCCCGGTACTAACGCTAAACACTGAAACAATCCAATTTTTAGGGCAGTTTTTAGGCTGACCTCTTCAGCTTCATGAGCGATGATAGCTTTAGGCCGGTTTTCAACATAAAAAATCAACAAGCCACCAATGATGAGCATGATCGCCACTGTGATAGGATTGAATAAGTACTGCTTAATCTCATCGGCAAATGTAAAACCGACAATCATCACTGGAATAGTCGCCACAATCAGACTAAGCCCTAGCTGTCTTGGATTAGTCATCCCTTCTGCTTTGCCAGTCAATAATCCCATCAAAGCCTGCCACAATCGACCCCAATAATCATAAATGACTGCCAAAATAGCGCCTAGCTGTACCACCACCACGAACAAATCAACTTTTTCTTTAGTCCAAAAACTCATCAAGTCTGCTGATAGGATTAAATAACCCGTGCTAGAAATCGGTAAAAACTCAGTGATACCTTCGACGATACCCATGATAACCGCTTGAATTAATAAAAGTATATCCACAATCACGTTCCTAACCAGAGACCTAAAAACAGCACTAGCGCCTGTCCTTATTATTATAGGGTCATATTATTGTATTGTTGCTTTGAATGTTTGCGCCGTATTCTATACTAAAGGGCTTTTATAGTTATCCCTATTATTTTTAAGCCTTCCCTTGCTCTTTTAGGGTTTTCCATGCTTGATTGCGCAGATATTTTGGTAGCGCTTGCGCCGCATCCGTACCCCCAGACACCATAAACTGCGCTATTCCCAGCTTGCCAATGATGGCTGCATCAGGCCAAACGGCTTCATAATAGCTTTGGTCATCGTGTAAACTTAACAGCGCTGAACCATTACCAACGACAGGGATATTAAGAGTGGTATAGCTAGCATAATCCAGTAATTGCTCACCGCTATCATCAGTTATAGAGGTAGAATCAGCTATATAAGCAGGCTGCATAATCTCATTATGAAAGGGGTTAGCCGTTCCATCCAAACTATCTGCTGACTCATTTTGCAACACGTAATGAGCAAAATAAACCTGCTGCATACGGGCATCTAGCGCACTATATACCTGCGTTAAACCATATTGTTGATAAGCTTTTTGCGCTATCGTTTGCAAGCTCGATACGCCGACACAGGGCAAATCATGAGCTACTGACAACGCTTGCACCACAGCAGTATTAATGCGAATACCACTAAACGCACCTGGACCACGGTTAAATATTAACGCCTGCATATCAGCTAGACTCACTTGAGCTTCCGATAAAAGCGTATCAATCATCGGTAGAATTTGCTGAGTCTGTTGACGCTTACCGGTTTCGGTAGCACTTGATACCACCTTACCCTCTGCATCCAATAGCGCGACTGAGCATTGGTCAAACACGGTATCCATGGCTAAAAACATTATCACCTCAATTTGTATTATTAACTTTCAACAATTATTTAGCTTTGAACAACTATTGGCCTTGCAAAGCAGTTGGCTTGATAAGAACCAATAGTTCTATAAACCACAATTTTTTATAAAAATAGTGGCTATCATAGCATTTAGAATTAGGCGCTGTATAGAATGGTTAAAGTTTTAAAACTTGGGTTAATTAATAGATATTTAAGTTTATCTTTAATCCCACATCAACTATAATGATTTCTCATTTTATATTTACTTATCAATGCTTAAGCTTTGTCAGCCTCTTTATGGCATATGCATGAGTCTTGTTGCCTACTGGAGCATCAAATGTATCATCACATTTTATATGACGATGGCCACCATAAATGTGTGGTTTTTTCTATGCCACATGATAATGAAAGCGTGCCTTCTAATCAGTTTCTAATTATTGATGGTGATGAAGCAGCGGTTATTGATCCAGGCGGCGACCTGACCTTTGCTCCCTTAACGATCAATATCATAAAGCATACCCGCATGACAAATATCCGTTATGTGATTGGTTCACATCAAGATCCTGATATTATCGCCTCCATGCCGCGCTGGCTGATTCATGTTGAAGGCGCTAGTGTACTGATTCCCAAACTATGGGAGCGGTTTCTGCCGCATTATAATTCTGCTTTTACTAAAGGACGACTGAAGCAGAGTTTGTCTGAGCGCTTGATGACCATTCCAGATATTGGTGGCTACTACCCATTAGGCAATAATGGTATTGTTGCGATGCCAGCACATTTCTTGCACTCTGTAGGTAATTTTCAGTTTTATGATCCTGTAAGTAAAATTCTATTTTCAGGCGATATGGGGGCTTCATTGGTAGGTGATTCAGGTCAAGCCGTCCAAGACTTTCATACTCATATCGGTAATATGGAAGGCTTTCATCAGCGCTATATGACCAGCAAAAAAGTCACACGGCTATGGGCAGATGCTGTGCGCAATTTGGATGTTTCTATGATGGTGCCCCAACACGGTTATCGCTTAGAAGGCCAAGAAGTATTTCATCAATTTTTAGACTGGATCAGTCAGCTCGACTGCGGCATTGACCTATTTAACGAACAAAGCTATCAGTTCAAACAATATATTCCTGACATTGCTACCGCCGCTGAATAGGAGTCAAAACATTAAAGCCAAATGCAATATAGTGAGTTCATTATAAAAACGATACAGCGGGACTGGTATGAATTTTGCGCAGCCTCTGTCGGCGTAGGCACAGCACGCCAGTAAAATTCATACCAGTCCCGCGTTTAAATATAATGTATCTGTTTTATTTAGAATCGACTATAGCATAACAAAGCCCCAAAACTGTTAATCCTACTAACAGCTTTGGGGCTTTTATTTTGACTTTATAAATAACGACCAGCCAGCCTAGAAGCGAGTTTTAAACTTCTTAGGAGCGTTATTTTGCAGCTCCTGCATTTGTTTTTGCATCTCATCGGTACTAGGCAGATTGTTTGGATCTAACCCCATTTGCTTAGCCATCTGCTGTGGGTTCACATCCTTAGTGCCGCCTGATTGACCACCGCCGAATAATGGACCACCGCCACCACCAGCTCCGCCGCCGCCCATTAGGCCTTGCATAGACTTCATCATTTTACTGATACCTTCTGGCTTAGAAATCATTTTCATCATTTTTGCCATTTGCTTATGCTGTTTTAGCAAGCGATTGACGTCTTGAATCTCACGACCAGAGCCTGCCGCTATACGGCGCTTACGACTGGGGTTAATTTTATCAGGGTTTTTACGCTCAAACGGCGTCATCGAATTAATCAGTGCTTCCATCTCGCGCACTTTTTCTTCTGGTTTGGCATCTTCAACCGCCTTTTGCATATCAGAGCCGCCCATACCCGGCATCTTATCGAGGAATCCTGCCATGCCGCCCATATTCTTCATTTGTTGAAACTGGGTCAAGAGATCCTCAAGGTCAAATTCACCGCCCTTTTGCATCTTTTTAGCCATTTTTTCGGCTTTATCACGGTCGATTTTTTGCTCGACTTCCTCAACTAGGCTTAAAACGTCACCCATACCAAGGATACGCTGGGCAATACGCTCAGGATGGAATGCTTCTAATGCATCTAGTTTTTCACCGCGCCCTAAGAACTTAATTGGCTTACCAGTGATAGCTCTTACTGACAAGGCTGCACCGCCGCGGGCATCACCATCGGTTTTAGTTAAGATAACGCCAGTCAGTGGCAATGCGTCATTAAAGGCTTTGGCGGTATTTGCCGCATCCTGACCAGTCATCGCATCGACTACGAATAAGGTCTCAGAGGGGTTAACCGCATCGGTCAGCGCCTTAATTTCATCCATCATCATATCATCGATGGCAAGACGACCGGCGGTATCGATAATCAAGATATCTTGATATTGAATTTTGGCCTCTTCGATCGCACGCAAAGCAATATCAATAGGATTTTCATCGGTCGTTGAGTTGACGAACTTAGCATTGACCTGCCCTGCCACTTGCTCTAGCTGCTGGATAGCGGCTGGGCGATAGACGTCAGCGGATACTAACATCACCTTTTTCTTTTGACGCTCCTGTAAGTATTTAGCTAACTTACCAGCTGTGGTGGTTTTACCCGCACCTTGCAAACCTGCAAGCAGATAGACCACGGGCGGCTTACCGGTCATCTCCAGTTGCTGATTAGCACTACCCATCATCTCGGTCAGCTCATCGTGGACGATTTTAACAAAAGCCTGTCCAGGTGCCAGCTCTTTGAGCACTTCGGCGCCCAGCGCCTGCTCTTTGACACGCTTAACAAAATCACGGGTGACTGGCAGTGCCACATCGGCTTCAAGCAGTGCCATACGCACTTCACGTAAGGTATCTTTGATATTATCTTCGGTTAATTGTCCTGTACCAGCAATATTGCGAAGACTCGAGGATAAACGTTCGGTTAAAGTATCAAACATAAATAATTCTCAGTTAAAATAATTCTTAATTAAAATCTTAGTTAAAATAGTACTCAGCTAAATCGTTCGAATAGCTTACAAAGCATAAAAGTTATAGCGCATCTGGCTTGCTCATAAAAGCTCTAATTTATTCGTAAATAAACTAGTGTGTTTCGCTATCGACATCCATAATTCATTGTATTAAATACCGATAATATTAACCGGTGCTGCCACTGTTATAAAAAACTGGCTTATTATCAATACTATAGCATTAAGACAGCTTAAGTTTTATAACGGTTTTGCAAAACAGTTCATTTTTACTCTTAAGCGATTTCTCTAAAAGATGAACACTTTTTAAGAATAAAAAAGATGATGCTCAATTAGAGTCTATTTTATGATAAATTGGATGATTATTCTAATCCTTGTGATAATAACACTTTAGCGTTAACTTGAGCGGCTGTTTTGCGTTCATAATAAGATGAGGTTTTTTACCTGTGCCAGTTGCATTTTTGGTTGCTAGTATGGTTTATATCTTGGTTAGCGTCCATATCGGTTGGGCGCTCATTCAAGACAAGCCTATCTATAAAAGCATCAGTTTAGGCTTATTGCTAGTAGGAATGCTTGCGCATACTACACTGCTATACCCTTATATTTTTACCTTATACGGGCTAAACTTTAATTTATTTAATGTCTTAAGCTTAATTAGCTTATTCTTTTTATTATTCTACGTGCTGTTTTCTTTATATCGGCCTATAGTAAGTTTGGGCATTTTGGCCGCTCCGACCGCCTTTATTGGTATGACGTTAGGTTATATTGGACGAGCGCCCTATCAGCCGCTCACTGATGTCAGTGTCGGTCTTGAAGCTCATATCATCTTATCATTTGCCGCCTATTGTGTGCTGCTGATGGCTGCGGTACAAGCGTTATTTTTACGCCTACAAATTCGTGAGCTTAAGCACCAAACGATTCATCGCTTTTGGGTCAATAAGCTGCCCTCCTTACAGAGTATGGAGAGCTTGTTATTCGATATGATTTTGGTCAGCTTTGTCTTGCTGAGTATCGCTTTAGGGTTCGGTTTTATCTACGTAGAGGACTTGCTGGCGCAGCATATTGCCCACAAAACCGTCTTTAGCATACTCTCTTGGCTATTGCTTGGTGGGTTATTGCTTGGCAATTGGCGTGCAGGTTGGCGTGGTAAACGAGCTGCTAATTTGACTATTTATGCCTTTATTTTACTGGCTATAGGATTTGTGGGCAGTAAGTTCGTTCTAGAAATGATACTGGGAGTACGAACGTAAAAATATAGCGGCCGGTAGCATTATCTGCTGACCTTCCGCTTATATTTTAATACCAGCTATTTGCTTCAGCTTGATACTTCAGTTTAATAAAAAAACTGCTTCCAAAAAGCTTAACTTTTAATTAAACACCACCGTTTTATTACCACTGACAATAACCCGATTCTGTACATGCCAATTTACCGCCCGCGCCAGCACATTACGCTCGATATCACGCCCAATTGCCCGTAATTCTGCTACGCCTTGTTTGTGAGTCACTCGGTGCACATCTTGCTCAATAATAGGCCCTTGATCAAGCTCGGCGGTTACATAATGAGCGGTTGCCCCAATTAGTTTAACGCCTTTTTCATAAGCTTGCCGATAAGGGTCTGCCCCTACAAACGCCGGCAGAAACGAGTGATGAATATTGATAATCTTCATAGACCAGCGCTGCACAAAATCAGAAGATAGGATCTGCATATAACGAGCTAATACTAGCAAATCATTACCTGCCAATAGTTCATGAATCTGTGCTTCTGCTTGCTTTTTATTCTCTTTGGTAACCGGCACATGATGAAAGGGAATACCGAAGTTTTCTACCGACTGACGCAGATCTTCATGATTGCTGACTACCGAGGTAATCTGACAATCAAGCAGCCCACGTTCATGCCGCCATAATAAATCTAATAAAGCGTGGTCAAATTTTGATACCAAAATGCCCACTTTGGTCTTAATCGCATTATCGTGCAAGCGCCAAGTCATATCGTAGCGCTTGGCAACGGTATGGGCAAAACTGCCTTCAAAGTTCTCAATAATATCGCTGAGCCCCGCTAATACAAACTCTAAGCGCATAAAATACTGTCCGCCTTCGTGAGCAGTTGAATACTGATCAAGGGTAATAATATTGGCACCATAACGATAAATAAACTCCGATACTGCCTGTACAATGCCGGCTTGATCGCGGCACTTGATGAGCAAGGTAGCCGTATCGTTATTGGTAGCTTCATTAAGATATTTACTGATAGCTGCGTTATTAGATAAGGTATCGGATGAAGTGTTGGTTATATTGTCTGACATAATGAGCCCAATTTAAAAAAGAGAACAAAGCCCGCTGTTATGTTTAAAGATTTTGACAGCGTAGCAAACCAGCTATTTTAGTCGCTTTCGCAATATTTTGCTAAGCAAGTGAGTCATTTTTAGTTATTCAATGTTAATAATGCAAAAACCCTCAATTAATATTGAGGGTTTAGTTAATTACATTTTTTGCTACCTAGGGCTAGCACAGCTTAGATCAGTTCCAAACGGGCTATTAGTATTAGGACGAATAGGTGTACTGATATCAACGTCATCTACTGAAGCTGGGAAGTCTATTGTACGAGACTGCTGTGATTCACTACCATCTACTCTAGTATTCACAGTGACTTTGGCCCTATACCAGTTTGCATACTGCTTTGGATAGCGCACTGAAAAGTCAACTCTTCCAGTATTATCCGTCACAAAGTTAAAGTTCTGATTAGAGTCAACTGTTTGGCCGTTATCATTAATAACTGCTGCTACGTTGACGGGGTCCAGTTGCTGATTCCCATTGAAGTCCTCATTAGGATCTAGAATTCCATTATTATTTTTATCTTCATTATTACAAATAACTGCATTTTGCTGCCAGATATTGGTGCCAAACAAGTTTCTAATGATATCGAAATAACCTTTTAAGTAGCTGTCAGGAGTCAAGTTAATAGACACTGGCTGATTGATAGCAGGCTTACCAGCACTATTAAGAACACTGATAGATCCTTTTCTAAAGTAGTATATTTGGCTATTATCAGTAGTTACTTTATCAGCAAAAGCAAAGCTGATATAGGTAGATCTCGTTTGAACTGTAATCTCTGAAGTATCTTGAATAGGATTAATTGATTTCTCCTGACCGCTTGGTAGCTTAACTGACTGTACCTCAGCTTTTATAGTAACGCCATTTGTACTCGTTGGGTTCTCTCCAGCATTGTAAGTCACCGTAGCAATCCCACTGTCATTAGTGTAAGCAAAACCTTGACCTAGACTCCCACCAGATGCATCTCTAATGGTAGTAAACTGCACTATAGCGTTCTTAACAGGAGCATCATTTTTATCTAACACTCGAGCTACTACTGAAGTAGAACCTCCAACACTTACGACAGCACGCTCAATCTGTAATAATAATTTGGTCGGATTAATTGATACAAAACTCAGTACCTCTTCTTTAGTTTCTCTACCATGTTCTGCTCTTATAGTTGCTGGACCCGGTACGTTTGAATCAATATAAAACTCTATTTTTCCATTTATTGCAACTAAACCTCGACGAGAGCTTCCTCGAACCTCATTAGCAGAAATTAATATCTCACCTTTATTAGTTGAAATAAATACAACATCCCCATTAGCCGCATTTGGAACACTCAAAGTAACTTTTTGCTTATTCCCAACTATAATATCAGGGGTTTCCGAAAAACTCATAGTTGAGCTATTAGTCGAAACCACCGTTAGAACATCGGGGATACGTTGACTAATTTGTTCACCTTTAACTTCAAGACTAAATAAATAACCGACGTCTAATATCTCTAAATTGGAAGCATTTAAATCAAAGATAAACTTACCACTATTATCAGTAAATCCGGTTCCCGCTTCTTTATCATTACTGTATAAAACAATAGTCGCATTAGCCACAGGTTTAGATACACCATCTACGACTTGACCTGATATTCTAAAGTTTTCTCCAGCTTCTACTAGGTTTTTAGACGAGACAACATTGCTTGTACGAGTTCCTGACACTAAAATAGGGAGGGTTTGTTTTACCATCTTGTCTTTTTCATCGATAAAAACAGTCAATAAGCTGTCATGGTTTAATTGGGAGTCTATACCCACTGTGTTCTGTATTAATTCTACATTAATTAAACCTTTATCATCAGTTACTTGATTAGAAGTACCATTCAAAGACAACCCATACAGTGCCGCATCAGCAATATTTATCTTGACAGGTACATTACTGACAATCCCACCATTACTATCCGTAACTCTAATAGCAATATTAGTTTTATCACTACCTGTTAATAACTGATTTTTTTCAGCAGAGATGTATATTTCACTTGCTTGGGATTTAGTAGTATCATCCGTCCCACCACTACCCGGCTGCTGCACACCTGTATCAGGTGGAGGTGCGATAGAATCTACGGTATCGCCATCACCGCCACCACAACCGGCTAAAGCCAGTGCCAAAGTCAGTGCGGTAAATTGAAACAGCTTAGAAGTTACTGGTCGTGAAGTGTGTGACATTTTTGGGACTCCGCATTGGCGATAGTTTGTTCAGACAATAAACATTACGACTATTAGTAGAGGTAAGAAGCAGATACAATATATACTGTTACGCTATTGTTTAAATTGTTATTTAATTGTATACAATACATTACAGCAACTTTACTGTCTTTTTAATCAACTTACAACTAAAAGTTTAAAGTTAGTTATAAGTAATCGGTAACACTCTATGTTCAATTCAGGGTATAATGGTCAATACTAATAACGGCAGTTATCGTAAAATGATTTGAATATTCTGTCATTTTATGGTATAAATGTCGGCTTTAAAATTTTCTGAATTGGTCACTCTGTTATTTGCCTTTAGATAGCAGTTATGCCAGCTCAACCTTCATACAGTTTTGTTTGGTGCAAAAGTGTTGCTTGCTGCGTCCATGCCGCAAATTGGCGCAACTTGCCCAGACTGGTATGAGAAATCCTCATACCTTATAGATTAGGAGTTCCCCATGGCTAGAGTTTGCCAAGTGACTGGAAAGCGCCCTATGGTGGGTAATAATGTTTCGCACGCAAACAATAAGACCCGTCGTCGCTTCCTACCAAACCTTCATAACCATCGTTTTTGGGTAGAGTCTGAGAATCGTTTTGTACGTTTACGTGTATCTACTAAAGGTCTACGTGTTATCGACAAAGTAGGTATTGATAAAGTGCTAGCAGATTTGCGTGCACAAGGTCAAAAAGTATAAGTTTAGCGATTTTATAAATCCTATTCCTTAAATACTTTAGATTTATTTTATTCAATACCCACCGTTTGAAGACCCTCATTAAAGGAAAGCTATCATGAGAGACAAAATTAAGTTGGTATCAACAGCTGGTACTGGATACTACTACACCACGACTAAAAACAAGCGCACTATGCCTGGCAAAATGGAAATCAAAAAGTTTGATCCAAAAGTTCGCCAGCATGTGATCTTTAAAGAAGCAAAAATCAAATAAGCTATACTTTTATAAGCTGTCGTACTTTATAAGCTTTAGTTATAAGGCTTATAATAATCAGTCTCATTTGAACTGCTTATTTGAGCTATAAGTTAGGCAGCACAAAAAAAGGGTTTGTTAATTAATTAACAAACCCTTTTTCTATTGGCTATTATTTAGTATGGCACCCTACTAAAACTTATAACAGCTTATGAAATACCTTCATTAACTATAGTGTGTAGGCTCTTTATCGTAAACATGAGCGTGCCATTGGCTCATCTGCTTTTGCATGATGACCTGAATAGCGGCGTGAATCATGTGCTGACCAATAGCTTGAGTGTCGCTACCGAGCAGCTCTTTGAGCTTATCAGAGAAATCAATAGTCATCAGTGGATCACTATCCTCTCCGGTATCGCGCAATAATAAGGTTCCATCTTCCGCTTCTACCAGTTCAAGCGTGGTTTCTTTGGCAAAGCCTGAAAACTTATCTTGGTTATCGTTATCTACTTCTATTTCATTATCGATATCATATGGCATTTAATATTATCCTCGTTAGCCCTTTCATCCGCATGTAGAACACACTTATGATGGATTGGGTAAATACGTAATACTCATACAATGGACGCTTTGGGCATGGATTTCAAGAGGGGTTGACACAACTCTTATCAATCAGTAGCTATCTCTCGGTTTTTTTAAATAGTTTTAGCGCCAATAACGCAGCTTTGCTAAAGTAAATAACAGCGCTACAAACATCCCTAAATAATAAGCCTGCTTAAGCTCTAAACTAGGATCCCGATATTTAAACGGTAACGCTACCGTAGCCGTTGCCGTTGGATATATCACTAACATTAATAGCCAGTTTTCGAATACGTGCAGCCAACCTTGCCAATTAGTACCATACCTTAGCGATGATAGCCCTAATAGCAAGCAGGCAATGATTAAGCCTATAAACAAGCCATTGGGCAGATCTTTTGGAAAGATAATATCAGTGATTTTAGATGATGATTTTTGCATGCAAGTATCCAGTCACGATAATCTATCGCAGCTCATTAATGAAAAAGAAGTAATAAGTGTTGAGCCTTCGCCAAAGAATCTCTGTTTGCGCTATATTTATGGTGAGCGTATTTATTCTGCTAAACCCTAACTATAAGTGCCCATCAACCATAACATAGCTACACAGGCAGTGAGCCAGCCAAGGCTCAAAGCATTTCTAGTCTCGATATGCATGCCTCTAAATTTATTCAACGCTTGTGAACCCAGCCAGAACAAAAATGGAATCCCCAGTACAAATGCTGGTACCACCACTGCTGCATGCTGTAGCACCGATGCAGGCTCTTCACCAACCATTAAACGAAAGCCATAACCGGCAAGGCTTAGCACTAAAGCAAAGATAGCTAGACCTATAGTAATTCCTTTAGGGACTAAGCTACGTTTTTGCTTCTCTTTAGACTGGTCAGGCGGTTGATGTTTCGCTGCTGCTGAAACAGAAGACTCTGATGAGGCAAACGACTTTTGCTTATCCATATCTCACCTCTACTATAAGTTATTTGATGCGCTAAAGCTTAGATGGCACCGTTCACGACAATATCAATCCTTTATTAAATTAGGACTACTGATTAGTATTATCGTTTATGGTTGTTTGCTTTACTTATTGACTAAAGCTAGCTCATCACGCATAGCCGAAATAGCTGCTGTATAGTCTTGTTGATTAAAAATAGCAGAACCTGCAACGAACATATCAGCGCCCGCCTCAGCGATAGAACGAATATTATTAGCTTTAATACCGCCATCAACTTCTAGTCTGATATTCCGCCCACTAGCATCAATAAGTTGACGCACTTCGCGTACCTTATCTAAGGTGCTCTCGATAAAAGACTGCCCGCCAAAACCTGGATTGACACTCATCAACAGGATTTGATCGACTTTATCCATAACATAGTCTAAATAATGTAGCGGCGTGGCAGGATTGAGCACCAAACCACATTTAGCACCGCCATCCTTAATCAATTGGAGGGAGCGATCAACATGCCCACTGGCCTCTGGATGAAAAGTAATAATGCTCGCCCCTGCTTCCAAGAACTGCTCAATCATTCCATCTACTGGACTTACCATTAGATGCACGTCAATAGGCGCATCGATACCATAATCTCGTAGCGCTTTGCAGATCATGCTCCCGAAAGTCAAATTAGGGACATAATGATTGTCCATTACGTCAAAATGTACCACGTCTGCACCTGAGGCTAGCACCCGTTCTACTTCTTCACCGAGCCGGGCAAAATCGGCGGATAAAATCGAAGGCGCAATTAAATAAGGTTTAGAAGGACAAATCATAATTAACTACCCAGTTGAGTTGTGCATAAATTTTAATAGAATACTTTACGGCTTCAGGCCTTTATTAGAGCCGAAGTGCTAACGCTGCTTATACTGCGTTTGGCAATAAGCACGGCCCACTATAAAAGGACGCTTAGCTTGATGTTTAGTGGTGCGACCGGTTACCCGCTGGCGCCACAAACGAAAAGAGGAAGGCTTTAACTCTTGACGCATCAACTTGATAACATCAGCCTCACTAAGTCCATAGCTGTAGGCTATAGCAGCAAAAGGCGTTCTATCCTCCCAAGCCATCTCTATCACCCGGGAGAGCTGTGAGCTATCAAGTGCCTTATTATCTGTTCTACTGACTGGTTTTAGTAGGCTATCATCAGAACCAGCCACATTTGCCTTATCAGCACTGTTTTGGCGTTCAACTTGTAAAGCTTTATCCATATCAGCCTGCATCACTGCAAAAGACGTCTGAAGGTCAGATCGCTGAGCTGCTGAGCCCTTGTAATTATCAGCACTTAGAGTGCTCACTGAAAATACTTGGCTATCTGCCATAAAGTCTGCCTATTTATTATTAATGCTTATTGTTATTATTAACGCTTATCGCGTAAAACCCAATCTTTTAGCTCAACTGCGCCATCCGCCAGTGATGCCAAATATGATCATTGATGACGCTTTGGATAAAGTAGTAACTATGATCATGACCTGCTTGATAACGTAAGGTCAAAGGCTGATTAGCCTTTTCACAGGCTTGTTGCAGCTTAGGAGTTTGTAGCTGTCCTTCTGCTAAAAAGTTATCGGCTGCGCCTTGATCAACCAAGATACTTGGGTACTGCTGACCTACTCTCTCGATAGTATGCGCTGCATCGTGCTTTTGCCATACGGTTTTATCATCGCCAAAGTATTCGGTATAAGCCGCTTCACCCCAAGCTGATTCACTAGCTGCACATACAGGTGATAAGGCCGAGACACTAACAAACTTACTAGGAAAGGTGAAACCTAAAAGTAGTGCGCCATGTCCTCCCATTGAGTGCCCCGTCACACCGATACTACTAATCGCAAACTCGGTGCGCAATAGATCATAAAGCTCATCAACAATATAACTTTGCATATTGAAGTTTTCAGACCAAGGTGCCTTAGTCGCATCAACATAATAGCTGGCCCCTTGACCGACAAAATAACGCTCGTCATTCGGCACATCGGTGTCTTCGCTACTGCGAGGAGAAGTATCTGGCGCAATAAAAATCATGCCAAGCTCACTACACTTTTGTTGAAAGTGGGCCTTATGAGTGACGTTATCAGCGTTACAGGTCAAACCTGATAAATACATAATAGCGGGACAACGCTGACCTGCCAGCGCTTCATCCGGCAAATATATACTAAAAGTCATCGGGGTCTTGGTAGCACTCGATTGATGGCTATAATAATGCTGCTCACCATCAAAACAGCGATTGACACTAACCTGAGTCAGTTTTGAATTAGCCGTCAAATTGTGATTGAAAGAATTATTCATAGTTTATATTCCTTTTTTATGATAAATACAAATACAAAATCTAGAATTTGGTGATGAGTTCAATTAAATAAGCTCGTCTCTGGTCTAGTTTGACTCAGCACCCTCTACTATATCAATGGTTATGGGCTTTGTCACATTAGCGCCTTTATCACCATTGGTAATAGACCTAACCGAAGGACGTGCTTGATCAAACAGAGCTTTCTCAAAAGCAGGTAAAGCGGTTTCCATAAGGCTACCAATCACCATTTGCGGCTCAGATGGCTCAAAACCCATCAAGCTTTCACGTTCTTGCACCCGTCTAATGGCATCTTTGAACGCCGCTGTAAAGCTAGTATTCTCACGTAAGCTCTCAGCAAAAAACGCTTGACCAAAATAGGTCATCTCAGCGGTATTGGTACAGCCAAAGGACATTTTATCAGCGGCTGAGGCGGTTATAATAACTGTCGTAGGTGAAGCCAATTCATCGATAAATGAGCCTGAATAACAAGCTGATACCACAATGACCCGCCAGCGAATACCAGACTCGTCTAAGGCCTCACGAAGCCATGCCGCATCTAAGTGTTCCATTTCCAAAGGAGGATTATCTAACAACACAATATCTTGATCGCCATGAGAAGATAGAGTTAAAAACAGCACATCTTCATCCGCATTCATCTGTTGGCCAATTTTTTTCAGGCCTCGCAAGATACTGGTTTTGGTCGCTATAGGTTCATCAAGCCAGCTATAAGTGTTATTAATCAGTGCTAAAGAACGCCCACTGGTACCAAAACGCACATCAAATAATTCACGGACTTTGTTAATCTCCGAGCGAAAAACATCCAGTCCAGAAAACCCGGCTACGCCCATAAAGTACCAATCACTCTTACCAGCGACACTAGGATCAACACTATTTAATGCTTGTTGCAACAGTCGTGGCTGCTCATACAAAGCCGCTTCGGCTATCATGGGCTGAACGGGTACTTGCTTAAATATCGGCTGGTCAGCAACGTTATTTTGCCAAATAGTTAGCAGAGCTAATGAGCCTAGCAGCAAGATAATGCGCTCCCACCACGGTGTCCTTAGACGACGAGCAAGAATCCATATCAACGCTAAGGTCTGCCACAAAAACAATAGCAAAAACAGTATGGGTAAGAATGAATAACTCCAATCTGGCAGCCAGCCTTGACTACCAAAAAACTGAACCATGCTTTGTAATAATGCTGAGAGCGTATCAGCGGTTAGCCACAGTATGACCGGTACAAATAAGAGTGCTTGATTGCCAGAACGGCGAGCAAGGATAATACCGCCCAATAGGATAATGGTTGGCCAAATCAAATAGCTGACCAGCCCTTGCTCATTAAACACGCTACCACTTTGAGCGGCTAACCATGAAAATAAGACATTGCTACTCAGCGCCAACACGGCAAAAACGGCGAACTGTATAAAGGTTGGTTTCACCCAAGAAAAGGCACGGGTCGACCCTACCAGCATCCACAAAGCTGCGATAATATTGGCAGCGAAATTGAGCGAAAAGCGCTGGAGAGAAATATTTTTTTGCGATGAGAATGACAAAGATTAGACCTCTATCCAGTCAGAAGAAGTAAAGGGACGGAAAAAAGTTATCAATAACCCGTTAGCTAGCAACTATAGACAGTCTATCTTGCTATTCTGACCCAATTGTAACGGATTGTGAGTAAAGACAGTAAGGCTGATTTGTAAAAATAGCTAGAAAGTCCAAACGTCACTTTTAAGTATAGAGATAGATAGAAGAATCAGTATAAGAAAAGGCCTTATAATTAAGACCTTTTCTTTATTAACTATAATGAATTTTTAAAACAGTGCTTATTTCATCAATAGCTCATTCACACGCTTAAGATATGCGGCCGGATCATCAAGCTGACCACCATCGGCTAGTAGCGCTTGATCAAAGATGACTTGCGCCAACTCATCAAACTGCTCGCTACTCTCAAGCTTTTTGATTAGCGGATGATCAGGATTGACCTCCAAGATCGGTTGGGTATCTGGTACCTCTTGACCCATTTGCTTGAGCATTTGAATCATTTGCGGCGACAACTCACCTTCTGGGGTCACTAGTATCGCTGGGCTATCGACCAAACGATTGGACACTCGTACGTCTTTAGCACGTCCACTAAGCGTGGTTTTGAGCTTATCAACCATGGGCTTCATGGTTTCTTGTGCTTTCTCGGCTTCAGCTTTCTCTTCTTCGTCTTGCAAGTCGCCCAAATCGACTGCGCCTTTAGCAATATTTTGTAGCGGCGTACCATCAAACTCGGTTAAGAAGTTCATCGCCCACTCATCAACACGGCTGGTCATAAGGATAACTTCGATGCCTTTCTTCTTAAACAGCTCAAGCTGCGGGCTGTTTTTGGCAGCGGCAAGATTATCAGCGGTTAGATAATAGATGGCTTTTTGACCGTCCTGCATGCGGCCTTTGTAATCTTCAAAGCTGGTCGCAACCTTGTCATCGGTGCTGGTAGCATAGCGTAATAACTTGGCAATACGCTCTTGATTGCCCATATCTTCGCCAAGCCCTTCTTTGATAACGTCGCCAAACTCGCTATAGAACTGAGCGAATTTGTCTTGTTTATCATTATCTTCGCTATTGGCCAGGCTTGCTAGCATAGTCAATACACGGCGAGCATTACCATCACGGATTGATTTGACATCACGTGATTCTTGCAAGAGTTCACGGCTGACGTTCAGTGGCAAATCAGCTGAATCAATAACCCCTTTAACAAAACGAAGGTACATCGGCAGTAACTGCTCGGCGTCATCCATTATAAACACACGTTTGACGTAGAGCTTTAAGCCATGTTGCTGCTCACGGGTATAAAGATCCATCGGTGCTTTTTTAGGTATATATAACAGCTGGGTATACTGTACGCGGCCTTCTACGCGGTTATGCGTCCAAGTCAGCGGATCATCGAAGTCATAGCTGATGTTTTTATAAAAATCGATGTATTCGTCATCGTCAACCTCGGAGCTTGAGCGTGTCCACAGTGCGCTGGCTTTATTGATGGTTTCCCACTCATCAGTCAATACCATCTCGCCGCCCGTTGCAGCGGCGCTTTCATCAGTACTCTCGCCTTCATCTTCGACGACATCTTCTTGCCAAACTTCTTTACGCATCTGAATCGGCAAGCTGATATGGTCTGAATACTTATTGACCAAACGCTTAATTTTGGCGCGGTCTAAATAATTGTCTTCGCCCTCAGTGTATTCTTCTTTAAGATGCAAAGTGATACTGGTGCCGCGGGTTTCTTTAGTAATGGTCTCAACGGTAAAACTGCCGCTGCCATCAGATACCCAGCGCACACCTTTATCTGCAGGGTCGCCCGCTTTACGTGATTCGACGCTAATGGTATCAGCAACAATAAAGCCTGAGTAAAAACCAACCCCAAATTGACCAATCAGCTGACCGTCTTGCTTTTGAGATTCAGATAACTTATCAAGGAATGCTTTAGTGCCAGACTTGGCAATTGTTCCCAAGTTCTCAATAGCATCGGCTTCATTCATCCCGATACCATTGTCGATAAAGGTAATAGTTTTAACTTCCTCATCGATAGCGATACGGATACGTAATTCGCCATCATCCTCATAAAGGCTGTCGTCATTGGTAGCTTCAAAGCGCAATTTATCGCAAGCATCGGAGGCGTTAGATACCAACTCACGTACGAATATATCAGCGTTAGAATACAGCGAGTGGGTGACCAAATGCAGCAGTTGTGCCACTTCGGCCTCAAAACTGTGTTTGGTTACGTCTGGGTTATTATTTGAATCGTTATCTATATTGTTATTATCGACCGCTGTTTGGTCGTTTTTTTGCTCGCTCATAAAAAACTCCTTTAATTTATGTCAAGTTGAGAGTCGGGTAAAGCTTATAATTGAACAGTATTAATTAAACCAAAATCGCTCAAATAAGCATAACAATGGCTTAGTTTTAAATAGCGCTAGGCTGCTTATACTAATAGGGCCATAAGAAAAAATTTCAAGCATGATCATGGGTTATCTAACTAAAAATAACCAGCAAGAAAACACCGCCTTAGTTTCCTAAGGCGGTGTCGTTATACAATAAATGATTTATTTTTAAATCTATAAATTACAAGCAGCTAGGCAAATTACGAGCAGGATCAGTCTCTCGAGCTGCCATCGCATCTTCAACGCTCAACCCTAGTGCTTTGGCAACACCTTCACCGTAAGCAGGCTCACACCAATTACAGTTACGGATATGACGATATTTGATAAAATCTGGTGCATCGCCCATCGCTCTTGCGGTGTTACCGAAAAGCGCCTGCTTTTGCTCATCGTTCATCAGGTTGAACAGCGCACGGGGCTGGCTGAAATAGTCATTTGAGTCCTCACGGAAATCATAGTGATCAGCATAGCCATCAATCTTCAGAGGTGGCTCAGCGTACTGTGGCTGCTCTTGCCATTGCTCAAAGCTGTTTGGCGTGTAGTGTGGACGGCCGCCATAGTTATCATCAACCCGTACCTGACCATCACGATGGTTGCTGGTCACCGGACAAGTTGGTTTATTCACTGGAATCTGCTTATGATTAACACCAACACGGTAGCGCTGAGCATCGGCATAGCTAAACAGACGGGCTTGTAGCATTTTGTCTGGTGAAGCACTGATACCGGGTACTATATTATTCGGTGCAAAAGCCGCTTGCTCAACGTCTAAGAAATAGTTCTCAGCGTTCCTATTTAATTCGAACTCGCCCACTTCGATCAGCGGATAATCACCTTTTGGCCATACTTTACTTAGATCAAACGGATGGTACGGTACTTTATCAGCCTCTTCTTCTGGCATGATTTGTACGTACATCTTCCACTTCGGAAAGTCGCCATTATCGATAGCATTAAGTAAATCCTCTTGATGGCTCTCACGGTTGCTAGCGACAATCTCAGCCGCTTCAGCATCGGTTAAGTTTTTAATACCTTGCTGAGTAACGAAGTGAAATTTGACCCAAAAACGCTCATTATCACTATTAATAAAGCTATAAGTATGCGAGCCAAAGCCATGCATGTGTCTATAAGAGGCTGGAATACCACGGTCACTCATAGTGATAGTGACCTGATGCAAAGATTCTGGCAATAGTGTCCAAAAATCCCAGTTATTAGTCGCTGAACGCATATTGGTACGAGGGTCACGCTTAACCGCTTTGTTCAAATCTGGAAACTTACGAGGGTCACGGACAAAGAATACTGGTGTATTATTACCCACTAAGTCCCAAATACCTTGATCGGTATAGAACTTTAATGCAAAACCGCGAATATCACGCTCAGCATCAGCGGCGCCGCGTTCGCCTGCTACGGTACTAAAACGGGCAAACATCTCGGTCTGCTTACCGACTTCATTAAAGATATTAGCGCGAGTGTATTTAGTAATATCGTTAGTCACAGTAAACGTTCCAAATGCGCCCGAACCTTTGGCGTGCATACGGCGCTCAGGGATAATCTCACGGTTAAGATCAGCAAGCTTTTCATTAAGCCATAAATCTTCTGCTAACAGTGGGCCACGTTTGCCTGCAGTTTTGCTGTTTTCATTATCAACAACAGGGGCACCATTACTCATAGTAAGTGGAGTAGTGTCATAAGGGCATTTTTTATCGTTCATTATCTGTCTCCTTTCAAAGTGGAATAAAAATAAAGCCTTCAACAACCTTTTTAAAAAATTACTTAATAATTCCAATAGTAATATTTAGCATAGTTCATCTTTCTATTAAAGGTCACTATGGTAATTACACCTTATTATCATCCATTTGTATAATAAATTAAATCCATGTTAACGTTCTACTTTATAAAACCATACCTAAGCACTCTCTGCTGCTACCGCCGGCCTAGGACGGCATTGGGCGAATGGTCAAAATCTGTTCACTGCGACCAAAGGGACCGTGAATATCGTGCAAGATAGCACTGGTTATGCCAATACCATCGTACCCATACTGCTGCACCGCTTCAATACCAAGCCACTGTCCTGTTGGTGCACGGTGCATATGAATTTGTAAGTCAGTATTGGGGAACATCCACTGTGCAGCTGACAGCTCTATGCCAAGGCGTGGTACCACCCCGTTGGCGGTATCGACCATGCCTAATAAATGCACTAAATCATGGGTAGGTTCACCTGCTACCATTTCAAGATCATTAGTAATCCACACCATACCCTTACCAGGGCGGCGCTCTGAGCTCGCAACCAAACGCACGCTTTCAATAAAACCACCCGGCCAGCCCTTCATATCGTTCCATGCGGGCAAAGCATCGGGCTTATATGAAGGTTTTTGATCCTCAAGTCCTGCAACTGCGCTAGTATCTTGAGTCAGAAGCCGCCAAGCACGAGCAATGATACAATCGCGACCACGACTGCTCATTACCGACTCGATTAGCTCAATGGTTCGGCCCGGGCGAATACAACGCGTGGTGATGATAAAATCATCAAGCGGAATCAATCCCAAAATATCAAGACTAATACGCGCAATACGCATATTATCCTGCGGCATATAGCGCTCCAGCTCGGTAGTCAATACACCCGTAGCCGGTGCCATATGTTGCTCATGCTCATTCCAAGCACCTTGAGCATGCTTGGTGGGCTTATAATGCGCCACACAGACCCCATCCGCCTGCTGTTCGCGTTTTATAAAGTGGTAATAAGCGGCCATGATTATCCTTAATCCTATAAGTGAGTTGAAATCAATTATTTTTCGACATTATTATTATTTTATTGTTGACCGTTAGCTTAAATTAATTAAGCTAAAACGGTTGTTAGATTTTATTTAACTAGCGCCTGCTTTCTAGTTTTTAAAAGCCTACGACCCTTAATAATAAGAAATAGTAATAGGAACATCACCGCAATTAAGAAGCCATAAAAGAAGCTACTTTCTCTGATAAAAATCATTATGTTTCTGCTTAGAATAACTACCAGCAGCGCAATAATAAAAGCATTTATCTTTAATTGCCTATTGACCTCATCGAGCGTCGCTTCTGCCAATACGAACTTGGTTTTTTGCTTTTTCATCCTACTAGACCTACTGACCCACTTGGGTGACCGGAATGCGCAGCGCTTTAGGTAAGCTAAAAGTAACATTTTCTTCAATACCTGCTAGCTCATTAGGTATTTGACCACCCCAATCTTGCAATTGTTGCAATACTTCTTGGATAAGAATTTCAGGCGCAGAGGCTCCAGCCGTTACACCCACACTAGTAATACCATCAAACCAACTACGCTCGATTTCATTAGCATTATCAATTAAATAAGCCTGACAATCCATACGCTCAGCAAGCTCACGTAGACGATTGGAATTCGATGAGTTTGGCGAACCGACGACCAAGACCACTTCACAACGTTCCGCCAGATCTTTTACTGCGTCTTGGCGGTTTTGGGTGGCGTAGCAAATATCGTCCTTACGCGGCCCTTGTATACTAGGAAACTTCCCTCGTAGGGCATCAATCACCCGTGCAGTATCGTCCATCGATAAAGTAGTCTGAGTCACAAAAGCCAAGCGCTCAGCATCTTGGACGGTTAGTTTATCGACATCACCTTCATTTTCGACCAAATGGATTTGGCCCCCGTGCTTACGGTTAAAGCGGCCCATTGTGCCCTCAACCTCAGGGTGGCCAGCGTGTCCAATCAATACTGCATCCATCCCGTTTTGAGCGAATTTTGCGACCTCGATATGTACCTTAGTCACTAGTGGACAAGTCGCATCAAAAACGGTCAAATCGCGGCGCTCAGCCTCATCCTCGACTGCTTTTGAGACCCCATGAGCAGAGAAAATAACGATGGAGCCATCCGGCACCTCATCTAATTCTTCAACAAATACCGCACCGCGATTAGCCAGATCTGATACCACAAATTTATTGTGTACCACTTCATGGCGGACATAAATGGGAGGGTCAAAACGAGTAAGTGCTTCATTGACAATAGCAATGGCACGATCTACACCAGCACAAAAACCACGTGGATTGGCAAGATAAATTTGCATAAGACAGCCTATCATTGGATAATTTAGCTTCAAAAGCTTCGATTCAAAAAAGTTAGGTAAAGCGCATGCTCTACTTTATCATAGTTTGTTTTTATTACCTTTTAAATTACAACCCTCTCAGTCGAATAAAGGGCACATTAAGATAGAAAATACTTAAACTAAAATAAAAGGCCTAAAAGCAGTTTATAATTATAAACCAATCTTAGTTTCTATTATTTTACATGATGCATCTTACATGATGCCGTTTTTTCTTTTTACCAGCTTTTCTATATCATTAGGACATAATGTATGACAGGTTCATTGTTTATTATTACCGCCGCCTCTGGCACTGGCAAGACCTCACTGGTCAAGCAGCTACTGGCTACCACTAATGACTTGACGGTGAGCATCTCTCATACTACCCGCAAACCGCGGCCCGGTGAAATTGACGGTCATCATTATCACTTCACTGCCGTAGACGACTTTGTGACCGCTATTGGTGAAGGTAAGTTTTTGGAGCATGCCGAGGTGTTTGGTAATTATTACGGCACCTCCGAGCAAAGCGTAAGGGCGCAGCTAGAGGCTGGCGTTGATGTTATCTTAGAGATTGATTGGCAAGGCGCATTACAGGTCAAAAAAATCTTTACTGAAGCAATAATGGTCTTTATCTTACCACCCAGTTTGGCAACTTTGCGTCAGCGTCTATCTACCCGCGCCCAAGACAGTACGGAGGTCATAGAGCAACGGCTTGCCGGAGCCGTTACCGAGATGGCACAATACGTGCATTTTGATTATGTCATCATCAATGATAACTTTGAAGTGGCATTGGCCGAACTCAAGGCCATTATTATAGCCGATAGGCAAACAATCGAGCGCCAACAGCAACGCTATCAGCGTACGATTTCGACTTTGTTAGCTGTGCAGACTGCTTTCAATTAATTAATAGTAAAAGCAACTGCTTTATTTGGCAAAAAATGCTATAATAAACGGTTATTACATCTTATATTTTTATACTATTTTTATTAGACTAAGAACAACAACTGCGATTCTGATGCTAATAAAAACAACTGAGGTAGCTATTTATGGCACGAGTGACAATTGAAGATTGTTTAGAAAACGTTGATAATCGCTTTGAGCTGGTTTTGGTTGCAAGCAAACGTGCCCGTCAACTGGCTAAAGGTATCGCTGAACCTATGGTTGAAGTCGATAATGACAAGCCTACTGTTTTAGCGCTACGTGAAATTGCTGCTGGTAAAATTACCCGTGATATCCTCAATCAGCCTGAGCATAACTTTGCTACTAGCTCTCTTGATTTGGCCTTATCAGGCGATAACGGTTTTTAAATCAAATATTATTCATAATCAATAGTTTTTAAGTGGATTGAAAGCTAGATAGCATTCACAAATGATAATAGCAAAAGCCACAGTAATATACTGTGGCTTTTGCGGTTCTAATTCAGGCGTTTTTGTGTTTGCGCTGCTATGCAAAATACTATTATTGACCGTTCATGCCCTAAAAAGCACCACTTAATGAAATCGACTTTACTTGTTACATAGCAAGTAGGCTTAGTAGTTGACATTCAGAGCATTTTACGATTAATTAGAGGGTGATCTACGGTCGTTCGTACTGCCCTATCTCATCTAACTTATTGAGGGTTGATCGCCAATATTTAGTATCTTTTTAATAAGTACCTCTAGCTTTTGATAAGTACTTTTTTAACGCTTTAATCTATTACAACTCTTCCAGTAAAATTATAGGACCGCGACTTCATGAGCCAAACCTTACCCAAACTTAGCCATCATATGGTCGATGATGCTCGATCTAATTTACTGCGTTCAGTAGGTTATCTGACGGCTGCGGAGCGGCGTGACATTGCTGATGCTTGTGAGTTTGGAGATATTGCTCATATTAAAGACAAACGTAAATCAGGCGAACCCTATATTACCCATCCAATTGCAGTTGCAGAGATATTAGCGGGCTTTCGTTTGGATCGAGATACAATTATCGCCGCTATTTTGCATGATACCGTTGAAGATACTGAAGTTAGTGACGAAGAAATTGAGCAGCGTTATGGCAAGGTAGTAGCACGTTTAGTCGACGGGGTGACTAAGCTAAAATCATCCAATCATAATAAACAACAAAATAAAGCTGCCACCTTTCATAAGATATTGACCGCAACCCTTGATGATCCACGAGTACTCATTATAAAGCTCGCTGATCGCTTGCATAATATGTCGACTCTAGATGCAGTAAGGCCTGAAAAGCAGCGCTCTACTGCACAAGAAACTTTAGACTTTTACGTACCATTTGCACGCCTAATGGGACTCAATGACATTGCTGATTATATTGAGGTCCTGTGCTATCGCAACCTTGACTCGAAGATGTATAACAAGCTGGCGGACAAACTACTCCAGCATGGACTGGGACGTAACTTTCAAAAAGAAGCCATCCATCGTTATCTGATGATCGTCTTAACCAATCTAGAGTTGGGTGGTCATGTCAAGATTTTAGATAACCGCGTCTCTATGTATAGGCAGTTCTTTCGTAATCGTGGTGAGATAAATGCGCTGCTACGTCAATATTCATTTGAGATTGTGCTGGATAACATCGAAGCTTGTGACAAGCTGGCTTATTATTTAATTAAGAAGTATCAGATTGCCGACTCCCATATTGAAGATAATATTCGTCGGCCGCTACCGGGTGGTAATCAGTCGCTGACGCTTATCTATGAGCGTGATAATGACTTCATTAAAGTCACCATTATGACCAAACAAATGCAAAATGCAGCACGGCTTGGGGTCATTGGTGCCGAGCACGCCTCAGATATCAGTCAGTCGGTCATTCAAGCCTCCCTGCGTAATATGAAAGATTTGGTCGATGAAGAGTCTTTAGATGATAATAATCCTGACTTTTCAGCAGCAGTTTCTACTATTAATGAGCTGATGGATTATTTGCACTCAAGCAAAATCCTTTGCTACAGCCCTCAAGGCCGTGCATATGAGCTGCCACAAGGCGCCACTGCTCTAGATTTTGCTTATGCGGTCGGCCCTATGGTGGGTAATGTAGCGGTCGGAGCGAATATTGACCATAAAAAGGCCAAACTAGGTACGGTTGTCAAAAACGGTCAACTGATAGAGATTGAGGTCGAAAGCGACTCTGAGCCCAAAGCAGAATGGTTAGGATTCGTGGTTACCAATAAAGCTCGGGAAGAGATTCTACGCTGGTTTAAAGATTTATCTCCAGAAGGTAAGCAGCGCCATGGTCAAGAAGCATTGGACCGTGCGCTTAAAACCTATCAAAAGGGGCTCGATGATCTGAATGCTAGTGATTGGGATAATTTATTGGAATGGCGCGGTTTAACTGAAAAAGACCAATTATTTGAACAAATAAGCTCTGGCATTTTATTGCCTCAATTGGTGGTATCCCGCTTATTTAGTGACGAGGTCGCTTGTATAAATGCGCAAAACTCTACTAATGAAATGGCGCAGCCCCAGCAACTAGTCGCTAATGCTGCTGGAGTAGAGCTGGATTTTGCCAACTGTTGTCATCCGATTTATGGCGACCCTATCGTTGGTCATTTATCACGTCATGGATTAGTAGTGCATCGTCATAAATGCTTTTCACTGGACGAAATTCGTAAAGATAACCCTTATCAAGTCATTCAGCTGCGTTGGCGTGACGATAAAGCCATCAAGCAAAATGATACTGGTGAACATAGCGAAAGAATCCGCTTCCCCGCTTATCTAAAGCTTTCTATATCGCTAAGTGATGAGCAAACCAGCCAAGTGATTTATAATTTACGTCAATTAAATATTGGGGTCGAGACCGTTGATGTGCGTAGTAGTGATACTATTGTGCATGTTATCGTCCGTAGCCGCGTGCATCTGGCTAAAGGTATTCGTGAACTGCGCTCATTATTAGGATTTCCTAATATCATGCGCCTTTATCAGCTTTAATGCTCGGCTGTATAAACACAAAATAGAATAAACTCAAAATAAATTGTCATTTAAACTAAGCTTTTAATTTTCAATAAAAAATAAGGATATTTTATGACTCGTCAAACCATCCAAACTGATAAAGCTCCTGCTGCCGTCGGCACTTATTCACAAGCGGTAAAAGTGGGCAATACTGTCTATATCTCAGGCCAACTTGGATTTGATCCTGAAACTATGGAGTTAAAAGAGGGCTTTGCAGCGCAAGCTGAGCAAGCTTTTGCTAATATTAAAGCCATTTGTGCAGCAGCTGGCGGTAGTATTAATGACGTGGTTAAATTTAACGTCTCTCTCACTGATCTAAATGACTTTGCCACTCTTAATGAAGTATTTGTTGCTCAGCTAAGCGAGCCTTATCCAGCTCGTGCAGCAGTACAAGTTGCAGCATTGCCTAAAGGCGGCGTAGTTGAGATTGAATCTATTTTATATATAGAATAGCTTTTGACTCGACATCAACCCTCCAATTTTATAAGGGTATAATAGTCCTTATTAAGTTAGGGCTATATAATTAAACCTAAATTCAAACCCAAATAGTGTTATTTGGGTTTGCTTGTTTTAAGCTATTGCTAATCTCCAGCTTTTTTAATCTTCCCAAAGCCATGAGCGTTTTTTATGTTGGTACAAGTTGCTTTGCCTGTTCCCCTTTATCGGGTGTTTGACTACCGTATACCGGCAGATGTCAACGCTTTTTCTAGCGGCTCTATACCTAAAGTTGGCTGCCGGGTCGAGGTGCCTTTTGGACGCCAAACCTTGATAGGCATTGTCATTAATCATATTGCTAGCGCTGATAGTAGCGTTCCTAGTAATAAGCTCAAGGCTATCAAACGTTGTTTAGACGATGAGCCGATTTTAAATGAGAAAATGCTAACCTTAGCGCATTGGCTTGCACGCTATTATCATTATCCACTTGGCGACGTACTATCAGTGATGTTGCCCAGCCTAGTCCGCCAAGGTAAACCGTTAGATCTGCTAATCACTCATTGGCGGGTTTTACCGCAGGTGACCGATGATGCTTTTCGTGCCAATGCCAAAAAGCAAAAACAGCAATTTGATATGCTAAAACTACACGGCGAGCGTGGTGCGAGCGAAGATGTACTATTACTAGAAGGCATGCAGCGCTCGTTTCTAAAAACACTAGAAGATAAAGGACTGATTGAGCGCTATATCCAAAAAAGATCGGCACCAACGCCTGTCAGTTTAGCCAAAATGCCGCTGGATTTAAACGAGGAGCAACAACAAGCCGTCGACGCTATCATTGCTGCTCACGAGGCTGAAAAATACAGTGGATTTTTACTCAATGGTATTACTGGTAGTGGCAAGACTGAGGTCTATCTGCAAGCAATGCAAGCAGTGCTAGAAACAGGTAAGCAAGTGTTAATTCTAGTGCCAGAGATTGGCCTGACACCGCAAACTCGGGCGCGTTTTGCCAGTCGTTTTGCCGCTCAAATTGTGCTGCTGCATTCGGGAATGACCAACACCTATCGTCTACAAGGCTGGCAAGACTGCCGTACCGGTCATGCGCAAATCATCATCGGCACGCGCTCATCTATCCTCTATCCTTTCGCTAATCTAGGGCTTATCGTCGTTGACGAAGCCCATGATAGCTCTTATAAACAGCAAGATACCTTGCGTTATCATGCCGCCGATGTTGCACTGTATCGCGGGCTACAAGATCAGATTCCAGTGCTACTTGGCACCGCAACGCCTACCCTTGAGCATCTAAAACTAGTGGATGACGGCAAGTTAATCGAATACCAACTGCGCACCCGTCCCGGTAATGCCAAACCCGCCCCCATGCAGCTGATTGATGCGCGTCTGCAAACTACCCATCAGCAGACTCAGGACGATGGCGCACGCTATGATACTGGATTGACTGACAAGTTGATTGGTGCCATCAAACAAACCTTGGAAGCCGGAGACCAAGTGTTAATATTCTTAAACCGTCGCGGTTATGCCCCGGTATTATTATGCGAAGCTTGTGGCTGGCAGGCTGATTGTCCTCGCTGTGATGCGCATTTAACCGTACATTATAGTAGTCAAAATAAACAAAATGCTTATCTCAAATGCCACCACTGCGATTGGCAAGCTTATATTCCAGCGGTTTGTCCTGATTGTGGTAGCCAAAACTTAGATGCCAAAGGTATGGGCACTACCCGGCTAAGCGAAAACCTACATGCTATCTTTGCCAATCCACAAACCAGTAAACAGACTTATCCCATTATCCAAATCGACCGTGATACTACTCGCCGCAAAGACAGTTGGGAAAATATTTACCAGCGTATTAATGAAGGCAAACCTGCGATATTGGTTGGCACCCAAATGGTCGCCAAAGGTCACCACTTTCCTAATGTAACTTTAGTATGTTTACCGAATGCCGATAGAGGGTTTTTATCAGCAGACTTTCGCTCGCCTGAGCATACCGCTCAGCTGATGATTCAAGTCGCCGGACGTGCCGGACGTGGTGACAAGGCGGGGCGGGTGTTAATTCAGACCTTACAGCCTGAAAACGAGCTGCTATTAAAACTGGTCAAAGACGGCTATTTATCCTTTGCCCGTAGTTTATTGCAAGAGCGTAAAATGATGGGACTACCGCCCTTTAGCCACGCCGCTTTAATTCGCTGTGAAGGCAAAACTTTGGCTGCAACGACCCAAGCCCTTAAAGATGCTATCGCTGGCTTGCCTGCCTCTCATAACTTAGCCATTCTTGGGCCTATCGATGCGCCGATGAGTAAGAAGAACAGCCGCTATCACTCGCAGCTGTTGTTGCTTGCCAAAAACCGCCCCCAACTGCATCAGGTGCTCAATCAGTGGTGGCCGTCCGTACTTTTGATGCCCAGTGCTAAATATCTAAAGCTGACTTTAGATATTGATCCGGTCGGTTGGTAAGTAGGCTTTGTACTAACGGTAACTTCCTCATTACAACTTTTAGTCATTAAATATGTTAAATTCTTTATAATCAATTCTAAATAAAATAAAAAGCAAAGTTACTAAATTGTGCCATATCCATTTCTATCATTTTAGGTGTTGTTATGAGTCCAAAACATTCCAATCTCAAAGATAATAATCATGACTATACTTACGATGATGAAGACGATCATGACCACGATGAGCATTTAGAACAAACCACACCACCGCGTGATACTAAAGGTTATCAGCGTACTCTATTCATCAGCTTTCTCATTATTACCGGTTATATGTTCGTTGAAGCTATCGGTGGGTGGCTGACAGGAAGTTTGGCGCTATTGTCAGATGCCGGTCACATGCTCAGCGATGCAATAGCATTGGGCGCAACCTTGATGGCGTTCAAAATTGGTGAGAAGGCAGCTACTCATCAAAAAACCTTTGGTTATAAACGTTTTGAGATTTTGGTCGCTAGCGTCAATGGCGTGACCCTAGTCGTTATTGCGCTAATGATCTTTTATGAAGCGATTAAGCGTTTTAACTCTCCGCCAGAGATTGCTACTCAAGGCATGCTTATTGTCGCTACGATCGGTATGCTGGTCAATATTTTAGTGGCATGGCTTATGCATCGTAGTAGCAATTCGAGCGATAGTCATGAACATAGTCATGATGAAAAATCTGATAGTAAAGAGCCTGCTAACCTGAATATGCAAAGCGCCTATCTACATGTCTTAAGCGATTTGATGGGTTCGGTTGCCGCTATTATTGCCGCCCTACTCATGATGAGCTTCGGTTGGGTATGGGCAGATGCGGCTGCATCGGTTATCGTTGCTGTGCTGATTTTATTCAGTGGCTATCGTGTGGTACGAGATTCGGTACATATCCTTATGGAGGGTACGCCAACCGGTATCTCTTTGGTCAATATCGAGCAGAATCTGGTAGCGCATCCACAAGTAGAACAGGTGCATGATTTGCATGTTTGGAGTATAACCAGCGGCCTCAACGCTCTATCTTGTCACGTAGTCGTTGATGGCGATATGAGAATCACCGAGGCCAGCTTATTGATTGCTGATTTGGAACAGCGTCTGCTCGACCTAAATATTCATCATGCTACTATTCAGGTGGAAAGCTTGTCGCATCCACAAACAGACACCCATAGTGATGCGCTTGTATGCAATATATCAGAAGCTCCTGCCGACGACTCCGGCGCTCATATTGGCCATAATCACTGACAGCTAGCTATTAAATAATGATTATTAAAAATTAAACCTTACTTAGCTGTTTATAAACAGCTTATTATAAAACTACTTACTGTGCTTGAATAGCTGATAAGTCGTACTTAGTACAGTCCAAACCAGCCAAATTATAGTAGTGAGCCAAATCAGTAAGCCAGCCGCTAGTAGCGTCATTCTAATCCACATATCCAAACAGCTATCGCAAACTTCAGGCAGATAAGCGGGTCCCATATTTGAAGCCATAATCAACCAAAAGCCAAAGATTAGTACTAATCCAGTGACCAGTATTCGCATTGCTATCTTGCCAATGACCATTAATACAGAGACTTGTTTTCGCTGCACTATTCATTCCCTAATTGATCATTAACAAAATAAGCTTTTATAAAGAAAACATCGGCCTCTTGCACTACGTCAATTTATAGTAGTGTGTATCACTATACTATCTTGTTAAAAATAACGAAAATATAGCTTCACTCTCATACTTTGAGCATAAATTAGGTATACTTAATTAATTTACGGCCTTTAACGAATAACATTATGTCTAGACGATCTGCTCCATTTGTTGCTCCAAGTTCCATTGATGAACCTGATTCAAAAGAAGGTAAAAAATACGCCAAAGCGTTGCTATCAACCTTGCAAGAAGATATTGCTAGCTTTCGTAATGAGCAATTTCCACCAGATATTTTGCGTCAAATCCGTGATATGCCCATTTATGAAGGCAATCTAGCTGAGGTTCAGGCTTATCAACAACGTTGGCAAAAGTTGATTGATCGCGCCATGGCTTTTTACCCTGCAGCCTATTTGCCCCCTGATTATCTGCCTCTGCCAGCTAGTCTTGAGATTCCACAGTTCATGTATCATGTCCAGCGTCTACATTTGACCAAAACCCGAGCTAAAGAATCTAAAAGCTTTGGCTCAGTGGGCGCATTAACGGATAAATGTGGCGATTATAGCGCTACAGAGCTTGAGCGTATGGCCAGCATCTTTGAAAGTGACGATGAGGCGCGTTTGGTTGCCCACCGTGAGTTTATCGATCTGCGAGCGTATGTTTTTTGCCGTGATACCAAAGGTGAGCTCTTGGAGCCTGAACGGGTGCGTTTTTATCGTACCGGATTAATTGTCCATGCGCTGCCTGACTTTAAAATTGTCGATAGTAGGCAGACACCGCGTAAGCGACGTAACGATGCTTATAGCAATGCTATCGCTGACAATGGCATCTGGAAAATCTACCGTAAGAAGTAATTTTCACCTCATCTGATTAGTGTTTATATTTATAGTATATTTTATATCAAGGTCTGTTTAGAACTTACTCATGGTTTTAATAAATTTTTGGGTAGTCTTTAGATAGTCTGTAATACAAAGGATCGATTATGTTCGCTGCCGCCGCCGGCTCACCAAACTTGATGTTGCAAGCCACCATTTTTTTGGGTGCGGCATTGCTTTTTGTTCCCCTTGGTAAACGCTTTGGTCTGGCTACGGTCTTAGGTTATCTGATTACAGGCTTAATACTAGGACCAAGCGCCCTCGATGTGGCAGGAGATGCTGAAAGCCTATTACATTTCTCTGAGTTCGGCGTGGTGATGCTACTTTTCATCATTGGTCTTGAGCTTCAGCCTTCAAGATTATGGGCACTGCGCCGCTCCATATTTGTCCTTGGGGGCTTACAAGTCGGGGTCACTGGCATTTTATTGATGGCTATTGCTCATCAGTTTTTCTCGCTAAAGCTGGATACGGCTTTCATTGTAGGCTTTGGTTTGGCGCTCTCCTCGACTGCCTTTGTACTACAAATATTAAATGAAAAAGAACAGCTTTCTAGTACCCATGGCCGTGAAGCTTTCACCATTTTACTTTTTCAAGATATTGCGGTCATCCCGTTACTAGCTGTCATTCCTTTCTTATCCGGTGTACGCGAACAAAGCTATGATTTGATTTACTTTGCAAAGGTTGTAGCCGTCTTTGGCGGATTGATTTTTGCTAGCCGCTATGTGATTCGACCATTTTTTAAGTTTGTCGCTTCGAGTGGCGCATCAGAACTACTGACCGGTGTGGCTTTATTTATCGTCATGGGCGTGTCTATTTTGATGGGACAAATCGGTCTATCGATGGCATTAGGGGCGTTCTTGACTGGTGTGCTCCTTGCTGACTCAGAGTACCGTCACGAATTAGAAGCCAGTATTGAACCCTTTAAAGGGTTACTACTGGGGCTGTTTTTTATGTCGGTAGGTATGCTAACTGATGTCAAATATATCATAGCGCATCCGGTATTTATCATTAGCTGCGCAATCGCCCTTATGCTACTGAAATTCACTGTTATTGCCGCCATTGCCAAAATATCAGGTAATCGTTGGCCTACCAGTATCCGCTTAGGGGTCACTTTGGCTCAAGGGGGTGAGTTTGCATTTGTTTTGTTCAATGTTGCCGCCACCCAAAACGTCTTACAACCTGAGCTGGAAAACACCCTCAATTTGGTGGTTACTATATCTATGGCATTGACCCCATTGGCCTTTTTATTATTAGAAAAAGTAGGTGAACCGCTTTTTGCTAGAAGCAAGCCTAGCCGCGAATACGATACTATTCCCGATCATGAGCATCCAGTAATTATCGCAGGCTTTGGCCGAGTGGGACAAATCATTGGCCGAGTTCTACGGATGCACAGTATAGAATTTACTGCTATTGAACGCTCTGCAAATCGGGTGGATTTCGTACGTAAGCTTGGCAATCAAGTCTACTATGGCGATCCTAAAAATCCTGAAATTCTACGAGCCGCCGGTATTGATAAAGCACGGGTATTCATCATTGCGGTAGATGACGTCGAGCGCTCTATCACCACTGCTGAATATCTCCATCAGCATTATCCCGATCTAGTCGTACTTGCTCGGGCGCGTGATCGGCAACATTACTACCGTTTACGTGAAGTAGGTATTCGCCATATCTGGCGTGAGACCTATTTATCTTCATTAGATATGTCACGTGAGTCGCTACAATTACTGGGTATTACCCCTGAAAAAGCACGCGAAACCATTCAAACCTTCCGTGATTATGATGATGATTTGATCGAGCGTCAGCAAGCTATTTATGATGATGAAGCACGCATGCTAGAGTCAGCGCAGTCCTCTTTAGTAGAGCTTGAAAGCTTGTTCGATGAGGATATCTCCGAAGCACGTAAGATGGATTTGGGGGAGTTTTATGCCGTCTTAAAAGAACAAGCAAAACCCGTTGATGACGCTGAGCATGCTGATGATAGCGTTAAAGACGATATCGGCTCTGATACTAAAACCCCATAACTTAAGCTTGCACGCTCTTCAGCATTCGTTATTCATTTACACGTACAGGCTTGCCACACTCAAAGCTAATTTTAGCTTAATTAGCTATACAGCTTTTGGGCGTTTGCTTCTTATTTAGCGAGCTCATACATTCCCAATTATCGCCATTGGGCTGATGATAAAAAACCAAAGTCTGCCCATTGAGATAACGTATAGGAAACTTAACATTCTGCACGGTAGCGATAATCGCACAATCAGTCTCAGGGACACCTGGAGCCTGAATATCAATATGCATACGCACCTGCTGATCTTCGGTACTAAGTGGCAAATCAATAGGACACTGGCCGGTCTGCTGATAAATCAAAGCCACTCTATTTTGCGCATTTTTAGCAATATCATAAGCATCAAATAACACTTCATTTTCTTTTTGTTTGGCAATAAGCGGCAAAAACTGCACATTGATGACCGTCAATGCAAAAGCATAAAAACTAAATCCTAGCCCCAAACCAAATAAACTGACCCCACCTTCACGCTTTAAGTGCGCTTTTTGTGCCGCTTCATCGCGCGGATAATCATTAATAGCATCAGCAATTTCGCGCCGCGCCATACGATAATAGTAAGCATCCGTCCAGCGTGCGACCATAAAAGACCAAAATAGCCAAATTAATGCCCCAATACCGATGCGAGTGGCCATTTGATATGCATCAGGAACATAAGACATCGCAAAAAACTCAAAGGTTACCAGCACGATAGTAATATTGAGTTGAATAAACGACCACCCTGCTACGCTATATACCAATGCATCCATATAGCGCTTGCGATACAGCAACCAAGGAAAGGTGACGAAAAACGCCGCCCAATGCCATTTCGGTGATAAATACCCTTGTTGATCAAACTGCTCAAAGCGCTTTAGATAATAACGCTGCGTCCGGTTTCCAATAAACCATTTATCCAGTTGTTTACGTTTGGCTGGCGTCAGTTGTTCTTGATAAAACGGGGGTGGTGAATCCGTCTCGATAAATAACATAGCAATAGACTCTGGCTTTGTTGACGATGTTGTTGATTAATAAAAGCATATCACAAATTGAATTGGCGCTAATATTATAAGTTAATGCTACAACCCTTGTATATGAACATAAATGTATAGAGGTACAACAATGAAGTAAGCAAAAGCATGATAGTCGTTCACAGTAGAATTTATTTCACCTATAATACGCCCATCTACCTTCCTTTATTAAGCCATAGTAAGTAATCTTATGAGTCAAAATCCTAGTAATAACGATACCGCTGATAACGCTAGCAATAGTCCTAGCAGTGCTGATAACCGTATTGATAATACCGAATCTGATAAGCATATCAGAACCGTCCAAACCTTTATGAAACGGCGCACGCACATGAATAAAAATGCAGAACAAGCGTTGAGTGATCCTGAGTTCGCTCAGTATATTGTTAATAATGGTATGGGTGAAGGTCAGCTTGACGGTATTAATGACCTGCGTTCACTATTTGTAGATAGCCCTAATGGCAGTAATGCGCCGCTCACTTTAGAGATCGGCTTTGGACTTGGCGACTCCTTAATTGAGATGGCTGCTGCTGATCCGACCCGTAACTTTGTCGGTATTGAAGTTCATGAGCCTGGAATTGGTAAGTGTGCCTATATGGCCGGTAGTCAAAGTCTGGAGAATATCAAAATTATTAATGGTGACGCTATTGAGCTGCTTAAGCAACTACCGGAGAATCACATAGACCGTATTCAGCTTTATTTTCCTGATCCTTGGCAAAAGAAGCGGCATTATAAGCGCCGTTTTGTTAGTCCAGAGCGAATGGCAGTCGTGACTCGCAGTTTAAAGAAAGGTGGCTGGTTCCATACCGCTACGGATTGGGAGCATTATGCTTTTTGGATGGTTGAAGTTTTAGACGACTTTTCAGGATTGACCAACCAAGCAGGTACTGGCAACTTTACTAAACGTCCTGACTTTCGCCCTATGACTAAATTTGAGCGTCGTGGTATCGAGCGTGGTCACAGCGTTTGGGATTTAATTTATATTAAAGATTAGGCTGTGCACAGTTATTGATGTTCATAAATTTAAGCGGCTTAATAATTAGCCGCTTTTTTTGGCTAGTTAATCCAGTATAAAGTACGTGAAACATGGCTGTTATTAGTACTTTTATGAGCTAAAAACTCTCTTTTCCTAAATCTCGTGACACCTAATATTCTGTACATTACATTTTATGAGGAGCGCAAACATCGATAGTATAAGGCCTAGATAAGTTCTCCCCATAAGCTGTGGATAAGTATGTGGATAACTCATGACTTGACAAGGATATTCCTTGATAGCTCAAAGGTTAAGGTAAAATTGGTCATTTTTTGTACAATTTTAATTATATTTAAAATCAATAGCTTACCTACTATAGTAAAATAAAATGAGTTATTTTTAAATTATTTTAAAACTATTGATATTCTTACTAAGGTTTCACAAGGCTAATATTTTTCTCAAAAATAGCTGTGGATAATTAGCTATATTTGTTGACAATGAAGTTTAAAAATGATTTATATTTACATTCCTGTAACTATTGGATAATAGTTTATTGTTTATTAATGAAAGAGCTATTTAGGAAATATATCGCTAATTTATATTATCTTTCAAGACACGACATTGAGTGTCGTTTAGCCTCTCCTCCCCCCTAACCTAAGTGTTGGTTTTTGCTATAATTACCTCATCTAATCAAACAGCAGACAGGCCAATTAACGACCAGTCAGATCAATAGTAGCTCTTACTATCTTTAGTATCCTTCATACCTACAGCCCTTTATATTTTACTGTATAGTAGAACTAGACTTAGTAAGATTAGATTACTTAAGTATTGAGAAAAAGTTATAGCCATAGCGCTTACTCAATTAGCGCTATAGCTCAATTACTACTACCGTTTGATACTCACGAATTACTTATTTTTATAAGGAGTCCATTATGGACGAGAATAAAGCCAAAGCACTAAAAGCAGCGTTGGGTCAAATCGAAAAGCAATTTGGTAAAAACACCATTATGCATTTAGGTGATGATTCAGCAGCATTAGATGTCGATGTGGTTTCCACAGGCTCGCTGGGGCTGGATATTGCTCTTGGTATTGGCGGCTTACCCAAAGGCCGTATCGTAGAGATTTACGGCCCTGAAAGCTCAGGTAAAACCACCATGACCCTGCAAGCTATTGCCGAATGTCAAAAACAAGGTGGCACTTGCGCTTTTATCGACGCCGAACACGCTTTAGATCCTGTTTATGCTCGTAAGCTTGGGGTTAATACAGACGACTTACTTGTCTCACAGCCTGATAATGGCGAACAAGCGCTTGAGATTACCGATATGCTCGTTCGTTCAGGTGCTATCGATATGATCGTTATTGACTCGGTTGCTGCTTTGACTCCGCGTGCGGAGATTGAAGGGGAGATGGGCGACTCACATATGGGCTTGCAAGCTCGTCTGATGAGCCAAGCTTTACGTAAAATCACCGGTAACGCCAAACGCTCTAACTGTATGGTAGTGTTTATTAACCAAATCCGTATGAAAATCGGCGTAATGTTCGGTAGCCCTGAGACCACTACGGGTGGTAACGCTCTTAAATTCTACGCCTCGGTGCGTATGGATATTCGCCGGATTGGCGCGGTTAAAAATGGTGATGAAATCATCGGTAACCAAACCCGAGTCAAAGTTATTAAGAACAAAATGGCCCCTCCTTTCCGTCAAGCTGAGTTCGAGATTACTTACGGCGAGGGAACTAACCATTTAGCTGAAGTTATCGACTTAGGGGTTGAGATTGGCGCAGTTGGCAAAGCTGGTGCATGGTATAGCTATGGCGATGAAAAAATCGGTCAAGGTAAAGCCAACTCGGTGATCTTCTTAAAAGAAAACCCAGCGATTGCTGAAGAGATCGAAGCAAAAATTCGTGCTGAAAAATTGGGGACAGCCACGGATGATAAACAACCTGAAACTGAGACGGACCTAGAAGCAGCAGAAGTACAATAACCCTTTATCTGTCGATCATTATCATAGTGATTAATTGTTGTAGTAATGAGTTATTATGCAGATTAAAACATTAGCCGAAATATTAGCTGAGTCGGATGCCGATTCAGCTAAATCTACGCTGTCTAAATCAAAAGAAACAGTAGCGAAAAATACAGCTAGAAAACCCGTTAGACATGTCAAAAAAGAATCTAGTGACCTATATCGACGCCCTAATGATTCTAATAAAGACTCTTCTTTTGTTGAAAACTCCGATACTGATACTAGGCATGGTATTCAGTCCTCTAATACAGCTGTTACAAAAAAGCCTCCCCGCTCTAAAGGCAAAAAACGTAAAAAACGCTTTCATCCTGCAGCTCCTTTCAGCTCTGAAACCACGGATACTCCTATATATCAGCCTCCTGAACCTCAAAGTATTCAAGAAATGCTAGCTGAAGTTAAAAACAAGGTTCATGGGACTGAGGCACAAAATACTGATAATGCTACAGAAGCAAACTTAGAGCTTCATGTGGATAGTCAGTCTAATAACCAAGCTGACAATCTACCGTCTGCTCTCAAAGCTTATTTACGCACGCCTGAGCAGCGTCAGGCAGAAGTCGATGCCATTAAAGCTGAGAGTCGCTTACGTTGGTTGGCCTTTTATTATTTATCACGCCGCGAGTACGGCAAAACAGAGCTTAAGCAGAAGCTGCTCGATAAAGAGCAAGATCCTGACCAAATTGATGCGCTGCTAGATGAATTCGAACAAAAAGGTTATCAGAGTGATTACCGTACTACTTTGATGCTGATTCGTGAGAACATCCGTAAAGGCAGAGGTCGCGGCCGTATTGAACAAGAGTTTTATCGTAAGAAAGTCGCTATGCCTGATAATATTGACGAGCTGATCGACATGGCAAATGCAGAGTCTGAGGAGTTTAGCGAGTTCGTTGATAATGATAACGATAGTTTAGTAGAGGGGGTCGATTGGCTCAAATTAGCCGTGACTGCTCGCACTAAGAAGTATGGTGATGACATTCCTATTGATCAAAAGGAAAAGGCGAGACAATTGCGGTTTTTGCAATACCGCGGCTTTAAAACTAATATCTGTTTTCAGGCGCTTAACTATACTCTGGATACCTTAGACGAACGTTTTTGATATATTCGGCTATTATAAATTTGAGTTTAAAAAAGTATAGAAAACCAAGCTAAAAGAGCATGCCATTAATGGCGTGCTCTTTTTATAAAAATTTAGTGAAAAATAATTAGCACCTATTTTTATTATTTCAACGTCCCTAAGCGGCTTGATAACTGGCTGACGATCTGCTCAATTTCCTGATTGGCTTCAGTTTCATTATTCAGATTACCTTGCGGCGTTAATTGATTGAAAACCTCGGGCAATAATTCAGCCAAGCCTTGACGCACTTCTGCATCATTAGCACCAGTATGGGCAGCAACCTGCTGAATCTCATTTTCATCAAATAAACGGCTGATATCATTAGGGTCTAGATTGTCGTTGGTATCGTTAGTACTCAGCCAAGAGCGCGCCTGATTATCATAACCCATCCCCGTTATCTTTGATAATGCCCCGCTCAAACCACCATTACGCTGAATCCAACTAAGAACCATAGGCATAAGCGCCGCTATCAGCATCCCTTTACCGCCAAAGCCGCTCCTACTACGCTGATTACCACCCAGCACGCTACCTAGTATATCACCCAGTCCTCCTGCCCCAGAGTTCATTCCGCCGCGCTGAGTGCCACCAGTCAATCCACCTAACAAATCATCCAAACCAAAACCATTGTCAGGCTGACGCTCATAACGCTGCGGATTATAGTCACGAGCTTGGCTACTGTTTGCTCCTAGAACACTACCCAGAATATCCCCTAAGCCGCCAGTACGACGCAGAGTGGTACGCTGGTTGACAGGATTACGATGCGCATCTTCTGGATCCATAGCGCTGCGTGCTACTTGCGAAACTAAATTACCTAATAAGCTCATATAATATCCCTTAATTCTTTATTGGTTATCCTATATTTGCTCTACAATGAATAACAACCCTATGTACAATCGTATAATTGCACAATTCAAAGTTAGCTTCATCATTTGCAAACTTACCTTAGTAAGATAACAAAGTCATAAGTGTGTTTAGATAGGTATTTTGTGATGGCTTGTAGGACTTCGTTAATAGCGCATCGGACTTCTTATAAACAATCAGTAGATGATTGCTCAATAATCATTCTGTCAGCTATTACCAGTAGCTCCTTACCTAGCTGGTCTTGGTAGTCATTACTGTCGCTAATATATTGAGCTCTCGCCAGTCTTCAGGACTTACTTGATCGCGATAAATCGTCATTGATATCGATTTTTTAAAAGGTTCAATGGTTAAAAAATCAAAATGTATAAGCCAAAAGTAAGAATGGACATTTAGCAATTCAGCTTGCCACAATGCCTCTCCACGTCCAGTATGCATCAATAACTGCCAGCCTTTATCGGCCCGCTGGCTTATGGGAGGCTGACTAAGATGCTGAAGAGTCGGACGTGATAAAGCTAAATAGGCACCTACTACTACGCTTACGCTAACTAGTAATAGATAGTGCCATAAGCCTAAGCTGGCCAGCCCTGCTAATGAAGATATTAGGCTGATTAAAGCAATATAGAGCAGCAAACGTAAACGACTACTCGATTGAACCGCTGTATCAATTCTCATTGTAGTAATCGAGAGAAAAAAGTATCAATAGTTTGCATCATTAAAAGCTACACTAAATCTTGTTCATGACGCCACTTTTTGATTTTATTAACCAGCTCCCATACAGCTTTATCCTCGGGTTGGCTTTGATTGGTAAAATAATCCAATAAATCTGGATCTTCATAGGTAAGCATCTCAGCAAAGGTTTCTTGCTCAGTAGGTGATGCGAAAAGGTACAACTCTTTTACATAAGGGTCGATATAGAAATCTAACTCTTTAAGGCCACGGCGTGCCTGATAAATGATACGACGTTGCTCATTAGTGGGTTCAGGTTGACTGGCTGGATGATTGGTTACTGCTGTCATGATAAAGACCTCGAAATGTTTTAATTTAAAATAATAAACAGAACTGACAGGTTTTTTTGTCAAGTGCTGCTGGAATTAATTTTGCGCAGCCTCTGTCAGCGTAGACACAGCACGCAAGTAAAAGTAATTCCAGTAGCACTGCACGGTACTGCTTTTAAAGTGTCTTAACAACACTATCTAAAATTTGATTAAAAACTAATTGCAGGACTGACAATGAATAGATAATTGCTGCCAAAGTGCTACTGCCTGCTGCATCATCGCAACGTTATGAGTACGAATAATACAGGCACCTTGCTGTAAGGCAAACAGTCCAGCAGCAGTACCAATAGGATCTCGCTCAACTGCTTGAGTAGTAGCTACTGCCTCCACGCCACTCTTGGTAAGTACCTCTGCCAAAAAACGCTTACGTGATATACCAAACATCATCGGCAACCCAAGCGCTTGTAAGCTATTAAGCTGAGTTAATAGGGTGCAGTGATGCTGATAATTTTTAGCGAAGCCAAACCCAGGATCAATAATTAGCTTATTACGCTTTACGCCCAGTGCTACTACTTCCTCTATACGAGTGCTAAGTTCGGTATGAACCGTAGCGACCACATCATCGTATTGCGCCAAATTATTCATAGTAGTGGGCTCACCACGCATATGCATCAGCATTACTGGTATATCGAGCTTAGCGGCCATCTGTGCAGCACCATCGCGCTTGAGCGCCCGCACATCATTCCAAATATCAGCACCTGCCTCAAATGCCGCCTGCATGACCACAGGATTGCTGGTATCGATCGACAACCAAACACTCTCACCACAATATTGGCGGACCGCCTTAACAACAGGCACGACACGCTCAATCTCTTCCTCAGTGGTCACAGTTTTGGCATTTGGGCGGGTAGATTCACCACCAATATCGATAATCTTTGCTCCTGCCTTTAGCATCTCTTGACAATGGGCGACTGCCTGTTGCACCCCATTGAACCGGCCGCCATCTGAAAAGGAATCAGGGGTAACATTCAATATACCCATAACCTGCGGCTGGGACAAATCAAGGATTTTATCACCGCTGGAAACGGTATAAATAGGAAGCGGATTAAATAACGACATAACTTATCCATCATAACTAACAAAAAAGACTATCAAACTTAGAGCTAAGTTTTATGACTCCTATAATATAAGCCTCTACAATATAAGCCACTACAATAGAATAGGAATTCTAATATTATTTATCAATCATCATACAGTAAAGCACTGAGAGCAGTAAGACTAGGACTATAAAAATTTATGATTATAAAAGTTAAGCATAAAAAAGCCCTTTATTAAAAAGGGCTCTTCATCATTCAAAACTAAACGCTCTTAAAACTACATCGCTGGTAAGGGTGGTGGCGTAGAGCCTGTAGTCTTAACATCGTCTTTTGATAAGTTCACTTCGTTAGGCTGATAGACTCTAGGTGGACGAGGTTCTTCTCCCGCTAAGATATCTTGCAGCTGATCACGATCAATCGTTTCCCACTTCATAAGTGCATCAACCATGGCATGCATCTTATCTTGGTTACCTTCGATCAGTTCGCGAGCGATATCATACTGCTCTTCTAGCATCCGGCGTACTTCTTCATCAACCTTTTGCTGCGTAGCTTCTGAGATAGTACGACCGCCACCACCAAAATAACCCTGCGAGCTGTCATCGTCTTCGTAGACCATGATACCTAATGCATCTGACATGCCATACTTAGTAACCATAGCACGCGCCATTTTAGTTGCTCGCTCAAAGTCATTTGAGGCACCCGTCGACATCTGATTGATAAATACCTCTTCAGCAATACGACCACCGAATAAGATTGCAATGTCGCTAAGCATTTTTGACTTATTCATACTAGTTTGATCGTGCTCAGGCAACTGCCAAGTGACACCAAGAGCAAAACCGCGCGGCATAATAGTAACCTTATGCACCGGATCCGTACCTGGCAGCAACTCAGCGACTAGCGCATGTCCTGCTTCATGATAAGCAGTGGCACGGCGCTCTTCTTCACGGATAACCATCGATTTGCGTTCAGGGCCCATATAGAGCTTGTCTTTAGCATCTTCAAAGTCATTCATATCAACGCTGCGCTTGTTACGGCGAGCCGCAAATAATGCCGCTTCGTTCACAAGGTTAGCCAACTGGGCACCGCTAAATCCTGGAGTACCACGAGCTAACGCATGGGCATCAACGCCGATAGTATTAGGCAGCTTTCTCAAATGTACTTTTAAAATCTGCTCACGACCTTTAATATCCGGCAAGCCTACTTGTACTTGACGGTCAAAACGTCCTGGGCGCAATAAGGCTTTATCCAGTACGTCAGCGCGGTTAGTCGCAGCTATTACGATAACGCCTTCGTTACCTTCAAAACCATCCATTTCAACCAATAACTGGTTCAATGTCTGTTCACGCTCATCGTTACCGCCGCCCATACCTGAGCCGCGATGACGACCTACTGCATCAATCTCATCAATAAAGATGATACAAGGAGCACTTTTCTTCGCTTGCTCAAACATGTCGCGCACACGTGATGCACCGACACCTACGAACATTTCAACGAAATCAGAACCTGAGATTGAGAAGAAAGGTACTTTTGCTTCACCAGCAATCGCTCTTGCTAGTAGTGTTTTACCCGTACCCGGCGGACCTACCATCAAGATACCACGTGGAATAGTCGCTCCAAGCTTAGTAAATTTGTCAGGGTCTCGTAAGAACTCGACCACTTCTACGACTTCTTCTTTGGCTTCTTCACAACCAGCGACGTCTTCAAAATTAACATTAATCTGATCTTCAGTAAGCATCTTAGCTTTTGATTTACCAAAGCTCATTGGCCCACCGCCTTTACCACCGGCGCCGCCTTGCATATTACGCATAAAGAATAAAAACAGACCAATAATCAGCAGAATTGGGAAGCTGGCAATTAGTAATTGCATCAATACACTTTGACGTTTAGGGGCAGTACCTACCACCTCAACTTGATTTTCACGCAGCAATGGCATGAGCTGTTCATCGGCTACAGCAGGCCTAACGGTCTCAAAAGTTGAGCCATTTTTCTTTTCACCGGTGATTTGCTCTCCGTCGATTTCAACGCTGGCTACCTGATTTTCAGACACTGCGGTCACAAATTCAGAATAGTTAAGGTTATCCGGCTCCGATGACTGATCAAAGCCGCTAAATACCAGCACCAAAATGCCGATTACCACCAGCCACAATAAGGTATTTTTTACCATGTCGCTCACAAGTTTTCCCATCCCTTACTTATTGGTGTGTTTACTAAACACGTGACGTCTATCAGCATATTACTCACCCTTTATCGCTATCTGTCTGTTGTAGGGGCCACTGATACTATCATTCTCATAACAGAAAAGATAATAATGAAGCGGTTACCAAAAAAGAAAGATATCGTAATCTATAAGTTAGCAATAAACGGTTAAGCTTATAAAAGCTTAGTATTAGACGACTTTGCTCAAAGCTGTTGTTTGTTTAATACAATTGATTCTAAACAAAGTTAATATAACATGATATGTGGTTTTAACCTGTATAATTCAAGCATAATATGCTTTTATTCAGTTAACAACTGTATTTAAGCTTGCAGCATATCGTAGAGAGCTTAAATTATTGTTGTTCAACTGATTGTCGTCATAAGCTTTTGAATAATCAAGCTATTTTATAGCTATCCAAAATATCTCTTTTGAACGCGGACGTGATGCTCCAGGCTTAATACTACGAATTTTACTAAAATCAGCCTGCATTTGCTTACGTAATTCTTGAGTGCCTTCGCCTTGAAACACTTTCATAATAAGCGCGCCACCTTCTGGTAAGGTAGCTAGAGCAAAGTCTACCGCCAGCTCGCATAGATAAATCATGCGTGGTTGATCCACAGCGCTGTTACCGGAGGTATTAGGAGCCATATCAGATAGCACCACATCTACCTGCCTATCGCCTACCTCTGCCATAATGCTATCGAAAACTTCGGCCTCACGAAAATCGCCCTGAATAAACGTGACATCAGCTAAGGCGTCCATAGGTAAGATATCAGAGGCGATTAGCACTCCTTGCTCACCCACTAGCCTGCTCGCCACTTGTGACCAACTACCAGGCGCACTGCCTAAATCAACTACGGTCATCCCTTTATTGATAAGATTGGTTTTCTCATTGATCTCGAGTAGCTTATAAGCTGCACGCGCTCGGTAGCCATCCTTGTGTGCTTGTTTTACATAATGATCATCAATATGCTCTTTCATCCAAGCGCGGCTACTCTTTGACAACTTTTTATTTTCAATACGGGTGGCCAAAAATATGCTCCTATTAGCGGTTATCTTATTCAGTATTTCTATGACAGTATTTAGCGCTATGTTTAAAGTGGATTAGCTTAACTCCTCTATGAGCTGTTTGTTAAGCTAAGGCGCATTTATAAGGTGTTAAAACCAGCAGTTTAACATTTTCATCACCTAATTTTGTATAAAACCCTACTGATTACAAGCAAGTTGAACGCAAATTACTTATAATATGAGTTAACTTTTTTAATAAATGTTCATCCACTCATATTTTAAATGCTTAGGAATTTTATGGAACTTGATAACGCTACAATTAAACGCTTAAAAGGTATTGGTCATGAGCTCAAGCCTATCGTTATGATAGGGAGCAATGGTATCACTCCTGCTATCACTGAAGAGATTGACCGAGCTTTGAATGATCATGAGCTGATTAAAGTAAAACTACCAGCCGGTAGTAAGCATGATCGCGACTTAGTTAGCACTGAGCTTGCTACTACTGCTAACGCTAACGTGATTCATACTATTGGACGTATGGCATTATTACTACGCCAAAACCCAAATGCTAACCCTAAACTATCGAACTTAATACGTCATGCTCAATAACTATAGGGGATAAACTCTATTAGACAACCTATGAGCAATAGTTAATAAAAGCCGCATGGCATTATGACATGCGGCTTTTATGTTGCTGCCGAATACTCTATTAAGGCACCAGCATCGCTTTTCAATGTTTAATATTTTTATCTATACGTTTAAACTAATCTATTACTAGTCAATTATCTCTATTAGGTCACCTTTCTTATGAGCCAGCTATTTAACCTACAATTGGCGACCAATACTTTGTTAGCGGATGCTCAACAGCTTGGTGTCGCTATAGAGCAGCTCCAAAAAATTGAGGTTCGAGTTAAAGCAGCAGTTGTACTGCAGCCAAAAGCAAAGTTGCAGCTGCACTACAGTATAAAGCTGCCATGCCTGACTTTAGCTACGCAATTAGATTGGCCTACTTGGGAGCTTAATCAAGTAGTGTTTACTGATTATTTATGGGAGCGTACGTGCCTTGAATGCTTCATAGCTGGCGACCTTTTAGATGCCCAGCAACCATCAAGCTATATTGAGCTTAATGCCTGCCCCAATGGACGATATGCACTTTACAAGTTTGACAATTATCGGACACCAGCTTCATTGCCGCCCAGACCTTTACTTAGAGCAACCGAAAACCTTTATGCCGCCATTACTTGGACCAATATTCCAATAGATGCCAATCTATCATCAAATCTTTATGGTACAGCAGCTAAGTTAGCGCCACCTTCTAAACTTATCAACTCTGCTAAGACGATAACAACCGCTACTTTTATGGCAGCTTATCACTATAAGCGAAGCTTTGAGTTGCCCCTAGACCAACTAAACTCTGAGCCGTTTAATAATGATAACTCTAAAGTTTTTGGTATTAGCAAGCTACAGCCTTGTGTCATTTTAAAGTTCGGTGCAATCAACTTATACTTTGCCAGTGCTCACCCTCACCCACCTGACTTTCATCAACGCCACTATTGGTCTCATGTTGATGATCGACAAATAATCAGCTACCACTGAGCAATTTCAAAAATGTATCACTTCATATAAAAACCCAGCAATATCATAAAGACTATTGCTGGGTTTGGATAACACTATAAAAAAGTAGTGTTTAAATAAGCTTGGCTGTATTACTCTGCCATAGCAAGATAAATACCGCGATCTGAAGCGTCATCAACGTATTGTGAATCGCGCCATGTGGTATAGCTATGAACACCACTATAAGGGCTGATACTTCTTTGACGGAAGTCAGATACCCAATCATTACCATCAAAAATTTGGATATGCCCATGAGGACGGTTTGATGAGCGGTTATAGACTACGACATCACCAATCTGTGGTGGGGTATCGTTACTAATCTTAGTAAAGCCTGCTTGGGCAAGTGTGCCGCGAGAAGCATACTGATAAGCTGAAGGGTTAGGCGTAAATTCATAACCAGCGGACTGTAGCGCTTTACGTACATAGCGAGCGCAGTAGCCAGAACTTCTAGATAAAGCTGCGCGTGATGCACGCATTGCTGCAATAGCGGGCGCAGAATTACTATCTGGAGCCTTGCTTGCTTGCTGTTGACGCTCATATGATAAACGGCTAGTTAAATTTGCGAGCTGATATTCTTTTTGTTTGGCATGAGCGCTTAGGTTATCAATAGCTTGACTGATCTCGTCATTGCTAGAAACATAAGCACCGCTATTGGTGCTATAAATATTACGGCTAGAACCATAATTAGTAGCAGCCGAGCTATTAGTTATCGTATGACTCAAGGTATTATTTGGTTGAAAGGTCGTTTCGACAGCACCACTCGTTTGTGCTATGCCCATTCCCAGTACTGACAAAATTAATAAAGCTTGTTTCATAAATTTACTACCTATTGTTAATACAAGTTTGCTTGTCATCCATGACAGGCATTAATTAATTTAGAGGAGATGACCATTAATAAATCGTGATAAAATCCTAAATATTATAGCTAACGCTTTAGTCTGTAGTATTCAACACTGACAGTATTATCAGTTTCGTTGTTTACCTCGTAAATCGTTTGCTCTACCTTAATAACTAAAGGCTTTCCTTTCTAACTATCTCTCTATCTGTTTGGTATACCCGCTAGTAGTTGATCAACGAGTAATTAAAATGGCTAAAAAACAACCTAATCGTCTTGCTAAACTTATCGACCATCAAGCTTTTGCTGGTAGCGCTCTGCCTCAAAGCTTAAGTGACGATATGCGCTGTTATCTGCAAGCTACCAAAGAGGTGAAAACCATACTAGTAGACTGCCTACCAGAAGAGATTCTCAATAGCTGCTTAGTTGTAGGCTTGACCGCCGAACAACTAACTCTCAGCGTAAGCTCTGTAACAGCAGCTAACCATATTCGTTACTTACAAAACGCTTACTTGCAGATTTTAAGAGAGCAGTCCTTTACATTTAAACAACTCAAGCAAATTCGCATCGTGGTAACAAATACTTCTACTAACTATCCAAAAAACTCAGAACAATCAGCTGGGTCAATAAATGCTTTAGAACCTCATAAAGCCAATAACAATCAGGCTCTTAGCCAAAACACAAAGCGGACTATAGCACAGGCTGCAGAGCATGTCACCACTGATAAAAACCTACAAAATGCTATTTTAAGACTGATAAAAGACTAAAAATAAACATATTACAATGTAAACTTACGTAAATAAAAGCCTAAAATGTCTAAAAATTTAGATGAAATCTGCTCGAACTCATAACAAAAAAAATCGTTGTGCGCTTATATCCAAAATATGAATATAAGCGCACAACGATTTCTTAATTGGCGATAGCCTTTTTATTCTCTTGCCTGCGAAGAATAGCTTTTCTATAACAGATTATAAATTTCTAATTAAATTAGTTCTAAGGGGTACTAGCCTATGTAATATTACGTAAATGTTGCGATACATCATGTATATTCGTGTATTTATCCTTCAACAGCCAAACCAAAAGCTGGTTGATATTCGATAGGACAAGTTACATTGTCATCAAATGTTACAATTTCAAAGTTATTAGGATCTGATAAGACCTCTCTAACCAATAAATTATTTAAAGCATGTCCTGATTTATAAGCATTAAAACGGCCTAATAAAGGATATCCAATTAAATATAAATCCCCTAGAGCATCTAATATTTTATGACGTACAAACTCATCAGCATAACGTAGGCCTTCAGCATTTAACACCCGACTCTCATCAACAACAATGGCGTTCTCCATACTACCGCCTAGTGCTAAATTATTCCGGCGTAGCGTTTCAATATCTTGTAAAAATCCAAAGGTACGCGCTTCACTCAATTGTTCTATAAAGTTTTGCGTAGAAAACTGCAGCTGAGCATGTTGGAAGTCTTTATCAAACGCAGGATGATCAAAATCAATCTCAAAGTTTAATTCAAAACCATCGTAAGGCCGTAGCTCCGCCCATTTGTCATCAACATTCACTCGGACTGGGCGCACAATTCGTAAAAACTTCTTAGGGGCATCTTGCTCATACAATCCAGCTTGCAATAGCAAGCCAACAAATGGCGAGGCACTACCATCCATAATAGGAATCTCACTCGCAGAGACACGAATCAATAGATTATCGATACCTAGTCCTGCGATGGCACTTAATAAATGCTCAACCGTACCGACACGAGTTCCACCAAACACTAGATTTGATGACATCATAGTATCTTGTACTAAAAATGCATTAGCAGGTACAGGTGCACTACCAGGAATATCAGAGCGCTCAAAGACGATTCCAGTGTCTACAGGCTGGGGGTAAAATTCTAGATCAACAGGTTCACCACTATGCAGACCGGTACCGGTTACCGTAATCGCTTTTTTTATAGTACGTTGGTTCATGGCTGTTTTCTCACATATTTTGTTACAATTACCCTAGTGTACCATTAGCTCCCTTTATTCGCTAGCAGCAAAATAGTTAAAATACCAATACTGTATATTGATAAAAATCATTATATGCTCAATTATAATAAGTTTTATTTACAAACTTAGATTAAAAAAAACGAGCTAAATGTTCAATTATCAATAATTAAATTCCTTTGAAGCCATATACAGTCTTTGTTTAACAACTTTAGATTAAGGAGATAAGCAATAAAAAAGCCAGCGCAAATACGCCGGCTTCTTAAAAGAATGGTTAGCTTTATTAAAATAAGTTTGACACTTTTTTAACTACTAATAAAAAATTTAGATACTTAAAAGTAAACCTATAAAATTTAGTAATGCAAATGTTGATTTATTTCTAAAAAGCATTTACTTATTTTGTTGGCGTTTTAAGTAATCTTGAATACTATTAGTTTTAGTCTGCGGCTGCTCTTTCACCGGTTCTGGACGAGTGACATTATCTTGGGATCTCTGCGTCTGTTTGTTAAGCGCACTGGTATGCAAGTTAGGGTCTACCGCTTGCGTACTAGTAACCGAAGGCACAGGCTGCTCTTCCACTGGCTCGCCGGCATGCTCGTCTAAAGTTAGACCGGTAGCAATAACCGTCACATGCAGATCGTCTCCCATCTTCTCATCGATAACAGAACCATAAAATATATTGGCGTCGTCAATGTCAGTAATCTCATCGACTATACCACTGATTTTACTCAACTCATCTAATGATAGCGATTCAGATGAGATCACGTTCACTAGTAAGCCTTTAGCGTTTTCTAAACGTAAATCATCGAGCAGTGGTGAGCGGATGGCCTTTTCTGTTGCTTGACGGGCACGGTCATCACCGCTTGCACGGCCAATACCCATCATTGCATGACCTTTAGCAGTCATAGCAGTACGAATATCGTTGAAGTCAATATTAATCATACCTTCGCTTGCAATGGTCTCAGCGATACCTTGAACCGCATGCAGCAAAACATCATCAGCTTTTTTGAAAGCGTCTTGCATGGAGATATTACCATAGACACTCATAAGCTTATCATTAGGAATAGTAATGATTGAATCAACAAAATTGGTCAATTGTTCAATCCCCGCTTTAGCAGACTTGATACGTTTACCCCCTTCAAACTTGAAAGGAGTAGTAACTACCGCTACGGTGAGCACTTCCATCTCTTTGGCAATACGAGCTACTACTGGAGCTGCGCCTGTACCAGTACCGCCACCCATACCAGCAGTAATAAAGACCATGTCTGAATCTTTGAGTAACTCGCGGATAGCCTCTTCTTCACTTTCCGCCGCTTCACGACCAACCTCAGGATTAGCACCCGCTCCTAAGCCACGGTTTGTTTTGGCACCTAGTTGGAGCTTGTGTGGCGCTGTTAGACGATCAAGAGCTTGCTTATCAGTGTTAGCACAGACAAAGGTCACGCCTCTAATACCTTGTTGAACCATATGCTCAACAGCGTTACCACCGCCGCCGCCAACGCCAAATACGGTAAAATGGGCTTGGCCGTTGTTATTAGCTTGAGTGTCATCGGGCATGGTGTATTTTGACATAAAAAAGGTTCTCCAGTTGCAGATAACATAATGATAGATAGGTGATGATGCACTGATCTAACGTGCTATCGCTTTACTATAATAAATTTAATTCAATAATTCTTAATAAGTTATATAAATATTTATTACTTATTATGCGCTTTATTCAATTTACATTGTTTATCTTTGCTACTATTAAAAGTTAGTGTCAGCTTCTAACTTATGCTTAGTATGCCGTAGAAAAATCTAATACTAAGATTTAATAAAGATCTTAAAGAATCTTTTTTAGTAATTGAGTAAAACGTTGACCAACCCCTTTAACACTACCTTTGACGCGACTTTGTTTTATCGCTTCAGGCTCGCTTTGCTCACTGTGACGAAACTGCTCACTTTGGCTATATAACAAAGTGCCGAAGGCAGTCTGGTAAACACGATCTTGAACTTGTAGACTTAATTGTTTAAAGGATTCATCATTATCAAAGTGATTATAAGCACTGATAGCAGGATGAGTGTTAGTCAGTACCACCGGCATTCTAAGTAGTTTTTTAGCAAAGGGTACCATCCCTTTAATAGCACTACCACCCCCTGCCAGTACCATACCGCGGTCAATATAGCTTAGCAGTTCAGCTTCATGCAAATGTTTTACTACTTCAGTAAACAGTTGCTCATAGCGTGCTTCAATAATTTGTGCCAGATTATACAAGCTAACATTAACCTCGTCACCTGTTCCTTGAGGTCTGAACAGATGAAATGCACTGGGATCAACGCTGTTAAGATCAACGGTGCCATGTGATTTTTTCAGCTTTTCAGCCTCTATCATAGAGATACCCATATCCGCTGAGATATCCATAGTCACTTCATGACTACCACGGGCTATACAATGGGTAAAAATAAGCTTGTTTTCTTTATAGACACAAATACTAGTAGTACTAGCACCTATATCTATCAGACAGACACCTTGTTGACGCTCTTCTGGCATTAAACTATATTCTGCACTAGCTACAGCATCAAAAACGATATGATCAATGCCTACATCGCAGCTCTGTAACAATTTTTGAATATTCTGGCGGCTAGCGACCGGCATCATCATCATGTGGTAAAGTACTGTAATATTATTTGCTACCATTTCGATGGCATCATCGATCATGGTAGGTTGTTCATCGATATAAATACCTTGCTGACAGCAATGCATCAAGTAGTAATCAGAGGCAAGATCCTTTGATTTCGCATTGGATAAAGCTTGTACCATATCTTTAGCACGTACCACATCATCTTCTACTGCGACGTGACCTGCGCTATTTTTACTCAGCAATTCCGGAGTAGCTAGAGTGAGCCAGACACTATGGACACGACAATTTGCGGTATCCTCTGCTTCTTGAATGGCTTGTTTAATTGCACTTTGCAGGCGCTCACGATGTTTGATCTGACCTTGATAAAAGTCACTATTTTTAACTTGCCCGACACCTATAATACGAATGTCTTTTGCAGACACAACACTACCAATCACAGCATAGACTGCGGTAGCACTTAGATGAACAACAACCAGATTTTCAGAATTTTTCATGGTACCAAACAAATTATCGCTAAATAGGAGACCATATGACGTCTCCATTAAATCATTAAAAAACCATATTTTTAAGAGGTAATACTTAAACTAGATTATCATGCCCATCGCAACCCTAAACTACTAATACAAGAGATTAATTAACCATAATACTGATGCGGACGGTTATTAAACTACTGACTACTAATTGCCGCTTCTGCTGTACTATTAACATTCCAAGCAATAGTAAAGCCATTCTTGTAGCGCAGATCTATAGACTGCATCTCATCACGGCGCTCGCTCAACTGATTGCCCAGTAGCTGACTTAGGCTCAAAAGCTTTTGAGCCGTATTTTCATTATCAACAATAACTCGTAAGCCATTGTCAAACCGTACTAACCAAGTCATGCGTGGTGTCAAAATAATGTCTTCGACCCGCAGATCTAAGGGAGCATACCAGTCATTAATTTGTTGCATTTGCTGCATAATGACTGGCGCTTGAGTTATTTCACCTTGCAAGGTGGCAAAATCATCTTGGCCCAGCTCATTACTATCCGCAGGGACAAAAACATCTCCTGAAGCATCGACGAGGCGCTCAGTACCAAAGTTTGCCACCGCCTGTTTTGGCAGTGCCGTAATCACAATACCACGCTGCCAGTCGCGGGTCACACCCACTTGATCGACCCAAGCTAAGCTAATGGCAATGTCACGTAAGGCTTGCATATCAGTAGTAAAGAAGCTGCTTATCGCCTGCTGCTCCATAGTACTTTGCAAAGTTTGATATTGAGCCGCACTGAGTCCTGACGGATCTACTATGATAGCGGCTGGCGGTGCATCACGTAAAGCCTTACCACCCATGGCTAGGATAAGTAGAAGTAGCCCCATAACTAGAGCCATAAAAAAATATCTGGCCATATTGGGAAGTGGCAATCTCGATTCTGAACGACGGGTCTTATCACTCATCAAGTCAGCGACTTCATTGACAGTTTGAGCCATAATCTCCTTCGCCCCTATATCTTAATTTTACTTATGCTATTGAACCGCTATTATACTTCCAATACTTTTACTATAAAAAGCGGCTGGAATAGCAGTTATTAAAAATATTATTAGATTTGATAGTCTAATACGCTCAAATTGTCCCTAATATGAGATGATTTTCGCCAAAATAGATTTATCACCACAATATTAACGTATTTTGCCATTAAACAATAGCCTAACCCCAGCTGAAGTTGCTGAATTTACACAAGTTTACATGATGCTGTGCTAGAGCAGGGCTAGTGATACATTGGTAGTTACTTTTAAGCTATAGTTAAGTCTATTTTTGGTTGTGTAGTCCCTGTTCCTACAGAGTCTGCGCTAGTATATGCAGACACAAAGTTTCAAAGTCCATACCTCGTGCTTTGGCAGCCATCGGCACTAAACTATGACTAGTCATACCAGGTACAGTATTGATTTCTAGCAGCCAAAAATTACCACTATTATCCTGCATGGCATCAATACGGCCCCAACCTTTAGCATCAACCGCACGAAAAGCGGCTAGACTTAGCGCTTGCAAATGCTTTTCATCATTAGCGCTCAAACCACAAGGTATATAATAGCTGGTGTCATCACGATTATATTTGGCATCAAAATCATAGAAGTTAGCGATATCGGCAGGCTCTAAACGGATGACGGGATAAGCTTCATCGTCGATAATCACAATGGTAAATTCGCGTCCTGTAATCCAGCGCTCTGCCATAACTGCATCGCCGCACTGGCTGGCTGTCTCGTAAGCGGCAGGAAGCTCATCTAAGTTATTAACCTTTGTCATACCAATACTAGAACCTTCATGTACCGGCTTTATAATCAAAGGCAGTCCTAGCATGTTGACCACTTGTTGCCAGTCGGTATCGGCTGTTAGTAGGGCAAATGGCGCCGTCGATAACCCACATCCCTGCCATAATTGCTTAGTACGAACCTTGTCCATTCCTAAGGCTGAGGCTAAAATACCAGAGCCGGTCTGCGGAATATCAAGCCACTGTAATACCCCTTGTAATAACCCATCCTCGCCGCCGCGGCCATGCAAAACATTAAACACCCGATCATAATCACGTAGCTCAGTGATATCCTGGTACTTGGGATCAAAATGAACGGCATCCACTCCTCTGTTTTGTAGCGCTTGGAGTACTGCGGCGCCACTATCTAGCGAAACACTGCGCTCATTACTACTGCCTCCATAGACTACAGCGACTTTGCCGAATGTAGTAGGATCAAGCGCTGATGAATCAGATGTGGCTAATTTATTTTCTTCATAGGAGTCATGGGCTACTTTACCCTCACCGTCTTGCTGAGCCTGAGCAGCGGCTGCTAATGCGGGTTCTGGGTTGGTAATATTAGCCGTATCTGAGTCAGTAGCAACCTCGTCATTGGTAGTAGACGGATGGTTTTTGGTGATAAGACTTTGAGTCATATCAGTGTCCTTATTAGTATTATTGGTCATGAATTAGACTCCTAGAGCACTTTTTCGACTTGATTGAGATATAAATTATTAGCGGCCAGTTCAACAGCAATTTGTCCCACATTACCCGCTCCTTGAGTAATCAGCATATCATTAGCTTTTAATAGTCGCTGCATAACTGGAGCAAGATTCTCTTTGTCTACTATGGTCGGCTCAACCGCTCCGCGCAGACGAATACTGCGAGCCAAAGCTTTGGTGTCAGCGCCAGTAATCGGACTCTCACCTGCTGAATAAACTTCCAATAATAATAACTCATCGACAGTAGACAATACTTCTACAAAATCATCAAAACAGTCGCGAGTGCGGCTATAACGGTGCGGCTGAAATAACATCACTAAACGTCGATCTGGGAAGCTTTGACGTGCCGCTTTAATGGTAGCATCAACCTCTTTTGGATGATGACCGTAATCATCAATCAGTAAGACATCGCCTTCATCAGTAGGGACTAAGGCGTGCTGCTCAAAGCGGCGACCTACCCCTTCAAACTTATCCAGCGCACGCTTAATAGCTTCATCACTAACCCCTTCATCGGTTGCCATAGTAATGGCCGCAAGAGCATTATAAACATTATGAATACCAGGAATGTTTAAGGTCAAATGCAAGGGATCACGGTCACGGCGCAAGACGGTAAAGTGGGTTTTGGTGCCTTCTACCACCACATCAATGGCTTGTACATCATTGAAAGACTCAAGACCAAAGGTCAATACAGGACGCCCAATATCATCAATCATCGCATATAATTCTGGATCATCCCCACAAACCACAGCTAAGCCATAAAAGGGCATATTCTGTAAAAACTGGATATAGGCCGCTTTTAGTTTATCGAAACTATTTTCATAAGTTTCCATATGGTCTTGATCAATATTAGTGACAATAGCCGACATAGGATGCAGCGATAAAAAGGACGCATCGGACTCATCGGCTTCAGCAATTAAGAAACGACTGCTACCCAGCGCTGCATTTTTACCAGAAGCATTGAGCTTGCCGCCAATCACATAAGTTGGATCTAGGTTAGCTTCAGCCATCATAGTAGTTAATAAGCTGGTAGTCGTGGTCTTGCCATGCGCACCAGCAATCGCAATACCATGACGATAACGCATCAATTCGCCTAACATATCAGCGCGGCGAACTACTGGCAGGCGAGCTTTAAGTGCGGCTTCAACTTCAGGATTACTACGATCAATCGCTGATGACACTACAATAACATCCGCATTAGCAATATTTTTTGAATCATGACCAATGTATATCTCAATGCCAATCTGCTCTAAGCGTTTGGTCACTAGACTTTCAGCAATATCAGAGCCACTGACTTGATAGCCTTGATTGTGCATAACTTCAGCAATACCGCACATCCCTGAGCCGCCAATCCCAACAAAATGTAAATGCTGAATACGGCGCATCTCTGGAATTTCAATTAGCCGCTTAGGTAAGGCTTTTTTAGAAGTAGGCATAGCAATTTCTCTTTATAAAACAAGGTATAAAATAAGACTCATAGAGTCCATAAAATGTAAACAAGTCAGATATTAATAAATAAGTTAGAGATCAATCAGGAAGTCCAGCAACAATATCAATTACAGTGTCTGCCAAATAATATCTGCCACCTGCTGACTGGCGCCGCGATTGGCAAGCGCCTGACCTTTTTGAGCCATCTCCAAACAACTTTGTCGATTCAGTACCGATAGCTCTTGGCTCAGGCGCTCAGGCGTTAACTCAGCTTGTGGTAATAAAATAGCCGCATCTTGAGCAGTAAGCGTACGTGCATTGGCCGTCTGATGATCGTCAACCGCATGAGGTAGCGGTACGAATATCGCAGCGATACCGACGTTCTGAATCTCGGTAACGGTCAATGCGCCAGCTCGGCAGACAATCACATCGGCCCAGTTATAAGCCGCTGCCATATCATCAATAAACGGCTGAACATTAAACTGGTGCAGATTTAAATCTTCACTGTCATAAGCCGCTTGGGTCGCGTTTTCATTATTACGGCCACATTGATGGCGCACCTCAAAGGGTTTATCTAATAACGCCAAGGCTTTAGGGACGGTAGTATTTAGTGCCTGCGCCCCTAAGGAACCTCCAACGACCAATAACCGTAACGGCGATTGATCATTAATATCATAGCGGGCTGAGGGTCTTTCTACCCCCGTAATAGTATTACGTACAGGATTACCAACCGTCGTAAGCTTGCTATCACTTTTACTATTGGCAAAAGTATGTTCAAACGCTTGTAATACCTTGGTGGCAATTTTGGCTAAATAGCGATTACTCATGCCAGCAATAGCGTTTTGTTCGTGGATAATGAGAGGCGTACCTGTCAGGCGAGCAGCAATACCCCCAGGAGCGCTAACGTAGCCACCAAAACCGACCACCATATCAATCTGATTGCTACGGATAACTCTCATCGCAGCCATAGTCGCTGATAATAAAGTCTTTGGCAGTTTAAGCAGTCGCCCCACTCCCTTACCCCGCAGGCCTTGCATAGCAATCGGGTGAAAAGTGTAACCAGTAGGCTTTACTAGATCGTTCTCCATTCCACTTGGCGTACCTAGCCAATGCACAATTGCCCCACGCTGAGTCAACTCTTCGGCAACCGCTAATGCTGGGAATACGTGCCCGCCAGTACCTGCTGCCATCATTAGCACGTTGGGTTTTTTGACAGCAGTAACCGCTTGATAATCAGGGCGGTTATCAGAGGAATCAAACACAGGGGATCTCCTAGCGGTTATACAGATTCTAGATTTATACAGAAAAAACGAGGGTCAATAACAAGTGCAAAATCATAGCACAAAACAGCTGCATAAATGATGAAATACCTGTGTAAAGCGACGCCTAAGCTAAAAATAATAATAGCAAATACTTGATAATCTAAAGGCGTTTGAGCACATGGGTTTTGCCGATTAACGAGATGCCTTTATAACCGCGCAATTTAAGGCTATCTCCTTCTAACTGTGCTTTTCCAGAAAAAGTTATACCTGTTTTTGGATCAATGCCTTCGCCATCAATATAGCGATTCGGGTTATTAGGATCTGGTTTTAAATCCCAAATGACCGTCGCTCCTGCTAAAGGTTTATTTTGGAACTTACCTTTACAGCTAGCACATTTTTTATTGTTTGCAGGTTTGTCTAATATATCGACGATCTCAGCTGAGAGTTTGCCACCATTTTCATTGAATTTGAGTACCGCATTAGCTTCACCTTTTTTATTATAATTGACCCATTTAGTATTATTAAGCGGATCAGCTGCACTGGCATTGATCCCTAATACTAGTCCGACGCTCAGTAATAATGGTTTGATAGTTTTACTCATAGTGCCTCCTGTTTTTGCAATTTATACTAATAAATAACCAGAAGCAGAAATCTTTCCACTTGGTTATTTATTTAACGCAACCGTTTGCTACGCCATGCTGATGGCGTTTAAGCGTTTAGCTTTTGCTCAATAGCGATTATCAAATCGGTTGCGATATCAGTACCGCACTGATCATCAATCTCGCGCACACAAGTAGGACTGGTGACATTAATCTCGGTAATACGTCCGCCGATTAGATCTAGTCCCACGAACATAAGGCCTTTTTCTTTGACAATTGGCGCTACTATTTCGGCTACTTTACGCTCAGCATCAGTCAATGGCATAGCAACCCCACTGCCACCAGCCGCTAAGTTACCCCGGGTCTCCCCTTTGACGGGGATACGGGCTAAGGAATAATCTACCACCGCCCCATCGACGATTAAGACCCGTTTATCTCCTTCTTTAATCTCCGGTAAATAACGCTGCGCCATAATAGGCAAAGTTTCAAGCTCGGTCAGTATCTCCAGCGTTACGCCAATATTAGGACTATCGGCGGTCAGACGAAAAATACCCGTACCGCCCATACCATCAAGCGGTTTGACAATAACGTCTTGCTGCTCAGTGATAAACTGACGGATATGCGCCTGTTTACTGGTCACGATGGTCGGGCTCATGTGTTCACTGAACCAAGTGGCGAACAGCTTCTCATTACAATCGCGCAGTGCTTGTGGATCATTAACCACCAACACCCCAGCTGCTTTGGCATGATCAAGCATATAAGTTGAATACAGAAAGCGCATATTAAATGGCGGATCTTTACGCATCAAAATCACGTCATAATCACTGACTGGAGCGGTGGTCTTGTCGCCAAGGGTATAAAAATCATTGGGATCACGCTTGGCAGTCACCGGCTGCGCATCTATCATCAACTGCCCACGATCGAGCCATAGATCATGTATTTGACAATAACCCAAGGTGTGTCCGCGATCTTGCGCCGACCACATCATAGCTAAAGTAGTGTCTTTTTTATAGTTGACCCGTTCTATAGGATCCATAATAACCAGTATGTTTAGAGATTTAGTAGTAGCTTGACTCATGATAAAACTCGCTTATTTATATTATTATTAAAGTATGAAAGTTAAAGTGTGAAAGTTAGCAATACAGATAAAACGCTATAAACCTGCGCTCAGTTATATGCCGTAACGCTCACGGTAATGCTGCATTTTTGCCAATTGGGCTTGGTCTTGCTGTGCGCTATTGTTGTCCGCCAAATAACCAATTAAGTCGTCCATATCGATTAGCGCTTGAACCGGCACTTGCAGAGTGGTCGCCAGCTCTTGAATCGCTGAATGCTCATTTTGACCTTTTTCTTTACGATCCAAAGCAACCAGAATACCGGCAACGCTAGCGCCCGCCTGCTGTAAGATCTCTACAACTTCACGCATAGCAGTACCCGCGGTAATAACGTCATCGAGTATCCAAACTGCTTTACCATTAACCTCGGCGCCGACTAAATTGCCGCCCTCACCGTGAGTTTTGGCTTCCTTACGGTTATAACCCCACTCGGCATTGATACCATGATGTAACCACAAAGCCTGCGCCGTAGCGGCAACAAAAGGAATACCTTTATAAGCGGCACCGAAGATAACCAACCCATCCGCTTTATTATCATTGGCAGCGATTTGTTTGGCTAATGCATCGGCATAACCACGGGCTAATAGCGACAACATCTCGCCGGTAGCTAACAAGCCGGCATTGAAAAAGTAAGGACTGATGCGCCCGGACTTTAGTACAAACTCGCCAAATTTAAGCACTTCATTATCTAGCGCCAATTGAATAAAAGCATGAGAGGAAAATGCTGTATTTTGAGGAGTTTGAGCTTGAGCCATTAGACAGTCCTATTAGTAAAGTAAAGGTAAAAATTTAGACAAAGCTATAAAAATGAGCACATTATAAAGGTTAGAATAGGTTTGCACCTGACCCAATATCACTCTAACCACTAACCCAGCCATTTATATAATACGCTTGCATATTGGCATAACGAGTAAGTAGGCTGCAGCGTGATGAGATATTAAAATAACACTCTCCATCATCGCTCACTTGTATCTTCCAGCCCAAATGTATGGCAGCGGCAATAACATGACCCGTAAACAAACGTATCTGCCGATATTGATAATGGTGAGCGGGGGTGTGTAGCACCTGACTAAGTAAATAGCTGCGCACATGCTGGCAAATTTGCTCAGCGCTATAACTTTGATTGATAGTTTTGCGGGTGGGACACTGTTTCAACACGTGCACCGCCGCGCTACAAGCCATAATATCAGTAGCTAAACTCCCCTTGCCGGTTTCAAACTGCTCCGGCTGCAACATTACTTCCCAGTCGTCAGCATATACACTATTGAGCAGCTCATCCGGATCATGGCGTTTACATAGCGCCCTTAAGCTGCGCTGTGGTTGCTGAGCAGTCTCTTCATCAGAACTATCTTCATCTTTAGAGTTATCTTGATCTTTTGCGCTAAAGCCATAACGGGTTAGCGCCGGATACTGACTGAGCACTTGCTGGATATCAGCTAAATCCAGTAGGTTCATCTCTTCAAAGGGTGATAATAAAGGTTGGGCAGACTGCTGGCCTTGACCCGAAGACCGATAAGGGGAGTAAAAGCTTGGGGGTATAGCAATAAGCTTGGCGGCGCTAAGTAAGGCCAAATGCTCAGCAAAAGGCTCGGATGCCACCAGCTGCCACTGGGACAATAATTGCTCATTTGGCTGATAAAAACGCGAAGACTTGCCGTATAAGCGGCGCAACTGACCGCTTAAACGCCGCGCAGGCTCTGGAATATGGTTAAGCGGTCTGGCAGGGTCAAGCGGAGTTTGGTTGGGGTCAAAATTTGGGTGTACAACTGCAGGTTGACTGCCATCAGATAAACTAGAGGCATGCTCAGCTTGCTCTTCTATAGGCTTACCTCGACTCAGCGTATGGTCAGCGTTAGACCAGTGTTGATCAAAAGTAGAATGCTGAGTCATGAAATCTCCGTAAACTATAAAATAAAATTAAACCGTAACTTAAAACAAGCTGTGTTTGAGTAAAATCGTTAATCTTGCTGGTGTTGCAAGATATCCTGATAACCTACTTGCCAATCAGGATAAGTCAGCCATGCTAACGGAATGTTGCTGTGTAAGCGTTTGCCCGTAACTGCCGTTTTATTCTGATCAACCGTAGGCGGCTCAGCTCCTACTTGCTCACTGAGCCAAATACCAAGCTCAAGGGTAGTAACCGGGCGATAATCAGTAGCGATATAAAGTGGCTTGATAGATTCTGGCGCCTCAATAGTGAGCACTTTCGCAATAATCGCTACCAAATCACGATCCATAATGCGATTGCTCCAGTGCTCAGCGGCGATTGGCTCTTTATCAGTCTCGCGCGCCTTGCGCAGGCGCATCAAGCGCTCGCGTCCATAAATCCCACTAGGACGAATAACAATAGCCTTGTCGCCAAAGCCGCTTTGAAGTGCTTGCTCTGCTTGGCGTATCACCTTTGAAGCATCACGCTTAGGAGTAATAGGAGCGGTATATTCATCAATCCACTCGCCATTATCTTGCCCATAAACCCCGGTTGATGAAATAAAAACGATACGCTCAAGCTCGGTTAATTGCTCTGCAAGTTGCGCCAAATGCTGGCAAATCGCTAAGTAACTATTGTTATAACCACTAGTCGAATACTCATCAGGAGTGACAATAATAGCGATACGAGTAAAAGCTTGCAACTGCTCAGCACTGAGCTTTAGCGCATCAGCTTGTATAAATTTGGCCTTATCATCTAAAGCATAGTGGCTGCGCTCATTACGAGCCAGCCCAGTAACCGCTAAGTTACCTTGGGCAAGCGTATTAGTCACTGGTACGCCGATGTCACCTTGACCAATAATCAGCCAGTTTTGATTAATCATAAAATATCCTTAACTATCTAATTTTTATTTTTATGAGCATAGTTTAGGGTTGCCACTGTCAGCAGAGCAGCAAGTTTAGCCTAAAAATAGCGCATATAAGACAGCTTCACGTCATCATTATCCGCCACCCGATCCTGCCAGTCGTAGCTGGCGTTAATGCGCAGTGCTTGTTTTTTATCGATATCATATTGCAGGCCTAAAGTGCTAATGGGCTGCCAATAACTGCCTTTGACATCGCTCTGGTCGCTACTGCCATGATACCAATACGGCAATTGTAATTCAGCCTGTGCGCGTAAGCGATTGTTAATCTGGTACAAGCAGCCTGCATTGATTCCAGCTCCTACCCGAAAGCCTTTATTAATCCCGCGGCCAGCTTGCAGTGCTCCAGTAGCAAAGGTATAGCAAAGCTGCGGCGGCATCTCGCCTGAGCCCGCTTTTGGCGTACCAAGCGCCCATGACTGACCATACTCAAAGGCAGCGCTACCCACTAGATGCCCTCTACCCTCTTGCTGTGAGCCATCATTAATACGGGTAGCTTCCACAGCTGCGCCCCAGGTTTTGCCTTTTTTGGCAGAATTCACTGGATTAAAAGAGCGACCGCGAACTAGAGTAAAGTTCTGCAACTCCACACTAGAGGGAGAGTTGCTATTACTATCGGTATCATAAAAACGCAAAGTCGCCGCTACCCCTTCTAAATCAAAAAACTGCGGAAACCCTGAAGGGCGATCGAGCGTATCATGATAACCTGCGCGTAGACCCAAATCGATATAAGCGTTATCACCGCGCTGACCGATACCAATATGTCCGCGCTGTAAGGGATGGCGATCAAGCGGATTGTTATCAGAGACGGTAATCGCAGGCGGCTCTAATCTTTTACCATCCTTTGATATACTGGACGCTGGATTAAGGTTCTCCGACTTTATCTGATTGGCCTGCTCTTTACTTAGCGTTTGATAGCCTAATTCGTCCGCTTGTTTAGCCTGATTTAACTGCGCTTGGCGGGCAGTACTATCGGATGGCGTATACACAGTATTTACTAACAACTTCTCATCAGCCAGTAAATTGATCACATCAGAAGGAATGACCACATAAGGCAGTTTACTGACCAAATGCTGCTGCGGTCGCACCACATCGATAAGACGTAGAATCTCAGAAGCACAGTTGTCGGTAGTGAAATAATAAGGGATATATAAATCCTTGGTTTCCCAAACGTGGCGTATTATTTGTTGTACCTCGCTTGGGGTTAAATCCAACTGATAGGTCCAAGTGTCCCGCTCATCTTCTTTTAGATATTTTGCTAGTTTTTCTGAATAAGGATCAATCTCAATGCGATTGTCATAACCGCCGCTTATCGCTTTGATAGCGAAAACAGTAAAAGCGTCGTCAGGATTACCATCGACGGTATCATTAAGCGCATAAGCATGGTGAATTTGACTAGAATCTGCTACGCTCGCTGGCGAGTCGATACGTAATAAAGTATGGGCAAAAGCGGAAATCGGATTGTCTAAATACTCTTGACCAAACATAATGGATAACTGTTCAGGTGCAAGCATAGCCATCCACTCTTCAAACTCTGAGCAGTCTGCCTGCAAATAGGCATTATCGATATCTAAAGTCTCAGCTAGCCACTGTACTCGGGCTGGAAAACGGCATTGGACGGAGTTGCTATTACTACGCTGACTACCAGCAGGCATAACCGATTCGCTTGCGAGCGCTACCAGCATAGCATCCAGCTCAGCGGCTGAATCCTGCCGACCGGCGCTACTTAAAAAGAAGTCAGAATCCTCGATTACACTGATACTTTTACCTTTACTAAAAAGTCCTTTTTTTTCATCAATGAAATATAATAACCGGCGCCATGTTGTATGCTGAGCTAGATTCTTTACTTGAGCTTGTTGTCGCCAGTCTGCCAATAACGATTCAGCGTTTGTAGACTTTGAGATAGCGTCACTGCCATTATCATTTATGGTGTTATTATTTATGGCATTATAGACAGGTTCGCTATTAATCGCCGTCAAAGGCGCTGAAGCATTAGTCGTCACCTGGATGTCTGTATTTACCACCGCTAATGGCGTGGGTAGTGCCTGCGCCTCTATAGAGAGTAATAAGCCAGCAATGATAAAAGGCAAACCACTTTGCTTATTTATTTTATTAACGCTTGATACTACCGATATACTGTTTAACTTTATAGACATGGCTCTATATCTCATATTTGACGGTTTTTATGCGGTTGACTGCTTTTATTCCAGCTACTCTTACTGTTGCCCTTTATTTTAGATAATCAGCACGACCTTTTTAGAGAAATTATTATGTCCATCTCATCATCCACTTCAGCTCTATCCCTTCAGCCTATGTCGATTAGCGAGGGGCGCTTGTCAGCAGCGACTTGGCTAGCTTCGCCCAATTATAATCAACGTCCTGAGGGTATAGCGGTTGATACTATCGTTATTCACAATATCAGCCTACCCCCTGACAAATTCGGGGCTTGCGACACTAATGGCTTACATTACGTCAAGGCATTATTTACTAATCAATTGGACTGGGAGGCGCATCCCTACTTTCAAACCATCAAGGGTGCAAAGGTCTCGGCACATATACTGATTGAGCGTGATGGCTCAATTACCCAGTTTGTCAATTTCGAAGAGCGAGCTTGGCATGCTGGCCGCTCAAGCTACCTTGGACGCGCTGAGTGTAATGATTATAGCATTGGTATCGAGCTTGAAGGTTCTGATTTTGTGGTCTTTGAGGACGTACAATACCAAGCACTGGTAAATGTAATTAAGGCTATTTATGACGCTTATCCTAAAACCCGTCGTCATTTAACTGGGCATAGTGATATTGCACCGGGCCGCAAGACTGACCCCGGGGGTTATTTCGATTGGGTACGCCTGCGAGCGATGATTACTCAAACACACCTTGATTAAAAACTATAAATGACGCTTAGATTATTTGCACAACCAATTCATTTACCCTGACTTCTAAAATGCTATAATCCGTCAGTTTTTTGAAATAAACCAATAAGCAGGCAAACGAGCAAATAGGTTCTCATGGCAAAAAGTATATTGTTTCGTTCAACGATGGTGGTCAGTAGTATGACCATGCTATCGCGTATCTTAGGGTTAGTACGGGATATCGTCTTATTAAGTGTCTTTGGTGCCGGCGGGCTGATGGATGCGTTTTTGGTCGCCTTTAAGATCCCTAACTTTTTGCGGCGGTTGTTTGCTGAAGGCGCTTTTAGCCAAGCTTTTGTACCTGTATTATCTGAATATAAAGAAAAATATAGCTTACAACAAGTACAGATATTGGTCAGCCGTACCTCAGGAGCACTGCTGCTAATACTGTCTATGCTGACAGTAGTGGTTATTTTAATGGCGCCTTGGGTAGTGGCATTATTTGCTCCAGGCTTTGCCGATCAGCCCGACAAGTTTGCTATTACCGCTGAGCTACTGCGCCTAACCTTTCCTTATTTATTATTTATTTCTATGACCGCCTTTGCCAGCGGCATTTTACAAAGCTATGGTCGTTTTGCGGCGCCCGCCTTTGCGCCTGTATTATTAAACCTTTGTATGATTGGTGGCGCACTTATCTTTGCTCCCATGTTCGATACGCCTATTATGGCTCTCGGTTATGCCGTCGCTATCGCAGGTTTATTACAGTTTTTGATTCAACTGCCGCAGCTATGGCAACAAAAGCTGTTGGTCGCACCCAAAGTTGACTTCAAGCACGAAGGCGTCAAACGTATTCTAAAATTGATGCTACCCGCTATTTTTGGGGTTTCTGTTACCCAAATTAATCTACTATTAAATACCGTTTTTGCCTCGTTGATGATTGGCGGCTCGGTCTCTTGGCTGTATGCGGCTGAGCGTATGAGTGAGCTGCCACTGGGGCTAATTGGGGTAGCTATTGGGACCGTTATTTTGCCCAGCTTGTCTAAAAGTGAAGCACAAAAAGATGACATTACCTTTAAAAAGACTATTGATTGGGCGGCGCGTCTCATCATCTTGGTAGGTATTCCAGCTTCAGCGGCTCTATTTGTACTCGCTGATGCCCTCATGCAAGCGCTGTTCTTACGCGGGGAATTCTCGCTGCGAGATGCGCAAATGAGTTCGCTGGCGTTACGCAGTATGGCCGGAGGCATCCTAGGTTTTATGCTCATTAAGATCTTTGCGCCTGCGTTTTTTGCTCGTCAAGATACCAAAACTCCAGTAAAAATCGGTATTGTCTCAGTATTTGCCAATATGATTTTTAGTGTGATTTTTATTGGTATATTTTACTTCCTTGAGATGCCTTTACATGGCGGTCTAGCGCTAGCAACCACTGGCGCCGCTTTTGTAAACGCCGGGCTGCTCTATTACTTCTTGCATAAGCGCAATATTTTCCGTTTTGATCATCACTGGAAAAAACTCTTTGTACAGTTTTTGATAGCTACTACCGCTATGGTCGCTGTGCTTTATTTGATGCTGCCTTACTTTCCCACGGATTCGGTTCAGTGGCACCGTCTTATTGCTTTACTTATCATGTGTGTGGTCGGCGCATTGGTATACGGCGTGGTATTACTGGCTACAGGATTCCGCCCTCGTCAACTTAGACATGGTTAAGAAGGGCTATTAAGAATTGATTTTAAGCCCTACTTTACTAAATCAAAACAAGCCTTATATGATAATAGACTGTCAATACGCCGGATCATTGGCATAATTGAGATCAAATTAAATCAGAGGATTGGTTATGACTATTAACTCGCTAAAGCGTAAATCACTAAAGCGCCTACCCTTATCAGTAATCACTACTGCTTTATTATGTAGCAGTCTGCTAATCAGTGCTTGTAGCAATAATGATACTGACGAAACTGCTAATGTTAATAACGCTAATGTTAATAATGCTGATGAAACGGCAGCCGTTAGCGAAACCACGACTACCGATAATGATGCTAGCGCTCAAGCAGCAGCGGTTGAGACTAGCGATACCGCAGAAGATGGCGATGAAGATGAAAGAGATGAGATTGCGATCACCAGTGACAATATCAATCCTGTAACCTCAGACGCTGAGCAACAGAGCATAGTCACCAATCCAACTGAAGCAGGTACCCCAGAAGATACCGTCAAAAAGGCGCTTAACACTCTATACTACGGCGATGCCGGGCAAGCCGCTCAGTACTATCAAGTCGATATAGATAATTTTGAGCAAGAGCTTGTGAATACTCAAAGCACCTTTCAGCAGACCGTTGAGAGCGTGACTATTACAGATACTAAATATAATGGCGATCAAACCCGAGCGACTATCAATGGTGAGCTGATGCTAATCGGTCAGAGTGAGCCTGCTCCTCTCACCTATGAGCTGCAAAAAATAAAAGGTCAATGGAAAATCTTAGGATAAATGAGCTACGTAATCTGTAGTATCTACAGAGACTGCTTTTCCTAACATTACTACATCAGCGATAAATCCCTGCATATCGCAAACCTGCGGTAGATAACCCCACTGCTCAAAACCAAGCTTACGGAACAAACTTAAGCTTGGTCCATTATGAGCAAAGATAAGTGCTACCACATTGTAAATGCCTAGCGTCGGGGCTTGAGTGAGCATCCAGCTTGCCAATAAACAACCTAAACCTTGGGCTTGATAGTCTTGATGCAAATAAATGCTAATCTCACTACTGATATGATAAGCAGTTCGTGCATATAAATCACTAAAACTACCCCATGCTACGATTGTCGATGTTGGCGATAGATACTTAAATGATGATAAATGGTTATTACGCTCAGGGCCGTCTGAATTTATATCAGTACAGTCAATAGCTTTTACTACATAAATCGGCCGCTTAAAATTATTAAGATGCTCCTCAAACCAAACCATACGCTCATCGATAGTAACGGCTACCAGATTAGCAGTAGCTTGCTTGCCGGCGATACTTTGATTATAAATCTTTAAAATAGCCGCCAAATCTGCTTTATCTGCCCGCTCAACTACAAACTTATCTGTCAGTTTATGGGCAGTCTTACCCTCATTAATCATAGCCGGCCTCGTATAATTGTTCTAGTAAATAGTTTTGGGTGTGAGGGACGCTATTTTACTTTATAATGGCAAGTTTTAGACTTCTTTTCAGACCTTTTAAACTCAATTTAAGAGATTTTTTATACCTAACTGGCCTTATCATAGCTGCAAACTTATGAATACCTACTTTCTTGAGCAACTGATTGCACCGCCATACGCAATATCTGACATATCTGATGATATCACTTCAACTGAGCTCCCTTCTTGTGTGCTAACCATTGGTAACTTTGATGGGGTGCATTTAGGTCACCAAGCGATGCTCGCACAAATGCGCACTTTAGCCAAAGAGCAAAAACTGAGCGCCGCAGTGATGATATTTGAGCCTCAGCCCCGTGAGTTTTTTGCGCCAAAATCTGCGCCAGCGCGGTTGACTAATTTGGCTGAAAAGCAGGCGATACTGGCAGAATATGGCGTTGAGACCTTGATAGTCGCTAGGTTCGACAGTGACTTTCGAGCCTTATCTGCTAAAGCTTTTGCTGATCTGCTAGCGCTACGCTTAAACGTGCAAGCGTTAGTATTGGGCGATGACTTTCGCTTCGGTCATGATCGTACGGGAGACAGCCAGTTCTTACGTGATTATGGTCTGCAAGTGACTAATTTGGATACTGTTACCGATGACGCTGATGCCAACAAACGTATTAGCTCCACGCGAGTGCGTGAGCTATTGCTAGCAGGTGATATCGACGCTGCCAATCAGCTGCTTGGCCGTGATTATACGATTACAGGTAGCGTTGTAGGTGGCGATAAAATCGGTCGGACACTAGACTTCCCAACCGCTAATATTGATCTCAAGCGGATAAAGCCTGCGCTGCACGGTATCTTTGCTGTTGACGTAGTGCGCCTGGATAGTGAGGGCAATATCATTGCTGATGGACTGGTCAGTCTAGCTACTGATAATCAGCTGGGCGTTGCCGGATTAAGAGCACATAGCCTTTTTGGTACCGCTAATGTTGGGACTAGACCTTCGGTAGATAAGGAGCCAGAGTGGCGCTTAGAAGTGCATTTTCCGCAGTTTAAAGCGGACTTATATGATGAAGTCTTGCAAGTGCGCTTTTTGCACTATTTACATGGTGAGTATCATTATGAAAATTTAGCGGAGTTAAAAGCGGGCATTCATAACGACGTTGAAGATCTACTAGATTGGCGAAAACAGCAGCTCACTTAAATAATCTTCATTAACTATATTTATTTTTAATGAATTAGAAGCAAAAGCCCATAACGATTAAGTTATGGGCTTTTATGGTATAGCATATGACATTTATTCAGTAGACTATTATATTTAACAGACTACTAGGCAGTAGGATGCAAGCGCACATTCAGCTCATCGATAACTTCTACCCATACCGCATCTTTTTTCCATTCTTCTTGAAGGAACATACGCTGCTTATCGTTCCAAATATCTGATTCTATTAGCGCTTCATCTTTTTCTAACTTATTATTCTCGATAAAGTTATCAATAGCTTCATCAGAGTTATCAAGCCCCAACTGGGCAAATAATTCATTCATGGTATAATCTGGCTCACCTAACATCTTTGCTCTCCTTTAATACGATTGCTTAAAATTAATTATTATTGCTTAAATTATTGTTACTGGCTTTTTATCCTTACCAGCTTTTATTGTAGCAAGCCCCATCCTAACAACTGTTATCTATCGTTAATAGTTGTGTTATGAATAGTTGTACTAATGGCATAAAAAAGCCCTCTACTAAAGTGAGGGCTGATTTATAATTAGATTAATTATTCAACGATTTAGATAACTACACTGCTTATGGTAGTAGATGTGATACTGCGTCACGCTCTTCACTTAGCTCTTGTTCGGTCGCTGCCATCTTATCTTTGGAGAAGTCTGATGAGACATCAACGCCATCAACGATAGACCAGTCGCCATTGCTACAAGTGCATGGGAATGAGTAAATCAAACCTTTAGCAATACCATATTCGCCGTTTGAGTAAACGCCCATTGAGACCCAGTCATTGTCATCAGAGCCCAATGCCCAAGTGCGCATATGTGCAATTGCAGCGTTAGCAGCAGAGGCAGCAGATGAAGCACCACGTGCTTTGATAATAGCAGCACCGCGCTGTTGTACTTCTGGGATATAAGTGTTCTCGTACCAATCACGATCCACTAAATCTAGTGCAGGCTTACCGTTTACTGTACATGCGGTTAGATCTGGATACTGAGTAGATGAATGGTTACCCCAGATAGTCATTTTTTTCACGTCATTAACAGTGCTGTCAGTTTTTTCAGCCAACTGCGCAATCGCACGGTTGTGATCCAGACGAGTCATAGCAGTAAAGTTACGTGGGTCTAAATCTGGTGCATTACGCTGGGCGATAAGAGCGTTAGTATTTGCAGGGTTACCTACAACCAATACTTTAACATCACGGCTTGCCACGTCATTTAAAGCTTTACCTTGTGCTGAGAAAATAGCAGCGTTAGCTTCTAGTAGATCTTTACGCTCCATACCAGGACCACGAGGACGTGAGCCTACTAATAAAGCATAATCGACATCTTTAAAAGCCACACTAGCATCATCAGTTTGCACCACGTCTGCTAATAAAGGGAATGCACAGTCTTGTAGTTCCATGACCACACCCTTTAGGGCATCTAGTGCTGGGGCAATTTCAAGTAATTGCAAAATAACAGGCTGATCTTTACCTAGCATCTCACCAGACGCAATACGAAATAGCATAGCATAGCTGATATTACCAGCAGCACCGGTTACGGCAACACGTACAGGCTGTTTCATAGAATACTCCCTCATTGTTCATTCATTGTTTATTAAATATGGTTGTTTAAATGTTAACCATCGATAGTTAACGAATATAAGCCGAGGGCTAGTGTATCACTTCAGTTGACAAATCGTCTAGATACAATGCCGTGGTTAATCATGTCTATATTGTTACATTTTATACCTATATGAGTGCTGAGCTGGCTTGACGACTTGCTATTAAGGGCTATCGGCCACCTGAAATAATAAATTTACTACCACAATTATTTACGGTATTACTGCAGCTGCCAAATCCAGTACCTTCATAACAGATATGAATATCGGTAAGAATAGATTGACGACGTGAACCATCTTTGCAGATTAGATCTACGCTAGCAGCGCTCATGCCGCTATTTAGACGAGTCAGCTGACTGATAAAACTCGATTTAGCAACTGTGTAGCTGTTGCCGGTAGTGAGCTCATTAGGAAGGTTTAACTGTCCTGCATAATTAGTAATCTGACGGAAATACCCGCTGGCACTTAGCGGACCACAAGCACCATAACGCTGCCAGACTTGGTTACGAACGGTACTATCTGGCATGATACGATTGACTACTTTTAACTGCAACGGGGTGAGACGCGGCTCACTTCTACGACCACAGCGTGAGTCATAACCGAGATCGAGACCGGATACGGTAAAAGAATACCCTTCTAGGCACTGGCGCATGCGCGCACGAGTGGGCTGTAGCTCACAAAGAGCTGGCGTCATCTCTATCATTAACACTCGCTGACCGCTCTTTGCTACACTTGCAGCTTGCGCTGGTATTACAGCGGCTGGTAACAACAACACTCCGGCAAGGCTAGCTACCGTACGTGTTGTAGGTCTTAATCTGCTTGCTTTTATTATAGAATACAGAGAGCTTTGAACCGAAAACTGCTGTTCAATAGAAGATAATGAGAGCCTGGTAAAATATTTTTTTATCATAAGTAACAAAACATTGAGCAGTTATCAGAAGCTTATAGGTTTATCGTCAAAGCACGGATGTTAACTAACATAATGGTAACAAAACCCTTTCTTTAGTCTATAGCAAAAACGTAAACTTATCCTAAAGGGCCTATATAAGAAAACTCATCTACAAAATATCTGGCAATAGTTGTCACTTATCTCTACCCAATAACAAACAAGCCATTAGCAACAACTTACTAATGGCTTGTTTAACTGACCTGTTTAAATACTTTATTTATGACTGCTAAAACGTCGGTGGAATAGTACCCATACGCTGGCTGATAGGCTGAGGGCGACCCAGTAAACTGCTATATATAGTCGCATTTTCCATTACGTGTTTGACATAATTGCGAGTTTCAGGATAGGCGATGGATTCAACATACTGATCAGCGGCTAATGAGCCATAAGCGGGCTGCCAGCGTTTAGCATTATTAGGTCCAGCATTATAGCCGGCGGTTGCCAATACGGGCTGGTAATTTAGCTTGCCCAAGATATCACCCATATACCAAGTGCCATAGCGAATATTGGTATCGCCACTATTAGCACGGCTTGCACTATAGGTTTCACCCAAATTACGAGCGATATATTTCGCTGTATCGGGCATCACTTGCATAAGCCCACTGGCACCTACATTAGAGCGCGCTGAGGTTACAAAACGGCTTTCTTGACGCATAATGCCGTAAGCCCACGCTGGATCAATACCCGCTGACTGACTATAACGCACTACAGCACTCTGGTGTGGCATCGGATGCGACAAGGCCAGATTATTTACACTGTCGCTATTATCAATGGCATAGATAGCCCGATCCAGCCAGTCCATATCATAGGCGACACGTGCAGCCGCAACAATTAAACTGTCATCACGGTTATCACGTGCTTGCTTGACCGCCCAGTTCCACTCACGGTTGGCATAAGCACGGCTAGCATCAGCGTTGTATAAAGCAAAAGCCCGTGCAAAATGTGGATTCTGCATTACTCGTGCTCTATCTGTGCTACTAATATTAGGTAAGTTATTGCCGCCTAATTGATTGGCATTAAAGCGTTGACCGACTTTATCCTTTGCCATTAATCCATAATATTCATTGCTCTTAGCAAGGCGCTGATATATTTGTCTCGCCAAACCACGCTTACCAGCATCGTTTGATTGCTCATACGCGCGCGCAAGCCAATACTGCCATTGATCCATTTTTTGAGTTTCGACATTCATCTTGGAGATAGCTTGGGTTACATCATCCCAGCGGCCAAAACGAATAGCTGCCATTGCATAGTATTCGGCTTCTTCATCACTAAAATCATCATCTAAGCTCTTACGGAACCAATCTACCGCCTCCACATTGAAGCCATCATCGGTATTATGATTCATCCGCTGCACCCCAAGAATACGGTAAGCATAACGGCGAGTTTCTTCATTTAATAAACGTAACGGGCGTTGATTGTCCTGTTTGATATCAAAATCAAGTTGCAGTGCCGCTTCACGATAAGACTTATCAGCCATACGACCTAGAGCATATAGGTAAAGATATTGATTGATTTGGCTACTGGGTTCTCGGTTGAAACGCGTAAAAAACGCCGAGGTATTGAGCTGGATATCACCCAACGCCGAATAAGGAATCGGCGTACCAAGGCGTGAGGACAACGCTATGATATCGCCAGTATTACCCTTACGCAGCATACGCTTAAGACGAGCTTTTCTATCCTGATTACTAATCAATGGATTATCATTCATCTCCATAGCCAGCTGGTCACAAAGTGCGGGCTGCTTTTTGGTTATCAGCCAAACATCAGACTTGGCGGCCATAGCACGCATAGTATCACCGCCATGATTAAACCCAAGCGCCACCGCACAGCGTTCGCTAGCATCCGCATTGGTAATCAGATTAGCGATTTGACGTATCGGGGCGTAATCGCCCGCAGCGGCTTTGGTCTCAGCGTAATCAGCCACTAGCTTTTCTGCCATAACCGTATTGGGATATTGGCGTACAAACTGTGCTACTGCCGCTGGACTTTGGCTATTTAGATCTAAATTCATCCGCCAGTAAGTAGGATACATCGCAAACAAACCGCCGCTCATCATTTGCTCATAATTAAATAAAGCACTGATATCACCACGATTCTCAGCTTGTGCAGCGGCATTGAAATACTCCACACTGTTATCTTGCTGATAACTACTTTCTTGCTGATAACTGTTGCCATCGCCCCACTGAAGATCTGCACAAGCGACTTGCGACAGCCCCATGGCACTCATCGCCGTAACCAAACTTAGCACCCCGACGCGTACCGAACCTGTGGTTAAGCTTGCAGGCATTCTTGCAGGCGTAAAAGGGCTGGATAACTGCTTAGCAGTAAGGCGGTGGTCAGCGCGGCGCTTTGTCATACTTACTCTCTTTATAGTCTGTATTTATGTGGATTTTGATGATCAGAGGCTCATCATACTATATTCGTTCAACTTTCAACCAGTATTCTTACCATTCATCAATAAAGAGGAGAGCGACGTGTAACACAAAAATGATAAGACGGATCATTTACTTTAGAAATAATAACGATCCTAACGCTTAATAATGCTTAATAACTATAAATGGCTAAACCATCAAGCGTAATACAGGGTAAGCATTTGATACTATTAAAAATAATGGCTTTAAGTAGTCATGAATACTTCAGCGTTACTTTTCACATTAACCAAGGATTATGGTAAAATACGCCACCTATTAATAGGCTAAGGTCAATATTTGACTATTAGCTGTCAATGCGCTTCTCTGCTCTATTTTAGTTAATTATGGACTTATCCCTATGAGTGTTACTGTATTTAATCCCCTTACCGATGAAGCGGCTGCCAAGCCTACTTCTTCTTTGATGACACTCGAAGAGCCGAATGCTAATCCAGCAGATGCTCAAGCACCGGTCGTCAAAAAGGTCTTTATCACCACTCAAGGCTGTCAGATGAACGTTTACGACTCTGGCAAAATGCTGGACGTACTTGGCGACTCGCATGGTATGGAAGTCACTCATAATATTGATGAAGCGGATGTACTGCTCATGAATACTTGCTCTATCCGTGAAAAGGCGCAAGAAAAAGTATTCTCAGAGCTAGGACGCTGGCGTAAGCTCAAAGAAAAACGTCCAGATTTAGTCATTGGTGTCGGCGGCTGCGTCGCCTCGCAAGAAGGTGATAATATCCAAAAACGTGCGCCCTATGTCGATATGGTGTTTGGTCCGCAAACCTTGCACCGCTTGCCAGAGCTATATGATCAATCCAATGAGCAAAAGAATATTGCACCCAAAAATCGCATTGGAACTATCGACATCTCCTTCCCAAGTATCGAGAAATTCGACTTCTTACCTGAACCAAGAGTTGAGGGTTATAAAGCCTTTGTCTCTATTATGGAAGGTTGCTCAAAATACTGCTCATTTTGCGTCGTGCCTTATACTCGCGGCGAAGAATTATCACGTCCGCTTGATGATGTGCTGGCAGAAATTGATAGTTTGGCTGAACAAGGTATCCGTGAGATTAACCTACTCGGTCAAAACGTGAACGGCTATCGCGGCGAAAAAGACGATGGCAGTATTTGCCGTTTCGCTGAGCTCTTGCATTATGTCTCGCATGTCGATGGCATCGAGCGCATCCGTTATACCACCAGTCATCCACTAGAATTTACCGATGATATTATTGACGCTTATGCCAAGCTACCTGAGCTGGTATCGCATTTGCATCTACCCGTCCAAAGCGGTTCTAACGCCATACTGGCAGCGATGAAACGTAACCATACTATTGATGTTTATATCAATCAGATTAATAAGCTCAAAGCTATTCGTCCTGATATCTACCTATCGAGCGACTTTATTATTGGCTTCCCGGGCGAAACTGATGAGGACTTTCAAGCGACGTTGAATCTAGCCAAAGAGCTGAACTTTGACCACTCTTACAGCTTTATTTACTCTAAACGTCCGGGCACCCCAGCGTCCGAGTTGCCTGATAACGTCAGCTTAAAAACTAAAAAAGAGCGCTTGGCCGAATTTCAGCAAGTCATTATTGATTCTACTTTACAAAAAACCCATGATATGGTCGGCTCTACCACTCGGGTATTGGTCGAGCAAATCGCCGACCGTCATCCCGATTGTCTAATCGGTACCGCCGACAATACGCGTACCGTTATGTTCCCTTATGATTTGGACAAAATGGATCAGCTGTTAGGTAAAATCGTCAGCGTCCGTGTCACTGATTTTGTCAGTCCGCACATGGTAAAAGGCGAGCTGGTTGAGGTGTTGGCTTAAACCCCCAAAAAACTGAGCTCAAAAGAAAAGCCGTTCGCTAATAAATAGCGAGCGGCTTTTTTATTATGAAAGCTACTTATCTTTAGGCCTTGTCTAAGCCAAAAAAGTACTTGCCACTTCAGCTAACAAGGCTAGGGCAATTATTATAAATATTAATCCGCAAATTCGATTCAGCCATGCCAAGCGCTTGCCTACATCCAGCCAGCCTGCCAATTGCTTACCCCCAACGGTATAAATAATTTGCCAAATGGTTTCGCTTAAAAACAGCCCTAAGGTTAAGATAATATATTGAGGCCATAATGGCATACTAAAATTAATAAACTTGGGGAAAAAGGCGGCGAAGAATAAGATAGCTTTAGGGTTAGATAATGACACCCAAATACCGGTACGAAAGAGCTTTGAATTAGTGGGTACTGTCTTTACCGCAGCACTTGATAAAGTGCGCGGTTTAAGCTGTTTTTGATGGCTATAAACGCTCTCAGTTCCATAACTATCGGTATTAGGTGCGTCAGGATACTCAGCGGCAACCTCAGCACTGACTAGGCTAGCATCTGCCATTAGGCTGCTATTACTACCAGTATCACGCCATGATACTACACCTAAATAAATCAGATATGACGCCCCAACCGTCTTGATAAGCTCTAATAACCACGGCGATTGACGACTGATAACATCTAAGCCTAGTAGCGTAGATAACAATAGAATGAACAGCCCTAAACTTAGGCCCGCCAGCGTCCATACCGTGCGCTTAACTCCATAATTCAGTCCGTACTGGAACGCCAGTAGCATGTTGGGACCTGGAGTCGCTGATATAAAAAAAGTACTGACAAAAAATACGGTAAACAGATGCCAAGACATCAACGACCCCTACTTTATTTATTCGCTATCTATTTATTCAATGAACCGTACAACTATCTAATAACTTCTGCAAAAAACCATCGCAGCGTTCAATCTCATTCAATTCAACAAACTCGTTGGCTTTATGCGCCTGCTCAATGCTACCCGGACCGCAGATAATCGTTGGAATACCGGCGTTAGTAAACTGCCCGCCTTCGGTTGCATAAGCGACCTTATGGCGCTGATTATCACCGGTGAGTGCCGCTATTAATTGTTGCAGCTCAGCATTGTCATTATCAGTCATCGCCGGCACGCTCTCTTCTTGCAGCAATTCAATACCGGTTTCAGCTGCACGCGCTTGCATCTGGGTATTTAGCTCGGCTATTTTTGTGCGAATAGGCGTTAATATATCGTCTTGGGTCATGTGTGGCAGGTTACGATAATCAAAGGTAAACTCACATAAATTGGGTACGATATTGGTCGCTGTACCGCCCTTTATCGTGCCAACTGACAAGGTGGAATACGGCACATCAAAAAACTCATCATTATCGTCACGCCCGCTTATCTCTTCGGCTAACTCATCGACATAACCGACCAAACGGCTGGCATAGCTGATCGCATTGACGCCTTGATGGGTCAATGATGAATGCGCTGATTTGCCATGCACACGGCAACGATAAACCGCGATACCTTTGTGCGCTACCACCATAGACATATTGGTAGGCTCGCCCACGATGCAATAATCTGGAGTGATACCACGCTCCTTTATATCCGCCAGTATAAGCGGAGCTCCTAAGCAGCCGACCTCTTCATCGAACGAAAAAGCCAAATGCAGCGGACGGCTCAGCTTACCTGCATTGGATAACTGCACAGCTTTTGGCAATAAGCTTAAAGTACAAGCGATAAAGCCTTTCATATCACAAGCACCGCGCCCATATAACTTATCATCACGAATATCAGCGCTGAAAGGCTCGGACGACCACTCTTGCCCGTCAACAGGTACGACATCGGTATGCCCTGAAAGCACTAGACCTCCTGTGACAATATCAGCCTGACTCCCCGCTGGGACAGTAACGAAAAGATTGGCTTTATCCCAAGCTTCGTTAAAGGTTAAATCGACACTTAAACCCAATTGCTCACAGTATCCTTGCACGTCCTTGATAAGCGCTAAGTTTGAGTGCCGACTAACGGTATCAAAGCCTATCAACCGGGTCAGCCAGTCAATACTATTAGTCGGATAATTGGTATCCGACTTAGCTTTGTTGCTTTTAGTAACCCTTTTTACCGTCATAAGATGTCCTTATCAATATATAAAATAGTAATCTAGAATCGTTACCTAAAATAAGCATGCAAAATAGAATACTAACCTTGCTGATGAGCACGCTCTTGGAGCGCTTTTACCTCCTCATCCAAGCCCTTTACTGGGCCTTCAACTCTCACATTCGGCGCTACCTGTTGAATAGATAAAGAGTTAATAGCGAGCGGCGACTCTACACCCATCTCCGCCATCCATTCGCCCAATTGCTTGGCTGAGCTGACATAAACAATGCGTCCCAATCCTGCCAAACCATGCGCTGCTGAACACATAGCGCAGTGTTCACCTGAGGTATAAACGGTAGCTTTTGCCCTTGTCTCTTCGCTCATATTCTCAGCCGCCCAGCGCACCAATGCCACCTCAGGATGATAAGTCGCTTCAACGCTATTGATACGGTTACGATCTTCGCGCAGCACCTTGCCATCGCCATCGACCAACACACTACCAAAAGGCGCATCACCCGCATCTAAGGCTTCGGCCGCCAGCTCAACACAGCGGCGCAGATGAATCATATCCTGCTCATTTATCATCATTATTCTCCTTATACTTATTACTTATGGTGCCTGTACCTAAATTTTTCTTGTAGCTAAGTATAGTAGCTTAACATTAACTTACGATGGATTATTATGGTTCATGACATCTACTACTGGCGGCATGGGCTTGGGCAACTTGCCTTCTGCTTGCAGCTCTTTGGTGGTCTTGGCATCAATAGCTAAACCTGAAATCAGCGCCAACTCTTTTATTGGTTTACGCTTGCGTGTAGCAAAGCTCACCGGTACCATACGTGCGAACTCGTAAATATAAAGATACGACTCTTCACCGCCTTCATAATCTTCGTCCTCTTCGAGACGAATAGCGCCAATTTTAGCTAAGTCGGTAAGCATCTCGTTTTCTTCAATACTTAAAGAGCAATCGGTAATACCAAAACCAGTCATAAAACCATTGGCCCACTGTTTCAATGCCATTACACGCTCGTATAAATCATGTTCATCATCAGGTACAAGTGGCGTATAAGCATAGGCATCATCTTTATCCTTGAGCTGAAATACGGTATCTTCAGCTTCTTCGGTCAATAAAGTGAGTGCAGAGTCTGGCAACGGCGCAAAGCTCAGCTCTTCTAATATAGTCGCCCAGCCTTGCTCATCAGGAGCATTACAAGCGGTCATTAGCCCAGTCATCAAGCCATGCAGCTCACTAATGCTCACATCCGTCCAATCTTCAATAGCATTGGACCAAGTATTCCAGCCAGAGATATTGTCATTCATAAAAGTTATCCTAATAATTTATTTATGCTTGCTTTATCAAGCTTTTGATTACTACTTATCGGTGTTGATAATGATTAATTGATAATTATGCCGCTGCTCATTCCCCATTGTTACGGTATAGCAGCTGAGAGGAGTGCATAATAAAACATTGGCACACCTGCAATTACTTTGTTGATATAGCTATTATGCGGTCACCTATGGCATTATTAAACATGACCAAAAAAATTCATTCACCCATTGCTGATTAAGGATAAAAACTGACTATGTATGATCAATTAAAAGTCTTAGAAAAAACCCTACTCGAGGTCAAAAAACAATATCAGCTGGTCAGCCAAGAACTGAATCGCCTAAAGCAACAGCCAAATGTTGACCCCAAAGAATTGAGCTCGCTCAAAAACAAACTTGATAGCAGTCATACTGAACGTGACCAGCTCAAGCAGCAGCTTATTGAGCTTGATAAGCGCTATCAAAGCTTGGCTGAAGCGCATCATATGATTGGTGAGGACCAAGATAAGCTGCAAAAACAGCTCAGCGACTTGCAGCAACAAAATAAAGCGCTACAGCAAGAAAACACCAATCTAAACCAGGAAAACCAAGATATTATTAAGCAAAATAATGACTTACAAGAAAAGAATCAATTGGCAGCGGAGCGCACTCAAGTGGTTTTACAGCGTCTGACCCTTATTGATCAGATGGAAAGCTAATGGCATATAAAGGGTAAAATGACAGCACTCCTTGTCATAATTATACGATCTAAATCATCACTTTAACGACACTTTGTAGGATTTTTCATGACCGATAATACCAAACAGACCGCTAATCAAGAACCCGTTCAAAAACCTGTTCAGGAACCCACTAAAAAATCTGATCAAAAACTGGATACTGAGACTGCTAATAATGACTCTACTAAATTAACAGCACAAAATAACTCGCAGCTCGATAAACAGCCTGAGCCACAAATGAAAAAGGTCAATATTGTCATTGCCGGCATCACTTATCAGATTTACTGTCCAGTAAATGGAGAAGAAGAGTTACGGGCAGCAGTATATTACATAAATAACTTCTTGCTAGATATCAAAAAAGAGGCACCACGATTAAGTCAGGAGCATCTACTGGTCTTATGCTGCTTGAACCTCTATGAGAAAATTCATGCAAATAATAAAACCAACGAAGCGAATAAACAACAGAGCTTACAAACAGAAGCTCTGCTGAGCAATATCATAAAAGAAGCGCAGTCCATTTTATAATTGCGACTGGAGTTAATGATAATACCCCGCTTTCAACTATTCTAAAATTACTGCCGTAGGCTGGGCTAAAGCGCCAGCCTACGATAGCTTATTTACTGATACGTTCTGCCGGCATGAAAATCAGCTTGATGCTCATAATTGCAAAAGAATAGCTCTTTTTTATCTAGCTGATCAATAGAGTTTGTTACTGTGTTAGCCGCAGGCTTTTCAAGAACGCCGCGATATTCAGCGAGACTATTGCCACAAAAATTACATTGGCGCGGCGTAGTGACATCGCCTTTTTGAGGCATCATACTTTTTGGCGCACGCGGATACATAAACTTGTAAAAACCCCACATACAAGCCCAAATGATCAGAATAACGATAATAGCAGCGAACACGGCTATGCTCCTTGAGATAGCGATTTATACGCTATGAATAAGTAAGTATAAATACAGATATACCCTAAAGTTTACGTAAATAATGCCGATAGCACAATTATTACTCGGTTAATTATGAGCAGATTTGATAGCGATTTAAAATTAAAAAACTGGCTATATCTAGCCAGTTTTTTGTTGAATTGTTTTTATCTGTATTGTAGTGAACTACAGCTGCAACTCACTAATATCCGCTACTGTCAAAAACAGCGCACGGACTTGCTTCAGTAGCGCTAAGCGATTGGCTTTTAGAGCTGCATCTTCGCTATTAACCATAACGTCAGCGAAGAACTGGGTAAGCGGCGCATCCAGCTGCGTTAAGGTTTGCAGAACTTGAGTATAATCGGCAGTCTCAAGCAGCGGCGCTACTTCAGTTTGCGCTTGATGAACTATCTTATAAAGCGCTTGTTCAGCCGGCTCAGATAACAGGCTTTCATCGATACTGCCAGCCACCTCCCCTTCTGATTTGGCAAGGATATTAGCCACCCGTTTATTGGAGTCTGCCAGCATAGAAGCTTGCGGCAATTCGCTAAAGGTCTGTACCGCGCGAATACGCTGATCAAAATCAAGCGGCATGTGCGGATTGATCGCTTGCACTGCCTGAATGGTATCGACATTGACGCCTTTTTCGGTATACATGGCGCGATAACGTGAGTTTAGAAAAGTCATGACCTTAGTAAAGGTATCGCCCATTTTGGCAATTTTACTACCGTTATCATCGCTATAGTTTTTAATCGCTTGTTCAACCAAAGCCGCTAAATTAATCGGTAATTGCTTTTCGATCAAAATACGCAGAATACCAATCGCTGAACGGCGTAAACTAAAGGGATCTTTGGAGCCCGTTGGTGCTTGATCAATAGCAAAGATTCCAACCAAAGTATCCAAGCGATCCGCTAATGCCAAACAGATACCAATAGGGGTTTGCGGTAGTACATCACCGCTGAACTTAGGCAAATACTGCTCCTCAAGACTTGCCGCCACCGCTTCTGGCTCACCATTTAGACGCGCGTAATAAGTCCCTGCAATACCCTGTAACTCAGGATACTCACCAACCAGCGAGCTGGCCAAATCCGCTTTAGACAACATTGCCGCTCGTACCGTTTCATCGACGTCAATCTGCTGCCCTTGCTGCTGCATCAAGGTCGCAATATAAGCGGCAAGCTTGGCGATGCGCTCGGACTTCTCCCAAATCGTACCCAGTTGATCTTGGAACACTCGGGTTTTTAAAGTTTCGGTAAGCGCATATAAAGGCTGCTTTTGATCTTGTAAGAAGAAAAACTCAGCATCCGCCAAACGGGGACGCACTACCTTCTCATTACCTTCAATAATTTGATTAGGATCCTTGGATTCGATATTGGTAATAAAAATAAAGTAAGGCAGTAATTTACCCTCTTTATCAGTCAAACAAAAATACTTTTGATCGGCCTGCATAGTAGAGATTAGCGCTTCTTGCGGTACTGCTAAAAAGCGCGGTTCAAAATCTGCCCGTAGCGCAATAGGGAAATCGACCAAAGCGGTCACTTCATCTAATAAATCCTGCGGTATGATCTCATTAGCATTAATCTCATCTGCTAAAGCTTTTACTTGGTTTTTGATCAGCATTTGACGCTTATCAAAATCAGCAACGACTTTGAGGCTATCTAAAAGCGACTCATAGCTATTGGCGTGCTCAATGGTATGATAATCTGGACTATGGAAACGATGTCCCCGTGTCTGATTACTGGTTTTATGACCTTGAATAGTAGCGTCGATAACTTGCTCATCTTGCATCAATACTGCCCACTGTACCGGACGCACGAACTCATTTCGGCTGGCTCCAGAGCGCATACGTTTGGCAATAGGCAAATCATCAAGCGCTGTTTGGAAAATGTCAGGTAACAAATCAGTAGTCGCTTGACCACCAATGGTTTGCTCAAAACCCACGTAATCGCCTTTGTCGGTATGGATAGTAGTCAGCTCACTAGGATCAATGCCCAAGCCTTTAGCAAAGCCCATAGCGGCACGGGTGGGATTACCCTCGCTATCAAATGCCGCTTTTACTGCAGGGCCACGCTTTTGCTCCGTGCGATCGGGCTGCTTATCACTGATGCCTTCAATCTGTAGCGCTAAACGGCGCGGTGCGGCGTATGACTTGATACTATCAAAACTAATACCGGCCTCATTTAACTGCTCAATGACGCTGGATTGCAATGCATCACGGAGGGGTTTTAGGCTTTTGGGGGGCAGCTCTTCACACCCCAGTTCAAATAAAATAGTACTCATGGGATGCTCCTATTTATCGTTATTGTCGTTAGTAGAGGTATGGTTGTCAGTATTATCTGCCAGCGCAGCTTTGCTCTCGTTATCACTCTTGGGCAAATATTTATCCAGCGCCGCTTGACGATGCGCTTCTTCTGCTAGCGGGAAACCCAATCTAGCTCGTGCTTCAACATAACCAAACGCCACCTTGCGTGCCAGCGTTCGTACACGTAAGATAAAACGCTGACGCTCGGTGACTGAAATCGCCCCACGCGCATCAAGCAAGTTAAAGGCATGCGAGGCTTTTAACACCATCTCGTAAGCGGGTAATGGCAAACCTTCGGCCACCAGCTTATCGGCCTGCTGCTCATAAAAGTCAAACAGCTCACCCATCATCGGTACATCGGCATGCTCAAAGTTATAAGTCGATTGCTCAACTTCATTTTGATGGAACACATCGCCATAAGTGACCCGTCCAAACTCGCCATCTGCCCATACCAAGTCGTAAACGCTATCGACATCTTGCACATACATCGCCAAACGTTCCAGACCGTAGGTGATCTCGCCGGTGACTGGAAAGCACTCGATACCGCCGACTTGCTGGAAATAAGTGAACTGCGTCACCTCCATACCATTGAGCCAAATCTCCCAACCCAGTCCCCACGCACCAAGCGTTGGCGACTCCCAGTTATCTTCAACAAAGCGCACATCGTGCACCAAAGGGTCGATACCAATGGCTCTTAAAGAGTCTAAATACAGCTCTTGAATATTGGGCGGGTTGGGTTTTAACACCACTTGAAACTGATAATAATGCTGCAAGCGGTTGGGGTTGTCGCCATAACGACCATCGGTTGGACGGCGTGATGGCTGTACGTAAGCGGCGTTCCAGCGCTCAGGCCCTAAAGAGCGCAAAAAAGTGGCAGTATGGAAAGTACCTGCGCCCACTTCCATATCATAAGGCTGCAACACTACGCAGCCCTTTGATGCCCAAAAGTTCTGTAAAGTTAAAATTAAATCTTGAAAAGTCATCGGTTGGGAATTATCAACTTGGAGAGTCATAAGAAAATCACTATGGAATTAGAAGTATTAGATCGAACGTAATTTATACTAGGTTCAGCGTTCATCCAGCGCATTTGGCTGCTTATCTATTTGCCTGCTCACCTTACTAAAAAATGGCTATTTTATCCATATTTACAGCAACTAAATTTGTTTTATAATCGAAATAAAGGTGAAATTTGGCTCATTTATAGATAAAGACCGGAAAACCACGGATGGTAAGCGGAATATAGCAAAAAAATACCCAGATGCGTTAACATCTGGGCAGGAGGAAAAGTATATCGCTGGTATCCTGTTGGGTCAGGCTTTTTGTTTTTTATGGGCTAGTATTTTTATTATTGTATTGATCTAGTTTATTTATTTAATACCGTTAACTATTGATAAGATTGAACGGTAGCTTTGGGCATAACAATCCATAAAACGATGTAGATTAAGATGCCGGGTACTGCAGCACTTAGTGATGAGATAACCACAAATAGTATGCGCACCCACGTCGGTGACCAGCCTACATATTCTGCGATACCACCCATTACGCCTGCAATCATACGATGGTTCTTGGAGCGATGTAATTTTGCTAACTTAGCCAAACTTCATACCTCTCTTTGGTTTTTAATATTTAGATTTCTTATATTTATGAGCTCTTTTTTTACTTGTACATGATTTTACATTTTTTTAAGATGTGCTATTAAAACTTTCTAAGCGATCTAACTTGCTTTGCTTGAGAATTATTATAGCAAGTCTTCCCTATTTATCTGTTGGCAGTGTAGGTATGGTTTGTGACTTTATGCTACCTAAGCTTACTCCAACCTGTCCCAGCACTCTGTAACTACCTGATTTTAAATAGTTATTTCAAAATGTTTCAGAAATTACTTTATTGCTACTTTGTTTCCATCTTGGTACAGGCTTTTTGCTTGTTATCTAATTATTTTTTAAAGCTATTAGTCATAATCTAAGTTCAAAACCACTTAAGTATGGACTCATTTACAATAACCCACCTGTAATTAACTGCAAATATTTATAACATGCTGATCAACATGCTCTGAATAGCACACTATCAAATGAGGTTTACTATGCATGATAATGGCATAATGATTGGACATTTTGAACCATTACATTTAGGACAAATGCGCAGTATATTGTACGCCGCTGGGCAAGCACAGGCGCTCCATATTATTATCACCAAGCATCCAACCCCGCATCCAGATTTTACTATTACTTTGCAGGATAAGGCACGCTGGCTACAAATGGCCTGTGCGGACCTGCCTTTTATCCATATCTATACCACTGATGAGATCAAGCTACCGCTGCACGAAAGCTTTGATGATGTGGTGATTGATATTGGCACTACCAACGCTAAATTACAGCATATCAGTGCTGAATTGGAGCTACCTGCTGATAGCGTATTGTTCGTCGCTGAAAATCATCCCTTAGCTTCAAATATCTTGGCATCGAACATCATATCAAACCCTGCTTCTATCGAAAATCAGAGTCCATTAATGATGCAGGTAGAGACCACACCGTTGCAGCCAGAATTTGACTCTTATGCCATTGCTCGTGATCCCGTTGCCCATTGGCCAGCGCTCCATCCTCAAGTGCGTGGCGACTATACCAAGACTGTGGCCATTGTTGGCGGCGAAAGCTCAGGTAAAACTACTTTAGTCCATAAGCTTGCCAACTATTATGGGGCTAGCTTTGCTCTTGAGATGGGTAGGCTTTATGTCGGGACAGATTTGGGCGGCAGCGAGATTGGCTTACAATATAGCGATTATGGACCGATTGCGCTCGATCATGCCGAGGCGATGCGCGTAGCCGCTAGCAATGCCACTGCGCCAGTAACCATCATTGATACCGACTTTGTGACTACTCAAGCCTTTTGTGAAGAGTATGAAGGCCGCACTCATCCTTTTGTAACGGCTTGTATTGATGAGTTCCGTGCTGACCATACCATTATGCTGGATAACAATACGCCGTGGGTTGATGACGGGATGCGCTCATTGGGTACGCCTGAGGCGCGTGGACGTTTTGAGCAGCGCTTGATTGATATCTTTGAGCGTCATGATATTGAGCCGCATTTGATTGACCAGCCAGACTATGATACCCGCTACCAACAAGCAATCGCCTTTATCGATGCGCAGATTTATAATAAGAAAGCATAAATTAAGAACAACAATATTTTAAGGAAAATCAGCGATGCGCATTCAGCTTTTAGACAATATCACCGGAAAATGGTCAACACAGTGGATTATTATTTGGTTCCTGTCTGGAGTTGCTGCCCTAAGCGCAGGCTTTTGGACTACTACTGAACACGCTACTCTAGATATATTTTATTTAGGAGTTTCATTTATAGGGCTGATTTGTGTGGTGTCATTATCATTTCGCAAGAATATAATGGGTAATGGCTTTGGTATGGCGGCTACCGCTGGTGAAGTGGTGGTACAAGGCACCTCTGGTGCAGTGGGCTTAATGCTAGCGCCACTGTTCAACTTTTTTACTCATGTTTACGGTATTTTTTATTGGTCAAAGCATACCGATGCTGATGGCGATATGATTCCCAAATCCGCTAATAAGTGGGTTTGGCTTATCACGGCTACCTTTATGATAATCGGTTTAGCACTGTTTCCAACCGTTAATGATTTACTGGCCAGCTATGGTTATGCGGTAGTCGAAGACGATAATAGTAAATTCTTGGGATTTATCTCCTTTTTCTGGATTAATGTGATCGCTTTTATCCTCTCTATTACTGCACAGGCAGCGATGATTTTGCGCTACTCGTTTAACTGGTGGTTGTGGATTATCTCTAACTTTGTCTGGTTAGCTGTTAATTTGATGTCGGGCAATTATATTTTTGCCATTCAGACCATGGTCTATCAGGTTAACTCTTTTGTGGGACTGTATGAATGGCATAGAAGCGAGCGTGATTCAGTAAAAGTATGACTGCGAAGTGCAATAGATAAAATGGCATAGTGGTTTAAATAATGCTACAACTAGTAATAAGTTCATTTAACAATTACTATTTATCAACACTAACAAGGAGGTTAGTATGTCGCGTACTTCCCAAAAGCGCATGTCTAAGCGCACTCTCGAGCAATGGCTGAGTGAGTATTCAGTTAGCCATCAAAACCTGATCAATAAAAGAATCCACTGGTTATGTGTCCCTACTATTTTTGTCAGTATTTTAGGCATGGGCATGTCTCTCTCAGTGTGGATCACTTTAGTACTCAGTGCTTTAGTATTATTGTTTTATGTACAGTTATCTACTCCGCTATTCTTAGCAATGGGCATTTTTATTCTAATATGTTTGGCAGTGATGGCGGCTATGCCGTTGGGATTTAAAGCGTGGGCCAGTGTGTTTGTCATTGCTTGGATCGGGCAATTTATCGGTCATAAGATTGAAGGTAAAAAACCGTCATTCTTTGAAGATTTACAGTTCTTACTGATTGGCCCTGCATGGGTTGCCAACAACTTCTTAGGCGGTAAAAAGAAGCCTGCTTAAACTAACAAGCTCTAATCACTGTAGTTAAAAATATTTGGTTAAAAAGATATAGGTAAAAAAAGCGTCATCCCTTTATAAAGGAATGACGCTTTTAATGGTAAATGACTTCTATTTATTCAATAAGCTTATTTGCCAAATACTTTCATACGCTCGTCAGTAGGTTTAAACTCTTTATCGCCTGCTGGTTGCTCAATACCACCAAATACCATTTGCGCAATAAGATCCCAATGATCATCAATACCCCAGGTTTCAGATACTTTGTTATCAATAACCGGGTTGTAGTGCTGCAAGTTAGCGCCAACGTTTACGCTTGCTAGACTCGTCCATAATACATATTGATGAATTGCACTGGTATGCTCTGCCCAAATAGGGAACTTGTCAGCGTATAGTGGCGCCGCTTCTTGTAAGTTTCTGACTACGGTTTGATCTTCAAAGAATAGAATAGTACCCGCAGCTGCTTTAAAGCCGCCTATTTTCTGCTTAGTAGGCGCAAACTGCTCTTCGTCATTAACGATATCACGTAAGACATCTTCAGTGATGTCCCATAGCTTGTTATGATCTTCATCAAACAATACTACGATACGCGTTGACTGGGAGTTGAATGCTGATGGTGTGTGCAAAATAGCATGCTCGACCATCTTGATAATATCTTCTTTTGAAACCGGTAGTTGATCGTTTAGTGCATAAATTGAACGACGTTTTTCGGCCAGTTGTTGTAGATCTTGTAAATCTGACATAGTTATTCTCCAAATAATTAATTAGTGTAAATAATGAAGTTTATTTTAGAACGATAATTATAATGAATCGTTTCAAGCTCAATAAATCTGCTCTATTATAGAAAACTTAGCTTATATTGATAGCCCCTTTTTGTAAGATAACTTAACTAGAACTATCAATTATTAAAAAATACTAAATACTATGAGCTTTTTACCTTAACTTCTTTCAGCTAGTTTTTCTTAACCTAACCTTTAAAACCTTCTGGTAGCTCTGGTGCCGGCAGACGTTTCATATCAGAGTCTACATTACCAAAACGCTCGTGGCCATTGTTCCAGTCGATGATAGATTGCTCAATCTCTTCTTTATTGTCGGCAACGAAGTTCCACCATAGTAGTACTTGGTTGTTTAAAGGCTCACCACCGATAAACATCACGCGCGTGCCTTTTTTGGCAACCAGCTTGATGCTTTTATTATTAGCAACATCGCTATCATGGAAACGCAGTAGCTGATCTTGTGGGCAAACTTTGCCCTCTGATTCAATCTCACCTTCAGTTACTAAGATTCCATACTCAAAGCCTGGCTCTAGAGTAAAAGTAACCTCGCCGTCTTGGGTAAAATAGGCATCGATACCAACCATTTTTGAATACTGGATGGTAGGCGCTTCATATTTTTCGCCTGACACACTGGTATAACTGCCAGTAGTAAGTATCATCTCAACGCCATTTTCACGCCAACGTGGCAGCTCTGGGTAATGATGAAAACTACGTTCAATCTCTTGATCGGTAGGTAGTGCAATCCACAGTTGCACCATGCTCAATGCGCGCGATGCATCTGGCGAGCCACCGGTATCTGGAAAGATACTTTGCTCAGTATGACTGATACCTTGGTCAAGACCAGTACCGGCGGTCATAACGTTCACTTGGTTTTTAGTAATAACTTGCTCGTTACCTAGGCTGTCTTTGTGCAGCACTTCACCGTCTAACATCCAGCTAAAGGTCTGAAGGTTGGTATGCGGATGACGACCGACCTGCATACCTGACTCATCCTCACCAAATTCAGCAGGACCAGCATGATCTAAAAAGCACCATGCACCAATGGGCTTTTTGCCTTTATTAGGTAACAGACGCGCGATAGGGATACCGCCAACGTCAGCCAAACGAGGTTGTAGCGTTTCAATACTCATCGCTTATTTCTCCTTACACATTTCGCATAATTTTTATAATAATCTAGTGGTAGATGTTTTGATTTAGATCAAAGCTGGGTTAAAACCCAGCTTGTAACGATCCTAAGATTAGTACTAAGATGATTAGCCCTAAGATTGGATTTTAGGAATTGATACTAAAGTGTCATTGGCACTTCCATTACCAGCACTCTAGCATCATCGATGACATCCATCGTAAAATTCTTAGTGTCTACCATACCTAAACCATCACGGTTGTCTAGTGTATTTCCATTAATCACTACTTTACCGCTAATAACAAACACATAAACACCATTGTTAGCATCTTTTAGCTGATAGGTTTCAGTCAGGCCTTTATCAAAATCGCCCATATGAAACCAAGCGTTTTGATGGATCCATACGCCTGCATCATCAGGATTAGGCGATAGCACTTGGTTGAACTGGTTGTGCTGCATACCTTCATCGATACGTATCTGCTGGTAGCGCGGCGTGACATTTCTCTTATTCGGAATCACCCAAATTTGCAAGAACTTCACTGGCTCCTCGTTATCACCATTCATCTCGCTGTGAGTAATACCCGTACCGGCTGACATGACTTGGATCTCGCCAGTTTCAATGATACCGTTATTACCAATATCATCACCGTGACCGAGTTTACCAGATAAAGGAATACTGATAATCTCCATATCACGATGCGAGTGCTTCCCAAAGCCTTGACCACCGATGACAAAATCATCGTTAATCACCCGTAAAGCACCAAAGCCCATACGCTCAGGATTATGATAGTTGGCGAAGCTAAAGGTGTGACGGCTTTTTAACCAGCCGTGGTTAGCATCACCGCGTGAATCTGCTGCATGATAAATAGTTTTCATAAGATGTCCTTAATTTTTATCGTTTGGTTTAAACTATGGCTATATTATAATTGTTAACTAAAGATAGATAAACTCATGTAAACAAAATTGACTATTCTTATTACAAGAACAATAACATCATATACACAGAGTATTATTACTTATAGCTATCATAATAGGTGATTGGTACAAGCTACTTACTTTACCATTGATAATTCATTTAAACTTTCAAAGGAGTATAACCATGTCGGATAAGCAACCATTAAATTATGAAGTCATTGATAACACTGAAGAGCAGCGTTTTGAGATTCATATCGAGGATAAAATCGCTCTAGAAGACTATGAATTTTTCACCACCTCAGAAGGTAAAAAAGGTATCGAGTATAAACACACTGAAGTACCAAAAGAGCTTGGTGGTCAAGGTATCGCAGGCTATTTGGTCAAGCATATCTTAGACGATGCCGCCGCTAAAGGTTTGGTAGTCAAACCGACTTGTCCTTATGTCAAATCTTATATCGACAAGCACCCTGAATATCAGGATATCTCTGTGTTCCATAATGCAAAGGCTTAATAGTTATATTTCAGAGTATTAATCTACTTCAAATTAATAAGCTCAAAAAAACGCCATGCTTCAAGCATGGCGTTTTGGTTTTAAACCTATAAGTATCTCAATACTTCAAGTTTACACCTTAGACATTATTAACGATATTTTTTGGTGGATTATAGTAGTACTGCACCCCTACACCATAGGCGCCGCCGTGCTCTTTGACGATATTCATGACATCATCATAAGTCTCTTCACGCGCCCAATCACGTTGTAACTCACACAGTACCTGAATCCAGGTTACCGGTGTTACCCCTGCTTCTGTCATGCGAATAATTGCCATATCGTGAGCTTCTTTGCTCGCTCCGCCGCACGCATCAGTAACTACATAAACGTCATAGCCCTGATCTGCCGCCGTTATCGCTGGTAATAGTACACAGATCTCAGTCCACAATCCTGACATGACAATCTTCTTACGACCAGTCTTTTTGACTGCATCAACCACGCGCTGATCTTCAAACGCATTAAGCCCCGTACGGTCGATTGGTGTATGGTCTTCAAACACTCTTTTTTGTTGCTGCGGGATCTCGCCCGTAAAGTCGTCAGTAGTTAAAGTCGTTAGGATAGAGGGGATATCCCAGATTTTTGCAGTCTTCGCTAAGCCTTGAATAGCGTTCATAACCGCATTGGCATCATGACTTTGTAGCCCAAAGTACATTTGTGGCTGCTGGTCAATGAACATAAATACGGTATTATCAGGCGTTAATAGTTTGTCACTAGGTTCGGCCTTAACCTGTTCTACATTAAAATTAGACATAATTGCTTCCTTTTATTATGAGTGAAATGGTCTAGTGTTATCGTTATCTAAGAATTATTTAATATAATGAATATTGATCATTTATCTAAAAATCAACAAGCACTACACACTAGTAAATAACTCTTAACAATATACTGTCGCCCTATTTTGAGAACAAAATAGTCAACCAGTAAAGTGTCTGTTAATTTCCTATTAAAATGCACTTTGTATTGTTTGTTTTATTACTAAAGCTTTATTCTTGGTGTATTAGCATTTTGTCCACTAATTTACTTCGCTATGTATTCGACAAAACCATCAACGAATCTTTTTAGGAACTTTTGTGTACGTTCACTAACTTGTCCATTCTCATCTAAACTTTCTGCTGCTCGGCCTAAATAAACTTCAGGACTCACCATCATCTGTGCTGACAGCATTTGCATACTCTTACGTACATCGAGACCGCTGACTCTACCGCCATAAGTACCAGGGGATGCGGTAACGACAGCTACTTTTTTATCTGTCCAGACGCTTTTGCCATGAGGCCGTGAGCCAATATCTATTACGTTTTTTAGCGCCGCAGGCATAGTGCGATTATGCTCTGGCGTTACAATAAGTACCGCATCAGCTTGACTGAGTTGTTTACGAACCCGAGTATAGTTAGCAATATCTTGGTTGTCATAGTCTTGATTATAGAGCGGCAAATCAGCGATATTCACCTCTTCTACTTCGATACTGTCAGGTATCTGCGAGACAATATATTCGGCAAACTTACGATTAATTGATGCCTCTCGTAGGCTACCAATGATTAGTGCGACGCGTGCAGGTGTACTCATGATAAACTCCTAATTATTATTCATTTTATTGTCGTTATTATTAATGTCTTTCTTGAGGTACTTCTTATTAAGCTACTTCTAAAATTGTTAACGTATTTTTTCAATGTAGCAGCCAAGTAAGCTAAAATATTTAACTGTGAAAATCTGGTGCTTTAACAAAGCTAACCTTAGTATAATTGTTGACCTTGACCAGATAAACGGTAATAAATACAATTGTTAATTCTGTTTATGAGAACAATTGTTTTGAATTTCAGTAATTAACTACTTATCTTAAAACCAGTTGTTGAGAATAAGATCGTAAATAGACATGTTGGAAAGGTGAGAGTGCGAAAAAGCTTTAACCAATATTTTGTAAAAAGCCTTCTTTGCGTGCCACTACCGATAAATAAAGTACTGGTAAGACAAACAAACCCACCGCCCAATAGCTTAATTTGACATATAAAAGTGCGCCCAATAGCGCCCCAACGATAAAGCTTAAGACTAGCGCTGAGCTATGACCTAGTTTTTTGGCATTTTCAGAAGTTCGATTGGCCAAATAATCTGATAGATTAATTCCCAACTGGGTAGTATTACCAGTCATTAATACCGTTGGACTCATATGCTTAATTACCGTTTTGCTAGCGGTATTACGGATGGCTAAGGCAGTTAAACCTAAGCCGCCAGTAATAGCTACAGTAATACTGTCAGCATCGGTAAAGGGCTGAAAATATAAGCCCGCTATCATAAAGGCAAGCAAGAAAACCGCTTCCGCCAATAATAAATGACTGAGTATCAACTGCTGGCGACGACTTTTATCGATATAAATTTTAGTAATAACCACTGTCAAGATAAACAGCGGTACTGATGCCAGCTTAATCCACAATCCATCTTCGCCTTTGACCAAACCGCTACCTGCTAATACTAAGTTACCAGTAACGTGCGCAGTGAAAAATCCGAATAGAGTTATAAAACCAATAGTATCTATCGCTCCACCAACAACGGTTAACAACACAGGCGTTTTATAGCGTTGCCAAAAACTAACCTGTGCGGTACCTGTACTATTAACAGTATTGTTGGACATTAAATAACACACTCATTGTTTTATAAACATTTTTATAGCTACTATTATCAGCTTCACCACGCATTTCAATAAGCTGGCTAATTAGCTAGCGTCATCGAGTCACTACGACCACTACTTGGCTACTCATTATTTTATATAGCCTTATATAACTTAGTATCTAGTATGATTGTGCGAAGGACCATCGACAGAATAGGCGCCGGGACCATAAGCAAAAATCAATAGAAAACCACCCGCCATAGCGATGTTCTTCATAAATGGATTCATTTGCGACTCATCAATCCAAAATTGATGAAAGATAAATGCTGACACGATATTGAAACCAACAAATAGCAACGCTACTAAACGTGCTTTAAAACCTATTAGAATAGCAATACCGCCAAATAGCTCAAGTGCAATAACTAAGGGTAATAACAAGCTCGGTACACCCATAGACTCCATATAGCCGGCTGTATCTGCGTAACCGGTGATCTTGCTAAAACCTGAAAAAATAAAAATCATCGATAAAAATAGGCGACCGATTGGTGCGCTAATATCTTGTAACTTATCCATCAACATTCTCCATCCGTAATATAAAAATATATTTAAGTGTTTTTCTTTTCGTTAAACAGTGACAATATTGTAGTTGTTGTTTATAAATAGATAAACTGCGATAATTACAAATGTAAGTTCTCAGTATAAGAACAATAGCGTATATGAATAATAGTGAATTAACCGTATCATAAGTGTTTCGTTAGGTAGGATCTTTACTTTTAAATGCATGAGAATTTTTAATGAAGGTTAATTATCAAAGCACTTATATGCCCCCACAATGAGTACATAAATCTTAGAAATGTACATTTTTTGATAGTTTTAGCCTTAAATAGCCTAATTTTTGCTAAACTTTAACATCTTTATATATAAGCAGTGCTTAACTCACACGCTTTTAGTTTAAACCAGTCTTTGAACTGGTGGTTGAATAAGGTAGTATATTTACCCAAATCTATACTTACCTGCATTTACTCATTTAACAAAAGGATTGATTATGATGGATTCAAAATTTATCAAGCAAGTAAATCGCACTATAGCTATCGCTGCGATCAGTAGTCTTGGCATGCTTAGCACGCTAGGTCATGCGGCCACTTACGAGCTTGACCCGCATCATACCGCAGTACGCTTTTCTGTAGACCACTTTGGCACCACTACCAATGCTGGCGGTTTTTATAACCTATCGGGTAATCTTGAGTATGCTCCTGAAGAACAAAAAGGTTTTATTGGCCTTACTATACCCATGGGCAGCTTGAGCACAGGCATCAAAGCCTTTGATGGTCATCTAAGATCTGCTGATTTTTTTAATGTAAAAGAGTACCCAACCGCTTACTTCAAATCTACTGATTGGGTATTCGATGGCAATAAAGTCAAGGCAGTCAAGGGGAATTTGACTCTACTCAATGAGACCCACCCTGTCACCTTAACGGCTACAAAGTTCGGTTGTTACGATAGCCCTGTATTAGGAACGGAAGCTTGTGGTGGTGATTTTGAAACCACTATCGATAGAACCAAATGGGGTATCGATACCTTTACCGATGGCGGTATAATGAAAAATGTCAAACTAGTTATTCAGGTAGAAGGTAGTAAAGTAGAAGATCTAAAATAAGTGTCCTGCTAACTTATTGATTAGATAAAGGCTGGGCTTCTAATCCTGAAAAGCGTCAAAAAATTGCACTGCTAGGAAATTATAAATTTTCTCTTGCACTAGGATAGAGGTCTCTAGACCTTTATTGTCTCATAGCCTTGCAAGGGAAGTTCTTTAAATAGAATTTCCCTTTTTAATTTGGTAGAGCTAACAAGCTAATAAGGAGGCTGGAATGGGTCAATTAGAAGATATGGCTATGTTTGTACGAGTTGTCGAAGCTGGCAGCATTACTAAAGCCGCCGACCAGCTGAACATCGCTAAATCAGCGGTTAGCCGGCGCCTAAAAGATTTAGAAACCCGTTTAGGAAGTCAATTAATCAGTCGCACCACTCGTCAATCTAATTTAACCGAGGCCGGTGAGCACTATTACCAGCAAGTATGCAGTATATTAAATGAGGTCGATGCACTTAACGAACAGACTAGCGGCGCCCCTACTCGTATAGAAGGCACTTTAAAAATGACTGCCCCACTATCCTTCGGTCTTATGCATCTCAATGAAGTAATTAGTGACTATGCCAATCAAAACCCCAATTTAGATTTTGAGCTGGATTTCTCTGATAGACATATTGACTTGATTGAAGAAGGTTACGAGCTGGCTATTCGTATTGGCGAGCTCAAAGATTCTAGCTACCAAGCCAAGCGTCTGACCTCTGTCCGTTTTATACTTTGCGCCAGCCCTGAATATTTAGATACCAAAGGGAGGCCTAAAACCTTAGAAGACTTAAAAGATCACACCTTTTTGCAATATAGCTTAGCTAAATATAGTGACTTAGAGCTTATAGATGAAAAGGGCAAAAAACACAACATAGCAATAGATGCCAAAATAAAAGCGACCAATGGTGAGTTTTTGGCAAATATGGCGGTAAAAGGTCATGGGATTGTTTTTATACCGACTTTTATTGCTTATAAAGCATTGAGACGCGGCGAGCTCGTACCGATTTTACAGCAATATCAACAACCTACCCTAAATGCTTATGCCGTCTATCCAAAAAATCGATTTTTATCACAACGTTGTCGCTATTTAATAGATTTTATCGCCGAGCGCTTTGGCGATGATCCTTATTGGGATCAGTTTTAATCGATAATAACATTGATAATAACATTGATAGTTACTTAGTTATCTTAATTATCTTAGGTATTGAATGAGACTTACGAGTCTCATAAAGTCGCTATAACTCTTAAAGTAATATTGCTACTATCATACGCTAGAAGTTTTTTAGATATATCCATTAATCATAAGGAGATGAATTATGGATCATACTGAGCTACACCATCTTGGCATGAAAGCCATAACCGAATTCGACGATGTGCGTCAAAGTCCATTGCCCAAGGAGCGCTTAGAGGCAGCTCGCAAGCAAGCAGAGGCCTTTAGAGAGCGCTTTATGGCTGAGCCAGAAGTCGAGTATTATCAAAGCGTCAATTTGGTTCGAGTCCCTTATCCTACGTGGTACGCTTACAGCGGCGTCTATACTCAAAGTACTTATAAATTCCCTTATCTGCATATTCTAAATCGGCTATTCATTATCCAGTATCACGATTTTTTGGGTGAATTAAAAACTTTACTGTTCTCCCCTTCTGATATCGATGCGGATCGTGAAACGCCCTTTTTCAAGCGCTTAACTAATAAAATGCCCAGCTGGTCGCCACTTGAGAGCGTGGTTGCGCCTATCTTTCGTGATGTCAACGAAGCTTTAGCTGAGATAGGACTCACGCCTGAAGATGTCGATTATATTAGCTATGACCATTTGCACACCCAAGATGTCCGTCAGTGGCTGGGCTCTACAACTGCCTCCTCCAACCAGCCTGCCTACTTTCCCAATGCCAAGCTATTAGTCCACGAAAAAGAGTGGCAAAGCGTACAAGGGCTACTGCCTATCCAAGCAGATTGGTATTGCCCCAATGGTATTGAAGGCATTGATGCTGATAAGGTTGTTACTTTTAACGGTAGTATTCAACTGGGTAAAGGGTTAGCGCTAGTGCACACTCCCGGACATACTGAAGGCAATCACTCTTTAGTTGCTCGAGTGCCTGACGGCATAAGGGTTACCTCAGAAAATGGCGTAGGCGCCGATGCTTATGCCCCAATGAATTCTAAGATCAATGCCATCCGCCGCTATGCCAAAGATACCGATATTGAAGTTATCTTAAACGGCAATACGCTAGAAGGCAGTAATGAGCAATATATCTCCATGGTCATTGAAAAAACCATTGCCGGCCCCTCAAGTAACCCAGACTTCCCTAACTGCGCTTCCAGTAGTGAAGCCACCCCTTATTGGCTACTTCCCGGTCATAAGGTCAGTCATCTGATTGGCGAGGCGAAGTTTGGCCGTCTGAATAAAAGTAGCTCAAGCAGCGCTTCAAAGAAGGAAGGTGCTTGATGAGTTACTTTACTAATAAAACCGTTTATATCACTGGCGCCGCCTCCGGTATCGGTTTTGAAACCGCTAAGCAGCTGATTCAACAGGGTAGCAACTTGATGTTGTTTGACGTACAACCGCTTGATGAAACGCTATCTACTTTACAAGCGATGAATAAAAAGGGTGTTGCCATCAGCACCTATAAGCTTGATGTGACCGATGCTGATATGACCACTCAACTGATAGCAGACGCCGCCGATAAGCAATCACCTGATATCTTGATGCACTTTGTGGGCATTACGGGCCCTTGGACGTTTGATGAGATGAGTCAAGAGCAATTTGAGCGGGTGATTAATATCAACCTATTTGGTACACGCAACGTGCTTGCCGCCATGCGTCCGTTCTTAGGGAGCGGCGACCAAGTGATGATCACCACCTCGATGTCCTCCTTCACTGGCAGTCATGGTTATAGCTCGTATAGTGCCTCGAAATTTGCCATTTGGGGCATGATGCAATCGCTAAGTTTTGAGTGGAAGCCGTTGGGGATTGATATTACTGTTTTTGCGCCGCCGCCGATAGATACGCCGCTGACTCAATCTGAAGTTGGGGTCATGTCAAAAGCAGGTGTTGGCATGAAAAAGCTGGCAGGCGAGCTGAAAATTGAGAACGCCGTCAAAGCGATGTTAAAAGGCGTAGAAAACCGCGAGTTCTTGGTAATACCAGGGGTGATGGCGAACTTGATCAGATTACAACTACGCTTCTTCCCTGTTAAATGGGTAAACTGGATAGGTAATACCAGTGTCAGACTGTCTATGAGAAAGTAAGCCTATATTGAGTCACTTTAGAAATTTTACCGCCCCGTCCAGTGCTGCGGACATTAATTTTGCTCCATAAAAGTTTGGCTCTAATCTAAAAAATATAAAAAGCGCCATCTAATGCTTAATTAGATGGCGCTTTTTGATTGAGTCTCTTAATAGTTAAGCTTAAATTAATCCAAAGTTTGTACACCGCCGCCATTTACAAACAGCGTCTGACCACTTACCCAGCTCGATATAGGCGAAGCGAAATAAAGCATGGCACCAGCGATATCGTCCGCCTCTCCTAAACGCTGAATCGGCGTATGCGAGAGCATTTTTTCTTCAATTTCAGGGGTCAACACGCTTTCTAGTGAGGCTGTGCGCGTGGCGCCCGGGCCAACCGCATTGATACGTACTTCAGGCCCAAAGTCGTGAGCTAAATTAGCGACCATGTGGTTGACCGCTGCTTTTGAGGCGGCATAACCGCTCATGTCTGGACTTTTATTAACACTGGACATCGAGGTGGTTATGACGATTGAGCCATAGCCCGACTCCTTCATATGCGGTACACATAGCTGACACAGACGCCAAGCGCTAAAAACGTTCAACTCAAAGTCGCGGCGAAAATCATCAACAGTGATTTCAAACGGGTTCTCTTGACCACCGCCGCCGCCACCAGCGTTGTTAATCAAGATATTGATAGCGCCAAACTTCTCCATAGCTTTATCAACCATGGTTTTGAGGTCATCGTCTTTTAAGATATTGCACTCAACCGCTAAGGCTTTAACGCCGAAGCTTTCGATTTCTTTGGCGGCGGCTTGTGCCTCATCTATTTTTAGATCGGCGATAACGATATTGGCTCCTGCTTGCGCTAAACGTAAAGCAGATGCTTTGCCAATACCGTTGGCGCCGCCGGTTACGATAGCAACTTTACCGGATAAATCGAATAGTTCATCAAATGTTTTTTGTTTAAATTCTGGCATCATTGATCCTTATAATAATTATTATAGAATTAACCATTATGCGCCTTTAAACTTAGCTTGCTGTGACAGATTGCCCGTCTTTTGTAATCGAAAAAAAGCCCCACACTCGTATTACGAGTGTGGGGCTTTTACGCTTTTGCAAGCCATATTTGGAGCGGGATAAGAGATTCGAACTCTCGACCCCAACCTTGGCAAGGTTATGCTCTACCACTGAGCTAATCCCGCTTAGATTAAGTCATAGTCATATTATTAATTAATAAGGGCTACGTCTCAATAGGATGGCTATTTTAGCAATTATTAAGCGTCTGTCAATCCCTTTTTTCGACTTTATAAATTAAACTGTTGAAAAGAAATAGTCTCTTTAACTAAAAATAACATTAAACCATTGATTTTAAGCCAATTTTTAACTCATTGTCCTAGAAGGAATTTGCTAAATTTTTTCAGTATAATTAGTAGAATAGTCACTGACACCTTAAAGCAGTAGTCTGCCTTTACAGGATTATTTATTGTTATACCCCGCCTAACCCCTAGCTTAATGATACTGAACTGCCCAACCCCCTATCAGAGCTTGTCGTTTATTCGACCAGTCTATTCCGTAAGTTCAGTTACAATGGCACGCTGTATTGTTACTTTTGATGCACTGGTTTTATGGGATGATCATTATTATAATTACTATTATAAATGTTAACCTAAACTACAGCGATGTTTACAGCAGCCATCCGTAATAAGTAATAACTGAGTAGCGTACTGAGCTCTGACGTAAAAAACATGATCTAATAAAAACGTGAAAGCGTCTTATCGGCTGTCTATCATTAACTTAACGATTAATCTCTTTGTTCCAATTTATTTTTACAGCGAGGATGTATATTATGAAAAAACTGCTTACCACCACAGTTATGGCAGCATCTTTATCGGCCCTCAGCCTTAGTGGCTGTTCTAGTACTACTAATAGCGGCGCTATTGGCGTAGATCGTCAGCAGCTTCTACTGGTATCAAATGAGCAAGTACTGCAACTATCAGCCCAAAGCTATAATAAAAGTATTCAAGAGGCTCGTAAACGTGGCGTGCTTGACACCAATCAAGCTCAGCTCAATCGGTTGAAGAATATTTCTAACCGCCTAATTGCCCAAGTGGGTATTTATCGCCCTGATGCAGCACGCTGGAACTGGGAAGTGCATACTATCAAGTCTAACGAACTTAATGCGTTTGTTATGCCCGGTGGTAAGATTATGTTCTATACCGGTATCATTGATCGCCTAAATCTGACCGATGACGAGATTGCTGCGATTATGGGCCATGAGATGTCGCATGCTCTACGTGAGCACTCACGTGAACGCATCTCACGTGAATATGCTACACAAACCGGTATTGGTGTAGCCGCTAGCATATTTGGACTCTCTCAAGGTCAAGCAGAGCTTGCCAACCTAGCCGGTGATTTTGGTTTAAGTCGTCCGCATAGCCGCACCCAAGAAAGCGAAGCTGACCAGATTGGTCTTGAGTTAATGGCTAGAGCAGGCTATAACCCGCAAGCCGCTATCACTCTGTGGCAAAAAATGCAGCGTGCCAGCCAAGGTGAGCCGCCACAATTCCTCAGTACTCACCCCTCAAGTGGTAGTCGTATTGCTCAATTGCAAAGCTTAATGCCAAAGGTGATGCCGCTATATCAACAATCACGCCGTTAATAACGAGCTTAGCTTTGTAAAAGCTAAGGTTATAAAGACAGAAGGCAGAGCGCAAATGCTATGATGCGCTCTGCCTTTTTTGTATAGCAACGTCTGTTATAATGCTATCAACAAAAACGTGATGCTCTATTAGTTTATAAAGGATTGCTATGAATACTCTTAATTCTACGACAGCCCCTACAGCCGCTGCTATCAACAATGCTCTACAAGCCTTACAGCCACAGCATATTGACTTAGCTAACGAATCCATGAACCATGCTGGGTACTTTGAAGGTAAAGAAAGCCATTTTAAACTCACCATTGTTAGCGACGCATTCGCTAACAAGCGCTTAGTCGCCCGCCATCAACTGGTCTACGAGCAGGTCTCTGACCTATTAACTTCACAAGGCGGCAATGTCCACGCCCTCGCCATTCACGCTTATACTCCAGAGGAATGGCAAGCTCAAGGTATTAGCCCTAGCAGTCCTCAATGCGCCGGACAAAACACTAAATAACTGGTCGTTCAATTATTACTCTTTTAGCCTTTTTTCAGTCTATAAACATCAACCGCAAAAGGAAAGCTAGTTAATGAAACATTTACACCTACTGACAGTAGCCCTGATTATTGTATTATTTATTTATCAGAGCTATTTGGTGTTGAGCGCCAATAGAAGTGCGCCGCGAATCATTAAGATCTCGACCCATATCGTTTACGCCTTGCTTATCCTTTCAGGGGGTTGGATGTTGATGCAGTTGATGGCAGCCCAAGCGCCGGTACAATGGGTTTTTGCAAAGATTATATTATTAATTGCCGCTATTAGTGCCAGTGTCAAAGCTTTCAATCCTGCTGCGACTGAGGCCCAAAGCAAGGCTGGTATTGCTGTAGCTGGCGCAGCTTATATTGGAATAATTATCCTTGCTTATATGAAACCGGGAAACTTATTTTGATAAACGCTTAGCAATGAGTAATACAATATAGACAATAAAACCTCAATGAATACCCTCTACTTTTAGTATCATGAATGTTTTATATTTGCTATTGTAATTAGATTGCAACGTTTAAAATATGACCCCTTAGCCTTTTGGAGCCTTTATGAAAACTCTTACTGCAGCAACATTATTAGCAACCGCTGGCGTTTTTGCTCTCTCAGGCTGCGCCTCTACCGGTAACATAGCGCCGCAATATATTCCGCCTAGTACTTATCAAAGCTATGATTGCCAAGCACTTAGCCAAGAGTACGCTCGAGTCAATCGTTACGTTGAAGCTACTCGTAATCAGCAATCTACTTTAGCCGCGTCAGGTGTAGGGGTTGGGGTTTCAGCAGGACGCTGGGGAATCTCACCCAATATTAGCTTTGGGGTGGGCAAAAGCAGTAATACTAAAGCTCGTGATGCAAAGTTATCACGGCTTTATGGTGAGCGTGACGCCATTATTCAGTCAGCCCGTGTTAAGCGCTGCAATTTTGCTAATGGGATCAAGATTTATGGTGAATAAATAACAGATTTTATAGCTAAAAAAAAGCCAATAGGTTATCAACCTATTGGCTTTTTTACTTGGCGTTCACCTTACTAGGGCTATCTACTACGATTGTAGACTGTTAACCCACTGGACGATTTGATTAGTTGGCAGTGCGCCTGACTGGCGAGCAACTTCTTTGCCCCCTCGAAAAGCCACCATCGTTGGTAGACTACGAATATTATAGGGCGCAGCAGCTTGCTCGTACTTGTCAGTCTGGATTTTAGCAAATACCACTTCTGGCAGCTGCCCTGCCGCTTCTTTAAACTGCGGCGCCATCATCAGACAAGGCTGACACCAGCTTGCCCAAAAATCTACAATAGTTAAAACATCGTTTTTTCGAATGACTTTATTAATCACTTGCGCATTTAATTCATGAGGACTAGCGGTCAATAAAGGCTGCTGACATTTACCGCAACTGGGGTTTGCACTTAAACGGGCAGCGGGCAAACGATTGGTCGCTTGACAGTTAGTACACACAATATGAAAGTTTGCTTCACTCATAATCCTTTTCCTGTTTTTGGTCGTATTTTTCTTTATTAGGCTTATAGTTTTTTATAGTCGTATTATTTTAATGGTTATAAATAGATATTTATCAAGATAAAGTATTGTTAATCTAATACCCTGTAAAGACCGTTGTTTTCTTATCATTAGCCTTAAAACTAATAGTCTCAAAGGCAATAGCCTTAATACTGATGACTATCAATATTAAGGCTATTTTGTTTACATCAGGACTATCTATGCCACCTTCATCTATAGCTTAACGCTCTACACTATCCTAGCGTTTGCAAGTATTCATACCCAGCATTTTATATAGAGGGCAGACACGGAACAAGCCGGTTATTAACGGAATCAAGCCAATAACACCCCACCAGCTTTGATAGTAAATGCCTAGCCCTATAATGATAATACCAGCGATGATACGTAACATTCTATCGGTACTTCCAACATTAATATTCATAGCTTATTCCTTAAGAGTGATAATGTAATAACTTAATTATTTTATTCCCAAACTAGCTTAAAAATCCGAAATAATCTTTGCTACCGTATAAACGCTTTATCAAAGTGCATTAATAGGTACTTTTAAATAGCGTGTACCATTGTCTTCAGGCTCTGGTAATTTACCAGCATCAATATTTACTTGCACTGAAGGAATGATCAACCGCGGCATCTCCAGGGTGGCATCGCGGCGCTCACGCATTTGGACAAACTCTGCTTCATTGATACCATCTTTTACATGGATATTACCCATTTTCTGTGCGGCTACCGTCGTCGTTGGGCAGTGCTGACGCCCTTTACTCGGATAGTCATGACATAAATACATAACCGTATCTTCATCCAGTGCTAACAACCTTTGGATAGAGTGATACAAAGTTTTGGCGTCGCCACCCGGAAAGTCGCAACGCGCCGTCCCTACATCGGGAGCAAATATGGTATCACCCGTGAAAACTGCGGACTTCTCGCTGTCAGTAGCCACGTAAGCCATATCAGCGGGCGTATGACCAGGAACGTGCATAGTAGTAATAGTAATTGAGCCAAGGTTTAAAGTAGTGCCTTCATCAGTTAATAGATCGAACTGACTGGCATCGGTACGAAAACTGGTGTCAAAATTAAAAATCTGCTTAAATATTTTTTGTACTTCGGTAATGTATTTACCTATGACCAGCTGTCCGCCTAAAACGTCTTTGATATGGATAGCCGCTGATAAATGATCGGCATGCGCATGGGTTTCGATAATATAAACCAGCTCCCAACCCTGACGACGGACGAACTCAATGACTTCGTCAGCGCTCTCGGTACTGGTAGTGCCAGACTTTGGATCAAAATTTAATACGGGATCAATAATTGCACACAGTTGCTGATCAGCATCTGCCAATACATGCGTATAAGTCTCTGTATCCTCATGTAAAAAAGAATGTACCTGCATGTTTACCTCATTATCATTTATAATTTTAATGTTTTTATAGTGTTTAATATGACTTTTCTATTGATTACAATATAGCAAAGATACTATACTTTATCAATTTATATAATGTAAATGGAGATAATCTGCTATAATAGCTTATATCATTGATAATTAACCATAATTACAATGACTACAGGTAGTTATAACCATTATCATAGTACTATAGTTTTTCGGTTTGAGGCTTTTGAGATCCTAAAGTTAGAAGCTTACCATCCATGCCCTTATCTCATATTGGCACTACAGATTAGAGCATTAGATGTTAAAATAAACCGTTTAACCCCTTGGTAGTCATCCGTTGACGATAATCATAGGGTGTTTATTAGTAGTGATAATTATCACCGTTTTATAGTCATTTTATATAAGGAGCTTACTCTGACAACTTCTACCCCAGTTATGACTTCATCGGTAAAGCCCGTAACAATAAACAATAAGGCAAATAGTATGGACTCAAATGTGGCAGATTTTGCACCGATAGATTTAGCAAAACAGATGCAAGAGGCATCATTAGAGGCCAGTCAGTTGCTAAAATCACTATCGCATCCTGATCGCCTCTTACTGCTATGTCAGCTAACTCAAGGTGAATACTGCGTTGGCGAGCTTGAGCGCTTGGTTGGTGTTGGACAGCCAAGCCTTTCGCAGCAGCTTGGTATCTTGCGCAAAGACCAACTGGTCGCCACCCGCCGTGAGGGCAAACAGATCTATTATAGTATCGCCAGTGAAGATGCTTTGGCGGTATTACAGCTCTTGTATCAACGCTTTTGTGCTCAAACTGGTTCCTAGCATTTTGGCAAAATCGTATTGATGTGGCGTTTTTTAGCGCCACTTTTTTGTCGAATTTTCTTATCTTGATGATATTGTATGAATATGCCTTCTATCGCAGCTCGTTTGATACCAGCTTGGCTACGGCAATACCAGCTAGCTGACTTACCCACTGACGTCATCGCTGGATTAGTGGTGGGCGTATTGGTTATTCCGCAAAGTTTAGGCTATGCGGTGCTGGCAGGACTACCTCCTGTTTATGGTCTCTATGCGGCCATTGTTCCAGTAATTATTTATGCCTGGCTGGGCTCTAGTAATGTTCAAGCGGTCGGGCCGGTTGCTATTACCGCCATTATGACCGCCAGTAGTTTACACGCCTATGCAGATAGTGGTGCTGAGCAATATGTACTCATGGCAAGTTTGCTGGCATTGATGGTGGGCGCTCTGCTCTGGATAGCTGGCCGGCTGAAGCTGGGCTGGATTATGCAATTTATCAGCCGCGGAGTCTCCGCAGGTTTCATTAGCGGTGCAGCAGTACTGATATTTATTAGCCAGCTCAAATATCTGACAGCGATACCTATAACTGGAAATAGTCTAATTGGTTATCTGTCCAGTATGCTGATGTATGTGGGTCAGCTGCACCCATTGACAGTGGTTATTGGCGCTATTGCCTTTATGCTTTTAGTTAGTAATCGTTATGGTAGTCATTGGTTATGGCGTTCTTGGCTATCGCCCACTTATGCTAAATGGGCTGAGCGTCTTTTTCCGCTTGTGCTACTAATTATTGCTATCTTGTTGAGTATGAGCTTGCATTGGTCAACTCGGGGCGTAGAGACTATTGGTAACATACCGCAAGGCCTGCCAACCTTTACGCTGCCCTATTTACCGACCTTCACTGAGGCGCTCAATCTATTGCCAACGGCAGGGTTGATGGCGCTTATTGTATTTGTATCTAGTAGCTCAGTAGCGAGCACTTATGCTCGTCAACGGGGTGAAAAATTTGATGCCAATCGTGAGCTAACGGGTTTAGGCCTCGCTAATATTGCTGGTGGCTTTTTCCAAAGCTTTGCGGTTGCAGGAGGGTTTTCGCGCACCGCTATTAATGCCGATTCAGGTGCCAAATCCCCACTGGCAAGCTTAGTAACGGTAATAGTTATGATTGCTGCTCTAATAGCTTTTGGCAGCGCACTGGCCCCGCTCCCCTATGCAATTTTGGGTGCTACTATTATGGCCTCTATTATTGGGCTGATTGATGTAGCCACCCTTAAAGAAGCGTGGCAGCGTGACCCTTTAGATGCCGCTAGTTTTATAGCGGCTTTTAGTGGTGTATTGGTATTTGGCCTTAATACAGGATTAGTCATCGGCCTTATGGTGTCATTTGCTAGTCTGATCTTGCAATCTAGTAATCCTCATGTTGCTATCGTAGGACAACTGGCGAACACGGGACATTTTCGTAATATTAATCGCCATGATGTGGTCACTTTTAGTAATTTACTCATGCTACGTATTGATGAAAGTTTATTCTTTGGAAATAGCGAATCGGTACACCGGCGTATATTAAAGGCGACTGAAGAATATCCAGAGGCAAACGAAATTATTTTAATTATGGCAGCCGTTAATCATATTGACTTGACTGCCCAAGAGATGCTTAGGACCCTGAATCAAGAACTAATACGCCAAGATAAGTACTTACATTTTAGTTTTATTAAGGGTCCTGTAATGGATATTATTGGAGACACTCCATTAATTACAGAGCTTTCAGGTCGGATTTATCTAAGTACCATAGAAGCGGTTGATGAGCTAAAAGGCTAAATATCTTTAACGATTTTGCAGCTATTAGCAGTCTAAACTCGTCAAGTATACAATTACTATTATTGTCTGCTGCCAAATACCGTTATCATGTGCTGTTAAGGTATAAAACATGTCGATATCTGACTATACTAAATAAATACTAGCTTTGAATGATCCGTATTATTTGAGATCTTGATGCACATTAACCCCTTATAATAATCGCCGTTGATACTATTTATGACTGACAATCTAACGATTTATAAACAAATTTATCCGACACAGTGCGCTAAGATTGCTGAGCTTGGTTATCGCTCGGTACTCAATATTCGCCCCGATAACGAAATAGTCAAGCAGCCCAAAAGCTATGACTTCACTGCTGCTACTACACAAGCAAACTTAATTTATCACTACTTGCCTTTTGATGACGAGCGTTTAAGCTTAGAGACTATCGAGCAGTTCGCAGTTTATTATCATGCTATGCCAAAACCAATTTTAATGTTTTGCGGAACCGGTGCGCGTGCTAAATTGCTTTATCAAAGTGCATTAATGCGTGATTTGTTATAACTTCTATTTTTATAAACTAACTAGCCCTCAATAATAATCTTCCAACAAATAGTAAAAAGGAGCTCTCATGAGCCATAAAATTAGCATTACAGGACAAATTACCCCGGATCAAATCCCTATGATCGCCGAAAATGGCTTTAAAACCATTATTAATAATCGCCCTGATGGTGAAGAACCCAATCAACCCGCTAACGCCGATATTGCAGCTGCTGCCAAAAAAGCCGGTCTTGCTTATAAAGAAGTATTGTTCGCAGGTAACGAGCTCAATCAGAACCACGTTGAAGAATTTGCTGATTATTTCAATCAAGCTGAGCAGCCTATTTTGATATTTTGTCGTACCGGCAATCGCTCAACCGGTATTTATGAAGCCGCTAAACAGATGGATTTGCTAGATGATTAGTCGTCTAGTGATTAGCCTATATGGGTAACAAATAAGCTTTAAAACTATAACGCCCGTCCAAAATTGGATGGGCGTTATAGTTTTAAAGCGCCCTAAAAGCATTTCGATGCCTTATTCAGCGACTGTGGAAAATTCAAAAATGAAGATTATTGAGCCGTTAAATGACTGCTCAGTTTATGTTGTATGCAGCGATAGCTTATTATAAAGTTTACTATTACAAGTCATTAAGATTAGATACGAAGATTAAATGCTGATCCTAAATAGTAAGACTAAATACTAAGATTAAAATAGGCACCAAGGAATGGGCCGTTGATAGAATCATTAAAATATGATTTTTAACTTTACAAGGATTGTTTTATGAGTGATATTGCTTTCGCTTTACTGCCCCTAGCACTTGCCTACATTATGTTTACTTTGGGAGCGGGACTAAAACCCAGCGATTTTAAGGTTATCGCTAAATATCCCAAAGCGTTTTTTGTGGGCTTGGTGAACCAGGTTATCTTCGTACCTTTGGTGGCTTTATTGGTAGTACTAGCAATGTCTCCTCCACCAGCTATCGCCTTTGGTATTATGCTGATTAGCTTTTGTCCAGGCGGTGTCACCAGCAACATGCTGACCTTTTATGCCAAGGGCAATGTAGCACTTTCAGTAGCGCTTACCGGCGTCGTCAGTCTATTATCAGTCATTACTTTACCGATCTTGATCACTTTAGCCTTTAATCACTTTATGCAAGATCAAGCAGGCTCCATTAGCGCTGTAAAAATCGGCTTGGTGATGTTTTTATTAACCGCTTTGCCTGTCAGCCTTGGTATGCTAGCTCGCTATAAATTTGCAAACTTTATGCAGCGGAGAAGTAGTGTTCTTAATGGCTTGGCTAGTGTTTTTTTCGTGTTGATTGTCCTCGCTGCCATCGCCTCTAATTGGGAGTTATTAAAGTCACAAGTGGCATTAATTGGACTGGAGTTGGTACTGATTATTGTGATTTTATTTGCTATTAGCATGATAACTTCTAGAGCCATGAAGCTTAACTGGTTCGATACTAAGACCGTATCAATAGAGACCAGTATTCAAAACAGCACTACGGCTATTACTTTAGCACCTATTATTATGGGGACTACGGCTGGCTTGCCTGCCATCGCTTTACCTGCGGCTCTATACGGCGTACTGATGTATATTATTGCGCTTCCCGTCATTGCGGTAATTAGAAATAAGAATTGATGATCGTAGATAAAAAACAGTAGATATAAAAAGCCACCTCAAAAGAGGTGGCTTTTTAAATTAAAACTAACTTTAAACTTACTGCATCACTAAGTACTCAAAAGCACTTAAAGCGGCTTTTGAACCTTCGCCCATAGCAATATTAATCTGCTTAAAGGGTACAGTCGTTACGTCGCCTGCAGCAAAGATACCTTTGCGATCCGTATTGCAGCGCTCGTCAATCTCAATCTCGCCAAAGCGGTTAACGTCAACAAAGCCTTTAACAAAATCAGTATTGGGCACTAAACCAATCTGTACAAACACCCCATCTAATTTACGCTCATGAGTTGTGCCAGTTGCACGGTCTTCAAAGACAATAGAGCTCACTTTACCGTCAGTTGCTTTAATCTCTTGAGTCGCAGCATTAGTAATAAACTCGATGTTGTCTTTTTCTTTGGCTTTATTGATCAAGACTTGGTCAGCTTTTAGCTCATCAGCGAATTCAATTACCGTAATGTGCTTAACGATACCCGCTAAATCAAGCGCCGCTTCTATACCTGAGTTACCACCACCGACGACGGATACTTCTTTATCTTTAAAGAAGGGTCCATCACAGTGTGCGCAATAAGCCACACCTTTACCGACGTTTTCTTCCTCACCCGGTACGCCAAGTTTACGCCACTGCGCCCCTGTCGCCAAGATAATGCTACGCGTTTCAAAGATCTCGCCAGTACTTAGGTGGATATTATAATTCTCCTCCTCAGTCTCACTAATCTCTTTTACGGTGACATACTGTTTTAAGGTGATATCGTATTCATTTAAGTGCTTTTCAAAGTTGGCTGACAACTCAGTACCTGTAGTTAAAGGCACTGAAATCAAGTTCTCAATATCTTGCGTATCTTTAACCTGACCACCAATACGGTCAGCAACCATCGTTACTTTTAAACCTTTACGTGCGGTATAGATCGCCGCAGCAACGCCGGCAGGACCAGCACCGATAATGGTGACATCTTGCTGCTCTAACTGCTCAGCATCTTCATCAGCTTCTGCTAACAAGTCAGGGAACTGCTCTTGCAACTTCTCAATTAATTTTGCTGTATCAATCAAACCATTAGCAAACGGTTCGCCGTTTAAAAATACTGCTGGCACGCCTTGGATGTTATTGGCTTCTACTTGTTCTTGGAACAGCGCTCCATCAATCATTTCATGACTGATGTCATCATTAAGTATCGCAAATTGGTTCAGCGCCTGCACCACTTCTGGACAGCTTTGGCAAGATAATGACACGTAAGTTTGAAACTGTAGCGGTTTATTAAAACGCTTGATAAGTCTTTGGATATCATCGCCAAGCTTTAAGGTATGACCACCAGCTTGCAAAATCGCTAATATAAGCGAAGTAAACTCGTGACCACCAGGGATACCACTAAACACTACTCCCGTATCAACCAACTCACCATCGATATGGCTACGTACTGCAAAGCTGATTGGGCTTGGCAAGCTACTATCAATATAGTCAGCATTATCGACATCGAAATTGATTTTATCAGTCGTACTGGCAATTTTGGTCAAAAAGTCAATCAGCTCAGCACGCTTTTCATGTTCGCCACTACCTAATAGAAAAGTAATTGGACGAGTCATATTTTCACTGTAGCTTTTAATCGCATCTAATAAACTTTGATCTATCATGATTGTTCCTCATTTTTATTTAATATGTAACGACAGCACCTAAGCTGTTTATATAAATTAGAAAGACTAGTAATAGTTATGGCTTTAAAAAAACCATTTAAACTAACTCTATGTCCTTGAATACGTCTATTATCGTGGGTTTCAGACTTTTGAGCAAGCTCAGAAACCCAAATAACAAGTTTAAAAAAACCAATCGTATATTAATTTTCGTATTATTTTACAAACCCAGTCAGTGACTATCAACGATGGCGGAATAGTTATTATTTAGCTACAATCAATGATGGTTATAAAAATAATTACTAGCTTTCAGCTTAAATTCGATATTTGAGTTAAAACATTTCGACGTTATATTTTATGGCCATGACTCTTACAATCATAAATGTTTTCAACCAAAATGCGTCACTATCGGTAATACTCATTCTGATTCGGCGCTCAATAATAAGGATGGACATATGAGAAAGACTGATACTTTACAGGACAATAGAGATATCATTGCTGAACTTAAGCAAAAGGATAGCCATTTTGCCGTTATTTTCGATGAGCATACCCAGCTCGATCAGCAAATCAATCAGCTTGAAAAAGACAGTATAAAACAAGCAAGCTGTGAAGAAGAGATTGAAAAAATGAAACGACGAAAGCTGCATTTAAAAGATGAGATTTATAGAATAATTGATAAAAATAAAGTTTAATTTCGCTTTTGATACCAGCAGCACGTTTGAATCTATATATCCGCTTTACTTTTAACTGACTGTATAAACAGCCAAAAATAATGAGATGTTTTAATTAGAGAAATAAAAAGCCCTCATCAACTAATGCTGATGAGGGCTCTTTTATAGTTTCTGCTTATAAGGTTTATTATTTTAAACTTATTATTTCAAATAATTATAAAGCAGAACCTAAAACTAAGAGGCTAAAAACCTTACTTAGATTTTACCTACTAGATCAAGACTTGGTTTTAGAGTATCGCCACCTTGTTCCCAAGCTGCTGGACAAACTTCACCGTCGTTTTCACGAACATATTGTGCGGCTTTAACTTTACGTACCATGTCTTTAGCACTACGGCCAATACCGCCAGCATGAATCTCAGCGACTTGGATCAGACCGTCTGGATCGATCAAGAATGTACCACGCTCAGCGACACCTTCGTCTTCGACCATAACGTTGAATCCACGAGTGATTTTACCCGTTGGGTCACCGATCATTGGATAAGTTACTTTACCAATAGCGTCTGAAGAATCGTGCCATGCTTTGTGAGTGAAATGCTTATCAGTTGATACTGCATAGACTTCTACACCCAAGCCTTTTAGCTCTTCGTAATGGTTTGCCATGTCTTCAAGCTCTGTTGGGCAAACGAAAGTAAAGTCAGCTGGGTAGAATAAAAAGATTGCCCAATTACCTTTTACGTCATCAGAAGTAATAGTTTTGAACTCACCATTTACGAATGCGTCAGCTGAAAACTCTGGGATTTCTTGATTAATAATAGATGCCATGATTAGCTCCTTTATTGTGGATTGATTGATTATTATTGTTCAGTCCCGCATCTAAAATGCGATGCCTGTACTGGATTACATGAACCATAATACGTGATTTCTATGGTTAATCCAGTTAAAAGATTTTAATGTGATGTTTTGTTTTATTAAACTTGCTAAAATAGCTTATATGCTGCAAGTCAATATTTATAGTCCGTCTTACATCACAGCTAGTACTCTACCTTGTTATACTACTGGGGGTGTTTATATTATTGTAACTTGCCTATTTGCTTTATTTTAATAAGTAAATACTCAGGCTTTATTATTAACAAAGTCTAAATATATTCTATTAAAAACCCATTAAAGAAGGACTTCTATGATTACTCTTCGTCAACTCGAATTTGCCCTAGCCGTCGATAAACACCGCCACTTTAAGCGCGCAGCTGAAGACTGTAATATTTCTCAATCCGCACTGAGTTTAGGGATAGCGGAGCTTGAAAAGCAGTTGGATACGCAGATTTTTGAGCGCAATAATAAGCAGGTATTAATTACCCCTATTGGGCAAGATATCTTGACTCGTGCCCAGCGAATATTCTCTGAAGTCAATGATTTGACTACTCGTGCTCATAGCCACCAAACCCCGCTTGCTTATCCAATGACTGTGGGTATTATTCCGACTATCGCACCTTATCTACTACCTAAAGTGTTGCCAGCATTAAAACAGCACTACCCTGAATTTCGGATGACCATTATTGAGCAGCAGACCGAACGCTTACTTGAACAAGTGCGTTACGGTCATATCGATACGGCTATTATTGCCCTGCCTTATGCGGTAGATGGATTACATACTTTTGAGTTTTGGGCGGAGAACTTCTATGCGGTCTTTCCACAAGATGACGTGCATGCCAAATTAAATTCGATTGATTCTGATGAATTAACCACTGCCAACTTAATGCTACTTGGCGAAGGACACTGCCTTACTGATCAAACCTTATCTGTCTGTCATTTTGACCGCGAGGAGATGAAATCAAGCTTTTCTGAGGCCAGTTTAAATACCCTTATTCAGATGGCACTGGCCAATATGGGCACCACCTTGGTACCTGAGATGGCGCTCGATCAGCTGCATTTAGAGAACCAAAATGCCGTCGCCGTCCCTCTAGCAGAAGAAGGGCCGCATCGGCATATCGCTTTTGTCACCCGGTTAAATTACGCCCGGGTTGATGACGTCAATTTGCTAGGCGATGTGTTTAAAAAAGCCTTTGAAGAAGATGCCAAGCAAAAATAATTTGCAGATATAATTGATTCACTCTAAAACTGATATCGTGCTACTGGTATAAATTTTTCGAAGCCTCTGGAGTTTTGAGGTCATACAGCAAGCGAGAAAAACTTGTACCAGTAGAGCATCTAAATCCATAATCATTTTATTTTTAATTGACGATAATGGTTGATAACTAACCATTGAGGATAGAATATGACAGGTCGATCTGAGAGCTCCGCTAACCTTGGCAAACGCTTCGAGCAGCACCTATTTACTATGGGTAGCAACGTCTCGCCAGCAGTAGCACAAGCACTTTGGCAAAATATCGCTACTCATTATAACGAGCCGGTGCGAGCCTATCATAACTTAGCGCATTTGCAGCAGTTGTTTATTCAATTTGAGCAGGTTAAGAATCATCTAAAACAGCCACATATCATTGCTTTGGCGTTTTTTTACCATGACGTGATATACAATCCCCTACGTACAGACAATGAGTTAAAAAGTGCTGAGTATGCGATCAAAAAACTCAGCCCCCATTTAACCGCTGAGCAGTGTCAGCGTATTTATCAGTTAATCATGATGACCGCTGACCACCAACTTGATGATGCTAGAGATAGCGACGGCGCGTTTTTGCTTGATATGGATTTAAGTATTTTGGGTACAGACTGGCTCGAGTATAAAAAATATGCGCAGGCAATCCGCCAAGAGTACGCGCATGTGCCACTTGCCGATTATCAAGCGGGACGGGCTAAGGTTTTAACCGGACTACGAGATCGCCCAAGATTATATCTGACCGACTATTACTATCAGCGCTTAGAGAAACAAGCACGAGAGAATACTAAGCACGAAGTTAACCTTTTACACGCAGCTTAATGAACAGCTCACTACCTTGCCGCGCTGGATGCGAATTATAACTGGTCTCCATAATCTCAATATCAAAATGGCTCTTAAAACGCTGTAAATACTCATCCAAGCTGCCACCAAAAGGAATGTCGTCGCCAGCAAACTCTCTGTCAAATAACAAACCAATTAATTTACCTTGAGGCTTTAATAGTGCGGCCATTTGCTGTACGTATTCATTGCGGCGGTCAGGATTTATCGCACAAAAGAAGGTCTGCTCAAGGATCCAATCAAATTGATAGTCATCAGGCGATAAAGCAAAAAAGTCCGCACAAATTAGATGCTTAGTGGGGAAATCTGGATAACGTTTAGCAAAATCCTCAATCGGTGCCGGTGCAAAATCAACCAAAATGACATTGCTAAAACCTTGCTCATGGAGATAACCTACTTCATAAGCATTGCCCGCTCCTGGCACCAAAATACGCTGGCTTTTGGCAGATTCAGGCAGCTGGTCAATATACGCCTTGAGCGGCGGCGATACCTGACCCATATCCCATTGTATGCTGTCTGACTCATAACGCTGTTGCCAATACTGGGCCTCATTGACGTTATCCATATAACTATCCTTGTCTTGATAAAAGGGTTTATCTTAGCAAATTATTGCTTCATAACGAGATTATTGATAAATAGGCTGGCGTTTTAAGCTAGCATTTTGACTTTGCAAAATTTCAAAGCCGGGTTAAAAACCCAGCCTACGCTAACTAAGAACTCACACTCCTCAATCAATCAACCTGCCTGCCAGCTTATCATGCCATTGCCGATAATCCGGCATCGCTGTCGCCACAGTTTGCCAAAAGTCGCGGCTGTGATTGGCATAATGTAAGTGGCATAACTCATGAACGATGACGTACTCGGTACACTCGATAGGGTAAGCGGGCAGATAGACCGACAACCAAACACGTCGTGCTCGCGTATTGCAAGTGCCCCAGCGTGTGTGCATTTTTTTGATACGGATCTCATTAGCATACGCACCGACGATGGGTTGCCATTTAGCAAATAACTCAAGCATCACTATCGATAACTGCTCACGATAATAAGCAATCTTTTCATCGGGTTTTAACGTAAAATCTTGCGCTTGACCCCACAGCAAAACAGGCTGATTAGCATTTTGGCAGGGATTAGCAAATGTTTGTTTATATTGCTCTTGTTTATACTGATATTGTGCCAATACTTGCGGATGATGAGTTATAGCCCAATCAATGCGCTTGTCGATACTTTGCGCCAATTGGTTATCACTTATAAATAATGGCACTGAGACTTTTAATTGATAAGGCTTTAGGCGAAAATTAATATTTTTCACCCGCTTTTTAGTTATTTGTAGTTCAATACCTGCCGCTGCTAATCTCTGAATGGCATGCTCTAATAAAGGCATTATAGGCTTAGCTTGCCAATCTATTTTACGCATTTTTATTTACCGCTCATCAACTAAGCACCTGCAAATGATTATCAAAAGACATTTTATGCGATTGGCTGTCTTTTGATATCCTCTTATTTTGTCTATCACCCGTAACTTTTAATGTCGTTAATTGGCCTTGCCCATCACTTACGATAAAGCCTACACTTTGCTGATAAGTGTTTTTAGAGACGTCATCATACTTGGGATTGTTTGTTAATACTGCCGCTCCTGCACAATCCGGCAGGCGCACGTCATCAATAAGCTCATAGGTATCTAAGTCGTAAATGGCCGCGCAGCCACCAATCGGCGTAGTGACACAGAGTAGGTTCTGCCCACTATCAACGGCAACGCTTGCAATATACTGATGAAAACGTTGCCATTGATTATTTGGCATTTTAAGCTCGGTAAACTCTGCGTCACCACGCTGATGAGTAAGTACCAAAGGCACGTTGATATGGCGCTCGCCTTGGAACTGAATACCTATCATCACCATGCCATTATCATTTATAGCGAGGTGACGTACACTCATTTGATTGTGCTCAGGAGTGACTTGTTCTAACAAAGCGCCATCATGCCGATTGAGATAAACCAATGAGGGGCGCATGCTGTCTAAATTCAGCTCTTCGCGCGAGGCTTGTTCGGTCTTGATACCGCCATTAGCGATCACTAGCGTTTCACCATCAGGATGCATAATCAGCTCATGTGGGCCGATACCATGAGAGTCAAATTCTGCAACTTTTTTGTAGTGATTATGGGCATCATAAATGCCGATTTTGCCTGCTAAAGTCACGGTGTCATTCTCAGTGACATACAGTTTTGAGCCATCTAAACTATAGCAAGCGTGACCATAAAAATGACGGTTATCCGCCGCCTGAATGGCGAATTGTACTTGCCCGCTAGCGGTATCGAGTACCCAAAACCGCTCGCTAGGACGGCGGCCCATCACCACCACATGACGATTTGGCATTTTATCATCGATATTATCTTTATTATTAACCATAGGCTGTACGACGATATCATGGACACGCTCAGGCATAGTGGTTTGCCAGACAAGTTGTCTGTGGGCATCAATACCAACTACCCCAAAGCCATTTTCATCGCCAGCACTTTGACTATTTAACAAGCTGGGCTGCGGCATGGACGCCACCCCGCTAACCCAGTTTACCGGGCTTATCAGCGGCGATGATGCAAGCTTGCTAGTTTGCAACGAGGTTTGCAACGATCTAAGCTTGGCTTCAAATCCTACAAAATAATCTAGCAAACGAGCTTGAGGGTAGCGCTGTTTTCGGTACATATGATGAATACCCACTAAAGCCGCTGTTCCTAGCGCTGTCCCCAATACCGTTCCCACGGTTCTTTTTAGAATAGGTAGCCTTGATAACGCTAAGGATGCTGGTATTATCTTGGAGGTAGTGTAAATGTCCATCATGAACCCCTTGAATGATTTTTCTACAGCTGGCTATTGCGCAAGCTTTTAATCACCATCGGTACTATTAAAGCCGACTCGGATGCCAAGCGCCGGAATCAATTGACGTTTAATCAAACGCGTCACCTGAGTCAACTGCTCAAAAAGCGCTTGCTGATCTGCCTTATCGGCATCTGCTAAGTCTTCTGGCAGCTGCGCAAGCAAAGTCGTGGTTTCAGCCAGCGCCGTCGACAGATTATTGCCCACCGTACTCTCGTCATTACTGTTTAGGATAGCGGTCAACACAGGATCAGTAAGCGCCTTGTTAAGGGTAGCTACTTTTGCTTCAATGATCGCTCGACTTTGCCCTGCGGTAGCTGCTGGTAGATGACCCTTGGCTTTACCACTCAACCCTAATGGCTGCTCTATAGCGCTTGATTTCATAGTCTCTACTAACGACAATAACGAGTTAAACCACTGGTTTAGCCCCTCATCGCTATCGGCCACTTTATCGATCGCTAACAGCTCGGTTGCATTGCTTTTCCAGTAGCTTTCGATGTCTTTTAGGCGAGTATTTAGCGCGCCACTAGCACTAATCACGTAAGCACACTGCCCTGCATCCAAGCTATCATTGGCATAAAGCGCTTCTTCTAATCCGGGTACGCCTTGTACAATCGCACTCTCATCCGCCAACTGTTCAGGTGTCAAGGCTGGATTGGCTTTGATTAAATCAGCCACACCGCCATGTACCAAGCCGCGCTCATCAGGATAATAATTGATATAAAGGTTACTCATGCTCTCGGTTGCAGGACCAAAATTAATCATCTCAGCGCTTGCCCAAGCCCCTGCCAATGTAAGCCACTGGTCACGTAGCTCTTGCAGTGCCTCACCGCTTACCGGCGCTTGCTGGCAGTGCTTTTGTGCTAATTCTTGGAGGATGGCGCTTTGCTTAGCGGCATCTACGTAAGCAGGAATGATCATATCATCAGCGACATGGCTCAGATAAGTTTCTGCAGTATCGGCACTGATATTTACTGGCGTGATCGCTGGGTTATCTATGTTGCCAGTGTTATCAGCCGTAGTGGTTGCCGTCGCTGTATTACTTTGCTCGACGGTTTGAGCATCGGCGTCCACAGGCTGATTATCGTCAGCTGGTTTTACGCAGCTGATTAATAGTCCTGCACTTAATGCCGATAGCACCATGGTTAAGGCGTGGGTTTTTTTCATAACTTTCTCGGTTTTGTAGATTATTAGATAAGCAGGGCTAGATACAGATTATGCGTTTCATATTGAATCTGTATAATGGCTTATTACAATGGTTTTTTTATAGTGACTGTAAAAAAGCAATCAGCTCATCACGGCCTTGCTGATCAAGAGTGAGCACTTTTTGTTGCTGCTTTGACGCTTCCCCATCATGCCAAAGCACCGCTTCCATCAAAGTACGGGCACGACCATCATGCAAAAACGTCGCTTGGGAGTCGACCGTTTGCGCCAGCCCAATGCCCCATAGCGGCGGTGTACGCCATTCATACGAATTGGCTAAGAACTCAACTTGTGCGTCTCTCAAAGGTAGCTTGCCAGCGATAGTACGATCCGCCAGATCGTCACCCATATCATGCAATAATAAATCAGTATAAGGATAAATCACTTGTCCATGCTGCTCAAGGTGATCATCGTCGGTTTTTGGCAACTGATATCTCGGGTTATGACAGCTTTGACAACCGATATCATAAAAGCGTTTTTTGCCAGCCAGCACTAGCTCACTATCTGCATTACGGCGATGCGGTACGGCTAAATTGCGGGTATAGAATTCTACAAATTTAGCTACTTCATCATTAACTTCAACCGGCGGCCTGCCATCTCCCTGCTCGTCCGCGCCAGTAGGTGCATTCAAGCAAGCGGTTTGTGCTGGTGTGCATGACTCATGAGGTCGGATATTGGAAGTTAGACCCATATCTTCATTAAAGGCGCTTTGATTTTGGGTGATAAGCTTGGTTTGTCCCGCTTTCCAGCCAAAACGTCCCAAGGCCTTTTTGCCGGTCTGGGGATCCATCACCCAGTTAAATCTGCCTCTAATCTCACTGCCTTTATTAGCATTGCGTACTTGAGCTTTAATATCGGCATCAGGGATTTGTTCTAACAGCCCCAGTCCAATCATCGGCGGCGCAACTCTCGGCGATACCATAAGCTCGTCATCGAACGCACCATAGCCAGGATTGGTGAGAGTAAAGGTAGGCCGGCGCAAAGTTTCGACATGACCGTCAGCGAATGTTACCGGCTTATCCGTCCACTGCACACTGATACGAGCTTCAGCCGGAACCCCTTGGATACCGCGGTCTTGCAGTTGCCCACCATAAACAGGATGAGCTATCTTTTCAATCATCGAATCTCGGAGCTGTTGACGCTCTTTATCCGTGGTCGCTGGCATCGCCAGACGAATGAGTAAACTATCGGCATCATCATCAGGAGCCATGGGCGCATGACCCCGGCCGTCTTTGATATGACAAGACTGACAAGCAGCGACATTAAATAAAGCGCCCAGACCATCACGGCTATCGGTACTAGCAGGCGCAACCACCCACGGCTGCTTAAAAAAAGCATTACCAATAAAAAAGTCGCCTTTACGTGAAGCCGGCAAGTTTGAGGAAGGTTTTGAGTAGCTCTCGCTACTAGTGATCATGATTCCGGTATCACCGCCTTGTTTGATCTCTTGTGGATCAAAGGTTGCCAGTTGCTGCATAGGTACACCGGCTAAAGCCTCAACAGTTTGTATGCGTTCAGGTGATAAAGCCTGCGATTGTCCTTTATCATCAGCAGTAGCATTATCAGAAACGCTATCCGTTGGCTGGCAAGCGCTTATACTTATTATACTTAGAGTGCTAAGAGCACTTAGGGCAATGGTGATACTCAAAGCAAGTTTAGAGGGCACAGCATTCATAAAAATGGCCTTAACGCTAACACTCTATTTTCAAAATCAACTGCTCCTGCAGGACTGAGGTATATGATTTCAACATTACAGTATTAGGTGTAATAAAAAACACGCTGTCAGCGAAACTGGCAACGTGTTTATTATACTTGATTGATTTAGTTATGAAAACAATTCTCATTAACTTTTGGCGACTCACTAGCCATCAAAAATACTACTTAAAACTGTGAGCCCGCATCTGCATCTAAGTTGTCAATACCCACTGCTTTTGCGGCATTTTCAATACTAGCTGTTAGCTCTTGCAAGCTGTTAATACCTGCTTCAATCCAGCTCCGGCGTTTATTTTGCTCTTCGGCAGAGATACCATGCTTGCTGGCTTGGCCGACCGTTGCAATCATTTGATCGACCTTGATATCTTCATTCTCTCCTTTTTCAACGATAGTGTTAAAGGCATTTTCTACTTTTTGAAAGTCAGTCGCTAATCGGTCAGCCGCTTCTTTGTGGCCTCTATCAATCAGATAATGCTTTACGCCATAACCCCCTACCGTTCTGCCATCAACGGCTTTATAGCTACCGTTAAAGACGTTCTGAATACCGCGAGCATTATTAGCATAGCTTAGGTGAGTTAAATCACTGAAACACTCATGCTCATCTTCAGTCGAACCAGTTACAAAAGCAACCTGCATACGCTCGGACGCTAGTTCCCCTAAAGCCAAACTACCCATCTGATACATAATCTGACGTAGCGCATTGTCATCTTTACGCGCCATAATATCACTACGTAAGGAGTTTTCACTCTTGGGTTGCCATTCAGCTTCCATAGCAGTTAAGTCATCGACCAATAGCTGAGTAACAGCTTGTAGATACTCACCACGGCGTTCACATATACTAGTATCTTCATTTACCATTTCACCGCTAGTACATTTACCAGCCTCAGTTAGGTAGTCACTAACAGGACGCATGCCAGCGCCTTCTCCAACGCCATTAGTATCTTGACCCCATAATAAGAACTCAATCGCATGGTAGCCTGTGGTTACGTTGGCTTCACTACCACCAATCTCATTCATATCGGCCAGTAATTCAGGTGTGATGGTACTGGTATCTTGTTTGATACTACCTACAGTGATACTTTCACTATTGATAATATTGTCATTACTATCGTATTCGCCCGTATAATTCTCACTTACATAATCTATCAAGGCTTCATCAAGTGGCCAAGCATTGACTTGACCTTCCCAGCCATCAACGCTACCAATAGCGCGGTCATCATTAGCGGTTACGAAACCTTCATCGAAACGAAATATCTCGGTTTGAGAGTAAGGTTGACGCGCAGCTTTATAAGCGGCTTTCGCTGCTTCAAGATTGGTCTCCGTGGGCGTTTCTACATAGGTATTTATAGCACTCTGTAGTACTTTCGCTGTGTCTAATGAGTCTTTATAGGCCGCATGCGCCATATCGGTATAGCTAAGAACCAATCTATCTCTATTAGCTTGTTCAGCCGCTGATAGTTCTGGGCTGTCTGTAGTTGCGCTCGTTTGAATCTCAGTTTGCGTATCAGCAGGTAAGGTGTCATCATTCTGCTTAGTACAGCTCGAAAGTAGCATAACCGCAGCAAGTGCCGCCGCTAATGTAGTTGGTAAAAACTCGAAGCGCATTGCTGTTGGATTGGTGCTCATAAATATCCTTGTTTAATCTGTCTAAAATAGACTTAAACTAGATTTAATAGATTAAGTGACACAAAAGTGTATAAATTATAAAGTTATTGATAACTATTATCAACTAAAAATTAGCCGAAAAAAAGCCAGCATCAAGCTGGCTTCTTTTATATATCAACTATTTAAGTATCAATAACATCATATTTTTATGTTATTTATAAGACGATAACTATTAGTTTAGGTTTTGTGGTGAATTAATAGTTAACTCTACACGGCGGTTCTGTTGACGACCATAATCAGTATCATTACTAGCAACTGGACGCGACTCACCATAAGCAACTACTTGGATGCGGTTCGAAGATACGCCGCGAGCCGTTAAGTAATTTGCTACTGAGTACGCGCGTTGACGTGATAGATTTTGGTTATAAGAGGCAGCACCTCGGCTATCCGTGTGACCTGCAACCGTTACCGTTGTTTGATTATACTGGTTCATGGTAGAAGCCAGCTTATCAAGTGTTGGTCTAAATGATGGGTTTAAAGTAGCATCGTCAAATGCGAAAGTAATATTACCTGGCATAACCAAATCAATATTACCTGTTTGCTGGTTCTGCTCTACTGTTACGCCTGTACCCGCCATTTGCTGCTCAAGCTGCTTGGCTTGACGTTCCATATAATAACCAACACCAGCACCCAAAGCGGCACCAATAGCAGCATCACGGCCAGTTTTATCACCGCCAGTAGCTTTTGAGATGGTAGCACCACCAGCCGCACCAGCTAACGTACCGATAGCTGTTTTATTCAAACGCTGCTGTCCAGTGTTAGGATCAGTAGTACAACCACTAAGGGCTAAACCTGATGCCACTGCGGCGATCATTAATTTGTTACGCATAATATGTTCCTCTTAAGTTAAAAATGTTATCTCTAATGAAATAGCTAGCTATTGTCTATCTTTTTTATGCTTATTAATCTTGTATTTATCAGCTAGACATTTGCCAGCTAATAATTTTATTATATATTTCTGTTTCAAAGTTATTATCGCAAGTCTACTCTATTTATGTGTAATATTTTGTCACACCTATGTATGATAAGTGCGTGATAGTTTATCAGTCAGTACGCTTATGTTTCGAAGCTGCAATTACTTTCCTTATTAAGTTTGTCACTTAATGATATCAGTCAGATACATAAGTAATTATAAATAACCATAAGTTTTTAAAAAGCTTTGTAATTTAGCCAGTCATGTTAACACTCGTGCACTAGGGTTAATTTCTGCTAAAATCAACGGGCTCTTTTTTTCATTTTGATATAATAAATCTTATAAAATTACCAGACTGACACTGATAAATAAGGACTTAACATGCAACTGGCCAATAGTATTCAAAAGCTTCACAAACGTGCCCCAAAACTTGGTAAAGCTGTCTCACTCGCTGCCGCAACAGGCGTCATCATGGGCAACAGCTTAGGCGCAGGCATTCCTATATGGTTATTGGGTGCAACCAAAATTATTACCGGCTCTAAGATTGCAGATCAGGCTGTTATCAAGATTGCCAATCATTGGATCAATAGTAATAATGCGGTAATTAATAATGTCCTACCTCGTAAGGACTGGCGCATCCATTTGCCTGAAGATGTGCATACCAATGGTAAATACCTGCTAGTCAGTAATCATCAGTCTTGGGTTGATACCAGTATCGTGCAGTATATTAGTCAAGATCGGTTACCACTAACCCGCTTCTTTACCAAATTTGAGCTTATCTATATTCCAGTTGTTGGACAAACTTTTTACTTTCTCGATTTTCCTATGATGCGTCGGCATTCAAAAGAACAAATTGCCAAAAACCCTGCTTTAAAGGGTAAAGATATTGAGGAAGCAAAACGGGCCTGTGCTCTATTAAGAGAAAAGCCTTTTACCCTTCTCAACTATCTAGAGGGGACACGCTTTACTCAGAGTAAGCATGACAAACAAAGCTCTCCTTATACGCATTTATTAAAACCCAGAGCTGGTGGACTGGCTTTGGCTATCGAGGCCTTGGGTGCCGATGTCGATGGTATCTTAGACATCACTATTGTGTACCCTGATGGCATTCCTAACTATAGCGATTTATGGAAAGGTAATATCAAACGTTTAGGCGTTGATGTTCGTCATATTGAAATACCACCTGCCCTATTCAGTGCTATCCAAAACGGTAATTATGAAAAAGACGAGATGGTTAAACAGCAGTTTTTTGCTTGGCTCGATGAAATTTGGCAACAAAAAGACCTGCGAATGGATAAAATGTTGGCTGAGTTTGATAGTTCAGTAGAAGACTCCTCTACGTCTAAAACCATAGCTTCTGAAAACACATAAGGTATAACTGTGCCCGCATCTAAGCCAACAACAGACTCAAGACCACTGCCCAACCAGTCAACAAAGTTGTCAAGCCAGCCGCCGCGTCCCCATCATAGGCCTAACCCCAATCGTTTAAAGCTGATCTATGATATCGTGATGATTATTGCTATCAGTATTGATTTATTTTTGATAAGTCTTGATGCGATATTAATGAGCAATTTTAGTAATAATGTGGCAGGCTGGCTGGCTATTAGTGACGGACTCAGTTGGTATCAACAGACTATCCATGATCCTTTACGGACGGCTGGTGGTTTTTTTACTATATTCTTAATTGGAGAGCTCTTACTACGTTGGGCTATTGCTATCAAGGAAAAGGTTTATTATCGCTGGTTCTTCTTTCCTTTTGTGCATTGGTACGAAGTATTAGGCTGCTTCCCACAATTGCGGGCGCTGCGCTTATTTCGTGCGGTAGTTATCGGCAGACGTCTATACCAGCTGGGTTACCAAGTCCTACCGCAGCCTTGGCTTAATCGTATTAAGTTTTATATTGATTTATTGTTAGAAGAGTTGTCTGATCGGGTTATTTTGACTACCATCCAAAATTATCGACAACAGCTTACCAATCCTGAAGCACAGCAGTCATTAATCGAATCAACCATTGGTCGTAACCGCGAACATATTGAGTCGGTTATTTTGTCACTACTTCGTCAAGAAGTGGCGCCGAAATTGCAAGAATTAACGAATAAACCTGTAGGTGAAAATATGCTAGCGATTGAGGTAGGCAACGCCATTCAAGACGGTCTTGCGCATACGCCTGAGCTGCGTCGTTATCTACGCCTTATTCCGATTGCTGGTAGTCTTATCGAGTCTCAATTACAACATATTGGACAAAGCATCGGCGAAAATGTCGTTTACTCCCTAAATCAGCGTTTGCTATCGGCGGAACGTATCGATAATTTACTGGTAGCAATAGCTCAAGGGATTGCCCAGATTGAGGCCAACAACCCCGCCCTTGAAACTCTTATTGCTAATATCGTTTCAGATAGCCTAACTGAGCTTGAAGCTCAAGTAAAAGTACAGCAATGGCGACACCAAGACATGTTGAGATTTTAATCATTAATGCCTACTATAGAAGTCGTTATAAATTGTTGTTTTATAAATAAATAAGTTTATCCTCAATAAGTAGATAAACCCACCATTGAACATTTGAATAATTAACAGCCCATTATATAACGATGCTTTGATCTCAAGACTTCTAAGCAGAACAACGTATCTTTTAAGGATTTATTTTAATGACAACTTCAGGTACCGACCACTCGCAGGCGACACCTGCCATCAATTTTTATGGCAAAATGCTGACGTTTTCACGCTTACAATTGAGTACTAACGATCTGGCTGCTATCGAGGCACATTTAGCAGCTACCCTCAGTAATAAAGACAGCAATATTCCAGTTATTGTCGATAGTGATATTGAACAGGACTTACCCACCCTGGTAGAGCTGCTATGGTCATGGGGCTTACAGCCTATTGGTGTAGTTACAGGCTTACTTGAGAGTCAGGCTCGAACGTTACGCTTGGCCATCTTCCCAGCAGACGGTAAGCGTATTGAACGTATCTTGCCTACCAAAAAACCCACTACTCAGTTGAGCCAAACAGAGACAAAAGAAGTGGATGCTGAGCTTGTTAAAGATTCAAGTCCCGATAGTGGTGAAAATGTTGGAGAAACTGAATCAGCTCATGAAGCAAAGCAGGCTACCACCCAAACCTTAATGCACACCGAACAAATCGCTAGCATGATTTATGATCAAATGCTGCGCTCTGGTCAAAGCATCAATCATGTTGGTGGAGATCTCATTTTGACCAATAGTGTCAATAGCGGTGCTGAAGCCATCACCGACAATAGCTTGCACGTTTATGGCCGCGCTCAGGGACGACTAGTAGCAGGAGCTACAGGGGATAAGGACGCTCGTATATTTTGCCAAGTCTTTAACCCATCATTAGTCTCAGTAGCTGGTACTTACTGTTTACGTGATAATTTGCCCGCTGAGACTATTGATAAGCCGGTACAGGTACAGTTTGTCGAGGGAGAAGGTCTGGTATTTACAGTAATGGATAACACCTAATAGTCTAGTAATAAATCAGTTTAGGATAAATTGCTACTTATTTAGCCATTAGCATAATTTTAATAACATTATGATGCGCATATAAAGTATTAACAGCTTATAACCAATATGAGCTTTATACTTTAGTAAGTATTTTTAACAAAAATGCGCTACTATAAATTTTACATTCAGACACTATCTATACTGTTAAGCTAGAAAGCGTTTAAGGTTAGTTTTGCAGGATAATATTGTCTATAACTAGCTTTGGGTTTATCATAATGACTTCGACTTTTATTTTATATATAGCAGCTTAATCATGATAGTTATTTAGCTCGCTAATGACTTACTATAATTTTTTGTTTATTTATGATAGGCTTATGCTCGAATACAATATAGAAATACAGTATAGATTTTATTATTAATAATCGCTATAAAACTAAGCTATCTATTAGTATAGCTATTCAGTCATAGTATCTAGTGCATTTACTGCTTATCATGTCATTGTTTATGTCCGTTAGACAGTTTTTTATTTAGAGCTTTGACTCTACCAGATATCTCATTAATTCATAGGAGTGTGCCATTGTGGCAAAGATTGTTGTAATCACTTCAGGTAAAGGTGGCGTGGGTAAAACAACCACCAGCGCTTCTTTTGCTGCTGGTTTGGCGTTACGTGGCTACAAAACAGTGGTTATCGATTTCGATGTGGGTTTGCGTAATTTAGATTTAATCATGGGCTGTGAAAACCGTATTGTCTATGACTTCGTTGATGTCATTAATGGTAATGCACGCCTTTCACAAGCTTTGGTAAAAGATAAGCAGCTAGAGAACCTATATATCCTTCCTGCCAGTCAAACTCGAGATAAAGATGCCCTGACTGACGAAGGGGTTGCCGAAGTTATGGCGGAGCTATCTAAGCAATTTGACTATATCATTTGTGACTCGCCTGCTGGTATTGAACGCGGCGCGCAGCTGGCTATGTATCATGCTGATGAAGCTATTATCGTAACCAACCCTGAAATCTCTTCAGTACGTGACTCCGATCGTATCATTGGTATCCTGCAAAGCCGTACCAAAAAGGCTGAAGAAGGTCTCGGCCCAGTACGTGAGCATCTGATTGTGACCCGTTATAACGCTGAGCGTGCCGCAGCTAATGAGATGATGGATATCGACACTATCTCTAACGATATTCTAAAAGTTCCTTTACTTGGCGTTATTCCTGAAAGCAATGCCGTACTTGAGGCTTCTAACCATGGTGAACCAGTAATTCATTATACTGATTCAGTCGCTGGACAATGTTATGACGATATCGTCGCTCGGTTTTTGGGTGAAGAACGTCCATTACGTCATCTCGATGTGAAGAAGAAAAGTCTATTACAGCGCTGGTTTGGGGGTTAATAATGAGTAAGAAAAAAGGGTTTTGGAGTAGCTTATTTGGTACAGATGATCGTAATCAGACGGGCAGCGCTAACATGGCGACTGAACGTCTAAAAGTCATCGTTGCCAGTGAGAACCGACTAAATAGCCGCCTGACTGCTGATCGTATCGAGAAAATGAAGCGCGAAATTTTAGAAGTGGTTAATAAATACGTCAATGGTGTACAGATTGATGATGTTAATATTAATCATCGCTCTGAAGATAGCTTGGATGTGTTAGAGATGAATATTAATTTACCTGAGCATAAAAAGTAATTTAGCTATCCGCCGATCCTAATATCTAAAATAGCCAAAAGCCCTAAGTATATTTGCTTAGGGCTTTTTTATATAGTAGATTTAATTTAAAAGTGGTACAGCGCTACTGGGATGAATTTTGCGCAGCCTCTGTATCAGCAGCACGCCAGGAAAATTTATACCAGTAGCGCATTTGAATTTATAACAATTTTATTTTCAACTGCCTATATGCTACTCGCTATCTGAATTTGCCAAATAATGGGCTATTTTATCTAAATCAGGAATCAAATAAGGCAGCTCATTTATCATTACGGTTTGGAATAAATATGACCTAATAACCTGCTCTTGAGGAGGTGTTTGCCATTCATTGATCGAATCAGCAAGATTATTGGCATTCGAACTTTTATCTACCATCCTTAGGTAACTCTCAGGTAATTCAATATCTTTTACCTCAGAGAGCCGTACTTGCATCTGTTGCAGCTCGCCAGCAGTTTGTAAACCGATGCGATGCGCGGGCGTATTACCCTCAAGTACAATGATTTTATCTGGATTTTCACTAAGCGGTAGTAAATGAAAGACAGCTACCTGCTGTTGTTGCCAAGAATAATGCTGTATGTGCTCCTGCGTCTCTTCTACACTTAATAGTAAATGACTCGGCAAAATCCAGTTCGGCTGATTCATCGCAGGAATAATGGTGACCTCTAACCTACCGTTGTTGGTGGTCAGTAGGCTAACTGCTTCGAATTCGTGTTTTATAATCGGGCTCATAAATATCTCAAAATAGCATTAGCAAATAAAATACAGGCAGTAGGCACAACGCGGACTCTACCCATTCTGACCAATATTTAGCTTGTCAGGTAATAGCAGCTGTATTTTGTTAAGTAGCTCATTTTCTTGGAAAGGCTTACCCATATAATCGTTAACTCCAATATCGAGCGCACGCTGGCGATGTTTTTCACCGGTACGTGAGGTAATCATAATGATTGGAATTTGCTTTAAACGCCCACTATGACGCACTTGAGTAGCGACTTCAAAACCATCCATCCTTGGCATTTCAATATCTAATAGGATCAAATCAGGTATCGTCTCCTGTAGAATTTCGATCGCATCGATACCATCTTTAGCGAGCATCACCGAGATACCTTGACGTTCTAGGAATCTTGAAGTCACCTTTCTAACCGTTACTGAATCATCGACAACCAATATAGTAGAGCGAGCTTCTACTTGACGGTCTTTATTATTAAACACCTGACGCTGAACCTGTTGTCTATTTTTTAATGCTGAGGCATTACGCATCAAGGCTATTAGATCTAAAATAAACATTACAGACCCATCACCCATAATGGTGGCTGCAGAGATACCCGCTAAATGCGAAAGCTGACGCCCCAGCGGTTTAACCACGACTTCAATACGTGATCCAGCGATTTCATCGACTTGTAAAGCTTGCTTTTGGCCACTACGATTTTTGATAATAATCAAAGGCAAACTAGTGTTGCTATTAACCATCAATTCGTCAAAGGGATGACCTGATAATATTTCATTCAAATATCTAACACGGTAGTCTTCATCATCAATGGATAAGGTGGTAGCGTTAGATTGGTAATAATCGTAAAGCTTTTCTGGATTGATACGTATCACTCGCTCAATTTGTACCAATGGAACTGCGTAGTAACGATCTGCTGCTCGTACTACTAACGCATCAGAAATAGCGACTGTCAAAGGGACACGGATAATAAAGCTCGACCCCTTGCCCAGCTTTGAGCTGACACTTACCATGCCGCCTAATTGACGAATTTCACTAATGACCACATCCATACCGACGCCGCGCCCTGAGATTTGGGTCAATTGATTAGTTGTAGTTAAGCCAGCATCAAAGATATGTTGCATAACTTCTATATCCGTCAAGCTGGTATCATTAGGATCAATGGAGCCTTGTGCAATCGCTTTATCACGTACCGCTTCAACATCAATACCGCCGCCATCATCGCTCAGATCAATGACTATCTCACTACCCTCGCGTGATACCTCTAATCTAATATGGCCTTTGCTATCTTTGCCAGCTTGTAGCCGGGTTTTAGCGTCCTCAATTCCGTGGTCCACCGCATTACGCAGCATGTGTTCAAGCGGTGAAGTAATACGCTCAAGAATAGTTCTATCCATCTCATCATTGGCATTAATGATGCTTAACTCTACGGACTTATTAAGCTCACTTGCAACCTGACGGACAATACGCTCAAGTCGAGGCCTTAAACGAGTAAACGGCACCATGCGCGAGTTCATCAAACCGTCTTGCAGCTCTGTCTGAGTACGTGATAATTGCAATAATAAGCTCTCGCTATCACGGGTTTTGTCCAACAAGGTATTATTAATATCAACCAAATCAGAGGCAGACTCAGTCAAAGACTTTGATAATTGATTTAGGGACGAATATTGATCCATCTCTAAAGGATCAAAATCCTCATTGTTGATCAGTTCAGCATCATCAATTTGCGATAAAATTTGCGCTTCTAACTCAATCTCCATTCGACGCAGCTGATCTGATAGACGCTGTACGGTAGCGCCCATCTCTCCAATACTATTGGTCAAACTATTCATACCCATATCAATACGCGCACGGTTAATCGCAGACTCGCCAGATAGATTAATCATATGTTCAATCAAACTACCAGAAATCCGGATCATCTCGTTGCTATTGACACTTTGTTCTTGCTCAGCAAAACTGCCAGTCACAGGAGGCATGCTATCGATACCTTCAACTCTCGACTGCGACTGGTTTTGAGCTTGAATTTGGGCTGTTAGAATGGCGCTACGTTGCTGCTTTAAGGTCTCAGTAGGTACCTGCTGCAAGCTATTTGAATCTCTAATAAACTGTTGTAAAGCGCTAGTAAGCGCTATCGGCTGCTGCGGATTAACCTCTTGCTTGAGAACAAAAATTGCGTCTGCAATCCAGTCATGACAGCTTGTAAGCAGCTTTAAGATTGGTTCAGTTATAGGACTACGCTGGCTGGCAAGCGCTTCATAAATGGTCTCCATCTCGTGAGCTAAGTCAGCGATACTATTAGCAGCAACCATACGCGCACCGCCTTTGATGGTATGCAAATTACGTTGTAATGATTGCAGGGCAACACTATCGTCATGGTCGGTTAAAAATAGTTTTAAGGACTGACTACTATCGGCGATGAGCTCGTCAACCTCCTCAAGATATACTTCTAAGATATCAGGATCAGGACGACCATTTGGCCACGAGTCTTCGATTAACTGCTCAAGGCTAGTATTTGAGGGAACTACCTGTTGCTCATCTTTATCTACAATAGATTGAGCATCGATGCTAGAGTGCTTCTCATCTACAGGTAAATGATAGTTAACCTTGTGCGGGAGCTCACCAGACTGCTCAAACTGACGCCACTGTTCAATAAGCTCATTAGCAAAGAATGACTGTTGATAATTGGAGATATGAGTGATTTGTAGCGACAATACATCTTGAATAGCCTGCATGAATTCTGCCCACTGCTCTGTAGGTTTTATTCGGCCGTCTACTAGTCTCTCATAGATAGTTTCTGCTTCGTGAGTCAGATTACCAATACTACTGATACCCACCATTCGCGCACCACCCTTGATGGTATGTAAGTAGCGCTGTAATTCTTTTAAAGCAGCTGTACTATTGATGTCAGTAAGCCAAGTACTAAAGGCTTGCTGCATGACTCTGTCTAAATCCTGGGCTTCTTCCAAAAAGATTGCTAACAGCTCACTATCTGTATCGATGGTTTCAATTTGAGCTTCGATTAACTGCTGACGTTCATACTCTCCTACCTCATCACTTTTAACACTATGCTGTTGCTGGTCATTATCTTGGATATTGCTATCTTGAACTATATAGTACAAATCATCGAGCACTTGTGACTCAATTTTCAATGACATACTAGCGGCTAAAGCATCAAAGAGCTCAATAAGCTGTTCATGCCCCGCTAATAAAGCGTACTGCACTTCAGTCTCAGTCGCTAATTCAGGGTGGGCAATGACATGCTGATAAGTCGCACTCAAAGCATTAAGAATAGTGGTGAATTTCAAAGACTCATTAGTATGCGTCGTTAATAGCTCTATTTGCTGATAAACTTTATTAATATAAGCTTGGCGCTGAAGACTATCGTCATTATTTAACGCAGGAACTAGCTGCCACTCGGCATCCAGCAACGATTCGATATCTAGCCTTAGTAATTGCTCAACACTCAGTTTACTCTCAGCGGCTGCCACTATATCTTCTGAATCATCTAGCAAAGCCTGTAAAGAAGCTAACTCTTGCTGATCTTGATCCTTTTTGAGCTGTTCAGTTTGGTCTAGAGCTGGCTTTTGATAAGTATTCAGATAGCCTTCTATTAATGCAACCGACTGTGATAACGCTTGTAAATGCTGCTGGTTCATCGGAATATCTTGCTGCTGTAACTGCTCCAAGCTATATTCAATAGTGGCACTAATATCACTAATAGCCGCTAATGCGCTTGAGCCCGAGGCTGCACGTAAGGTATGAAAAGCACGTACAATGGCATCACTAACTTCAATATGATCATCATCTTGATGGATATTCACAAAGTTACATATATCTTGTAATAACCCTTGCGCCTCTTCAATAAATATCTCACAAAATGCTAGCTCCTCTTCGCTTTGAGGGCCGACAGAGACAGGCGTCTCAGCCATGACCTCATTAACGGTACGAATGGTTTTAAGAGTATTATCGACCTCGTCATGATGACCGCTCTTGTGCTCATTACCTTGTTTTTCTATAGTAGATAGCATGCCATCGACTGGTTGCTCATCATCAACTAGGCTGCTTTTTGTTTCTATATTGTCTGCTAAGAATTTATTACGCAATTCAATGTAGTTAACTTGCGCGCCTTGCTGCTTACTATAAGCATTGGCACAGGCAGCCCAGATCGTTACGATAGCGGGATAATCTTTATCACCCTGAGCAAAGATATCGACAAGCTTAGGATAAGTAGACAGCACATCGGCGATCAGCTGCATCATATCCGTCGACATTACAATGCTACGCTCTAATACCCGATTGAGCATATTTTCTATCGCCCATGCCAGCTCAGCACTATAGTTTGCGCCTACCATTCGACCTGAGCCTTTGAGGGTATGAAACCCACGACGAACCTCCTCTAACTCAGTCAAATCTTCTGGGTTTTCACGCCATTTCGCATATAAAGGGATAATATCAGCTAATACTTCCTCAGCTTCCTCAATAAATATAGCTTTGATATCAGGATCAGCATCATCTGCATCGGCGCTCATCGGTTCTAGATCATGTATAAAAGGCAGCAGATCACTGGGGATATCTGATAGCCAGTCTTCTATCGAGTCTGTTTGGAACTTATCTTCTAATGAAGGATCACTTAGCTCAATCTTATCAGCCTCAGTCTTATGATGCTCAGCTTCATTAATTTCAGTCTCGTCATTATTAATAATATCTTCGGGATGATTGTCCGCTGCAATCTCACCATCATCTCCATAACGCGTGACGTTATTAGCTATCGGAGTAGCAGGTACAAATGCTGTAAAAGCAGCATTATTGCCCTCACTCTCTGCTGTCAACGCTGCGGTTAGCTCGTGAGCCTTTGCAATATTTTGTGCCGCTTGCTGTATTAAGTTTTGGTCAAAGACATGCTGCGCCAAGCCTTGTACTAACAGCTCAATAGTAGCAAAGCCCTCCGCTATATTCTCAACAAGCTGGTTATTGATTGCTGTTGATTTGTGAGAGCTTAGTGCGGCAAATAACAACTCTAGCTCAGCAATAATTTGCTGGGCAGCGGGTAAATTCATATCGTTAAAAGCGCTACTAATTTTGCTAAAAGCTTCTGACGAGGGGGATAGACAAGTCTGCTGGCTGCTGACATAGTGACTAAAATTGCTTTTAATATTCGCTAATGCCATAGACAAAGGCGACGAGCTATCAGGCATTGCTGGGTCTGCGTCGTTCTGAGGTTCAAGCTCATTATCATTGTTATTTATATTAGCTGTATCAGCGTGAGTAACCCTACCAATCTGACTGTCGATAGCGGATTCACTATTCATAATAGCGCTATATAATTCTTGTAGCTGACTCTCGATCTGCCATTGTATTGATATAAATGACGCTTCTGAATCCATATTATCTTTTAGATCATGCAAGATTTGGCTAACTTGAGCTTCATAAAGACGCCATCCACGGCGAGCCAGTTCATTTTCTATTTGCTGTAAGGGCGCTATTAAAGCTTGCGGTTTATCTAGATCAAAAATAACGCTTTCAAGATGGGTTAATATTCTCGGCAGAAACTCGAGCGATGCACTCTGCTCTTGGTACCCATGGCTAAGAAGTGCAGAGATATGAGCATCAATATGAGTTAATTTACCCATTTGTAGATAGATATCTATTATTAAATGATTAGTAGAAGTATCTTCACTAGATTGATTGCTCTTTATTTCCAGCGCTTGGTCTAAAGCTGAAAGAAGTTTGGCATATTGGTTAGGAAGTGGTACCTCATTCTGTGCAAGATTGCTTAGCCATAATTCTGCTAGGTACCACAAATGCTGATTATTATATGCGGTATTGACCGCTGATATCTCTGAGACCTTATCATTGATGTTATCCGCTTGCCATAGATAACGGCTTACCTTTGCCAGCTGTAACAAGGCTTGAGGATCATTGGTGTTAGTTGCTAATAATTGCTGGGCTTGCTGGCGCCACACTAATAACAGCTGCTTATATTGCGCTGGCCGCAAAGACTCGGAGCTCAAAGCGCTGGCAGAGATAGCTCTATCAATTAGCTCTATAAACTCATAATATAAATCGTCAGTAGAGCTGCTTTGCTGCTCATTATTATCATCAAGCGTTTGTCCTAAACCCTGCAAAATCTGCGTAAGCTCTGGAAGCGTTCTATCTAGTAGCGCGTTTTGATAACGTCCGGTTCGTACATATTGACTTAGTTGCTCATGTAATAATTGATGGATAAAAACCCCAAAGTTTTGAGCATCACTATCTAATGGTTTATTCTCAGCTAGCGCTGTTAGCAGATTTAACCCAGTAGCTAAACGGCTCAGTTTTGGCATATTGGCTATTGTTAAAGCGCCACTAATTTGGTGATAGTGCTGAGTTATTGCCATAAAGTCAGGTTCAGAATCTTGCCAACTTTCCAAAACTTGAGACAATTGCTGGGTCAATAAGGGCAGCAGCCATTCAAGCGTCACCATTTCGTTAAGCTGGTTTTTCATAAGACTATCCTAACCCGATTATCCACTAGTTTTGCGACTATCTTCGACAACATATGGCTTACCAAAGATCCTATTTAACAAAGGTTTAAAATGGCTTAAAACGCTTCATTAGTATCTCGTAACCCTTCGTCATCATCCGATAGCTTAAAGCCCGTCACTGACTCTTGTAGCGCTGCTGCCATCTCGCTAAGCTCACCTACCGAACGTGCTGTTGCCATCGTACCAGAGGAGGTTTGTGAGGTAATATCTTGAATAATGTCCATGGTGCTTGAGATATGACCCGCTGATTCAGCCTGTTGTTGGGCGGCGTTTGAGATGTTTTGAATCAGATCAGCAAGGGTATTAGAAACCGTCTGCACTTCTTCTAGGGCTTCGCCGGCATCTTTTGCTAAACGGGCACCGCGCACTACTTCTGAGGTAGTGGATTCCATCGATATAACCGCTTCACTGGTATCAGCCTGAATCGTTTTTACTAGGGTTTCAATCTGTTTGGTAGCATTAGCAGAGCGTTCAGCCAAACGCTGTACTTCATCAGCAACTACCGCAAAACCACGACCTGCCTCACCCGCCATCGAGGCCTGAATAGCAGCATTTAATGCCAAGACGTTGGTCTGATCGGCAATGTCGTTAATCAGACTTACAATATCGCCAATCTCTTGTGAGGACTCGCCCAAGCGTTTAATGCGCTTAGAGGTTTCTTGAATTTGATCACGAATAACATTCATACCCTCAATTGAGCGCTGTACGACTTCTGCTCCATTGTAGGCAATACCTACTGAGCGCTGAGCAACTGCGGCGGATTCTGTGGCGTTATTTGATACTTGATCAATCGATATGGCCATGTCGTTAATAGCAGCGGACACGCCAGCAATCTCTTGTGCTTGATGCTCAGAAGCTTCGGCTAGTTCAACGGCGCTCATTTGGGTTTGTTCAGAGGATTGAGATACTCTATCAGCGGTACTGTTAATAACCAATACCAATTGGCGTAGCTGATCGATTGCAAAGTTAACAGAATCAGCAATAGCGCCAGTAAAGTCTTCTGATACGGTAGCATTAACCGTCAAATCCCCTTCTGCTAGATCACCAAGCTCGTCAAGCAGACGTAGAATAGCCATCTGATTACGTTCATTCTCTTCTTGGATTTGACGAGCACGCTCTGATTCAGTCTCTGCTTCTTGGCGGCGACGTAAAGTCTCCTTTTCAATCAAACTACGCTCACTAATACTACGTGACTTGAGCAGCTGTGATAAAGCATATACCACGCCAAGTAAGCTTAATAAAAAGATAATGGCCGGCCAGATAATGCCACTACGCGACAAGATATCGCGATCGACCTCAGATAACTGAGCTTGAGTGTTGGTTGCAAGTTCTCCTAGTGCTCGAGCATTTTCGCGCGATTCAATGGCCGGGCTATTTAAACTGGTTAATTGTTCAGCTACCGGAGCAACAACAGTATTAAAAGTTTGAGCAATATCTTGCAACGCTGGTAGTCTCGTACCATAGTCCTGCTGCTGAGCGTATAAGGTTTCGGCAAAAGCATTGGCTTGCTGTTGAAAGTCATCAGGCGTCCCATCAATACTACGGGTTAGCTTATCTATTTCAGTACTCAAGCGCTCTGCCCGTAGCGTTTGTGTTTGCATATCGCTGATAACAGCGCCTGAAATATTAGCTGTAACCGCTTGCTCTATAGCTTGATTATACTGCGCTTGTAGCTCACTGGTTGCAGCGGCAACACTATCTCTTAAATCCTGTAGTGCGTTGACATCGTTACGATGGCTCAGAACATAATCAATCTTGTCTTTATTAGCCTGCCATTCAGTATCAAGCTGGGCAAACACTTCTTTATTATCTGTCGCCTCTGTTTGTACTGAGGTAAGTGCCGCCTGATAACGCTGTACGTCTGTCTGCAAAGCATCATATGCTTGGCTACTCATGTCAGCATCACGTGAAAAAGTCGCATCATTGACATTTTTTACGATATTTGCCGCGCTAACTTCTAGCTGATTAATATCACTTAAATAGTTACTGACGTTCGATAGTGAATTGATAAGCCAAAATAAACAAGCCACCCCAGCTAGTACAAACAGCCCTAATAAAGCCTTCCACTTGCTATTGGAATCTTTGACCGCTATCGTAGGCTTACTCACAGCTGGCTTACTCACATCAGTAGCTAGGCTTTTTGCAATATCGCTCATCGTATATTCCTTTCAAACAGTCGTCTAAGTTGAACCATAGCTGGCTCTAATTTATAAGTAACCAATGACTGGAGTTAAACCGTCACTAGCAAATTCAATACGAACGTTGGTATAAATTTTTAAGTAGTTAATCCATACTTTTATGAAATAGCAGCATCAATATAGCGCTGATCTTGTGCCAACAAACTGGGCATAAAAATGAACCACTCTTGTTGGTCCTTAAAAAACTTACCGTGGTTGTAGGGAGCAAATGGGGAACGGTTGCCTATAGTCTCAGCACGGTATTGACTGCGGGTGAAATGCTCGATACCAAGAACCTGATCAACAACTAATCCTGAGAATATGGTGCTATGATCGATTACGATTACTTTACGTTGGCTAATCGGTTTATTTTGGCTTGTTATTCGCAAGAACTGTGCTAAGTCAGTTAAAGGTAATAAGCGTCCACGAACGTTCGCAATACCAATCATCCAAGGTTGTACCAATGGCATACTGGTGTACTCTGGCATAATCAGTACCTCAGAGACCTCGCCCATCGGCGCTACTAAGCGCTGCCCGGCAATCTCAAACACTACCCCTCGCCAGTCATAACCTTGACCGCCCTTGCGACCTGTTTTACGCGCTTTGGCTAAATCCGCTAAACGTAAAAGCTCAATAAAACCTCTAGAAGCCACAAGTTACTCCATCACGGTGCGAATAATGCGCATGAGCTCAGCTTCATCAACAGGCTTGGTTAAGTACTCCTTGGCGCCTTGACGTTTGCCCCATACACGGTCAGTTTCTTGGTTTTTGGTGCTAATCATCACTACGGGAATATGAGAGGTGGTTTTACCACGGGTGATTTTCCGAGTCGCTTGAAAACCATTCATCTCCGGCATAACGACATCCATCAAGATGACATCGGGTAGATGCTCGGTAGCCATCTCACAACCTTGCTCACCATTAACGGCTTCTAATATCTGGAAGTTGTTTTTAGCAAGTAGGTCTCTAAATCTCGCCATCTCAGATGGTGAGTCGTCAATGACTAATACAGTTGTCATAATTAATGCCTCTATATTTATATTATTGTTCGATAAGTTTTTGGCGTGAAATGGATAGATTCGCCTTGAGTAGTTTTATCTCGCTAGCCCGATCTAATCTTGCTTCAGTCTTTAAAATACCAACCTGTACTAGTCAAAATTCTCTTTATTATCTATACCGAAACATTCCATACCAAATCTTTGAGGTACTTAGCGATAATGATTAATAGCATCGAACAACTCATCTTTACTAAATGGCTTGGTCAAATACTCATCGGAGCCGACAATACGACCGCGAGCCTTGTCAAACAAACCGTCCTTTGATGACAGCATAATGACCGGTTTATCAGCATAATCCGGGTTATTCTTAATCAATGCGCAAGTTTGATAGCCATCTAAACGCGGCATCATAATGTCTACAAAAATAATATCCGGATTATTATCTACAATCTTCGACAAGGCATCAAAACCATCAATAGCAGTGACTACTTCACAGCCCGCCTTTTGTAGTAAAGTTTCTGCGGTACGCCGAATGGTTTTTGAGTCATCGATAACCATGACTTTTAACCCTTCAAAATTATTTTCCATTATTACTATCCTATGAAAGATGATCAGCTCGTAATATTACTATATTTACAATCTAGTAAGGATTAGATTATATTTGTTACGATAATACTATAATAATTACATACAATAGCAAGATAAGTATAGATAAATATGAATTATTTTTGACCCATCAGCTATTTTTGGTCTAATTTAGGTTTTTAAGTCGATAAAGAGTAGTAAAGTAAATTCTTAAAAGTGAATAAACTATGGTTTAAAAATGGTTTAAAAGTTGAATATTTTGGATGGTGATTATTTTTTAGGTTGTTTTTATTATAAATTTAAAGATTAATATATCCTTTTGTTTTACCTAGAGTATTTTCGCTATATAATAAAAATACATTTAAAATGGTGACTGGCATGACCCATATATTACGCCCCAAAAACCGCTTACGTATGCTCAATAGTTATACTTTCGGTGGTGTCAGTCTATTGTTAAGCACTCTATTATTGACTGCTTGCCAGCCACCCAATAGTGCTGATACTGCATCTATAGAGCGCACTCAGGCCGAATTGCCTATCGTCATTGATGATAATACTGTCACTATGTCATCTGATTATATTTTGAGTATCAAACAATCGCGCTATCAGCCCAGTCTAGGCTTACAAGGTATTATCGAACCTACTAAGCAGGCTCGTTTTATAGCTGCTCAAGCTTTAGGGATAGAAAAAGTACTGGTTACAGAGGGTCAATGGGTGGAAAAAGGGACGCCTTTACTCATTTTATATAAGCAAGATACCAGTAAGGCTGTTTTGGAAGCAGATAAGAATACATCTGAGCCTGAAAACAACCTGTCATCAAACTCATTAAAGGCAACGAAGCAGCTCTCTAATGGAGAAAGTCAGCAAAATAATGCAGGCAGTAAAAATAATAGTCTCGATAAAGAAAAAGCAGATAACTCTACTGTTAATGATGAAGCTGAATCGAAAATGAAAAGCGCTAAGGCTGAGCAAGCATCCTCCTCACCTGTAGGTAATGGTTCTAATAGTGCTCAATTTGATAACGAAGCTAATAAAAACAGAGAGAGTAATCTTAATGAGACAGTCAAAAATGAGCCCGCTAAAGATACCGCATCGCCACTAATCATTCGTGCCAGCTTTTCAGGACGTATTGATAAGCTACCGGCTACTACTGGGCAACAATTAGAGAAAGGTAAGCTTCTATTACGTATTATTGATGATAACCATTTACGCTTTATAGCCAAGGTACCTATTCAAGTAGAATCACAGCTATCAGTAGGGCAAACTGTGAATTTTTCCTCACAAGATCATAACGAAACTTTCACCGGCCAAGTTAGTAAGCTAGTACCTAGTGAAGGTTCTGATCAACTGTTAGTCTATGTACAAGTGATCAAAAATGAGGCCAGTCGCAATACTTTGAAGGTTAATACGCTAGTTAGTGGACGCGTAAACTATGGGCAGATTGAAGTAGGCGCCATTGTACCTGCACGTGGTATTCATGATGTTGATTTGACAGCATTACAAAAACCACCCTATAAACCCCTGGCGCCTTTACTTGGTAATATCTGGATTATTCAACAAGATCAGCGTTTGACCAGACAATCTATCGAAGTTATCGAATATGACCCGTCTACCAAACAGTACCTGATCGCTGGTATCAGTAATGATAGCCTGATTTGTCTGGCAGACCTGCCAGTAGAGTCCGCTGGTAAGAAGGTCATAGTGTCCTAACTTTTAAATTAGAGGCTTGGCATCAGCTTATTAGACATCCATAAACCCCTTCTATAGCGCAGACTATTACGAATAAAAATCTATTAGCAATAACTGTTGGCGCAACCGTTACATTGTGTAGAAATATTAACAAAGCATGTCTTGTAAGGTAATGCCATAGTTAGGCAGAATAGCAATAGAACTATTATCAGTATATAAATTATAAAATTCACCCCCATAATTGACTTGTACCTAAGTTTTATCAGCACTTAAATCGCTATAATCCACATAAAAAACATACCTACTTTGAATATTTAAAATTATAGTAAAAATTAAAGGAAACCTTATGAGTAAGCAGATCTTATTAATTGAAGATGACCCAGATTTAGCTGAATTGATCAGTGACTATCTAACGATGAATTATTATGATGTGCATCATGCTGCCCTTGGTCAAGAAGGCCTTGATATTCTCGATGCCAAAGAGCGCGATATTGATTTGGTCGTACTTGATTTGATGCTACCTGATATGGATGGTATGCAAGTCTGCCAAAAGATTCGTGGCAATAAGAACAATATGACCAACAAAGTGCCTATCATCATGCTTACAGCGAAAGGTGACACTACAGATCGGGTACTTGGACTTGAAATGGGCGCAGATGATTACATTGCCAAGCCTTTTGAGCCTCGTGAGCTATTAGCTCGTATTCGTGCGGTTATCCGCCGTCATGAACAACCTAATCAAGCTGATAGCCAATCAGACAGCTTAACTTTTGGGCGTTTGAGCGTATTCCCTGACAGTCATGAGGTGACCATTGATGATCAGCCCGTACGTCTAACCACTCATCAGTTCCAGCTACTGCATTATTTTGCAACCCATTCAGGTAAAGTTTTGAACCGTGAACAGTTATGGCAAGCGATGCCAAACGATGATAGCTCAGACAATATTGACCGTGCTATCGATGTTCATATCTCACGGTTGCGAGCTTTGATTGAAGACAATCCTCGTCAGCCCAAGCGTATCATTACCGTGCGCGGCGTGGGTTATCAATTTGCTACTGATCAAGTTTAATAGATAGACTATTAATGATTACTTGTCTGATTGAGATTAATTAATGCAGCAATTGGGTTTTCGCTCCGTCTTTGCCAAATTATTTGCCAGCGTTATGCTGGCATTGATTTTATTTGCCGTGGCGATGGTACTCCTAACCCAGTTGGTACACGATAAAGATGCCAGTAATCGCTCAGAGGTGGTAGCTGGACAGATTTTAGGTCAAGTAGATCCTTTTCTTAATGAGCTCAATGTTGCTATCAGCAACGACAATCGTTTGCAGGCACGCTTTATGTTAGCGGTCATCAAAAAAAGCTTTGATATTTTTGATGAGTCATTACAAGCGAAAATGGGCTTATATGATAATAATGGCCATCTGCTCATGCAGACTGACAATAGCGACCTACCTTTAGAGCTTCCAGAAACACCTTCTTTATTAATGCGCGCCTTCCCTTCTTTTTCAGATACACCAGTGCTGCAGCAAGCTCAGGTTTATAGTAGTACAGGTTATACCTTACTTTATGAGTCACGCTTACCTCCAAAAAAGCCGGTACTCTCAGCGGCGCTCAATTTGTTTACCGGCACTCTACTGCTGCTGATTATTATGGCAGGGGTATTGTGGTGGATTGCGCGCTCTATGACTTGGCAAATCAACCAGATGAGTCAGCAGATGAATCAGCTGGGAGATGGCGACTTTAGTGTGCGGGTCAACGCCAGTGGTAATGACGAAATTGCCCTACTTGCCCGCGGGTTTAACCAAGCCGCTCAGAAGATCGAACATCTCATTGACGCTAATAACCTATTGTTAGCGCATGCCTCTCATGAGCTACGCACACCCATTACTCGTATTCGCTTACAAATTGAGATGATGGATATGCTCGCAAGCGTTATGCCAGCCGACACCAAAGCCAAGTTTGATAAACGTGCTCAAGCTATCAATCGTGATTTATCCGGCTTGAATGACTTGGTGGAGAGTATCTTATTGGTCAGCCGCTTAGATGCCGGTCATGCTATGCAGCAAGTCGAAAAGCTAGACTTGTACGAACTGATCAACCAAGAACGGCAACACTATTCTGAAACCACGCTAATCGGCGAGCATATTGTCATTGATGGACAAGCTCCGATGCTGACTCATTTGATTCGCAATTTACTCAATAATGCCCTGCTACACGGAGAGCCACCGGTCACCATTTTGTTATATGGCGTTCAGACTTTAGAAGAAGCAGATAATGTTCCCGACTACTTATTACAATCTATTGTATCTAGCAGCTTTGCGGATATCGATTATAGCTGCTTAGATTATAATGGTTATGACGCCTCTAATAATGATGATAAAGACAGTGCTAATAAGGCTGAAGAGAATACCACTACTTTGCCGAGCCCTACTATTTACTACAATGGTGAAACTTTAAGTAGTAATGATCTTGATCAATATATTAACCAAGTAGAGAGTAACAGCCCGGTAGAAAATGAGGCTAACTCAAATGATAAGAACGCTAATATAGACCCTATAGTAAATGCAAAGCAGAACTTAAACAGTACCTCCCCTGAAAAAGAGCCGATCTCCAAGGCTGATTCTAGCAAGACCTCCTCTTTTAAAGTACCCGTTGTCAGTGATGACTTGTTCATCAATCACTATCACAAATTTACTGCTGAATTGATTGAGAAGATCAAAAAGGTCAGCTGGAAAGTCGTTGCTGATAAGACTGAGCAAGCGCCAACTTTGGCTCAAACTGTTAACGATTATCTTGGGCCCAGCGATGACACCCTCAAAGACAGTCCAAAAAATGACTCTAAGAACCATAAAGAGAGCGAAACTGAAGCGGCTAAAGAAGGGTTATTTAAAAAGCATTTGAGTAAGTCTAAAGCTAGCCTGGTGCCGCCTGCTCCTAAATACGCTGTGATGGCGGTCATCGATGAAGGGGAAGGGATTCCTGAGGAAAAGCGCCAAGAGATATTCAGCCCGTTTGTACGTTTACAGCAAAAGAACAAAGGTTCAGGGTTAGGATTATCATTGGTATCACAAATTGTCACCGCCCATCAAGGCCATATCTTGACCGATACTATTAATGGGCATACTAGATTTTTAGTTATTCTACCCGTACAGCACAATCCTCATCTTAATCAGCGAGACCATAATCGCAACCACCTTCTTAACAGCCGTAATCAAGGCTAACTCATAAGCATTTAATCTATGGCTCTACTGAATAGTTAAATGACTGCTCATGCTCAGCCATTTGCTAATGCTGCATTAGTCAATCGTGGATGGTCATATCCAATGACCTATATAATATGCTATATTACTGCCCCTTACCGATACGGTTATTGTCGGCTACCTAAAGCCATAGAGCACTCAACGCCCTGATTTAACCGTTAAAATATTTACCAAAATTTGAGCATTCCATGAGTGACATGATCGTTCTAAATAATGTGACCAAAAGCTTTATGAGCGACCGCTCGATAAAAAATGCTGATGGCAAAGCGCATTGGTTTACTGCTGTTGAACCCACATCTCTGTCTGTCAAGCAAGGTGAAATCTTTGGCTTAATGGGCTATTCAGGTGCGGGTAAGTCTACTCTATTACGCTTAATTAACTTACTCGAACGTCCAGACTCGGGGCAGGTGATTATCGATGGGGTTGATTTAACCGCCTTATCAGCTAGTAACCTACGTATTGCCCGCCATAATATTGGTATGATTTTTCAGCAATTTAATCTGATGTCAAACCGCACGGTGTTTGATAATGTGGCTTTTAATTTGACTGTCTCAGGCTATCCCAGCCGTGATATTCATAAGCGAGTAATGGAGTGTTTGGAGATTGTTGATTTGACCGATCGAGTGAGCCACTATCCGGCGCAGTTATCAGGCGGTCAAAAGCAGCGCGTTGGTATTGCCCGTGCTATCGCTCCCAATCCTAAAGTACTGCTCGCTGATGAGCCCACTAGCGCGCTAGACCCAGCGACGACTCGCAGCTTATTGACTTGCCTGCGTGATATCAACGAGCAGCTTGGAGTAACTATTGTCATTGTTACTCATGAAATGAGTGTTATACGCAGGTTGTGCCACCGAGCCGCATTACTACACCAAGGCCAGCTACTTGAGGTCGCTGATATTCGTGATGGTCTCATTCAAGCCAGCACTTTGATTGGTCAAGGTTTGGTACAAGAAGACTAAAATATGAGGCAGGAGAAATAAACATGTTAACTGGCGCTGAATTATCCGCCTCTATAGATAAATTGCTGGCGCTGCGTAAAGAGATTTGGCAAGCAACTTTTGACACTTTCATTATGCTGGGTATTTCTACCACTGCAGCGGTCACTATTGGTGGTTTGTTTGGGATTTTCTTATTTTTATCCAGTGATCGACAGTTTTTGCAGAATAAAGGGCTTTATGCGATATTGGGCGGCATTACTAACTTTATGCGCGCCTTCCCTTTTGTCATTTTGATGATTGCCATGAGCCCTTTTACCAAAGCGATTGTTGGCACCGGTATCGGTCCTATTGCTGCTTCGTTGGTGCTGGCTATTGCCGGCTCATTTTATTTTGCACGACTGGTCGAGCAAAACCTGCGTGAAGTGCCGCGCGGTATCATCGAAGCTACTGAGTCTATGGGCGCACGTCCGTTTACTATTATTAAAGTGTTGCTTAACGAAGCACGCTCTGGGCTGGTTCTATCGGTAACTATTCTTTGTATTAGCCTACTCTCTTTTTCAGCTGCTGCAGGTATGATTGGTGGCGGTGGTCTTGGCGATCTGGCCATTCGCTATGGTTATTATCGCTATCAAACTGAGGTAATGGTATTTATCGTTATCATGCTCTCGGTGATGGTAATCGGTATTCAAGCCGGTGGTAATTGGTTAGCGGCGCGATTAGACAAACGCTAAGCGTTAGTCTGTACTTATGAATAAAACTCAGCTTTTGATGTCTATTATTCACCAGTAAAACGCTTGACTTTATAACGGACTACGGTTAATTTTGTTAGCACTTTAGCAATATTTAAAAAAGCAGCATTACTATTTATAATGTTGCTTTTTTAATGGTCAAATAAAATGTATGACCATTTTGACTAATATTTTTAGCTATTCTATTTACCCTGCTTACTTACATTATTTATTTAACTGCTTATTCAACTATGGTTATCCCTATTTAGGAATTTTTATGAAATTAACAGATATCAGTCGTCAATTAGCAACCGCATTAGCCACCGTTGGTGTATCAGGTCTGGTGCTAGTCGGCTGTAATAACTCATCAGCACCAGAGTCTACCAAAGAAGCGCCAGCTACTGAAACTGCTGCCAACAACATCGACCCTGAGCATAGCAAAATCGTTATTGGCACTACCGAAGGTGATTTTGCTGATATGGTACGCAACCAAGTCAAAAGCTCACTTGAAGCCCAAGGTTATGAAGTTGAGCTGATTGCTTTTACTGACTATGTGCGTCCTAATTTAGCGCTAGCTGAAGGTGATTTGGACATTAACATTTTTCAGCATAAGCCTTATCTAGATACTTTTAAAGCTGAAAACAATTTGGATTTGGTCGAAGTTTTCCAAGTCCCCACCGCCCCTCTTGGCATCTATTCAGGTAAAAAGTCTACTCTTGATGCAGCCTATAAAGGCATGAGTGTTTCAGCACCGAATGATCCTAGCAATTTTGCGCGTGCGCTGGTGATGATGGATGATTTGGGCTGGATTACCCTAAAAGACAATGTCGACCCCCTAACGGCGTCAAAAGCTGATATCGCTGATAATAGTAAATACGATATCAATATTATCGAGCTAGAAGCCGCTCAGTTACCACGAGCGCGTGAAGAAGTTGATTTCGCTATTATTACAGGTAATTATGCTACTGATGCAGGTATTACTCTAGACGAAGCTATGTTCCAAGAGCCAAGCTTTGCTTATATCAACTGGTCAGCGGTCAAGTCTGCTGACAAGGATAAAAAATGGGTGCAAGATGTGACCAATGCTTATAATTCAGATGCCTTTAAACAATATGCTCATAGCACCTTCCCAGGTTATAAGTATCCAAAAATTTGGGGCGCTAATACTGATGCTAATGAAGTTACTGCAACTGCTGGCACCGCTACTGCTACTGGTGAAGTTGCTGCAGCTCAATAAGTTACTTTTAGTATAGAAAACCCATAAAAAAACGCCCACTACTTTAAGTAATGGGCGTTTTTTATGCTTTATATTTCAGGTAGCAGTTTTAATAATAATTACATCGTCTCTCGAAACACATCCAGCTCGATCTCATAGCTGGGCTCAGGCTTTTTGAACAGGTACTCGCCGTTACGGATAGAGGCTAGGACATCAGCACGTTGGCGTACGGCTTCAAATGGCGTATCTGCATCTAACACCAAAAAGTTAGCGGCACGTCCGACTTCTAAACCGTACTCATCTTGAATATTCAAGGTTTTGGCACCGTTAAAGGTAATAAAATCAAGACAGACATCAAGCTGGGGTAGTGACATAGTTTGCGCCAAATGAATACCGTTATCTAAGATATTCATCATATTACCGTTACCGGCTGGATACCAAGGATCATTGATAGAGTCTTGACCAAAGGAGATATTGATACCATTTTCCCAAAATTCTTTGACCCGGGTTAGACCGCGGCGCTTAGGATAAGTATCTTGGCGACCTTGCAGATAGGCGTTTTCAGTCGGCAGCGCGATAAAGTTCATGCCCGACTGTTCAAACAGTCCCATCATCCGAAACGCATAAGCGTCATCCGCTGAACCAAATGAGCACGTATGACTGGCTGTAGAGCGTGCGCCAATATCTTCAATCATCACTAAGGCGTTTAGTAACTGTACGTGACGACTCATTGGATCATCGGTTTCGTCACAATGTACGTCGATAAGCTTATCGTACTTAAGAGCTAATTCAACCGTCTTACGTACCGAATCTTGACCAAACTCGTACGCCCATTCAAAATGCGGAATACCACCAACACAGTCCGCGCCCATCTTCAGCGCCTCCTCCATCAGCTCAACAGCGCCTTTATAGGCATACATCCCCTCTTGCGGGAAAGCCACAATCTGAATGGTGACGTTATCTTTGAGCTCTTCGCGTAGCTCCAGCATGGCTTTAAGTCCGGTCAAATCAGGATCACAAACGTCGATATGAGTACGAATATATTGTACCCCTTTCGACACTTCTTCTTGGATCCCTTTGAGCATCCGCTGCTTGGCATCTTCAAAGGTCTGATTCTTTTTGACATCGTGCCAGCGGGCAATACCCTCAAATAGCGTACCTGAAGCGTTCTTGGCATCATCACCGCCGCCGGTATAAACATAGTCTAGATGCAGATGCGAGTCCACATAAGGCGGGACAATTAGCCGCCCTTTTAGGTCAATCTCTTCATCAGCGGCAGGTAGGTTTTTACCTATTTGCTGAATCACACCGTCTTTTACCAAGATCTCATTGGCATCTTCATTACGATAGATATTAGCGTTAGTAAACTTTTTCATTACAAACTCCTATTGTTATTAAGTATTATTATTTTTTATTAAAAACTTATTTATTAAAAAATATTTATTGAAAGCCACTAGATCGCAGGAGCATCTAGGGTTTTCTTCGACATAAAGGTAATTATTATCGCTGGGACAAAACAAAGAATAGACAGATAGACAATACCAAAAACTCCGGTCTCTGGCATGTGTACCAAAATCAATCCTGCCAGCCAAGTAGCAATCATAATTGAGAAGTTAAAGACACTCGATTGTACTGAAGTGGCAATAGCTTTGGCTTCGGTAACCTGGTGGCTGACTGCGGTTTGGAACATCGTAACCAAAGGACCAAACGCCAATCCCCATAATAAGAAGGCGATATGTGCGAAACCATTAGTGCCTCTAAAGAACACGAATAGCAGCATCGCTATTGCGCCCCCGCCTAACATACCGACGATTAAGCCACGCAAATGCGTATCAATAATCCTAGCTGATAATATGACTGAAATAACTGAACCGATACCGAAGATAAGCAGTGCTAAGCTAATCCCGCCAGTAAAGGCTATGGTTTCTACCAAGAGCGTAATATAAGTATAAATACTATAATGGGCGACCACCGCTAAAAAAGTCAGCGCTAAAACAATCCAAACCCCAGGTATTTTAAGCACTGCCAGTGGCGAGTTACTTTGGGTGAGTTTCTCCCCCTTTACAGCGGGCAAGAATTTCATCGCCAGTAGCGCAATGAGCGCACCTAGTCCACCAAGGACTAAAAACGACATACGCCAGCCCACATGAGTACCGATAAAGGTCATTATTGGCAGACCTAAACTCACTCCAAAAGTATTACCTGCCATGATGATAGTAATCGCTTTACCGTGCATATTTTCTGGCACTAGCGCCGTACCGTAAGCGGCAATCATTGGCCACATAATACCGGCACAAATCCCACCCAGAATACGCATCGCTACGATAAGGTAGTAAGAAGACGTTAACCCAACGACGATGTTAGAGACTGCAAAACCCGTCAGCAGGGCCATTAAAAGTATTTTTCTGTTCACCCATAAGGTGGCACTGATTAAGGGAATAGCAAAAATTGCCGAAGCTAAGGCATAAATACCGACCAAAAACCCGACTTGGGTCTGCTCGATACCAAGACCTGCTGTCATTTGCGGCAAGATACCTGAAGGCATAAGCTCGGATAGAATACCAATGAAAGTAACGCTAGCCATAAGACCGAATACGAACCAAGAAATAGGGTTCTGGCCATTAGCATTGCCTTCTGAAAAGTTGGCCTTTGAAAGACTTGACACATCCTCTCCTTATTAATCAATAATTTTAAGAAATATCAAACACTCTCAACCAAAACATACCAAGGTAAACCCAAGCACTCTTCTTATATAAAATATTTATTATGATAGGACTTAAATAAGTAGAGTTATCAATCTGCTCGCCTTACAGCACTATTGATGTGAAACAAAGTCTGCTGTATGCAATGCTATCTATTAATCACATTAGCTATAAGTGGAGGCTATAAACAAAAGCTATTGGTAAACTAAACATCAAAGTAACTACTTATCGAATATCTTATTGGTTAACTAGAATGATTACTAGAAAGGTAACGAAAATGAGGTTACAGCCTGTTTGAGCTTTGTAGAAAAGCGTCACTCAACCTTTTACTTCACATCATTTTTTCTTATAGTGGTTACTTAATACGATGTTCATACGATGACTGAGTTATGATTTTATTGATTAAAAATGAATAATTTTATTCTGATTCTTATTAAAAATGGAATACGAAACCCTAGATCTAAGTGGCTTTCTATCTATTTATGGATTTAAGAAGGTATAAAAATAAAAAACTGCTACTAAAATCAACGGCTTATTAAAACTATAGTAGAAATCCACACTAATAACAAGGATAACAACATGAGTAATACAAGATATAACATTCGTACTGCTGGACAAGCTAAAATTCCAGTACTGGGATTAGGTACATGGCAATCGACAGGGCAAGAGTGTATCAATGTAGTCAATGAAGCTTTGAAGATGGGCTATGAGCACATTGATACTGCTCAAGCTTATGATAATGAAAAAGAGGTGGGTCAAGGGATCAAAAAATCAGGAGTAGCTCGGGATAAATTTTTCTTGACCACTAAGATTTTTCCTGATGATATGAAGTTTGAGCCCGAGAAATTAAAAGCGGCTGCTAAGCGTTCACTTGAGAACCTAGGTACCGATTACGTTGATTTACTGCTACTTCATTGGCCCGATGATCGTGTGCCTTTATCAGAAACTATTCCTGCGTTGTGTGAATTACAAAAGCAAGGACTAACTCGTAATATTGGCGTCTCTAACTTCAATATTGCTAATATTATCGAAGCAAAAAAGTATGCTGACGTGCCGATTGTGGTTAACCAAGTCGAGTTTCACCCTTTTATCAAACAGCATACTTTACAATCATTTTTGAACAATCATCATATTCTCTTAGAAGCCTATTCACCGCTAGCTCGTGGTGATGTCTTCGATAATGAGATTATCAAAGAGATTGCTGAGCAGCATAACATTACTCCAGCACAGGTTTCACTCGCTTGGATTCTATCCGACAATAAGCGTATCGCTATTCCTAAAACCTCTAACCCCGATCACTTACAAGGCAATTTAGATGCCGTTGAGGTGCAATTGAGTGCTGATGAGTTGGAAAAGATAGGTAAGCTTGCTCGCTCTGACGGCCGTAAGATTGAGCATCCTGATTACTCTCCTGAGTGGGATGATTGATAGTCTTTTTTATAAGCTAATAATTGGAAGAAAGTAGGCTCTTATAAGCTAAGAACATCCAAAAAAAAGCCACCGATTAATAACCGGTGGCTTTTTTAATTGACGCTAGCACTAAGTATAAGCTCAAATAAAAACTGATTACTGCTGTAAAGTTTGAGTCTCACGGATAGGCTCAGCAGGATTATACTGCTCAGAGGCGGGTATTGCCCCATTGCGATTGTGCTCTTTCATGGATTTTGCAACTTCTGGCGGCATATAATTCTCATCGTGCTTCGCCAATACCTCTCCTGCGACAAAGGTTTCTCCTTGCATCTTACCCGTCGCGACTACCCCTGAATTCTCCGCAAACAAATCAGGCAAAATACCTTGATAAGTCACAGGAACCGTTGAGGCAAAGTCAGTAATAGCAAACTCAACACTTAAAGGATCGTTGGCTGAGCGTTGCACACTACCAGCCACCACCATTCCACCAGCACGAATACGTTTATCCTGCGGAGCTTCACCTTGAGCAATAGCCGTAGCATCAAAATAATAATCCGTCTGCTGACCAATCGCATAGATAACCAGCACTACTGCAATCGCTGCCCCTGCGAGCGTGAACATAACCCACATTAGCTTTTTGCGTCGGACTGCGTTCATAACACCACCTCATTGATGAGTGACTATTTTGCTAATTAAATCTCTTGTAGGTCCAATAATTCGCAAAATAAATTAATAGCTAGGGTATTCATCTAAAAAGAATATAAACACACCCTTATCATGAGTATATGATAGCATTTTTTAGTGAACTCAATAAGCCCTAGACTTATCGATAGAACTGATGAGTATAGATTAGAATAAGTTAAAAAAATAATTTCTTATAGTTTAAGGTCATGATTTTTATAGTATTTTAGAGGGTAGTAGATTTATTGGCATTAGCACTACGCTGTGCTTGACGCACTTGTTGAATATTAAGCTGTTTGATAAGCGCTTGTCTCTGACGACGACTGTATAGAATAAAGATAAGCATAGCACCGACGGTAATCGCCCAGCATGACCAGACAAAAACCCCATGCTCCCCCATGGCGATAAACTCAGAAATGCTATAAAAATAGGGCTGCACTACTCTCTCCTAACGCTAGGTTTTAACCAATTTAAACTTATCATCTGTAAATAAATTATAAAGTGAAACGATGGCACTATTTTTGCTGACCACGGACGTACTCTTTTACCCACGCCTTTCCTTGGTCACGGTACAAAATAAGCGTATTGGTACGATAAATAGCCAAGGTTGCTACCAACAAATAGCTACCAATAATCATTAATAATAAGGGCATCCACATATCGGCTGACATCTTTGGGGCTTCGGTCAAAGTAAAAGTTGCGCCTTGATGCAAAGTATTCCACCACTCTACCGAGTACTTAATAATCGGCAAGTTGACTGCGCCTACCACTGATAGGATAGCCGCCGCTTTACCACGGTTAGCAGTATGTTCAAACGCCGCAAACAAAGCCATCACGCCTGCATATAAAAACGCTAAAATCAGCATCGAGGTCAAACGCGCATCCCAAACCCAATAAGTACCCCAAGTGGGTTTTGCCCAGATAGAGCCGGTCAGCAGACTAATCACCGTTAATAAAAAACCTATTGGCGCTAGGGCTTGAGCAACCAGATTGGCGGTCTTAATCTTCCATACCAAAAAGATTACCCCCAATACGGCTAAGGCAAAATAAATGGAAATGGCAAGGCTGGCTGCGGGTACATGGATAAAGATAATACGATAGCTGTTACCCTGTAAGTAGTCAGGCGGCGCAAAAGCCAAGCCCCAAACACTACCAATTAGTAGACAAATACCCGCTAAAATAGCTAACCATTTGACCCAAGGCGCAAAGATACGAAAAAACTGCTTGGTACCTACAGTGGTCAAGAAAACTTGCCATATACGCTGCCATAGGCTAGGAGATGAGACTTTATTCATGTTTGGCATGGGATACAAAACCTATTGACCAGCTGTTTGGTTAAAGCAACATTTTATATCGTTAGCTAACCTGCTGGCATTAAATACTAGACAGAATTTATGAGAAAATGCTACTTAGATGACTATTATAGCAAACTTGCCACTTTTCAACATGCCGTTAATGAGCAGGGTTTAAAAGTATGAATGAATAATCAATTCGCCCTAATTAAGCCATGACATTTTTAGCGTCAAAGCGATCACTAACGGCATAACTAAAACAGAGGCGATACTACCCGCTAGTAGCAGGGCCAAGATCGGCAAACCATTCATCCCAGTAGCGAACAAATCCACCGCACCGGTGGCAAATATTAATACGGGCAACTGCATCGGCAATGCAATTAAGGGCACTAACACCGCGCCATTTTTCAATGATAAGGTCAAGCTACTGGCCACTGCCGATAGCATTAGTAGCATAGGACTACCGGCTATAATCGAGACCATGAGTATCCCTGCATCAAACCAACTCAGCTGAAATAAGGGAACTGCTAATAAGCTTAGCAGCGCAACGATACCACTACTAAATATCCAGTGAATAGTCAGCCGAATCAATACCCAAAGCGGTAGCGATGCCTTAGCCACCACTAACTGTGCCAGTGTGCCGTTATCGAGCGCAGGTTTAAATAAACCGTCAACGCCCATAACCAAAGACAACAAGGCGGCAATCCACACGGCGGATACCCCAAGGCGCTGCAATAGTTGAGGTTCGCTACCCACTGCCAGCGGAAATAAGGTAATAATCATCAAAAATAAAACCAAAGGATATAACCATTGCACGGCACCTTGCTGCTTGACCTGCCATTCGCGGCGCCACAGTTGAGTAAAACTAATAGTGCGCGGCTCTGTTACTGCTTGGCCCATACGATTACTCGGCGCTAAGCTGTCTGTCATTACTTATCCTTTTCGTTTTACTTATACCATATAATCTGACAAATCGAGCACTTGATTGGCAACGCCGACGGGCTGGTGACTGGTCATAATTATCGCCCCGCCACTATTTACAAACGCCCGCAGCCTATCCTCCATCCTCGCCACCATATCGACATCCAGCGCTGTAAAAGGCTCATCTAACAACCATAATGGGGTCACCTTTGGTGTTAATAAATACAAACGAGCTAAAGTGATACGCCGCGTCTGACCGGCAGATAAATGGTTTGAGCTTAGCATCTCAAACCCTTGCAAACCTACCCAAGCTAACGCCTCATCTATCTCCGCAGCCGTTGGTGATATGCCATATAAGTTTAGTAAAAACTTCAGATTCTGCGCTACCGTTAGACTAGGATTGATACCAAGCTGGTGCGAGACATAAAGCGGCTGCACTGGTAATCCTGCTATCCCTTGATAAGCAACCTCTCCTGTCAGAATCGGCAATAGGCCTGCCAACTGCATCAGCAGTGTGGTCTTACCGGTACCATTAGCGCCAATCAAGTGACAAATATTGCCCGTAGCTAAATCCAGCATCACTTCTTCACATAATGGGATCTCACCGCGTTGAACAGTGACATTATCTAGCTGCAACATAGGTGTAGCTTGCGATACAGGCATAGAGTTAGGAGCAGATGCAGGCGATGCTATCATCAAAACCTCTTATAATTTATTAAGTGAGCTATCATCGTTTGCCAGCCAGCACCGTCCACCAGAAATTCATAACGCCATACAATATAATCGGTTCAAAATAAAAGAGGTCTAAAAGTGTTGGCCTACTACTGGTATAATTTTAAGTTGAAGCGGCTAATCCTATGCAAACAATATTCAGCACAAATAGGGATTACGTTCATGGCATAATACGCTATGCTCACTACAACCTTACAGTATAACAAATTGTCGATAACTATCGATATCTATGACGTTAAAAACTATGACTCAAAAAACCAGTATCAACGACTCTTCTAATCACAGTACCGCTCACGTGCCCTCTACTCAAGCAGCCGCTCCTATTGCCTCCATAGAGCGCTTGATTGAGGCGCAAGTTGCTTTTATCCAGCAATGGTTGCAGCAGCAAGCTGAACCTTTAGTCATGCAAATGTGGCAATGGCTCGGGGCGCAGCCGATGAGCCGTTATATCAATAGCGAGGATCTGCAGCGCCTTATCAATGATGGGCTGCTTAGCCAGCCGATGAGCGCCGCCATACGTACTGATATTCGTGATATTTTACGTACCGTAATTTATCATCCGGTCAATGATAACGTCCCTTTGTCTGAGCTGATTGATGATACCCAAGTAGAGACTCTGGCAAGCTACGTCGGCAGTCACGAGCAGCAGCGCAATATATTGATTCATACCTTAGTAGGTAATGAGACTTTTGCAGACCTGCTCACTCAGACGCTATACCATGCTATCAACGACTTTATGGAAGGCACTTTAGATAAGGCAGGCGGGGTCGGCAAACTGATGAAAATGGGGCGCAGCTCATTTGAAAAAGCGACCAATCGCAACCTTGATGAAAAACTACAAAGTTACTTACATCGCAATATCAAGGATCTAGCTCGCCGCGCAGAAGCCAACGCTCAAGAGCATTTATCAAACGAAGAAGTGACCCGCTTGCTAACCACAGGTTGGACACGTATAAAAGATCAGCCTGTGAGTCACATTCAAACTTATTTGCGCGAGGATGCCGACCATAGTAGCATTGATCATCTCGAGGCTAGTGCCCAGCAGAGCTTTAACCGTCTGCGCTTATCGCCTTATTTGCGTAGTTTAGTCGCCGCCAGCGTTGAGACTTGGTACACCAATCATCAGTCCGACACTATCGCTACTTTAGCCGCTGGTCTGAATATCGACGAGCAAGCGCTAGCGCAATTGAGCACGGCGTTATTACCAATTGCCTACGATGCTATTGAAAGTGAGGAGCTCAGGGCTCATATTGAAGAGATGTTACAGGCTTTTTATGCTCAGCCTCAATTAAAAGACATCCTAACCTTTAGCCTCTAAAGCTAATTAGCATTAGATCCGTTGAACATCAAAGATCATTTAGCGCTAAAACTATACATCAAAAACTACACATCGCTTTTATCTGTTCGCCTTTATTAATAGTTCTACCTTATTTATGAGTCAAAATAATAAACTTAGCTTATGGCAAAAACTAAAGCAGCTGCTGAGCCCTGCAGCGCCGCAGCCTACTGCCGAGCCGATGCAAAAAGAACAGCAAAAAGAGCAGATCGCAGAATCTGCCGACGAACCTAGCGTAGCAGATACGGATAATAATACTGCAGCTAAAATCTCTCTTACTAAAAAGAATCGTGATAACCCTGAGACTCCTATAGTGGACTCTATCAAGCAGTATTTACATAATAAGCAATGGCACTATACTTATTATCGTCCGACCACCAAAGATAGCCATCAATCCCACCATTTATCAATGCGCATGCGTAACAAAGATGTAGAATGCGGCTATCTATTTCGGGTGCAAGAAGACAATGCTTTGCTTGCTATCTACGGTATTTTGCCCTTTACGATACCTGAAAGTCATCAAAGTGCCGCCATGCTGCTCATGACTCAGATTAACTATGACATGCTGATTGGTAATCTAGAAATGGATGTCAATGATGGAGAGGTACGCTACAAAAACGCCATTGATGTTGAAGCGGTGGGTATTGATGATGTCAAAATTGAACACTTGCTACAAAGCGTGGTAGCAATGACTACCGTCGCCTATGAGCTATTTAGCGACTTGATTAATACGCCAGATCCTAGCGAGAATATGTCTACCTTGCTGGTTGAGCTGCGGGAACAAGCCGACGCGCGTACTTTTTTCTTGCCGACGCAATTAATTCAATAGACTGACGCTAGCTTTATAAATCAGTATTTATTTAGTCAGCATTTAAAAAGATAAATCCTATTTTCTAAAAACATTTATAAAAGAACGTATTAAAATTATGCTAAAAATTGCTTACTCTGAAATCTTTCGTTATTCGGTGCCTGAAAAGCACCGCTTTCCCATGCAGAAATATACGATGATTCCTGAGCGCCTGCTAGCGGAAGGAACCATTACTCCTGATAACTTTTTTGCACCGAAGCGTTTGAGTGAAGCAGAGATTTTGACCACTCACACCTTTGATTATTGGTATAAGCTCAAAACTCAGACCTTACCACGTAAAGAAGCACGCCCCATAGGCTTTGAGATGACGCCTGAGCTGGTTGACCGTGGTCGCCATATTGCTCACGCTACTTATGAATGCGCCTTATACGCTCAGCAATACGGGGTCGCTATGAACGTGGCGGGTGGCACCCATCATGCTTTTGCGGATCACGGCGAAGGGTTTTGCGTCTTTAACGATGTTTGTATTGCCAGTAATCTGCTCTTAAATCGTGGACAAGCGCAAAAGGTTTTAATCATCGACTTAGATGTGCATCAAGGTAATGGTAACGCTAGTATTATGGCGGACGAACCCAGAGTTTTTGTCTTTAGTATGCATGGTGCCAAAAACTATCCGTTTCGAAAAGAGATCTCTGACCTTGATATTGAGCTCGATAATGATACGGGTGACGAGGAGTATCTGCGTATTTTGACGGAAACCTTGCCGCCTCTTATAAGCCAAGTTAATCCTGATATGATTTTTTATCAATCGGCAGTGGATGTCCTAGCTACGGATAAGCTGGGTAAACTAGGCTTGACCAAAGCGGGTTGCAAAGCACGAGATGAGTTCGTCTTAAACCAAGCAAAAGCGGCTCATATCCCCGTAGCTATCGTGATGGGCGGTGGTTATTCAGAAGATATCGAAGATGTGGTTGAGGCGCACTGCAATACTTTTCGGGCAGCGCAACAGATCTATTTTAGCAAAGTGGCTGGTTAGCCTCATAAAGTAACTTACCATCTGACGAGATAATATTTTATATGGCAAAAATACTCATTGGTATTGGCATAATTTTAGTTATTGTAGGGATTATTTGGCTGATATTTCCCAGCGCATTTTCGTGGATAGGTAACCTACCAGGTGATATTAAATACAAGTCAGGCAATACGAGAGTCTACTTCCCAATTGTCACCATGATTGTGATAAGCATCGTCGCCACTATCGTGCTGAATTTGTTTAATCGTTGAATAAATGGTTTAAATGATGAGTTACGCTGACCTCACTCTACCTTACTTTATAATAATTCAGCCTTATAACCGTTCAGCTTTAGAGTAATGCTGCAATCCCCTGCCAACCCACCCGAATACCCAGCACTGTCAAAATTAACAAAATAAGCTGGCGAAACCGTGCTTGCGGTAAATAACGACGCAAGCGAATACCTATCAATAAAGCCGCTACCGACAGGACACTTAACAGGGCAATTAATTGCCACTCGCTAGCACTTAGCGCCATAATCGGTTCGCGCAGGACAATTATTTGCGCTATCTTGCCCAAGAAATAACACATATTACCGACCTTGGCGATAGTGTTTTTATCATCACTAGCAGACAATAAGTACATCATCAAAATGGTCGACATCGCATTGGTCGCCCCGCCGATAATGCCAGCGCTAAGCCCCACGATAATCAGTACCGGCTTGGTATCAGGCAGGCGTATTTGTTTACCCAATAGGCTACTAATCACATAATATGCAATCACGGTCGCTAGCACTAGCAAAATATAAGCACTATCTATCCATAGCAACAGTTTGGCACCCAAAATACTACCCAGCAAGCTGGTAAGCGCCAATAACCAGTAACGTCTGCCGTAATAAATGAAGTTTTGCCAAAGACTACGACCCCCACCCGCCAGCCAAGTCATCGCATTGAGTAGTAAAGATGGAAAAATCACCAGCACAATCGCATGCGGCAAGGGATACATACTGGCAAGCGCAGTAGTAGTGACCAGCGTCACCCCTAGCCCGCTAATACCATGCAGTAAAGAGGCAAAGGCAAAGATCGCCAGTAGCAGCACGGTTTGCGTGCTATCACTATCCGTCATGACAAACCTAATCTAGCAGCGCTCATTGGGCATTTCATAGTCAGCGATCACAATGAATCGTTCAGCTTATCAAAGCGCTGCCAGTACGCCTGTCCAATCAGGCTCGTCAACTGCTTAGCAATTTCATCTTTACTGGCTTTATCTAAAACCACTGAATCATGCTCATAGCCTTTGGCAAAGAATATTTGCATGGCATTATCGTCGCTAGCAAAGCCAATATCTGCACGTGAGACATCATTGCAAGCAATCATATCCAAATCCTTATCAGCAAGCTTACCGCGCGCATAACGCTCAACATCTTGGGTCTCTGCGGCAAAACCTACCACAAACAATTCTGGGTGCGCCAAAGAAATCGTCGCTAAAATATCCGGGTTTTTGACTAAATTAAGCGTCATCGCATCTTGAGTCTTTTTGATCTTTTGCGGCGCAGCTTCCTCGGTACGATAGTCGGCAACGGCAGCGGTTGCGATAAAAACATCAGCCTTTAGGCTTTCCAAGTTCTGGGATTCATTTTCATCTCCACAGTCACAGTCGCCATGTTCATGGTGATGATGCTCATGATAAGTTGTCAATGGTAGAGCACTGTGAGTACCATCGACACACTGCTGTGCGGCTATTAGCAGCTCCTCAGCGGACAACACATCAATGCGAGTAACATTAGGCGGTGTTGGCAAGGCGACCTTGCCGCCAGCAATTAAAATAACCTCAGCTCCGGCTTGCATACAAGCATTTGCCAAGGCAAAGCCCATTTTGCCTGTTGAATGATTGGATAGGTAGCGCACAGGATCTATAGCCTCAACGGTTGGTCCTGCGGTAATCACTACTCTTTTACCGGTTAGTAGTTGCGGTATAGTTTGCTGCGCATAAAACAATTGTACTTTATCGAGCAGTTGTTCAGGCTCAGGCAAACGCCCCGCACCGATATCACCGCACGCTTGATCGCCACTTGCTGGCTCAATAATATGATAACCCATATCGCTGAGTGCCTGTACATTGAGGCTAACAGCAGGATGCGCCCACATTTGCTGGTTCATCGCTGGCGCTAGCATAACTGGCGCAGCCGTAGCCAGACATACCGTAGCTAACAGATCATCTGCCATACCCATTGCTAAACGCGCCAAAGTATTGGCTGAGGCCGGCGCAATCACTACCAAATCCGCCCATTTAGCCAGTTCAATGTGGCCCATGCCGGCTTCAGCTTGCTCGTCAAGCAATGAGGTATGCACCTCATTACCAGTCAAAGCCTGCAAAGTTAGCGGAGTAATAAAAGCTTGAGCACCGGCGGTCATAATGACCCGCACCTCAAAGCCGGCTTTGATTAAAAGTCGGGCAAAAACGGCAGATTTATAGGCGGCGATACCGCCGGTAATAGCGAGCACAACATTTGACATAAGCATGGCATCAAAAATTAAAAGGTAAAAGAAAAGATAAGAATTGCGCTTATAGTAACAATTATGAGATAAGTTGGGTAAGGTTTTGCGTATTTATCACTAACGAATCTGTTTTTATCAACAATAAGGGATAATAATGGCCATCAAAGACTGGCATGAAGACGATAGACCACGCGAAAAACTATTGAAACTGGGAGCAGCACAATTATCTGATGCAGAGATATTAGCCATATTTCTACGAACTGGTACCCAATCACAATCCGCTATTGAGCTGGCTCGCCATTTAATCGATCAATTCGGTAGCTTGGCTGAACTCCTCTCTGCTCCCAAAGAAACCGTCCTCGCCTGCCACGGTATCGGGCCGGCTAAATACGCACAGATGCTAGCATCGCTAGAGATGGGGACTCGTTATCTCGATAGTCAGCTCAAAACTGGGCAAGCACTGGGACGCTCACAAGTGGTCAAAGACTATATCAGCACTCAACTGCGCGGCGAGTCGCGTGAGGTCTTTGCGGTGCTTTGCTTAGATAATGCGCTAAACCTGCTCAACTTTGAGATTCTATTCACTGGCGGCATCTCTTCTTGTTCCGTTTGCATTAAGCACGTCTTACGCCATGCCTTGACCCACGCTGCCAGTCAATTGATCGTTGCTCATAACCATCCTCATACCAATGCGCAGCCTTCAATAGCCGATAATCTATTAACCTATGAGCTCAAAAAAGCTTGTGACCTACTGGATTTATCGCTGGTCGATCATATCATTGTCGGTCGTAATGATACGCTGTCTTATGCTGAAAATAGTCTAGCTCCCTTTTAAATCATTAATTAACACCTAGTCAACCTATTATTTGATACATATTCTCGACATTGCTTAGCATTTTACCTATTGATAGTTGTTAACAATCATTTCATATTAGAGAATGGTTATTTATTCGTAAAATGTAGCTAAAACTTAAAGTTTGCTATTTATTTTGTAGAAGCCGTATTATTTATGAGCGCTAGTAAAAATTACCTTTAATGCTTATAGCTATTATAATTGGTGAGTTTTGGTAGGTTTTACGGTTTTAGCCTGCTATATTTTAATATTTATTTAAGGAGAGAGTCATGGCGATTGGCTTATTTGTTTTGGCAGTAATCATCCAGCTAGTCGTAGTCTTGGCGATCTTTTTACTGTCGCTATCTCGAGTTACCGGTAGCATTGTAGCTATCGTCACTGTAATCGTGACGGCTCTTATAAGTCCATGGTCATTGATTTTAGGCGTGCCGATAGCGCTATTATGTTTAGTACTGTTAATCACGCCCATGCGCCAAGCGCTTATCACCAAGCCCGTCTATAAGGCTTTGGGCGGTGCTATGCCCAGTATGAGTGATACCGAGCGTGAAGCGCTGGATGCGGGTACCAGTTGGTGGGAAAAAGAGCTGTTTATGGGCGCACCAAACTGGGAGACCTTTGCTAATTATCCTTATCCGACTCTGTCAGAAGAAGAACAAAGCTTTATCGATAATGAGGTCGAAGAGCTATGTGCGATGATCGATGAGTGGGAGGTGCATACCGAGTATAAGGATCTATCTCCACAAGCATGGCAATTTATTAAAGACAACGGTTTCTTGGGGCTTATTATCCCTAAAGAATACGGCGGTCTTGATTTTTCTTCTTATGCTCAAAGTCGGGTCATGAGTAAAATTGCCTCACGCTCACCGACAGCAGCAGTGAGCTGCATGGTGCCAAACTCTTTAGGCCCGGGCGAGCTCTTGATGCATTATGGTACCGATGAGCAAAAACAGCGCTGGCTTCCCGGTCTTGCCAACGGTACAGAGATTCCCTGTTTTGGTTTGACCGGTCCTGAGGCCGGCTCGGATGCGGGCGCTATTCCTGATACCGGGGTGGTTTGTTATGGAGAGCATGACGGCGAGCAAGTGCTCGGGCTACGAATGAACTTCTCCAAGCGCTGGATTACTCTTGCCCCTATCGCCACTGTAGTAGGTTTGGCCTTTAAAATGCATGACCCAGAAGCATTACTGGGCGATATCAATAAAACCGATTATGGTATTACCTGTGCTTTGGTACCTGCCGATCATGAAGGCGTTATTATAGGCCCGCGCCATAATCCTAGCGGCTCCCCATTTATGAATGGTACCGTTGATGGGACTGATGTATTTATTCCGCTAGATTATATTATCGGCGGGGTTGAGAATGCTGGTCGTGGTTGGCGGATGCTGATGGAATGTCTAGGCGTTGGCCGCGGTATCTCCTTGCCTGCTCTTTCGACCTCAGCCAGCGAGATGACTTATCTAAGTGTGGGCGCTTTTGCCAAAGTACGTGAACAATTCAAAATCTCAGTGGGTAAGTTTGAAGGTGTACAAGATGTCACTAGCCGCATGGCGAGCCAAACTTACATGTTAGAAGCCTTTCGTCACTTAGTCACTTGCGGTCTGAACCAAGGGGGCACGCCATCCGTTATGACCGCTATGGCAAAATACTATGCTACTGAAACCATGCGTGTGCTGGTCAATGACGGTATGGATGTGGTTGGTGGTCGGGCGATTCAGATGGGCCCGCGTAACTTTTTGGCGATTCCTTATCAGGCCATTCCCGTCTCTATTACCGTCGAAGGGGCGAACATCTTAACGCGCTCACTGATGATATTTGGTCAAGGAGCGATGCGCTGTCATCCTTATCTATTTGATGAGCTGCAACTGCTGCAAAGTGATGATAAAAAGGCGGCGCTCAAAGAGTTCGATACTTTATTCTTCAAACATTTAGGCTATACCTTTAACCGCGGTGCCAAAGCTTTTGTGGCCGGTTATTTTGGTGGTAGCAGTAAAGCACCAAGCTTTGCGGATAGCTTTACCCGCCCTTACTACAAACATATCAACCGCTTGAGCGCCAGCTTTGCGCTGACCGCTGATATGGCACTCGGCTTACTAGCGGGTGATTTGAAACGTAAAGAGATGCTTTCTGGACGTCTAGCCGATATTCATGCCCATCTATTTATTGCCACCGCTATTTTGCAATTCTACGAGCATGGCAGTAAATCAGAGTCTGAGCGCTTGCATGCCAAGGTTGCTCTCCAGCATAGTTTATATACGATTCAAGAAGCCTTTGTGTCCTTCTTTGCCAACTTTCCAAATCGCATAGCCGCCAATGTGGTAGGCTTTGTGACCTTCCCTAGTGGACGTATCTTTACGCCAACTAGCGACGAGCTTAAACGCCAATTGGGTGACACCTTTATGGACGACTTTGAAGCCAATCCATTTCGTGATTATCTTAAATCGATGGTTTATTACAATACTGAAGCTGATGATGTTACCGGCCGTATGGAAAATGCCTATCAAACTTTGCTTGAGATTGAGCCGTTATGGCAGAAGTTCAAAAAAGCGGAGCATAAAGGGAGCTTTGCGGGTTTAACCTTTGAAGATCATGTGGTCAATGCCAGTCAAAACGGTGATATTACTGAGGAAGAAGGTGAGCAATTAATCAACTACAATGCCATACGTTTTGACTCTCTGTTAACCGATGTGTTCGATGAACATTTATTAGAGGTACAAGAGCGTCATAATCCGCATAGCTTAGAAAACGCCGTACAGCAGCTTACCGATTATGCTCAGTTAAAAAGTGAAACCCAAGCTAAATATGGTATTGAAGAGCCAAGCTCTAGCAAAACAGAAGCTGCGAACATCCATGAAGAAACCGGTGACGCCAATCCAAACCATGGCTATGAAGCTGATGGCGATGTGGAGATGGTTGATGAGCAAGATACTGTTCGAGAAATTAAGGAGCAAACTGATTTTAGTAAAGCAAATCCTGATGCCGCAGCACTTGACCACAGAGCTCGTGATGCCGAATCAACTCTCAATGAACGTATGAGCTCTAATCATAGCGCTGCTACAGGGTCTCATGATATAGAACACCCGACTGACACAAATAAAAGCAAATGGCAGGATGGCCTGCGCCGTGAAGAAGACGATAAGGCTTAATTAAGATGTCAACAAACTATACCTAAGCTCGTAGTTAGTCTAATACTTAACAGGGCAACCCATTAGGTTTTGCCCTGTTTTTTTGTCCTGTTTTTTTGTCCTATTATTCTTAGAACATTTGAAACAAATAGAGCATATTCGGGCTTATGACGTTCGTAAACGACTCTTTTATTCAAGTAATGATATTTGATTTGATAAAAAAATCTTGCAGTACCCCTAACTATTCTTTTATATTGTTCGCCGCCGCAAGAAAGATGCGACCATCAACAGCAATCATGAATCGTAACCTGAGTCAAAATGACAAAGATAGGTCAAGATAACTTTAGGTGCATTGATTTGAGCATTGAACTCGTTGTAAAGAGTTACGTACACCAAGGATATAAGTTATGTGGAAAAATATGGGACTGACGGGCAAGATTATTGTTGCCATGGTACTCGGTATCATACTGGGTTTGTTTATAAATTACTTTGGATTAAATAGCGAAGGCAGTTTTGTTAATAACTATATAACCAATGGCTTTTTTGCCATTATCGGTAAGTTATTCGTTAACTCCCTTAAAATGTTGGTCGTGCCGTTGGTATTAATCTCGCTTATTTGCGGGGTGTGCGGTATCGGAGATATTCGTCTACTGGGCCGTATTGGTACCAAAACCTTCCTCATCTATATGATGACCACTGCCCTAGCGATCGCAACCGCAATTGGACTTGGGGTACTATTTGGTATTGGTAAAGGCATGGACATCGAAACGGAAGCGACTTTTGAGGCCGCATCAGCGCCACCGCTTCTTGATGTGTTCTCAAACATTGTTCCCTCCAACCCTATCAGCGCCATGGCAAATGGCGATATGCTCTCTATCATTTTCTTTGCGGTGCTCATTGGTATTAGTATTTTGATGGTTGGTAAGCCTGCTAAAGGCTTAGTACAAAGCTTGGAGCTCATTAATGAAGTCATTCTAAAGATGGTGACTATTATCATGAACCTTGCGCCTTACGGGGTATTTGCGCTATTAACAAATGCTATGGCAGAGTTGGGTTTAGACCTGATTTGGTCGCTGCTCGGTTATGTGGCGGTGCTGATCGGCTCACTTGCATTCCACTTCTTTATTACCATGATGATTGTCCTAAAACTGTTTTCTGGCCTGTCAGTCAAGACCTTTTTGGCAAAGATGCGTGAGGTGCAGATTTTCGCTTTTAGTACTTCAAGCTCAAACGCCACCATCCCCATTACCCTACGCACCGTAACTAAGCGCATGGGGGTGAATAACTCAGTCGCTTCGTTTACTGTGCCGTTTGGGGCGACCATTAATATGGATGGTACGGCGATTATGCAAGGAACGGCGACCATTTTTATTGCCAATATCTATGGCATTAACTTAGGTATCACTGAATATCTCGTCGTCATTTTGATGTCGGTACTGGCATCTATCGGAACCGCAGGTGTGCCCGGTGTAGGGCTTATTATGCTATCGATGGTGTTTGCCCAAGTTGGCTTACCTATCGAAGGTATTGGCCTAATCTTAGGTGTGGATCGTATCCTTGATATGCTACGTACCGCTGTAAACGTTGGTGGTGATGCAGCCGTCACCGCAATCGTGGCAAAATCGGAAGATAAAATGGATCTTGCGATTTATAACGATCCTGATGCCGGTTTGAGAGACGTATTTGATGGGCATATCAGTGAAGACAGCGAGCGCGAATTCTCTCATGTATTTAGCGATGGTTTGATAGGTAGTGAATACGATGATGTCGATCGTCGTAAACTATAACCGCCAGCTCCATATTTGAATGTCTAAAATTATATATAAAACCCCAGTCGTAACCAGGCTGGGGTTTTTAGTTTAGTGCTTTTTTGTTGAGTTAACCCAGTACATACTTAGTCAACATTGCTAGGCACATCAGTACAATCATTGGCCGAATCAGTCTACTGCCACCCTTAATCACCATATGCGAACCAAAATACGCGCCTATCGTTTGACCGACCATCATTGCTAGACCTACTTTCCACAAGACATTTCCGCCCAAGATAAAAAATATCAATGAGCCAATATTGGTAGATAAATTGAGTACCTTGGCCGCACCAGTCGCTTCAATAATTTGCCGACCACGCAAGGCGACATTACCCAGCGCAAAGAACATCCCCGTACCTGGCCCGATATAACCATCATAGAAACCAATTATCGGAGCAACAATCTTTTGCCAAGCACCTTCACTGATGCGAGGTTCTGCCTCTATTTCACCAAGCCTAGGAGCGAATAAGGTATAAATACCGATAGCCGCAATTAAAAAAGGAATAAGCTTCTCGAGTAAATCTGGTGGTGACAGCTGCACAGCGATAGTACCGATAACAGAACCTACAAAAGCAGCGCCAATAGCTACCTTAATAGCTTGAGGCTTAACCACACCTTTTCTTATCATGGTAATCGACGCCGCTAATGCTCCCGAAGCAGCTTGCAATTTGTTAGTACCTAAAGTAAGTACCGGTGGAATATTGGCCAATAACATCGCCGGAATAGTTAATAGACCACCCCCTCCTGCAATAGCATCGATAAAACCAGCCAGCGCCGCCACGGCGGTGAGCATTAATATAATCTCTAAAGAAAGTGATAAGTCCATAAAACCAGCCTTGTATTCGGGCATATTGCTTAGCTAATAAAAACAAATCTCGCCATAATATCACCGCAAGATAAACAGCCAAGCCAAACCGAATTATAGATTTAAGTCGGTCAACTCAGTAGAAATGTCTATTGTTCAATAGTAGCTATCGTGTAAGTAGTTTGTATTGTATGGTAGTAGCTCTAGGGATTGTTAAGCGAACCAATATATCAATCATGACTACGGGACGCTATAATATAAAAAACCAAGGCGTGGTTGATACTACTGTTCATTAAATAAAATGGTTTAATAATAAAAAAAGATATCTTATAAAATAAAAAGATATCTTATTTATCTCTAAGTATGGCTGACGCTGATTAAAAGTAGTATTTGCCGTATTTGGTTGTCTATATTGATAAAATTGTGCGAAACTAATTCGAGGTAATCTGTTGCCAACTGGCTTACAGACACTTCCCTAAGTTTACTATGTATTTAGCAAATGAGGATAGTATGGTGATAAAAAAAATCAAAGCGTTTTTTGATCTTGAAGCATCTGGCGGCATTGTTTTAGCATTGGCTGCCATTGCTGCAATGATTATTGCCAACACTCCTTTCAACACTTGGTATGTAGATTTTATTAATGCTCCGGTGGTTATTCAGATTGGCGACTTTGAAATTGCTAAGGATGCCCAGCACTGGATCAATGATGGCCTGATGGCGGTTTTCTTTTTCCTCGTCGGCCTTGAACTTAAGCGTGAAGTCTTAATCGGTGAGTTATCTAATCTAAAGCAAATTATCTTACCCGCAGGCGCAGCCGTTGGCGGTATGATCGCCCCTGCTATTGTTTATGTTCTTTTTAACTATCAAAACCCTGAATACCTTAGAGGCTGGGCTATTCCTGCCGCTACAGACATTGCTTTTGCTTTAGGTATTTTAAGCTTGCTCGGTAATCGTGTACCCAATGCGCTAAAAATATTTTTGGTCTCGATTGCTATTTTCGATGATATTGGTGCCATTTTAATTATTGCTTTATTTTATACTAGCGATTTATCAATGTTCTCATTAGGTGTAGCCGGTATATGCTTACCTATTTTATACCTCCTTAATCGCCGCAACGTTACTAGTATCACTCCCTACTTACTGGTCGGCATTATTATGTGGATTGCCGTTCTCAAGTCTGGCGTTCATGCGACTTTAGCTGGCGTATTGTTAGCGTTATTCATACCTTTATTTGATCGTACTGATCCTGAGCACTCGCCTTTAGAAGAGCTAGAACATGACCTACAAGATACGGTCTCATACGGTATTTTGCCGCTGTTCGCTTTTGCTAATGCTGGTATTTCGCTTGAAGGGGCAGGTTTCGCTGAATTGTTTCACTCGGTACCACTTGGTATTGCTGCTGGACTATTCATCGGTAAACAAGCAGGCATTATGTTTATGTGTTGGTTGATCTTTAAAGTAGGGCTCTCAACCATGCCCAAAGGCGTGAACTATAAACAAATTTACGGCGCAGCACTATTATGTGGTGTTGGTTTCACCATGAGTTTATTTATTGGCGGCCTAGCCTTCGGTGGCGCGACCCCTCTATTCGACGAGCGTCTAGGTATTATAATGGGCTCTATTGTCTCAGGTATTGCTGGTTACATTATGCTTAAAGTCACTTTAAAAGATGAAGTTAGTAGCTCTTCTGTGGACTTAACACGTCAATAATCAATGGCGAATAAATGAGATTGTACTGGCTATTAAACAGCCCGTAATAAGTTCACATTTAGCTAAATCATCACTTGAGAGGGTGATTGAAGGTGATTGTAGATATCGGGGCTGTAGATAATAAGTATGGATATGATTATGGATAAAAAAGCCAAAAACTTAGACCAAAAACATTATCAACGTCATGGGCGCACAACCACCATCAATGATCACAGTGATTTACAAGTTCTGCGCCGTATTAAACGTCACTTGTTACCCAAAGACTTTACTATATCTGCAGATTTATTAGAGGAGATAGTAGCAGGTTATGATATAGGCGATCCTATCGCTGATGCATTAGCCGCTGACAAAATACGCTTTGCTAAACCCTTACAGTCAGCTATCCTTAAGGGCGATGTTAATGCAGAGCTAGCCAATACTCCCCAGTTTATGGCATTGGTCGAGCAATTTAGCACTTATCCTGATTGGTATAATCCGCAGCTAGCAGAAGTCGGTGCTATCGCCTATCGCCGCTATCCACTCATGCTTATTTGGCTACTACGTAACGTCGCCCTTATGGCCGGTTATAGTATTCCTGCATTATCCTTGCCCCTTATTCAAACTGGAGCATTGATGCATGAGGCGCTGCCGCGATTGATGCGGACTTACGCTTATATCTTGGCGGTGTCTGAACACCCTCAGCTGCAGCCAACCTCTACTAATAATCGAGAACCTATCAGCCAAGTACTGGCTATCGGCTCGGAAGGCTGGCGGCAGTCTATTAAAGTACGCCAAATCCATACCTTAGTACGCCAAAACCTACTCAAAGGTAAAGGTAATGCGGCTACAGGCGTTATCGCTGCCGATGACCAGCATCATAATCCTGATGGCAGCTGGAATACTGACTATTGGGGCCTTCCTATCAATCAAAGTGATATGGTCGCCACTCATCTCCAGTTTTCATTACTCATTATGCGCGGTCTGCGTCTGCTTGGCGCCCGTATCAGCACGGAAGAAGCTGAAGGTATTCTGCATTTATGGAATCTTGCCAGCTATTGGATGGGGGTTGATTTGCAGCGCTTACCCAAGACTGAGACCGACTGCTGGGAATGGCTATACACCTATCTATCTATTCAGCAGCTTGATTTTAAGATGGGGCGACCGCTTGCCAAAGCCCTGCATGATTTGCCGCGTCAGCTAATGGGTGAGGATAATCGCAAAGGTCGGTTTGTGGAGATGGTTAATGCTAGTGTCACACGCACCTTGGTCGGTGATGATATCGGTGATGGTTTAGAATTGCCCAAGTCAAAAATACGCTTTGGGGTACTGTCCTCTGTGCCTATTTTATTTGCGCTTGATACCGCACGCCAACACAATCCTGTTATCGCGGATAAATTAGAAGCGTTTCGTGCTAAGCGTCAAGATAATATGAACTGGTGGCTCAAAAAGAATGACGATTACTATAAGTAATTGTACATAAAATAGCTGTGCGTAGTCATTAAAGCTAGATCGCTAAATGCCTAAAAACCGGCTATCAAACCATCATCATTTTCTATTTATAAGCTTGCCAATAATTAAGGCTTATACCTTGAGTCTTGTAAGCCCAACTCTTTTAGATGGTGATCCTTTTCAAGATATTTTTTTATATGCTCATTTTCTAAGCTATCTTCTTGAATCTGGTAGTACCAATCCAGTTGTCGATCAAATCCTGTCTCTAGTAGACTCGCTATGACGCGTCCGGTTAAGCCCCAAACTATCTCGCCATCGACTTGCCAGCTCGGCGTCAGTATGGTCGCCGTCTGTCTTTGCATAGTATATTCGATAGAATACTCAACCGTTGGCTGAGTAATAAGAGCCTCAAAATCTGCCCAAAAAATACGGGCAATCTCGCCAGGCTCAGGGGACAATGGCAGATCAGGCTCAATCAATGCTACGATAGGACGCACACTCATGCCGCTTTTGGAGGTTTGCATCGGTAACTGACCCAATAGTTGTACCTTATTAGGGGGTAACGCCGTTTCCTCATAAGCTTCTCGTAGGGCGGTAAATACATTGTTATAATCGCCGATATCATACTTACCGCCTGCACAGGATACTTCCCCTGCATGGCTGGTCATGTGTGCGGCGCGGCGAGTCAACAAGAGCTTTGGTTGCTTCTCATTAGTGATGGCCACTAGGATAGAAGCGTCGGCGATTGGCGCTTGATATAAAGTGTCCAAAATAAGGGCGCTATGCGCAATATCATCGGTTTGCTGGTGTAATGATTGCTTGGTCGTATCTAATAGTTCTGTCTGTATACGCTCAGCCAACTGTCTAAGCAAAGGCTGTTTAATATAGGCCGGTAGCGCTACTGCCAACTCATCAAAGCTTGCAGAATGTCTAAATATTGCCATTATTATTATCCTATTTATTTAACTAGAGCTTGTCATCCTTTAGATTATGCATTAAAAGTGCCCGTTAATAATATATTCTAATGCGGCACCATTAGTTATCTTATCATGTCATCGAACCATTGTTATTGACTTGGTAGACTACCAAAACTTATCACTCTATACCTTCATCAATAGCGTTGAGGCATGTTATTTATTATTAGTATGTGACGTGTTGCTGTTATCCCCTCTCCTCACTATCAATATTTGTGTTATCTTAAGATAAAAGAAAATATAAATCCTAAAACCTACTCTTTTCAATAAAAAGGCAGTCGATATGCAATATTGTCTACAATGCGGTCATGAAGCTGAACGTAAAATACCCGCTACTGATAATATGCTGCGTTTGGTATGTCCAAACTGTGGTTATATTCATTATGAGAACCCAAAAGTGATTTGCGGCTCGTTAGTCGTGTACAAAAATAGAGTATTGCTGTGTCGCCGCGCTATCGAACCTCAGTATGGGTTGTGGACGATACCGGCAGGCTTTATGGAAAACGGCGAAACCATTGCTGAAGGCGCTGCCCGCGAAAGCTTTGAAGAAGCAGATGCCGTCGTTATCAATCCGCATTTATACTGTCTTTATGATATACCTGATATTGGTCAAATCTACGTTATCTATCTATCCGAGCTCAAAGATGGCGCTTACGGTATTGGCTCTGAAAGCTTAGATTCTGCCTTATTCAGTGAAGAAGATATCCCGTGGGATAAAATCGCCTTTGAAGCGGTTCGCCGCACTTTAACCAGCTACTTTGCCGATCGCAAAAAATTTGATAACCCTGCCGACTTCCCTATTCATCAAGACTATATTGGCAAAGACCTCAGTATCAAACGCTATTAATAGCTTTACCATTAATAAAAAAAGCCAAGCATCATGCTTGGCTTTTTGGTTCTTGATTCTAATGATGGTCAAATTAGCTGTTGATTTTACAGACCTTAAAGCCTAAGTTTTTGACCGCTTCTTCTTTATCATATGGCGCTAACACGGCACGTACATGGTCTTGACCTTGCAAGTATTGCTTGGCAACCCGCTGTAGATCTTCGATAGTAACGGCCAAAATCGCTGCACGCATTTTGCGCTGCCAGTCAGCACCTCGGTTATGCAAATCAGCGAAGCAGGCTTTGACCGCCTCCCCAGCTGGCGATCCAGGTTTATCCATACCGGAGATAATGCCTAAGATAGCTTCTTCTAATTGCTCATCGGTTTGGGGCTCATTAAGCAGCCATTCAATGCTGGCGTCAAAATGCGCAAAGGTCTCAGTGCAATGAGGATCACGATAGCTAAAGAACTTAAAAGCACAAGCGTTAGCATCATAACCCGCTCCGCCGCCATAGGCACCGCCGCGCTCACGGATAGCGCTATGCAAATAGCCATTACGCAAATAAGGCGCTAATACCATGAGCGGCGCGGTATCAGGATGATCAGCCGCAGGAGCGGTATAGACACTAGCATTATGATAAACATTGGTCGCAACCAACCATGCCAAATCCTCCACCTCGATGCTAGCGCCGCTCTCAATAGCTTTAACGGCGTCTTTTTCACCATCTAAAGCAGGATCTAATTTAAGCTCAGCAAATTCTTGGGGGATGTTGTTCTTAGCTTGCTTATCAGTTGCGCTCTCATTTTTATGGCTAGCTTTTGCTACTGAACCTGCTGTTTTATTATCCTGCCAGCTATCTACAATCAGGCTACTTAAACGCTCAGTTTGCTCGGGCTCACAAACAATGAGAGCATGCTTGGGTAAGCCAATTAGACGCTGATGTAAATCCATCAAACTACTGGCCAGTTGATCCCATAGTGCACTATCATTACTGGCGTTACCCAAAAACGCTTTGAGCGCATTTAAGGCGGGTAAGCCACTACGCACATATTCAAGGTGCGCCTGCCGACTCATACCACGGCTAGCCGTTTGCATCGCATACGCATGGCCAGCACTGGCAAGGCGGGATTGCCAACTAGCCGCACGCTGCTGCAAGATCTCTTTGATACGATCATGCTCAGTAAAGACGCTATGCTCCATGACCTCTTTGAGCAGATCTATCGCTTCTACTTTACGGTTCAATGCTCGAGTTGCCACTACAAAATAGCTACTGATCTCTTGATTGTCGTCGATAGCAGTACGTTGACTAATGCGCGCGGTCACTCCAGAGGAGTGCGCTGCTTGCTTGGCTTGCAGCTCGTAAGCGTCCATTGTGTCCGTACCCAGCTCTGATATTAGGCTGAGATAAATCGGCAGCAAGGGGTGATTAATAGCGTCGTTTGCTGGGAGCGCTTCTGCATTGCTGTCATTAATAGCATCGGTTAACGGCACTATCACCTGATAGTAATATAAGCCATTGGTTCCGGCTTCATACTGGAATAAAGTACTGGCTTTGCCACTGAGCTCCACCTGCTTTTGGCTACCTTCTTTAAAGCTGATATCCGTTGGAATATCCTCTAAACCCACCTTTGGCAATAAACTCAAATCATCAGGAGCGGCCTGACGCGCTGCTAAATCAAGCGCTTGTTTATGCAAAATATCTTTATCATCAGCGGTTAGATTCATCGCAATAGTATCAAGGCGTACTTGTTCAGCGGCGGCTAACCGAGCTGACTTTTCGCTATCAGGAACCATCGTCAAGCGTACACGGTGGTTGTTGTCTAGCAGATGAGTCTTGATCAAATTGGGCAACCACTGCTCGTCTTTTACCTGCTCTCGTAACCACGCTAGATGCTCGTCAACCTCCCAAACATCAAGTGGATTACCATCATGAATGGCGGTACTAAAGCCCTCTAACATGAGATTAAGTCCATAAGGCATACCGTCACCGCCGATATGGCGCTGATCAATCTCAATTTGATGCAAGATAGTCTCAATGGTTTCATTATCAATCGGCTGGTTGGCAACTTGGGTTAGCAAATCGATAATACCCTGCTCAACCGCTTCAGCATGCTCCGGCTCTGACCCACGCAGACCAGTATAAAACACCATTTCATAATGACTGTCATCCAGCCCTAATAGTGGACTGGGCGCTTTACCTAGCGGATGGCTGTCTAAATAAGCCCGCAATGGCGAACCAGCATGCTCAACCAGCACCCCTTCTAATAGACGTAATGCTAAACGCTGCTTGGGATCGGTAATCGCAGGCAATAACCAAGCCACCACATGGTGGGTCTGATTCGCTCCGACCTCATCTGCCGTATAAGTCTCAGTGACGCTAATGGGCGTAGATAGACGCTGCTCTGGGCGCGATACGTGCTTTTTGCCCGCTGCAAATTGCACCAGCGCATCTTCATGTATTTTCGCTTGCGTCTCCGCGACCGGAATATTGCCAAAGCTCATAATAACGCTATTTGCAGGATGGTAGTGGCTTTGATGAAACTCAAGCAGCTCATGATGGCTTAGATCTGGAATATCAGCAGGATCGCCGCCAGAATTATAATGATAAGTGGTGGTTGGGAACAAATGATGCGCCACGGCATGATAAAGCTGATCAATCTCGCCGCTCATTGCCCCTTTCATCTCATTGAATACGATACCTTTAAACTGCGGTTTGTCATTCTCGTCCAATTCAACTCGAATACCTTCTTGCGCAAAGTCGAGCGGATGAATATTAGGAAAGAACGCCGCATCAAGATAGACCTCAAGTAAATTAAAGTAGTCATTCTTGTTTTGAGTCGCATACGGATAGGCGGTCCAATCGGCGGCGGTCATGGCGTTCATAAAGGTATTCAATGAGCGTTTGATCATCGAAAAAAACGGATCACGTACCGGAAACTTCTCCGAGCCACATAGAGCCACATGCTCTAAAATGTGCGCTTCACCTTTGGAGTCCATCGGCTGGGTGCGAAAACCTACTAAAAAGGCATTTTCGTCACTCGGGTGTGCCAAATGGTAATGCATTGCACCGGTCTTGACATGCTGGCTGATCAGCACATCCATCGATAACGCCTCGATATGGCGATGTTCAAGCAGCTCAAAGGCAGGATGTAAGGTTAAGTCAGCGGTAAATGCAGTGTCAGTCATAATGTTCCTTGTAGATTAAAAATATAGCTTACAAAAAGCAGCTTAAAAAATGCCCTAAATAGCAGGGTGAAAAGTAAAAAATGATGAAAGTTATAATTATAAGAAGTCACTTATAGGTGTTATGAATTCAGACGTTATAAATCACCTATAAATTCATAAGTATTAGCCTGTCAAAATAGATGGGGCTAGGCTGCTGATAAGTCAAGTTTAGCGACTTTAAAGAACTATCCTGACGGTAATTATTTCACTTTAAAAATCCACAAACGGCTATTCAGAAGGAGGTTACGCACGCCGTGTTTAACTTGGTTCAGCCGATAAAAAGCTTATACCAATAACTTTCCCTTAGTTGTTTTGCATAAACCATTTTGCATAAACTATATAGACAAGATGGCAACCTTTGATACCTTAACAAAGGCTAATAGTAATGCTACTCTATTATAAAGCCATTTTTAAAAGGAGTTTCTTATGAGTTATAAACACATTTTATTGGTCACCGATTTGTTATCTGATGCTGATATTGTCGCTCAACGCGCCAGAAGCATCGTTGCTAATCGTCCAGAGTCCAAATTATCCGTACTGCATATCGTTGAAGACGATATGGTGCGCTTTGGCTATGAGCTAGTTCCGGCCTCCAGCTTAACTGGAGAAAAAGATGGTGAACAATGGCAGGAAGCACGTGCAAAGCTGGCTAAATTTCTTGAGCGTAATGATTTACAGGCAGTCAATACCAAAGTCACTGCTGCTATCTCAAACGACAAAGGTATCGTCAACTATTGCCACGAAAACGATGTTGATCTATTGGTCATTGGACGCCATGAGCGCCGCGGTATCGCCGCTTGGTTAGTAGGTGCTACGGCTGATAACATTCTCCCTAACGTACCTTGTGATAGCTTGGTGGTCAAACTTGACAAGCCTGTAGCAGAATAACTGTAAAGCTACTATTGTATTGACTGATAGTTGTATTGGCTGATAGTCAAAAATGAGCGTATCGTATAGGTAAATGTACGATACGCTTTTTAATAGCTGCCTAAATGTTATAAAAACTCTACATAAATTCGAATAATAAAAATTTAACCCGTATTAAAGATAAACCATCAACTAAAACCTTCATATAAAGCATGAGATAGTGAGCAGCTACTTAACAGTCGTCAGTAGTAATGCTATAGTTAAAGCTATCTGACACAAGGATTATCACTATGACTTACCAACATATTCTATTAGTCACAGATTTACTCTCGGATGCCGATATTGTCGCCCAAAGAGCCAAACATATCGTTGCCAATCGCCCAGAGTCTCGACTATCAGTACTGCATATTGTTAAAGACACCATGGTTGGTTTTGGCTACGAGTTGGTGCCAGCTTCAAGTCTATATGACGAAATTGATGACGAGCGTTGCCAAGAAGCTCGTGCGAAACTGGCCCAGTTCTTACAACGTAATGGTCTAGAAGTAGTGAACTCCGAGGTAACCACCGCCATCTCTAGTAGTGAAGGCATTGTTAATTATTGCCATAAAAATGACGTCGATCTGCTGGTTATTGGACGTCATGAACGTCATGGCCTAGCAGCATGGTTAAGCGGTGCTACGGCCGACAATATCTTGCCAAACGTTCCTTGCGATAGCTTGGTGGTGAAACTTGATAAGCCTGTAGCAGAATAAAGCTAGGTCAATAAGTAGCAATACAGCTCTCCTCTTGCTAGGAATTGTTGCTATAAAAACAACATAGGGCTACTGGAAGTAATTTTGCGCAGCCTTTGTGAGGAGTACGCAAACAGCCAGCAAGGCAAATTTATACCAGTAGCACCTTCAAATCTATTTAACAGTTTTAATTTCAACTAACTATAAATGACTATTCCTGCTTGATAATATCAATAAAGGTCTGCCATATTGGACTTTGATGACGAGCTTTATGCCATACCAGCCACCAAGTCCGTGACAAATCTATTCCGAGCACTTTTACCTGTACCAGCTTGCCTGTTGCTAGTTCATTTTCAATCACATGCTGCGATAGACATCCAAGCCCAATATCAGCGCTGACCATATGCTTGATTGCTTCCGATTGCTGAATAGCCATAATGACCTCTGAATCTGGTAGATACTTTAGTAGTTGCTCATCAATAATCTGCCTAGTCCCTGAACCAGCTTCCCGTACCAATAATGGTAATTTTGCTAACTGCGTCACACTGAGCTCATAGCAGTCATCGACTTTATTATAAGTCTCTGTTTCTATAAGCCATCTGCTATCACGTTTGGCAAACACCATTAGAGTATCGGTACGCCAAGCCCGCTGCTCCAGCACCTTTATATCATTAGGTCGCGGCACCCCTTCTACTAAAGCAATGTCAATATTTAATTGCTCAACCTCATTAATCACCTCTTGAGTATTGGCTATATAAACATCCACACTAGCGGCGCTGTTATGAGTAGCACTATCACTAGCAGAGACTCTGTTATATAGCTTTGCAATCAACGGCGGCAATACATAGTTGCCAATAGTCGTACTAGCCCCTATATGAATCTGACCGGCTTGATGCTTATGGTAATGCTCAAGCGTCAAGGATTGCTCCAAAATCGCTTGCGCTTGGACATAAACCGGATAAGCATTAGGGTGTCGATTCAGTCTACGACCTACTCTCTCAAACAATGGCATCTGCAATCGAGATTCGAGCGCCGTCAATGCACTACTGATAGCCGACTGCGACAAATGCAGCGCTGCACTGGCAGCACTGGTGCTACCTGTCTGATAAATGCTCACAAAAATAGCCAATTGCTTTAAAGTAATCTTCGGTAAAACTTGCTGCGGTTTTTTCATAGTTTTTATACCGTTCACTAGACATCGGCTTATTAACCTAAAAAACCGATAGTTTCTATCTTATTAATCTGTTTTTATTATAAATGAGCTTGCCTTATACTGTCCATTCATAAGTATATGCCTATTTCGATTATCCATAAGATGAGTTTTTTATGAGTGCTTTTAGCCAATCCTTAATTAGCTATTTTCCCCGTAAACAGCACTTAGTAGGGTTGATGGTGGTATTAGTAGGGAGTGTGTTTTGTTTATGGCTCAATAATAGCTTAGATAGTTGGTCAAACGGGCGACTTATCGGCTTGTCATCATTAACGCTAGCCATCTTGATAGGTATACTGCTGGGCAATACGATTTATCCAAAATTTTCTGAGGGTCTTGAGGATGGGGTTAACTTTGCAAAAGGTCAAATACTGCGGCTCGCAATCATGTTCTACGGTTTTAAGCTTACCTTTACCCAAGTAGCTAGTGTCGGGATGCCCGCCGTTATCAGTGACGCCTTAGTACTCACCTCGACTTTTTTATTGACCTATTGGATAGGCACAAAATGGCTCAAAGTTGATAAAAAGACGACTCTTTTAATTGGTTCAGGCGCCAGTATTTGCGGAGCAGCTGCGGTGATCGCTGCCGAGCCCGTAGTAAAAGCTGAGGCGCATAAGGTCACTATTGCGGTGGCAACGGTAGTAGTATTCGGCACCATTGCTATGCTGCTCTATCCATTTTTGTATCATTTGGGCTGGCTGCAACCGTGGTTAAGTCCACAAGATTATGGGGTATATACCGGTTCGACGGTGCATGAAGTGGCACAGGTGGTGGTCGCTGGTAACGCTATTAGTAGTGATGTCGGTGATACCGCTGTGGTGACTAAGATGATTCGAGTCATGATGCTAGCGCCATTTTTACTGATACTATCCTTCGCTTTGACCCAAGGCAGCAGCGAGAACGGCGACAAGCCCACACTCCTCAGCCGTATTCAACAAGTCAAAGTGCCTTGGTTTGCCTTCATTTTTATCGCTATTGTGCTACTACATACTTGGCTACCAATGTCTAATAGCTTTGAGAACACTATGGTGCGGTTAGATGATTTATTACTGACTATGGCGATGTTTTCTTTAGGTTTGACCACTCATTTGAGCGCTATTAAACAAGCTGGGATAAAACCCTTGATACTAGGAGCAATTATGTTTGGCTGGTTGCTACTGGGGGGTGGACTTATTAATGTTGGAATTAGCTTTATTTAGTGGTTATAAGTTATAACCTTAAAAAAACCCTTAAGCTATTTCAAATAATAGCTTAAGGGTGGTTAATAGTTACTATAATTGATGAGCGAGACTTTAACTTACCCTAATTACAGCCTAAATATGAGCTAAAATGACAAATTTTAGACGAAAAAAAACGAACCCTTAGGTTCGTTTCTTAAACATCTACTTATCTAATTAAAATTAGATAGCAACGATGTTATGTGCTTGTGGGCCTTTTTGGCCTTGAGTTACAGTGAACTCAACTTCTTGGCCTTCAGCCAAAGTTTTGAAACCAGAACCTGAGATTTCGCTGTAATGAGCAAAAACGTCGGCGCCGTTTTCTGGAGCGATGAAACCAAAGCCTTTAGCTTCGTTGAACCACTTAACTGTACCTTTTTGAGTATCAGACATACTAATAATCCTACTTTTTAATTTATTGGTGGTCTAATTGACCGGTAACGCTTGCAAATAGCTACTGAACGATAAATATTAAAACGAAGGATTATAACTAATACTACGAGGTAATGATTTGTGCAGAACTGCTCTTAAGCTTGTGTGTATTATAGGGATGGTTTTGGGTTTGCGCAAGTCTTATAACAGACTTTTATGTAACTAAATGATAAATATTTATTTTTTTGCATATAAATGAATATTAATTAGCATTTGGCAACCTAAATAAATAGATGGCTACTCCTGCACAGACTGCTGCCACCACCCATGCTACCCATAAAATATCAGCCGGCAAACGATAAAATAACATAGCCGATGATATCGCCATCATAATAGTGGCCAGCCATTTAGCGTAACGCGGCACCGCATGGTTTTCTTCCCAATCACGGACAAACTTACCAAAGTATCTATGATTAATTAGCCAAAAATGAAAACGTCTTGAGCTTCGTGCCCAGCAACCCGCCGCTAAAAGTATAAAAGGCGCGGTCGGCATGACTGGTAACGCAATACCTATGATGCCCAAAACGAAAAACATCCAGCCCAATATAACAAACGTCCAACGCAGCGCAGCGCTGTTAGATTGATTGGTCTTGGGCCGATAATAAAAAGCTTTTTTCTTTTCGGTCATGGTTTTATTAAGGATATTGTTTATGTTAATGGACAATAGTTGTGGTACAGAGATATAAGCTGGTCTAAGCCCTTAAGGATGCAAGAAATCATAGTAAGGAGCAAGATTGTTTTTGCGTCTTTATGTCGCTCTTTGATAACAAAGTAATTTTTTCATTAAGGGTTAATCTTATACCTAATAGACTGCGCTTACAAACCACTCCTCAGTTCACTTTTTATAATCATAAAAATAAAATATAGCTTAAATGAAATGAGTTCATTTATTAAAAAAACCGCTCGTAGTCTAAAACTAAAGCGGTTTTTTCATTAAAGCGGCTGTAAATACTGCTAAGTGAGTAAAAATATCATAGCGAGCAAAGCGGCTCTAAAGTCGGCTTATAAATATAAGCATACTCTTGACCATCAGGGAGCACTCGTTGTAACTCAGGATCGCTGTAGCTTTGATTGAGCATTAACACCTGCTTAGGCGCAAGTCTCACCACTTTAATCTCCGAGAATACCGGCTCATTCTCATACTGCAATCCGACTGCCGTCGGGTTCGGTTTTAGTTTATATTTCTCTACTGCTACCTGCTGATAACTGCCATCAGCGTTACACTTAAAGCGATAGTTATAGGTCATGCCATCTCGAAAGCTCACCACCCCAGCTTGACCATTGATCTTTGAAGTCATGGCCCAGTAGCCTTCATAGATCTCTTGCGGCAGCTGATAGTTATTATTGACTTGATTATTCGGAGTCGATGGCGACATACCAGTGCTGGCACAGCCTGATAACAGTAAAGCACCCGTTAGCATGGCGGCAGCTGATAACTTAAAACGATAGCTCATAGTTAATCCTTTAATAGTAATGAGTAAATAATAGTGATCGTATCTTAGCGTAGCTTACAGGTTCTGGCAGATTTAAAGCCTTACAGTAAAGGTCTCTTTAAATAGTAGTACCGCTACACTTACTTTTAATCTTAGCACTCTAAATATAGTAATAGTGTGTTTTTTTGAGCTATTATTTTTAGGCTTGATTGCTATATCGTCGCCACCAACCCTATCTTTCGTGCTTCTTTCAGCCAGCTTGGAAACTCTTCTAACATATTCTCATACAAAGCGTCTTCGCTAATATCGTCTAAATCATCCAATTCAAAAAAGCTGCAATTATCAAGTAGTCGTCCAGTCATGTTATCTAAGTCTTTTAAAATGCCATAACTGCGCCCGCCCAAACCCACGAATTGCCAAAATATCGGTAGCTTTGCAGCTTCCGTCATTATTTTGGTGATACCGCGAGTATCACGCACACCGCCATCACTGATAAATAAAATATAAACTGGCACGTTAAGTCCGTCATTCTGATAAAAGTCAGTGACGGCTTTCATTACTCCAGCTTCATTATTGGTGCGTGCGCCCAGCTCCCATTTACGCCAACCACCTTGGACGGTATCGATAAAGTCAGCGTAGTTATTAAGTCCAGCCTCACCTAAATATGAGCAGTGTTCACCGAATGCCCAACAGTCTAACGCTTGGTCATCGTCAAAGCTGACGGCTAGTGGCAATAAGCGATTGACCACTTCTTGTACGCGTCCTTGTTTATATTGTTGATGCATTGAACCTGTCGCATCCAATACTAAGGCAACCTTAGCGGTTAGTTGCTGTAATTGGCGTTTTTCTAAAGATATAGTAGCTTTTTTGGCAAGGTTGACGAGCTTTGGGGCTTGCTCTAACATCACCTTTTCTAAAGCGACTTTTGAGGTATTTACTTTAGGTGGTTGCGGAGCTGGTGAAGCGACATTTCCGCTATCATCCTCTGCTACATCACCACCGAAGTGCTGCACTATCGCAGCTAAGCCACCGTTAAACCCTTGTGCGACGTTGGCTAAGCGCCAAACTCCACTTTTACGATAAATTTGCATGAGCATACTGGCTTGCTGCTGAGCAAAGTCTGCTGCTTGGTAGTGCGCTTGTGCTTTTTGGGCTTGTTGCCAAACGCCTATTTCTAACGATTGGATTTGATTGAGTGGCGTATCGGCTGATAACACGAAATATAAACTATCTATATTAGCAGCTAGTTTGGATAAGTTAATCTCAAACTCGGCTTGAATGCCTTTGTCGGTACTGGGCTGCGATTCATAATGAGTGAGCTTAATTTGTCCACAGGGCGAGGTTGGCTGATTATAAAACACCATGTAATCATCGTTTATCAGCTTGCCTGCACTATCTAAGGCAAAGCAGCTAACGTCTATCTCTATCGGACTTTGACGGGTGAATTTTAGAGTTATTGGTAAAGTTACGTCGATGTTGAGATTGCTTAGAGGTAGGCGTTGTCCGATGGTTAGGTTCATGGTGTTCCTTGCGTTAGAGTGTTATGCTTTTAAAAACAATAGATTGATTAATGATATTAAAAAGCCGCTCACAGCAAGGACTGAAGCGGCTTCAATTAAAATACAACAAGTAGTTAACTTATTTGCATATCACGACTACATATTCTACTTTCCAAATTACTCTCTTTTCTATGCTCTGCACTTCCCAAAAATGCTGATAAATATCTAATAGATTCATGTCTTTTAGCAATTTTTTCAGGGTTTACTTTATGACTACTTTGTGAAGAAATAATCACTCTTACTTTAGTCTTTGAATCCATGACATATACTCCTTAAATTAGGACTTACTTTTATGCTGCTTCATTGCTAACAAGTAAAGCTCCAACTCTACCCGATCGCCTATCTCATCTAAAATCATAGACATTTGATTTGCTTCAATTATATCAGTTGGTTGGCACAAGTATGTTCCATATGATACAACAGAAAAGACATACCTGTAAGTAACGTCTTGAATTTTAATTGTAACTGGTTTACAGTAAATTGAGCCTATGTTATTAGATTCTTGAGAACGTTCTGACTGAAGAAATACTTGTTGGAAAATACCTTCATTTAAATCTGCTAAAAAAATAGGTACACCATTATCTATAGCTTTCCTTGCCAAAGAATCACCTTTCATCAAGGTATTAGCACTCGTGTGACTTCTTTGATGGTCTAATTTCAAAATAAACCGCCAATTTTCATTATCACTTCCGTCTTTTGCTACGCTACTTAATATGGTTACTGCCAACTGATTGCGATTAACGCCCCAGAACTCAAAAAAACCACTTAACTGATTCATTATGAATTTAATCTGATCTTGGGGATGTGTAATCTCTTGAAAGAAATTAACACGTCTACTTTCTGTTTTTAATCTTGTTGCTTTTTCATAAAATCTGTTCTTTTTAGTCGTTACAATACTTCTTATAAGACCAATAAATCTTTGTAAAACAAGCTCATTCTCTTTTTTATTCTTATCTGACATATAGTCATAATACGCTTTAAACAGAACACTTATTACGGTAGCGACTATTAAAAACTTATAAAAATTTCCGTGTGCTTCTTTATTTAAGGCTATCCAATCCCATTCATCACCCCAAATATCTAGAGTAGTGTAATACAAAAATAGGAAAATCGATAAAACTGAACTTAACCATGAAGTCTTAAAAATATGTTCAAATTTTTTCAGAAGTTTTTTCAAAGTCTATCCTAAATAATATTTCTTAATATGTGATTATAATTAAAAAAATAAGTCTATCCAAAACCCTTGAAAATTCACTTAAAATAGTATATTCATCATCAATATAATCACATCCATTTTATGCACTTTAAGCGATAAAATTGCACCACGAAAGCTGATAGATAATATCATACAAATATCTAGCTATAGAATAATAATAGAGGTTGAGAGAGAAATCTATCTAATACTAAATAAAAAAACGCCATCATAAATTATGACGACGTTCTTTTTTAATACAGATATTTACGTTTCAATTATAAAGCCTTTAATTTCTCAATCTGCGCCGCTAGAATCTAGGAAGTGATCATTTACCTCGAACATAAGCTACTTTTCATTTATGGCTGTTACTCTATTTAAAATTTGTGGACAGATTATTGTGTGCAGTGCGTACTTGCGCGAGGGACGAGCGCCGAGCAAAGCCTTTAAAAAAACACCGTCTCATGCATCGCATATTTCTATAGTTTAAAGAACTCCAATGCTGAGGCCATGCTCTTTAAGCTTTTGCTTTTTTCTTCTCTGAAACTTAGCCAATTCAGTTCTTTCAGTATCAACCACCTCAACAGATACCTCACCAACAAATTTTCAAACTAACAAAGCAACTAACATATTAGCCCAACAACTGACTACTTTCTACCTCTATTCTCAATCCATCAACAACCATATTGATCTTACTCGACAACTCAATCTCTTCCTTATTATAATCACCCTTCTTAAATAACGCCTTCGACTTCTTCGCCGCCTTGATATAAGCACTATTCTTATAGAGTGCTGCGGTGACTTCTCGATTTATACTAGCCAGCTGATTCAGATAGGACTCTAACTCTCTGTTGTTAGTATTAAGCAGAATAATAGTGTTCTCTAGCTTTTCTGAGTTGTCTAAAATAGCTTTTATCTTTTCTATTAGTGCCTTATCTTGCTGCTCAAATTTCTTAGTATTCGCACGTGATTTGAAAGTCGAGAATGCAACTATAGGGATAATCATGATGGCTAGAACCAGTAAATAACTCATGAGAGTCGTACCGCTACCGCCCAAGGCTAATAGTAGAAACCAGATGACCATTATGATTAACAGTCCTGCCATAATCCCAGTGAATATCGTAAATGACGGGAACCATGTTTTGAGCCGAGCGACTTTAGTAAAGCCAAGGCCATCAATCATATTAACTTGACTGTCTATTTTATCGGTATTTTTGAGCGCTTCTATTACTTCTCTTATCAGTGCCACGTCAGTGACTAAGCGACTACTCGCCTTTAGCTCTTTTATGGTCAATGAGATGTTTTGCTCTAACTTGGCGATACCTACGTTTATCTGCTCTTGTAGCTCGGTGACTTTATTAAAGATATAACTATATTGCTCATAGGTATTATCATACGAGTTGCGACTTTTTATCGACGCTTCATGATGACCTAAAGTCGCCAAATACAGCAGCGTACTTTTAAAATCGCTTTCATAATACTCTTGTCTATCGTAGGTAATATTAGAGTAAGTCTTGAGTTGTTTATATTTTGGCGAATCTTTTTGCTTGCTTTGATGTATGAGATAGCCAACGATAGCTAGTAGCAAAGCTACGATGACAAGCTTGAGATAAATACTATCCATAAGCGTTTTCCGGTTTTGATAAGGGGTTATGGATAGCGCTAACTATAGCTAGTTAATTATAAATTAAGCAAAATATTGACTTCTTTAACTTGGCATAGGGAATCTATACAACTAAGCCTTCTTAACACTCAGATCATACTTCCAAATTGACGCATCATGCGTAATCAAAGTCAAATCTTCATCTAAAGCCTGAACTATCAGCAGCCTATCAAAAGGATCTTTATGATGACTTGGAAGGCTCTCTAACAACAGAGTATGCTTAGAGAGTACAGGCAATTCAATAAAACCATGCTCAAGCATCTGCTCATATAGTTTTACGCTATCAACCTGAAAATTACTCTTATCAAGCTGGTTTTTAATAGCGATTTCCCAAAAGTTAACCGCGCTAAAGTAAATGTCATAATCAATATTTTTTAGTATCGACTTAACAGAGGGATTGATTTTATCGGGACTATTTGCCAGCCAAAGTACTATATGAGTATCAAGAAGATAACCCATCACTCTACCCCAAACAAATCTTGCACTCGCTCATCGCCCCAATGAATATCGTCCGGCACCGTCATCTCACCTTGCATAAACCCAAGTTTTCGTTTTTGCTTAACGCCTTGAGTATCTTCTGACGTATCTTTTTCTACAGGCGATAATACCGTGACAATCACTTGCGCAGAAGTGACCAATGGCGGTGTATCTAACCATTTGATTTTTCCTTCTTCTATCACTGCTCGATAACTATTTAGCATGACGAATCTCACTTATATTATTTCTGCTTATCACTCATCTTATAATCATTCTACGCTTTTTGCTAGAAAGTCATAATATAAGCACTGCGCGAGCGCCGAGCGAAGCTTTTAAAGAACACCGAGCAATGACCCGCATATTTGCCCCCTATTAAAGAACTCAATGCTGAAGCCATGCTCTTTAATCTTTTGCCTTTTTTATAAAGCCTTCAACTCTTCCATCTGCTTATCCATAGTCTTAAGCTGCCCTTCTAGCTCAGCCAATTTTACCTTCTCAGCCTCAACCACTTCAGCAGGCGCTTTACTGGTAAAGCCTTCATTACTCAGCTTACGTGAGATGCCGTCCGCTTGCTTTTGTAGCTTCTCATAGGATTTACCTAAACGCTTAAGCTCGGCGGTTGGATCGATTAGTCCTTTCATCGGGACAAGGACGCGCAGTTGCCCGACCATACTGGATGACGATAGTGGCACCTCATCGCCTTCTTTGAGTGTTTCCAAACTATCGACTTTCGCCAGCGCCTTAAACTGGTTCTTAATCCGTGCTAGGCGCTGCTCTTCCTCGTCAGAGATGTTTTGTAGCAGCACGGGCAAGCGCACGGCATTACCCAGTTTCATTTCACCACGGATATTACGCACACTGGCGATAAGCTGTTGTAGCCAGTCCATATCGGCTTCGATTTGCTCGCTGATTTTGTCAGGATTGGCGGTTGGATAATCAGCAATGACGATGCTATCGGTATTTTTACGTTCTAAAAGTGGCGCGATGGTTTGCCAAATCTGCTCGGTCAGGTACGGCATGATCGGATGGGTAAAGCGCATCGAGGTCTCAAGCACATGCAACAGCACGTAGCGAATTTGTGCTTTACGCGCGTCCGATACTGAGTCGTCATTCAGACTGGCTTTGGCAAGCTCAACGTACCAATCGCAGTATTCGTTCCAAATAAAGTCATAGATATCATGGCTGACCATATCGAGACGATACTGGGCAAAATGTTGATGGATACTAGTAATTGTCGAATTCAGACGGCTGACGATCCATTTTTCGGGTAGCTCCCATACTTCGGTATTGACGCTTTGGTCGATTGGTAGCGCATTGCCTTCTTTATCTACGCAGTTCATCAACACAAAACGGCTGGCGTTCCAGATTTTATTACAGAAGTTGCGATAGCCCTCGACCCGCTTGAGATCAAAGTTAATATCACGTCCCGTACTGGCTAAAGAGGTAAAGGTAAAGCGCAGTGCGTCCGTACCGTAGGCGGCGATGCCTTCAGGGAACTCTTTACGGGTTTGCTTTTCGATCTTGGCAGCGTCTTTGGGGTTCATCATGTTGCTGGTACGTTTTTCGACCAAGCTTTCAAGGTCGATACCATCGATAATATCAATAGGGTCTAAGACGTTACCTTTGGATTTGGACATTTTTTGACCTTGTCCATCACGCACCAAACCATGCACATAAACGGTTTTGAACGGGACTTGCGGACTGCCATCGTCATTTTTCACAAAGTGCATGGTCATCATGATCATGCGCGCCACCCAAAAGAAGATAATGTCGAAGCCAGTAACCAAGACGCTAGTCGGATGGAAGGTGTCCATGACTCGAGGATCAGCGCTGTCATCTGCCCAGCCCAGCGTACTAAAAGTCCAAAGACCGGAGCTGAACCAAGTATCGAGGACGTCATCGTCTTGACGCAATTTGACATCATCACTCAAGTTATATTTGCTACGGACTTCTGCCTCATTACGCGCCACATAAATCTCGCCGGTCGCATCGTCATACCACGCCGGAATACGGTGCCCCCACCACAATTGACGGCTGATACACCAGTCCTGTAGTCCATTCATCCAGGCCATGTACATGTTTTTATACTGCGCAGGGACAAACTCAATACGCCCATCTTCTACCGCTTCAATCGCAGGCTGAGCCAGCTTTTCAACCGCTACATACCACTGATCGGTCAACCACGGCTCCACGATGACCCCACTACGGTCACCACGTGGCGCTTTTAGTTGATAGTCTTCAACTTCCTCGAGCCAGCCCTGTGCTTGCGCTTGCGCTACCAGATGTTTGCGAGCACTAAAACGCTCAAGCCCAGCATAGCTATTGCCTAAATGGTCGCTAGGGGTCGCCTCTAATGTCGGCTCACGGGTTTGCAGATCAGGATAAACCTCCATCTCTGGCAAAATATTGGCATGTGCATCTAACACATTGATCAGCGGTAAGTTATGGCGGCGACCCAGCTCATAATCATTAAAATCATGAGCAGGAGTAATTTTGACACAACCGGTACCAAAGTCGCTCTCGACATAATCGTCGGCAACGATAGGTACGACACGATTGGTGATTGGTAAGGTAACGGTTTTACCGACCAAATGGGCGTAACGCTCATCACTAGGGTTGACCGCAACCGCCGTATCACCCAGCAGAGTTTCTGGACGGGTAGTCGCTACAATTAAATAGTCTTTGCCATCTTGAGTACGCAAGTCTTTATCGGTGAAGTGATAACGAAAGTGCCATAGATTGCCTTTTTCGTCATGGTTTTCGACTTCCAAATCAGAAAGCGCCGTCTGAAACTTAGGATCCCAGTTCACCAGACGTTTACCACGATAAATCAAACCGTCATCGAATAGGCGCACGAACACTTCTTTTACCGCATTAGACAGCCCTTCATCCATAGTAAAGCGCTCACGCGACCAATCTACCGAGCTACCCAAACGGCGAATCTGACGGCTAATATTATCACCCGACTCTTCTTTCCATTCCCACACCTTGTCAATAAAAGCTTCACGGCCAATATCATGGCGCTTGATGCCCTCGGCATTGAGGCGACGCTCAACTACCATTTGGGTGGCGATACCGGCGTGATCACTACCCGGCTGCCACAGCGTATTGTCGCCATCCATACGGTGATAACGGGTCAGCGCATCCATAATCGCATTATTAAACCCGTGCCCCATGTGCAGGGAACCTGTGACATTAGGCGGTGGCAAAGCGATTGAAAACGACTCATCTTTATCAAAAGTGGGCTGAAAGTAACCACTTTCTTCCCAGCCTTGGTACATGCCCGCCTCAACCTCGCTGGGGTTATAGGCATTCTCAAGTTGACCTAAGGCGGCTTGGATGGACTGGGTTAAATGACTTGGGTTAGCAGTAGATTTAATGTTAGATTGGCTCATAAGTATGGTCTTTATCATTTTTTGATTGGTAAGTTTTTGCTTAAAAATAAGCGCAAAATTAGTAGTAAGTTGATTTTAACGCAGATAGCATTATTTTGTTAGATGCGAAGGTCATTTATAGGGTTAGAAGTCTCTGATTAAACAATTAACAACATCAATCGCCCTCTACCCTCATATAATAGGGTGACGCTATGCGCTAGCATAAGCATTATTTCTCTTAAAGCTATTTTATAATTAACAGCGAGTTTAAAGTGTCCCAAAATACTGAGAACCAAGACCAAGCCAAAATTGACTTTTTAGCAGAAGATCCTTCAGCTACTGATGACTCTAATGATGATAATACACCAAGCGATGAACAGCAGCGTGATGATCAAGAGTACGACCATAAAAAAGAAAATGCAGATAAGTCTGATACTGAAAATGATGACGACAATAGCGATGAAGAAGGTGGTGCAGATGAAGATCAAGATAGTGAAAACGAAGATGAGGGTGAAGCTACTGAGAATCTAAAGGATGAAGACTTTCCTGAAGAATTCAGCGAAGAAGACAAAGAAAGTATCAAAAAAGTTGCCAGCGATGATAATTTAAGTAAGGCTAAAAGCTCGGCTAGTATTTTATTTGAGCAATTCCTTGATGCTAACGAAACCTTCAAACGCTCACTAAGCTCGCTGTTTACCAGCGCCTTTACCGCTGGACTTGAGCTTGGTATCAGCTTTTTTATGATATTAGCCGCTTTTGCTTTATTGGTCGACGTGCTACCTAACGAATATGCGATGGTGCTATCGTCATTACTCTATCCTATCGGCTTTATCATTGTGGTCATTGGTCAATCGCTATTGTTCACCGAGCAAACCTCCTTATTGAGCTTACCGGTGTTGAATAAAGTAGAGCCCCTCAGCAGGCTGCTGCGCTTATGGGGTATCGTGATCGCCGGTAACCTCGTGGGCGGTTGTATTTTTGCTGCCTTAATGATGGGCTTGGGGTTAAATATGCAGCTGTTTACCGTTGCTGATATTGACGCTTATGCTCACCATGTTTTGGGCTTTGACTGGTGGATTATCTTTGGTAGCGCTATTTTAGCAGGCTGGATGATGGGCGTAGCTGCGTGGCTAGTAACCTCCGCACGCGACACCATTAGCCGCATAGTACTGGTCACCCTTATCACCGGTAGCATTGGGTTTTTGGGACTGCACCATAGTATCGTTGGCAATATCGAGGTGTTTTCTGCTTTACTTTATGGCGAGAGCGTCAGCTTTTTAAATTATCTAGTATTTCTAATCGTAGTATTAGCGGGTAATACTGTAGGCGGGGTGGTGTTCGTAGCCGTCCTCAAAAACCGAACTTTCTTATTTGATATTGCCAAAGTGAAAGAAGAAAGCGCCGAGGATAAGAGAAATAAAATAGCCCGTTTAAATAGTGGTGAGCCTAATAACTGATAGCAGCGCCCTAATAAACTATAAATTTTAAAGCTTACATCATTATATCTTAGAGGCTTTCAATACTCATCACCGCGGTGCCATAGGCAATTGCTTCGACCATACTGCCGAGCTGATTGACGTTGGTAACTTCAAAACGTAAACCGTAGATATAGTTATAGCCTTTAAGATGTGCTTGGGTACGCATACGTACTACGGCCTCACGGCGAGCTCGATCAAGCAGGGTCTCATAAGTGATTAAGTTGAGTCCAAATAAGCTCATTACCCGAGCAATCACCATTTTGAAGTAATCCTGGGCAATTACTACGCTACCCAGTACCAACTCGCCTTCGCTATGTGCTGCTAATTTAGGTCGATAAAAACGCTCAGTAGATACCGTAATATGACTAAGCTCTTGCTCTGAGAGTAGCAAACGCTCTAAATGCTGACGCTCGTGACGGGCACCAAAATACCAACCGACTACAAACAAGACGATAAGCGGCGCATAATTAATCAGCATCTGCGTAACAGAATTATTCATAACACGTCTCTTATCATAGGAAGCGGTAGGATTGCCCTAATGTTAAATGGATTAACCAAAAGGATTGAAGCGTGGCAAATCATCAGTTGGCGCAGGCTGCGTGGGTTGATTAGACGGATGATGGTCATCGGAAGGTGGGTAAGGGGGATGTTGGTAGGACTGCTGTTGCACCGGTATTGCCTTGACTGCTGTACCATAAACAAACAGCTCTGATGCGCCTTGGGCAATACTAGAGGTCGAAAAACGCAAACCAACCACAGCATCTGCTCCTAACGCTTCCGCCTTGACCACCATACGATCTATCGCTTCTTGGCGTGACTCTTCCAATAGCTCAGTATAAGCGGTCAGCTCGCCGCCCACGATATTTTTGAGACCAGCGAATAAGTCTTTACCGACATGTTTTGAGCGTACTGTACTACCATAGACCACATCCAAACGCTCGGTAATTTGATGATTGGGTAAATGCTCAAGATTGGAGAGTTGCACAGTCATGGTTTTGCCTTATCGGTGAACTTCAAAGTTAAAATAATACTTATAGGGGACTAAAGTGCTTCAGTTACTTTAGTAGCTCCTTTAGTCATTGGTATGAAACAATAAGAACAGCTCAGTTAAGTTACCTTCAATACTATTGGCCATTTGTGCCAACTTATCGTTATCTTGACGCATTTGAGCCAGCTCTGGATCTTCATCATCAATACCGCTAAGCACGATCATAGGCAAGGTCAATACCGCTACATCCTCGCTAGTGTCTTCATCTGCAAACCAATCGCTGGCTTCATCGCCATACATAGCATCTACAAAACCAATCGACCAAGCGACAATGTCAGACTCGTCAGAGAAATCAACAGCAACCTCTTCATTACCGGCGTCTTCACCAAAAGGGAGTTCAATAGGGGTCTCGTTTTTGAGCTCAGACTCAATAGCGGCACGCCAGCGCTTAATCCCATCGATTACGTTTGCTGGAATCTCACTGACATGACCTTCAAATAGCGCATCGATCCAGTTAGGTAGTTCAGGACCAACGACGGTAGCGGTCAAAAAGCCATGAGTGGCAATACTATCAAGCACATATTGGCTCTCTTGATTGTCTAGATAGTCTAATAATTCATCAAAACTTAAAGGGTTACTCATAATATGATTATCCTTGGGTCGCAAGCTTCTGCTTAAAAAGTGAGCTTGCGATTGAACATTAGGTGATCAGCAGTACTTTTAATAGAAACTTCTTAATAAAAACTTTTTATCGAACTTTCACTAGTTTCTTTAATGGACTACTTCTCAGAATTAACTTTATTATAACTTTCAGTAGCGAGCTTGGAATCATACCATCTAAAGATCGTCGTCATCCCAATCCTCATCCCAGTCGTCATTTAAATTATCTAAATCATCAAGCTCATCTTTTAACTCTTTTTCTAGACGCTTTTCTTCTAACAAGTTATCAATTAGACGGCGCTTCTCAAGGCTACTTAAACGGGTGCGTACACTCGTTTCTGCCTCTTCTACCATTTTTGCATCATCATCATCAATGAAGTCATCATCAAAATCATCATCAATATCGGCATCACTCATGACCTACTCCTATTTTTCGGACAAGATTATAAAACTTACTAATATATATATGCCTTATAATGGCTCTATCCAATCTTGTCAATTCTTTTTACGCAGATGCTACTTTATTATGGGTTATAACCGTCGTTATTTCTATATTAATATCAATTACTGCTCTTTATCCTCTGTCATTAGGACGGCGTTGCGTACATCAGCTAACCGCTGAATCATAGCATCATTACCACCATCGAATACGGCACACTCACGCTCGTAGACAGTCGTTGGACGCTTAAGGCTACGCACTTGGACATGATTACCTATTTGTTTTAAGCCTGCATTGGGCAATAAAATAAGTAACTGTTCTTTAGTAGCGACACTTTTGAGTAACTGGGTCATACCGTCAGCTTGCGCATTGTCACTAACCCCCGCTTTAGCAGGTAAAGCAAAACGTGACAACTCCACATGCTTATCATGAATGATTTTATTTAACATTAAATAAAGCTTACCTAGCATCACCCCCGCTAGCGCTACTTTAGCATGACTGTTGTCCGCTTTGAGCTCCACACAAGCGCCATTTTTTTCAAATTCAGGCTTATTAATAGCGCTTACTCCCTGTAGTAAGGGTTGTTTCAGTAGCTCAGTTATAGCTTGATTTAATAATTGAGTACATAATGCCAGATAAGGTAGGCGCATCTCAGGCGCTAGACGCTCAAGCATATTGTATTCATCATGGAACATAATCTGCACACTGACCTTGTCAAAGGGGCGCGTAGTAGATAGTTTTGAGGCATTAGCAGTATGACTCTTCGCTGGCACTGGGTTGATGCTCTCAATCACGGTATCGGCTGCATCTGCATCTACGTTATCCCTATCTTTTGAGGGTAAGCTGTCTGATGAGTTCTCTACAGAGCTAGTGCTATCTCCAGCTTGTTGCGCTTTTAGATAAGCATTTAATTCACTATGAATATCCGCTGTATTAACTTGAGATGGTTTATTAGCGGGTTGTTTAGCGCGCTCATTAGAACTATCATCAAACGTGGTCTCATTATTATCAGCAAGCGTACGGCCGTAGTCTACTCGCCCGCCCTGAGAATACTGATCTCGGTGCAGCTCTAAGATATCACGGCTGAGGGCATTGATTTGCTCTTTGGTAGGACGAGCAACATAACCGTATAATAGCCATAAAAACAGATGCATAATCAGTGAGCTGATGACAAAGGGCCACTGCATCGCTACAATCTCGCCTTTACTGATATCTTTTAGCGTCAGCGCTACACTACCGATGACCGCATCACCTTGAGTAGCAATCTGACGAATAGTATCACCCTGCTGCATGGGAGCGTTGCCCACAGGGACTAAGATCTCATCGTTACTATCTTTGATCACCAAGCGAGCCACATCCTGCTCGCTAGTATAACGATTAGCAATCACACTTAGGCTTACCCGGTCTTTATTTTCTAAAGACAGACGTGCTTCGTCGATAAGTTGGGCGACCATTTGTTCGCCTTTTTGTACCCGACTTTTGCTCAATTGATGATCAGTACTGAGCACGAGCAATAAAGTATGCAAGCAAAAACTAACCAGAATAATAATGGCAAATAAACCTTGCCGCGGCGCTAAATACGTCATGATATGTTAAACTTTTTTGAATAGAGGAAGTTAAAAACGAGCGTTTTATTTATAGGCTCATTTTTTGAGAAAATTGGGCGACCATTTAGGGCGCTTTGAACAAACGAACCGCTTATATTGCCTACTATATCACCATCATAGTGGTCATAGTTTGCTTGCCCTGATAAATTTTATAATTTATTGTCGCTACTGATAATCTCATTTAATTTGATTATTGACTATATATCGATTACCGCTTACTTGAAGACGCTGCTATTTTAACGCAACCCTTTCGCAGCAATAATTTTATATTGTAGCCTATGGTTGAGATTTGCATACCATGTATAGGTGATATAGAGTAAAACTGTTATTATTCCTAATCTTATCTAAGCATACAAGGGACCATTGAGCCATGCCAAAAAATACGCCATACTCGTTACCAAAAGACAGCAAAGCATGGCAACAAGCGGTTAATTCTATAGCATCGCTGTTGCCTGAAAACACTGACTTGCATGATTTTGATGCGCTACAATCTTTGCCTGTTTTTGCCCTAATCGTGGTATTGCCCGCTCATATTCCAGCGATGGATATTCATCAGTACGTACAGTCATGGGTTGATGAGCAGCCCAACTGGCACTTAGTCACGGTAGCAGAAGATAAAGACGCCACTTTTGTAAATATAAATATTGATGACACCCCAAGTGTTGCTACTGATAATACGGCTAGACAGTCTTTTGTGCCTGCGCAAGTGTTCCGTTATCTATTGGTGCCGGTCAATAATACGCTTATGCACCCCGCTAAAAAAACCGCTGCTGCCCATATTATTGACGATCAGCTGACTACTCGCCTACGCCGTGATTTAGCAGAAAACTATGATAAAGCGCAGAATACTAGCACCGAGCAAGCCTCAACCATAGACAATTTGGACTTGGTGGATTGTCATATCTTATCGGTGGGCCATATGCTGCGCACCCATAAACTGGCGTGCTTCGATATGGACTCCACTTTAATTGAGCAAGAGGTGATCGTTGAGCTGGCAAAAACGGCGGGTATTGGCGAGCAAGTAGAGGCCATCACTGAAGCGGCTATGCGCGGTGAGATTGATTTTGATGAGTCATTTGCCCAGCGTATGGCGTTATTACAAGGTATTCCAACTTCGGTACTCGACGAGATTTGCACCAAGCTGACCTTGTCGACAGGCGCCCGTACAACCATCAGTGCGCTGAAGACTTTGGGTTATCATACGGTGCTGGTGTCAGGTGGCTTTACTTATTTTGCCAATTATATCGCTGAGCAACTGGGTATTGACGAGGTTCATGCCAACCATTTAGATATTGATGAAGATGAAGTTACCGGTTACGTGCAACTGCCTATCGTTAATGGTGACAAAAAAGCTGAAATCGTTGCCCATACTGCTGAGCACTTAGGTATCGCTATGTCACAAGTGGTCTGTGTTGGCGACGGTGCCAATGATTTACCGATGATGGCCATTGCAGATTTGGGTATCGCCTATAATGCTAAGCCTATTGTGCAAGCCCGTGCCGATGCGGCGGTCAATGTCACCGGACTTGAAGGGGTGCTCTACGCACTTGGCCATCCTGCATTGGTGCCTGCCAAATAAAGCTCACTTATCTTAGAAGCTATAAGCTATAGAGACCGCAAGCTGGATTAAGTACGCTATTAATCCAGCTTTTATTATCTGTTTGACCCACCCAGCTTCAAGCTATAGCTTAATAATTATCATTTAACCAACTTTATTCAACAACCTCAGAACTTCAACAACCTCAGAACAGCAAGGAATATCCATGACGGCATCACCATCACCGCGGCCCGATACGCCGTCGCCAAGCTTAGCAGCTAAGTCCACAGCTACCCCAGCCAAATCTAATAGCCCCAAGCAGCTATTTGGCGTTTATATCAAAGGAATGGCGATGGGAGCCGCTGACATTGTACCGGGAGTATCCGGCGGTACGATAGCGCTAATTGCTGGTATTTATGAGCGTTTAATCAATGCCATTAGTAGTATCGGTCCCAGCTTATGGCAAGTATTTCGCCAACAAGGTGGCATAAAAGGCTTATGGGCGGTATGGCGCCAAGTAGATGCGACTTTTTTATTGTTTCTACTCTTAGGTATCGTCTCCAGCTTTGCGACCTTAGCGGGCATAATTAAGCATTTACTTGATAATGAGCCGCTGCTGATTTGGTCGTTTTTCTTTGGCTTAGTAGCTGCTACCGTGGTTATTTTATTAACTGAAATTAAGCGCTGGAATATCGGTCGGATCAGTTTATTCGCTATCGGTCTTATTATAGCCGTCACCGTTAGCAATCTGCCGTTGTCGACGGCTACTCCTGGGTTGCCCTACTTGTTTTTCGCAGGGGCGATTGCGATTTGTGCCATGGTATTACCCGGGGTATCTGGCTCCTTTATCTTATTATTAATGGGTGCCTATGACACCGTTTTAGAAGCCGTCGATACCATGAACCTGAGCGTAATCTTTACCGTTATCGCTGGCATGGCGACCGGTTTGCTGTTATTTACGCGCTTACTCAAATGGCTACTGTCACACTATTATCAGGCGACTTTAGCTTTACTAATAGGATTTATTGCAGGCTCTCTAGTGAAAGTATGGCCATGGAAAATCGATGCTGTAGGCACTTTAAATGGGGATGCTATCCATAACGTTGCCCCGTGGCACTATCCCACTGGCGCTCAGTGGCTGACTACCATAGGATTGATGGTATTAGGAGCGGTATTGGTCTCGCTATTATCTTGGTGGGGTCACCGTAGAGTTGATTGACTCTAAAACTGATACCGTGCTATTGGTATAAACTTTCGCAGACACGGTCTAAGAAGCCCAGTACGCAAGGAAATTCTGTACTGATAGCACCATAACATTAGGGTCTGTTGAAAAAATTTTATACCTAAAAACTAAGCGTCATCTGCTGTCGTAACCTAGTAGTTACCCTCTTTAGCTTCTATCAAAATGCTTCCATAATACTGTCATTGGAATTCACCTTTTAAGTATTCACCTTTTAAATAGTGAGATAAATGAAATGATGTTATTAACGATACTATCGGGTGTGGGCATAGAGGCTTGGGACACGGGGATATTGTTCAGTTTTGGCATATTGGCAGGGCTAGTAGTAGCGCTCGCATTTACCGCCCAGCGCTGGCTGATCGCCTATTTACTAGGCGGTATCGCTTACTGGCTTGTCGTCGAAGGCATTCATAGCGCACTACTAAGCTGGCTGACGCTTAGCGAATGGCACAGTTATGTAGCGGCAATGGGTATCAGCTGGTTGCCTTTATTTGCATGGGTACTTTATCGAGCATTACGCTATGATAGCGTCAGCTATGCTATGCAAAAAGAGCGTGAATTAGCCGTCGCTCGTTATATTGAGCACAGCCCTATTTATGATGAAAATTATCAGCCCCGTTTTGAATAGTTAATGGACTATAGCTAAGATTAAGCTAGCTTATTTTTATATTTTATTTAAGCCGATTTTGCGCCTATCATGAGCGCATTTTTTGCGTCTGCTAGTGCTATTATTGTTACAATACACTTAATGCTCTCTACCTAACTACTAAAGATTAAACTAGCATTAATCGTTACAATCTGCTCAGTTAATTCTGTTTTGCTCTGAATAGGGCGAAATTGGAATTTTTAGTTTAAATACTTTTAGTTTAAATACTTTTATATTTATTTCTAATGTAGATAGCTTTTTAGTTTAAATAACTTATTCACCCATTTTTAGGAGTTCGACTATGTTTAACATTCCTGTTTTAGATATCAAATCCGACCCGTTAGACGTACTATTGGCCGTGGTTGGCTACCGTCTATCTATGCTCGCTGATAGCGACGATGAAGAGGTTCAAGCGTTATTTGCTGATCGTAAAGTAATCATCGAGATTGCCAGCGAAGAAGCTGATATCGCTCGTTATTTTAGCTTTGATAATGGCGAGTTTAGCCAGCGTAGTGGTCATGCAGATAACGCTGACTTGACCATCAATTTCAAAGACTCTATGACTGGCGTAAAGCTTTTGACCAAAGGCAGCCTGCCCGCCTTTATGACTGCAGTACAAGAGAATAAACTAAGCATAGAAGGCGATTACAGCCTGATGATGTGGTTTAATAAACTGGCTAAGCATATCGTGCCGACTATTCCAGAACAGTATGAGCCTTATATTCAAAAAGCAAAGCCCTACGCCTATAAAGCCCAGCAGTTCGCTAATCATTGGATCGGGGTTGCTAAGCATAAGCTTGGTAAGTAATAATATCAAAGGGACTAAAAGGGTACTAAAAAGCCACTAAAATTGCTTGAAATGAATTTCATGTATCAATTTTAGCGGTCTAGCCTTATACAAGGCTGCGGTAAACCAAAGTTATCGTAGCCTTTTTTATTGTCTGCTGAGGCATTGGCTATCTCAGCTTATTTTACATTTTGGTTTCAATTCAACTTAAAAAGGACTTAAAAAAATGGCAGGACTGCTCTGTATCTCCGAACCTAATGATAAAAACACTGACTTATTTACTTTAGCTAACCATAGCTCGCCGATAAAATATAGCCGTGAACAAATATCTCAGCTGTTTGACTTACCCTTAATGGACTTATTACTCCAAGCACAAACTATTCATCGCCAGTATTTTAAGCCCAACCAAGTACAAATTAGCACCCTCTTATCGATCAAAACTGGCAACTGTCCAGAAGATTGTGGTTACTGCTCACAATCAGGTCATCACCGCAATAAGACTAAATTGCAGGCTGAAAAACGCTTGGAAGTTGATAAGGTTATTGCAGCGGCTAAACGTGCCAAAGCCGCAGGCTCGTCACGGTTCTGTATGGGCGCAGCTTGGAAACATCCTAGTAGCAAGGATATGCCCTATGTCATAGAGTTGATCCAAGAGGTCAAAGGCTTAGGGCTTGAGACTTGCATGACGCTTGGCATGCTTGATGCCACCCAAGCTAAACAATTAGCGGACGCTGGACTCGATTACTATAATCATAACTTAGATACTTCGCGGCGTTACTATGAACAGGTAGTTAGTACACGTAGTTATGATGAGCGCTTAGATACTTTAAACCATGTACGCAACTCTGGTATCAATGTTTGTAGTGGTAATATCGTTGGTATGGGTGAGAGCCGTGAGGATCGTATTGATTGGCTCTATGAGCTGATTAAAATGCCAAAGCCACCTGAATCTATACCGGTGAACTTACTGGTGCCTATTGCCGGGACTCCGATTGGTGACAAAGTGTTAGCAGAAGGTCAGCTACCAATCATTGAGTGGATACGTACCATTGCAGTAACACGTATCTGCTGCCCAGACAGTTATGTCCGTCTGTCTGCTGGACGCGAAAGCCTTTCAGATGCTGAGCAAGCATTGGCTTTTATGGCCGGCGCTAACTCCTTTTTTTATGGTGACAAGTTACTGACAACAGGTAACGCTAGCCAATCAGATGACGATCGACTTATGCGTCAGCTAGGCTTGAGCGCGCAACTTGCAGCTCCTGTCACAGCTAAGCCGTTAGAAGTAATAGACGCTATGAGCGGTCAACAGTCGCAAATTCATATTAGAGGTTAAATAATCTATTACTCTATTAGATAATACTACTACTGTATAATTTACTGAACTGGTAGGCACTAAGCATACAGATTCTAAGCATACAGATTCTAAGTATACAATTAGTTAGGCTTGCTAGCGCTGCTACTTGAGTTTAGACTGTTCAGCATTTATAAGACCCCACATATACAGAGTATAAAGAGACTGAGCTATGATAGATTATCTTAACTGGATTAAAGCGGCGCACATTATCGCCGTAGTGTGCTGGTTTGCAGCAATTTTTTACTTGCCACGTTTGTTTGTTTATCATGCGATGAGTGAGGATCTGGTGAGTCAAGAGCGCTTCATCGTTATGGAGCGCAAACTCTATCGCGGCATTATGACGCCCTCCATGATAGCCACCTGGATACTTGGTCTATGGATGGTGGGATTAGGCTGGGAGGTTTATAAAACTCAAGGTTGGCTACACGTGAAAATAGTGCTAGTAATTTTGCTGTCAGCATATCACGGCGCTTGTGGATTTTATCGTAAAAAACTGGTTCGCAATCCTCAATATAAAACCCATGTCTTCTGGCGCTGGTTCAATGAAGTGCCAGTATTCGCCCTGATATTTATTGTCATTCTAGCAGTAGTAAAACCCTTTTAATTAAAGCAAACAAGAGTCAAAGCCAGTTAATAACTTTTACTCAGAAGACTTATTAACAACAAAAAGCGTCCGTAGCTCATACTACACTGGATATGAGCTACGGACGCTTTTTTATAGATTTATGCAGCTGGTTGAAGCCTTAAATAGTCGGTCGCATGATTTGATACACATTACTTAAATCATAAACTCGGTAGCGCGCAGGCTCGCGACGACTCTCTCCTGCATAACTCAAAATTAAAGCTTGTTTGGCGGATTCATCTACCCAACCGACAAACAAACCACTATGCTCTACACCGTTATAGCCATGATTAATATAATAAAGCCAATCACCAACTTCAATGGATTCACTATTGGCATAAGGACCTTGTCTATAAGCGCCTTTATGCACGGTATCACGGGTAACTCCAGCACGTTTGAATACTTCATTTAGATAGTCCCAACACCCCCCTTGAATGATCGTGCGTTCATTGAGCGCCATCTTACGGGCGGTGCTAATAACTTCGCGGGCGGCCATACTACTCTGCGCTTCAGCACTACTAAGCAGGGGCAGATATTCGCTATCAACATTATCGTAATAACCGGATAAAAACGCCGGCAATACAGCTGGTGGCTGGTTTTGAATCGCAGGATAGTTATAGGAATTAGTATCACTTGACCGTTTAGTGCGTACGCGCTGGATAGTCGAGCGAGTATTAATTCTGGCAGAAGGGACCGCTGATGGCGGCGGAGTATAGCGTGCTGTAAACTCAGACTGCGAGGTTTTTTGGTCAATAAGAGCACTCATACTATCCGCTTGAGCATAATTGATACTGCCTAGTGACAGTATCAATAAAGTGGAAAAGACTGCCTTTTTTATAACGGTAAAGGGCGTCGTAGAAGATTGAACCAAGGGTGCATTATGCAGGGTAATAACCGGCAACGGTGACATAACCAAATCCTCATCAAGACTAAAGTAATGGTAATTATTATTAAATTATAGTCTCTAGTTATAAACCATTTAGTCGATAGACTGCAAGTGCTATTATCATCATTAAGAAGCTTAAAGGTATTAGTGCGAGGTGAAAGATAGGAGATAGTGCTACTGGAATGAATTTTGCGCAGCCTCTGTGAAGTATACGCAAGCAGCTAGCAAAAAAGGTTTATAGCAGTAGCACGCTATAATTTTCAAAGTGGATCAACTACAACTAGCTGTTCTTTAGCTGTCCTGCATTTTTATATTAACATGGCGTTTATTCAGCGCCTGCCCTTGCAAAATAGCTTTTGTCGCTTGCGCCTCTTGCTCTGTTGCAAAGCCACTAATATGATATTTGCGCATATTATTAACGTCTACGATTTGCAGCTGCTCACCATAGAGGGTGACCTTATCACCCTCAGCGAGAATAATATGATTACGTTTACCCAGCGCATCATGAACCAGCTCGCCATTACGTATCCATAAGATACCACTACTAATGACGCCGCTCGCAGCCTGTTTACGCTTTTGGCGCTGTAGGTTAAAAATAAAGCTGCCAATAATTAATAGTGCAAGCGCACCAATCGCCCAGCGCTCTGGTAATACACTCATAGCCAAAGCAACGGCCACCGCTCCTATTAACAGCGCCGAACCAAACCAAAACAGTCCGCTGTCACCTGCTGGCGGCTGTCCTTGTAAAGTAATTTTGGCGCCATCATCAGTCAGCTTAAGCATGGATTACACCTATTAATTAGCAGCTTATCAACAATAAAAAGTCGCTAGATTATTTTACCAACCAAGTGCAGTTTGCTGCATTGCTATCAACTCAGCAATACCTTTTTCGGCCATTGATAACATTCTATCCGCTTGCTCGCGGGTAAATGGTTTGTCTTCTGCTGTGCCTTGTAGCTCGATATACTCGCCTTTTTGAGTTATTACTACGTTCAAATCAGTGTCGCAGCTCGAATCTTCTTCATAGTTTAGATCTAAATAGACCTCACCATCTTTGATACCAACCGATACTGCAGCAACCAAACCAATTAAGGGATCAGCTTTAAGCTTTTTAGTCTTTTGAATACTCTCAAGCGCATCGATCAGAGCAATAGCTGCGCCAGTGATACTAGCGGTACGGGTGCCACCATCTGCTTGCAATACATCACAATCTAGATAAATGGTATTTTCGCCCAGCTTACTCAAGTCAATCATGGCACGCAGACTACGACCGATCAAGCGTTGAATCTCTTGAGTACGTCCTGATTGCTTACCGCGAGTCGCTTCACGTTGGTTCCGGGTATTAGTAGCGCGTGGTAACATGCCGTATTCAGCGGTAATCCAGCCTTTACCTTTGCCTTTTAACCAGCGTGGTACGCCGGACTCAACACTGGCTGTACACAACACTTTAGTTTCGCCAAAGCTGACTAACACTGAGCCTTCGGCATGCTTGGTATAATGGCGCTCAAAGCTAATCGAACGAAGTTGGTCGAGCTCACGGTTGTCAATACGCATAAATAATCCTAGTACAGTGTCATAAGCATTAAAATAAATAAAACATCCTAACGTCACAAACGCCCAATAGCAAGACAAAGGCTTGCTATTGGGCGAATTTTTGCTAGCGCTACGCTAATAAAACGGCAGGTTTTATTCTAAACCTTCCATTTTACGCAGCTCTTTACGTAGGATTTTACCGACGTTTGATTTGGGTAGCTCATCGACGAACTGGATATGGCGTGGGCGCTTGTAACCCGTTAGATTTTTCTTACCATAATCAAGCAGCTCTTTTTCTGTGACCTTGCCTTTTTTGACCACAAAAAGCTTGGGATCTTCGCCGCGCAAATCATTGGGTATCCCAATCGCTCCACATTCTACAACGTTAGGATGCTCAGTCATGACCTCTTCGATTTCGTTTGGATAGACATTAAAGCCTGAAACGATAATCATATCTTTTTTGCGATCGACGATTTTGATAAAACCTTTATCATCCATAATACCGATATCGCCTGTTTTTAAGTAACCGTGCTCGGTAAAGGTTTTAGCGGTCTCATCAGGACGATTTTGGTAACCGATCATGACTTGTGGACCTTTGACACAAATCTCACCACGCTCACCGATAGCGACTTCGTTGTCTTCATCATCGATTAGTATGACGTCAGTATTGGAGGCTGGAATACCAATCTTGCCAGTGAATTCAGAGATGGTCATAGGGTTAAAAGCCACCACTGGTGAGGTTTCTGATAGTCCGTAACCCTCTACAATAGGTAGTCCAGTGATCTTATGCCACTCTTTTGCAACGCTAGGTAATACTGACATACCGCCGCCAATAGAGGCTTTGAGGTTGGAGAAGTCCAATTTAGCAAAGCTATCCTTATGGACTAAACCATTAAATAAAGTATTAACGGCTGGGACAAAGGCTGGTTTATATTTATCCATCTCTTTGATGAGACCATCAAGATCGCGCGGGTTAGGAATTAATAATCCGGTCAAACCTTGGTACATGGCATACATGCCGCAGACCATGAACGAGAATACATGATATAAAGGCAAAGCGGTCAGGATAACGTCGTCGCTATTAACGTCTTCTTCAAAAGCACTGTTAATCAGTACGCTAATCTGCAGCATATTAGCGACTAAGTTACCATGAGATAACATCGCACCTTTAGCCACCCCAGTGGTACCACCGGTATATTGTAATAAGGCTACGTCGCTTAAGTTCAAATCTGGACGCTTATACTTACTGGCCGATACTGCATTAAGAGCATGCTTAAAACTAGTACTTTCAGGTAAGCTATAAGAGGGAATCATCTTTTTGACATAACGTGCTACCAGATTAACCACTGCTCCTTTGACGGTACCCAGCATATCACCGATCTTACAGACGATCACATGTTCCACTTGACCTTTATCTTCTGCTTCTTGATAGGTTTTAGCAAAGTTCTCTACGATAAAGATAGCTTTTGCACCGCTATCATGCAATTGATGAGAGAGCTCACGGCTGGTATATAAAGGGTTGACGTTCACCAAAACCATACCCGCTCTAATAATACCCAGCGCCACGATAGGATATTGTAAAAGGTTGGGCATCATAACCGCCACTTTATCGCCTTTTACTAGCCCTATGGATTGCAAATAGCTTGCGATTTGACGACTGTATAAATCCAATTGTTTATAGCTGATAGAAGCATCCATACAGACATAAGCGGTCTTTTGGCCATAACGGCTAAAGTTGCGCTCAAACACCTCTAATAATGAGGTTTCATCATCTGGCATCTCAATAGTAGAGTCGATGCCGTAACGCTCATAGACATCAAGCCATGGACGATCCGTTGGAATATCGGGCATAGTCGGAAACGCAGTCATATCAGACATTGATTGAGCACTATTGTTCTGGATTGCTTTATCATCAGCTTGATCTTTACTAGCGCGGATATGATCGGCGCTATTTTTATTGGTATTGTCAGTCATAACTTTTCCTAAGCGTTACTATTAAAGATGTGAGGTAATCTAGGGGCTGAATTCTATATAGCTCCTAACAATGGAGTAAAAATACGGGTTATTTTTGAGCCAAAAATTACTCATTTAAAAATTAAGACAATAACTTTTTGGCGGCTTTTTAAGTATAAAATTAAATTTATTTTCTCTGGCACTATAGCATTTCTGCTAAAAATTCTCTATATATGGCAAAGGCTTATCTAACAAAAATCGTAACCTAGGACAAAATTATACGTAAAAAATGATAAGGCAGCCTCTAAGCTACCTTACCATTTTTAGTTTTATTGAGCCGCCTTAAACACTGATAAATCGGCTCTACTTAATTAAGCACTACCCTTCTCTTCAAGCTTACGTAGGTCCTTATGTAGAATTTTACCGACATTTGACTTCGGTAATTCTTCAATAAACTCGACATAACGTGGGCGCTTGTAACCGGTTAAATTTTCTTTGGCGTAATTTAGGACGTCATCTTTGGTTAAGCTAGTATCTTGACGTACCACAAATATCTTTGGCACTTCGCCGCTTTTATCATCTTCAACGCCAATCACGCCGCACTCTAGAATCTTTGGATGGCCAGCCATTATCTCTTCAACTTCGTTAGGATAAACGTTGAAGCCTGAAACTAAAATCATGTTCTTTTTACGATCAACGATAGTTACATAACCTCTTTCATCCATAATGCCAATGTCACCGGTACGGAAGAAACCATCAGGAGTCATAACCTCCGCTGTCGCATCCTCGCGCTGCCAGTAACCCTTCATGACTTGCGGACCACGGACACTAATCTCACCGCGCGCACCTAACTCGACTTCGTTGCCCTCTTCATCTAGAATCGCCACGTCAGTCGCTGGCATCGGTACCCCGATATTGCCACTAAAAGTCACGCTATTCATAGGGTTAGCAGTGGCAACAGGTGAAGTTTCAGATAGACCGTAACCTTGTAAAACAATATTACCGGTCACCTGACGCCATTTTTCAGCAGTAGAGCTTACTACCGCCATGCCGCCGCCCATCGACATCTTAAGCTTGCTATGATCCAAAGTTTTAAAGGTCTCATTATTGGCTAAAGCGTTAAATAGCGTATTGACCGCTGGAAAAAACGACGGAGGATTATTTTTATAAGCTTTCATTAAGCTATCTAAATCGCGCGGATTCGGCACCAATAAGCCAATACAGCCGCGATGAATACCAAACATACCGCATACGGTAAAGGAGAAGATATGATAAAGTGGTAAAGCAGTCATAATAACAGGCTGCTCGTTAGCCCGATCAAACTCATCAAAAGCACTACCCAAAAAGGTATTACTTTGTACTAAGTTTGCCACCAAGTTTCTATGAGTCAGCATCGCACCTTTAGCGACTCCCGTAGTACCACCGGTATATTGTAAAACAGCAACGTCATCCAATTGGATATCGGTCGGACGTTTATACTTGTTAACAGAGACCTTTTTGAGTGCGCTCTTAAAGTCGACACTATTAGCAATGTTATAATCGGGTACCATCTTTTTGACATGACGGACAACGGTGTTGACCATAAAGCCTTTGAGCGTCCCCATCATATCGCCCATACTAGTAATGACCACATGATCCACTACTTTATGGCCGATATCTTGATAAGTCTTGGCAAAGTTTTCTACTAAGATTAGAGCCTTGGCATCTGAGTCAGTCAGCTGATGCTCAAGCTCACGACTGGTATATAAAGGGTTGACGTTAACTAAGGTCAAGCCTGCACGCAGCACGCCAATAACTGTTACTGGCAACTGTAAAATATTAGGCATCATTACCGCTACTTTATCGCCCTTAGTTAGTCCCAAAGACTGCAAATAAGCGGCGACTTGCCGGCTGTACAAATCTACTTCTTGGAAACTTAGCGATGATCCCATACAGATAAAAGCGGTTTTATCTTTGTATTTAGCAAAACTATCTTCAAAAATATCAATCAGCGAGGTGTCATCGCTTGGCATGTCGATATCATAAGTCATGCCAAGCTCTTCATAAGTCTTAAGCCAAACTTTATCATTGCGGCGGGTTAAGTTGTCTTGGCCTTGATTATCCATAATCTTCATGCTCCTAGTAGGTTGTGGTAATGGGTGTAGATATTGTTTATTCTTTGGTATCTTTGACATACATGGTTCTTTAACATACACACTTTGTAGAGACTACTCAATATAAAAGATTGTTACTTGAGTTCTCAATCTTACTTGACGGTATTTATTACTAATAAAATCAATAATATAATTCAAAAAATATAGACTTTTTTGGCTTTTTTACTAGTAGTAAACGCTTGTTTATCATTGTGCCCATTTCGGCTATTTAGGTCTTTAAATAATCCGTTTAATCTAGCCAAACCATACTACTTTAGCTAAAAAAATAGACGTCATACTTTGTCGTTTACTGCACTAAATCCCTTTTTAATTGTGTCAATATCCTTTACGATAGCGTTATCAAATTTTATTGTAAGCCTGCCTTTCTAATAAGCTGGGCGATGCTTTATAAATGACCTAAAAACCATACTAATTAAAACATATAAGCGAAACTGATTTTATGCCTGATATTATTGATACTCCCCCGATGCCATCAGATGACGTGATGGATACCCGCTCTGTGGCCGAGTTCACTGAGCAAGCCTATCTCAACTATGCCATGTACGTCATTATGGATCGCGCCTTGCCGCATATTGCTGATGGTCTGAAACCGGTACAACGCCGGATTGTCTACGCCATGAGCGAGTTGGGTCTTAAGTCTACCGCCAAGCCCAAAAAGTCGGCGCGTACGGTTGGTGACGTGCTGGGTAAATACCACCCGCACGGCGATAGTGCCTGTTATGAGGCGATGGTATTGATGGCGCAGCCGTTTAGTTATCGCTATCCGCTGATTACTGGACAAGGCAACTGGGGTAGCCCTGATGATCCCAAATCCTTTGCAGCCATGCGTTATACCGAAGCCAAAATGTCCGCTTATGCCAACACTTTGCTAAGCGAGCTCGGTCAAGGCACCGTCGATTGGCAAGATAACTTCGATGGCTCCATGCAAGAGCCCGTTACTCTGCCAGCACGCTTACCGAATATTTTACTCAATGGCACTACGGGTATCGCCGTGGGTATGGCAACCGATATCCCGCCGCACAATCTCAATGAAGTGGTACGAGCTGCTATTCGTCTATTGAAGAACCCTGAACTATCAGTCAAGCAGCTGACCCAATCCATACCAGCGCCGGATTTGCCAACGCCTGCCGAGATTATTACTAGCAAAAAAGATCTGCAAGCGATGTATGAGAGCGGACGTGGCAGTTATAAAATGCGTGCTACCTACCATATTGATCCTAAAGAGAAAAACCTGGTCATTATTGATGCGCTGCCTTTTCAAGTCTCAGGTAATAAGATCCAAGAGCAAATCGCCAAGCTTATGACCGAGAAAAAGCTGCCCTGGGTTACTGATATCCATGATGAGTCTGACCACGAAAACGCCTGCCGTATTGTCTTGGAGCTACGCTCAAGTCGTGTCGATGTCGAGCGAGTTATGAGTCATTTATTTGCCAGTACCGATCTTGAGAGCAATTATCGGGTCAATATGAATATGATTGGCCTTAATGGTAAGCCGCAAGTCAAAAACTTAAAAGAAATCTTGGAAGAATGGCTAGTCAGCCGCCGCTCAGTGGTCACCCGCCGCATACAATTTCGCTTAGATAAAATAGATAAGCGTTTGCACATTTTGGCAGGTCTATTGATTGCTTATCTACATATTGATGAAGTCATTCGTATCATCCGTGAAGAAGACGATCCAAAAGCAGCATTGATGCAAGGTTATGATTTAACTGAGATTCAAGCTAACGCTATTTTGGATATTCGCCTACGTCAATTGGCCAAGCTTGAAGAGATTGAGCTTAGAAGCGAGCAAGATGAACTCAAAGCTGAGCGTGCCACCCTGCAAGAGTATCTGGATAATCCAGAGAGTTTGACTAATCTGATTATTGATGAGCTCACCGCAGATATGAAGGAGCACGGCAACGAGCGTATGTCGCCATTAGCAGAACGCGCCGAGGCGCAAGCGCTGAAAGAATCGGATCTCGTACCCAGCGAGCCCATTACTGCTATCTTATCCAAAGCGGGTTGGATTCGTGCCGCCAAGGGTCATGATGTTGACGCCGCTGGCATGACTTACCGCTCGGGCGATGGCTATCAAGCGCACGTACGCGGTAAATCAAATGAGAAAATCTACGTCCTCGATAGCACCGGACGCAGTTATAGCATTGAGGCGCATAATCTTGCCTCCGCCCGCGGTCAAGGCGATCCGCTCACCAGCGTGTTAAAGCCTCCCGCAGGCGCAAGTTTCGAGCAATTATTAACTGGTAATGACGAGCAGCGTATCATTCTTGCTAGTTCGCAAGGCTACGGCTTTATCAATACGCTGGGCAACCTCGATAGTAATCAAAAAGCGGGGAAAAAAATCATCAACTTGCCTGCTGACAGTAAACTATTAACTGTCGCCCGTATTGACGCCCCTGCTAATGACGCTAGTAGCGAAGATGAGCAGGTCAGTACAGCCGCACCTGACCATGTCGCAGTAGTCACTAATGCAGGATATTTACTGGTATTTGCGCTCGATGATTTGCCAGAACAAGCGCGCGGTAAAGGCAATAAAATGATTAACTTAAAAGGTGATGAAGAAGTGTTGGCTGTCACACCACTGAGCTTGCAAGACAGTTTAATTATCACCGCTGGCAAGCGCCATGTAACTCTAAAGCCAATGGACTTAGCCAATTATACTGGCACGCGTGGCAATCGTGGCGGTCAATTGCCAAGAGGCTTTCAGAATGTGACTGCGGTTGAGGTTGGATAATTGGGGCTTTAAATTTTGGAAAGCTGGGTTAATAGCCCAGCTTACACAAATAGCGCCTTTAACAGTCTCTAACCCTGCCGCAATCCCAGAATAGGAATCACCAAATCCTCTTCATCGGTCAAATGCTGCGAAAGCAAATCGCTACCAGCAACCAAAGTCTGATGTAATTGCTCGGCAAGTGCTTTGTCCTCAACCTCAGCTCTAGCCAGCTTATTATTTTGTGCTTGCAGCTCATCAAGTAGCGCATCTAGGCGTATATGGTCTTGGCTCAATATCTCAAACCCTGCCTTTAACTTTGGGTATCTACCTATAAATTCAGGGAAAAACCCAGCGTCCTCGACACTGTGATGCTGATGCAGTTTGAGCACATGCATATTAATGCGCTTTAGCATCTGCGAGCGATACTCTGCCCAATCGAACTCTTTATTTTGGTAGGCCTCACTAATTTGGGTGAGGATTCGTTGGCGTTTACGTATGTTAGTATGTACCTTTAACCAACCTGAGGTTTTGTAGGCATAATCTGCGCTAAACCATTGCTCAGGAGGTAGTTTTTCGTACAAAAATAGCCAGTCGCGCTCAAGCCGACTATCTGGATGGCGTGGGGATATATCAAATTCAAATAGAGAGTCCTCGGCAATATTCGAAACGGTAGCGTTGTGCTTAGAGTTATTCATCATATAGTCCTAATGTCTCAATTTTTAACGATTATATTATTAGTAATAAATAAGCACTAGCGAAAACTCATAAGTACCAACTATTAGAATTACTAATATATAGCTATCATATATGTAGGCGATAGCTAAGATAAACTAGCTTTGCGTTGCTATTAATCAGTAAAGTATCAGATAGATTTGACCAATCATCTAGATTTACATAACCATGCCTTACACCCTATCAAGACCTACCTTATAATATGAGGTATTGTTAAATCATTAAATATGATAACCCGCTTAAAATTAGTCTCATAAAATTAATAGGATAACCATGTTTACAGAATACAAAGCTAGCGGAGCACTGACAAATACCGCTATACCCGTACCCAAAATTATATTTTTCGACATTGATGATACGCTCAGCCGTAACGGTGTCATTGCTGAGCACAATAAAGCCACCCTTGAGCGCCTTGCTCACGATACCGATATCAAGCTGGTCATCTCAACCGGTCGCTCCAAAGCGATCATACCCGATGACATCTTGGCACTACTGGACGCTGATGTATTGGACGCGATTATCTGTATGAATGGACAATATAGCTTTGATAAAAGCGGTATGATTAGTCACTACCCATTATCAGCTGAGCAGACCACTAACATTGTTAAGTTATGCCAAACCAGTGGACTGATATACAAGTTTGATGGTGCCACGCATATTGCTTGGTCTGGTGAAAATGATCGTCTACGAGTTTTTAATGCTATAACCCCAAACTCTATCGTTGACCCTGATTATTATAAATCAAATGACGTTTATCAATGTTCCGTATTCTTTAATAATCAACAAGAGAAGATGCAGGATGTTGACTTTGCTCAGTATGGTCTCAAACTGGTGCACTGGCATAATACCGGTGCTGATATACTGCCATTAGAGGCGTCAAAAGCACGGGGAATTAAAGATATCTGTCAGCATTATGCTATAGATGTGAGCACTAGTATGGCGTTTGGCGATGGTATGAATGATCTTGAGATGTTTGATTTGGTTGGTTTTGCCGTATCTATGGGCGATGGACAACCGGCTTTAAAAGCGCGGGCAGACTTTATTACCGGTACCATCGAAGAGCACGGTATCCAAGCAGTGCTTGATCAGTTCCATATTAAATCGTAAACAAGCGTAGTTAGTAAAAGGGTAATAAAGGCAACGATAATAAATTACTGATAATAAAGACCAAATAAACAGGCGACATATAAAGTGCTGACTTTAATCTTGACGCAAACCCAAAATAGGAATAACCAGATCCTCTTCATCGCTTAGATGACTTGCCAGCAAATCACTACTGGCAATCAAGGTATGGTGCAAGCGTTCGGCAAGCGCATTATCTTCTACTGTGCTCATAGCAAGTGTGTTATTGAGCGTTTGCAATTCATTGAGTAATGCATCTAAACGCTCATGGTCACGCTCTAATAACTCAAAGCCTGCTTTTAATTGTGGATATTCCTGTATAAAACGAGGAAAGTATCTTTTGTCCTCAATACTATGATGTTGATGTAGTTTAAAAACATGTTCCTCGATACGTGGCAATACTTGCAAGCGATAGTTCGACCAATTTAGTGCGCCCATTTGATACTCGGCGCTCAGCTGCTTCAAAACTTTCTGGCGTTTGCGTATGCCATTATGAGTATTAAGCCAGTTGGCAGTTCTATTGACATATTCAGCATTACGCCAGTGACTGGCAGGCAGTTTTTCATATAGAAACAACCAGTCTAGCTGCAGTCGACTGTCAGGATGACGGGGAGATATTTTCGCTAGCTTTTCATTTGAGGTATTCTGATTATCTTTATTGTGAGTAGCGTTTTTTGTGTCGAAGGTATCCACTTTATCGTCCTCATTTGTAATCGACTGGTTGCCAGCTCTATAAGCTACTTATTAATAATACTAATACAACTCAGTCGATTATATAATATACATATCTAATATATAAAGGCTATAAAAGCAAAAACAAGCTGACTTTAGACACTTGTGCCTTCAATAGAGTGGTCCTTAAATTAGCCCGTTATAAAGACCAACATCAAAAAACCCTTGCCATTAATAGCAAGGGTTTTCTGTTTTTTAAAATAGCTTTTATAATTTAACCATTATTTTGCTGGATAAAAAGTTTCCGCACCTGGACCTACAGGGAGACCAAACACAAATACCCAAATACAGAATAATAGCGTCCAACCAATGAGGAAAGTTATAGAGTAAGGCAACATCATAGCCATCAAAGTCCCTACCCCAGTATCCTTTTTATAACGCATGGCTACCGCCAAAATAAGCCCAAAATAGCTCATCATTGGGGTAATAATATTGGTTGTCGAGTCGCCAATACGATAAGCGGCTTGAATCATTTCAGGAGCATAGCCCGTTAGCATAAGCATCGGCACAAATATCGGTGCGGTCACCGCCCACTGGGCAGAAGCTGAACCTAACATCAAGTTGACCATCGCACAGATAAGGATGAAGCCAACCAGTAGCAAAGGTCCTGTCAGACCTATATCATTTAGGAAGGTCGCTCCTGATACGGCCATGACCGAGCCTAAGTTTGACCAGTTGAAAAAAGCAGTAAACTGGGCAGCAAAGAATACCAGGACAATATAAATACTGAGTGAGCTCATGGCTTGGCTCATGGCATCTACCACGTCTTGATTGTTCTTTATGCTCCCAGTAATCTTGCCGTAAATATAACCCGGTATAGCAAAGAATACAAAAATAAAGACTACAATACCTTTCAAAAATGGCGAGCCAGATACTAGTCCGGTCTCAGCGTTACGCAATATACCCTCAGTAGGCACCACCGTCCAAGCCAGTAGTAAGCAAAATATCAGCATACTGATACCTGCCCACATCAGACCCTTTTTCTCAAGAGACGTTACTTTTTCAATTTGAGTTTCTAATACTGAAGGATCATCAGCATCACTCGGATTGTATTTACCAAGGCTGGGCTCAACGACTTTTTCAGTGATAAGATAACCTAGCCCACTAATCAGGAAGGTACTGGCCACCATAAAATACCAATTGGCCTCTGCCCCAACAGTATAAGCAGGATCGATAATACGCGCCGCTTCTTGGGTAATTCCTGATAATAAAGGGTCTACCGTGCCCAGTAACAAGTTAGCACTATAGCCTGCTGAAACCCCAGCAAATGCAGCAGCGATACCTGCCAGCGGATGCCTCCCAAGTGAGTGGAAGATCACTGCCGCCAGCGGGATCAATACCACGTAGCCAAGCTCAGCGGCGGTATTTGACATAATACCGGCGAACACTATCGTTAGCGTGACTATCTTTGGTGGGGCATTCATTACTAGTCCGCGTAGTGCCGCTGATATCATCCCTGAATACTCAGCGATACCCACCCCTAGTAATGCCACTAATACCGTACCCAGAGGTACAAAACCTGTGAAATTGGTGACTAGGTTTTCGACGATACGAGCAAGTCCTTCACCGTTTAATAAGTTAACCACATAAATAATGCCATCGGCACTACGGCCTGCTGTGCCTTCAGGTCTAGGATCGATAACCGACACGCCAAAATAGGATAATAGAGCCGATAGGAGCAATAAAAATACCGACATCCAGACAAATAGAATTACGGGATGCGGTAATAAATTGCCTAACCATTCCACGCCTCTTAAAAAGCGCTGCATACGAGAGCTTTGCGCTCTGGTTTCAAATTCATTATCTGACGGATTTGGCGGGCTGCCATTGGGAGATTGACTTCCTTGCATAGCTTATGATTTCCATATAAGGTTTGAATGAGATTCATGTTTAATGAAACACGGATGGTTTATAAAAATGTGGGATTGAACCACAGTTCTATCTTAAAAACAAACCTTTTTAGTGGGCTATACAAATTTTTAGGAATACGAGAAAGATACTGTATCAGCACCATTTGACGCCAAGTATCTTTTAACGAGGCCTAGTCAACAAGCGATAAATCCCACTACCCAGCATATAACAGACGACAATCATCACAATAAATACCAACGCCGCTAAGATATAAACAAACCAGGCTGGCAAACGGGTTAACCAACCGATAGTAAAAGCTGCACCCAAGTAAGCTTCAATGGGCCAGTAAATCACCGGTGTAGAAGTACTAGCATTCAGCAGAGCAATTAATCCTCCTAAACCCAAAATAGCGGTTATTATTCCAACAGTTCTATGGTTCATCCTTTAATCCTTTTTTTTAATTAGATAACGCTGTGTTGATACTAGTAGCCTTATCCATAATTACTTTATTGCTGCTACTCGATGAAAACCAAATCAATTCAAGTCGTTACCTATCAAATTACGGTGTACAATAGGTAGCATATTATAATCTTTGACCCTGCACCCATGATACAATTTAGGGGTTATGTCTCAGTCATTCATTTGTTGTTTTATTTAGGAGAGCTATTTTGTCACGTTTATCTTCACAGACTTCTACTCATATTGTCCCTAAAGTCCTGCTATGTGGCGCTATCGGACTTGCGCTTGCCAGTTGTAGTAACTCTGATAATGGCACCAATGCTAACGTCGCTGATAATGATGTGACCCTAAATTTATATAACTGGTCAGAATATATGCCGCAAGAAATTCTTGATGGCTTTAAAAAAGAGACTGGTATCAATGTCAATTACACTACTTTTGATTCTAACGAAGCCATGTACGCCAAACTAAAGTTGTTAGATGATTCCAGCCAATATGATCTTGCCATTCCGTCCACTTATTATGTTGAAAAAATGGCTAAAGAAGGCTTATTACAGGAGCTTGATAAATCAAAGCTGAGCAACTTCAAAAATCTAGACACTTCCTTTACTAATATTAAAGTCGATCCCGAGAATAAATACTCAATCCCCTATATGTGGGGCAGCACAGGTCTGGCTATCAACGGTGATGTCATCGACCCTGCCACTGTAAATAGCTGGAATGATTTATGGCGCCCTGAATACAAAAATCAAGTCATGTTGATGAACGATATGCGCGAAGTATTTGGCATGGCGTTATTAACCCTTGGCTACTCCGGCAACAGCAGTAATCCTGATGAGATTAAAGCCGCCTACGATAAGCTCACCACTCTTATGCCCAATGTTAAAACCTTTAACTCCGATGCGACCCGCATCCCTTATATCGAAGGTGAGACCAATATAGGCATGACCTGGAATGGTGAAGCAGTTATGGCTAATGACGAGGGCTTGACTAGCTTGGTCTATAAATATCCAACCGAGGGCGCGATACTTTGGATGGATAACTTTGTGATACCCAAGAACGCCAAACAAGTAGATGCCGCTCATCAATTTATCGATTATCTGATGCGCCCTGAAAACGCTAAAATTGTTAGTGAAGAGATTGGTTATGCCTCGCCCAATATGGCAGCGCGTGAGCTTATGGATGAGGACGTTCGTAACAATCCAACCATTTATCCTTCTCAAGCAGTGCTTACCAAAGCTGAGTTCCAAGAAGACGTCGGTGATGAAGCGTTACAAGTCTATCAGCAGTACTGGGATATGCTAAAGACTGGCCGCTAGTATCTAACCAATGCTTAAGCCTTTATTATTAATAAATAAAAATTAATAAATAAAAACGCTAGTGGATCTCCACTAGCGTTTTTTTAGTTTTAACCTCTGTGCTTATTAATTCTCTATTAAAGATGCAAATCTGTCTCCCCGCCTCGCTCCTCAATTCGGCGCTGCTCGCGGCGTTGGTAGCGTAGACCGGAGGCGTTATACCACTGCGGACTGGTCTTTTGCAATAAGTCGCTTAAGCGTTGTAGCTGTGATTGCAGCGTTTGAGTTAGCCAAAAATAGCCTTGCCATTCAAAGGCTAGATTTTGCACACTCGGATAGTCTGACACCGTAATACGAGTAATGGGGCGAAAGACTTCATCACTAGGACTACGAAGCACTGCTGCCATATGCTGCATAGCTTGGGTCAACTCGTGCTGATAATGGGTGAGTAAAATATGATTATCTTCATCAATCTCAATACTTGCTAACCGCGGCGCCGCTGACAACAGTAAGTCAATAGTACCAATGATATTGCGATGAGTTCGCTGAATAGTCTCAATGGTCTCTTTTTTGATACCGGATTCACTGATAGTCGCTGCCATGTGGGGGCGTACTGCTAACAGGCGCTTGTTGATCTCTTTTAACTCTTTAACCAATGCTTTGTTGACCGGGATGTCAGGCACTTTATTGGTAGCATAAATGACATTAGTAGAGTCACCGTTTTTAATAGGCTGAAACGTATGATGGGTCAAGGTATCAGCACCGATATGGTCGCCTACTCCTGAATATAAATTGCTACAAGCTTCCAAATTACTGGCTAATAAAAAACGCCACATCAAAGTCGACTTGAGCGGTAATATCAAGGTAGCTCCTACCGCCACACCAGCCCCAATCAGAATATTAAAAGCGCGATATAAGCCATCTTGGCTGACATTGCTTTGGTCAGGGCTTGAGACAATCATTAGCATAGTAATGCCAGTCAGCAAACCAATATAACCTAATTGCTTGACCGCTACATAACCGATGATGCCGCTAATAGTGCCAATCAACAGGCAGTACAACCATAACCAGTTGCCCATATCTTGACTTAACCACAAAAAGCCCAAGCCGACAACCACGCCCAATAGCGTCCCTAAGATACGCTCTTTGGCTTTGGTATAAATAGCTCCTTGATACTGTAACAACCCTAATATCACAAACACCGTAATGGTCGTCCATTCACCGTGCGGTAAATGAGTAAGCGTATTGAGCAACAACGCTACTAATACCGCTACACCCAAACGTATGGCATGTAAAATGTCAGCGTAAAGGTAACGAGCATAAGGTTCAACAAAGGGCGCAATAATACGCTGCCAAAGGGTCAGTTTCACTTAACGGCACTCTTCTCTTTCAGAGGATTAAATAATATAGGTTAAAAAACAACGTCTTCTATCTATTAAAAGATAAAAGACGTTAAAGGTCAAAGGATGCTAACACATAATATAAAAAACACCCTAATTAACAAAGGTTAAAATTACCAAGTATTACACTGCAAGTAGATCTGAGAGGCTTACAGCGGCTTGCCAAGCTGCTCAGTAAGCAGACTATAAATATAATATTGGATAGAAATACAAGCCCCCTCATTCTCAAGCATTTTAATCATGATAGAAAAAAGTAAGCAAATAGTATCGTTTTTGATGAGCAGAATATGCAATAAAAAAATATTAAAGCAAGTGCTTGCGCTTAGATCATGACAGCAATCAGAATATAAAAACCCCATTATATCAATAATATAACGGGGTTTTAGTTACTCTAATTAGCAGTAGTTATTATGAGCATCTTAATTGGTCTTTTCTTCAATTAACTCTTTAATGCTATCATTATTACCTTTATTCGCATTAGTCTCACTATTGCTATTTGAGCCAGCACTATTATTAGCATTAGCGCTATTTTTATTAGCATTCGCACTACTGCCATTGTTACTACTAGGTGGTTTTGGAGCAGCAACAACAGGTGGTTTACTGGCTTCCGCAGCTTTGTCTTCTTTTTTCACAGAGTCAGAAGGTTGGCCCCCTTCAACACCAACCGTGCGCTCTTCATTTACGGACAAAGTCGCAGAAGTATCCGCTGACTGACGGATGCTTTCATTAGTATTAATACTGCTATCACTACCATTTCTCGCAGGTGATTTATCAGTATCGGACTCTGCATTTTCCGCTGCAGGGGTAGTTTCTTGACGTACCGGTACCTCACGCTTAGTAGGCTGCAGCTTAACCGAGCGGGAACGTTTGGTACTCAAATCCTTAAGGGGTTCAGGGCGCTCATAGTTATCAATAATACTAACATAACGGTTAATCTCCTCTGGTATTACCCTGACGTCAGATGGCAAGCCAAAATCCACTAATTTTGCTGCTCCAACCGCCTCTTGAGGACTGCTCATCAGCCCATAAGTGAGCATATAACGCAGCTGATTGTCTTCATCACGGTAGCGGAAATAGGAAAACTTATTACGGTCCTTACGGCCTTCTAAATAGCTGACAATTACGTCGTTTTCAGCTACGTTCATTACCTGTACAGTCCACTTGCCCTTATTCGCCAACAGATAGCGTTTGTCTTTAAATTCATCAGGATAACTACGTAAATCTCGTACCGTATCTTCAAAGTTAATCGGCTGTACGTCAGTATCAAGTTCATGTAACGCCTCGATAGAGAGCGGCTGCTTGAGCTCTTGGACAGTTACATTGGGCGTAGCTATCGGAGCATTTTCTATTTTCGTTCCAATCGCCGGGGTTTGCACAAACATCCACAGTAATGCTGTTATCACCCCAAGTATCAAGGTCATCATCAACCATATTAATGCCTGGCGGCGATAGGACTTGCTAGCTTGGCGAGTCGTTGAAGGTGATACAGCCATGAAGTTTCCTTGATAGAACTATTATGATAAATAGAGCCGTTATGTTAAAAATATAATAATAACAAAGACAGCCTATCGCTTGATAATCACCATTAGTTGAACGGACTATAAGCTCAGGTTTTATTGGTATTAGTAAAGCTACATTATAACGCCTTATTGCACCGGCATGGATAGTACATCCGTTAATAACTGGCTCTCAAAGTCATCTGTTAATGCCGCCTCTCCTAATGATTTTAACAAAATTAGCCGAATTTGTCCGCCTTTGACCTTTTTATCATGACCCATTAAATTCAAAGCAATAGCAGGATCGATAGGCGGCGGAGTCACTGGCAGATTAGCAAGTTTTAGTATGTGCTTAATGCGAGCTACCTCTTCTATAGTCAGCCAGCCCATGCGCTGTGATAGCTCGGCGGCCTGTACCATGCCGGCCGCGACCGCTTCACCATGCAGCCAATTACCATAGCCTTCGTGGGTCTCAATCACATGACCAAAAGTGTGACCAAAATTGAGCAAGGCACGGACGCCCGCCTCCCTTTCATCTTGGGCTACCACCTCTGCTTTATACTCACAGCAACGCTTGACAGCTTCACCGAGTACAGCCAAATCAAGCGCCATCATCGCCGGCAAATTTTCTTCAAGCCAACTCAAAAACTCCGCATCCATAATCAGCGCATACTTGATAACTTCAGCTAAGCCTGCTGATAGCTCACGCGGCGCTAAAGTCTGTAAAGTACTCATATCTGCAAGCACCATTTGTGGCTGCCAAAAGGCACCAATCATATTTTTGCCCTGCGGATGATTGATACCGGTTTTGCCGCCTACACTAGAATCTACTTGGGATAACAAAGTGGTTGGGATTTGAATAAAGTTAACTCCGCGCATAAAACTTGCCGCTGCAAAGCCCGTCATGTCTCCAATAACGCCGCCACCAAGCGCAATTAAAGTAACATCACGATTGAAATGCTGTGCCATTAATACGTCATAAATCTGATTAATACTGGACTGGTTTTTATATTGCTCACCATCCGGCAGAATACAAGTCGCTACTGTGAACTGTGCCTCCAGCTCTGCTTGTAAAGGCTGCAAATATAAAGGAGCAACCGTATCATTAGTCACAATCAATACTTGCTGACCACTAATATAAGGGGTAATCTGAGTCGCCATACTGCTGTTATCAGCGCTACTTTTTTCAGTAATGACTATAGGGTAGTCATGACTTTGGGCATGTACTATTAAACTATCATGAAACAACGACCTTACCATAAAACATTCCTATCCAATGATACCATTAATATTGAGCCAGCTAAATTATGATGATTGTTGGTCAATGTCTACAGCTTCAGGCAACAAAAAAGACTCCAGCTTATGTATGAGCTGATTGACCATGTGCCTTGGATAAGTATGACCGGTGGGCATGACAATATGCGCAATTTCCCGATATAAAGGATCGCGAACACTATACAAATCTTGTAATATTTTTCTAGGATTAGGCTGCTGTAATAATGGTCTTGATTTGTCCTTGGCGGTACGTGCCATTTGCACATCAACCGGTGCATTAAGATAAACCACCACACCGCGCTGCTGTAAAAAATCACGATTTTCAGCCGATAAGACGGCACCGCCGCCAGTGGCAAGCACAATTTGCTTACGCTGGGTCAGCTCATCTATGGCTTTGGTCTCGCGTTCACGAAAACCTGCTTCACCTTCCTTGGCGAATATCCAAGCTATATCAGCGCCAGTCTGCGCTTCGATATACCAGTCACTATCCACAAAATCACGGCCTAGCTGTTTGGCCAATAATCGTCCAACCGTGGTCTTCCCCGCTCCCATCGGCCCGATTATAAATACCGACGGCAATTCCTCCAACATAATACTTACTCGGCTAAATTAACTATCATACAACGTCAAGGATATTCTGGCTAGTAACAAGCGGTGATTAATAATCGCAAACCAATCAAAGCATCCTAAAAATTAGACCCTAAAAAAGCAAGCACTGAGGCTTGCTTTTTAGTAGGAAGATAAAAACTTCGGCTAGGGCTCTTTAATCTAAACGGCTCATGCCATTATTAATAAGCTTGGGCGTGACAAAGATCAGTAATTCTTCTTTATTGTTACTGCGCACATCTTTACGGAATGCTCGACCAATATAAGGCAGATCACCTAAGAAAGGCACCTTATCAACGCCATTATTTGAGCGATTTCTAAAGATTCCGCCTAGTACCACCGTCTGTCCATCTTCAACGATGACATTGGTAGAGATAGAATCCTCAGAGATAGCCACCTGATTATTAATAATCATGGGTGTACCATTAGTAATCAATAACTGTAAGCCGATTTTGCCATCTGGGGTAATGTTTGGGGTAGCTTCCAAACTTAGTGCCGCCTCCTTAAAGCTAGTAGAAGTGGCACCACTAGCCGCCGCTTCTTGATAAGGAATTTGCGTACCTGATGAGACTTTCGCAGTCTGCTTGTCCGCTGTCAAAATCTTCGGCGTCGAGATAACTTCACCGCGATTGTCCGCTTGCAGGGCTGATAACTCTAAATCCAGCATAACATCTGACATAGCCAGCAAACCAAAAGCAATACTGCCCGCTGGATTCGCTACGCCTAAGTCCACATTTAAATTGTCTGGACGGCTGATATCATAGGAAGGATAAGATACGGTTTGTCCATTCACCGTAGTAGTCTCTATATCGAAGTCTTTTAGATCCCACAAGGTTTGATCACTACCACCAACTAATAGATTACGATTATTAGCAGCACCATTCGATAATATCCCCCAACGTACGCCAATCTCTTTACTAAAGCTATCGGTCGCGCTGACGATCCGCGCCTCAATCATAACTTGCCGTACTGGAATGTCGATTTTACTGATAAGTCTGCGAATATTCTCGATGCTCTGCGCCACATCTTTTACAATCAAGGTATTAGTACGCTCATCAATAGTCACCGTCCCACGATTGGATAGTAGCGTATTGTTATCTCCAGCTCCATCTAGACGGCTATTTATACCACTACTGCCTCTATTTGATGGCCCACTGCCTTGAGAAATTAAGTTGGAGATATCTTTGGCAATAGCGTAGCTGAGGCGAATATATTCCGTGCGTAGCGGTGCATAAGCTTCAACCGCTTGCTGTGCTTCTAACTCTTGTGCTTCTTGGGTAGCAAGCTCAGTAGCAGGTGCAATTAAGATAACATTGCCATTTTCACGCTTATCGAGATTTTTACTTTTTAGGATAATATCAAGTGCTTGATCCCAAGGTACGTTGATGAGACGCAAAGTGATACTGCCACTTACCGAGTCGCTGGCAACAATATTCATATCGGTAAACTGGGCTAGAATATCCAGAACACTGCGCACCTCTACATCTTGGAACTCCATAGATAAGGGTTCGCCAGTATACACTTTTTCTTCAAGCGTAGGCTCGCGTAGGAGCTTAGGTTTTTCGATGCTGATATTTAGCTGATTGCCTGATTGATAAGCTTGATACTCATAATCATCCGTCATATTAATAGTAATGACACCATTTTGACCTTGATTCCTAGTATCAATGCTGTCAACCAAACCACTATTAACATTGAGACGACGCAGCAGATTTCTGGGTATAGTGCTTCCGGTCATGCGCACTACCAGCTTGTTACCTTGACGTTGTACATCAACTGGAATGGCTTCGCTGACCAAAGCCATACTGATATTGCCGCCGCCATTACCTCCAGCGGTAAAATTAAGTGCCGATAAACCATCATAGCTATACTGTCTACTGACCTGAGAGGCTGCGAGATTGGGATCCAACAATGGATTGACTCGCACTACCATAGTATCAGCAGGGACAGTGGTTTTGATAACCGACGTACGACTAACGCTTGGGGCAACCACGACATTACTAGCTTCTACAATAGGGGTGACCATTGGCGTAGTAATGAGCGTATTGGTATTGCTGATGACATTATTTGTGGTGGTAACTGGGCTAATCGTAGTCGCTGTGACAGCCGTTGGGGTAATAGTAGTCGTTGAAGTAGTAGCCGCTGGCGCTCTTAGCGCCCTACTGCCATCCGTCAGGGTTAATAATAACTCATTGCCATCAATCGCCGTAGTGTAATTACCGCTTTGCTCTAAACCTACAATCAGCCGAGTCGTGCTATCATTACTCAGGGTGGTAACATCCTTAACCATACCGATATTATAATCACTATAGCGACTGGCAAGTCCATTTTGCACCTGCTCAAAATCTAATACCAAGCGGCTGGGAGCATCTAGCTGATAGGCGGTTGGCAACACAGGTTCACCAGTAAACCCTAAGCGTAGCTGCGTGACGGCAGGTGCTGTTTGTACTACCGAGACATTATTGATCCGCGGCTCAGCATAGGCGTTACTACTTATTGCAACCATACTGACTGCCAATGCTGAAATGGCAAAAGTAGAGGAAACTCGGTTACTCATCATCGTTACCTTGTTATTACGTCCTGTCATTACTTATTCCTCAAAAACTTACCAATTTAACTTATGGGAGAAACCAGCGACTGCGGTCTTTCAATAAACCCTGCGCGGCTGTCTGGTACAATTTCAATCAAATTAATCTGGGTGGGAGTGATCTCAACCACGCGTCCATCATTGAGTCCAAGATAATCACCAACGGTTATGCTGGCGACCGAACCATCTGGACGCTGGATCAAAGCATATTGCAGCCCCTCAGGTGAGATAACCATCCCACGGAAGGTTAATTGTGCAAGCTCATACTGCTCGAGTGCATCCTTAGCTCTCGTAATATCTGGGCGTACACCATCTATAGAAGTCTGAGTATTCTGTACATTTACCAAACTGGGAGGTAAAAACGGACTACGTAGCAAGCTAGCACTATAAACAAAGTCTTCTATCAGCTCAGCTTGAGGTGGAGGCTCGATAGGCTGAGCCTGCTCATTACGAATCTCATTCATTGACTGCTCTGCCATTCCAATACGGTCTGAACAACCTGTCGTCAAAGTTGCCATACTAACTATCAATAACGCCGGTAACTGCTTCATCATTAGTTGCTCCCTGCATCATCAATAACGGCATCATCTTCCGATGCTGAGTCTTTCGAGCGATAAGTTTTGGTTTGCAGCACCAAGTTCAGCTCAGGAATAGCCTCTAGCGTTGGTTGTGGGTTACTAACTTCAAAGTCATGCATAGTGATAATACGTGGCAAAGCAGCAAGGCCACTCATAAAGCTGCCGAACTGATGGTATTCACCCAATGCAGCGATACGAATAGGCTGCTCAATGAAGAATTCATTTTCAACTTCAGGCTCTACAGAGATATCTTGGAAACGTATATTACTACCGACACCAGTCATATTAATGCCTTCAACCAACTCAGATACTCGGGTGTCTTTAGGCAGCTGATCTAACAGGGTATTGAATTCTGTTTCCATCTGCGCTACTTGGAGCTTATAAGCTTCCAGATGACGGGCACGTGATTCTTTTTCGCGGTAGCTATCAAGTAAGGTTTGTTGCTCACTTTCAGCGGCATTGATTTGATCAATTTTACTGCTGATGGGCAACGCCCAAGATAAAGCGGCAATAAAAGCGACGATGAATATTAATACCGTAACTTTGACCACTATTGGCCAACTACCATAGTTTTCGCTGTCTAGCGACTGAAAGCTGCTACGAAAATCATTAAAAGTAAACGGTTTTTTTGCGCTAATCACAGCATTAGTAGTGTTTGTTTTTTTAACGACACTTTTTTTGAGGTTGCTTTTATTAAGCAGACTGCTTTTACGGGTAATTTTCATGAGTCACCTCCAGCTTTAGCGGTAACACTAGCCAGCGTAGCTGTCTCATCAACGGTTGGCACGGTATTTTGCGACTGTACTTGAGTAGTGACTACAAACTGTACATAACTATCTTCAGGATAGACGGGGCGTGGTTGCCCATTGACAGTCTGAGTCTCATTTAGATCAGGTGCAGGCTGATAAGCACTGATATTCTGCTGAATATTACGTACTGCTGAGTTGCCCATCCATTGACTGTCATCGAGGTTGCGAATTAGACTTGATACCACATTTGGATTGTCAGCAAGACCCGTTAAGGTTAATAAATCCCCTTCTCGCTTTAAGCTATTTAGATACAGTGCTGGTGGCAGAGCTCTAGCCATGTCGTCCCATAAATGCACTGGTACTGGTCGACGGCCTTGCAAGTCTTGAATAACCTGCATGCGCGAGATAATATCTTCTCGGCGCTGCTCTAAAGTATCGATTTCTACTAAAGCGGCATCTAAGCGACTGTTTTCTTGTTTAATCAGCGCATTGGCATCAAGCTGCTCATCAAGCTCACTATTAAAATAACTCCACGTTGCAAGTGCCGCTAATAGCGCCAACAAAGTAACGGTTGCCACTAACATGATAAATTCTTTGTTACGGCGCAAACGCTCTTCTTGTCGCCACGGTAGTAAATTAATATGAGCCATTAGTCAAAGCTCCTTAGGGCTAAACCACACGCAGCCATTAAGCTCGGTGCATCATTTATTAGCTGCTCGCTATCAATATGGGAGTTGATGGTCATATTAATAAATGGATTGGCAACCGAGACTGGCACATTAAGTTTTTGCTGTACCATGCCAGCAAGCCCTGGAATAGCGCTACTGCCACCAGCGATTACCAAATGGTCGATAGTATTGTATTGGCTAGAAGAGAAATAAAACTGTAGAGAGCGGGTAATTTGTTGCAGGATACTTTCCATAAAGGGCGTCAAAATCTCAGGATAATAATCATCCGGTAGAGTGTTGGTACGCTTATTAATCATGGCCTCTTCAAAGGATAGTCCGTAACGATTTTGGATAGATTCTGTGAGTTGTAGACCACCAAATAGCTGTTCACGGTTATAAACAAACTCACCATTTTTGGCTATATATAAGGTCGTTTGATTGTGGCCGATATCTACCAAAGCCACCAACTCAGGTAAATAAGGCAAGCTATCAACCATTAATTTAAAAGCACGCTCAATGGCATGAGACTCAATGTCTATCACTTTTGCCTTCAACCCCCCAAAAGCTAGCGCATCGATACGTTGTTCGACATTCTCTGAACGTGAGGCGGCCAATAATACCTGCACCATATTATCGCCTACTAAGGAAGGGCCTAGTACTTCAAAATCTAGGTTGACTTCATCTAGTGGATACGGAATATATTGATCGGCATCTAAGCGAATTTGCGCTTCACGTTCAATATCACTAAGTGCCATATCCATATCGATAACTTTAGTAATCACTGATGAACCTGATACTGAAGTTGCCGCCTCATTAGCGCTTATTTGGCAGCGTTTTAGCAAGCGGCCAATAGCTTCTCCCACAGCTTCAGTATCAACAATAAGCTTATCTATCACCACCCCCGGTGATAAACTTTCAATACCATAGGACTTCAGATGAAATAGGCCTTGCTGACGCTGAACGTCAGCTAGCTTCACTGAAGTGGCACAAATATCCACTCCAATAAAATGTTGACTCTTAGAAGGAAATATCTTCACGAACTCTACACCTTACATGGGAGGTTTAGGTTAACATTAATGCAATAATTAGATACAATACTTTACTTTGTAGTAATACTCAAGTATTTAAATAGCTAGACGTGATAAATTACACATTTAGTATGACCCACCTGTTTTGTTCAAGGTATAATGTGCTATTCGTTGCAATTTTTAATCGATAAGTCTTATTATGACCCAGAAAAATACTACCGCTCGTCTTCTTCACTTTTTGGTAGGGCTTGTCATTGCTTGCTTAGCTCTGGCCATCATCCTAGCTTTAGCCGTGCCCATTGGGTTCTATGGCATGGCGATGTATTTATCGCCAACCTTGCCTAGCATTCAAGAGATTAAAACCGCTAATCTAGAAATGCCGCTACAAATTTATAGTCAAGACGATAAGCTTATTGGTCAGTATGGCAATCGTTTGTCGTTACCAGTTACCTTCGATGAGATTCCTGAAGATCTAACTAATGCTTTTTTGGCAGCAGAAGATTCTTCCTTTTTTCAGCATAGCGGTATTAGTATTAAAGGACTTGGTCGGGCAGTCACTGAAGCAGTCACTGACGATGAGGGTCAGACCGGCGGTTCAACCATCACCATGCAGGTAGCAAAAAACTACTTTTTAAGCTCAGAGCGTACTTTAAACCGTAAGCTTACTGAGCTTTTTTTAGCTCGAAAAATGGAAGATGAGCTTAGTAAAGATGAGATTTTGACTTTATATGTCAATAAAATTTATTTGGGTGAAGGCGCATACGGGATACGTGCAGCAGCCAAAAAATATTATAGTAAATCTTTAGAGAATCTCACTATTGCTGAAATGGCTATGCTTGCAGGCCTGCCAAAAGCCCCTTCGAAATATAACCCTGTAGCCAATCCTAGTCGTGCCCTTACTCGTCGCAACTGGATTATTGGGCGCATGCATGAGCTTGGTTATATCGATGCAGCGCAACAGGATGAAGCTATCAATTCGCCTGTTGGTCTCAACTTGTATCAAGAAAAGCTTGATGTAAATATGCCTTATTTGGCAGAAATGACTCGTTATGCTTTGGTCAGTCGCTATGGTGAACAAGTGGTTAATGGGGGTTGGCGTGTACGGCTAACGATCGATAGCCAAGCCCAACAAGATGCAGAAGCTGCGGTACTCAAAGGCTTGATTGCCTATGATCATCGTCACGGTTGGCGCGGTCCCGAAGCAGTTGATGAGCCGGTTGAGAACTTCAGACGTTATAGCAGTATGTATCCTGCTAAAGTAACCAAAGTAAACTCTCGTAGCTTTGAGGCAACTATGCCCTCAGGCGAGAATGTAACGGTTAACTGGTCTGGCATGAGCTGGGCACGTAAGTACATATCCGCCGACCGTTTTGGTCATCTACCAAGTAATGCCTCCCAAGTCGTTAGCGAAAAAGATATTGTGCGTTTAATCAAAACTGATAACGGCAATTGGCAGTTAGCGCAGATACCAGATATTCAAGGTAGCTTAGTCTCCTTAAATCCAGATACAGGCGCTGTTAGAGCACTCGTTGGCGGTTTCGACTTTAATCACAGTAAATTTAATCGTGCTTTACAAGGCTGGCGTCAGCCCGGATCAATTATCAAACCCCTGATATATACTACTGCTCTTGAAAAAGGCTATCGTCCTGACAGTATTGTCTCAGATCGCCCCATTCAAGTTGGAGATTGGAAGCCAAACAACTCTGATGGTCGTTTTTTGGGGGATATTACCTTGCGTCGTGGACTTTATTTGTCGCGCAACTTAGTCTCTATTCGCTTATTACAAGCGATTGGTATCTCTGATTCTCGTGATTTATTAGACCAATTTGGCCTCGATAAAGAAAAGCTTCCAACCACACTGTCATTAGCTTTAGGTACTGGTCAAGCCACTCCTTTACAGATGGCAACCGCCTATGCAACCTTTGCTAATGGTGGGCATCGTATTCAGCCTTACTTTATTGAACAAATTTATAATTATGATAATGATTTATTATTTCAAGCCAACCCGCAACAAGCTTGTGCTCTATGTTTTAACGACCAGCTTGATGAGCTTAATGCGCAACTAATAGCGGATGGTCAGGAAGGCGAAGAAGATAAGGATAGCCCTGACAGCGAACAGCTTACTACCACTGATGCGACAGAGAGCAGTGAGAGCGAAAAAGATAGCGAGCAGGTAAACTCAACTGTGGATTTGAGCGTTTATGATGCTAGTCCAACAGCGGATCGGCTAAAAGCTCCCGTAGTGCAATACCTACCTGCTGCTCAAGCACCCCGTATTTTGAAGCCAAGAGTAGCTTACGAGATGGCTGATATCTTACGCGACGTGATACAACGGGGTACGGGTGTGCGCGCAAAAGCATTGGGCCGCAATGACGTAGGTGGTAAAACAGGGACCACTAACGAAGCAAAAGATGCTTGGTTTGCAGGATTCCATCCTACTAATACTACGGTAGTATGGATGGGTTTTGATCAGCCCTCCACTATGGGTCGCCGTGAGTATGGCGGTGTCGCTGCTCTACCGGTTTGGATAGACTTTATGCGAGCACAATTGAAAAACACTCCCAATCAATGGGTATCGCTAGACAATCGTTCAAAATCTGAAAAGCAGCGTCAGCGTATTATTGAAATGACGGACGCTGGTGTAGTTACCTCTGATGAGGAAAATGGGGCTAATAGCAGCAATACCTCCAAACCTGCTAAACCTAAAGTACAGCAACGTAAAGCACCTGAGCCTGAACCGTCAGTAGAAAATGATGCTAATGAAAGTGGCAGTAATACTACTAACCGCAATAACGGTGGCAGTAGTACTAGACAAAACCAACTACCATTAACCCCTGTAGAACAAATGCCTCCAATGCCAGAATAGTAATGTTTCAATAACTGACTTATTTCATGAATAATTAAATCACTATTAAAAAGGCCCGCTCAATGCTATTGAGCGGGCCTTTTCACTTCAACCTGTTAGCCTTGCTGCAAACGCTAGACTTCGATTAATAGCTTGAAGAAACTCTAAAAAATTATTTTTCCCTAAAATTCAGCAACAAAAAAAAGCCAGCAACAAGGCTGGCTTTTTGATTATGATATCAGAATTATTGAGACAATTAGTTGTCTTGATTAAGCTCTTGTGCAAACGCTTCATCGAAGCTGGCGAAGTCTTTACTATCCGTACTAGCACCCATATCGAACGCTGCATTAAGATCTTTATCTTGCAACTTCTGCTCAGCTTTCTCTTTACGAGCTTTATGATACGCAAGACCCGTACCTGCAGGGATTAAGCGACCAACAACCACGTTTTCTTTCAAGCCGCGCAGCTCATCAACTTTACCCGTTACCGCTGCTGCTGTTAATACTCGAGTAGTCTCTTGGAAAGAGGCAGCTGAGATAAAGCTTTCAGTGGCCAAGCTGGCTTTTGTGATACCTAGCAATTGACGCTCATACTGAATTGGGAATTTATCTTCTTCAATCAGCTTAGCATTAAGGGCTTTGATATCAGCATATTCAACTTGATCGCCTTTAAAGTAGTTTGAATCACCAGCGTCAGTAACTTCAACTTTGCGCAGCATCTGACGAATAATAACTTCAATATGCTTATCGTTGATTTTTACCCCTTGTAAGCGGTAAACGTCCTGTACTTCGTTAACGATATAGTTAGCAAGCGCTGTCTGACCTTTTAGACGCAAAATATCGTGCGGATTCTGCGGTCCATCAGCGATAACTTCACCACGTGCTACCGTTTCGTTTTCAAAGACGTTGATTTGACGCCATTTTGGAATCAGCTCTTCATGCACTTCACCATCTTCATTGGTAATGATAAAGCGGTTCTTACCTTTAGTCTCTTTACCAAAGCTTACTACACCCGTCATCTCAGCCATAATAGCGTGATCTTTCGGACGACGTGCTTCGAATAAGTCAGCAACACGAGGTAGACCACCGGTAATATCTTTAGTACCTGAAGTCGCTTGTGGTACACGGCCTAAAATAGAACCAGCCGCTACTTTTTCGCCATCACTAACGCGAATGATAGTCTCAGCAGGTAAGAAGTAAACCACTTCTTTACCTTCGTCAGTATTCAAGATAATAGCGGGACGTAAGTCTTTTGCTGTACTTGAACGATCACGAGTAGCCAAGATCTCAAACGAGCTCATACCAGTGGCATCATCGACTTTAACTGTCGCAGTCATACCGTCAGTAATATCACTGAAACGTGCCGTACCGGCGAATTCAGTAATAATAGGATGCGTATGCGGATCCCATTTAGCGATAGTCTGGCCGCCTTCAACTTGCTCTTCATTTTTGACCAAAACGCTTGAACCATAAGGTACTTTATAACGCTCACGCTCACGGCCAAGCTCATCAGTTAGAGCAATTTCAGCTGAACGTGACACAATAACTAAGTGCCCATCGGTATGCTGAACCGTTTTCATATTTTCAAAATGTGCTTGACCGGCATTACGTACCGAGATGCTGTTATCTACTGAAGCTGAGCTTGCGGCCCCGCCCACGTGGAAAGTACGCATAGTTAACTGAGTGCCTGGCTCACCGATAGACTGGGCAGCCATAACCCCTACTGACTCACCAATGTTAACTTTGTGACCACGAGCAAGGTCACGACCGTAACACTGTGAACAAACACCATGCGGTACATCACAAGTAATAACCGAGCGCACCCAGATATCATCAATAGCGTTTTCGTCAAGAATATCAACCCAGTGCTCATCGATCAGCGTACCTGCTGGAATCAGAACCTTATCGGCATCATCATTGTAGGTCACGTCACGTGCGGTTACTCGACCAAGAACCAGCTCACCGAGTTTTTCGATGATCTCGCCACCTTGGATATGCGGCGTCATGAGTAAACCTTCTTCAGTACCACAGTCTTCACTAGTGATAACTAAATCTTGCGCTACGTCGACCAATCGACGAGTCAGATAACCAGAGTTAGCGGTTTTCAATGCCGTATCTGCCAGACCTTTACGTGCACCGTGAGTAGAAATAAAGTACTGCAGTACAGTTAGACCTTCACGGAAGTTGGCTTTAATCGGGGTCTCAATAATTGAGCCATCCGGTTTTGCCATCAAACCACGCATACCTGCCAACTGACGAATCTGTGCGGCACTACCACGAGCACCTGAATCGGACATGATAAAGATCGAGTTAAACGACTTCTGCTCTTCTTCTTCACCTTGCGCATTGATTACTTTGTCAGTAGCTAAGTTGTCCATCATCGCTTTGGCGACTTTATCATTGGTACGCGACCAGATGTCGACCACTTTGTTATAACGCTCACCAGCAGTAACAAAACCTTGCTCGAACTGGTCTTCAATTTCACGCACTTCAGCTTCTGCTACGCCAATAATTTGCTTTTTGCTTGGCGGAATAACCATATCATCGATACCGATAGATACCCCTGATAAGGTCGCTTGAGCGAATCCTAAGTACATCAATTGGTCAGCGAACATTACGCTGTCTTTAACACCCATCTTACGGTAGCAAGAGTTGATTAAACGTGAGATGTTTTTCTTAGTCATCTCTTGATTGCACTCATCAAACGCCATACCTTTAGGCATGATGTTCCAGATAAGTAAACGACCAGCAACCGTATCTTTTAGACTGGTTGTTTTAGTTCGATTACCTTCTTCATCAATGTGTGTTTCTGTCACACGAACTTTGATTCTAGCGTTCACATGCAAATCGTTTGAACCAATAGCGCGTAATGCTTCATTGACGGTAGCAAAGATCATGCCCTCGCCTTTAGCATTCACTGATGAGCGACTAATATAATACAGGCCTAAGACCACATCTTGTGACGGTACGATAATCGGATCACCGTTAGCGGGCGATAAGATGTTGTTGGTTGACATCATTAAAGCGCGCGACTCAAGCTGTGCTTCTAAGGTCAATGGCACGTGTACCGCCATTTGGTCACCATCAAAGTCAGCGTTAAATGCGGTACAAACCAGAGGGTGCAGCTGAATCGCCTTACCTTCAATAAGTACTGGCTCAAACGCTTGTAGACCCAAACGGTGCAAAGTCGGCGCACGGTTTAGTAGTACTGGGTGCTCACGAATAACCATCGCTAGCATATCCCACACTTGCGGCTCTTCACGCTCAACCATCTTTTTGGCAGCTTTGATGGTGGTAGCCATACCGTGTGACAGCAGTTTTGAATAAGTGAATGGCTTGAATAGTTCAAGCGCCATTTTCTTCGGCAAACCGCACTGATGCAAACGCAGTGTTGGACCAACCACAATAACCGAACGACCTGAATAGTCGACACGCTTACCTAGTAAGTTCTGACGGAAACGACCTTGCTTACCTTTGATCATGTCTGCCAAAGATTTGAGAGGACGCTTATTACTACCGGTAATCGCACGACCACGGCGGCCATTATCAAGCAGGGCATCAACTGATTCTTGTAGCATACGTTTTTCGTTACGCACAATGATATCAGGGGCGCTGAGCTCAAGCAGACGCTTTAGACGGTTATTACGGTTAATAACGCGGCGGTACAAATCGTTTAGATCTGAAGTCGCAAAACGGCCGCCTTCTAGAGGTACTAGTGGACGCAAGTCTGGTGGCAATACTGGCAAAATGGTCATCACCATCCACTCAGGCTTATTATTAGAATCACGGAAAGCTTCTAATAATTTAAGACGCTTAGACATCTTTTTAAGCTTGGTTTCAGAACCCGTTTGCGGAATCGCTTCACGTAACTCGTCAATCTCGATATCTAAATCGATATCTTTTAACAAGTCTTGAACCGCTTCAGCACCCATTTTGGCGACGAATTCATCACCGAACTCTTCAAGCGCACGATAATAATCTTCATCGTCCAGCAATTGATACTTCTCTAAGCTGGTTAGACCTGGCTCAGTAACGATATAGCTCTCAAAATAAAGGACACGCTCAATGTCACGCAAGGTCATATCGAGTAGCAAACCGATACGGCTTGGTAATGATTTTAAGAACCAAATATGAGCAACAGGACTGGCAAGATCGATATGACCCATACGGTCACGGCGAACTTTAGCGGTAGTGACTTCAACGCCACACTTCTCACAAATAACGCCTTGGAATTTACGACGCTTATATTTACCACATAGACATTCAAAGTCTTTTACCGGGCCAAAGATTTTGGCACAGAATAGACCATCACGCTCAGGCTTAAAAGTACGGTAGTTAATCGTTTCAGGTTTTTTAACTTCACCGTGTGACCATGATTTAATCACATCAGGTGAGGCAAGGGTAATCTGGATACTATCAAATTCCTGATTACCACTTGCGGTAGGGCTTTGCATGATATCGAGTAAATCTTTCAAGTTGCTTCTCCGTTATCTTTATAATCATCTGATAGCGTATTACTGACGCAAATAAGATGAATGAAGGCAATGAATAGGGTTGAGATAAAAGGTTAATAGCAGCCCCAACCTAGCTGGTTGCTGCTTTTAACCTTACTTAGAGCTAGCCTAGTTGCTTTGCTTTAACTCAATATTAATACCCAATGATTTGATTTCTTTGGTCAGTACGTTAAATGATTCAGGCATACCTGGATCCATGTACTGCTCACCATCGACGATGTTTTTATACATACGAGTACGGCCTTCAACGTCATCCGATTTCACCGTCAACATCTCTTGCAAGGTGTAAGTCGCACCGTAAGCTTCTAGTGCCCACACTTCCATCTCACCGAAGCGCTGACCACCGAACTGAGCTTTACCACCAAGTGGCTGCTGAGTAACCAGTGAATAAGAACCGGTAGAACGCGCATGCATTTTGTCATCAACCAAGTGGTTAAGCTTCAGCATATACATGTAACCTACCGTCACTTTACGGTCAAACTTCTGACCGGTACGACCGTCATACAAGGTTTGCTGACCATCACGTGCTAGACCTGCAAGCTCTAACAGATCTTTGACTTGGTGCTCATGCGCTCCGTCAAATACTGCCGTACCCATAGGTACACCGCCACGCAGGTTATTAGCTAAGGCCATGATATCGTCGTCTGACAAGCTATCAAGGTCAACGCTCTCGCCGCCCACTTGGTTGTAAATTTTATCTAAGAAATCACGCAAGTCTTTCATCGCCGCTTGCGCTTTTAGCATCTCATCAATCTTATCACCCAAGCCTTTTGCTGCCATACCCAAATGGGTCTCTAGCACCTGACCGATGTTCATACGTGATGGAACACCTAGTGGGTTCAAAATGATGTCAACGGTATTACCATTTTCGTCATAAGGCATGTCTTCAACCGGCATAATGCGCGACACCACCCCTTTGTTACCATGACGACCCGCCATCTTATCACCGGGCTGGATACGACGTTTAACCGCTAGATATACCTTAACGATTTTTTGTACGCCGTGCTGTAGATCATCACCAGCCGTTAGCTTGCGTTTTTTCTCAGCAAACTTACTATCGATATCTTTTTGCTTGTCGACTAAATAGTCAGCGATCTGCGTTAGACGCTCAGAGATCTCTTCTTCAACCGGCTGAATATCAAGCAAGGTCTCAAGGGTCATATCTTTCATATCAGCAGCAGCCATAACCGTACCAGCTTTTAGACCGGCACCGCCACTAACTTTTTGACCGTCAAGTAGCGTACTAATACGTCCACGAGCGGCCTCTTCAAAGATACGGAGCTCTTCTTTTAAATCTTTACGGTAGCTATCGAGCTGCGACTTTTCAATCGCACGTGCTCGCGCGTCTTTTTCTACGCCATCACGGGTAAAGACTTGCACGTCAATAACCGTGCCTTTGCTTGATGTAGGTACACGTAATGAGGTGTCTTTTACATCAGCAGCTTTTTCACCAAAGATGGCCCGCAGTAGTTTCTCTTCTGGCGTTAGTTGGGTTTCACCTTTTGGCGTAACTTTACCCACTAAAATATCACCAGCGTCTACTTCGGCACCGATATAAACAATACCGGCTTCATCGAGACTAGATAGCGCTGCCTCACCGACGTTTGGAATATCAGCAGTGATCTCTTCTGTACCCAGCTTGGTATCACGGGCCACACAAGTTAGCTCTTGAATATGAATAGTAGTAAAGCGATCTTCTTTCACTACTTTTTCAGACAGCAAGATGGAGTCTTCAAAGTTATAACCATTCCAAGGCATAAAGGCGATGCGGATGTTCTGACCCAAAGCCAGCTCACCTAAATCCGTTGAAGGACCGTCAGCTAAGATATCACCTGAAGCGATAGCATCACCTTGGTTAACGATGATACGCTGGTTAATACAAGTGTTTTGGTTTGAACGGGTGTATTTGATCAAGTTATAGATATCAATACCCGCTTCACCAGCGGTCATCTCATCTTCATTTACTCGCACCACAATACGAGACGCATCAACGTCTTCGATCACACCGCCACGCTTGGCAATCACACAAACACCAGAGTCACGAGCTACGTGACGCTCCATACCCGTACCCACTAACGGCTTATCAGCACGTAGGGTTGGCACTGCCTGACGCTGCATGTTCGAGCCCATAAGCGCTCGGTTAGCATCATCATGCTCTAGGAATGGAATCAGACCCGCTGCTACCGAAACTACCTGACTTGGTGATACATCCATATGCGTCACTTTGTCAGCGGGCATCCGTACAAACTCACCATAGCTACGCACACTGATCATCTCTTCACTGAGCTCACCTTTATCATTCATTGGTGAATCAGCCTGTGCAATAACAGTACCGACTTCTTCAATCGCTGATAAGTACTCAATCTCATCAGTAACCTTACCATCAACCACACGGCGATAAGGAGTCTCGAGGAAACCAAAACTATTGGTCTTAGCAAAAGTTGCTAACGAGTTAATCAAACCAATGTTCGGACCTTCAGGCGTTTCAATAGGGCAAACCCGGCCGTAATGAGTATCATGGACGTCACGTACTTCAAAACCTGCACGCTCACGAGTCAAACCACCAGGCCCTAACGCAGATACACGGCGTTTATGGGTAACTTCAGACAACGGGTTGTTCTGATCCATAAACTGCGATAATTGGCTTGAGCCAAAGAATTCTTTTACCGCCGCCGCTACTGGCTTAGAGTTAATCAAATCCTGTGGCGACAAGTTATCAGATTCAGCTGACGATAAGCGCTCTTTTACCGCACGCTCAACACGGACTAAACCAACACGGAATTGGTTTTCAGCCATCTCACCTACTGAGCGAATACGGCGGTTACCTAAATGGTCAATATCATCGACTTCACCGCGGCCGTTACGAATCTCGATCAACTCTTTGAGCACATTAACAATATCATCATTAGTTAATACACTACGTTCGCGCTGAACATCTGGATCATCAGTATTCTCGAAATCCAGACCCAAACGACGGTTGAACTTCATACGACCAACGTTAGACAAATCATAACGATCAGCGTTAAAGAACATACTGTCGAATAACTTCTCAGCAGTCTCGACCGTTGGTGGCTCACCTGGACGCATGACTTTGTAGATTTCAATCAATGCTTCTTCACGACTTGAAGTACTATCAGCACGTAGAGTATCGGCAATATAAGTCCCTTGATCGATATCATTAGTGAATAAAATAGTGAACTCTTTTATTGAATCACTCGCTTCAAAAGCACTTAACTTAACCAATAATTCATGATCAATCAAAGTGTTAGCATGAGCGATAACTTCATCACCTACTACAATATCTTCTGCTAAAATACGCTCGTATAGATACTCATCAGGCACCGCAATACGAGTCATACCCGCTTCTTCGATTTGACGAATACGGCGCGCATTAATACGTTTACCTTGCTCGACCAGTACTTCACCTTCAGGTGATACGATATCGAACTGCGCCATCTCACCGCGTAGGCGATCGGGAACAATGTCAATCTCGAACTGCTCTTCGCCTTTATAAACCGTTGATTTTTCAAAGAAAGTTTCTAAAATCTCGCTAGTAGTAAGGCCTAAAGCACGTAGAATAATAGACGCTAGCAATTTACGACGACGGTCAATACGAGCAAAGACTAAGTCTTTAGCATCAAACTCAAAATCGAGCCACGAACCACGGTAAGGAATAATACGAGCGTTATAAAGCACTTTACCACTTGAGTGCGACTTGCCTTTATCGTGATCAAAGAAAACGCCTGGCGAGCGGTGCAATTGCGAGACGATAACACGTTCAGTACCGTTAATAATAAAGGTACCGTTATCAGTCATGAGCGGCATTTCACCCATATAGACACTTTGCTCACGGATATCTTTGATCGCCGCTTTGCTGTCTTTGTCCTTACTATCTTTATCTTTGATAATAAGACGGATTTTTACGCGCATAGGAGCGGCGAAAGTCGAGCCGCGCAAAATACATTCGCGCTCATCAAACTCAGGCGTACCTAAATAATACTCCACGAATTGCAGCTCAGCATTGCCAGAGTGACTTTCGATAGGGAAAATAGAAGAAAACGCAGCTTGAAGACCAGAATTCTCACGAGCTTTTGGCTTTTTGTGCTCTTGCAAAAAGTGCTCATAAGAATCTACTTGAATAGACAGTAAATATGGAATGTCCATTACAGTGGGCAATTCAGCAAAACTTTTGCGAATACGCTTTTTTTCAGTATAAGAATATGCCATCGAGAGTCCTTACAGTAGACGTGAAAACAAATGAAAAGCGTGACCAACCTGCACTAATACTAGGCAAACTTGGCGACGTAAACGACAATAAAAAAATAACGCAATAATAGAATGTTAAAACCTGTCTGAGCACGGCTATATGGTTGCGTTTGCTCAGAATTCAACCGTAAATAAAGTAGAACCATCCATTCTAAATCATCTATCTTTTAGCGCTATGAATATACAGAAGCAAATATACAAAAAACATATAAAAGTAGTATCGTCAACTCTATCTACCGTCTATGAGCCTACGTACTGACAGTAAAACCATTTAGATAAGAAAAATAATTAGGATAATGAGCAGTTAGGGTTAATACAAACTACATTGTTAATAGAGAAGTATGCAGACACGAAAAAATGCCAAACATCTACGGACGTTTAGCCTATATCAACTAATTTTCAAAAATGGCGTGTTTGCTTGCATGTATATTGTCTGTCCTTTTGATGGGTATCCACCGCTTGTGATACGTATGTTGGTAGACACAAAAGGTCAAGCTCACAATTATAATAAAAAAAAGCTGGCAATGCAAGGCATTACCAGCTTTTTTTGTAGCACGATGAACTTATTTTAGTTCAACAGTAGCACCAGCTTCTTCAAGTTTCTTTTTCAACTCTTCAGCTTCGTCTTTATTAGCAGCTTCTTTGATTGGTGCTGGAGCACTTTCAACCAAGTCTTTTGCTTCTTTTAGACCAAGGCCAGTGGCTTCACGTACGGCCTTAATGACAGCAACTTTCTTCTCGCCAAAGCTAGCAAGAACAACGTCAAACTCGTCTTTTTCTTCAGCAGCAGCACCGCCTTCAGCAGCAGCAGCAGGTGCAGCAGCAGCTACAGCAGCTGTTACGCCGAATTTTTCTTCCATATCACTGATTAATTCAACGATATCCATTACTGACATTTCAGCGATTGCGTTTAACACATCTTCTTTAGATAGTGCCATGGGAACTCTCCGTTATCTGATAAAATTTAGTTGATTTAAAATTGTTAAACTGTTGGTCTATTAATAGCGTTATGCCAATATTTAGTACCTTGGAAAACAGCTGACAATGTTAATAAATTTACGTTAAAACAAGCTATTAAGCCGCTTCTTTTGCGTCTTTGATTGCTGCTACAGTACGAACAAACTTGCCAGGAACTGCGTTCATAGTCTGGACTAGCTTGGTCACTGGTGCATTCATAGTTGCCATGAGGATAGAGATTGCTTCGTCGCGCGTTGGTAGCTTCGATACACGCTCTAGCTCTTCAGGACCATAAACTTCACCGCCGACTGACACTAATTTGGTTTCTAAAGCTTTGTTATCTTTACTAAAGTCGAAAACGACTCTAGCAGCAGATCCCAAATCTTCCATAGAAAAAGCCAAAAGTAATGGACCAGTCATACTGTCTGACATGCTCTCAAACTTAGTGCCTTCAAAAGCGCGTTTTGCTAGGGTATTTTTTACCACTTTCAAAACGACACCTTTTTCACGGGCTTGTTGGCGCAGCTCAGTGAGCTTTGCAACACCAATACCGTGATAATCGGCAGCTACTGCTGAGTAAGCATTAGCAGCAACTTCAGACATTTCAGCCACAACTTGTTGTTTTTGCTCTAGCGTTAATGCCATAAGTTGACTCCTTTAATCTTACCAACCAAGTCGTTAATTAAAGCTTAAAACGATAGTTTAACCATCAACTAAGGAGCTTGATTGACTTGATACGATACATCACCAATAAGTCCTATAAAAATAACACCTATTGATAATGACTGATTACGGCACCGTTATCAGAATGACGTTGAGTAATAAGTTACCTTATCCGCTCTTATCAAAATGGGTGGGTCACCGTCTGCGTAGGACAATTAAGATTTTCATCTTTCATCGATTAACAAGATCAGCTTTTAATCATTAAAAATAACCCTTAGAGCCATTAATAACACTTTAAAACTGCTCTTTACCTACGGTCTTAGACAGCGTAGCAAATACTACGCTGACCTAATTTGAAAATTCTTTAGTTATTTATTGAGTTATCTATAAGACAGAAAATCAAAAATACTTATTTAGCCATACGGTATGGTACAGGATCAATAGTGATGCCTGGGCCCATAGTGCTAGATAAAGTGATTTTCTTAATAAAGATACCTTTAGAAGTTGCAGGTTTCGCACGCTTTAGGTCAGATAATAATGCTTGAGCGTTTTGGATGATTTGCTCTGCAGTAAAACCTACTTGACCAATAGTGGTATGGATAATACCTGCTTTGTCAACACGGTACTGTGCTTGACCGGCTTTAGCGTTAGTTACCGCTTCTGCAACGTTAGGCGTTACCGTACCCACTTTTGGGTTAGGCATCAAGCCACGTGGACCTAGGATAGTACCTAGCTGACCAACTACACGCATAGCGTCAGGAGCAGCAATAACTACGTCGAAGTCCATATTGCCCGCTTTGATCTCTTCTGCTAGGTCTTCAAAACCAACGATATCTGCACCGGCTTCTTTAGCCGCTTCAGCAGCAGCACCTTGAGCGAAAACCGCAACACGTTTAGTTTTGCCTGTACCAGCAGGCAGGTTAGTTGCACCGCGTACGACTTGATCAGATTTACGTGGGTCAACACCCAAGTTAACTGCAATATCGATAGACTCTTTGAATTTAAGCGCTGGCAAATCGTTTAGAATTTGAACGGCTTCTTCAATCGTGTACTGTTTTTCGTTATCAACACGGCTTTGAATTTCTTTTTGGCGTTTGGTTAACTTACTCATTTACACACCCTCCACGGTAATACCCATTGAACGAGCAGTACCGGCGACAGTACGAATAGCAGCATCAAGATCAGCTGCCGTTAAATCGGCATCTTTAGTTTTAACGATTTCTTCTAACTGCTCACGGTTCACTTTACCTACTTTGGCAGTGTTCGGAGTACCTGAACCTTTAGCGATGCCAGCAGCTTTGCGTAATAAGAACGCCGCTGGTGGTGATTTCATGATAAAGGTAAAAGATTTATCACTATAAACGGTGATTTCAGTTGGGATCGGCAAACCTGGTTCTTGGTTAGCAGTCGCAGCGTTAAATTCTTTACAGAACGCCATGATATTCACGCCTTTTTGACCCAGTGCTGGACCAATTGGTGGTGAAGGGTTGGCTTTACCTGCTGGGACTTGTAGTTTGATGTAACCATCAATCTTCTTAGCCATGTTACTCTCCTAAATGGGTGATAGCGCTAGCCTATTAATCACTGATATAGTAATCATTAATTAATAAACAACAGCTCCCCGGTTGATGAATTTTTGCTGTTTAGTCTAGTTTTTCGACTTTACTAAACTCAAGTTCAACCTGAGTAGGTCGATTAAATACGTTTACAGTTAAGTGTAGTTTGGATTTCTCGTAGTCTACTTTTTCAACCATGCCTTTGAAGTCAGTGAATGGGCCATCAATAACCAATAGCTCTTCACCGGGCTCAAATAAAGTTTTCGGACGTGGTGCCGCTTCAGTTTGGTTCAAACGATTGAGAATACGATCTGCCTCTACCTGAGTAATAGGCGCCGGGGTTTCTGGTGTACCACCAATGAAGCCCATAATACGCGGACATTCATTAACAATGTGCCAAGTATCATCGTTCATCTCCATCTGAATCAATACGTATCCAGGAAAGAACTTGCGCTCACTTTTACGTTTTTTGCCGTCTTTCATTTCGACGACTTCTTCGGTAGGTACTAAGACATCACCAAAAGATTCAGCAAAGTCACTACGATTTATGCGCTCGATTAATGAGCGTTGCACTTGTTTTTCATATCCTGAAAACGCTTGGACAATATACCAACGCATATGACGCTCCTAATCGTATAAGTAAAATTTGGGCAAAAAGGGACTAATACGTACCTCTTAGCCAATAAACAGACCAACAAACCAATTAAAAAAGTTATCCAATAACCAGATAAAGAAGCCGACAATCGCAATAACCACAATAGTCTGCCAAGTGTACTGAAAGGTTTCATCTTTACCCGGCCAAGTGACTCGGCGCAGTTCAACAGCAGCATCTTTTAATAAGGTTTTAAAAGCACGGCCTTGATTGGTCAGTGCTAAACAAATTAATGCAAAAACAGCTAGAGCAACTATGAGTCCAATTCGTACCCAAATATCATTGGCAGGTTGCCAATAACCTGGTAAATATTGGTTGACTAAAGTCGCACCTATTAAAGCTACAATGGCTAATAGCCATAACACCACATCTTTTGCAGATCCGGTCTTAGCCACTTCAACTGCAGTGGTCTTATTAGTTGCGGATACATGTTTACCTTTGCTCAGCATTCCACCAGCCCTCGCCTTGGCATCAGATAACTTGGAATCGAGGTTATCCTGATTATTGCTCATAAAGAACTCGCTTTGGAGAAGAAGGTATACAACAGAAGGTGTGGTAAGAAGATGGCAGGCGATGTAGGACTCGAACCTACAACCCTCGGTTTTGGAGACCGATGCTCTACCAATTGAGCCAATCGCCTATGGGTGTTAAAGCACAGCATTATACAATATTGAGTATAGAATGCAAGCTTTTGAGATAAAAAACTTGTTAGTTAATCGCTAATTTAACAGTTAGTCGGCCTAACTAACCTAGCATTTAAGATAAATGCTATTAAGACAATAGTCAGCTTATATTAAAACCATAACTTTTTTAGCGAATAATATAGATTATCTGCAGCGTCAATATAGCAATCCTAAACCTTAATTACAATAGAAAAGCAGCAAATTTTATGACGAATTTGATTTTGAGATGTTATGTACACACCCACAAAAAAGCCGCCCTCAACAAAGAGAGCGGCTTTAGACTAATCTGCTAAATCATCAGTAATGATTAAGTCTTAGTCTCTAACGTTTGCAACAACACCAGCACCTACGGTACGGCCGCCTTCGCGAATAGCGAAACGTAGGCCTTTGTCCATAGCGATTGGGTGGATAAGCTCTACGCCCATCTCAACGTTATCACCAGGCATTACCATTTCTGTACCGTCTTGTAATTGGATTGCGCCAGTTACGTCGGTAGTACGGAAGTAGAACTGTGGACGATAACCGTTCAAGAACGGAGTATGACGACCACCTTCTTCTTTGCTTAACACGTATACTTCAGCGTCAAACTTGGTGTGCGGGGTGATTGAACCTGGCTTAGCTAGTACTTGGCCACGTTGGACGTCTTCACGCTTGGTACCACGTAGTAGTACGCCACAGTTCTCACCAGCACGACCTTCGTCTAGTAGTTTGCGGAACATCTCTACACCGGTACAGGTGGTTTTTTGAGTGTCTTTGATACCAACGATTTCGATTTCGTCGCCAACGCGAACGATACCTGATTCAACACGACCAGTAACTACGGTACCACGACCTGAGATTGAGAATACGTCTTCAATAGGCATTAGGAATGCTTTGTCAACGTCACGCTCAGGCTCTGGGATGTAGGTGTCTAGAGTTTGTAGTAGTTCTACAACTGCAGGTTCGCCGTATTTGCCGTCGTCGCCTTTTAGGGCTTGGGTGGCACTGCCTTTCATGATTGGGGTGTCGTCGCCTGGGAAGTCGTAGTCGTTAAGAAGTTCACGAACTTCCATTTCTACGAGCTCAAGCAATTCTTCGTCATCAACTAGGTCGCACTTGTTCATGAAGACGATGATGTACGGTACGCCAACCTGACGTGATAGCAGGATGTGCTCACGGGTTTGTGGCATTGGGCCATCTGTAGCTGATACGACTAGGATTGCGCCGTCCATTTGAGCGGCACCGGTGATCATGTTTTTAACATAGTCAGCGTGACCTGGGCAGTCTACGTGAGCGTAGTGACGAGTCTCGGTGTCATATTCAATGTGGCTGGTGTTAATGGTGATGCCACGGGCTTTTTCTTCTGGGGCGCTATCAATGGCTGCATAGTCTTTGGCTTCGCCGCCAGAGGTTTTAGCAGCTACGGTGGCGATAGCAGCGGTTAGTGTGGTTTTACCGTGGTCAACGTGTCCGATGGTGCCGACGTTGACGTGGGGCTTGTTGCGTTCAAACTTGGCCTTTGCCATGGGTATTTCCTCTTTATTTGGGATCAATTAATCAAATAATAGATTTAATGATTGTTATCCAATGACTAAAATCATGCTATTTGAAATAACTTTGATCACTTTAAGATAATTGATAAAAGGTTGCACATGCAATGTGCAGATATTATAAGAAAATTACCACCAATAACAAGTCTTTTAATAAGTTATTGGCGTATTCTCCACTGACAATACAAAGATAAGCTCTATATTGTCAGGATTAACGATCTTGTATTTACTCTTCTTCGTCTTTACCGGTGAATTTCTTCATGATTTCTTCAGCGACAGACTTAGGTGTTTCAGCATACTTTTGGAATTCCATAGAGTATGTTGCACGGCCTTGAGACTGTGAACGAAGGTTGGTTGCATAACCAAACATTTCTGCTAATGGTACTTCAGCACGAATCTGCTTAGTGCCACCAGGTAGATCATCCATACCTTGAACCATACCACGGCGACGGTTTAGATCACCCATGATATCACCCATGTATTCTTCTGGAGTCTCTACTTCTACTTTCATGATAGGCTCAAGAAGCGCTGGATTGGCAGCCATAAAGCCTTTTTTGAAAGCAATCGAACCTGCCATCTTAAATGATAGCTCATCCGAATCCACGTCATGGTACGAACCATCATACAACGTCGCTTTTACGCCAACGATAGGATAGCCGGCCAAAATACCATTTTTCATACGCTCTTGAATACCTTTATCAACAGCATTATGGAACTCTTTTGGTACTACACCGCCAACAACTTCTTCAGCGAATTCATACTCAACGTCGCCCGCTGGATCAAGTGGCTCAAGACGTAACCAAACGTGACCGAATTTACCACGACCACCGGTCTGACGTACGAACTTACCTTCTTGTTCGACACCATTACGGATAGTCTCACGGTACGCAACTTGTGGTGCACCGATGTTAGCTTCAACTTTAAATTCGCGTTTCATACGATCTACTAGAATCTCAAGATGCAGCTCACCCATACCACTGATGATCGTCTGGCCCGACTCTTCATCCGTATGTACACGGAATGATGGATCTTCTTTAGCCAAGCGACCTAATGCCATTGACATTTTTTCTTGGTCAGCTTTAGTCTTAGGCTCAACCGCTAGGCTGATAACTGGATCTGGGAATTCCATACGTTCAAGAGTAATGACGTTGTTTTCATCACATAGAGTATCACCAGTACCGACATCTTTCATACCAACTAAAGCGGCGATATCACCAGCACGAATCTCTTCTAGCGTTTCTTGAGACTCAGCGTGCATCTCAACGATACGGCCGATACGCTCACGCTTCATTTTAACTGGGTTATAAACACTATCACCCTGTTTAATTACACCTGAATAAACACGTACGAAGGTTAAATTACCTACGAACTTATCATTCATTACTTTAAAGGCAAGTGCTGAGAACGGCGCATCATCAGACGCTGGACGCGTAGCTTCAGTCTCGTCTTTATCATTCAAAATACCAGCAATCTCAGGTACATCCATTGGCGCAGGCATATATTCAATAACCGCATCCAACATTCTCTGAACACCTTTGTTTTTGAACGCTGTACCACAAAGCATTGGAATGATTTCGTTAGCGATAGTACGCTGACGAATAGCATCATGGATCTCTTCTGGCGTTAGCTCTTCACCTTCAAGATATTTATCCATCAGCTCTTCATTCGCTTCAGCAGCGCTTTCAACTAGATTGTTACGCCATTCTGTAGCTTTTTCTAACAATTCAGCTGGGATTTCACGCGCTTCAAACTTCATGCCTTGAGATTCTGTATCCCAATAAAGCGCTTTCATCGATATTAAGTCGACCACGCCTTCAAAGTCGTCTTCTTTACCAATTGGAATAACGATTGGCACTGGGTTACCACCAAGACGAGTTTTAACTTGTTCTATGACACGATAAAAGTCTGCACCAACACGGTCCATCTTGTTAACAAATGCAAGGCGTGGAACCTTATACTTGTTAGCCTGGCGCCATACGGTTTCAGACTGTGGCTGAACGCCGCCTACTGCACAATAAACCATGCAAGCACCGTCAAGTACACGCATTGAACGCTCTACTTCGATCGTAAAGTCAACGTGGCCCGGGGTATCAATAATGTTGATACGGTGTTCTGGAAACTGCTGATCCATGCCAGACCAGAAACAAGTAGTAGCCGCTGAGGTAATAGTAATACCACGCTCCTGCTCTTGCTCCATCCAGTCCATAGTAGCTCCACCATCATGAGTTTCGCCCAGTTGGTGGTTTTTACCAGTATAAAATAAAATACGTTCTGTCGTCGTTGTTTTGCCAGCGTCAATATGCGCTGAAATACCAATATTACGATAGCGTTTTAGGGGTGTTTTACGAGCCATAGTATTTTCCTAGGGAAATTCGTGTATGTATAAATTAATGGTGTTGCTCTACCTCGTAGTATCAATAAAAGCAGTCGGCTTTTACATATTGTTCGTCAAGGTATCTAATAAAAATTATATGTAGATAAAAAGAGATAATATGAAGAATATGGAGGCATCGAATTTGGAATACCAACCTTAGAGCCTAACTTTATAAAAAGGTTTCTAAGCCAGTACCATGATAGACGTCCGCCATTTGGACTTTTTTGTATTAAATAATACAGCTTAAGCGACTTGGCTTAAACTATAAAAAGCTAAGACCCAAAAGTCCAAACTAAAATGGCGACAATCAATAGAATAACTAAACAGTATAAATCTACTATTATAAGTCAAAGACCTATAATAATTTAGAAGCGGTAATGTGAGAACGCTTTGTTGGCATCAGCCATACGGTGAACTTCATCACGCTTCTTCACAGCATTACCTTTACCTTCTGAGGCATCTGCTAATTCACCGGCTAAACGTAAAGCCATTGATTTTTCAGAACGCTTAGAGGCAGCTTCGGCTAACCAACGCATAGCCAAGGCAGTACGACGGGAGGGACGTACTTCCATTGGTACTTGGTAGGTTGCACCACCAACACGGCGAGCTTTTACTTCGACCATTGGACGAACGTTTTCTAGTACTTCTTCAAAAAAAGCTACTGGATCTTCGATATTACGTTTTTCACTTACAGTATCAAGAGCACCATAAACGATACGCTCAGCAGTAGATTTTTTACCATGGCTCATCACGTGGTTGATGAATTTAGCGATGGTTTGGCTACCAAACTTAGGATCCGGTAGGATCTCACGGGTAGCGACAATGCGACGTCTTGGCATAATAAATTTCCTTGTCTTCAGGAGTGTCTGACATTCACAATTACGTGCTAGCTCTTAATTTTTAGCTATTGCTGCTCTAAAAATTAGCGTTTAGCTATAAATTGTCAGTCAGCCTTACTGCATGGTGGTATGTAATTACTGGTTTTAGTATTAGTAACGACACCAAACCCATGCACAGTTAATGGGTAATGCAAAAAAGCGAGGTTAATAACCGATTAATAAAATCAGTTATTAAACTTTAGGCTTCTTCGCACCGTACTTAGAGCGACCTTGTTTACGGTCTTTAACGCCTGCACAGTCAAGTGCACCACGAACGGTGTGATAACGTACACCTGGTAGGTCTTTTACACGACCACCACGGATAAGAACCACGCTGTGCTCTTGTAGGTTATGACCTTCGCCGCCGATATAGCTTGATACTTCATAGCCTGAAGTCAAACGTACACGACATACTTTACGCATGGCTGAGTTAGGTTTTTTTGGAGTAGTAGTATATACGCGAGTACATACACCACGGCGCTGTGGGCACGCTTCCAACGCAGGAACTTTTGATTTTTCCTTGATGGTTTTGCGACCCTTACGAATCAATTGGTTAGTTGTTGCCATAAGGCATCCTTCTCCCGTTTGGTATGAAACAAAAAAATGGGCCAATCCGCAAGCCATCTGACCGAAGTCATTGGTTAGGGGCTACCCATTTTTAGGACAATGTATTATAAAGATATGTTGTTGCTATTTCAACCACTTATACGTAGTTTCACTTTACAATGTTCAATAGATATGCATCAGCTATCACTGATTCGCTTTAGCATAGTCTAATTTATGATGAAATAATAACAACGCTACCATTTAATGGTGATAGTTGCCTATTTTTCAAGGTTATTGACTATAAAAAACCTAAGCTAGAACTATTCCAGCTTAGGCCATTACGCTATGCAAATTAAATTGTGCAGCATCGAGTACTTACCACCGCTCGCAATTATTTATTATTACTTGACTGGGCTTTTTTATAATTCTCGTCTACGGACTCTTCATCAGTTACCTTTGGATCTGACTTTGCGTCTTTTTTTGACTTTACATCATCAGCCTTAGTGCCATCATCGATAGACTTATCTGACTTTTTGTCGGCGCTGCTATCCGTATTATTTTTACCTTTATTGTCTTTATCTTTACTATCTTTCTTTGTAGCGTCAGCGTCTTTGCTGACTTTAGCTTCACTACTGCTATCATCGGTAATTGAACGATTAGCCAGCTTTGGTTCCGGGGCAAAAGTCGCTTGGGCAACCCCAATCACCTCATCAATCAAGCGACTGTTATAGCTCATGCCTATAGCAACAGCGGTAACCGGTAACAGACGACGTAACCAAGATAAGTTAATCTGATCAAGATCGATACCCACTTGTCCTGCAATGCTATCTACTTGCTCTGCATAATAATTAACATTCTGGTTCTTAAGACCCAAGTTTTTGAGTTCGCTATGTAAACCACGGCTTTGAGCGTTATCAAGTAAGCCTTTACCTACGCCTAGACCTGCGAGCAACGCTTGTTTTTCTTGCATTTTACTTAAGTCGGCATTGGCTAAAAGCTCATAAGCCATTTTTACCCCTTGCTTACCAGTAAGCGGCTGGTCATAAACGGCTGACAATTGATAAACCGTACGCAGTGAAACTAATAGTAGCCACAGTGTATCTGCTAACAAGCCAGGTAAACCCGCTAAACCTGTAAGGCCACCTAAAGTTGCTAGAGCACGATTTTGGTTGGCGATATCAGTGGCTAAAGCATAACGCTGCTCGTCATCTAAAGCGCTAATATCAGCAAAACGATGATTATTAGGTAAGTCTAATTGGCTCCATCTGGCGGCCAGCATAGCAACTTGAACAAATGTTCCATCAATAGTATTTTTAAATAGACTATTAGGTACTATTTTTTTGGCGTATTTACCATAAGTGGCAAAGCGTGGACCTAGCAGCTGCTGCGTAGTTTTTAGCGTCTGTTCGCGGAACAGATCTTGCTGATAGTCTTCATCCCCCAAATCTACCGCCTTATACTGACGTGGTTTACCAGTCTTAGCATTTACGCTATCAATAAATGAGCCCATACGCTCAAGGTTGTCACGGGTAAAGTGACTAACTGTGCTGATGCCTTTATAAAGAGTGCTGCGCTTTGCCATAATCATATCCTTGAAGTTATAAATTTAGCTACTGATTTAAGTGGTGAATGTCATTTGATAGTTAGTATAATTATTTAATGGGTCAATTGTATAGCTATATACTGCTTCCCTAACCCGCCTTATAGATAATTTAATACGATACATCTTATCTTTTATTATAATCTTATCTTTTATTATAAGAATAGCTTACTGAATTTATCCTCGTATTGATGCATTATTCTAGAGGAATTTTACCTGTTATGTCAGTGCTAACAATGTTATTAACCTTGCAAAGTTTGTATCTAAAAGTATTCGTAACTTATTTTTGCGTTCTCTTATAATACCGTGGAAACCAATCACTTTAAAATGCTTACATATAGTTATCAATAAACCAGATAAAAACTGGGTTTTTCGACTATTTTCAAGCAGAATAAAGCTTTTATGTGACTGATACGTTATTATAGCGTGACGTGAATCATCATCAACCCTGACCTACAAGATTAGAAAGGTTGATGTAAAAAAGTTATGAATAAGCCATCAGAATAAGCATTTAAAAAAGGAATAGAATATGCGCCGAGTGGTTATCACAGGAGCCGGGATTGTCTCTTGCATCGGACACGATTTAGCGACCGTTACTACTGTCCTAAAAGAAGGTCAGTCCGGTATTGTCTTCAATGAAAGCTATGCTGAACATGGGTTTAAATCCCAAGTCAGCGGTAGTGTGGATAAAAGTGAGCTGGACACTAAGTCTATCGACCGTAAATTAAAACGGTTTTTTAGTGATGCCAGTCTCTATGCTTATGTTAGCGCCTTGGCCGCTATCGAACAGGCAGGCTTGGCCATTGAGACCGTAAATAACAACCCAAGAGTAGCGCTGGTCGCCAGCTCAGGCGGTGCCTCTACAGAAAACATCGTCAATGCGGTAGATGCTATGCGCGAAAAAGGACTGCGCGGCGTCGGTGCGATGGCGGTACCCAAAACCATGGGCAGCTCCGTATCAGCAGCACTAGCGACGGGGCTTAAAATTCAAGGGGTCTCCTACTCGCTGACCTCTGCTTGTGCCACTTCAACCCATTGTATCGGTCATGCCGCTGAGCTTATTCAGTTGGGTAAAGCCGATGTGGTGCTCGCTGGCGGTAGTGAATCTGAGCATTGGACTCAGTCTTGCATGTTTGATGCGATGGGCGCGGTTAGCACCCAATATAATGAGACGCCAAAAAAGGCCTCAAGAGCTTATGATAAAGACCGTGATGGTTTTGTGATTGCCGCTGGCGGCGCTATGCTGGTGGTTGAGAGCCTTGAGCATGCCACCGCACGCGGTGCTAATATCTTGGCAGAGATTGTCGGTTATGGTGCTAGCTCTGATGGCGCTGAGATGGTGGCACCTAGCGGCGAAGGTGCCGTTCGTTGTATGCAGCAAGCGCTAGATCAAGCGGGCTTAACTAGCGTCGATTATATCAACAGTCATGGCACCAGTACGCCGCTAGGCGATATCACCGAGCTTAAAGCCATTGCTAAAGTATTCTCTCAAAATGATAATAAAGACAATGTACCACCCATTAGCTCCACCAAATCGATGACTGGTCATAGCTTAGGAGCGGTCGGCGCGCAAGAGCTCATTTATTGCCTGCTTATGCTCCAAGACAATTTCATTGCCCCTAGTATCAATGTTGAAACTTTGGATGCTGAGGCTGAAGGCTTCGATATTGTCACCCAAAAGCGCGACGTTAAACTGGATACGATTATGAGCAACAGCTTTGGCTTTGGTGGTACCAACGCTACCCTAATTATTAAAAGGTTTGAACCCTAGTTTATGAGCTCGCAGAAGCACTTACAGCAAAATAAAGACCTATCCCTACCAACGCCAGCTATTAAAAATAATAGCTGGCGTTTTGGCGACTTATCGGCAGCAGAGTTATTACCCTTATTACAGCGGCATTTACTAGCGCAAGATAAACAGGCGCATTGGCAAATCGTATGGCTAAACAATGAAGGCCGACAAGTTATTGGTTTACTGCCTAAAGTAAGCTGGTCGGTTTATTTTTCGGCTATTGATACGGATATCACTAATGTCGAAAAATTAGCTTCATTTTATAATCCAGATGCACCTTATAATCCGAACTCACTTTATAGCGTAGTCAAAACTTGCCGTGACGATCACGACAATTACTCTACTAATAAAGCAGTCATCACAACTCAAATGAGCTATAGCGCTTGGCAACAGGAGCTAATCGATTATAGCCAAACCTACGAAGACGCTAGCGATAATATAAATATAAAATCGGCAAAAGTAGCTGACGATACCCGTTATAACCACGGACTTATCGGTTTTATAGGTTACGATATTGCTGCGCATGAGTTCAGCGCAAAGCTTGATATCAAGCAGTTATCTCAGCCTTGCGCAGTGTTAGGACATTATGATATTTATCTGACGCCAGCTAATGATAGCTGTGATACAGATAACCATATAGATAACGCAGGCTGGCAGTTAAACGTCAATACCGTCAATACCACCCCTCATTCTGATGATGATTCACATGAGGTTGTAGCTAAACTGCGTGCTTATTTGGACACGTTAGATGCCAAACTAGCTCATAAAAAACCCGTTGAATATACGCCAGCGCCATTAATCCTAACGGCAAATTGGCAACAGAGCGATTATCAACAAGCGTTCGAACAAACCCAGCGCTATTTAGAACAAGGGGATTGCTATCAGATTAATCTAACTCAAAGCTGGCAAGGTCAATTCGATAATTCAAAAGTGGATAAACTAACCTTAGCGCTGATTGATTATTTGCCAGCCTTACAGCGTAATACTAATGCCCCCTTTGCCGGTTATTTGGCGGCCACAAAACCTGTCAGTGACTGCGATCACTTAGGCTCTGATTCTGATTCTGATTCTGATTCTGATTTTGGGTATAGGTATGATAATTTTGAGCTACTTAGCTGCTCACCTGAGCTGTTTTTTACCTTTATAACCGACTCTACAACCAATACCCAGCATATTCGCACCAAACCTATCAAAGGCACGATTCCGCGTGGTGATAATGTTGAGCAAGATTTAGCTCTCAAACAACAACTGATTGATAGTGATAAAGACCGCAGCGAAAATGTCATGATCGTAGACTTGCTACGTAATGATTTGGGCAAATATGCCAAGACCGGTAGCGTCAAGGTTCCGCAGCTGTTTGACATCGAAAGCTTTAGTAACGTCCACCACATGGTTAGCACCATTACCGCCGAGCTCAAGCCAAATGTGCATCCACTGACCGTACTATTTAATAGCCTGCCAGCCGGTTCAATTACTGGCACTCCTAAAAAGCGAGCGGTTGAAATCATTACTGAATTGGAAGCTGCTCCACGCGGTGCTTACTGCGGCACTTTAGGCTACATGAACTTTGATGGTAGCGGTCAATGGAATGTGCTGATTCGCAGCCTACAAGCGTATAGCTCTAATAAAGAGACGCAAGTTAACCTGTGGGCAGGTGGCGGGATTACGGTGGCTTCTGACTGTCGGTCTGAATACCAAGAATGCTTGGATAAGGTAGGTAATTTGCTGGCGGTATTGGCTCAGAAGTAGCTTTTATAACAGCAAAAAGCTGGATTAAAATCCAGCCTATGCCAATAGCTTTACTTACTTATTTACGAGTGGAACGGCTATAACTAAAACCCAAATCAGCTGGTTTATTCAGAGCTAACGGACTTATGAAAAGCCTCTAAGGCTTCGATAAGGCGCTTATGCTGCTCTTTGGTGCCAACCGTAATACGCAAATATTCGCTAATACGCGGCTGATTAAAGTGACGCACAATGATGCCTTGTGCGCGTAACATGTTAGCGATCTCGCTAGCGTTGCCCTCTTGAGGACGCGCAAAAACAAAGTTAGCCTGCGAAGGTAGCACTTGGTAATCCAATGCCTTCAGGCTCGCTGTTAATGACTCACGCAAATCAATAACCTGCTGACAAGTTTGCTCAAAATACTCATTATCGAGCACACTAGCCGTAGCTCCAGCTTGCGCCAACTTATCTAAGGGATAACTGTTAAAGCTATTTTTCATCCGAGTTAGCGCTTCAATCAAGGATGCATTACCAAACGCCATTCCTACCCGTAAACCTGCAAGCGAGCGCGACTTGGAAAAGGTTTGGGTAACCAGTAAGTTATCAAATTCATCAATTAAGCTTATCGCTGAAACCGCTGTCTGCTTGCCATTCTCGTCAGTAACTGCAGCGCTATTAGCAAAATCAATATAAGCTTCATCAATCACGATCACGGCATTCGGATGCTCGCTGGCAAGCTTGCTAATATCTGCCAGCGATAATAGTAGCCCAGTTGGCGCATTGGGATTAGCAATAATGATGCCGCTACAAGGCTGACGATAGGCATCAGGGTCGATACTAAAGTCATCTTCAAGCGCAATCTGTACCAAATCCACACTAAAGGTTTGCGCATAAACTGGATAAAAACTATAGCTGATATCAGGAGCCAATAAAGGGCGCTCTTTCATAAAGAAGCTAGCAAATACCAAGGCCAAGACTTCATCTGAACCGTTTCCGACGAACACTTGGTTGATATTAAGATTATGTCGCTCAGCCAATGCCGCACGCAAATCATCAGATTCAGGCGCAGGATATAAACGCAGCGCATCCGCTTGTGAGGCTAATAAAGCGCTCACCGCTGTGCTCACTTGAGGCGATGGTGGAAATGGGTTTTCATTGGTGTTGAGCTTGCATAAATTTTCGTGCTGAGGCTGCTCGCCCGGTACATAAGGTGACAAGTTGCGTGCTTTGGCTGACCAAAGTCTATTATCAATTTTCGTTTCACTCATAATTTACCCTACTGCTCACGACCTAACTACTTATGGTTACGGATTAATGGTTACGGATTATAAAATGACTAAAAGCAGATTATTTTTCTCGCAATTTTAATATAGCTTACATTCTCTTATTTATAGCGATAACGAGCTGAGCGTGCATGCGCCTCTAAGTCCTCATGCTGAGCTAAGATATCAGCCGTCTTTGCTAAAGGTTTACTGCCGCTCTCACTGCAATAAATGAGCGATGATTTCTTTTGAAAATCATACACCCCTAATGGAGATGAAAAGCGTGCCGTACCTGACGTGGGCAACACATGGTTGGGACCTGCGCAGTAGTCGCCAATTGCCTCTGGCGTATGACGACCCATAAAGATCGCCCCAGCGTGACGAATATCATTCAGTAGCGCATCAGGATCATCAACGGAGAGCTCTAAATGTTCAGGGGCAATGCGATTAATGAGCGCCATGCCCTCGCTTCTATCTTTGACCCATATCAAAGCACCACGATTCTGTAATGAATCGCGAGCGATATCTGCTTTTGGGAGCTCTGCTAAGGCTTTTTCGATCTCTGCCGCCACAGCCGTTAATTGCTCGCGGCTGGTAGTCACAAAGATAGCTTGGGCAATACGGTCATGCTCAGCTTGCGATAATAAATCCATGGCTAGCCAGTCCGCCCGATCGTTCTCCTCACCTTCAGCATAGACTAGCACCTCGGAAGGTCCGGCAATCATATCGATGCCCACTTGTCCAAAGACCGCCCGTTTTGCCGCTGCTACGTACTTATTACCCGGCCCAGTTATCTTATCTACCGCTGGAATAGTTTGGGTGCCGTAAGCTAAAGCAGCAACCGCTTGAGCACCACCAATAGTAAAGACTTTATCAACCCCTGCCAAATGAGCGGCGGCCAATACTAAGGGATTCAGCACGCCTTTGGGCGCTGGCACTACCATGATGACTTCTTTTACTCCGGCTACTTTTGCAGGAATAGCATTCATTAATACTGAAGAAGGATAAGAAGCCAAGCCGCCCGGCACATAAATACCGACACGGTCGAGCGCCGTTACCTTTTGACCCAAGCGGTTGCCGAGCTCATCAGTATATTGCCAAGTCTCTTGTTGCTGGCGTTCATGAAAGGTTCGTACGCGAGCAGCCGCTGTGGTTAGCGCCTCTCTGACCTTACCATCAAGATTATCAAAAGCTTCAGCCAGCGCCTGTTGCGATAGACTCAATTCGTCCATCGAAGTCGCAGTATGCTGATCAAACTTCTGGGTCAATGCCAGTACTACGCTGTCACCATCATGACGAACTTGAGCGATTATATCGTCCACGGTCTTTAATAATTGGGCATCATTGACGGTTTCAAAAGCTAGTAATTTAGATAATTGCTGCTCAAAATTGCTATCTGAGGTACTTAATTGGCGCATAACTTAATCCTAGGTTAAGGGCGCTCACTCTTTATTATATGCGGTTGCTGTTCTTTTAGAGTACGCCATTCATTAGTTTATAAAACTAAAAGTAAGATAAATACGGGAACTTGCCTGAACTTGATACTATAATTAGCAAAAACAATGAGTAAAAAGTTAGTCACAAAGTCATTGTAAAATAGTATTTATATTTAGTTTAACGGATTCAGCTGCTAAAGGGTATAGGCATCATAAAATCCAAAATATATTCATCCTAAATATGAGACATAATAAAACCAGTTTAGCATGCCTAATTAAAATCCAAGGGCTAAACTGGTTTAAAAAACTTGATGATTAAAGTTAATATTGTTAATAGGAGCGTTATTAATTACTACAAATCCAAAAACTTACTAGTCAAAGAGCAAGCCTAGTACTTAATAATAAGTGCCCTATGAAACCGCAGCAACACTGCCTTTAAAGCTCTCTATTATCGGCTCAAGTAACCAAAATTTACGCTTATAACTGACTTGATTGACAATAAGGCGCGAAGACACATCGCAGATATGCTCAAGCGGCTCTAAACCGTTAGCGATTAGAGTATTGCCGGTATCGACCACATCAACGATCAAATCTCCTAAACCGACCAAGGGCGCAAGCTCCATCGAGCCATAAAGCTTGATAACATCGACTTGCTGACCTTGACTAGCAAAATACGCACGCGCCACATTGACATATTTGGTTGCAATACGCAGACGACGATTGGGCAGGGTTGCGCCTTTTACCCCAGCTGTCATCAGCTTACACTGAGCAATTTGCAAATCTAACAGCTCATAAACATGATTAGCACCATGTTCAAGCAAAACATCTTTACCTGCTACGCCAAAATCAGCAGCGCCGTGCTCTACATAAGTCGGTACGTCGCTGGCACGTAAAATCAACACCCGCACATCAGGATTGGTGGTCGGAAAAATAAGCTTGCGAGAAGCTGCCGGGTCTTCTAATAATTCAATGCCAGCGGCCTGTAACAAAGGCATGGTCTCTTCTAAAATGCGCCCTTTCGATAAGGCTAAGGTCAGGCCATTGAACTCGTTATCTACTTCATTTATCAGAGTGTTTGTCGATGAGCCTTTTTGCTCAGTCTGTTGTTGTTCAGTCATAGTAGCTAGCTACCCGTTGTGGTCTAGGTTGTAGGTATTGCGCCTTGGCAGTTTTATAAGTAACTTAGTAATGAACTAATCATTAGTATTAATACGCTCAATGGTCACGCCCAGCGCCCGTAACTTATTTTCAACATCTTCATAGCCGCGGTCGATATGATAAATGCGGTCAATAAGACTCTGCCCTTCAGCGGCAGCGGCAGCCATTACCAATGACATCGAAGCGCGTAGATCCGTTGCCATAACTGGAGCGGCAGTAAAATTTTCGACGCCTCTAACCACTGCGGTATGACCATCTACTTGAATAGAAGCCCCCAAACGATTAAGTTCAGGGACATGCATATAACGGTTTTCGAAGATATTTTCAATAATCGTACTGGTACCATCGGCTAGACAACAAACCGCCATAAGCTGAGCTTGCATATCAGTAGGAAAGCCTGGATGAGGCTGGGTACGAATATCGACAGGTTGTGGACGCCCCTTCATCTGAGCACGAATCCAATCCTCGCCCGTAGTGATAGTCGCCCCCATGGCTTCGAACTTTTCTAGCACCGGATAAAGCAGGTCTGCCCTAGTATTTTTTGTCATGACATCACCGCGGGTCATCAGCGCACCAGCTAAATAGGAGCCAGTTTCGATGCGATCTGGGACTACTGAATACTCACAGCCATGCAAACGATCTACCCCTTCAATGGTCATCGTTGCCGTACCAATACCGCTAATCTTTGCGCCCATGGCTACTAGCATATTGGCCAAATCAACCACTTCTGGCTCCAGCGCACAGTTACCAAGAATAGTTGTACCCTTAGCCAATACCGCTGCCATAATAACGTTTTCAGTACCACCAACGGTAATCATATCAAATGAGAAGTTACAGCCAATTAGCTTGCCGCCTTTAGGAGCACGCGCTTTTACGTAGCCGTTTTCTACGCTAATTTCAGCTCCCATAGCTTCAAAAGCTTTTAGATGCTGATCCACCGGACGTGAGCCAATAGCGCAGCCACCCGGTAATGAAACCTCAGCTTCACCAAAACGTGCTAGCAATGGCCCTAGTACCAAAATTGAGGCGCGCATAGTTTTGACCAGATCATAAGGCGCATAAAAGCTATTGATACTATTGGTATCACAGGTAACGGTATCATCCTGTTTTTGAATATCAATACCCATACCTGCAATCAGCTGGATCAAGGTACGCACATCCTGCAACCAAGGTACGTTATGGATGGTAGTTGGGGTTTCAGCCAATATCGTTGCTGCTAATAAAGGTAAAGCGGCATTCTTGGCGCCTGAGATAGTGACTTCTCCGGCGATACGACTACTTCCGGTAATTAAAAACTGATCCATAACGTTGATAACCTAGCTGTTGATATAAAATGTGAGTGTAGTAGAGATATAGATTGCTATAAAAGACCAGCAAGCACCAGCCAAATATAAGCTTAGCCTTTGGACTGAGCTTCCCATTCAGCAGGGGTCAACGCTTGAATATTAAGCGCATGAATATCGCCACTGGCAATTTTGTCATTAACTAACGCATAGACCGCCTGTTGGCGCTGTACTAAGCGCTTGCCCTCGAAGCTTGTATCAACTACGCGAACATCAAATTTATTACCTTGATTGGCCGCTTGAATGAAAGCGTCTGGAAAGTGCTGTTGTAAAAATGCGATTAGATCGTCAGCATTCATGCTCATAAGAGATCCTATTTTTAAAAGGTGAGATAATAGTTATATGTTAAATGGCGTCATTATAACAAGAGTTTGACGCTCTTACAGTACTGTCTACGATTAACCATTTATTAATTAAGCTGTTTATGCAAATAACTTAGTACTTGCGCTCGTACACCATTGACCCAGCGTAAGGGCGGCGCCATCGCCCCAATACTGGTAGCATGACTTGCCCCTTTAATCTCACCATTTTCGACGGTAGCGCCAAAATCTTTTAAGGCTTGAGTCATTTTGATCGTATTGCTCTCATGGACGGTTTTGTCATTCTCAGCGGTGAGCAATAAGTAAGGCGGCTGATTGCCTTTAATATGTCTATCCGGCATCACCTCATCTGGGGTAGCCGTACTGGCAAAAGCCGTACTGCCGCCGTATTGGCGAAAGTCATAACTATAAGGGCCTGCAATACCAATGACTGCACTGATGTCGTTGGGACTGATTCCGTAAGGCGCTAAAAAATCTTCGTTTGAGACCGCCGCTAGCGCATTAAAAGCACCTGCTGAATGTCCAATGACTGCAAAGCGCTGAGGATCGGCATGCAGGTTAGATGCGTTGTTATAACTCCATGCAATCGCTTGAGCGGTATCTTCAACATAATCAGGATAGACATGCTCAGGCGCTTTTCGATAGTTAATCACAGCGGTGATATAACCTGCCTGCGCTAAGCTTTGTCCGACAAAGGCGTATTCATCCTTATTGCCACTTTCCCATGAGCCGCCGTGGACAAACACTACCATCGGATAGCTCACATTAACAGTACGCTTGGCTTGCATAGCTTGCGCTAGAGCTTTGGGATAATAAACATCTAAATCCTGTAAGGGCTCATCACCATATAAAATATTTTTACTAACCCCAACACCGCCACTTGATGTAATACCATTGACTACAGCTAGAGCTGAGAGAGCTTGAGCCTGTTGAGCGGCCATCAAGGTACCACCCAGAGCTATAGCCGCAGTAATGCCCGCACCTACCCCTTTTAGTGAAAGAGCTTTGCTGGTCGCATTGCTTGTACCGTTATCGATGGTTTTTTGGTCTGTAGTGTTTGTTTGATTTATAGCATGGGCATTTTCTCGATTGCTATTATTAGGCGCTTTTTTCGAACCTTTCATAACTTATATCCCTATTATCATTTAAGCGTTAGGTAACCACCTATCCATAGCCGCAGTATTTTAATGGTTGATATGCGCAACCATTATCATTCTCTACCACTGATATAGTAACGGATTACTAAAAGTAGGCCGTGCGCTTACTGTTAATAATATTTAGGGTTCTTGTGAACAAACTATAGTAGGTGCTAATTGCCATACAAATCAACATAAGTGCTTGAAGGGTCTTGTTCAGTAGGTACTGGTTCGTTAACAGAGCTGGCTGGTACGCTTGTTGAAGCGGCATTTCTGACAATAGGAGTGGCTACCAGCGGCTGAGCATCCGCAGAAGCGCTCACGTTATTTTCAAACATAATATCTTCATCACTAATAGGCGCACCGGTATCGTTGACCAGAGTCGTTAGTAATACCAGCTCGGTAACACCAGCTGTACTATTAGCAATATCGATTAAATGGCTCTGCTGGGTTGGGGTCAACCGCCCCATTACATATACCACGCCAGTGTTTGTCACTACTTTAATTTGTGAGGATTTGATGCTGTTGTTTGCCAAAACCTTTGCCGTTATCTTTGAGCTGATATAACCGTCTTGCACGTTTGAGCTGTAGCCACGGGCAACACTGACATTGAGCTCATTATAAACCTTGCGTACATCAGGCATAGAACCGATAACTTCCTCGACCTGAGTCTTGAGCTCCTCAGTAGGAATCTCACCAGTCAATAGTACTTCACTATAAAAACTATCAATACTCATACGGCTGTTCTGCTGTAAATTTTGCTGCAAACCATAAGCATTGATTTTGGCCGTATGCTCAATACTACGATCAAGCAGACGCTGCGGAATCGTGCGCTCAGTCACGGGTACGCCGTAGGTTCCCTCTGTGCTATTGGTAAGATAATTGGTGGTACAGCCGGTACTGACTATGCTAGCTATGAGTAATGTGCTTAGCATAGTACGGCGAGGTAAGGTAGAAATAGTAGTGAGCAAACGCATCCTTGTCATCATTGACCTCTTAGAGCTTAGGATTGTAGATTGAATAAATTAAGCTACTTTACTTAGTTTTTATCATGAGCAGTTAGGTTTTTGGTAACGGCAACTTGTTGAGAAGTTAATAACTCTAATTGATAACTATAAATTAGGTAAATAAATACTACAGTCATAAATATACTTATTATCAATAATCATATAATACTTACCAGGCGCTAGCTACAAAAGCAGCCGCTAACCATTCTGGCTGATAGCTGGCATCTAAATTTTCATGGTCTACACTATCATGCTGATCATCCTTGATAGGTGGGTATCTGATATCATAGGCAATCACATCAAATCGGCATTCATAGTTGGCATATTGAGGATGATACTGTAAAAAGTATTTAGCGGTTTTGGTGATTTTACGTTGTTTTGCCGAGGTAACACTTAACGCCGCATCACCAAAGCTGGAGCGCAGGCGCTGACGTACTTCAATAAATACTAGCGTTGGCCATGCTTGCCCGGCTTCAACCATGATTAGATCCAATTCACCGGTTTTTGGTTGCTGCCAGTTTTGCGCAATCAACACCAAACCTTGGGCTTGCAGGAATAATAAAGCTTGCTGCTCAAAATAGCGACCTTGACGCTGCTTAGGAGAGCTCACAGCCAATGGTCGGCGACTATTCTTATTAGCACTGGTTTTCGAGCTTTTGGGCGCCATAATCTTGGCTTCTGTCTATGAACATTTAAGAATTATCATAGCACAACATGCTAAACTAGGGCGGTTCATAACTTATATTTAATATTGGATTTAATATGAGAGTGTATTGAATATATAACTCCCTATTTAGCTTTGAATATTTTTAACTTTTATAACGCCTGTGAGGTTTTCATGTCTACCCCTACCGCGATGCCGGCTCGCCTTTACATCGTTGCCACCCCTATTGGCAACCTTGGCGATATGACGGCACGCGCCATTGACACTCTAAAACAGGTGGCTATTATCGCTTGTGAAGATACTCGCACCTCAGGTAAATTGCTGGCGCATTTTGGCATTGATACCAAAAGCGAGCAGACTATTAATGATAGCTCTAATGATAAAACTGATAAAACAGCAGATAAGAAAGGTCATAATAAGCTGTGGGCGTATCATGAACACAATAGCGCTATTCAAACCCCCAAAATTATTGAGATGATTCAGCAAGGTCATTCGGTGGCCTTGATTAGTGATGCGGGCACACCACTGGTTAGCGACCCTGGTTATCAGTTGGTGCAAGCGGCGCATAGCGCTGGTGTTACCGTCGCGCCTATCGTTGGCGCATCAGCGGCAATCGCTGCCTTGTCAGTAGCAGGACTGCCCTCTGACCGTTTTAGCTTTATTGGATTTTTACCCGCAAAAACTCATGGTCGTCAAAAGCAGCTTGATGCTCTAAAATCCCGTACTGAAACCCTGATATTTTATGAAGCACCGCACCGTATTATTGCCAGTTTAAAGGATATGGCGGAAATATTCGGCGCTGATCGTGAAGTTACTTTTTGTCGTGAGCTCACCAAAACTTTTGAGACTGTCTATAAATCTACCTTAGGCGCTTTAATTGATTTTGTTAGCGCTGATGATAATCAACAACGCGGTGAAATCGTAATTGTAGTTGCTGGCAACAGTAGTGCAACTGACGACGATGACATTAGTACTCATGATGCATTATTGCAGCGCTTATTAGAAGATTTATCAGTCAAAAAGGCGGCGGCTTTGGGGGCGGATATTACCGGTGTAAAAAAGAATGCGCTGTATCAGCGGCTGCTTGAACTCCAAAATGAGTAAAAGCCACTATTTGATTTTTATTTTGATACTTTTTATTTTTTATTTTGATATAAAGGTAGGAGAGCTAAAATGTACGATGTAATGGCGATAGGTAATGCATTGGTAGATCATGAATATGTGCTGATTGATGCCGCCTTAGAAGATACCGGTTTAGTCAAAGGTCAGATGACGCTGGCAGGGCTTGAAGAACAAAAAGAGCTGCTTGCCTTTCTTGATTTGGCTGATATTGAACCTTCAAAACAAGCAGGTGGCGGCTCAGCAGCTAATGCGATGTTTACTTTTGCTAGTTTGGGCGGCAAACCCTTTTATGCGTGCCGAGTTGGAGATGACGAGCCTGGCCAATTCTACCTGCAAGACTTAAACCAAGCAGGCGTTGCTACCTCCAAAAAGTCTATCCATGCTGGCGGGGTAACGGGGTCCTGTGTGGTCGCTGTCACCAACGATGGCGAGCGCACTATGCAAACCTATCTTGGTACCTCAAGCGATATCACCGAAGATAACGTCGATTTTGAGGCATTAACCCAAGCCGACTGGTTATATATCGAGGGTTATTTGGCCATGTCTGAAAGTATTCAGCCAGCGATGACCAAACTGCGCCAACAAGCAGGAATTCATGGTGCCAAAATTGCGGTAAGTTTCGCCGATCCGGCGGTAGTAAAGTTCGCTAAAGACGGTTTACTTAATATGCTGGGCAATAAAGTAGCGGTGATATTTTGTAATAGTGAAGAGGCCAAGCTATTTACCGATAAAAAACAAATAAAAGCTTCAGCACGTGCTTTGTTAGATTATTGTCAAATTGCCGTAGTAACCGATAGCGCTAATAATACTATTATTGCGCAGCAGCCTGATGACGAGAATGGCGAGATTATATTTCATGAAGTACCCACCCCTACAGTCACCAATGTCGTCGACACCAATGGTGCAGGCGACAACTATTCTGGCGCTTTTTTATACGCATTATCGCAGCAGTATAGCTTACCGGAGTGTGGCCGGTTGGCTGGCGAAATCGCCTCTCAAGTGGTGCAGCAATTCGGTCCACGCCTAGAGCCACAAGAGTACCAAGATATCGCTCGCCGGGTACTGACCGTTTAGAAACTCAAAAATTAATAAATTTAACACTTATCAAAGCGTGAAAAAGCCCATATTTATAATACGGGCTTTTTGCTTATGCTAAAGATGAAAATCTAGTACAAAGTGCTTTTAAGCGGACGCTAAAGCCTGCTCTAAATCGGCTTTGATATCGTCAATATGTTCAATACCAATAGACAAACGTACCATATCTTCACTCACGCCTGCTTGCTCAAGCTCTTGCTCATTCAACTGACGGTGGGTAGTGGTTGCTGGGTGGCTAGCTAGAGACTTGGCATCGCCAATATTGACCAAACGAGTAATTAAGTTTAGCGCGTCAATAAAATGCGCACCAGCCTCGCGGCCGCCTTTTACGCCGAAAGTCAAAATCGCTGAAGGCGTACCTTTCATATACTTTTGTGCCAGCTCATGATCAGGATGATCGGTGAGTCCTGCATATTTAATCCAAGCGACCTTATCATGGTCACGTAAGTATTCAGCAACTGCTTGCGCATTTTCTACATGGCGCTCCATACGCAGACTCAGGGTTTGCATACCTTGCAGAATACTAAAAGCGTTCAGAGGACTGAGCGCTGCCCCTGTATTACGCAGAGGAGCCACACGAGCTCGGGCAATATAAGCTGCTGCGCCCACGTCTTTTACAAAGTTTACCCCATGATAGCTGACATCAGGCGTATTCAATAATGGAAAACGCTCGGGATGATCGCCCCAAGAGAAGTTGCCACTATCGACAATAGCGCCGCCGATTGAAGTACCGGTGCCGCTCATATATTTAGTCAACGAATGAACGATAATATCAGCACCAAACTCAAACGGACGGCAAAGCGCGGGCGTAGCCACAGTATTGTCAATCACCACTGGCACCCCATATTCATGAGCGATATCACTTATGGCCTGAATATCAACAATATTACCCAAAGGATTACCGATACTCTCGGCAAAAACCATTTTGGTTTTTTCATCGATTAAGTCATGAATAGCTTCTGGATTTCGATGATCAAAGAAGCGCACCTCGATACCTTGACGCGGCAAAGTATGGGCAAAGAAATTATAAGTGCCACCATAAAGGGTAGAAACCGCTATGATATTGTCGCCCATCTCACAAATAGTTTGCACCGCATAAGTGATAGCTGCCATTCCAGAAGCTACCGCCAAGGCACCAATACCACCTTCTAATGCCGCCACCCGCTCTTCTAATACCGCATTGGTTGGGTTCATGATACGAGTATAAATATTACCTGCGACCTTTAGATCAAATAAATCTGCGCCGTGCTGGGTATCATCAAAAGCGTAGGAGCTGGTATGATAAATCGGTACGGCTACGGCTTTGGTCGTCGGCTCAACACTATAACCGGCATGAATGGCTAAAGTTTCTAAGCGCTGATTATTAACATTATTTGCTTGATCATCACTCATTATAGGTTCCTTATAAATTACAGAGGTAAACTAAAAACTATCGATAAATGGAGCGCTAACAAAACGTTAGCAATAAAAAAGCTGGGTTAATCATAACCCAGCTTCTATATGAATAAAACCGCAATTTTTTCATCAATTTATGACGATTATTCATAACTAATGAAAAACAATGCCATTCTTAGTCTTTAATCGTTACTTATAATAAGCGTTTGCCGCATAAGTATGGTCAGTGTCATCAATAACTTGCGTGAGCTCTGGAATTTGCTGCTTAAGCTGTACTTCAACGCCTTGACGCAGCGTCATCTCTACCGCTGAGCAGCCTTGACAACCACCGCCGAACTTCAATACGGCGGTGATACCTACACCATCTTCTTCGATAAGCTCAAGCAAATCTACCATACCGCCATGAGCCGCTAGGCTTGGGTTAATCTCAGCCTGCAATACATAGTTGATACGCTCTTCAATACTAGCATCAGCGCCCACTTTGGGCACTTTTGAGTTCGGCGCACGGAAGGTTAACTGACCCCCGAAACGATCCTTATTATAATCGATAACCGCATCTTCTAAATAAGGCACAGAAGCGGCATCGATAAACGCATCAAAATCCTCATAGCTGAATTTTACATCAGCGTTATCTTCTTCACCCGGTTGGTTATATGCCATGCAGCACTCTGCACGCGGCGTACCTGGGTGCTCAACAAAAATACGCACACCAATACCAGCGGTATCTTGCTTAGATAACAACTCAGCTAAGTAACCTTGAGCGGCTTCAGTGATAGTAATATTGCTTTTAACTTCAGTCTGCTCGGTATCCAGCGCTGATTCAAATTCGGTAGGCTGGTTAGCAGTTGGGTTCTGTTCACTCATAATGCATCCTATAGATTATGACACCAGCGCTCTTTTAAACGTATTTTTGGTGTCGTTAATTGGGGAGATAGAGGCTATCAAGCATCAAGTTGCATGGATTATCTTGTCATCAACCTGACGGGTTATGTTCGATTGAATATAGTGAGTTCAATATAAAAAAGATACAGCGGGACTGGTATGAATTTTGCGCAGCATCGAAACGGCGTAGGCACAGCACGCCAGTAAAATTTATACCAGTTCCGCGTTTAAATATAATGTATCTATTTTAGTTAAAATTGACTATAACTAGACTCATAACCTTGATAGCTATCCATTTATAAGGTCTATTATAGCGCACTTATATGATAATTCCGACCATGCTACTGCGATTTACTAGTCACCGCAATAAAGTCAAGGCTATAAATAGTATCATTGGCTTACTTAATAGCTTTTAGCATGTACAAAAAATAAATAATATAACCAGTAAACTATCTGCTATGGTCTATATTAAGGTTGGTTTGCTGATTATCAAGCATTGAGTGTCCTATTAATAATTTAATAGTAGCCTCAGTAAATCAGAGCAAAATCTGTCTTATTACCCCACTGATTTTAATCTAAATGAGCTGTTTTTATGACTACAGAAACCTTGACCCTAGTAAACACTAAAGATGGTGAGAAAATTGCAGTATGGAAAGTCACAGCTCATAAAAACCCTAAACCTATTAATAATACGGTGGTTAAAGGACAAAACGTCTTCTTGACCCACGGGACTTTCTCCAACAAAAAAGTCTGTTTGAGAATCGCAGAGTATTTGGCTGAAATAGGTCATGACTGCTATATCATGGAATGGCGCGGGCATGGCGATAGCTCGATACCAAAGCATAAATTTAACTTCGAAACCATCGCTACTTACGATTATGAAGCTACTTTTCGTTACCTCTTTGAGGAGTTAGAGCTGGATAATCTACACTGCGTAACTCATAGTGGCGGCGGGGTGTGCTTAGCGATGTTTTTGGTGCAGAATGTGCACTATATCGACAAATTAAACAGTATCACCACCTTTGCTTGCCAAGCATACGGAGCGATATCAAGCCCTAAAAGCCACGCTAGAATTGTCGCCACCAAACTATTCAATCGACTTTTAGGTTATATTCCTGCAAAAAAGCTTAACATGGGCCCGGTCAATGAAAGCTACTACACTATGCGCCAATGGTACGACTGGAACCTAAATAAAGACTTTAAAAGTAGTTTTATCCATAAAAACGACATGACTCAAGAGGGTATTAAACAAGATACTCTTTATCAGCATTCTCTTTATCAACATACTTTGAATAAAAACAATTCCTGTAGCAACAAAACTAATAAAAAACCTAAAACTTCAAGCCCTAATGATAAGGAGTATATTGACTATCGCCAATATATGTCCAAAATTACTACGTCCATTTATGCTATCAGCGCTAAAGGTGATAACTTCATTTCCCCTACCAATGGTTGCCAGCTATTTTTCGCTAACTTTACTAACCCTACCAATATCTTTCATGAGTACTCAAAAGCGAATGGAAATTTAGAAGATTACGATCATACTCGTATTTTGGTAAGTCGTAATGCTGCGACCGAGATTTGGCCAACAGTCGCTAATTGGATCGCAGCACATATAGTGAGTTCAGTATAAAAACGATACAGCGGGACTGGTATGAATTTTGCGCAGCATCGAAACGGCGTAGGCACAGCACGCCAGTAAAATTCATACTAGTTCCGCGTTTAAATATAATGTATCTGTTTTATTTAGAATCGACTATACCTCAGCCTCTTAATGACTATCAAGTTCAATCATTACTCATACATTACTATTCAGCACCTTGATTTAATATACATTTTTATATATTATAATTATACATAAAAACTAATGATAAAAATTATTGGTTGCTCAGTTTTTTATTTCTTAAACTATTAGTACTGCTAAATGAGGATCATCCCATGAGTAAGTCATTTAACGATATCACCAAACACGTCTCGAGCAATATGGTTAAGCTGCACAAAAACATTCCAGAGACTAGCAAAGCCTTTTCTCAGCTTAGTAGCGCCTCAACCGTAGATGGTGTTTTAGATAAAAAAACCAAAGAGCTTATCGCGCTAGCATTAGCGGTCGGGGCACGCTGTGATGCCTGTATCGGCTTTCATACCAAAGCATTGGTTAGGCTTGGTGCTACCGAACAAGAAGTCGCTGAAACCCTCGGCGTATGTGTCGCGATGGGCGGCGGCCCGTCAATGATGTATGCTGCCGAAGCGGTTGCCTCCTTTGAAGAGTTTAGCAAAGATAAGTAAGCCTTTATTGAAAGTATAAAAAACGAAACTGCCAATAGTTATTGAACTTTTGGCAGTTTTTTATGGCTTTTTTTATAGTTATTTTAAAGTGATAACCAGGCTACTAAGGAATTTACTTGAGAAATACTAAAAGTTTGAGCTAATAAGTGTTTAAAGTCATTTTGTACCTATTACATCTATTCAAATTAACTTCACATAAGATAACTGAACAAACTTTTATGATTGGTTAGACTTTATATTGTTAATACAACGATATAAATAAACAATTATAAAGGAGTATGTTATGAAGTTATACGTGATTCCAGGTACCTGTGCAGTGGTTCCGCATACCGCTCTTGAGTGGGCCGACGCAGATTATGAGCTGGAGCTTTTAGATCATGACTCTGTCAAGTCAGAAGCCTACTTACGTATCAATCCGCAAGGTGCAGTACCATCGATAGTAGATGGCGCTACGATTATCACCCAAAACATTGCTACTCAGGTTTATATTGATGCCTGCTATCCTGATGCTCATATTTTTGGTAAAAACGACTCTCCTGCCGAAAAAGGTCAGCTGATGCATTGGTTAGCTTTCTTGAACGCAGATCTGCATAAAGCATTTGCCCCGCTCTTCGGTCCTGAGGGCTTTATTGAAGATGAGTCTGCACAGCAGCAGTTAAAAGCTAAGGCGAAAGAAAATATTGCGCACCTGCTAAGATTGCCAAACGAGCAACTGGGCAAGCAAGATTATCTAACGGGCAGCAAAACCACAGCCGATATCTATCTTTATATCACCTTAACATGGGCGAAGAAGTTTGAGATTGATCTGTCTAAATATAATAATCTAAACGGCTTTATCAAGCGTATTGAAGCTGACGAAGGGTTGACAGCCGTTATTGAGCAGCAAGGTTTAGAGAAGATTGAATCGCTGTAGATACTAATTATTGAGAAAATTTTATAACCAAAATTTTTATTATCTAACCTTTCTAACTTTTAGAGAGGTTTTTTATATTCTCAGCGCCTCACCCTGCCACAACCTCGATAATACTCTTACAAATACGAGCACTTAAATTACTCAGCTTCTCATCTGGCGAACCCTCACAAAAGCAATGAAAGTCATAAATCTGATCTTTATAATCGATACAGTAAAAAAACGTGCCGACAGGCTTCTCTATGGTTTCAGAGCCGCCTTCTTTTACTAAGCCGGTGCAAGCGACATAAACATCGGACTCAAAGATAGCTTTAGACTTCTTTATCAACTCTCTAGTGACAGCTAACGACTCAGAGGTATGCTCGCTCATTATTTGGCTAGAAATTTTTAACACATTCTTTTTGACCCAGTCGTCATAACAAACCAATCCACCCATCAATATATCACCTGAATAATCGGTGAGTGAAAATTTATGCGCTAGATAGCCTGCCGTTGCACTCTCAATAAAGGTAATGGTTAGCTGGTTCTCTGCTAATAGTTTGGCACATTTATCAAACATGATGAGCTCCATAAAGTCGATTAGTCTTGTGTATTATAGATGTGGTTATCATAAGGTGTTAGGGCAGCCTATCCCTTTATTAAAAGCCAGCGTTCATTGATAGTATGGTGTTAACTCTGCCAGCATTCGTTGTCAATGAATAGACATAGTTAAGCCTATTTATTACATAACTTTAGTAAGTTAAGGTCAACCATGAATCCATTATCTAGTAGTCGCTTGATCAATAACCGCCCAACTAAGCATTGGCGACAGCGCTATAAATCAGCACTGAGTCTGAGCCTCATAAGTCTACTAGTAAGCTGCCAGTTAACTGCTTGTAGTCCCAATCAGGAGGTCGTGCCTCTACCCGAGAGCGCAATCGAAATTGACGATTCAGTTAATTTATATCAGGTTGATAATTTATTATTTCGCAGCGAGCAATTGGGTTTAGCTGACATTCCATTGTTAATAGATAATGATATTGACGCTATTATTAATCTGCGCTACTTCAATCAAACAGCAAACGATGAGCTATTAGATAAGATCGTTGAAGATACGTCCGTGACTTTATACAATCAACCTCTTAAAGCATGGAATGTAACGCCGCAGGAGATTGCACAAGTACTCAGCCAGATAAAGGCTCTACAAGATCAAAACAAGCGAGTTTTGGTTCATTGCTATCATGGCGCGGATCGAACAGGATTGATTGTAGCTATGTATCGCATTATTGAGCAAGGCTGGTCGATTGAGGATGCCAAGCAGGAGATGACGGCTGGAGGGTATGGCTATCATCCCATTTGGATAAATCTTGAAAAAATGCTAGACCCTATAACGCTCAATGCGGTACGTGAACAACTATAACCGTAGCATCCTAAAACATCTTTACACTTGTCAGCCAGTCATCGGCTGTGGCAGTATTAGCGTCATTGTGCCCTAGTCGATAAACGATTAATAGATTTGCTGCAAGGAGTTGCGTTTATGAGTGCCGAACAAACTAAAAATAATATAGATGAGTTAAACGCTAAGCCTTATAAGTATCTGGTATTTATCGGGCGTTTTCAGCCATTCCATTTTGGTCATAAGGCGGTTATTGATAAAGCCTTAGAATGTGCAGAAAACGTGATTATGCTTATCGGCTCTGCTAACTTGCCGCGCAGTTTACGCAATCCTTTTTCAGTCGCTGAACGTACTGCCATGATCAAAGGGGCCTTTTCAGATCAACAAGCGGCTCGCATCCACTGCGTTGGTCTCGATGATGCTCTGTATAACGATACACGCTGGCTAAAATACGTCCAAGCTGGGGTCAAGTCCGTAACCCATGACTTAAATGCTAATATCGGTTTGATTGGTCATTCAAAAGACAACTCCTCTTATTATTTATCTTTATTTCCCAATTGGAAATCACTGTCAGTACCCAGCTATAAAAACTTATCGTCAACCCCCATTCGTGACAGTTATCTCATGGGCGCTACCCCAACGCCTGAGCGTACGCCAGAATCGACCCGTGAAGTATTGAATGAATTTAAGCAAACCGCTGATTATCAGCGCTTGCATGAAGAAGCGGGCTTTATCGATAAATATAAGAAGCAATGGGAGTCTGCGCCTTATCCGCCAACCTTTATGACCGCTGATGCGCTGGTAGTGCAGTCAGGGCATATCTTACTGGTCGAGCGCCGGAGTATGCCGGGACGTGGACTCTGGGCGTTGCCGGGTGGTTTTATTAATCCCAAAGAAACCTTGTTCGATGCCTGTATCCGTGAGCTACGTGAAGAAACCCGTCTTAAAGTACCAGAACCCGTATTACGTGGCTCCTTTCATAGTCAGCATACCTTTGATGATCCCTACCGCTCGGCGCGTGGACGCACCATTACCCAAGCCTTTTATTTGCAATTAAAGAACGATGCTAAAGGTTTGCCAAAAGTGAAAGGTAGTGACGATGCTGCTCGAGCCTTTTGGTTACCGCTGGCTGAGCTTGATGCCAAGATGATGTTTGAAGACCATTATGCGATTATTACCAAGATGGTTGGATTGTAATGGTTTTTTCTACTTGAGCTTTAGGCACTTATATTAATTCTCTAAAAAATGTCGACTGAGCCGATAGACGGCAAAGGCCATTCGCTGCATGGTTTGCAGCATATTAAAGCAGAGGAGTTCTGTGATGTACACTGGTAGTTTTAATAATTTAATCTTAAATTCAGACAGCTATAAGACCTCACACTGGCTACAATATCCGCCGGGTAGTGAATATATGTCAAGCTACGTTGAAGCTCGTAAAGGTGACTACGATACGGTGTTTTTTGGCCTGCAAGCCTTTATTAAAGAGTATTTGCAAGCGCCCATTACCAGCACTCATATTGATGAAGCTGAAATGGTCATCAAAGCGCACGGTCTACCCTTTAATCGAGCCGGTTGGGAGCGCTTGGTCGAAAAACATGGCGGTTATCTGCCTATACGTATTCAAGCGCTTCCGGAAGGCAGTATCGTACCGGTATCAAACGTGGTCTGCCAAATCGTCAATACGGATCCTGAATTTTACTGGTTACCCAGCTACCTTGAGACTACCCTGCTGCGGGCTATTTGGTACCCTTCTACCGTCGCTAGCTTATCTTACTATTGCAAAAACGTGATCAAAACGGCGCTAGAGAAATCTGCTGATAATACTGACAGCTTACCCTTTAAACTGCATGATTTTGGTGCGCGCGGGGCTTCCAGCATGGAGACCGCTGCACTCGGTAGCCTTGCTAATCTGGTCAATTTCTCCGGTACCGATAGCATGACGGCATTGGTTGCCGCCAGTCGCTGGTACGGTATGGATAAAGACATGCCGGCGTTCTCTATTCCTGCCGCTGAGCACAGTACCATGACTGCTTGGGGACGCCAGCGTGAAACCCAGGCTTATGAGAATATGTTGGATCAGTTCGGTGGGGACGGCAATACCGTGGCGGTAGTCTCTGACAGCTATGACTTATGGAATGCTATAGATAATATCTGGGGCGATGCGCTCAAAGATAAGGTTGAAACTATGGGCGGCACCCTAGTGATCCGTCCTGATAGCGGCGATCCGGCTAAAGTAGTACGTGAAGCGCTGGAGCGCCTAGCAGTGAAGTTTGGCACCACCATTAATAGTAAGGGCTATAAAGTCTTGCCTGACTATATACGTCTCATTCAAGGCGATGGTATCAATCCGCAAAGTTTAGGCAAAATACTTAATACTATTATGGAAGCTGGCTTTAGTGCGGAAAACGTCACCTTTGGCATGGGCGGCGGTCTGCTGCAGCAAGTCAACCGTGACACCATGAGCTGGGCGATGAAAGCCAGCGCTATCCAAATCGATGGCGAATGGATAGATATCTTTAAAGACCCCATAACTAGCCGTGCTAAACGCTCCAAAAAAGGCCGCTTGGCGCTGGTTAAAGACAGTAACGGCACGCTTAACACTATTAAAGAACAAGCCTTAGAAAATCCGGCGGATAATCTATTACAAGACGTGTTTGTCGATGGCAAATTATTGGTTGACGATAGTCTGACTACTATTCGGGAGCGCACGGGATGGTAACGGCTACTAATAAAAAAACTACAGAACAAACCACTCTTGGCTTTAAAGCAGCAGCAACCCCCAAAGTAGCAGCTATAGCCAAGGATGTGCTCCTAGCTCCCATTTATCTGTACCAAGGGCACAAAGTAAAGCGCGATACCGTACGTTTACCAGAACCTGAAGGCGAGCGTCATGGCAGCGTCAAGCTAAACGTAACCGAGGCTGCAAATGATAATCTGCCAACCTTCCAGCTTATGATTGTTGGTGATTCATCGGCAGCGGGCGTTGGTAGTGACACGCAAACCGATGCATTGGCAGGTAAATTGATTCCGGCATTACAGCAGCAGCCCGCCATCGATTCAAGCTTTGCTCAGCTGGACTGGTCACTGCAAGCGACGACCGGCCATACCAGCTTTGATATTTTGCGTAGGCTTTATGTATTGCCCACGCCCAATGAAGCTATTGATGTGATGATACTCAGTCTTGGGGTAAATGACACTACTGCTAACGTCGCTACCGAGACTTGGCAACAACAGCTTGAGGAGATTATTGCCGTAGCCAAGCGCAAATTTAAGGTCAAGACTCTGATATTTTCCAGCCTGCCCCCAATGGCAAAAATGCCCGCTTTGCCCTCACCGCTAAACGGCTTTATCGGTGCCAAAGCCACGAAGCTTGATGATATATTGCAGCAAGTTTGTAGCGAACATGACGGCGTATACTATATGGCAGCTGACTTTGCACGTATGGCCGAAGAGCATAGCAATGGCGAGCCTATAGATGGCACCGTTATGTTTGCTCGTGATGGCTTTCACCCCAGCTCTATTACCTACGGCTACTGGGCACTGCAATTAAGCGATCTGATCGCTCAGTTACTTACTAATACCAATAATAATTTATCGAATTAATAGAAAGGCTGGCTCAAAAACAACGCAAAATCAAACAAAAAAAACCGCTGATTATTCAGCGGTTTTTTTATGATTTTACTAAAAATATTGGCATCTAATAAAATTGGTGTCTAATAAATGAGAAAATTTACTCAGCAGAAGATTTTTTGCTACGGCCACCAAAAGCACCAAAACGCTTGTTAAAGCTAGCAACACGACCTTCAGTAGAGCTTTTACGCTGCTCGCCAGTATAGAACGGATGCGAGGCACTTGAGATATCAAGTGGGTAGTATGGGTATTCTTTACCTTCGTATTCACGAGTCGCTTTAGTATTAGCGGTTGAACGAGTCAAAAAATACACGTCAGCGTTAGTGTCGTGGAATAATACTTCTTGATAATTAGGATGGATATCTTTACGCATAATAAACTCTCTAGGTCCGATGTATGCAAAGTACGCTTGGCATAGCTATTAATAATATACCAAACTGAGCACACGTAACTGAGGCACTAAGGACATCTCAAAGCTGGCAATCGCATCACTGGCTTATTCCAGCACCCGACACCATACCTCTGCTCTCTTAGCCTTTCCCCAGCGGGAAAATGAAACCGAGATTTTAACGGTTTTTGGAATTTGATGCAAGTTACATTTCTAGGATAGACCAGGCGTTATCAGATTGATGATATTTTGCTTAAATAAAAAACAGTAGCTATCTATGCTACTGTTTTTTTATTGTTTTCACTACGTTTTTATTTGGTCTTAACCACGTGCCAGACGCCGCCTTTATTGTCACCATCGACGTCACCTACTTTGGTGTCATTGGCATAAAAATATAGCGGTTTGCCATTGACTGCCCACTGATAGCTGCCATCTTCACGCTGGAAGGCGGTAAACTGACCGGTGGCTTTAGCGTTGCTGGGTGCTTTAAATGCTGGCCACGCAACCAAGCAAGCTGCGCCGCACTCTGATTTATTCATACTGTCTTTGTCAAAGGTATATAGCGTCATGTGATTTTTTGAATCAACTAGCACACCGTTTTTACTGGTTACGGGTACTGTATTACTGGCGGTAGACTTGACTTCGTGTGTCCCTGTGGTGTCCATACCAACCATATTTTTCATAGTCGTACAACCACTGACGGCCAGAACTCCTGTTAGTGCCGATAACATCAAAATACGCTTCATAATAACTTCCTTATCATTATTGAAATAAAAGTAACTGCTAAAGAGCATCCAGCCTAAGCTAAGCGGTGCCATTTGTTGAACTATTTCAATATAGCACAAGCTTTAATGGATTAATTTTCCTAAAGCATAAACTTACAAAAACTATAAATTAATAAAACTAAAAATGGCTTACTACTTTAAGTTGACACTCTATTTATAGGTGCCAACCACTTTTTATTCTTACTAAGAATTATTTATCTTTATTGTTAACTAAAAACACATTAGAAATATTTATTATTTAGTACCATTTATCTATATCTATTGACAAAAGTTACTCATTTATCTACTTATAAACTAGGATAAACTTCCGTAGACTGTATCTATTGTTGATAGACATTTTTATAAAAACTGTGACTGTAGCGGTTTGTTATCTACATTGAACTTAGCGCTCTCCATACACATATCAATAGTCTTACCTCGGTAAACACCATACGATTAAAAACAGCCGCTAGCAACAGCTCTAAAATAAAAACTATTGCCAACGGCTGCTAATAATAAGGATATGACCAAAATAATGACTCAATCTTTAAAAGACCAAGCCTTCAAGGCTGATACCGCATTTGATAATGGGCTTAGCGCTGCAAATAATCAAACACCCGCGAAACGGGTTGGTATTTTAGGCGGCGGCACAGCAGGTGCGACGATAGCCATACGACTTGCGGCGCTTGGACTTGAGACCTATATACTTGAAAAGAAAACCTCGCTTATCGATGGCCCGCCCATGTGCCATCTGCACGCGGGTGGCAACTTATACCGTGAGATTCCAGATGAAGACTGTGTAGCGCTGCTAGAGCAATGTATCGATATCTTGCGCCTCTACCCTTATACCATCGACGTGCGTCCGACAGTTTTTGCAGTGCCGACTCGTGATGACGGCACGCCCGAGGATTTGCTACCGCGTCTCGATATTTTAACCAACGCTTATCGTGAGCTGATTGAACGTGATGTTAATAATAAAGTTTTGGGTGAGCCTGAAGAATACTACCAGCTCTACAGCCAAGAGCAGCTGATTGAGCTATCAGAGCGTGAACAAGTGGCGGTGCCAACCTGCGTTGATGAATGGATGATACCGGTTGCCAAATATTTGGATTTAAATAAAGTTAAATATCCGCTCATTGTAGTTCAGGAATACGGCTGGAATATCTTTCGTCTAGCCGCTTCAGCGCAGTTGGCGCTCGAAGGCTATGATAACGCTCATGTTTACACGGATACCCGAGTTCAGCAAGTAGTAGCGGTTGGGTGTGAGAATTGTACCAATGCCGATCACCATGTGGTGAAATGGCGTATCGATTATCAGCAAAATGCTAATCAAAACAGCGAAGAGAATAAGACAAACGACTTTGACGGCTCTGAAACTCAGTCTATTGAGGTCGATTATCTGGTCAATGCTTGCGGTTTTCGTACCGGTATCATTGATGATATGGTTGGGGTTGATGTCAAGCGCATGGTTGAGTTTAAGTCCTCTTATATTACTCATTGGGATGATGCCGGTGGTCAGATTCCAGAGATTATTATCTATGGGCAGCGTGGCACCCCTGATGGTATGGCGCAGTTAACCCCTTATCCAGGCGGCTATTTTCAGATTCACGGTATGAGTAAAGACATTACTTTATTCGATGATGGATTAGTAGCATCTTCCACAGCCAGCGCCCAGCCCAAGCTGCCAGCTGAATACTTGCATTATATCGAAGATGGCTGGGATAAAGCCCCACTACAAGCGCGTAGCCAGCAGTCGATCAATTATGTGGCCGAATTCGTCCCGACTTTTAATAGTGCTCGCACCGTTGGTAACGCTCTGTATGGTGGTCAACAAATTCCGGGAGAGGATGATACCTTACGGGTGGCTGATGTGAGCTTGTACCCCAATCTTAGTTATGCGCGCGCCGAAAACGTCAAAGCGTCCTCAACCTTGATTGCCGCTGATGAGATTGTCAGTCAATTAATAGAGTTAGGACTATTAGATAACAATTCGACGGCTAATCACCACCGCTATCATCATGAATGGGACTATCTCGTTCATAATGATAGCACTACTATCGACAATGTTGCCCGCAAACTGGCAGGCGAACGTGGATTTCCGCTAGCAATGGCAGGCGTTAATCATAGCATCCGTGAGATAGCGTTAGATGACTTGACTCCGATTCAGGGTTAACGCTAGCTTCAACATCTCCTTATGTCTTATTAGTGATTACTAAAACCAAAAGGGAGCAAATAACCCATTACTGGCTATTTGCTCCCTTTTTTATACCCCTTAATAGTGCTTAAAGCATCAACTTAACGCTTATTCCCAGCCATTTTGTCGGTATCAACCTCATCGTCAATTTTGACAATCTTATGCAATAAATCAACGGCTTCGTCGATAGTATTGCAAACAATCAACCGATCGAGGTCTTGCTGCTTCATAAAACCTTGCTCAGCGGTGAATTTCAAATGCTCAATCAGACGGTCATAAAACCCATTGATATTAAGGATAATCATTGGTTTTTCGTGTTGATATAGCTGCCGCCAAGTCGCAATTTCCATGATCTCTTCTAAAGTACCGAGTCCACCTGGGAGGGTAATAAAAGCGTCGGCATACTCTGCCATTACTGTCTTACGGGTGTGCATAGTATCGGTGAAATGCAAGCGTGTCAGCCCCTGATGCGCTATCTCATGCTTGAGCATAAAGGTTGGAATTACCCCAACTGCTTCGGCGCCGCCATCAATGACTTCATCGGCTACTGCGCCCATTAAACCAATACTAGCGCCGCCATAAACCAAACCCAAGTGATTACGCGCTAAAGCCCGACCCAGCTCGCGTGCGGCAGCCTCATAAAGCTCACCATTACCCAAACGTGAGCCACAATAAACGGCAACTAGCGGCATAGTAAGACTTGATCTATCTACCGCCTTTTCAATATGCGCAATATCTTGCCCGGTTAATACCTCATAAGTTTGATTATTAATTTTCATTTGCATATAACGCCCTTAATTTTACTTAGTTTAGCCTTTGAGTGGTTTATCTAAATTATTTTTGCTAATTTATAGCGTTGAATAGACCGTGTTGACCCGCCATTCTTAATATCTTCTTGTTACTTATAATAGAGAGAGATAATATTTTGTATCTACTATTATTGGATTACTCTTTTCAGTATTTATCTTAACATAAGCCGTGCTATTACATATTAGCCATCGTGCCATCATATAATAGCGGCGATTTAGCACTACGCAGTAACTACATTTTGTAAGTTAATAAAAACGATAAAGTCTATCAAATTAAAGGAAGAACATGTCTAATAATCATACCTTATCGGCAGCAGGCCAGCAGAGCCAGAGTAACGATACGCATTCATTAACTCCAATAACCATTATCAACGAGCGTAATCAACCCTTAGCAGCCACCATTTATCGTCCTAACAATGCGGTAAAAAAAGCGGTAATGATTGCGCCTGCAACCGGTATCAGGCGTCAGTTTTATCACAGCTTTGCTAGCTTTTTGGCCAATCAAGGTTTTGGAGTCATTACCTTTGACAATGAAGGTATTAGCGAGTCGCTCACTACCGATTTGGCTAAATCTGATGCCTCCTTAGTAAGCTGGGGACGTCATGATATGCCAGCCGTCCTTGATACTCTACAACAGGAGTTTGCAGACGCCAGTTATCATCTGCTTGGTCATAGTGCGGGTGGTCAGCTCATTGGACTGATGCCCAACTATAAAGTCATCGACTCCGTGTTCAATGTGGCGTGCTCATCAGGACAAATCAAAAATATGGCTATGCCTTATAAAGCCAAAGCGATGGGCTTTATGGATGTATTTATTCCTCTGGGTAACTTAATCTTAGGCTACACGCCCGCTGATAAAATCGGCATGGGTGAGCCGTTACCTCGCAGTGTGGCTCGGCAATGGCGTGAGTGGTGTAATGGCGCCGGCTACATAAAAACCGTGTTGGGCAAAACCATTCATAACCATTTCTATAATGAGATTGATATGCCCGCACTGTGGCTGGGCTTTAGTGATGACGATATCGCCAATAGTAAAAATATGGATGACATGATAAGGGTCTTCCCGCAAATGCCAGTAGAAAAAAGGTTTTTACACCCAAAGGATTTTGGTCTTAATCATATCGGTCATATGCGTTATTTTAGTAGTAAAACCTACGCCAAAGCACCGGAGCTTTGGCAAATGGCGGTGGATTGGTTAAATAAAAACCAAACTACTCCCTAAACGATAAGTCACTTTTTTCAGCCTCTAAACGTTTATTCAAAGCTGAATAAAGTGACGGCTGCAGATTGTGAATATTACCCAGCATCCATTTTACATAGCCGATGGGCACTTCTTTGATTAGCTGACCTTTATATTTGCCAAAAGGCATTTTGCTAATGGGATGGGCAGTGTTGGAAATGGTATGAGCTGCGGCAAAATCAGTCGGCTCAATCTCTAAACGCTCGCAGCACGCTTTATACAGCAGATAACACATGCGTGCATCCCCTAACGCATCGTGAGCGGCGATGGTCATTTGATTGGCCTCAGCCTTACCTAGTAATTGTTCGATACATTTAGACTGACTATAATAACGCCACTCTGGAAAGGCCACGCGCGCCAATCTCACAGTGCAAATCAGCTTGGTAGAGGGTCTACCAATTACTCGCCAATCGAAGCGTATATTGTGGCCGATAAGGTACTCTGGCAGCTCAAACTGCGCCAACTCAAAGCGCTCAAGACCGGCGACATCAGCATCAGTGATGCCATGAATTTTAATCACAACGGGTGATATCGAGCGACCACTATTAAAATATTTCATCCACTCAAAACCGGTAGCCACGTTGATAGTTGCTACCTGAATAGGCCGTGGGTCACGCCCTTGGTCAGTTTCGGTGTCGATAATAAGCGCGGTGGCAGGGTTGTTCATAAATCAAAACCGTTATAAGCTAAAAGGTGAGTCATAGCAGAACCTATATAATATAGAATTAACACAGAATGAAATTGATAAGTTGATATCAACTATAAACAATCATGCGACTCAAAACTATTTGAGTAACAGAGACATTAATGCCAACTAACCAACAAGGTCAGCCGTCAAAACCATCGCTTTTTAGCCGTTTGGTAAGCCTAGCTATCAGAGCAGTTATATTGATGGCTTTGTTGTTTGTGCTCGATAAGCTACTACCTGATATTAGCCAACAAACCCAGTCTTTTATCATAGCAAAATGGCAGCAGCTTAGTCTTATGCAGCAAGAGCTACCTACAGAGAATAGTCTGCCCAGCCCATTACCCGGGCAGCACTTGACAGACACTTGGGGCGCGGCACGTAGTCAAGGCCGTAGTCATGAGGGTATCGATATATTTGCGGATCGTGGCACCCCGATTCAAGCCACCACGCAAGGTATTGTTAGAAGAGTTGGTCATAATAACTTAGGCGGCCGCGTCGTCGTCATCGTCGGGCCTGGCGGTGCGGGGCATTATTATGCGCATTTGGAAGATTATGCTGATATTGAGCCCAATGACTGGGTTGATGTGGGTGACACGATCGGCTATGTCGGGGATAGCGGTAATGCTAAAGGGACACCGCCGCACGTGCATTATGGTATCTATATTAACGGGCAAGCGGTCAACCCTTATCCCTTACTGATAAAGCCTGAATAGCTTAAACTTATATGCACCTGACTCTCAACTTAATATGAATGTTTTTAAGCTGGGTTAAAAACCCAGCCTACGTCAAAAAAGCTAGCTAGTTGAGAGTGGGTTTATATGTCTAATAATTTACACTTCTAATATAAAATTTAGCGGCCCATCATTGATACTTTCTACTTGCATATTCGCGCCAAATTGACCACTAGCAATATTGATATACTGGGTTTGAGCATAGGCAACCATCTCATTAAATAAAACCTCTGCCTTATCAGGTGCCATCGCCGCGCCAAAGTCAGGGCGGCGGCCTTTATCGGTCTTGGCCATCAAAGTAAACTGCGGTATCAATAACAGCCCGCCCTCTACCTGCTGCAAGTTCAGGTCCAACTTGCCTAATTTATCAATATCGGCTGTATTTTCAAAAATGCGATAAGTGAGAATCTTATCCACCATACGCTGAACACTTTGTAGATTATCCTCATGTCCTAAGCCAATATAAGCCAGCACGCCATACTCAATAGCACCCACACAATGCCCTTCTACCTTCACATTGGCGGTATTAACTCGTTGAATAAGTGCTTTCACTCCTTTCCTCCGTAGCAGATTATGAACAGACGCTGATAAGCGGTTCATGATAAAATACTAATATTCATTTGTTTGTTTATATTCTTATTCTAAAAATACTGGTAGCTTTATTATGACTTTATTTACTACTATGCAGCACCTTGTCCCGCAAAAAAAACTCAGTGAGGTTGCTGGACGCTTAGCTGCGAGCCGTCATCCTGTCGTTAAAAAGACCTTTATACGCAGCTTTGCAAAGGCTTACGGGGTTAGCTTAGATGAATATGAGCGCCAAAGCCTTAATGCTTACGAAAGCTTTAATGACTTTTTTACTCGAGAATTAAAAGATAATGCACGCCCCATCGATAGTACCCCAAATGCGATAACCAGTCCGGCCGATGGGGTGATATCGCAGCTGGGACAAATTGATAAAAATAAACTACTACAAGCCAAAGGTCGCCATTATGATATTGGCCAGTTGCTGGCAGATAGCGCTGATGCAGAGTTGTTCACTGACGGCAGCTTTGCGACGGTTTATCTAGCCCCGAGCAATTACCACCGTGTTCACATGCCCTTTGATGGCATCTTGACTAAGACTCGTTATGTTCCCGGCACTCTGTTTTCGGTCAATAATAACACTGCTGCCAATGTACCGGATCTATTTGCCCGCAATGAGCGTTTGGTGTGCCTGTTTGATACCCAGTATGGTCCAGCGGCGGTGGTTATGGTTGGCGCCATGATTGTTGCGGGTATCGAAACCGTTGCTACCGGCAGAATCATTCGTAAAGATGATATTCAAGAATCCCCGCACAGTATGAAACTGGCAAAAGGGGATGAGCTTGGGCGTTTTTACTTAGGCTCAACCGCAATTGTAGTGATGCCCAAAGCGGCAAAAACCGACTGGCTAGAGGGTTTACATGCCGATAGTGTGGTGCAGATGGGGCAGTTATTAGGCACAGCTAAGGCTTAGCGGTTTATGCGTTAAGCTTAGCAAAACTCATAAACTCAAACTTGAAACTTAGTCATCAATCAACCAGCCTTGCTGGGTAGCATACTCAATTTGTGCCGCTAGCCAAAGGTGTACCTCAGGAAAAGTATCGGCGATAAAAGCATGAGCTCCAGCCACTTGTGAGCGCTTGATACCAAGCTCTATCCACGTTTTACCTTGGGTATTTATATTCAGTAAAAAAGGCAGTAGCCGATCGACTACTTTTAGGAGTTGCGCCTCGATGCTATTGCCTGTTTCCTGCGCTTCCCAAATCTCACTTAAGTTATCAATCCCATTACCTTGCTGCGCTTGCAGCCGTGCGATCCCGTCACGCTCTTTGATATGCGCATGACTGCGGGCGCTAGCATATAAAAAGGTATCGCCAGCGTCAATCTCACCCAAATCGTGCACCAAGGCCATTTTTAGTAAGGTTTCAAGATTCACGTCCAACTCAAATAATTCAGCTATCGACCAACAAGCCATTGCCAGATGCCATGAATGTTCGGCTGAGTTCTCTACTCGCACCCTACCAGCATCATTTGCGGTGATGTGATTACGACGATTGACATGTTTTAACGCATCAAGCTCTAATAGAAAGTCAGTTATGTTGCTCATGTCAATATGGCGATTGGTTTTATTAGTTTTGATTACTTTATCAGTTATAGCAGAAAGGGTGGTTGCCATTAGAAAGCCTATTTATAGTCAGTATTGTAATGCGAGCTAAGGTATCGCTATCAGCGTTTTTAGTCAAACAATACCCATAAAAAATGGGACTAATTCTAGCCAACACTCTTTCTAAGAGTAAACTAAAACTAACCCACCTTTTAGCAACTATAAGCCAAATTTCAAGCAAGAGCGCTAATAACGAAAGTGATGATGAATAGGATAAGCAAACAAGATGTTTTCCTCTTGAGTGCCCCGTCCGATATTATGAATAATTAATGGTGTGCCATCAGCAGCTTTATGATTTGAAACGATTCCTATATGCGGTAGATTGCCATTCGGCAAACGCCAAGTCACGATATCGCCCGTTTTAAAACTATTTTTATCAGTGGTGGATAGTGACTGCCCATAACGCTCAAAAAATGCTTCTAAATTGGGTACACGGCGATGGTCGATATTCCTATCAGTTGATTTCAGCCCCCAGTTCTTTGGATAGGCTGACCAATTTGACTTCATATCAACGTTGACCCGCTGTTGCAGATCAATATTTTGCAAACGATAAGCGCGAACAATGACATCGGTACAAACGCCCGTATTTTGCGGCACATCGCCGCGCGGAAATTCAAGGTTACGATAGGCAGGATCATAACTGACCGTTACCCCGATTTGCTTTTTGGCATCTAGAGCTAACTTACTCCCGCTACTAATAGGGCTTGCAGCGTTGACTGGTTGTATCAACATTACTGAAAACACAGTTATTAAAAGGTATTTTAAGCCGTACTGCTTTGCCCTTGCCCTATTCATTACATTACCTTGATTATATTGCTTTCTGGCTTAGCTAGCTTTATTGAGGCTGGCGAAGAATGAGAATGCGCTAGCTTTATTTTTACTTATCTTAAAACCTTCTCATTTAATCGATAGGATGTTTGGACTATTGAGTGTTTTTACTGCTTAGCCAAACTATTACTATTACTTAATCAAATTACTAATGGTTTTGAACGCTGGGTCTTTACTACTTCGACACAGCTCAAACAAGATTGATTCAACAGTGCTAATCACCCCGCCAGCACGGCGAATACGGCGAATGGCTTGCTTTTTATCATAAGGGAACCTTGAGCCAACCGCATCACCAATGATAACTGGCTGCATGCCGTTATCAAGCAAATCAAGCGCAGTTTGCATAACACAAACGTGGGCTTCGGTTCCGAATAATAAGACAATACTACGATTTTGCTGGGCAAGGTGATTCCATGAGTCATCATTATCACAGGCACTAAAAGTGACTTTCTCAAAGCTCTTATTATTTGTATCGTCTAACAGGTCGTATATCTCAGGTAGCGTTTCACCCAGACCTTTTTTGTATTGTTCGTTGAGCATAATGGGGACGTCTAACGCTTGTAAGCCTTTAATCAAGGTCGTTATCTTTTTGACGATATTCTCGTTATCAAAGATATGGGGCGTCAAGCGCTCTTGCACATCGATGAGCATGGCTTGGGTGTTTTCACGGACGATACGATAGGTGCGATCAGTAATCATGGTAGGCATAGTACACTCCTTGTACGGCTACAGCGGCGCGCTATAGACTGCTGTGTTGTGAATTTATACTTTGTAAATTTTTTATATAAGCTCTCTTATTTAGTCACAGTTTAATGAAGGCGTCAATGAGATAAGCTCTCTTAATAAAAGAAAAAGGCTCTACAATTAATGTAAAACCTTTGTTTTTCAATTTAAGTCTATATATTTTCGTTATCTTAAGTTAACGTCTAACCTTATCTGAACACCATACCGCCATCGGTAAGAATCGTTTGTCCGGTGATATAGTCTGCATCCTTCGATGCTAAAAATGAAACTAAGTTTGCGACATCTTCAGGCTGCTGAGGACGACCTACTAAGATTCCACCTGTAAACTCGTTCCATGCCTGCTTTGGCTCATAGCCTTTATGATCGACGAACGCTTGATCGATGCGCTCCCACATCGGCGTATCAGCGACTCCTGGGCAATAAGCATTGACTCGAATATCATACTCAGCCAACTCTTTCGCAGTGGCGTAAGTAAAAGAGCGTACCGCAAATTTAGTAGCGCAGTACAGACTCAACATCTCATAGGACTCATGACCGGCAATACTACAAGCATTTATGATCTTGCCGACACCATCTTGCTGCTTCATCTGCTCAGCAGCCGCTTGCGTACCGAAGATGACTCCTTTTATATTAACATTGAATAGTTTATCGATTTCAGACTCTTCAATATCTAGAAAAGGTGCTACCGACTCGACGCCAGCGTTATTAACGAAGACATCTATCTGACCGAACTTATCTACCGCCTGTTTTACTAAGTTAAACTGATCATCCCGACTTGAGACATCGCCTACTACCGCAGTAACCTCAAAACCAGAATCTCTAAGTTTCTTTTCTGCTTGTTTGAGATTCTCTTTATCAATATCATGCAATACGATTTTGAAACCGTCATTGGCTAATCGTGTTGCAATAGAATTCCCTAATCCTACTGCTGAACCCGTAATAACCGCCACTTTTTTAGGGGTTGATGTTGTTTCATTAGCTGACATAATTGACTCCTTGTTTTTATGATTTAGTATTGAGATATGTTCTTAAAGCATAACACTTTCATAATCAACTATTGTCGAAAAACCAACAACATACACCAAAAAGCCCCCAATCGTTACAATTGGAGGCTTAGCTATTAAACGTAAAAAGCTATTTCATCACTAGAAAGCAATAAATCTTACACACGCTCAATAACCGTAGCAATACCTTGACCGAGACCGATACACATAGTGGCTAGACCAATCTCAGTATCCATCTGCTCCATAGCGTTTAGCAAGGTCACCGTAATACGTGCGCCTGAACAGCCTAGTGGATGACCTAAGGCAATGGCGCCACCATTGATATTGACGATATCTTGCTTATCTTGCAGGTTCATAGCTTTTAGTACAGATAAGCTTTGCGCCGCAAAGGCTTCGTTCAGCTCGATAGTTTGAATATCATCAAGGCTCATGCCAGCACGTTTAAGTGCTTTTTGGCTGGCGGGTACTGGACCATAACCCATAATAGCCGCGTCACAACCGGCAATAGCCATACTGCGAATGCGTGCCCGTGGCTTCAGACCTAAGTCTTTGGCCTTTTGCGCGCTCATAACCAGCATTGCTGAGGCACCATCAGATAGAGCTGATGAAGTCGCTGCAGTGACCGTACCACCTTTAGGATCAAAGGCTGGACGTAGTTTTTGCATTTGCTCGATAGTAGCATCCGGACGAATCACTTCATCAACGGTACAAAGCTGCAGGCGACCCGCTTCATCATGGCCTTCGATACCGACTATTTCATTATCAAAACGGCCTTCAGTAGTCGCCTCCCAAGCTCGGCGATGCGACTCAAGACCAAAAGCATCTTGCTCTTCGCGGCTAACGTTATTCATACGGCCGAGCATCTCAGCGGTCAAGCCCATCATGTTTGAGGCTTTAGCATAATGCTTGGAAGCCTCAGGGTTCAAATCAACGCCGTGCATCATCCCGACGTGACCCATGTGCTCGACACCACCAATGATGAAGGTATCACCTTGATTGGTCATGATTTGTGCAGCCGCAGTGTGCAGCGCTTGCATTGATGAGCCGCATAGACGGTTAACCGTTTGACCGCCGGTAGTCTTGGGAATACCTGCTAGTAAACCGATATTGCGACCGATGTTCAGACCTTGCTCTAGGGTTTGGTTAACACAGCCCCAAATAATGTCTTCAACATCTTTTGGATCAAAGTCATTGCGCTCAACTAGTGCACGTACCAACTCAGCTGATAAGCTATCAGCACGCACATGGCGGAACATACCGTTTTTTGATTTACCCATCGCTGAGCGTACACCGTCTACGATGACTACGTCTTTTGGACTTAAAGTTGTCATACTATCTTCCTTTTAATTTTTTATTGTCAGTAGCCGTAGGCGCTTTATGATGATTATCAATAGTCATCTACCACAGAGCGCGTACGGCACTTATCCTAATATGCTATATATAGATACGAGCCTTATTATGCTGTTGGGTAAAAGGTCTCACCAGCAGCTGCCATATCACGAATCTTTTGCGGGGCTTCATAGGCTTTGCCAAGATGAGCATACTTTTCACATAGCGCTAAGTAGTTCTCTAGACCCATCTGATCGATGTAACGGCAAGGACCACCACGGAATGGTGGGAAACCAACGCCCATAATCATCGCCATATCAGCCTCAGCAGGGGTATCTACGATATTATCTTCTAAGCAGCGTACAGTTTCATTACAGAAAGCCAGCATAGTGCGGTCGATAATCGTTTGATCATCGAATTCTTGCTTGTCGCTATCCGTAGTGGTTTTTAGCAGCTCATAAGTGGCTTCATCAGCAACTTTTTTCGGCTTACCACGCTTGTCAGTCTCATATTTATAGAAACCAACACCGTTTTTCTGACCCAAACGCTCATTTTCATACAGATGCTCGATGGCACCTTTATAGTCAGGCTTCATGCGATCAGGGAAACCTTCCGCCATCACTTCTGCGCCGTGCACACCGGTATCCAAACCGACCACGTCGATTAGATAAGCTGGGCCCATTGGCCAGCCGAATTTTTCCATAACTTTGTCAACATGGACGAAGTCAGCGCCTTCTTTAAGCAATAAATCAAACGCACCAAAGTACGGGAATAACACACGGTTCACAAGGAAGCCTGGGCAATCATTAACCACAACCGGTACTTTACCCATTTTGCTAGCTAGCGCCACGGTAGTAGCGATGGCTTCTTCAGATGATTTCTCACCACGAATGACTTCGACCAGTGGCATACGATGTACTGGGTTAAAGAAGTGCATACCCACGAAGTTCTCAGGACGCTCAAGCACCGTTGCTAAATGGGTGATAGAAATAGTCGAGGTGTTAGAGGCTAGAATCGCATCTTTCTTCACCAACCCTTCTACTTCTTTGAGTACGGCGTGCTTAACTTTTGGATTCTCTACCACCGCTTCGATAACGATATCAGTTTCAGCAAAGTCGCCATAATTCAAAGTAGGACGAATACGGCTTAGGGTTTCGCCCATTTTTGCTGGGGTCATTCTGCCGCGATCGACCATTTTACCTAACAGCTTGCTGGCCTCGCCCATACCCAAATCTAATTGCTCAGATTTGATGTCTTTCATAATGATTGGCAAGCCTTTGCTCGCCGCTTGATAAGCGATACCGCCGCCCATGATACCGGCACCTAATACAGCGGCTTCATTGATATCGTGCGCTTGCTTGCTGTGTTTTTTGGCTAGTTTTTTGACCAGTTGATCGTTTAAGAATAGACCAACCAAGCTCTCCGCCTGTGGGGTTTTGGCTGCTTTGGCGAAATAAGTCGCTTCAACTTCGATAGCTTTATCACGGGGCAGATTAACGTGCTTTTCGATAGCTTCGATAGCTAAAGCTGGCGCCGGATATTGCTTTGGATTGGCTTTGGCAAAGATCATACCTTTAGCACTGTTGAATGCCATCGCTTGCTCAAGCTGGTTTAGTTTAACTGGGTTTAGCTTCTCTTCACGCTTCGCTTGCCAATCAAGCTCACCTGAGATGCACTTTTTAACCAAGTCAACGGCCGCATCTTGTAGATCGTCAGCAGCGACAGTAGCGTCAACCAAGCCTAATTTTAGCGCTTCTAGTGGCTTTTTAGGTTTACCAGTGGCAATTAATTCAAGCGCATTATCGATACCGATGACACGGGTACTACGTACCGTACCGCCAAACCCTGGGAAGATACCTAATTGAGTTTCTGGCAGACCAATCGTAGCTTTTTCGCTCATAACGCGGTATTCACAAACCAGCGTCATCTCACAACCACCGCCCAGTGCGGCACCATTAATTGCGGCAACTTTTGGGAACGGCAGGTCTTCAAAACGATTGAAATCGTTGTTAATATTAATAACCCAGTCTTTGATCTCATTCTCTGGCTGCTTAAAAGAACCTACGAACTCAGTGATGTCAGCACCAGCAATAAATACGCCTTTAGCTGAAGTGACGATCAAACCTTTAACGTCGTCAGCCTTTTCTAAAGCGCTGATGGCTTCACCAAATTGCTTATTGGTTTCAGCATCAAATTTGTTCACGCTTTCGTTTTCGGCATTGTACTGCATATTGGCAATGCCATCCTCTAGCATGCTTACAGTGATGCGATTTCCTTGATATACCATTTGGAACTCCTTGCTGTATAGTAAAAATTACATAATAAAAGCTACTTCTAAAAGTAAAATGAGTAGCTGGTTATGGGTAGTAGAACAGTTAATAACACGGTTAATAGGTAAGCTTATTGGATTAATAGCTTAGCCTATTAAACAGTGATAAAGTTTTTATTATTCAGCGCCACATGCAGCGCTGCCTTGTTATATGAAGTAGGTGGCTTTAGTTAAATGACAACTAATATTAACCAGTCAACCGATAACGGGCTTTAACCAACTGATAGCTCATAAGTAGTCTACAGCTAGCCTGTATCGCTAATTAGTGTAGGGGATTATGCCCCCCGCTGTCACAAGCTAATACCAGACTCGTAAGTCACTCTTAAATTCATAGCCGCTATTTATCTTATGATAAGTCCATTTTATGGTTTAACTAGCGTCTGTTAACAATCCAAAATATTCATTTTAAGTTATTTGCTAATCCCTTTATCAAAACATATTCAGCGCCTAAGTTAAATCACCAATACGTAACCAAAACGAACAACCCGCAAAGTAAGCGTGCAAGCCTTATCTGCTATCATGCTAAACTAGCAAGAAATCTGTTTTTATCGCTACTTTATCTATTCACCTTTTGGTTGGTTGAGTTATGTCTGTTTCTTCTTTGCCGCGTTTCACCCCTTTTAATACTTTTGAGCAATTTCATAGCGCCTTACGTGCCCAGCTGGCACAAGACATCGAGGTGCTATTTGCCTATGCTAATTTACCTAGTCCATTGGCAGAGGCTTGTCGTTATGTGATGACCGGACAAGGCAAACTGGTAAGACCATTGTTGGTTGCTAGTAGCTTTGCTAGTAGTACCGCAAATATTGATAATACTATTAATGAAAATGCCCATAAAAGTACGGATACCATAAATCTGCCAGATACGGCTATCGATAATGATTTAATCACGCTTTTAGACGATGATTCACGCTACGATATGTGCCGGCGAGCGGCATTAGCCGTGGAGTTATTGCACACCTATTCGTTGGTACATGATGATCTGCCTTGTATGGATGACGACGATTTGCGCCGTGGACAGCCAACCGCTCACATTGTCTTTGACGAAGCTACAGCGTTATTGGCAGGGGATATGCTACAGACCTTAGCCTTTGAAGTATTAACTGCTGAAATGCCAACCTTTGCGCCCTTTGATGCAGAAATAGCCAGCAAATTATCAGCGGTATTTGCGCCACGAGCTCGGCGCATGGTCGCCGGTCAAATGCTAGACCTAAATGCTGAAGCAAGTAGCGATATTACCCAAACGGACTTGGAGGCTATCCACCGTGACAAAACTGGCGCTTTGATTGAAGCAGCAATGCTGATGGGCGGGATTTGTGCAGGTGCAACTGCGCCGCAGCGCATGGCTCTAGAAGACTGTGCTCAGCATATCGGTCTCGCCTTTCAGGTGCAGGATGATATTTTAGATGTCACTACCAGCACCGACGCTTTGGGTAAACCTGCCGGCAGTGACGAAAAGCTGGATAAATCGACCTACGTTAAATTTATGGGCGTAGACGCCGCCAAAGACTACGCCCAATCGCTATTCGATGAAGGGCGTAATGCCGTTACTCGTGAGCTTGGCGGCAACAAGGATAGCAATGTGCTGCTGGCGTTGATAGAGTGGCTTTGGGCAAGGAAAAAATAGATCTTATCCAACCAACTATAATATAGTCAGTTGAAAGTAAAACGGTTATGTAGATTTAAACGTACTGCTGAACGCTAACGCTTTTGAAGCGACTCAACTATAATTAAAAATGGTAATAAGCACCCTAAATGAACACTATCCCCTCCCCGTGTATTTACCTTGGCACTGGCGGCTATAGCGACACTGACCTGCTCGGCACGCTTTACCCAAAAGGCACCAAAAAGGCGGACTTTCTGCGCGAGTATGCTAAGCAATACGGCGCCGTCGAGATTAATAGCAGCTTTTATGCGCCTATCGGTCAAAAAGCCTTTGCGGGTATGGTCAATAAGGCTTATGTGCAAGCCGATAGTGAACTCAAATTTGCAGTGAAACTACATCAAGACTTTACTCATGCTAGGAAGGGCACAAGCGAGCATGCGCAAGCTTTTCTCAATGCTTTAATGCCTTTAATAAAAGCGGATTGTCTTGCACCCCTACTACTTCAGTTCCCTCACGGTTTTGATCGCACCCGCCAGCACCGGCTTTATCTTGCCAATTTGGTCAGCTGGTTTCAAGATTATCCGCTGGCAGTCGAGTTTCGCCACAATGGCTGGCATACCCCGCAAGTTGTTGATAGCTTCAAGGAGCAAGGTCTAATTTGGTGTAGCGTTGATTACCCCAAAGTCAGTGGATTACCACCGTCGAGATTGATCTTTACCCAACGTACCGGTTATTTGCGTATGCATGGCAATAATCTAAACTGGTGGGATGCCATGAGCGCCGCCGACCGCCACGATTATCGCTACACTGAGGTGGAAATGCAGGACTGGGCACAAGCGATTGCCAATCAGCGCCAGCATTTTGATACTTTATATATATTCTTCCAGAATACAGTTAACGCGCATGCTTATTATAATATTGCGATGTTAAGAGAGGCGTTAATCGCGCATAACTTTGAAGTGTTGTAGGGTGTCGCCTTGCGCACCTTTAAAACTACAATATTAATGCTTAATAATCTAACAAATATCGCTGCGTAGGGTGCGGTTAGTTTTATCAAATCCTCGTAGAGAATGCAGATAAAGCGTAACCCACCGTTTTGAGATTCTAATTAACTTTAATGAAAAATCCTATTTAAAGTATTTTCCTTGCAAGCCTAACGAAGCAGTGCTCCGTTTTTACGGCTCTCAGGTTACGCTGCGCTAACCACACCCTACAACCACTTCCAAAATCAAACCAAAAAAAAAGGACGCCTCTCAGCGTCCTTTTTTATTAATCAAATACTTAAGTTTTAAATATTACTCTTCAACACCAGCATCTTGACCTTTATACTTCGCATTCGCGTAGTCCCAGTTCACTAGCTTGTCTAGGAACGTGTCAACATAGTCAGGACGACGGTTGCGATAATCGATGTAGTACGCATGTTCCCACACGTCACAAGTTAGTACCGCTACTTGACCGTGAGCTAATGGGTTATCAGCGTTGCCAGTCTTAGCGATAGACAGTTTGCCGCCTACTTTGTCAGCAACTAGCCATGCCCAACCTGAACCAAACTGTGACGTTGCTGCGTTTTTGAACTCTTCACGGAACTTCTCATAGCTACCAAAATCTTCTTCGATTTTGCCTTTTAGATCGCCTGTTGGCTCACCGCCACCATTTTTTGGCGTCATGCAGTTCCAGTAGAATGTATGGTTCCATACTTGCGCTGCTTGGTTGAACATCGTTTGCTTGCTGTCATCTTTCGCAGTCGCTTCGATGATCTCTGGCAATGTCTTGCCTTCTAAACCTGAACCCGGTAGCAACTCATTAAGCTTATTAACGTAAGCAGCATGGTGCTTGTCGTGGTGATATTCTAGCGTTTCAGCACTGATATGTGGCTCTAACGCATCTTTTGCATAAGGTAGTTCTGGTAAATTAATCTTTGACATAGTTATTTTATCCTTTATTTTGTCCTTGCTCGTTTAGCCCAGTTTATGATGTTTGGATGATATTGCAATCATGCAACAACGCATAATATCGGACTAAATTGGCTGAGTTTATTGTTGATGAATAAGGGTTATCGCTTTATGTGCTTGCGCACACTGTGATAAAGCTAACTTGAAAAACATAGTTAACTTTAGATTCACAAGCTATAAGCTATCATTCACTGTAGCTTGCCGACTAGTATAACAAAAGGGCGGATGAATATCCGTTACCGAATGTTATAGAGCGTATCATCGGTGCTATTAGCTATTCTAGGGTTAGCCGTTTAAAATAGCCAATAAATATTATTAAAGCCTTATATTACGGAATATCATCTATGCGTAGTTCTTTGTCTCAGCAGCACTCTCAAAACTCTTTATCTAAACACCCCTCAGCTCAAAAATGGGTACTTGCTAGCAACAATAAAGGTAAGCTTGCGGAGTTTAAACGATTATTTGCCGCCGCTAACTTAGACGTGACTATTATGCCGCAAGGTGAGCTTAATATCGAAGATGCTATTGAAGATGGTTTGAGCTTTGTGGAAAATGCCATTATAAAAGCACGTCATGCCAGCCGTAGCAGTGGCCTGCCCGCTATCGCTGATGATTCAGGCTTGTGTGTACCAGCTTTGGGTAATGCACCGGGGATTCATTCGGCACGCTATGCGGGTGTCCACGGCGATGATGCCAAAAATAACGCCAAACTTATCGAAGACTTACAACCTATACGAGTGCAAAACCCCAACACTTCCATAAAAGGGATGTTCGTCTGCGTATTGGCTATGGTGCGTCATGCCGACGACCCACTGCCCATCATAGCCCAAGGCTTATGGCAGGGCGAGATATTGGAAGCACCAATGGGTGATGGCGGCTTTGGCTATGATCCATTATTTTGGTTACCTGAATTAAAATCAACCGCCGCTAGCATGAGCGCTACTGACAAAAACAAAATGAGCCATCGCGGGCAAGCCATGGCACAGCTATTACAGTCGATTCAGCTCAAAAGTAACACGTGACGGTTAGCATAAATAATTGACTCCTTATAAAACAGATAATTTTTACTTTAATTAACAGATAGATTATACTGTTCTACTTTTGAAATTTTATTATTAGCTACTATTTATCCCTTTTACTCATCCTAAAGCTATATTGGGGTTTAGTGGTGGTTTATTACTGATACTCAATGAAGGCTATCGGTAATGTGGTTGGTGATTGCCAAACGCATTATTTATCTCATAATTGGATACCGATTACGGCTTATTGATATCCCCTATTCATTCCAGCGGCAATCAACATAATGCGTAGGTATTTGCAGCGCGATTGCCAATTATTTTAATCCTAAAGGTGTAACTAACATGGCCACAGATTTACAAATCACCACCAACAAGTTATCTGATAAAGAAACTCAGCTGACCGTTAAAGTTCCTGTCGAAAAAATTCAGAACAAAGTCGAAGGACGTATCAGCCAAGTTGCGAGAACCGCTAAAATTGATGGTTTCCGTAAAGGCAAAGTACCCATGTCGCATATCCGCTCACAGTATGGCGCTGGCATTCAGCAAGAAGTCATCAACGATGTGATCCGTGACACCGTATTTGAAGCCATTAAAGCCGAAGACATCCGCGCTGTAGGTATGCCAAACATTGATGATGTTAAACTTGAAGACGATTTCTTAGTTTATCAAGCGACCGTTGAGATCTTCCCAGAAGTTGAAGTACAAGGTATCGATGAGATCGAAGTTGAGCGTCATACCGCTACTGTCAATGACGAAGATGTCGATACTATGATCGAAAACTTACAAAAGCAGCGTGCTGAGTTCGTTGAGAAAAAAGGTATGGCTGCCAAAGACAACCAAGTTACTTTTGACTTTGAAGGCTCAATCGATGGCGAGAAGTTTGAAGGCGGCAGTGCCGAAGACTTTAAACTTATTATCGGTAGCAACCAGATGATTCCAGGCTTTGAAGCCGGTATCAAAGGTATGAAAGCTGGCGAAGAAAAAGTCATCGACGTGACCTTTCCAGAAGACTATCAAGCAGAGAACTTGGCCGGTAAAGAAGCCCAGTTCAAAATCAATGTAAAACTAGTGGAAAGATCTAAACTACCTGAAATCGACGATGAGTTCCTTGAGCTGTTCGGCGTGACTGAAGGTGGCGTTGAGAAGTTAAAAGAAGACGTGCGTAAAAACATGGAACGCGAGATTAAAAATGCAGCGCGTAGCCAAGTTAAGCAAGCTGCTTTTGACGCCCTACTAGAAAAGAACGAGTTTGACGTCCCAAGTGCGATGCTAGAGCAAGAGATTGAGCGTCAGCGCAATATGATGATGCAGCGTTTTGCCCAGCAGTTCGGCGGCAACACCGATGCTTTCGATAAAGACATGCTGCCAAATGAACTGTTTGAAGAGCAAGCGCTACGTGCTGCCCGTCTTGGTATCATCGTTGCTCGTCTAATCGACACCAAAGGCATCGAAGTGGATCAAGATCGCGTAGAGAACTTCATCAAAGAAGCCGCTGAGAACTACGAAGATCCAGCAGAAGTTATCGAGTACTATACCAATGATCAGCAGCAACGTGCCAACATTGAGTCTGTAGTGCTAGAAGACCAAGTCGTTGATTATATTATCGATCAAGGTAAAGTAACCGATAAAGAAGTCAGCTATCAAGATCTATTAGCCGCTCAGCAGCAGCAAGCTATGTAAGTTAGCATTTTTTGTACTGAGGTTTAAAAATATTTTTAAGCCTTAATATCAGATTAACAACTTATCAATGCCCTAACCCTATTGTTAGGGCATTTTTTATGGTGATTACTGGCCTAGCCCTTGATAAGTGCAGACAGACCCCTTATTAAGAGGGGATAATTTATTATTTTTCACATTAAAACGTTATTATTGTTATCCTAAAAAAGTTACCATAACCACATTTATTATTGGCTGGTCTACCATACCATTATACTTATTAAATCAATTTTTAAATCCTTACTTATAAATTTATCAATAGGACCTTTCTATGACAGATTATGATCGCATTACCGCTAACCCGCATTTTGATATGCTGATGAGTGCCCACAATGAAACTCAAGGCGCGCAAAATATTCAAAGCGCTTTAGTTCCGATGGTGGTTGAGCAGTCTTCACGCGGTGAACGCTCATTCGATATTTTCTCACGCCTACTCCGTGAGCGTGTTATCTTTTTGACCGGTCAGGTTGAAGACCACATGGCTAACCTTATCGTAGCGCAGTTGCTATTCTTAGAAGCTGAAAACCCTGACAAAGATATTCATTTATATATCAACTCGCCAGGCGGTTCAGTGAGCGCCGGTTTGGCTATCTTTGATACGATGAACTTTATCAAACCTGAAGTTTCTACCATTTGTATGGGCGGTGCTTATAGCATGGGCTCATTCTTGTTAGCCGCAGGCGAAAAAGGCAAACGTTATGCCCTGGCCAACTCGCGCGTGATGATTCATCAGCCTTCAGGCGGCGCTCAAGGTCAAGCTACCGATATCGAGATTAACGCCCGCGAGATTCTAAAAACTCGTGCTCGCTTAAATGAGATTTTGGCTGAGCGTACGGGTCAACCTTTAGAGAAAATCGAAAAAGACGTTGAGCGTGACTTTTGGTTAGATGCTAAAGAAGCTAAAGAATACGGTTTAGTTGACGAAGTACTTGAGCGTCGTCCTACGTCGTTATAAGGTATAAAGAAGTTAAAGGCAGGCTGTACTTTAGTTACTAAAGCTTCACTTATTAAAAAGTGTGGTCTGCTAATTTTACTTTCTGTACGCTATAACCGCTCTCTTGCGAGTCAACTAGATAAGATTTAAATTTTAGGAGTGCCTGTATATGGCAGAAGATAAAAACCCGCATTGTTCGTTTTGCGGTAAAGCCAAAAGCGAAGTTGAACAACTCATAGCCGCCGATGACGCCAATATTTGTAACGAGTGTATCGAGCTTTGTACCGACCTAATCGCTGATAGCGCTGACAGTGACGATGATAATGATAGCGAGATTGATACCACTTGGGTGAATAAAAAACTGCCCACCCCCAAAGAGCTACGGGCAAAACTTGATGAGTACGTCATTGGGCAAGATGCGGCCAAAAAAGCTTTGGCAGTAGCGGTTTATAATCATTATAAACGTCTAAAAGTCAGCCAAACTTTAGCCAGTGATAGCAAAAAATCAAAGATTGGCGCTGATGATGCAATGGTTGAATTGGCTAAAAGTAATATCTTACTAATCGGTCCAACCGGCTCTGGTAAAACTTTATTAGCCCAGACCTTAGCACGCTTGCTCGATGTGCCTTTCGCCATGGCAGACGCCACCACCTTAACTGAAGCAGGTTATGTGGGTGAGGATGTCGAGAATATTGTTCAAAAACTATTGCAAGCCTCTGATTATGACGTAAGCAAGGCTGAACAAGGCATCATCTATATTGATGAGATTGATAAAATCAGTAAAAAAGGCGATAACCCTTCTATCACTCGTGACGTTTCAGGTGAAGGGGTGCAACAAGCCCTGCTTAAGCTTATTGAGGGTACGGTTGCTGCTATTCCGCCGCATGGTGGTCGTAAGCATCCGCAGCAAGAGCTTATCCAAGTCGATACCAGCAATATCCTGATTATCGTTGGCGGGGCGTTTGCAGGACTCGATAAAGTCATTCAGCAGCGTACTGAAAAAACCGGCATTGGCTTTAATGCTGATGTGAGCTCAAAAGATGACAGCAAACGCAGCTCAGACTTATTGCAGCAAGTTGAGCCTGAGGATTTGATCAAGTTTGGTCTAATCCCCGAGCTGATCGGTCGTCTGCCAGTATTAGCGGCTTTAGAAGAGCTAGATGAAGAGGCATTGGTGCAAATATTGACCGAGCCCAAGAACGCTTTGGTCAAACAATACAGCTATCTATTCGATATGGAAGGTGCTGAGATTAGCTTTACCAAAGAAGCCTTGGATGCGATTGCCAAAAAGGCTATGGCACGTAAAACAGGGGCTCGTGGTCTACGCTCTATCGTTGAGAATGCGCTACTCGAAACTATGTACGAGCTGCCTTCAATGGAAAACGTCAAGACTGTGCTCGTTGATGAGCAAGTGATTAATGAAGGGAAAGTCCCTAAAATTGCTTAAAATATTATTCTAAGTTATATAGTACATAAAACGGCGTCTGGCTTATCGTATAGCAGACGCCTTTTTTTATGGCTTATTACTTCGATACTCGCTTGGTTATCTTGCAAGCGGCAGCTACTAGTCAGCCGCGCTGCTTGATTAATAATAACGCCAAAATAATGGACGTTATCCAGCGAATTATAATAGCGTCGTTAATCAAGCTAATAAGCTATGGCATAAGCCTAAAGGTAAGAAAAATAGGAAAGATAAGTCCGTTACCCAATCATAGCTATCTAAATCAATCAACTTAGAATACTTAATAAATTGGGCTATGATAATTTTCAGACGTTTTATAACTTTAATTTGGTACAATGATACTATTAGGGCTTAATTAACACTTTTAACTGCCATTTAAGCCCTAACTAAATAAAACTGTACTATCTAAAATAGTGCAGTTTTTATTGCTTATATTTATGACTTGTTTTTTCAGGAAAATTTGATTATAGAATGGACATTCTGCCTATAAATATAGCATATAAGTATGCATTCACATATTATTTTTTATCATAAGGATATGCCAATGAAGCCATTTTCATCAGCCAAATATTCTGCCTTTGCGGTCACTCTTTTTACTATTAGCGCCATCGGTATTGCAGGTTGTAGTGACGATCAAAGTGTCAAAGCAACAGAACGTGTCGAAGAAGCGGAAGCTTTAGCAAGAGTGAAATCACTTGAAGCTCGTGCAGAAGCGCTAAAAAGCGATGCTTCTTCAGCGCCGAGTAGTAAACTAACTATCAGTATGCCTGATGAATCTACCATTCCTGATAACGAATATGGAGAGTCCGTACGCCGAGGTCTACAAATCGTTAACAACACTTATAAGGAACTACCTGATCACGTGGGCAACCAGCTAAACTGTACCAGTTGTCACCTAAACAATGGCTCAGAAGCTTATGCGGCTCCATGGAATGGTCTGCCCGGTATTTTTCCTATCTATCGTTCACGTGATGCTCGAGTTAACTCATTACAAGAGCGTGTCAATGGTTGTTTTCAACGTTCGATGAATGGTAAATCCTTGGATTTGGGCTCAGATGATATGAACGCCATAATCTCCTACATGACTTGGCTATCACAAGATATGCCTATTGGGGTTTCTCCAGAGGGTCGAGGCTTTGTAGAAATCGACAATACCCTGACGCCTGACCCCGAAAAAGGTAAAGAAATATTTGCCTCTACCTGTGTCACTTGCCATGGCGAAAACGGTGAAGGACAGTACACTGACGGAGGTACTTACATCTACCCTGCTATCGCTGGAGATAACTCGTTCAATGACGGCGCAGGGATGGCGCGTACTTATAAAGCAGCTTCGTTTGTCAAAGGCAAGATGCCATTTGGGCAAGGCAACACTTTAACTGACCAAGAGGCGATTGATGTCTCGAGCTACTTTACTCAACTGCCCCGTCCGGTAAAAGCCAATAAAGACAAAGATTGGCCAAAAGGTGGTGCTCCAGTAGATGTGCGTCGTTAATAGTTTCTAGCTCTAGAGTTATAAACTACTAAGAAAAACCCCAATTACTGCAAAATAATTGGGGTTTTTTATGGTTAACATGAACTTTTATCTCAGAGGTTTTAAGGCAACTTCATATCGCCAGCAACCAGCAAACCCATACGGCGCATCACATAAGCGACTACACCGGCGATGATAGCAGGTAATATAAACATCAATAAGATAATAGCCGTCCACATTTGGGTATTACTCATAATGCCTTGCGAGGCTTCAATAACCCCAAATACGCCGACCAAACCAGCAGTGCCCATGCCTGCCCCAGTCGCCGTGCAAGCCAGCCCAAAAACCACGGTCGCAATAGGGCCAACGACAGCACTAGCAACAACGGCTGGCAATAAAACGATTGGCTTTTTGAGGACATTAGGAATCTGCAACATACTCGTACCTAAGCCTTGAGAGATGACGCCGCTCATGCCATTATCTTTAAAACTCGCCACTGCAAAGCCGATCATATGCGCCGCACAGCCAACCACTGCCGCACCGCCCGCTAAACCACCAAGACCGATAGCAATACAAATAGCCGCGCTGGAAGTCGGCAGCGTCAGTAAAATGCCAACCACCACCGCTATCACAATGCCCATAAGTAGTGGCTGTAACTCAGTTGCCGCTTGGATACCCTGCCCAATTGCATTTACCGCAGCAACCACTGGCGGATTGAGCAGCGCACAAACAATTAATGCCACACCGCAGACCAATAATGGGATAAGTAAAATATCCAGTTTGGTCTTACCCGCGACCCAAGTACCCGCACGATAAGCGAATACTGAGGTCAAATAAGCCCCAATCGGATTACCGGGTAGCGCCAAAAAGGTGGAAGGACCCGCTTCTTGCGGTATAAATAACGTCCCCGCCATCAGCGCTTCAGAATGCGCGCCTAACATGCCAGCGACCAAACAGCTGAGCATGACTAGCGTCGGCGCTTTAAGATAATAAGCAATACCAACGCCAATACCTGCGCCCATCATTACAGAAGCTAATTTACCGACATCGACTAACGCCGGCAGGTTTAACCAGCCCCCAATTTGCGAGATGATTAGTCCAGCAATTAAGGTGACAAATAATCCTAATGCCATGCCCGTAAAAGCATCGATAAAGTACTTTTGAAAAAACGCTTTGATAGGACTTGGCGCTGTTACCACGGTATTAGATATAGTCATCATTAGGCTCTTAGCTTAGGATTCTTAGGTTAGGGCTCTTAGATTATAAAAGTTAACTTATAAAAAAACCTTATAAAAAAAGCGTCCTAATGACGCTTTTAATTCGATAAATAATTAAACATTAGGATCTGTTGACTCTTACCCTAACGGCGCTGTTCAACGATAATAGAGTCAATACCATTATTTTGCAAACGCTGCTGAGCATTGGCAACCGCTTGGCGATTATTCATTGGTCGTGAGATAACTTGATAGATAGGCAAGCCATTACCGGTCATATTCTTCACCACTCTAGCATCTACCCCAGCCATAAGCACTTGCGCCCGGCGACGATCCGCTTCATCCGCACTGCTAAAACTATTAATTTGTAAGATATAAGTAGTGGCTGGTGCGGCTTGAACACTAGCGGCTGCATTATTAGTGTTTTGACGGTTTGCAGCATTATTACTGCTACTATTAGCGGCCGCGCTATTATTGACTGGTGTACCATCATAAGTGGCTTCTTCTTCAACGATAACAATATCATTATCACTGTCGGCATTTGCAGCATTGTTAGTACCACGGCTAGGCTCAATGACGGTACTTTCAGATATTCCAAAGTTACCCGGATCATCGCTACGCTCGGGTTGAGTGACTACTACATCAGGTTCAAAATCACCCGTCCCATCGTTGCTCATCTCACCCAAATCTTCATCAGGAATGGTAGCCATTTCTTGATTGGGTAAAATATCGTAAAACTCATAATCGCTATTATCGGTATCAGTATTGACACGAGGCTCAATCTGCCGGTCTTGTTCTCCTGCGGTGCTCCCAGCAGGACTGAAATCAAACAAAGGTGACAAGTATAAAAACACGCCAATCATAAGGGTCAATACGGCCCCAACGAACATCCATAGTAAGCCTGATACGCTACTCGATTTACGCTTTTCTGTGGCGCCTTTGGGTTTTTTGGCTAACATGGACTACTCTCTCCTTAGTGCATCTGTGGTTGCTATTCATCACTGAAAGTCTACGATTAGCAGTTATCGATTTTAACTATACTACATGCTCGACGGCGCTGATAGTCCCAGCAAGCTCAAACCATTTGCCAATACTTGGCGCACCGCTTTTGATAAGCGTAAACGGGCTTGCATCATTTCAAGCTCATCTGGGCTTGGGGTCTCACCTGAGGTTAAGCTGACCGGCATGATACGATTGCTGTCATACCAACCATGGAACAATCCTGCTAAGTCTTTTAGATAATTAGTCAAGATATGGGGCTCATAGCCAGTTGCGGCTCTCAATAAAGTAGCTGGGTAACCCGCTAAGAGCTTGATAAGCTCTTCTTCATTAGGCGCAGTCAGCCGTTGTTGTTGCTCAGCACCCACCGTGTCATCGACACTAAAGCCCTTGGCTTCTAGCTTCTCTAATACTCGGCAAACACGAGCGTGCGCATACTGAATATAATAGACTTGATTGTCTTTACTTTGCGACTTAGCCAGCTCCAAATCAAAGTCAACGTGCACCTCAGGCTTACGTGCCACATAATAAAAGCGCGCCGCATCGTTGCCAACCTCACCGCGCAATTCACGTAAAGTCACAAATTTACCCGAACGTGATGACATGGGCACCTTTTCATCTCCGCGCCATAACGCAACGAACTGTACCAGTACCACGTCTAAACGCTCAGCATCAATACCCAGTGCTAATAATGCCGCTTTCACCCGAGGCACATAACCGTGATGATCGGCGCCCCAGACATTAATGACTTTATCAAAACCACGATCGAATTTGTTTTTATGATAAGCAATATCAGAGGCAAAATAAGTGGTTTGACCATTAGCACGGCGTACCACCCGGTCTTTTTCATCGCCAAACTCAGTCGACTTAAACCAGATATTGCCATCTTTTTCGTATAGATATCCTTTGTCGTCTAGTATCTGTAAAGCAGGCTCAATCTCAGCATCGATTGATTTTTCACTGAACCAGCACTCATAACGTACGCCAAAGTCATTTAAATCGTCTTTAATATCAGCCAATATACTACTTAATGCCGCATTGAGAAACAGCTCATAATTGTCGCCAAGTAGCTTTTTACTATTAGCAATAAGTCCATCGATATGCGCTTCTTTATCGCCCGTAACCAGCTCCTTTACGCCAGCAGCATTGACTTCATACTGGGCATCGGCGGGCACATCTTTAACCACCTCGCTGAAGTGATAAACATAGCTATCACCATGTTGTAGCTTTAGTGTTTCGGCGATATCACGTACATAGTCGCCTACATAAGCATTTGATGGGAAGGTTACGCTCTCGCCGTTAGCTTGTAGGTAGCGCAAATAAGTACTGGTCGCCAAGATATCCATCTGCCGGCCCGCATCGTTGACATAATATTCACGGGTCACGTCATAACCAATAGCTTCTAATAAATTAGCCACGCTCATACCAAAAGCGGCACCGCGGCCATGCCCAACGTGCAAGCTTGAAGTCGGATTGGCAGAGACAAACTCTACTTGTACCTTTTGACCTTCAAACTGCTCACTTAAGCCAAATCTATCTTGCAACTTAAAGATATCATCTAGTACCGCAAATTTAGCATCACTATTCAAAAACACATTGATAAAACCGGGCCCTGCAATATCTATCTGACGAATATCTTGGTTGTCAGGCAGCGCATTGACAATCTGTTCAGCCAAGGCACGCGGATTGCTTTTAGCCGCTTTTGAAGCTGTCAAAGCGATATTACTAGCAAAGTCACCATGACTAACGTCTTTAGTACGGGTAATTTGACTGTTGTTTTGCCAATCAGCAGGCAGAACCTGTTGTTGTTTAAGTGCTTCAATGGCTTGGTTAAATAGTGAGGCTAGCGTATCAATTTGAGCTTGTGACATAAGAATATGGACTCGGATAAATAATAAGGTAGAGCAAAATGAGGAAAAACATCAATAGTCAGTAACGAATTATGGCACTGAACTATGTTAATAAAACGCTAAGTTAATAAAATGCTAATAAAATATAGAAATTTTATCTCTTTCTAAGCGGTCAATGCTAAGAATTGCTGATTAAATCAGCAACCTATAAATATAACAACCTTTAAAGGTTATTGCACCATTTGAACCAAAAATAACACCAAAATCTTACAGCATCGGCTTGATAGAATCGTTGAGGGATTAAAGATGATTGTAGGGTTACTGTTATGTTGCGATAGGGTTTATTTATAGCGCCCGCATTCCACGTTATAATACAGCTTACTATTTCACACCGTGAAGATATCTGAAGTTTATAATACATCCTATCTTTTAGATATTGCTCTAACTATCTGTTGATTGCTGATACTCTTTTGAGCCTAGGTGTTGTAAGGTATCGCTATCATCTTTGCAGAAATTTTATAAAAACAATAAACCCAGAGTAAACTACTCTACTATTTTATATATAGGATAAAACTATGTTTGCTATTGCTGCCAGCACCGTTACCAGTTGGGGAATGTACATTTTATTACCCATATTTATTGCCTTTTTATTTTTTATTATTTGGGATTTATCAAAGCAATCTAACGCTGGTCGCGCGGGTACCTTTTGGATGTTTTTAGCACTTGGAGCCGGCTTTATAGGATTTATACTCAAGGTGCTCATAGAGCTAGCATTTGAGAGATGGTTTATTTAACCCGTATTTATTAGGAAAAACTATCTTTTTTTCAACCATGACCTCACTGAATCGATAGCCATAAATATGAGCTCAAGATAGCCCAACCTTCATATGATGTTGACACTCAGGGTTACTTCTTCGCAATCAAGGTCGCCCGCTTCGGTGCTGGATAACCTTCAATGGTTTTAGTTAGATCATCAGGGTCTAAAAAGTCTGCGAGCGAATGATAGGTCATCCACTCGGTTTTGCGCTGCTCATCAAGGGGTGTTACCGCCACATCAACGCAGCGTACTTCGCTAAACCCTACCTTTTCCAGCCAGCCAGTTAATGCGGCGACCGACGGCAAAAAGTACACATTGTTCATTTGCGCATAACGATTGTGCGGCACCAGCACGGTATTGGCATCGCCATCAATCACTAGCGTTTCAAGTACTAGCTCGCCACCTTTTATCAGCTGCCCTTTGAGCTGCTGCAAATGCTCAAACGGTGACTGCCGATGATATAGCACTCCCATACTAAACACCGTATCAAACAGCTGACTGTGCTCCGGTAGTGCCTCAAGCGGCACGGGAATATAATGCGTACGGTAGCCGCCTGTTTCATGAGCATCAGCCGCACCTATAAAGTGCCGAATCGCCATAAACTGATGATAAAACAAGCACGACGGATCAATAATAATTACCGTATCTGCGCCCGCCCCTGCCATGCGCCAACCGTGATAACCTGAACCGCCGCCCACATCTAAAATGCGCCTATTTTTAAGCGGACTCAGATGCGGCGCGACTCGATCCCATTTCCAATCGCTACGCCATTCGGTATCTATCTTGATACCTAAGTCATCGCTACCGGTTTGAGTGCCAATCTGAAAAGGTCCTTTGCGCCATGGCATCAGCTGCTTGAGTAGCGCAGTAGTTTGTTTGCGCTCAGCATCATTCATCTGAGCATCAATCGTTATAGTAGCGTTATCTAAGTTGACGTTATCAATGGTCAATTCAGGCAAACGTGCCACTGCCGCTTGATACGCTGGCGCATGAGCGTAATTGGCTTTATCTTTGATATCATTTAGCCACTTGGGCAATTGCGCCAGCCACTCGTAAGCCATAGGCTGATTTTGCGCCCAGTCAAATAAGGCAAGATAGAGTTCACGTTCAGCATTGATGATGGTTTGATTGGTCATAGAAGTTTAATTCGAGTGGATTGGTGATATTAGCGGGTATTTTAAAAGTTAAAGATCACAAAAGCAAAAAGATTGGCCTCTAGATTTGAGTTCTTTAATGATGGGCAAATATGCAAGGCATGGCTCGGGTTTCTTTACAGGTTTATGCGCGCCTCGTCCCTCGGCAAGAGCGAAGCATAGCTTTCGTCTTGCGCTTAGGCAGAGCAGTACTCTGCTTAATCCTCGCTCACCCTCGGCGAAAACGAAGTATTATACAAGCTTAGCATTTAGCGATATTATATAATTTCCATAGGGTGCCGCCCAAATTTAAGTCAGGCGTAGGGTGGGTTAGCGAATGCGTAACCCACCAAATTAGAAGATCATAATTTCAATCGGTGGGTTACGTTTTTCGCAACGCTCTACGAGCGTTTAAAAACTAACCACACCCTACGCAAATCCCATCTTTAAAAAACCTCAACCCGAACCATAATAAATAGCCGTAAAAAAACCGATCTCGACAATAGCCTCGATTGTAGCGGTTATCCTGCTGGGTTGGATGAGTTGCGAGGGCTTGGTTTTGGGGCGGCTCGCGGAGCAAGAGACGCGCCAAACCTTAGCCGCTTGCCTCATACAAACCAGCAGATAATAGCGAAAAGCGAGATTAGCTCCCACAAATCATTTAAAACACCCTACTTAAACGCCACAATAGACACAAAGTTTAAAAACTGAAACCACGTCAGATGGCGCTTAAAACCGACTTGGTCTAAACGCTGATGATGCTCATCCAACGTATCGGTAATCAGCACGTTTTCAAGCGCATTACGCTTCCCGCTAATCTCCATCTCGCTATAGCCATTGGCACGTTTAAAATCATAATAACGCTCGACCAACCACGCATCGTATTGCTCATCAAGCGCATGGGTCTTTTCAGTCAATACCAATATGCCGCCCTCCTCTAGTGCGGCATATATTTTTTCCAATACCGCCACTCTATCCTCAGCGGGTAAAAACTGTAGGGTTAAATTCAAAATCACCATATCACAGGGTTCAAACTCGATATCACGAATATCGGCGGTGATCACTTCAATGTCATGTTCAGGATAATTATCGCTGAGTAAGGTTTTGGCCTCAGCGGTCATCGCAGGGGAAATATCGACTGCTTTAATTTGTAAATCGTGCGGCGCAAACTCACCTGCCAGCGCCATGCTAGCGCCGCCAAGCGAGCAGCCCAAATCATAAATTCGACTAACCCTTTGACCGCTAGCATTTTGCTGGCGATATTTGCAATGACGACGGGCAAATATCGGTAGCATGGCGAGCACTTGCCCATAACCCGGCACGCTACGGCGAATCATATCCGGAAAGCAAGCCACTACTTGTTCATCAAAAGAGAAGCGCGCCGCTTTATCCAGCGGCGTGGTAAAAGGCTTATCAAAAAGGGTGTCGTGTTTGACAGTGTTATTAGAAGGATTGTTGTTGGTAGATTGACTCATGATACCGCTCTAAAAATAGCAAAAGCCCATTATAACATTACTGTTTGTTACTTATCGCTATGAGCTTGCCTGCTAAGCTAAACGAATGCGAATTTAGATAATAAAACATTGAAAAATACAAATATTATAACAATATAAATAACTTAGCTCTTATTTATAATAACAGGTATAACAATAGGAAAAATTATGCAAACGATCGTATTAGGCGGTGGCTGTTTTTGGTGCACCGAATCGGTATTTTTATCGGTAAAAGGCGTGCAATCTGTAGTTTCAGGCTATATGGGCGGTGAAGCGGCTACAGCAAATTATCGCACAGTGTGCGGCGGCAATAGCGGTCATATCGAAGTGGTTAAAGTTGACTATGATGAGTCTGTAGTACCGTTAGAAGTGATATTAGACATCTTCTTTGCTACCCATGATCCTACCACTCGAGACCGTCAAGGTAATGATGTTGGTAGTCAGTACCGCAGTGCGGTTTTTTATACCAACGAAGACCAAAAGCCAACCATTGATCGCACAGTCAATAAACTACGTGATATGGGTATCGATGTGGTAACTGAGGTTCATCCAGCCGTTGAATTTTACAAGGCTGAGGATGAACATCAGGATTTCTTTAATAGAAACCCTAATCAAGCTTACTGCAACTTCTCCATACCGCCAAAGCTTGCCAAACTGCGTAAAGAGTTTAACCAGTATATGACCAACTAGTGATAAAAATAGACAACGAATAGTACAAAATCAGTTTGTCATCTGATAGATTTAGGTGCAATCAAAGCCAAGTGTCATTACACTTGGCTTTTTCATTGCGTTTAGCGCTATGATAATAAACAAATATATTTTTAATAAAAGAAACTGTTTCGGAAAAAAATATGAATCTAGAATTTTGGCAATCGCGTTGGTATGAGGGTCGTATTGGCTTCCATAAGTCTGCCGTTAATCCATTACTCACCCAATACTTCTCTGAGCTTGACCTACCAATAGGTAGCCAAATTTTTGTTCCATTGTGTGGCAAATCGGTAGATATGGTTTGGTTAGCTGCTCAAGGGTACGATGTAGTTGGTGTCGAATTGTCGGAGATTGCAGTAGAAGCTTTTTTCGCCGAACAAAACATCACACCTACCATACATCAATATAGCGACAACCCAGCAATCAAATACTATCAAGGTCAATTCACCAGTCAGACCACTGAGCAGACTATCACCTTATGGATCGCTGATATTTTTGCTGTAACGTCTAAAGATATTGGACATGTTGACGCTGTATATGATCGAGCCGCTTTGATAGCTTTGCCCGCTACTATACGTTCAGCTTATGCTGAACAAATACTTAGAATTTGCGGCAAGTCTAATGATAATAATAAAAAAGCGCCGCAATTATTGATTACCCTCGATTACGATCAAACTAAAAAAGACGGTCCACCTTTTTCAGTAACTAATACTCAAGTTGAACAATATTATGGTAATCATTATCAAATAATAGCGCTCAAAAGTAACACTTCTACTCTAAATTCAGCTAAAGAACTAACAGTAACAGAGGATGTTTGGCTGTTGAAAGACCTTTAATTGAGACCGCTCATAAGAATTATAGTTATCCTGCTAAGCTTCATTGCGATGTTAATGGTTGTATTGCCCGGGCCTTTTTATAAATATGAGGTTGTCGATTTGCAGACTGCTTTTTCAGGGTTCAAATTTAGTCTATATGCAGGGATTGCCGCACTCATATTATTGATCATTCAAATCCTATTCAAACGTGAAACAGTCAGCCTTAGTAGCACATTGACAGCCGAGTTGGTAGATGCAGCTGAGCAGGCCGCTAATAATTTAGGCTGGGAGCTGGTTAATGTCGATGCTAACATAAGCATCGCTAAAGCTACTGATACCACCGCTTGGTTTGGCTTTAAGGATGATGTGCTGATACGGGTGACTGATGATGCAACCAACGTTTGATCGATATTCGCAGTAAATCAAGAATGGGTAAGAGCGATTTGGGTAAAAATGCTGAGCGTATTCGTAATTTTATTAAGGAGTTGAATGGGATTTTATAAGCCTCACAACTGCACTGCCTTCTCGACCACTTTAAAGCTCAGCTCATTGTCTAGCGCTTTGAAATGCGCCTTACCGCAGCGGATTTTTTGTTGTTGCGGTAGCGGCAGTTTAGCCATATCTACCGCATGTCCTGCTGCGCTTTTGCCGCCTGTGTTTTTAGTTTCAGCAACGAAGTACAGCTGGCTCACTTCCCTACCATCATCACCGTCCTCTTTGATAACCGCCCAGTCAGGATTATAGCTACCTAGCGGCGTATTAATTTTAAACCAATTGGGCAGCTTAAAATAAAAGCGCACGCTCTCCATACTCTCACAATCATTTGCAAATTGGTGCTCAGTATTTGAGTCCAGCGGTATCAAATTATCAAAAATTGTTTTATGCGTATCGGTAACCTCGAAATGATAGTCGCTGGCATAGACATCCGTTGGCTGAGCCTCTAGCCTATCTAATAATCGCTGGGCATAAATTTGACCGTTCTTTTGGTACTCAATGCCTTTTACCATGAGGTCAGTCTGGGCTTGTTTAATAATCGCAATTAAGCGCTCTAGAAAGACTTGCGGATTGATAAGCATCTCATCAATACGTCCACTTTGACGCAATATTTCAACCAAGGTGGCACGAGTCAATTTGGTATGGCGAGCCAGATAAGCTAAGATATCAGGCAGTTGCCACACGCGCTGATTGACAGACGATTGATTAATGGTTGATTGATTAATATCGTTATCAGCGCCAGCATTACCACTGTTATCGCTATTATCCGTAGCATAATGCTGACGTTGGCTATTGACGGCTAATAAGCGACTCTCCACGCCGTCATCACTCATGGTCAGGCGTACTTTATTGGCTGCAATTTGCGGCGCGACTATCTCTTCCATATCGGCTATTAATTCGATAACGGCAGTGATTAATTCATCAGTATCAAAGCAGACTTGATACTGAGTCTTTTGTTTAATCTTATCCCAAATGGCTTTAAAGTTATCATCGAGCATAAAGCCTTTACGGTACTTAACCACTTGCTTGTGCGCTTGATTTTTTACCCGTCCTGCGAAGCTCACACCGCAATCCTCTGCAATCTCGTTTTGTAAGCTCTTAGCAAAGTCATCATAGCTTTCATTGGCAACGACAGTCAGAATATTAATCTGCTTATCATAGACCCGATGACCATCTGCACCGACGCATAGACGTAGACCACGACCAATTTCTTGGCGTTTTTTTAGGGTGGATTTGGTCTCGTTGAGGGTACATATCTGGAATACATTGGGATTGTCCCAGCCTTCACGCAATGCCGAATGGCTAAAGATAAACTGCAGCGGATTATTTAGATTCAGCAGCTTTTCTTTATCTTTCATAATCAAGCTATAAGTATCATCGTCGCCCTTGGTGGTACCAGAGGTGTCTTTAGCGCGCCCCTTTTTATCGACAGAAAAATAACCATTATGAATATCGCTGACCCCAGCCTGATAATGCGCCGCTAATTGCTGCTTTAAATCACGATACTTAGGCTTGTCTAATAACGTCTGATATAGCTCTTCAAACCACTGGGCAAATTTACCTGAGCGCGTATAGCCGCCTGTTTGATTAACCAAGTCATTATTAACCAGATAATTATCGACGCGGTCAATAAATAGTAGGGACAATACTTTAATGCCTTGCGGCAAGAGCTTACGCTGCTTATCTAAATGCGCCTCAATAGTGCGCTCAATTTGATAACGCATGACGCTATCGGTCATACCGCCAGTTTGCTGACCTTGATAAATCACTACGCCATTATCAAATTCAATGTAGCCCTCCACAGCGTTAATGCCGCTGACGATATAGCCATTGGCGTATATTTCACGCTCGGTCTTTTTATACAAATCATCGTTGTCACTGATGCTGATGGTTTTCTTTTTGACCACGCCTTTGACGTTGGCATAGACGCTGACCTTGGCGGTGATTTTGGTCTTTTTGGCGGTGACGCCCAGCAGCTCGATATAAGCCTCATTAAAGGCATCATCGCTCATGACGGAATCGACTTCGATTTGCTTAACCAGACCGGCATCATAAGCTTTGACCGGATTTAGGCTATAAAGCAGATGACGGCTGTACTTGTGCGTCGCTGAATAGCGCAGGGTAATCAGCGGATGTAGACTAGCAATAGCCTCCAAGCGCTTAGTAGTCTCCATATTTTGCGGTTCATCAACGATGACGATAGGATGGGTCGCTTGGATATATTCAATCGGGGCAACGCCTTGTTCACGGACTTGGTTGATGATGTTTTCGTCTTTGGCAAAAGCGTCAATGTTCATCACGAGGATTTGAATATTATGACTGGTGGCAAAGTCGCGTAGCCTATTTAGGTTTTTGCTATCGTATATACGCGCGTCCACGCGGGTATTGTCATACAGGGCGGCAAAATGCGCTTTGGTCATCTCGATAGACTTCATCACCCCTTCACGAATCGCTACTGAGGGCACGACAATCACAAATTTGCGCATGCCATAAGTCTGATACAGCTCGTAGATGCTACGCAGATAGACGTAAGTTTTGCCGGTGCCGGTCTCCATCTCTATAGAGGCGTTAAGTCCATATTGGGCAAGGTTTTTGTCGTCGTCATAGAGTGTGATTGACGGCTCGATATTATGTTCACGCTGCACCGCTTGGATATTATCCAGCACTTGCTCATCGCTAATAATGCGCTGATTGGCTATGGCTTGGCTGGTGATTTGCTGGCTAATCATTTGCTGATTAATGAGGGTCTTACTGCTTGCCACATCAATCGGCTGGGCTAAGGCAAAGTTATCAAGAGATGCATTTGTATCGAGCATGGAGGGCTGCCCACGAAAGATATCAACCACGGCATTGATAGCGTGGCTTTGGTGTTCAAGGTTTGGTTCAAAGATGAGGGTTATCATGGTTGTTTTGGCACTTTTATATGGGCTATATTTATGGTTTTTAGGCGTGGTTTGAACTACTAAGGATTGCTTAGGAGTTCATTCAAACAATTTTTTAATATTAGATTCTGCTAGATTAGGATAACCATCCACATCATCTTGGTAAGCTTCGCTGATAACCTTTTTAGTTTTTACAATTTTATTATATTTATTACTATTAAAAGTAAACTCCCATTCACTTAGACTCATCATAAATGAATAAAAATAACCTCTAAGGTTGTTATTTGATCCATAGAAGTAGTGTGCTTTGATCATTTCTTCAATTTTAAAAGAGTAATATGGTCTTCCATTTTTGACATTCCAAAACTTTACTAAGCGTGCTAGCGGCTTTATGAGGTTATAATTATCAATATTTTTCTGTGTAAACTCATTATTAAAGGAAAACGGCTCAGAATACATCCATGATTGATAATCGCTTCCCTTATTGGGAATTTGATAACCATACCACTGTTGATCCAATGCTGGAACTAGTTCGAATTTTATATGATTGAGTTCTAATACTATTGTAGGATGTGATTGTCTAATTTGAGAGCTACTATAATACTTATTCACGAAATTTCTTAACCAATTTAGATAAGTTTGAGGCTGATAGGACTTATCATCGAAAACAATCATTAGGTCAACATCTGAGCCTTCATCGTAGCATCTTGGTAAGATTGTACCTCTAGGGTATGATCCAAAAACTCTTTTATCTTCAATATTATTACCAAAATGGTAAACCAACCTACTCTTCAGAGTATCAACAGATTTCTTTATAGAATCTTTTTCAGAGTCACGAATGATTAACTCATTAGACTTTTGATTCAAAAAGGAATTAATGCTCATTATCTACCTCATAATCAGGTTCACCAGACTCAATCCCCTTTTTGGCTTTTTGATAAGCGTATTTTGGAATTCCTAGTGCTTCATTATTTATTTTATTTTTACGTTCTCGGATATTATTTGCCTTAGCAATAAAATCATTATCATTTAGAGTAGATGACTCTATATTACTTAAAAATCTTGCATCGCTTCTAATGGCATAAAAACTGTTTCCTGATGATTTATGAGCTTGTGCTTTTTCCGATGCGTTGAGAAACGTATTAATGCCTATAATTGTTGCCGAAAACAGAGCTGAAAGCGTAATAAGCCACTGGTAACCTTCTGCTAATGAAGTCAAACCTGCGATAGCTGCTGCTATTGCGCCAGTGACTCCCATAAAAATATTGATTTTACTCCAAAAATCAGCAGCGTTAAAATGTCCTTTCATACTATATAGACTGTCTTCTTCAATACGTCTCAGTTCCTTGTATAACTCCTGCCTGACATTATTCATACCCACCCCCTAAACACACCCAACCACCAACCCAGCATCCTCAAACTGCAACACGATATTGGCCTTATTGGCATCATCGCTAAAAGCTCTATCCATAATCAAAGTTTTATTGGGGGCGGTGGTGATAATTTGCGTGGCTTTGCTAGTGGTCATGTCATCTAGGACTATCGCTAGGCTCATTGATATGCCTGTGCCCTCAGAACTGTCAGCATCATCATTACTATATTGTAGCGCATCGTTTTGGGTGACCAGATAATAGCCGTCAGCTTCACTGACAGTAGCGGTCAAAGTATAGCCTTCTTTAAGCATCAGCTCGGTGATGATACCGTCAGTGGTGGCATTATCGCTGATAGGGTCAAGGTGCTTTTCTAACTGCGCCATTAGACTGTCGGCGTCATAATTGGCGGGCTGCTGCCACGGGATAAAGTTACTGTCGGCAAGCTTGTACGCCTTAAAACCAAAATCAAGCGCCTTGCTATCGACGGATTCAGGCAGCTCGGAGGTGATATGGGCAGCGGCACGGCGGATACGCTCTTTGGATATCTCGGCAATATTGCTGAATCCTGCTTTATAAGCTTCGCTGTCTGCTTCCGTGGCTTCGGGGATTTGTACCATGATAAACTTGCGCTTGCCCGCTTCGCCATTTTCTGCCTCTTCAGCATTTAACGCCATGACAGCATGAGCGGTAGTTGAAGAACCTGCGAAAAAGTCGAGAATAATCCCTTCATTACACGCTATACTAATAATATGTTTTAAAAGCTCTATTGATTTTGGAAAAGAGAAATGTAATTTATTTTTTTTGATCCATTTTGTAGATGCTTGTGAATCAAAGAAAAGAATTGATCTAGGAGTAGATTTTTCATTACCCTCTAGATAGTTCTTCAAACGTGGTATCGTTTCTTCAGTTGCTCCAAAAGCTATCATATCTTCTTTAATAAGGGCATCTAAACTTTCCTTTGAAAAAGCCCAACCTCTAGTGCTAGTTGCGCAAGGCTTCTTAGTTATTGGATGAATAATATCGTAAAAATTCTTACTATTAGGTGCAGTTAGATCGCCTGCATGAAACAGCCCTTTGCTGTCCATATTTGTATAGTGATCAAATTCATAAAATTTAGGATACTTCGTTAAGGCTCTTATTTCTTCAACTATCTCTGTGTTATCCGAAGTATTTCTAAAAACAGCGTTAGCTCTACTTTTAAACTCATCAACAAAGTTCTTTTTGACTTTCCACGTTCCTAAGTTACTTTTAGCCTTGCCGTAAATCAAAATATACTCATGAGTAACGGAAACCAACTGAGAGTTGTTTTTACTCGAATTAGAAGCAACAATTATCTCAGCTACAAAATTCTCCTCCCCAAATATCTCATCCATCAGCAAGCGCAAATTCGCCACTTCATTGTCGTCTATCGACACAAAGATAACGCCATCATCACGCAGTAAGCTTTTTGCCAGTGCCAATCTTGGATACATCATATTCAGCCAGTTGCTATGATACTGACCATTTTCTTTTCGATTTGATTGCATCCCATCGCTATGGGTCAGATTACCGTCCGCATCGGTTTGCCCTGCCCGCGCCTTATAGTCCGCAATGCTCTCACTAAAATCGTCAGCATAGACAAAGCGGTCATTGCCCGTATTGTATGGCGGGTCGATATATATCATCTTAATACGGCTGTGATAGCTCTTTTGCAGTATCTTCAGCACCGCCAAGTTATCGCCTTCGATAAATAGGTTTTGCGACGTATCAAAATCGACCGATTCATCAGGTGCGGGCACTAGCGTCTGACTGGTTGGCGTTTTTAGCTCACGATAGACCTGATGCTTGCCCGCCCAGCTTAGCCCATACGCCTCTTGCGCGGGTGCGATATCTTGCTCGGACAGCAGCGCGGTGAGTTTACGGATATCGAGCTGCCCTTCACTGAACGCCTCTGGCATTAACTGCTTGAGCTTGGCAAGGGTTATCTGTTGCGGGGTTTGGCTGGTAGGATGTATCGGATTACTCATAGTTGCGGCTACAATATTCGTGAAAGGACAAGATAATTAACATATACAAGTTAGCATCGGGACAGTATAGCAATAGCGTTATGGATAGTGCGACTTTTTCAGCGATTCAGACGACATTGAATGACGTTAGACTTCATTCCAAAACCCACCCCAACCTCACACCTATATCAATCTATAGTAATTATTTATAGCCATAGTCCTTCGATAGCTTTTCTTTATAACCAATATTGGTTACTCTAAAGCACCACTATCATATTGAATTTTTGATTGTTTTATCCAAACTGCCACTTTTACCTTTATAGGATATTTTCATGCGTTTGACTCATTTTTCTACTTTATCGCTATTGGCTGCTGCTATCGGACTTAGTTTTGCCAGCACCGCTGGGGCCGCTAGACCACCTGCGCCCGACTTGTCTAATAGCGAGTTTCAGCAGTGTCTAGATAGATTACAAAGCTCTAGCAAGTTTCGCGGAGTTGATAGCTATACCTTTAACACCTATCGTCCTAGCCAGCCTGATCCTAGCGTCATCCAATCGCTGAACTATCAGCCTGAATTTCAAAAAGACGTTTGGGATTATCTGTCCGTATTAGTAGATAAAGAACGGGTTGAAGACGGTATTCGTGCCAAGCGTCAATGGGGCGACACGCTACGCCAAATTGAATCACGTTATGGCGTCAAGCCTGAGCACGTCTTAGGCGTGTGGGGTGTGGAGTCCAATTTCGGTCAGACTTTGGGCAAAAAGCCGTTATTTGAATCCTTAGCGACGCTATCTTGCTTTGACCGTCGTCAGAGCTATTTCCAAGGTGAGTTCGCCAATGCGCTCAAAATCGTCCAGCGTGGTGATATTGCGCCAAGCGACATGACTGGCTCATGGGCAGGGGCATTTGGACAGACCCAGTTTATGCCGAGTACCTTTTTAGAGTTGGCGGTGGATTTTGATGGTGATGGTCGCCGAGATCTCGTTAATAGCGTACCGGATGCACTTGCTTCTACCGCTAACTTCTTGGACAATCGTGGTTACCGCACAGGTGAGCCTTGGGGCTATGAAGTCAAACTTCCTGATGGCTACTGGGCGGCCTCTAACCGCAAAGATAAAAAGTCGATGAGTCACTGGCGTAATCAAGGCTTAACACTGGCTAATGGTAGCCCATTGCCTTACGACTTGAGCAGTGCTGGTTTATTATTGCCAGCAGGCAAAGATGGCCCAGCATTTTTAGTAGGTAAGAATTTCGATACATTTTACTCTTATAACGCTTCAGAGAACTATGCGCTAGCTATTGCTCACTTGTCTGATCTAATCGCTAAAGAGGACAGCAGCAAAACAGACTTTATTACCGCATGGCCGACCGATGATCCCGGCATTAGCCGTCAGCAAGCCAAAGATATCCAGCAAGCATTACTTAATGCCGGCTATGATATCGGCGGTGTTGATGGCATTATTGGGGATAATACCCGCACCGCTATTCAGCAATACCAAACCAGTCGTGGTATTTTCCCCGCAGATGGACGTGCTGGACAAAGGTTCTATAGTCAAATCACGCAAGGTCAAACTCAAACACCAAGCGCTAGACCTTCTATGCCTGTACCAACTGATCGAATGGGACAGTTGATCGAGCATCAAACCACCATTACTCCAAGCACTTCTTCGTATTCAGCACCGAGTCAGCCAACAACTTCAGGCAATACTCGCTATCGCCGTATAATAGGAAGCGATGGGGTAACTCGTCTGGTACGGGTTGATGAAGGCTCGTAATAATGGGCGACTTTCTAGTAGTAAACTGACAGTAAAAAGCCACGCTTATTAAGCGTGGCTTTTTATTGCTATTACTGACTATATGCTACTTTCTTTGAAGCTACAGACCTCTAAATCATAGGCCTTAAATAGTAAGCATTCAACCAGTGGATTAGTTATACGATAGGTGGGGGATTAGGTTTACCTGTGTCGCCATCCCAGTTCTCGCGCGCTTTTTCATCAAGATCTTCTGGCGTTTTGGGTTCCCATTTACCATTTTCTCTCCACGTTTTATCGCCCCAGTCATCGTCATCGTCTTCGTCATCATCCCATTTCTTATAAGTCTTACTGGGATCAATACCGCGGCGCTTCATCTCTGCCACTTGCTCTTCTAGCGTACGAAACTGATCCGCATCGATCATGGTCTCTTCTAACTTATCAAACTCTTGCTTTAAATCTTTATTTTTAGAATCGGTCATTATATTCTCCTTAATAAGTCAAAAATCATTCAAAATTTAAGTGGTCATAGCATAGTATTATTTTACTTCGTAACACTGCTAATAATTATTTTAATTGTAGTGAGTAGAAATAAAAGTATGAGCAAAAAGCTAACGGAATCTAATACTAACAGCGGAAGCAACTCTCTATCATTTATTATCGTAGCTACATAATAAGAGATTAACAATGGCTAGCACGTATGCTTTGTATTACAAAACGTAGCAGTGCTCACTTGCACACTTAACTCTACCACAGTCTAGCGGATATTAACCAACCGTAAAGCTCAGATTTATATCAACCAAGCATCTCTATTTCGGCAGACGCTCCTACCAGCTGCTGCACCCTTCTACTCAAGTTATCATTGTATTTGCTGGCATAAAAAACCAAAGGCTGACTGAGCTCAGGGTTATGCGATAAAGCTAACATCTTATTGACCACTAATAAATGTTGTACACGAGCAGCGATAGCTTGTCCCGAATCTACTATTTGTATAGGCAATTGCTGCTCTTTTATTTCCCGTAATAAAAAGTCCTTAAAGAAAGGATAATGCGTACAACCGAGCACCAGATAATCAACACCTACACTTGCAAACTCACGTATTCGTTGGCGCAAAGTATCCGCAGTTGCAGAATGCTCTGGCATACCGTCCTCAACCCAAGGCACTAGCAGAGGGTCAAAATATTTGGTCACAGTAGTATTATTAGGAGCGGCAATCTCAGTAATCACCTGGTTAAGTAACGTTCCCTCTAGTGTAGCTTTGGTAGCCAATACCGCTACATGTCCAGTCTGGGTAGCAAGTACTGCAGGTTTTAATGCCGGCACTAAACCCACGATAGGTAGGTTAGGATAGCGATAACGAGCCGCTTCAAGCGCATAGGCTGAGGCACTATTACAGGCGATGACAATTAGCTTACAGCCTTGTTGATATAACCAGTCAATGGCATTCAAGGTCAAGGCTTCAATATCCTTACTGTCACGCGTACCGTAGGGCACATTTAAAGTATCTGCATAATATATATAACGTTCGGCTGGGAGTTGCTGGGCTAAGTGCAAATAGACCGAAAGACCGCCAATACCAGAATCAAATAAACCGATGGGCGCGCTGCTTTTATTATTAGCGTTTAAGTCAACAAGCTTAAATTGAGCAGAACTATTTTGCACCCTACTCTTTTGAGCCTGACATCCTCGGCCCACGTTATCTACCTTGGTTTGATGACTGAGCGTTTTACTATCTGTTGTTAGACTTACTATTGTCATATCAAAGGTGCCATCATCGCTATACCCACTCTCGTACTCTCGTACTCTTAGTTTTTATTACGTGCTTGCCTTGCTACTTATTGCCCCAGTCAAAGCTTAAGTTAAAACCGTTTGCCCTGAACCTCTCAGATAAGGAGTGTCATTAACTAGATTATGAAATATGAAAATAAAAATGCAAATGTTTTAATCGACGACTGGTTCTAGTATATATGTTAATGATTAGGCATAGACAGCTGATAATCTTTTCCGCCACTATTTAAGGTTAATATAGTGATATCGTCTTCTTCAGTCAGCTCACCGATTTCGATTAAGTGATAAAAAGTATTACGCCCAATTAATGCCGTCAAATTATTACGAACCAGCATATAAGGTCGAACCTGCTCTACAGACTCTTGAAGATTAGCATCATCGATCCCAGCTTCTTCTCCATTTTTCTGCTCATCTGTTGCCTGATAAGCGTGCAATGTCATCGGATGTGCTTCATCTAACCGTACCACATCACCAGTCGTAGTCGTAAATTCCAACCAATTCACTCCCTCTTCTTTTACGATACCCACATCATTGATAAGTAGCGGGGCATCTTCAACAGTGATACGAAGTTTTTGTACTGGCGTTTTTAAAAAATATTCACTTTTGCCGTCTTTTTTTTCTTTCCATAGCACCGTTGCAAACAAGTCCACTAATGACTGCCTAGTCACTAGCCGACCTTCATGCCACCATTCCCCATTGGCTTTAATCACCAAATCCATATCCATGACTTGCTTAGGCTCCCACTTATCAAGTGGCGGAATACTGCGACCTTGGCGAGTACCTGCTGAAGACTTTAAATACTGATCAAGAGCCCCCATGTCATTTAGGTCAGAAGGCAGACTCTGCAAGCTCTCAGCACTGTTTTTATTATTATCATTTTGGGACTTATTATTATTATTTATCATACAGTTTCCTAATGATTAATTAAAGTTTGGTATATTGGCTATTACTATCAATTATGCTTTCAAACATGATAAAAGCCCTTCACTACTGTAGAATCGATATCTTGATTCTACCTTAACACTGATACCTATAAATGCGTATCGTGTTTATGAGACTTTTCTTTTATAATGATGTGTCAATTTATACCACAAAAAACAGCTTTTATCGGGTAGCCATATATCTAAGACTTATCACGGTTGCAAGTCTTACTATTTATTGCGACGTAATCCATGTCATAGATAAGCCACTAGGAATTTAGGAGTAGGTATGCAAGAACAAGATAAGCAAACGCCAGTCGTTGATGAGAATATAGACACTAATACGCCTGTAAACACTGAGAAAACTAATACTGCGAACACTGAAGCTGAAACGGTAGAAGCTGATGTAGTAGAGACTGAAACACCTGTAGCTGAACCTGAAGTTGCTCCTGAACCTGAAGCTTTAGTTGAGCCTGAACCAGTGGTCGAGCCCGAGCCTGAAGTCGAACGTGAATCTATGGAGTTCGATGTTATCGTTGTGGGTGGTGGACCTGCCGGTCTGTCAGCCGCTATTCGCCTACGTCAACTGGCTATCGAAGCAGGCAACGATGAGTTTATGGTGTGTGTAGTCGAAAAAGGTTCTGAATTCGGTGCCCACATCTTATCTGGAGCCGTTATTGAGCCGCGAGCTTTGAATGAGTTGATTCCAGATTGGAAAGAGAAAGGGGCACCATTAAATGTGCCTGCTATTGAAGATCGTGTCTATATGTTGAGCTCCGCTACGCGCTCAACCAAGCTTATGGATTCAATCGTTCCAGCGACTATGCACAATGAAGGCAATTATATTGTTTCACTAGGCAATGTGGTGCGTTGGCTCGCTGAACAAGCAGAAGAGCTTGAAGTTATGATGTTCCCAGGCTTCCCTGCCGCTGATATCATCTATAACGATGATGGTTCTGTAAAAGGTATCTTGACTGGAGATATGGGTGTTGCCGCTGACGGTGAAGCCAAACCTAGTTTTGAGCCCGGTTATGAGCTCCTAGCCAAGTATACTATCTTTGCTGAAGGCTCTCGTGGTCACCTTGGTAAGCGTCTAATCAGTCGCTTCAATTTAGATGCTGATAGCGATCCGCAACACTACGGCATTGGCCTTAAAGAGCTTTGGGAGGTTTCACCCGAAAAGCATGAAGAAGGCGTGGTCATGCATGGTTCAGGCTGGCCTTTAACCGATACCAACTCCTCTGGGGGCTGGTGGTTATACTTTGATGAAGGCAATCAAGTGAGTTTCGGTATGGTCATAGACCTCTCCTACTCAAACCCTTATATGTCACCATTTGATGAATTACAGCGCTTGAAGCTCCATCCATTGATTCGTAACATCTTAGAGGGCGGCAAACGCATCTCTTATGGCGCTAGAGCTTTGACCAAAGGCGGACTCAACTCCTTGCCAAAATTCACTTTCCCAGGTGGGGTTTTAGCGGGTGATGATGCTGGTTTCTTGAACCCTGCTAAAATCAAAGGCACACATACCTCAATGAAGTCAGGTATGCTGGCCGCCGAAGCTATCTTTGAAGCGTTGCAAGCAGGTCGTCAACATGATGATGTGATTGCTTATAGCACTATGTACAAAGAATCATGGCTCTATCAGGACAATTACGAATCTCGCAACTTTGCACCGGCGATGCATCGCATGGGTCAATGGATGGGAGGGGCTTTTACCTTTATCGAGCACAACTTGTTACGTGGCAAAATGCCTCTAACTATCCATGATAATTTACCTGACTACGATCAGCTCGAGCGTGCCGCACTTGCCTATCAGCCCGTTTATCCCAAGCCTGATGGCAAGTTAGTATTTGATAAGCTCTCATCAGTGTTTATCTCTAACACCAACCACGCTGAGGACCAACCAGCGCATTTAAAGCTGACCGATCCTACTGTGCCGGTTTCGATCAACCTTCCATTATATGCAGAGCCTGCACGTTTATATTGCCCAGCTGGTGTTTATGAAGTGGTCAAAGACGCAGAAGGTGCTAAGTTCGTTATCAATGCGCAAAACTGCGTACACTGTAAAACCTGTGATATCAAAGACCCTTCACAGAATATTACTTGGGTAACTCCTGAAGGTGGCGGTGGTCCTAATTACCCTAATATGTAAATGATCCGCTATAATTACAAACGGACAAATCGCCTCAACCAAAAGCCCCGCTCATATGAGTGGGGCTTTTTATGGTTTACCGCTAACAACACCAATTAGTCTTTCCAAGCTTCGCGATTGGCCTCGTCTTTTAGTTTTACAAAGTCATCAGGATCAAAAGTAATTTGATCGCCTGTTTTGCCTTCTTTAACTTGACGCTCATAATCACGCAGTATTCTAAGCGCTACGGGAGATAAAATTAGAATCGCTACCAAGTTGGTTAAAGCCATCAAGCCCATTGATAAATCCGCAAAGTTCCATATCGCAGGTAAACTGGCAATCGCACCAATAAATACCATACCTAGCACTAAAAGGCGGAAAACCATAATCATAGCTTTGGCATTTTTACTGCCTGAAATAAATTCAAGATTCGACTCGCCATAACTATAGTTAGCAATAATGGAGGTAAATGAGAAAAAGAAAATAGCAATCGCTACAAAAATAACACCCCAATCGCCCACATACTGAGATAGAGCCAACTGGGTCAACTGGATCCCTTCTTGCTCAACACTTGGATCTATCACACCAGACAAAATGATGATTGACGCTGTTGCTGTACAAATCACCAAGGTATCCATAAACACCCCTAGCATTTGCATAAAGCCTTGTACAGCGGGATGGTCAGGATGACTTTTGGCGGTTGCTGCTGCATTGGGCGCTGAGCCCATACCCGCTTCGTTAGAGAATAGACCCCGCTTAATACCGTTTATAATTGCTTGGGCGATACCGTAACCTATCACTCCGCCTGCTGCCTGCTCAAAGCCGAATGCTGACTTTACAATCAATGCAATTGCCGCTGGAAACTGACTGAAGTTAGTAATGATAATAAATAATGCTAATAAGATATACAAAATAGCCATCACCGGTACCACCTTGCCAGCGATACGAGCAACTGAGCGCAGCCCGCCAAACACTACTGGCGCAACCAGTGCTACTAAAACTAAGCCTGTCATCCAAGTTGGGATACCAAATGCTTCATTAGTAGCTTGGGCGATAGTATTCGACTGCACCCCATTAAAAGCCAAACCAAAGGCAATGAGCAAACAGACTGAAAAGAATATGGCCATCCAGCGTTGGCCCAAGCCTTTTTCAATATAATAAGCGGGCCCGCCACGGTAGACCTTATCAGTATGCGGCACCTTGTAAGCTTGAGCCAAGGTTGATTCAATAAAACTGGTCGACATCCCTACCAATGCGGTCATCCACATCCAAAATACCGCACCAGGTCCCCCTAAATAAATAGCAATCGCTACCCCAGCTAAGTTACCGGTACCCACGCGCGCCGCAATAGAGGTCATCAGCGCTTCAAAGGAGCTGATACCGCCATCTTCTCGTCCTTGGTTAGAGACTAATAACAGTTTCCACATATGTCCAAAATGCCGGAACTGCATAAACCGTGTTACGATAGTAAAATAGATACCCGCCCCAATAAGCACGAACATCAATAATCCATACCATGGATTACTCGCTATCAGCCAATCGTTGTTACCCCAGATGACACTAACACCATAATCGACGATGCTGTTAAACCAATTCGCTAACCCTTCACCCATAATGTCACCTTCATATAATATTACTATTTTTCATAAGATCTAAAATTTTATAACGCCTACTAATTACACCTAATATTTCATTAACGTTACTTATTGTCATCAAATTAGATATGATTATCTATCTTTTGACTATTATGCCTACCTTGTGCTCACATAATAATCTTTAAGTCAGTTATATCAAGACAAAAAACGTTGTTTATTACCAGATTTTTTCTCGAAGCAATTACCAAAATAATTTTTGCTTATGCCTTTTCATTACACATTTCTGATCTAAATGGTAGATAAAGAATATGAGCTTCAAGGCAATCTCAAATACTAAACTCAGCTTAATTGGTGCCTAAGTATGCCATGAAGTAATTATTTCTATGAGCTTTAGACCATGAATAGTTAAAGCTTTCGTATTATGAAAATATCTAGTTACATAAAGTAATTTAAATTTATTTATTGTTAATTGAACAAATATTGTATATATTCTTAATAGCTTTAAGGTTATGACCCAGATTTAGCAAGTTTAATAGAATTCTAATAAGTCTGATTAATATAAATAGATCATAATTCTTAATTAGAAACTTTTGGCACAGTACTTTTGGTACGGTATAGTAATGATATAAAATGCTTTAGGAGCTTATCTTCAACCTAATAAATGATTAGGTTCTCTTAAGCTAAATCAACTAAGTCCAACCAGTTATTTAATGGAAAGTCTTATCAGGAAGATGAGACCGGTAAAAGACAGCGGATTGTCATGCCCCATCGACCCTCTCCTGCAAACTACCCCTTCTTGATAACTTTTAATGGCTTAAGACTTAGGTCCTATCTATTGTCATCATGTTTAAACTTTAGTAATACCTAATTTAGTAGTACTAAGCAGTACCGAGCTAACTATTGAACTTTGCTATCAGTATCAAGATAAGCTCTTAAAAGTATAATAGCTGCTCATTTTTTGGTAACTTTAGTTATCAATGCCAGTCGCTCATTTTATTAAAGCTGTTTATATCGACTGTTTTAACAATGATATAAATCTTATATTACTCTAGGTAATTAAAGCTAATTGGTAATAGTTGACTAGGCTCAAATCAGTAACCCTGTATTTATTTAAGGCAAAAGGAGTTGTCCTATGGAGAACCACAACGATCCATCCGGTTATTGGCGCGCTAATATCCGTCTTATTTTAGGCAGCCTAGTCATCTGGGCTTTATGTTCTTATGGATTTGCAATTTTATTGCGTCCCCTATTGGCAGGGATTAAAGTTGGAGGTACTGATCTAGGCTTTTGGTTCGCTCAGCAAGGATCCATTGGGGTATTTATCATCTTAATTTTCTTCTACGCTTGGCGTATGAATAAGTTAGATAAACAATATGGCGTAGACGAGGAATAGCCCCATGAGTCAATTTGTAATTAATATTATTTTCGTAGGTCTGTCCTTCGCTCTTTACTTCGGTATTGCAATTTGGGCACGCGCTGGTACCACCAGTGAGTTCTATGTGGCAGGCGGCGGTGTACACCCGGTTGTAAACGGTATGGCAACGGCTGCTGACTGGATGAGTGCAGCATCATTCATCTCTATGGCAGGTATTATTGCCGCTGGTGGCTACGGTGCCTCAACCTACTTAATGGGTTGGACAGGTGGTTATGTACTACTCGCCATGTTGCTTGCTCCCTATTTACGTAAGTTTGGTAAGTTTACCGTACCTGATTTCATCGGTGACCGCTTTTATTCAAAGACCGCTGCAATGATTGCTGTGGTTTGTCTAATTATTGCATCAACCACTTATGTTATCGGTCAGATGACTGGTGCTGGTGTCGCTTTCTCGCGCTTCTTAGAAGTTGAGAACACTACCGGTCTAATTATTGCTGCTGTCGTAGTTTTCTTCTACGCCGTACTTGGCGGTATGAAAGGCATTACTTATACACAGGTTGCGCAGTATGTAGTACTGATGATTGCTTACACGATTCCAGCTGTGTTTATCTCGCTTGAATTAACAGGCAACCCTATTCCAGGTCTAGGTTTATTCTCAAACCATGTAGAATCTGGCGTTCCGATTCTAACTAAGCTTGACCAAGTCGTTACTGACTTAGGTTTTACTGCCTATACTGCTGACGTACCGAACAAGCTCAACATGGTGCTGTTCACTTTGTCACTAATGATTGGTACTGCGGGCTTACCACACGTTATCATTCGCTTTTTCACTGTACCTAAAGTAGCTGATGCGCGCTGGACAGCGGGTTGGACATTAGTATTTATCTCACTTCTATACTTTACCGCTCCTGCAGTTGGTGCTATGGCGCGCCTAAACCTAATTGATACTATCTATCCACAAGGCGTGGAAGAACCTGCTATCAACTATGATCAGCGTCCAGACTGGATGAGAACATGGGAAGATACTGGTCTTATCAAATACAACGACCTAAATAACGATGGTCGTATCCAAATGTATAACGATAGTGGATTAGGTGCAGCTCAGTTAGCATTAGCTACTGCTGAAACTGAAGGCGGCGACGTTGCTGCAGCACAAAACGAAGTTGCAGAAGCACAGGCAGCCCATGATTTAGAAGTTGATGGCCGTTTTGCTAATGCAGGTTGGGCAGGTAATGAGCTTGATGTCAACGCTGATATCATGGTTCTAGCAAACCCAGAGATTGCTCAGCTTCCACCTTGGGTTATTGGTCTTATCGCTGCAGGTGGTTTAGCAGCAGCATTGTCAACAGCAGCTGGTCTACTACTCGCTATTTCATCAGCAATCAGTCATGATTTAATTAAGCGAAACCTTAATCCAAATATTACTGATAAAGGTGAATTGCAAGTTGCTCGTGTCACGATGGCTGTCGCAATTGTGGTCGCTACTTGGCTTGGTATTAACCCACCAGGGTTTGCCGCACAGGTAGTTGCGCTCGCCTTTGGTATTGCTGGTGCCTCACTGTTCCCAGCACTTATGATGGGTATTTTCTCTAAGCGTATTAATAGTCTCGGTGCTATTTGTGGCATGCTAGCTGGCTTGATTAGTATCTTAGTTTATATCTTTGTATTCAAAGGCTGGTTCTTTATTAGTGGTACTGCGAACTTCCCAGATACTGCAGAGTACTGGTTGTTCGGTATCTCGCCACTATCATTCGGTGCAATTGGTGCGTTGATTAACTTTGCCGTAGCGTTTGCTGTCTCTTATGCTACTGCCCCACCACCGGTACATATTCAAGAGTTGGTTGAAAGTGTACGTTCTCCTCGCGGAGCCGGCGGCGCAATCGACCACTAAGCTAGGTTATTGAATGATAGATATAATTTAAGTATCACTCACAGGCACCTGTTGCTTGTGAGTGATTTTTTTACCCATCGTTATTGTAAAACAGGGTGACAAAAGACTGTTTTGTTAACCATGATTATTTCGTTACCAACGTTTATGCCGTTAAGGAAATTTTATGCTTTATGAGTTTATTGCAACTATGGCCGCAGGATTTGGTTTGGCTGGAGTGGCGCTGATTATAACTCACCTCAGTAAGCTAGCCGGTAAAAAGCCCCCCAAAGGACTTGTGCCATTATTCGCCGCTATTGGGATCTTTGCTTTTCAAATACATCAAGAGTATAACTGGTACGATCAACAAGCAGAGCAATTACCAGAAGGAGTCACCGTTGTCAAAACGGTTGAGGAAACTGCATGGTTCCGTCCATGGTCATATATTAAGCCACAAATTGTCCGCTTTATGGCGGTAGATAGCGGTCAAGCACGTGCTCGAATAGACAATCAAAATATGTATCTAGTTAACCTATACCTATTTGAAAGACGTATGAGCGTTAAACAAATTCCACAAGTTATCGACTGTGCTACTCCAGCACGTGCCGATTATGTCTTACCTGCAGCGGATAGTACATTATCTATTGATGAGCATATTAACCAGACCACCAAATGGCATCCTTTAGCGACTGATGAACCATTATATATAAGTGTCTGTACCAATAAAGCTTAGACCCCAATAAATAAAGATGCAACGATAGTAAAAGTTTATTAGCATTTTGACAGATGTTTATTAGACAGTAATAGTATGAATACACAGAATGTAGATGATATTTTGAATATATTAATAACGGTTAATCGTGTTGGTATAGGCATGCTTTGAATTGGCTCCTAATAATAGGCCAATACCCAAACCACCAAAATGACCTGCGAATGATACTCCAGGCTGCGGCATCAAACCTTGTTTGATAGTAAGCCAGTAGCCTGTACCCATCACAATACAAGCTAGCAAATAGCCCCAACGTCTGGCAAATAAAGCCCCGCCGATCATAAATCCAAGCATTGCAAAACAAAGCCCAGAAGCGCCAATATGTATGGATAGTGGCGAGCCAATTATCCAAGTTACCACACCTGAAGCTACGATAAGCTTAACAATCGTGCGATAAGCATTATTTTCAAAAAGTCCAAATAAAAATAAGATTTGCAGTAAAGTAACAGTATTTCCCAACAAATGAGGGAAGTTACCATGCATAGTCCATGAAGCAAAAATACCCACAATACTACCCAAATCTACAGTACGGGGTACAATACCAAATATATTCCAAACACCAAATAATACGATCTCATTTAAGAAGAACATGCCCCACATTGGTATTAATACAAACGCATATAAACCAATAACTTGTTTTAGACGTGTCAATATTAAAGATGTTAGTTGCTGCACGTTCATATCTATCCTCTTTTTATTTAGACTAAACTTCTACTCACCTTTATTTTATTAACTAAAACCTTTATAGGTATACCACAGAATAACCTAATTTTTTATAGCAAAAAGTGGCTGGTTAACTGGAGTGAAATATAATGAATCTCTATCTTTCTTAATGTCAAAGTCACTATTAGCATGCAATAAAGAGGCTGAGTGATAAGGTACTAGCGCTGTAGGTATAAAGTGGCGGGCGGCATCAATATGTTTGATCGAATCATCAAAAAAGATATGCGGTGCAAAAGTCTTCAGTACCGCTGTCTTTTCTAGACCTCCTAAAAAGAATGCCATATCAAGGTCTACTCCCCATTCACGTAATGTCTTAATGGCTCGCAGATCAGCTGGGGCATTACGCGCTGTCACCAGTGCAATCTTCATCGGACAATCGTTTAGACGTGCAGGTAAACGCTCTTGTATTTTAGATAGTTTAATCAATAGCTCAGCATAAGGGCCTTTCTCAATAGGCAAATCACGCATTTGCGCTTCACGCTCATGAAAAGCTCGCAGGCCCTGTTGTTTATAGAGCAGCTCCCCTGAATCATCAAATAATACCGCATCACCATCAAATGCTATACGCAGCTGCTGGGTATCAAGCTCATAAGTATTAACAGGTGTAGCATCAAGTATCGCACACGCACATATATTAGCATCGGTTACTTGCTGAGCATCAGCATGATTGGTCGTCAAAAATAAGTCAACATTGAAATCAGCAATATAAGGGGCAACGGGGCTCCCGGATATAAAGGCTGAACGCGAAATAGTCAGGCCATTTTTGCGAATAGCATTTAATACTTGAATCCCTGTATCGGGGCTACTTTTAGAGACGATAACCACTTCGACCAAAGGCGTTTGAATGTCACTTCCTGGTTGCACGCAGTTATTACAGTACTTATTGAGGTTCAGTAAAGCTTCAATAAGCGGATAGCCTGCGCCAATATTCAATGGCTCATCTTCACGCTCTGCCATATAATCACGAAACTCTTTTACTGCTTCAGTAGGACGTTGCTGTAATAGTTTCAACAAATGATTTTCAGACTCCGACAAATCGAATAAAGCAGTTGCTGATATTGCAACTATAAGAGTATTACTAAAATCAACAGCCATAACTTTCTACTTGTATCTTTATTTATGAATATAAAAAAGGAATAAATTCTGCTAAGTTTACTACATTTATAGAGAGTTATAATGATAAGAAGCGTTATGGTAACGTCACTCTATTGCTCCATGACTAAACCTATAAAAAAAGCCATACTGTCATTACGACAATATGGCTATAAAGCTTAAGATTTTTCGTTTTACACTGCCCTGCAATAAATCCGTATGAATAATCTTAGTTTAACAACACTAAAGATATTGCTGGGAATGCTACCAAAATAACTAAGCGAATCAAATCTGAGACAATAAAGGGCGTTACCCCTTTAAACATATCACCAAGCTTGATATGGGGTGCCATCGCTTTGATTACAAAGATATTCATGCCCATAGGCGGGGTAATTAATCCCAGCTCTACAGTCAGCACTGCAATGATACCAAACCATACCGGATCAAACCCTAATGCTAAGATAATCGGGAATACAACGGGAATAGTAATGACTAGCATCGCTAAGGCATCCATAAACAGACCCAGCAAAAAATACATAATCAAGATACAGATTAGTACAATCATAGGGCTTACAGCCAAGCCGCCAATCCAAGTCGCTAGCGAATAAGACAACCGTGATACTGAGATAAAGTAGCCTAATGCCTCAGCACCTAATAGCATAAAGAAAACCACTGCAGATAATGCTAAGGTTTCAATCAATGACTGCTTAAGACCTTGTAAACGCATACCTTTAACGGCTGCATATGACCAAGAGGCGAAAGCACCTACGGCCGCTCCTTCTGTTGGGGTAAATAGCCCTAAAAAGATACCTGCTATAATAATAATGAAAATAAAGGTAAAAGGAATAAGACCTGTAAGTGAAAAAATCTTAGCTTTCCAAGAGGTTTTTTCACCGCGCTGTGCTAAGTGTGGCTTCCAGCGTACCATAATCATCACGGTAATAGAGTACATAACCATGCCTAAAATACCCGGCAAGAAGCCTGCGATAAACATGTCGCCAACCGATTGCTGAGTTAATACTGCATAAACCAGTAGCGCAATACTAGGCGGAATCATAATACCGAGCGTACCACCCGCAGCTAATATACCGCAAGCAAAGCCAGGCTGATAACCATACTTTTCCATTTGCGGCAAAGCAACACGGGTCATGGTAGAAGCCGTTGCCAAAGAGGAGCCTGATATGGAAGCAAAGATGCCGGAGGAGCCAATACCCGCAATACCTAAACTTCCTCTGACGCCTCCAAAAATAGTGCGGGTGGCATCAAAGAGTTTAGCCGCCATACCTGAGTGAGTGGCAAAGACCCCCATCAGAATGAATAGTGGAATAGCACTGAAATCATACTTAGCTAAAACGTCTACTGGGATATCTTTGAGCATTTGTAGCGCACCATCAGAGCTGGTAACTGCTCCAAAGCCTACTAGGCCTACACCTAACATGGCAAGCGCTACAGGTACCCTAACCACCACCAATAAGATCATACATACTAGACCGACTGCACCGATAATTTCTGGACTCATGCGCCTGTCTCCTCGGCGTCATAAAACTCGCCCGTTTTAAAAATATTGATAGATTCGATTAGTGAGCGAATAGCGAGAAAAATACTTAGGATAGCGCTTATACCATAAATAGGCATCATGGAAAGTCTTAGGTCTTGAGTGACTTTGCCAAACTCTACAGCGTCAAGAGCACTTTCATATAACCCCCAAGTGAAAACTACACCGATAACAAAGAACCCCATCATAAAAATGCCCATCATGTAGCCTTTTACAGACTGGGGCATCTTTTGGGTAAAAACATCCACTATGATTTGGGAGCGTTCAACGAATGCGGCAAAAGCCGCTAGTAATGCAAATAACATAAAATAGGAAACAATCTCAACACTACCCTTGACCGTAAAGCCAAACTCACCACCCGTTATCTTAAAAATATAACGGGCAGCAACGTCAGCAATAGTAACAAGAACAATGATAATGAGACTGATACCACCTATAAACTGACATAACCTGGAGATAAAGGTACTGATTCTGACTAAAAAAGCCATGATATGACGGTCTCCAGTTGATTAGACTTTACAGGCAGCACTAGCAGCTTTGGCTTTTTCATAAACACCATCAGCATCTAGACCTAAAGCATTAACGTCAGCAAGATATTTTTTTGTCCCTTTTTCGAGCGGGCCTTTCCAATCTGGGTCATTAAGTGGATCAGGAATCTCTACAATCTCATCTCCTTTATCTTTGGCAGCCTGTATCGCCATCTGATCATGCTTATCGAACACTTCACCGACCTTATTAGCAAGCGCCATTCCTGAGTTTTTATCCAGAACTTGTTTTAGATCATCGGGTAGGCTTTCATACTTATCCTTATTCATAGTAACCATGAGGGCTGAACTATAAAAAGGAATATTGGTATGATACTTGGTGATCTCATCAATTTTAAAAGCGGTTACTGCTTCCCAAGGGAAACTCAACCCATCAACGACACCACGCTGTAAGGAGGTGTACATATCGTTAGCAGGTAAACCGACAGGAGAGGCGCCAGCGCTCTCAATAATATCACCAGCGACGGCAGAAGGACGGCGAATACGCATACCTTTCATATCTGCAGGTGTTCGAATGAGCTTATTAGTAGTATGAAGTGAACCTGGCCCCGCACCATACATAAATAGCAGATGTGAGTCCTCGTATTCACCAGCTAAAGTGCCATCTTCATATAGAGTTTGTAGCATACAACCCATCTGTGTCGCTGAACTAGATAACCCAGGTAGCTCTGCAATCTGAGTTAGAGGAAAACGACCACTGGTATAGCCATGGGCTTGAGAACCAATATCGATAGTTCCTTTTGCAGCAGCATCATAAGTGACATCCGCTTTAGCTAGACCAGCTGATGGATACAGCTCAATCTTTAAGCGTCCATCAGAATCAGCTTCTACCTGCTGTGCCCAAGGTTCGAACACTTCTTTGCTAATAGAAGAGGTAGCTGGCCAAAAATGTGAGAAACGCAGAGTAGTGGTTTCTTGAGATGAAGTGGCGGTGCTATCTGTATTACTGTCAGATGGACCAGAACAGCCAAGTAGACTGACAGCAGCTAATGCACCAATAGAGAAAAGTGGAGCTAATTTCATTATCAATTCCTTTTGATAATTAGAAGAAAATAAAAAGCACTGTGATTAATAGTTTTCTAAGTGATTCAAATCTTATTGATTCAGAATCCTTTGAATCAACCTAAATTCTCTATAAACAGTACTCAGAAATATTATAACTACTTATTATTAACTCTTTTTAATAAGATTGTCTAGAATTAACAACACTATCTGAAATTAACAGCTAAAACGATAACTGTCAAATCATTTTATAACAAATAGCTTTTATAGTGATAACTTTTCAATTATATTTTAAATGCCCCAGCCATAAAAAAAGCCCCCTCTACATAAGTAAAGGGGGCTTTTTAGGAATAGAGAGCTGACGATGACCTACTCTCACATGGCCGGAGCCACACTACCATTGGCGCTACGATGTTTCACTGCTGAGTTCGGGAAGGGATCAGGTGGTGCCATCGTGCTATTGTCGTCAGCAAAGGGGGTTAGATATGAGTCTGTTGTTTGTTTTACTTATTTGACTAAGTATCACTTATCCTAACTGAATCAAGGATAAAGGTGATATCGATATAATGCTTGATACAAACCACTTGGGTGTTGTATGGTCAAGCCAAACGAGCAATTAGTACAGGTTAGCTACACGCATCGCTGCGCTTCCACACCCTGCCTATCAACGTCCTAGTCTTGAACGGCTCTTTAGGGAAATCTTATCTTGAGGTGGGCTTCCCGCTTAGATGCTTTCAGCGGTTATCCCATCCGAACGTAGCTACCGGGCAATGCCATTGGCATGACAACCCGAACACCAGTGGTTCGTCCACTCTGGTCCTCTCGTACTAGGAGCAGCTCCTCTCAAATTTCCAACGCCCACGGTAGATAGGGACCGAACTGTCTCACGACGTTCTAAACCCAGCTCGCGTACCTCTTTAAATGGCGAACAGCCATACCCTTAGGACCTGCTTCAGCCCTAGGATGAGATGAGCCGACATCGAGGTGCCAAACACCGCCGTCGATATGAACTCTTGGGCGGTATCAGCCTGTTATCCCCAGAGTACCTTTTATCCGTTGAGCGATGGCCCTTCCATACAGAACCACCGGATCACTAAGACCTACTTTCGTACCTGCTCGACTTGTGGGTCTCGCAGTTAAGCGCGCTTTTGCCTTTATACTCTTTGAACGATTTCCGACCGTTCTGAGCGCACCTTCGTACTCCTCCGTTACTCTTTAGGAGGAGACCGCCCCAGTCAAACTACCCACCATACATTGTCCTCGGTATTGTAATACCTGAGTTAGAACCCCAACATGACCAGGGTGGTATTTCAAGATTGGCTCCACCAAGACTAGCGTCTCGGCTTCAAAGCCTCCCACCTATCCTGCACAAGTCAGGTCAAAGTTCAATGTAAAGCTGTAGTAAAGGTTCACGGGGTCTTTCCGTCTAGCCGCGGGTACACAGCATCTTCACTGCGATTTCGATTTCACTGAGTCTCTGCTGGAGACAGCGCTGCCATCATTATGTCATTCGTGCAGGTCGGAACTTACCCGACAAGGAATTTCGCTACCTTAGGACCGTTATAGTTACGGCCGCCGTTTACTGGGGCTTCGATCAAGACCTTCGCTTACGCTAAGCCCATCAATTAACCTTCCAGCACCGGGCAGACATCACACCCTATACGTCCACTTTCGTGTTTGCAGAGTGCTGTGTTTTTAATAAACAGTTGCAGCAGCCTGGTATCTGCGACTGCCAACAGCTCAAGGAGCAAGTCCTATCACCATCAACAGCGTACCTTCTCCCGAAGTTACGGTACCATTTTGCCTAGTTCCTTCAGCAGAGTTCTCTCAAGCGCCTTGGTATTCTCTACCTGATCACCTGTGTCGGTTTAGGGTACGATTCGTTTATGACTATTGCTTAGAAGCTTTTCCTGGAAGCATGGTATTTGCCACTTCACCGTACAAGTACGGCTTGCTATCAGATCTCGGTATTAACAGCCCGGATTTACCTAAGCCGTCTACCTACATCCTTCCACCTGGACAACCATCGCCAGGCTGGCATAACCTTCTCCGTCCCTCCATCGCATCATAAACAAGTATCGGAATATTAACCGATTTCCCATCGACTACGCCTTTCGGCCTCGCCTTAGGGGTCGACTCACCCAGCCCCGATTAACGTTGGACTGGAACCCTTGATCTTCCGGCGTGCGAGCTTTTCACTCGCATTATCGTTACTCACGTCAGCATTCGCTCTTGTGATACCTCCAGCATGCTTTACAACACACCTTCACAGGCTTACACAACGCTCCCCTACCACTTGAAAACAAATTCAAATCCGCAGCTTCGGCTCCTAGTTTGAGCCCCGTTACATCTTCCGCGCGGGCCGACTCGACTAGTGAGCTATTACGCTTTCTTTAAAGGATGGCTGCTTCTAAGCCAACCTCCTAGCTGTCTATGCCTTCCCACCTCGTTTCCCACTTAACTAGGAATTTGGGGCCTTAGCTGGCGGTCTGGGTTGTTTCCCTCTCCACAATGGACGTTAGCACCCACTGTGTGTCTCCCGGATATCACTCATCGGTATTCGGAGTTTGCATCGGTTTGGTAAGTCGGTATGACCCCCTAGCCGAAACAGTGCTCTACCCCCAATGGTGTTCGTCCGAGGCGCTACCTAAATAGCTTTCGGGGAGAACCAGCTATCACCGAGTTTGATTAGCCTTTCACCCCTATCCACAAGTCATCCCCTGGCTTTTCAACGACAGTGGGTTCGGTCCTCCGGTGCCTGTTACGGCACTTTCAACCTGCTCATGGATAGATCACTCGGTTTCGGGTCTATACCCTGCAACTAGACGCCCTATTAAGACTCGGTTTCCCTACGGCTCCCCTAACGGTTAACCTTGCTACAGAATATAAGTCGCTGACCCATTATACAAAAGGTACGCGGTCACCACGCAAGGTGGCTCCCACTGCTTGTACGCACACGGTTTCAGGTTCTATTTCACTCCCCTCACAGGGGTTCTTTTCGCCTTTCCCTCACGGTACTGGTTCACTATCGGTCAGTCAGGAGTATTTAGCCTTGGAGGATGGTCCCCCCATCTTCAAACAGGATTTCTCGTGCCCCGCTCTACTTAATATGTTAACTCTAGAATTTAAAATACAGGACTATCACCTACTATGGTCAGCTTTCCCACGCTGTTCTTCTATTCTAAAGTTAATCGGCTCCTCCCCGTTCGCTCGCCGCTACTAGGGGAATCTCAATTGATGTATTTTCCTGAGGGTACTGAGATGTTTCACTTCCCCTCGTTCGCTTCTTGTACAAGTACAAGATACCTAGCTTATGCTAAGTGGGTTTCCCCATTCAGAAATCTCCGGATCACAGGATATTGCCGCCTCCCCGAAGCTTATCGCAGGCTGTCACGTCTTTCATCGCCTCTGACTGCCAAGGCATCCACCATGTGCGCTTAATTACTTGACCATACAACCCCAAAGGGTCTTTGTCAGCAATTATAACGATATCACCTATGTTTACGCTTGATTCAGTTCTCTTTACTTTTTTAATAACTTACCCCTGGGATAACAACGGATGTCGTTAAGAGGTAAGTTATTAAGGTTAGGAGCGACGCGTGAACACGTCATTCCTAACCCAGACTCATATCTATGTTTTTAAATAGTTCCTAATCCTTCGTCAGGTATTAGGTTCTGTATAAAACAGAAGTAAATAATCTTCTTAAAATTGGATTACTTAATTCTGTATTATTATATTTAAAGCTTGCTGTTTATTATGGTGGAGCCAAACGGAGTCGAACCGTTGACCTCCTGCGTGCAAGGCAGGCGCTCTACCAACTGAGCTATGGCCCCATGATGTATGGTGGGTCTGATAAGACTTGAACTTATGACCCCCGCGTTATCAACACGGTGCTCTAACCAGCTGAGCTACAGACCCTGAGCGAGGATACCATCAAAGCACTGCTTTGATCCGAGCGCAAGAGTAATTTCCTTAAAGGGAAATTGCTAAAAGCCCTGTATCTTCTTACACTTTATAGCGTAATTATACTTTTTTAGCTTCGCAAGGAAAATCCTTTAAATAGGATTTTCTATTAGCGTGACTAACAGTACCATGACGCTTAAGCTTTAATAAACTAGCTTAAACTAAAGAACAACTTGTTGTGAATTCTTGCTGACCGAATGCCGTCTATAAGGAGGTGATCCAGCCGCAGGTTCCCCTACGGCTACCTTGTTACGACTTCACCCCAGTTATCAACCACACCGTGGTGAACGCCTTCCTAAAAGGTTAGGCTATCCACTTCTGGTGCAATCAACTCCCATGGTGTGACGGGCGGTGTGTACAAGGCCCGGGAACGTATTCACCGCGGCATTCTGATCCGCGATTACTAGCGATTCCTACTTCATGGAGTCGAGTTGCAGACTCCAATCTGGACTACGATAGGCTTTGAGAGATTCGCATCACATCGCTGTGTAGCTGCCCTCTGTACCTACCATTGTAGCACGTGTGTAGCCCTGGTCGTAAGGGCCATGATGACTTGACGTCGTCCCCGCCTTCCTCCAGTTTGTCACTGGCAGTGTCCCTAGAGTTCCCGGCCAAACCGCTGGTAACTAAGGATAGGGGTTGCGCTCGTTGCGGGACTTAACCCAACATCTCACGACACGAGCTGACGACAGCCATGCAGCACCTGTATTCTAATTCCCGAAGGCACTCCCGCATCTCTGCAGGATTCTAGATATGTCAAGACCAGGTAAGGTTCTTCGCGTTGCATCGAATTAAACCACATGCTCCACCGCTTGTGCGGGCCCCCGTCAATTCATTTGAGTTTTAACCTTGCGGCCGTACTCCCCAGGCGGTCTACTTATTGCGTTAGCTGCGTCACTAAGTCCTCAAGGGACCCAACGACTAGTAGACATCGTTTACGGCGTGGACTACCAGGGTATCTAATCCTGTTTGCTACCCACGCTTTCGAACCTCAGTGTCAATATGATGCCAGAAGGCTGCCTTCGCCATCGGTATTCCTCCAGATCTCTACGCATTTCACCGCTACACCTGGAATTCTACCTTCCTCTCACCTATTCTAGCTCAACAGTATCAGATGCAGTTCCCAGGTTAAGCCCGGGGATTTCACATCTGACTTATCAAGCCACCTACGCTCGCTTTACGCCCAGTAATTCCGATTAACGCTTGCACCCTCTGTATTACCGCGGCTGCTGGCACAGAGTTAGCCGGTGCTTATTCTGCAGCTAATGTCATCGCATACGGGTATTAACCGTATGGTCTTCTTCACTGCTTAAAGTGCTTTACAACCAAAAGGCCTTCTTCACACACGCGGCATGGCTGGATCAGGGTTGCCCCCATTGTCCAATATTCCCCACTGCTGCCTCCCGTAGGAGTCCGGGCCGTGTCTCAGTCCCGGTGTGGCTGATCATCCTCTCAGACCAGCTACAGATCGTCGCCTTGGTAGGCCTTTACCCCACCAACTAGCTAATCCGACTTAGGCTCATCTAATAGCGAGAGCTGTAAACAGCCCCCTTTCTCCCGTAGGTCGTATGCGGTATTAATTCGAGTTTCCCCGAGCTATCCCCCACTACTAGGTAGATTCCTAAGTATTACTCACCCGTCCGCCGCTCGTCAGCATCTAGCAAGCTAGATCTGTTACCGCTCGACTTGCATGTGTTAAGCCTGCCGCCAGCGTTCAATCTGAGCCATGATCAAACTCTTCAGTTTAATCTTGCTTGAAGTCTTCACTATAAATAGTAAGATGACTTCTAATCTTGGCTCATCTAATCTGGCATGTCGCTCTAAATTATGTTCGTAATGAATTAACTTTGAGTTTTCTTGCTGATTAAATGATAATTTTTATAGTTAGAGTTCCTCCCGAAAAGAGAAGAAAACCAACTTTATTTTTAGCATTCTGTGTCAGCAAAAATCCACACAAGTTGTTCTTTAGTTTCGCTTTTAAATAGTGTCTTACTTCTGTCGTCCAGTAAGTAAGTAATACTGTATTCTGTTTGCTAAGATAGTCTTAATCCCTTGCGGGTTGTTCTATCTAGCGAGCCGACTATCATATCATAACGATTTGGTTTGTCAAGCTTTTTTATAATTTGTTTCAGTAAGTTAAGAAGTTGATTTGGCTAATAATGTTAGCCTGTATCTCGTCCTATCCCTTAATGAGGTGCGTATTATAGACGCTTTATTTATGAAGTCAAGAAGTATTTTAAGTTAGTTTGAAAGTTTTTATCTTAAAAGATTTGAACTCAAACTGTGGCTGGTTATCAATAGCTTCGCTATTTAATAATTAGTCAGTGGTAAAACCACTTTCCATACCGCCTTCCCTCTCGACTGGGTGGCATTATACGTGGTTTTAATTGGGCGTCAAGCGGTTTTGAAAATTAATTTTATTTAGTTTGTTTGGTACGCGGGGCGCACCCTGCTCGCTTGAATCAGTTTGGTGGGTTACGCTGCGCTAACCACACCCTACACCATCGCCTTACAGCTTACCCATTTTTTCAAAAAACGCTTTATACGCCGCTATCTTTTTATCTAATGCTAAAGGATACGCACGTGAGGTAGAAGGTAGCCTATATAAAGTTAAATCATTTATCTGCTTATTCGATAAATCTGCGTCATTACTTTGCCATTGGTAAGGATAGTCCATACTTTGATTGGTCTTAGGATATTTGGATTTAGCCGGAGGCTCATTTAATAAATTGAGCAACACCTCTGTTGCTTTGCCGCCTGTAGTAAATAGTGCTTCTACTTTCGGCACTTGCGGTAAAATTAAATCTAAATCAACTGTGGTTACTACCGTTAAGTTTTTATCCGAAGCATTACCAGTTTCACGAATAGCTTGTTTTACGGTAGGGCATGACGCAATACCACGCTCGAATAAAAAGTTGCGAATGCGCTCAGGGTCAAATCGTTTTTCATCCCCTATTCTAAAGTAGTCAATATCATCGAAAAACACCCCACCATAAATACGCCACATGTCATTGTAAAAATTGGGATAATGAAACTTCATTGCCCATTTGTCAGAAGTTGGCGGAAAGGTTCCCATCATCATTACCGTTGCATGGGATGGTAGCACAGGCTCAAAGGGATGGGTTTCTACTTCTATAGTTGATTGCTTTGCATTATTTAGAGGGTTACTGCCTTTATCATGATTGCTTGCAGTCGTATAAGTTTCATTAGTCATAACATTCTTCATTAGAAAAGCGGTTTTTTTGTTATCATAGCATACGATAAAAAATTGATATCGAAATCCCGTATTAACAACGTATTTTAAAAGATAAGAGAGTACTCATGAGTGACTTAAATAACGATTTAAAAATTACCGTAATCGATCATCCATTGGTACGCCACAAACTAAGTCTAATGCGTGAAAAAGACTGTAGTACTTATAAGTTTCGCACCCTAACCAAAGAGCTTGCGCGCCTAATGGCCTATGAAGCAAGCCGTGACTTTGAAATTGAAACCTTTCCCATGGAGAGCTGGTGCGGTGAGATAGAAGGCGAACAAATCATCGGCAAAACCGCTACGGTTGTGCCTATTTTGCGTGCAGGATTAGGTATGCTTGATGGGGTGCTTGATTTGATCCCAACGGCTAAAATCTCGGTGGTAGGACTACAGCGAGATGAAGAGACTTTGCAGCCAGTGCCTTTCTTCGAAAAATTTGTCAGCCACATGGACAAGCGCCCTGCCCTTATCGTTGATCCGATGCTCGCCACAGGTGGCTCAATGGTCGCTACTATTGAGATGCTCAAACGTCATGGCTGTAAGAATATCAAAGCATTAGTACTGGTTGCAGCTCCTGAAGGTGTGCGTTTGGTCAATGAAGCGCATCCTGATGTGACTATTTTTACCGCCGCTTTGGATAGCCATTTAGACGATCACGGCTATATCATTCCAGGCCTTGGCGATGCTGGTGATAAAATATTTGGTAAACAACTCAATCAGCATTAGTTGTGACGATAACCACTTAACTTCAAGGGTTTTAGTAAGGTAATTAAGATAATAAAGGAATAGATTATGAACGTATTAATTACCGGAGCGAGTGCCGGATTTGGTAAAGCTTTGGCAGAACGTCTGGTCGCGCAAGGACATCAGGTCATTGGCTGTGCTAGACGTCTGGATAAACTGAACGAGATGGCTGAGACCTTGGGCGAGCTGTTTTTGCCAGTGGTCATGGATGTCAGCGATACCGAATCAATTCCACAAGTTATGGCTAATCTGCCAAAAAGTTTTAGCCAAATTGATGTGCTGGTCAACAACGCCGGATTGGCATTAGGCACCGAGCCTGCGCAAAAATCCGAGCTTGATGACTGGATGCAAATGGTCAATACCAATATAAAGGGATTAATGGCGCTGACTCATGCCGTCCTGCCAGCAATGGTTGAGCGCGATAAAGGTTATATCATTAATGTGGGCTCTATCGCTGGCAGTTGGCCTTATTATGGCGGCAATGTCTACGGCGCGACTAAGGCTTTTGTCAAGCAATTTAGCCTGAATTTACGTGCTGATCTCATTGGTACGCAAGTGAGGGTCACCAATCTTGAGCCGGGTAACGTGGCCGGTACTGAGTTCTCAAACGTACGCTATCATGGCGATGAGAATAAGGCGGCACAGGTCTATGAAGGCTTCAAAACCATGACTGGCGAAGATATTGGCGATATTCTACTTTGGTTAATTGAGTCCCCTGCGCATATTAATGTTAACCGCTTAGAAGTGATGCCAGTAGCGCAAACCTACAATGGTTTAACTATTGCCAAGCAAAACAGCTAAATTGTCTATTAACATGGCTAATTTATCAATATAGTGGTTTATTAACGTAGCTATTTATTAACGTAAATCTTAATATCTTATTAACGTAACTCGTAATATCTAATCAGGGCAGTGGTTTCTATAGGAGCTGCTGCCCGATTTGCTTCTATATTTTGCTTATCTAGCTTTTGTTCATTTAGCTGTTGCTCATTGACCAATCGCAAATCATTAAAGTCTAAAACTAACACCTCGTTTCGAATGCGTTCGCTGGTACGTTTATTATGTCGTATCGGAAAGCCAACCACCTGCTTGCCCACAACCTTTATTTGATTAAGTATTAAAACTTGATGACTTATTTGCCCTGATTTTAGGGCATTTTGAGATATATTTTGCGCACCAAGCATAGCGGTGATAGGGTTGACGGTGCTGGTGAGCAGCTTAGCACTGCGAACACTTTGCGGTATATTACCAGCGACAAATAACTTCTGCTCCATTGGCATATATTGAGCATGGCGCATAAGCTCATTACGAAATAATGCTGGCATATCCATGTTAAAACTATCTTCTGTCTGTTGATAAAACGCAGCAAAATTACGCTGAATATAACGGCCAAATACGGTCGCATTGATCCATTCTTGATAAGTCTCATTGGCTAAAAGTTGTTTGGTGAAAGCATTAGCATCTAAAGTTAGGCTACCTGATAAAAGGGCTATCCATATACTGTGCCCATCTATAAAGCTTTGTTGTTCCCAAACTTGTGGATAAAGGCTGCTGTCTAATAATGGTAGCGTCGATCTACTCATAAACATTTATCCTCTCTTATTATTATAGTCGGCTATTTATTATTTATGACTACCTATAAGTATAGATTAGTTTTTATACGCATTTTTGTGCTATGGTCAATATAGCTGTTTTAACTATAGCAGTCCCCTCTCGACAATATAAGGATATTTTAAGCTCAATGGATTGGGCTTAGCGTATTTCGATAATGTTAAGTGATGCTACCCTATGATAAAAAATCTACTTACCCTACCTAAGCAGTACCAATTACAAACTAAAAATGTCGAAGTTACTGACGATACTTCACTTCCGGTCACAGTAGTGGGGACTGGCTCTCCCGTATTAATACTCCATGCATACGGTATGGATGCACGCGAGTTTTTGCCCTTTATATTACCTTTAACCAGAAAGTATCGATTTTATTTGCCGCACTTTAGAGGGTTTGGTGAGGCCAAGGATATCCCTTTGACTCAGTTTGACTTTGTGCGCCAATATGCTGATGATTTGAATATAATAATTAACCACATTTGTGATAGCCATAAAATAGAGGCATTACCTGTTGCCGCCATCTCGATGGGCGCACAAGTTATGTGGGCATATTTTGAAAAATATGGCACCTCAAAAGTCAGTCGCTATCTGAACATTGACCAAAACCCTGCTATTCACAATCAGGCTAATTGGCAAGGCGGACTGTTTGGGGCGCGCCAGCAAGAGGTGTTCGATATTTTTCATGAGGTGATTGATAGGACGTTGCCTTATGCCGATGTTGATAGCTTTACCCACCTGCCTTTTGCTCTCAAACGCCGTGCCACCGATGTCGAGCGCCTGTTTTCTTTATTGTCTGTCAATCGAACACGTTCAAAAGCTTTTATACAAGTGATGACTTACAAAAATGACCCGAAACTCGCTCTTTATGATCACAGTATTTGGCATCATAAAATGCAGTGCTTGCAAGCTTATTTAAAACTGCCTTATGACTTTCGGGGCGCAATGGATAAGGTCGCTATACCGGTAGTCAACCTCATCGGTGGTCGCTCTAAGCTCTATGATTCTAAATGGCAGCAAAAAGTGACCCAGATGCTACCTAATGCTAGTGAGATCATTTTACCTAAAGCGGGACATGCGATACCGCTGGATGAGCCGATCAAATTTTACAAGGTATTAAAAGGCTTTTTTGGAGAGGAGCTGTAAATGATAATGACTAATCCGCTAAGGCTTTAATCAGCTCAAATCTTGGCACTTCTTTACCCTCTACTGTAACGGTTTCTGCAAACATTGCCAGCGGTCGCACCCAAACGCCATATTCGCCATAAAGACAGCGATAAACCACTAATGATTCTTCGGTTTCGGAATGATGCGCGGTGTGCAAAACTTGGTAAAGGTTGCCTTTATAGTGGCGGTAAATGCCTTGGGCGATGGAATGTTCTGTCATGATTAAATCCTAATTTTATATTCAATAGAAAACTAACTACGGTCGCAATATTTTCGATTAGTAGAAATAAATAAAGCCGACTATAAATGCCGACTTTATTAAGACCAACTTATAAGCTACTTATCCCACAGTGACCTTAGCATAAGCCTTCTTGCCCGCCTGAATAACCACGCTCTGACCTGAAGTTAAGCTAAAGCTACCATCAACCACTTCGCCATCAACTTTTACCGCGCCACGTTTGACCATGTCTTTGGCCGCTGAGTTGTTTTTGGCTAATTCTGCTTGGTTCAATATTTGGGTAATAAATAAGGCGTCTTGCCCTTCTAAATCTAACATTACTTCCGGTAAATCTACTGGTAGCTCGCCATCGGCTAATACGTTACCTGCAGATTTGTGCGCATTGGCAGCCGCATCGGCGTCATGGAAACGCTCGATTAGCTCTTCGGCTAGGATACGCTTAATCTCTTGTGGATTGCGACCGTTTTCCATCTCTACCATTAACCCATCGACCTGTTCCATGGGCTTAAAGCTTAAAAACTCAAAGTAACGACGAATTAGCGTATCTGGCATCGAAAGGATTTTTTGGTACATGGCGCCTGGCGCATCATCAATAGCGACATAATTGCCGAGTGACTTGGACATTTTATTGACGCCATCTAAACCTTCTAGAATGGGTACGGTGATGCAAACTTGCGGCTCATGACCATAACGACCTTGCAACGTACGACCCATCAAGATATTAAAGGTTTGGTCGGTACCGCCCATTTCTACATCCGCTTTTAGGGCTATAGAATCATAGCCTTGCACTAATGGATAGAGAAATTCGTGAATGGCGATAGGCGTCTGCGATGCGTAACGTTTGGAGAAGTCATCACGCTCCAGCATACGCGAGACGGTAAGTTGGCTTGCCAGCTGAATCATATCGCCAGCACTCATATCGTTAAACCATTCAGAGTTAAAGACGATTTTGGTTTTGTCTTTATCCAAAATCTTAAAGACTTGTTCAGCATAAGTCTTGGCGTTTTCTTTAATCTGCTCTTCACTAAGCGGCGGACGTGTGGTGTTTTTCCCCGAAGGATCGCCTATCTTGGCGGTATAATCACCAATTAAAAAATAAATCTCATGACCCAAGTCCTGAAAGTGCTTGAGCTTGTTAATAAGTACCGTATGACCCAAATGCAGATCAGGCGCAGTAGGGTCAAAGCCCGCCTTAATGCGTAGCGGACGACCCAACTTCAGCTTAGCGATTAAATCCTCTTCGGATAGAATCTCTTGAGTACCACGCTGAATAAGGGCAAGTTGTTCTTCTAGGGTAAATGATTGTTCAGTCATATCGGTCTCTTTATTATGTTTTTTAAACAAGGAATACCTTTACAGGTTTAGAACTTCTTTTGAAGCCTAAAGGCTTACAAAAATGTTAGAATTTGGCAGATATACTAGCGTTTTTTAAGGTAAATTGCCATGACCAACCCTATATCTACTACTAATAATGAAAATATGGATGATAGCAGTCTTATAACCGATGATAATGGTGACAGTTTAGAGGCTGAATTAGACTATGCTGCCCTAACAGACGTCCTCGAACAAACCATGTTTGAGAATTTCGATGGCGGCTTATATATCGGTATGATGTCGGGTACCAGTTTGGATGGTATGGATGCAGTTTTGTGTCAGTTTCATGATAGTCACGATCTTAATGCGCAAACTGTCAAGCCTATGCAATTATTGGCGACCTATAGTAAAGACTTCCCACCCCTTTTGCGTGAAGTACTATTGGCGCTGTCTCAGCCCAACGGTGTCAAAGAGTTAACAGCGCAAATTAATGAGCCAACGACTCAATCTAACAACGAACCCAATAGCCAATCGAATAGTGAGCTGGACTGGTTTGGTTGGGCCAGTAAAAAATATGGTGAGTTTGCTAGTGAAGTAGTTAATGCTTTGCTGCAACAAGCTAATGTAGAAACAGAGAGCATACTGGCGATTGGCTGCCATGGTCAAACTGTGCGTCATCGCCCGCAAATGGGTTTTAGCTTACAACTGCTCGACGCCAATATTATCGCCGAGCGTACGGGTATTAGTGTGGTGAGCGACTTCCGTCGGCGTGATATGGCGGTCGGTGGTCAAGGTGCACCTTTAGTGCCCGCCTTTCACCAAGCTTTATTCGCTAATCCTGATAGCACACGAGTTTTATTGAATCTAGGTGGTATTGCTAATATTACCGTTTTGCCCGCAAATACAAGTTCAGAAAATACAAGCCCCGTCGTCGGTTATGATACTGGCCCTGCTAATCTTTTATTAGATGCATGGACAGCGCTACATACAAATGAAAGCTATGATGCAAAAGGTACTTGGGCGCAGTCCGGGCAGGTCATCGAGCCTCTGCTCAACCAGCTATTAGAACATCCATTTTTTAACAGAGCCTATCCCAAAAGTACAGGGCGTGAAGACTTCAATATAGAATGGCTACAAAATGAGCTGCAAAATTTTGATAAAGCATCCGCTCATATTCGTTACTCATCTGCTGATGTGCAGGCCACCCTTACCGAACTAACCGCTATCAGTGCTTGCGATCAAATCAATCAATTTATCAAAAATGATGAAAGCAGCGCAGTTTATGTTTGTGGGGGCGGATCGCTAAACGATTATTTAATGACTCGCTTGCAAGCGCATTTGCCGCGCTGTGAGGTAAAAACTACCAATGCGCTAGGACTTGAGCCGACTTGGGTGGAGGCCGTAGCTTTTGCTTGGTTGGCACGGCAAACATTAATGGGCGAAACTGGTAACTTGCCTGCAGTAACTGGCGCTAATAAAGGCGTGGTATTAGGTCAGGTTTGTTTTGCTTAACTAAGACATATGGATATCAATTTTGGATTATTTGCACTCTACCAAACTTATCCATTAATTTAAGTTTACAGACGTGCACTAATGTGTTTTATAATAGAGGTTAAAACATTCTAATAACGCTATAAAAGTAAGCCATACCAACCTTTTAGGTTAGACAGTACAGGATATATCACATGAGCCAACACCGTCACTCAAACCCATCGACAAACCTTGATGAAGCCCAACCATTGGGAAAAAGAAAACAAAAACCTCCGCATTATGAGCGTGCTGATGATAAGCGCATCGTAGTGACTGGCATGGGCGCTATTACTCCTCTAGGTCTAGATGTTGAGACTACGTGGACAAAGCTATTAGCAGGCGAAAGTGGTATTGATACTATCTCCCACTTTGATGCGACAGATTATCGTGCCCAAATTGCAGGAGTGGTCAAAGACTTTGATGCTAAACAATATATGAATGCCAAAGATGTACGACGTTATGATGAATTTATGCATTATGGTATGGCGGCATCAACGATGGCGTTAAAAAATGCAGGATTCATTAGTGAGGCCAATGCTGAGAATGAACCTGTCACAGATGTAGATCCAGAACGTTTCGGTATTATTTTAGGTTCAGGTATTGGCGGCATTCAAACTATTGAAAATAGCCGTGACACCCTGCGTGATAAAGGCGCTAAAAAAGTCTCCCCTTTTATAATTCCAGGTTCTATTGTTAACATGGCAGCGGGGCTAATCGCTATTAAACATGGTTTACAGGGTCCGAACCTTGCAACCTCAACCGCTTGTACCACTGCTACTCACGCTATCGGCCTAGCCGCACGTTTAATCGCTTACGGTGATGCTGATGTCATGCTGGCAGGTGGTAGTGAAAAAGGGTCAAGCCCTCTAGGTATCGCTGGGTTTGGTGCGATGCACGCCTTATCTACTCGCAACGATGAGCCAACCAAAGCCTCACGCCCTTTTGATAAAGAACGCGATGGCTTTGTGCTGGGTGATGGTGCAGGCGTAATGGTGCTCGAAAGTCTTTCCCATGCCAAGGCTCGAGGCGCTACTATCCTTGCGGAAGTGGTCGGTTTCGGGATGAGCGATGATGCCAGTCATATTACCGCGCCGCCAGAAGATGGTCGCGGTGCGGCACGCGCTATGCAAAATGCGCTGCATGATGCGGGCATTGAGCCTTCAGTAGTCGGCTACGTCAATGCCCATGGTACTAGCACGCCAGCGGGTGATGTCGCTGAATCTATAGCGATTGAGACTATCTTTGCACCGATAAAAGACAGTATCTTGGTCAGCTCAACCAAATCAATGACCGGTCACCTGCTGGGTGCAGCGGGCGGTATAGAAGCTATCTTTACGGTGCTAGCATTGCAACATCAACAAGTGCCGCCAACCATTAATTTAGATAATGTCGAGGATAACTGCAATCTGGATTATGTTGCCAACCAATCACGTAAGGTAGAGAACCTGAATTACGCCATTTCCAATAGCTTCGGTTTTGGTGGTACTAATGGTTCGCTAATCTTTGCACGCTGGACGTAAGCCTTTTAATTACTATAATTGATGATTTCTGTTCTCACGCCTCTTTATTGTAACGCGGGTGTCAGATTTACTACGTTTGTCCCCTTGCAGCCCCTTATCGTACTTGCGTATGATAGGGGGTAATTTTTGAGATACTTATGGAAGATACCATGTCAAGCTATTCATTTTCCCATCAATTTTATCAGCGCTGGACACGAGCACCAGAAACCGTACGCTCAGCTATTGTGCAAGAGTTAACTGATATAACAACCCTGCTACAGACTCAGACCCCTTTTGAGGAATTTGTATTTACTACCCATGACCTAGATGCTCATCTAGATGAGCTCTATGATACTTACGCGTCCGAGCAAGCCGCTGCACAAAAAATTGCTGAAAAGCAAGCGCAACAAAGAGCCGAAGCGGAACAACAACGATTAGCAGAAGAGAAGCTAGCGGCGCAAAAAGAAACTGATGAAAAACGAAAATTGGCTCAAGAAAAGCTAGCACAAGAAAAACAACAGGAAGAGGAACAGGAAGAACAGAAACAAAAGGAGGCTAAGGAAAGCTCTACGGAGTCCTTGCCCAATAATGAACCACAAAGTACTATTATCAAGCCTAAAAAAGGTGCGGCTATCGACTTATCCCCCACTGACCCGAAGCTTAGCGCTGCTCACGCCGACTTAATCAGTGAGCTTGAAATGCATATTGATGATTATCTCACTGAGCAGATGATGCAGATATCTGAAGACCTAAAATCTTGGCTACGTGCAGAGATGGGAAGGCAACTGATTGAAATTGCAAAAAAAGAAGAACCTACCGAGAAGACTGCTAAGAAATAACCCGCCTGTTAAAAGCTGTTGATATCAGTTGGCTAATAAAAAGCGATTAAGAGAACTATTGAACAATAGATTGCCAATAAAAAAGCTCAGTTCAATTATAAACTGAGCTTTTTATTATATCAATTTTATAAAAATTTACTGAATGAACAATGCCTCTAAATAGCTTGCGTACGCTCATTTAGCCACTCAAGTGCAGCGCCTTTCACATAATCTTTTAGCTCATCATAAACTTTACTATGATAATCATTTAACCAATCAATCTCGATTTGGTTCAATAGCGACTTATCCATTAAACGCGTATCGATAGGGCAATAAGTGACAGTTTCAAAATGCAGAAAGTCACCGAACTCAGTTTCGCTAGGGTTAGCAACAGGCTGATTAACCACCAAGTTTTCGATACGAATACCCCATTTGCCTTCACGATATAAACCGGGCTCATTACTTGAAATCATACCTACTTTCATCGCCCGCTCTTTAGGAGTGCTGGCACTGTAAGCGATGACTTGCGGTCCTTCATGGACGTTCAAGAAATAACCTACCCCATGACCCGTGCCATGACCATAATCCATCTGCGCTTGCCATAATGGTGCTCGGCAAATCGCATCAATCAGTGGTGAGGCAATACCATCAGGGAAGTGAGCACGTGCTAGAGCAATATGAGCCTTTAGAACCGTAGTAAAATCACGCTGATGGGCATCGCTAACTTGTCCAATACCAACTACACGGGTGATATCGGTGGTGCCGTTTTGATACTGTGCGCCTGAATCAATGAGCAGTAGGCCACCCTCTCCCTCTGCCACATCTAGATAGCTAAAATTCTCTGGAGTTGCACGGTAATGTGGCAGAGCACCGTTTTCATTAAAGCCTGCAATCGTTGGAAAACTTGGCGATACATAGTGCGGCTGTTTGCTACGCACGTCTATCAGCATACTATCGACATCCAGCTCACTTAAACGCTCGCCATTAGCTAGACGTTTTTCAAAAGTAGCAAAAAACTCACACAATGCCGCCCCATCTTGACGCATCGCCTCACGCACATGCTCGATATCGGCATCAGACTTAACCGACTTGAGCAAAGTACTTGGTGCCATTTGTTCAATAAAACCAACGTCGTCTGCCATTTTAGATAGGGTACCAATAGCGACTTTGCTTGGATCTAATAACAATAAATCATCAGCCGTTAATGTGCTTAAAGCTTGTTGAATCTCGTCGTACTCAGCAATAACGATACCGCTATCTTTTAACCCTTGTTCAATAGCGCTACTGACTTTATTATTATCAACAAACAATGTCGCTTTATCGCTATCAATAAGCATATGCGCTAGAAATACCGGGTTGTAATCGACATCCGCACCGCGCAAGTTAGTCAACCAAGCGATATCATCTAAGCTTGATAGCAAATGATGACTGGCCCCCGCAACACTCATGCCCTTGCGCACTGCCGTAAGTTTATCAGCTGCCGACTGAGCGACAAACTGGCCGTTGTGCTCATATAACTTAGCAGTCGGTAGCGCTGGACGATTTTCCCAAATATCGGTCAAAATATCTCGATCCGTAATCAAGGTAATTTCATTAGCATCAAAAGCATCTAACAAACGATCTTGCTCAGAGATTGATAATACATTGCCATCTACAGCGACACTATAGCCCTCGGCCAAATGCTCACTTAACCAATCGATATGATTTGGCTTGCCGGGAGCGAGTTTTTGCAGGTCAATGCCGGTGCCTTCTAGCTGGTCAGCAGCGTGTACCCAATAGCGACTATCGGTCCATAAACCAGCAAAGTTGGCGGTGACTACCAATGTTCCTACTGAGCCGGTGAAACCTGACAGCCACAACCTTCCCTGCCAATATTCAGGCAAATACTCAGACAAATGCGGGTCTGCTGATGGAACAATAATCGCCGTTAAATCTTGCTTGACGAGTACCGCACGCAGATCCGTAATACGCTGTTGAATATCAGTTTTGGACGTGGCAAGTTGAGTAGACATAAGACCTCTTTTTTTAATATAAATTTTGATACAGAATACGGCTTTTTCTTATAAGCTAATATAACGATATAAGGGCAATAGACTATTTATAAAGGCTACTGGCGCTTAATGAGTGAAATACCACCATTTTATGATGCTATAAACTCAACATTAGACCCTTTAAGCTACAATAAAAAAAGAAGCCTAGTGGAGACGGCTTCTTTTTATCAAGTTATCAGCTAATGATAATCCATTACATTTTAATATTACTGCTGTTCTTGATCATCTTGCTCATAGGCTTAGATAGTAACAGCAAAATAACCGCGGTCACGACTAAGAATAGTGCCATTATAGAGAAAAGACTAGGTAGACCTTCGATTTTGTCAGCAGTGACAAACCCACCAAAGAAAGCAGCCACCAAGTTACCCATAGCGACAGAGGCAAAGAACAGCCCCATAATTTGTCCTTGCATACCTTCCGGTGCAAGACGAGTCATTGACGACAAGCCAACGGGACTAAGCGCCAGCTCTCCCAGAGTTAACAAGAACAAACTGCCCACTAGCCATAGCGGCGAAGCAAGTGCCCCTGGCGCAACCAAAATGCTTTTTGACGCCATAACCATTAGTCCAAAGCCTGCTGCTGCCAACAGCATGCCCATAGCAAACTTCACCATGCTGTTAGGCTCTAAACCTCGATTATTGAGCTTGACCCAAAGGATACTGACTATCGGCGCTAGTAGTAAAATAAAGAACGGGTTGAGTGACTGAAACCAAATGCTTGGAATACTAAACCCCATGACATCCAAGTCAGTATAACGATCGGCAAATAAGTTAAATGAGGTGGGCTGTTGATCAAAGCTTGACCAAAATAGGGTTGAACCAATAATCAATAAGAAACAAACCAGTAAGCGCTTTTTATCAGCTGAGCTTAAGCGTGGCGAGATAAACATGACTAAAAAATAAAGCAGTACTACAGTAGCAATAGTATAAGTCATATACTGAGCCACCAATACTGGGCTAAAAGGCATGATCCCAAAGGCGATTAAGATTACCAGTAGCGCCAGTAGTGCCATAATACCCGTAACCCAGCGTCCTACATTATGAAAGCGACCACTGATCTGCTCCCATTCAGGATTAATGTTTTTGGCACGTGCATAATAATTAAGGGTCTTTCTAGCAGAAAATCTATAAATCAGTAACGATACCAGCATACCGATACCGCCGACACCAAAACCTAAATGCCACATTTCGCCTTCTTTAAAGACCCCGACAATTAAGGCAGCTAGTAAAGAGCCTACGTTGATACCCATATAAAATAGAGTAAAACCAGCATCACGACGGCCATCACCTTTGGGGTAGAGTGCACCGACCATGACCGAAATACAGGTTTTAAATAACCCTGATCCCATTACAATGAACATCAAACCTATAAAGAATAGCGTCATACCGAACATAGCAGAGAGTGCGATACATAAATGACCTAGGGCGATAACAATACTACCCCACCACAAGGCCCGCTCTTGGCCCAGCCAGTTATCAGCTAGCCAGCCTCCTGGTACAGCCGCTAAGTATAAGGAACCAGCAAAGATACCATAAATGGCAGAAGCCGTAGTCTCATCAAAACCAAAGCCGCCATTACTGACGGTTGCTACCATGAATAGCACCAACAGAGGGCGAATACTATAATAAGAAAAACGCTCCCACATCTCGGTAAAAAAGAGTGGACGCAGTGGTGTGGGATGACCCATAAAACCATCGTCTAGTTTTGCTAACTCAGCGGCACTCAGCTGCGGTTGTGACTCCGTGCTCATAACTTATTCCTTACCTTTGATATCATTACAACGGTGACCAAAAGCTGCCGTTATTTTAACCAGTGATCATATAGACGCAATATTGTTTCACCAGACTTAATATAAGTAAAGAATTAAATTGTTCATTAAACGCACAACAAAAAGCTCGCACTCAATTTTTGAGTACGAGCTTTGGAGTAACTTCAACCTTAATTTTGAGACTTTCAAATTAATCGTTAAGAGGTTGTTTTTTCAAAAGGCTCTGGTAATGGTGTGTTTTCATTCGATGGAGGTAAGATAGGATAATCTATCTTGGGTTGATCACCAGTCAAAGTTTTTAAGAAAGCCACAATATCCTTAGTTTCTTCTTCGGTATATTCTCGGTTCAGCTGAATTCTACCCATGATATTGACCGCTTCTGCAAGTGAATCTACTTGACCGTCATGGAAGTACGGATAAGTTAGTTCAATATTACGCAAGGTCGGCACCTTAAATACATGTTTATCTTCTTCTTTACCCGTTACCGCATAACGACCTTCAGATAGGTTTTGGGTAGTATACTTTTCAAAAACGCCAAACTTCTGGAACGAGCTACCACCTAGAGTAACGCCGCTATGACAAGCAACACAGCCACTCTCTTTAAATACTTTATACCCATTTAGCTCTTGAGCGGTTATGGCGTCATCATCACCGCCAAGCCACTGATCAAAACGTGAATTAGGCGTTACTAAAGTATCTTCAAACATAGCAATAGCACTAGTGATTTGCTCGATAGTAATGTCATCCTCTGTACCAAAAGCATCATTAAATAGCGTTTTGTACTCTGGAATTGAGTTAAGCACTTTCACCACATGTTCGTGACTCGATGCCATTTCAATTGGGTTTTCGATTGGACCGCCCGCTTGCTCCATCAAGTCCTTAGCACGACCATCCCAGAACTGCGCTAGAAAGAAACGGCTATTTAGAACGGTAGGCGAGTTGATAGGTCCTTCTGCCCATCCATGTCCAATTGAGGTAGGAATATTATCCGTTCCACCCTTCGCTAGATCATGGCAGCTATTACATGACAGGCCACCCGATTTAGATAAGCGCGTATCGAACCAAAGCATTTTTCCTAAATCTACTTTTTTAGGTTCAGTAACAGCAACTACTGGAATAGGCTCAACGGGCTCATCACGAACACTAACGATAGATTGAGCTGGCTCTTGTTCAGTGCCTGAATCAGTATCTGAATCTGAATCCACTGCAGCGGTAGTCTCAGCAGAGCTTTCATCTGCGACCATTTCTTCATCTGCTGAATCTTGGGTTTGTATATGCTCACCCGCTGGTCGTAAAAAGGCGGAGATACCAACGATTAAAACAATCGTCAGAAATAAGGCAACACCGCCTAAGGCGTATAGAAACTCTTTTTTGGGGTTATTTTGGCTGGAGTCGCCCATAGATCACCTTTTTATATTCATGCGTATGACAATGACTTAATTTTTAAAGTTTACGCTTGCCTTTAAGGTTCAAGCTTCTCATGGTAAAAATTTTATTAAGCTGATAGATACTGGAAGTATCTATCTGAACGAGTTATCGCGATAAATTATTGTGCAGCGCCTTCTAAATCACCATCGGCTTGTTCAGCAGTCAGGTCGGTATCTGCAGCGGCAGCTTGGCTAACGGTATCATCAGCAGTTGCTGTACCAGACTCGGCGGCTATTACTGCATCGCCACTATCTACAGGAGGAGTAATGGTTGCATCGGCAGGAGTAGCTACTTCTGTGCTATCCGTAGTATCTTCAGCAGTAGCGGTGCTATTTTCAACTGGTGCAGCAGCTTCTTCCGCAATAACTTCTTCATTAACAGCAGCTGATGCGTCTGTAGTCTCTGCGGTAATATGCTCACCCGCTGGGCGCAAAAAGGCTGAAACACCAACGATTAAGACAATCGCCAAAAATAGGGCCACACCGCCTAATGCATATAAAGACTCTTTTTTTGGACTATTACTTCTGATATCTGCTGACATACCTTATCCACCTTGCACAGAAAATATTTAAAATTTTAGCCATTATATCGCAATTTATACCAATTTGTTAAAACCCTTAACCATTTAAAGGGATTATTATCAAATAGTTTTGTTAAAAATTTCTTTAATGGGCCTTACTACTTGATGAAGAATCCTAACTATTTAGCCGACGAGAGCGACTAGCAGTTTTTTTACCTAGATAACTTAACAACAGTAATAAAGCAATAATAGCCAAGATTGGATAGTTACCCATGCGGGTAAAAGGTGTACTACCTACTCGAGCTTGAACCTCACCACGTAATACAGTGCGCTCAAACTGCGGGGCGCGCGCTACAATCTCACCTTTGTGATCGATAATAGCGGTTACCCCAGTATTAGTGGCGCGCATAAACCAACGACCATTCTCAAGAGCACGCATTTGCACCATTTGTAAATGCTGCAATGGCCCTGCTGAAGTACCAAACCACGCATCATTTGAGATGGTTAGTAAAAAATCCGTATTGACGGCGTTTTTACGGGTAGTATCCGGATAGGCTACTTCATAACAAACCGCCGCTCCTAAGTTGTGACCTCGTACCTGCAACGGTGACTGCTGATCGCTACCCCGACTATAGCTCATAATATCTTGACTACCCGCCAAACTTGGTAAGATATCTAACATGCCTTCAAAAGGAATATATTCTCCAAACGGCACCAAGCGCTGCTTTTTATAAAGCCCTTCTGCTTCACTGCCAAGCGCTATCACACTGTTATAAAAAGGCGGATATTTATCGGTATTAGGATTAAATCCAGCCTCGTCTTTATAAGGAATACCCGTAACCCAAGTGGTATCGGTCTCCTTGGCCATCTTTACCATTTCATTGATAAAACCTATTGCTTCGGTCTGAAACATAGGAATAGAGGACTCAGGCCAAACTATAACATCTCGCCCCCACTCACTACGAGTCAATGTAGCGTAGATCTCTAGGGTCTCAACTTGATATTCGGTTAGCCATTTTAGATCTTGCGGGATATTACCTTGAATTAAAGAGACTCTTAAATCCTCACCCCCTTTGGGCTTGGTCCATTGCGGATCAATCAGCCAAAGACTGACGCTGATTACCAAAAGCACTACCGAAACTATCATGTAACCGGCACGGCGGCGCAGCAACTCGACCACGCTACTCGCCAATAGTATCGCCACAAAAGAGACCGCAAAAACTCCTGCAACTGGCGCTAAAGACGACAACCAATACTGCTCAGTGAACGCATAACCGACGAATAACCATGGAAATCCTGTGAATAGCCAAGTCTTCAGCCACTCTTGCAATACCCAAAGAGCCGCAAATGCTAAAGGTTGACGACCCACCATCCGATTAAATATCAGCGCCAAAAATCCATGGAATAATCCCATGCCCAAACCCATTATTGCAATTAGAATGAGTGCCAACCATGAAGGCGTGTCACTATAATCATTAATAGAAGTATAAAGCCAAAAAGCGCCAACACACCAAAGCCCAGTACCATAAGCCTCACCAATCAGAAAGGCGCGCTTGCCGCTCATATCAGGCAATAGCAGCGCATACAAAATAGCTGGAGAGATTAAAGCTATCGGCCAAAGGCCATAAGGCGCCAGCGCAAATATGAATATTGCACCTGCCAGCAATGCTCCCAATAGCGTCAGCCAAAGCGGATATTGTTTGGGTTTATCAGGGTTCAGACGTTTTTGTAAATCAACAGTAGACAGGCGCATAACAAGTTATCCAAAATTACAAATCTTAAAAACTGTATCTTTTTTGATTTCAGCGCAAAGCTTCAGTAAGCATGTTCTAACTGCCCTAAAGCCCAGCCAAAATTAAACCGCTCATGATACCAGTATCAACCCATAAAGGGGTGAATTTGCTTTGTAATATTAAGCTCACAAACGTGGTGCATAAAAAAACACGATCTCAATCGTGTTTTTATAAAGATAGCTTATTAACAATAACGTTATTTGGGTTTAAATGCTTAATGGCTACCTATTAATAACTTCTCATTAGTATCCGCTTTGGTTAGCTCTAAGTTCTGGATAAAACGTCCCTCTACATTGGTAATGGTAATTTGCCAGTCATCAATTTTGACGCTCTCACCTTCCAAATCACCCACATAGCCTAGTGCTTGCATAACCAAACCGCCCATAGTATCTACATCGGTATCATCGAACTCAGCACCCAATTCATCATTACAGTCTTCAATCATAGTCGAGGCCTGTACGCACCAAGTCTCAGGTTTTTCAGGATGTTTGACGATATTATTGATATCACTATCTTCATCAAAGTCATCATGTTCATCGACGATATCGCCAACGATTTCCTCTAGTAGATCCTCCATGGTGACCACGCCGGCAAAACTACCAAAGTCGTCAACCACAATCGCCATATGCACTTGCGTCCGTTGCAAGGAGCGCAGCAGGGTATCTGAGCGGGCGGTCTCACTAATATATAGCGGCTGACGTACCAGATCTCTTAGACGCTTGCTATCAATTTTCTCATCTTGGTCGCGTACCATATATACCAATAGCGGAATCAAATCTTTGGCAAGTAAGATGCCGATAACTGCATCATCATCTTGACTATCAAACACCGGATAACGTGAATGAGTGGTGTCGAGGATGATATCCATCACCTCAGCAAGACTGGTACTTTCATGCAAACCAATAACTTGCGGACGCGGAGTCATGATTTCACGTACTTGCGTCGCTGGCAAATCCAATACGCCTTCAAGCATATCAACGGTATCAGGCTCTAAAAATTGGCGCGAATCTTGTACCAAACGAATCAATTCATCGCGGGTTTCGGGGGCGGTCGATAGCCAGCGTTTTAAGCCGCGCATCGACCAACTACTCGGGCTTGGAGTGTCATCAGACATGGTGATGTGATTTAACCTCTTCAGTTAATGGACATTAGCACAATAAATACTAACCAAAACAGTAAATGGGGATAAAATATAAAATAAAAAGCGAACAGACTAACTGCTAAAAATAGTCTAAGATCAATAAGCCACGTTAGGTTAATCTCACTTTATCGCAAGCCTAACAGACATTCAACGACAAATTTATGCAAATTGTATTGTCAGTGTGTTATAGATTTTTCAATGGTCCAAACCTTCATTAACTCGATTTATTCCTATGTCTCTTCGCTCGTATCTTTCACAATTATTCTCTGCTAATAAGTCAAGCTTAGATCGCCACCAGCCTTTAAGTAGCCGCCCTCAATCTAGTTGGCGACGCTATATCGTGCAATTTTTATTTGCTCTAGTACTGATCTTATCTGCCATCTGGTTATTGATGATGATTTGGTATCAATTTGGCGTCTCTAGCCCTATCACTTGGGCAACGACCATAGTAACTGTCGGCTTGCTCGCTCCCTTATTATTAACCAAGTATCGGTTAAAACTTATCCGTAAAATTACTGCTAAGTCATCTTATAAGAAGCTCAACTCTAGTCATGTTGGCAAGTGGCTATTGGCCAGTTACGCTTTTGTTTGGTGTATGGGCGTAGGTTGGTTTTTCTCTATCGAAGCTAAGGAGAATCGTGACTGGCAAGCAGAAGTCAGCCAGCGGGTCACCTATGAGCGTGATGCAACTAATCCTGATCTAATAACCTTCACCAATGTGCGCAACTTTGATTGGCACACTAGCGAAGATGCGACCCAACACTGGGAAACCCGTACAGTTGATATCTCCAAGTTATCCGGTATTGATGTGACCAACTCTTACTGGATGGGCCCGCTGATTGGTCATACTTTGGTCAGCTTTCGCTTTGAGGATGATCGGCCGCTGGCTTTCTCCTTTGAGATTCGTAAAGAAAAAGGGGAGTCATTCTCTGCGCTGGCAGGATTCTTCCGGCGTTATGAGCTCAGCCTTATTGCTGCCGAGGAGCGTGATATCATCTACACTCGCAGTAATGCACGCGGTGAGCAAGTTTATATTTTTCCTATTAGCCATCTTCAGCAGCATGAAGTCAAAGCATTATTTGAGTCTTATTTAAGAGCGGCTGATGAGCTTAATGCCGAGCCTGCTTGGTACAACACTTTAATTAGTAACTGTACCAATATTATCTTTTATATGGCGCGTATTGTAAGCGGCGATCGCCTGCCTTGGGATTACCGAATTTGGGTTTCGGGTTGGTTGCCTAATTATCTATATGATGTCGGTATGCTCGATGCCAATCCGCAATCCCATCAAGAACAGCAGAACAGTCAGTCATGGTCGATGGATAAGTGGTATGAGCGCACGCACATTAATCCAAAAGCTCGAGGCTTTGATAATCAAACCGGCGATAGCGCTGTTAATAGCCGCGAGTTCTCTACTCTAATTCGACAAGGTATTCCTATCCCGCCACTGGCTGATTCAAAAGCGCAAGCGGAGAGATATGCTCAATCAGCGGCTATGGCTTCTGAGGAATAAAATGGCAGCAGCGTTAAATAAATAGTATTCATTATTAAAGCGTTGTTATCCGATTTTCAATAAACTCTACAACCACCGGATGCCCAACCAGCTCCGTTAATTCAGCTTCTATATGCTCTCGTTCGGCTTCATCTGCTATTTTACGATAAATCATGACATTAATGGTATTGGTCATTGGGCTAAAACCAATCGATTGGGTATCAGGATAACGTTTTAATATTTCAGGAGTCGCTTTTTCTTGTAGAGCAAAAATCTGCTGCTGACTTTTATCACTACTCGCTTGGATATAAATAGGAATTGAGAAGCGGTTAAATTCATCTTGCTTAAAATGATAGACAAACTTTGATGGGATGGCTTGTACTGAGGTCAAAGTGGTTATCTTGATAGAAAACTCATTGGGATTATTATTTTCATAATAAATAGCGGCAACCGACTCACCCAAATACTCTGCGACCGCTTGAATCAAAGGTCCGCTAATGCCTTGTAATAACAATCGGTTCTGCGCCTCTGTTATCGTGACGTTAAAATCTTGTGCATAAAACCAAGGAGCGGCATTCCTTTCTTCTTCTGATAAGATATTTAAATAATAATCTGCTAATGGTTCCTCTTGATATTTTTGGTCAGCTGCCGCCTCTATTTTTTGCCAATCCACAGTCAGGGTTGTTACAGGTTCAGTAGCTGGCTTATCAGGACTCACCGGGTCTGAGACCACCTTTGTAGGTATGGTTTGAGTTGTATTAGCATTGGTTTTAGTTAAAGGTGAAGTGTTCGAACAGGCGCTCAGTAAAGCAATGCTTAGCAATAAGCTTGCTGTCAAATAGTTTTTTTTAATCATATTCTAGTCCTTAGGTTAGAAAACTTTACACGAATAAATAGCAACTTTGCAAAGTTAAAATGCTGGGTTAAAAACCCAGCCTACGCCAAAAAGCTAAGCTTAATAACGCTTGCATTAAGGCGTTACCCAAGTAACCACCCGAGTCTCCATCTCCTCATCAGACATACCGATCTCAGAGACGCAGCGCCCTGCTACACCAATATTAGCGGCGCGCATTTGCTGCTGAGTCACTACCGCATCCTCAGTCAAAAGCAAGTGCCAACTGGGTAGTGACTGCCCTTTATACAGGCGCTTATAGGCACAATGCGCTGGCAGCCACATCATATCGGGTAGTTTATCAGGAGTGAGTTGAATACAATCGGGCACGTACTGTTGGCGCGACTCGTAATGCCGGCAATAACCGGTAGCACAATCCATCAGCTTGCAGGTAACATCGGTATATTCGACTTCTTCTACTTCATCGTCATTGTCGATATATTTAATTAGGCAACAACAGCCGCAGCCATCGCATAAAGCCTCCCATTCGCTAATATTTAATTCTGCCAGCTCAAAGCGCGACCAAAACTGAGGACGCAGCGGTTGTTGATCATTGACGTCAGCTGGGTTTTTTGTGCTCTCATTGATTTGAGTATTAGCAGTATCAGCGCTGACATTCGAAGCAGGTAATAGATTTGATTTCATAGGATAGCAGTAGCATTTTTATAAAGAGCGTTACAGTATTATAGCTGTTTTTATTCGCATTGGGCGTTAAGGTAAGAGAAATCAGGCAGTTGCAAGGTATAACTACAAATGACTGTCATGATCGATATTCTTCATTCATAAAAATATATGTTAAAAAACTCACACTATAAAAAGGACAATACTATGTCAATTAAGACTTTTGAGCTAATAAGCACTACTGAAAATGGCGTTGAGCTAATCAGCTATGTGGCGCTACCAGAAGGCGCATCAGAGGACAATCCGGTCGCTGGAATTATGGTTGCACCAGAATGGTGGGGCGTGGTAGAGCACCCCAAAGCCACTACCGAAAAGCTAGCAAAAGCGGGTTATGCGGCCGTCGCCATGGACGTCTACGGTGAAGGTAAACTGACAGCAGATGCGGCCATGGCAAATATGTGGATGACCCAAGTTCTTGAAGACCAAGAAATGCTAATGGATCGTTGCCGCCTGATTCTTAATGACTTTAGTGATCAACTTGCCGTTAATGGCGATAAGCTGGGCGCTATTGGTTTTTGTTTCGGCGGTAAAATTGTCCTTGATATGGCTCGTGAAGCTATGCCACTCAAAGCCGTCGCTACCTTCCATGGCACTTTGGCACCTAAGCAAGCCGCTGACAAAAATTTCAAAGCCAAAGTACTGGTCGCTCATGGACGTGATGACTCTATGGTCTCTATGGATGATGTTGAAGACTTTAAAAAAGAGATGGACGCTGTCGATGTCGATTACACCATCGACGTTTATGACAATGCCAAACATGGCTTTACTAACCCGAATGCTGACGAGCGTGCTGCCAAAAACGATATTGATCTGGGCTACAATGAAAACGCCGCCAAGCAAAGCTGGGATAATATGATGGACTTTATGAAAACCAACTTAGGTTAATTCAGCTTCTCTTAGGCTAGTAAAATCATAATAAAGCTCAAAGCAGAGTATGCTTGTCATGCTCTGCTTTTTTGTAGAGCTTATCATCTATAGGACGTTTATCAGCTCTATTTTAACTTTTAAAGTCTTTCAATAACCGCACCCCTACTTTAGATTCATTCAATCCTTAATTGTGTAGTAAACTGAGCTCATTACAAAAACGAGCATTCAATGCTTTGTTTTTGCACAGCATTAATAAAAGGTAGCAATAGTCATGAGTCAAGCAAGTATTCAATGGTTCCCCGGGCACATGAATAAAGCCCGCAATGAAGTCAAAGAGATTATGCCAGAGATGGATGTGGTCATCGAAGTCATCGACGCCCGTATTCCTTATAGTAGCGAAAATCCAATGGTTGCCGCCTTGCGTGGACAAAAACCGGTGATTAAAATACTGAATAAAGCCGACCTTGCTGACCCTGAATTGACCCAAGCTTGGATGGATTATTTGGAGGCGCAAGACGGGGTCAAAGCCATTGCTTGCGATGATAACAAAGCTGACGACGTTAAGCGCATCGTGCAATTATGCAAAAACTTAGTTCCTAATAAAGTCGGCACCGGACGCCAAATCAAAGCTATGATCATGGGCATTCCCAACGTTGGCAAATCAACCTTGATCAACACCTTAGCAGGACGCGCGGTAGCCAAGACTGGCGATGAGCCTGCGGTCACCAAATCGCAGCAGCTAATTAAGATTGATAATGACATTATGCTCTATGACACCCCCGGTATGCTCTGGCCAAAGGTTGAAAACGCTCATTCAGGTTATCGTTTGGCGGCAACCGGCGGCATTCGTGATACCGCTTTTGACTTCGCTGATGTTGCGGGTTACACCGCTGAGTATTTAATTGAGGCGTATCCTGAACTGCTCAAAGAGCGCTACAAAATAGAGGATTTACCGCAAACCGATTGGGAATTCTTCAAGGTGGCGGGTCGTAATCGCGGACTGCTAAAAAAAGGCGGCGTTGTTGATACTTACCGTATGTCAGAGATTCTTATCAATGAGTTGCGTAGTGGTACGCTGGGTCGTATTACGCTGGAGAAGCCTGAAATGATGGCGGCCGAAGAAGCGGTCGTGGCTGAGCAAAGGCTAGCCGCTGAAGCCAAAAAAGAGGCGAAACTTGAGGAAAAAAGACTGCGTAAAAAGCGGGCGCGCAAGAATCGCAAGTAGACTCGGATTTTACAAATAAGAATTTTTCGTAGGGTGCGCCCAGCGCACCGATAAAATAAATATTTTTCAAAAATGATGAGTGGAACGCATCGCAATTATATATAATCATATTGATTTAACTATACAATTGCATTACATTGAATGTACACACGTAATTTGTAGGTGATAAAATGACTACTACCAATTATAATATTAGGCTTGATAAAGAATTAAAGGATAAAGCTTTTTCAGTTTTTGAGAGCTATGGTTTAACGCCTTCTCAAGCTATAAAGCTATTTCTTAATCAAGTAGCAGATACCAACACCGTGCCGCTATCTTTTGATTATCAACCAGCGCCTAGCACCAGCACGCTACAAGCCCTAGCAGAGCTTGAAAGCGGTCACTATACCGAAAGCTCCTTAGATGAGATGTTGGAGCTAAAAGAAAATGCGCAAAGTTAGACGTACAAGATCATTCGATAAAGATTTTAAAAAAGCAGAATTATCAGAGAATCTAATAGAAGTGCTTTATTGTATGGTAAAGAGCGAACCTTTGCCGCCAAAATATCGGGACCATGCACTAACAGGCAACCTAAAGAGTTATCGTGATTGTCATGTTAAGCCAGATTTGGTTCTCATTTATCGTATTGAAGATGATGTCGTAGAGCTGGTTCGACTTAATAGCCATTCTGAAGTTTTCCGCTAATATAGATTCTAATTTTTATAAACTCTCATACATTGCGCAGCTCGCGTAGGGTGCCGCCCAGCGCACCTAGAGATTATAAAAACTAGGTATAGTCCTTTAAATAAGAGTTCCTATTATAATCATTTGCTATTTCACATTATCGGTGCGCGGGGCGCACCCTACCTGCCAAGACCAAATCTATGAGCCAAAAAAATGCTAGCCCAAAAATCAAAAATTCAGAAGAAAGTTTTCATCACTCTACACAAGCCCTAAACTCCTTCGCACCCCGCCTACTCGCTTGGTTTGAGACCAGCGGTCGCCATGATTTGCCTTGGCAACAGCACCAAACTGACACGCCCAATCCTTATATCGTTTGGCTATCAGAGGTCATGCTGCAGCAAACCCAAGTAACCACAGTGCTGCCCTACTTTGCACGTTTTATGGCATCTTTTCCGACTGTGCAAGATTTAGCCGCAGCGGACTGGGATACCATCGCTGAGCATTGGGCAGGCATGGGCTATTATGCGCGAGCGCGAAATCTGCATAAAGGCGCGAAGCAATTGGTTGAGGTGATTAATGAGACCGGCGATTTTCCACAAACCTTAGCAGGTTGGGAGGCGATAGCAGGTGTTGGCCCGTCGACGGCTGGGGCGATTATGGCGATGGGTTTGCATAAATACGGGGTTATTTGTGATGGCAATGTCAAACGAGTACTAACACGCTGGGCAGCGATTGACGGTGATATTACCAAGTCTGCTACCAATAAAGAGCTGTGGGCATTGGCGGAGCGTTTAACTCCTAAAGAGAACTCAGGTTTATTTGCCCAAGCGATGATGGATATGGGCGCAACCTTATGTGTGCGCCGTAATCCTGCTTGCTCATCATGTCCGTTAAAAGAAGATTGTATCGCTCACGCAAAAGGGCGCGAAATGGACTATCCGGTGAAAGCCAAGAAAAAACCCAAACCAAGCAAATTTAGTAATGCCTTATTAATTGAAAACGCTAAAGGTGAAATATTATGGCTACAGCGTCCTGATACTGGAATTTGGGGTGGTTTGTGGAGTTTGCCGCTAGAGTTTGTGGAAAAAGTTGATGGTAAAACGGCTAGCAAAATAGTAAATAACCAAACAGACGATAGGCAGCGCCTTGACGTGCGTAGTAATGAAAAGATATACGAAACAGAATTTACCACCGCTGAGCAGATTATAAATGAATGGTTAATAGAGAATAATTTAGTAGCCAAATCTGTGAGCAATACCTTATTAGATGACGCCCCTATCAAGCATTCACTGACGCATTTTCATTGGTATTTGCAGCCGCAAAGATTGGTTCTTGATAGTGAGAAAATTGCAGAGTTAAAAGGTAAGCTGAATGCTGCCGATATAGAATTTAAATGGCTGGATAATAAAAAAGCGCAAGACAGTCTAGGACTACCTCGCGCTATGGTGAAGGTTTTAGAGATTTAAAATTAAATTAAGACCGAACCCTAAGACTTCGGCACCCTTAACCGCATCAAACCCTCTTGTTGTACCGTCGCAACCAGCTTGCCATCTTGCCAAAACTGACCGTGATTTAGCCCTTTTGCGCTCGAGGTGGTATCGCTCCACATGTCATACAATAACCAATCATTGAGATCAAACGAGCGATGAAAGTGCATCGAGTGATCAATGCTGGCGGCTTGCAAACCGCTGGTCATAAAGCTAACACCATGCGACATCAGCCCTGTACCCACCAAGTAAAAGTCTGACGAAAAAGCCAATAGTGCTTGCTGAATCGCTACTGGCTGCGAGCCAAGCTCACGAATACGTAGCCAATTAGCCTGTTGCGGCTTCATGGGCTCCGGATTTATCGGATTTCGGGGTTTTATCGGTTTGATCTCCACATGACGATGACGCATAAAACGGGCTTTTAGCGCATCTGGCACTTTACCGACATACTCTTCTTTCAGCTCTTGCTCGGTCATTAAATCTTCGGGTGGTGGATAAACTGGCATATCTTCTTGATACTCCAACCCTTCTTCTATCGGTGCAAACGAAGCAATCATCGAGAAAATAACCTGCTCTATCGGCGGCTTACCCTTTGCTTGCTTATACTGAATGGCGGTCACTTCACGTGCTGATAGACTCCGACCATCACGCAAACGGCGCACTTGATAAATAACGGGTTGAGTAATATCACCACCACGCAAAAAATAACCATGTAACGAATGACAAGGTTTATCTTCACCAAGGGTATGAGCCGCGGCCATAATAGCTTGAGCTAGCACTTGTCCGCCAAAAATACGTGCACCTACATAGTCATGGCTTTTGCCTTCAAAGACATCAGGAATCACTTCAATAAGTGTCACCGTAGCAAGGAGCTCATCAATGAGTTGTGAATAATTAGACATGACGGTAAGTCCTCTTTATATTTTATAACCAACACTGATGAGCAGTATTGCTGCGATACGGTTCAAGACCGTTTAAAATAATATTTATATCAATGGTTAATGTCAATCAATAACAAGTCTTTTAATTATCAGATAATTGACAAAGCTTATTAATCGCCTTAACAGGAGCAGTCAAACATCTTACCCAATATTGGTAGCTTTGACCAGTTAATGGCTTTTTTGAATATCTATATTAGGTTCTGCTTAGAATAGCGTCTTATTATATTATAAGATAATAAAAGCTTATTAAAAAAAGAGGCGCACTTTGCACCTCTTTTTTATCTTAAAAAATTGGCTACGGTTTGACCGCTACCAACACTCGAATAGAATCCGGAACTAAAGATAGGTTGGACAAAGCTTGTTCACCTTGCGCTTTTAGGTTTTCTAAGCGCTCAATCTCTTCAGGACGCACATTAGGATTGATAGTTTGCAAATGTTTTAGGCGTTTGATTTCTCTTGACCACTGTTGATTGAAGCGCTCACTCGCCTGCGCACCAATCTCGGTCAATTGAGCACGCGCAATATCCTCTGCTTCATAGTAACGTTGTTCAATCACATCACTGCGTACCTTGATAACTTGCCGGGCCCTATTATTATCCAAACGCTCAATATGAGGCATGATCATCTCACTACTGATGCGCTCTGACAAATCACTGCCTTGCTCGCTAATAAAAACACGGATATTTTGTTTAGGTAAAGTCGCCGGCAGGTTTAGCATTTTCGGTGCAATTGCTTCTATGCGGAAATTAATCTCGAGCATAATCATGCCTTGAGGTACGGCTACGCTTTTGAGCATGGCGACCGTAGTATTGCCAAAAGTGCTGGTGCTAGCAAGCTCATAAATAGCTTGCATCAGCGGGTGCTCATGGGTAATAAACTCAATATCCTCTCGTATTAGCGCCTGCTCACGATCAAAGGTTAAGGTCATACCGTCTTCATCACCGAGTGGGAGTCCTTCGACATATTCGCTACTCTCCGCACTATCAGGCGGCGCAATCACCCACGAACCATCACGCTGCACACTATGGTCGATATTAGCTGATGCTAAAAAACGCTCCATAAATGGCGGCAACAAATTATAGCTATCAAAATCACGCATGGCTTGAGCGATACGACCAGCGACCCGTGGACGACACGAGTTGTATTCAAGCAGACGATCACGGCCGGCCTGTAGCTGCGCCTCTAGATCCAATCTGGTTTGCTTCGCTTCTGTAATTAGTGCTTGCAGTGACGAGCGATTATCTTCTGTATCAGCCCCTTCTAGTAGTGGCTTAAGGGTTTGAATATACTGCTCTTGAACACTTTGAGCGGTTGGCGATATCTGATTGAACATGTTTAAGGCTTTATCGTACCAGTGATACAAACGCTCTTGCGCCGTTCCTTCAACATATGGCACATGCAAGGTAATTTTTTGGGTCTGACCAATACGGTCTAAGCGGCCAATACGCTGCTCTAAGGTATCCGGATTAGCGGGCAAATCCCACAATATCAGCTGGCTTGCAAACTGAAAGTTACGCCCCTCTGAGCCAATCTCTGAGCACAGTAAAATCTGCGCCCCTTCACTATCAGCAAAGAATGCTGCCGCTTGGTCACGCTCAAGTAAAGTCATCTGCTCAGTGAAAATAGCGGTTTTTATACCCGCATGTAGACGCAGTACCGCCTCTAAACTCTCAACTGTAGCACCACTACGGGCAATGAGGAGCACCTTTTTCTGCTTTAATTCACCTTTTAACAGCTCAATAAGCCAAGGTACACGAGGATCATCTTCTAACCAGCCGCCATCTGGCTGATTTTCTTCACCCCAAAGCTGTTCACGCAGCTTGCCATTAGTTTGGTAGCTGTCTTGCCAGCTCTCAGGTAGCGCTTGAGGATGCGGACGACTGCTGCGCCCATGAAAGCCTTTAACGCTCTCACGAGTATTACGAAACAATATTCGTCCGGTACCATGACGATCCAATAGTTCATTGAGGACATAAGTACGCAGCTTATCGTCTTCATTGATGGGTGCCAGCTCCTCTATGCTCAAGTCTAATAGAGCGCTCAAAGCTGCAACCTGACCGGCAGTTAGCGGCTTTTCTTCTATTAACACCTCAGCCACTGCCGCAGTCTCACCAAAGGCGTCTTGGCCGGCAATGAACTCATCTAAATCGTCAAAACGATCGGGATCGAGCAAACGTAAACGGGCGAAATGACTTTGCGTGCCTAATTGCTCAGGAGTAGCGGTCAATAGCATAACCCCAGGAGTTTCATCAGCAAAATCAGCGATTAGCTCATATTTATCATTACCACCTTGAGCCTCATCCCAGTGCAAATGATGGGCTTCGTCAACGACCAGCAAATCAAATCCAGCCTCCATCGCCTGCTCATATAAATCGTGATGATCAAGCAACAAGTCCATACCAGCGATAATACACTGCTCAGTGGCAAATACGTTTTGCTCAGGATCGTGCTCTTTAATAGCAGCCGTACGTACCAAGTCAAACAAAGCAAAGTTTAGATTAAAACGGCGGCGTAGCTCAATCATCCACTGATATTGCAAGCTATCTGGCACTAAAATTAAAACGCGCTCAGCCTTGCCTGCTAGTAACTGCTGATGAATAATCAAACCAGCTTCAATAGTTTTGCCAAGACCAACCTCATCAGCGAGCAACACGCGCGGAGCAATACGCTTGCCTACTTCGTGAGCAATATAAAGCTGATGTTCAATAATATCGACACGCGCTCCCATCAAGCCTTTTAAAGGATGACCAACAAGCGCTGCTTGCATACGTAAGATATCTTGACGTAGATCATACCAATCACCACGCTCAACCCGCCCTGCAAGTAAGCGCTCAAGTGGTTTTGCTAAGGTAATGTTAGCGGCCAAGCGAGTTTCCATAATACTTTTATTAGCAGTCTCGCTATCGGCGGACTCTTTATCATTAGACTCGACACTGTATTTCAGTACCCCCATCACTTCATCAACAGCGGTGACAATATAGTTATGACCTTCTTGATCATAAATACTATCGCCAACCTTAAATATCACTCTTGATAAAGGGGCAGAGTTTTTGGCGTAAACGCGAGTCTCTTCACTTTGTGGAAATAGGATGTGCACGCAGCGGTCATCTACATCGATAACCACACCCAAGCCAAGCTCGGACTCAGTATCAGATAAATGGCGTTGACCAACGGCGAACTCGGTACTGTGCAATGCAGCGGCAGAAATAGTCATAGGGCGATGTCTTTTGTACTCAGATAGAAAAAAGCGGATATCACAACTAGGGTGATAATTAAATACCTACGCAGGCAAGCTATCAAGCCTAGCGGGTAAGCCCAATTAGTAGGCTTAGTTATCTGCATAATAAAGCGATAACACTGACCTATTATATAGGGTTAGCGGTTAGATGCGTACGCTAAGCTGATTTTTCAAGAGCAGATTAACATGTACGGTAAACCGTCAAAACAGTTATAAAATCTTGCTCTATAAAGCTTTGATAAAGCACTGATCAACTTACAATAAGTAACTTAATATTAATATCAGAAATAATATAGCAATTATATTTACATTAATATATATTAATAAACTTAAACAATACCTTTAGACATTTAGTAGACAGAATGCTATTGTTTTAAAGGTTTTTCTAAAATAGCTCCTGGCAGCTCTAATCCCTCCCTCCTACCCAAGTGGATTATAAGTAGCCTAAATATCTGTAGCTTATATGTTTCAAGGATGAAGTCATTATGAGTACCTCTAAAAAAGTTGGTTTTTTTAACCAAGTCAGCACCCAGATTACCTTTGTTTTATTTTTAGCCTTCACAGTAGTTCTAGCGGTAGTTTTTTACATAGTAGACCAACAAGGCTACGAAAAAATCCGCGTAGAATCTGAAAAGCTAATTATTCAAACGGGTAATACTACGGTTAATAGTATCTCCTCAGATATCAGACGGGTGATGCGTAGTGCGCTGGAGTTACAACAAAGTGCGCAGACGCTACCAGTACAAGAGAACCTGTTGCAGATAGGTTTAACCAATGCTTTTGACCAAAGTGACTACGGCATATTGGGTAGTGGCGGCATTTGGCCAGACCAAAACGCTTTGGGTGATGAGGTAGCTACTCATCCCTTTTTAATGGTACGCCAAAATGGTGCTTATCAGCCTATATTTACTGACCCCAATCCTGCCAACCCTTATTATCAAGAGGACTGGTTTCAGGTAGTCAAGGCGATTAAGCCCGAAGGCTGCTTGTGGCAACACGTCCGACCTTCAAGGGCTGGAGGGGAGCTTGCCATGAGCTGTGGTCTTGCCATCGAACGTAATGCTACCTTTTGGGGTGCCAGTACCGTTAACTTTACTCTAAATCAGATTCAGGACAATATTGTCAAATTAAGCGAACGTACGGGCTCAGGTTACATCCTTTTGGTTGATAACAGTGACAAGGTTATCGCCTCATCTAACCCTGAGCGTCTAAATTATATTGATGAAGAAACAGGCACCCCGCTTGATGTTCAGCAGGTTATTAATTCAGATCCAGCATGGCAACCTATACTCGATTTCTTAACTACGCGGCGAGCCCGTACGGTGGAAGAGGTCGCTGGACGTATATCGCCGCAAGTACAGCAAGCTTTGTATGGTATTGACCAATCTCAAGGTAATGGTACAACCGAAGGTTACGCTTTGGTCAATTACGGTGCTTACCTAAATGTTAGTGAAAACAATCAAGATACTTTAGATGAGCATTTACTGCAAAGCTTTGATCTTGCCAAAGATGAGTACTATCGGGGTAGTCAGGCCTATATATTTGAGATTCCTGAAACTTATTGGAAGCTAATACTTGTTCAGCCTGACTTTGAGATTAACGCTATTGCAGATAATCTGAGTAAAGATTTGATCAACTCGGTCATGTTTACCCTGTTTATCACTGTAGGTCTGATCTACTTTATGTTGACCTTTTTAGCCTTTAACCCCCTGCAAAGAACCACTGATAAAATTCTAGAAGCTGAAAAACTCATTGATGACAAGCAATATAATAAGTTAAGCGCAGTCAAATTTTCTAAGGGACGCAATGAAATCGGCCTAGTTAATAGCTCTATTAGTGATCTATTAGACCGGATTCAATCCAACGAAGGTAAGCTGGCTAACATCAATCAGCAGCTGGAGGTCAAGGTAGAAGAGCGCACCGCAGAGCTGCAAGAGACGTTAAAAGAGCTAAAAAACTCCCAGCTACAATTAATTCGTTCGGAGAAAATGGCAACCTTAGGTCAAATGGTTGCAGGGGTTGCGCATGAGGTAAATACGCCGCTGTCATATGTGCAAAACAATCTGGAGATTATTGGACAGCTCACTGAGCAATACGAAGACCTTATCGAGCTGGTACAAGGTCTAAAAAATATCCAAAATGATAAAGCCGCATCAACTGCTGAGATTGAGCAATTACTGACAGAGATTGTGAGCGCTTCTAATGAGATTGAAGAAGATGAGTTGTCCAACGAGCTCAAAGAGTTGATCAAAGACTCTTTATTCGGCGTAGAGCAAATTACCGAGATGGTTTTGAACCTGCGTAACTTTGCCCGACTTGATGAATCAAAAGTTAAGACTATTGATGTGCGTGAGTGTATCGAGTCCTCGCTAAAGATTGCGGGTAACTCGATCAAACATCAAGAGATTGTCACCGACTTTGCACCAACGCCTGAGATTAAGTGTTCACCCTCACAGATTAATCAAGTCTTAGTTAACTTGCTAAACAATGCCTCACAAGCGCTAGGCGATAACCTTAACGGTAAGATTGAGCTGCGCACGCACGCCGATGATACCAACGTCTATATTGAGGTGGCTGATAACGGTAAAGGCATGAGTGAGGCTGTGCTCAAGCAGATATTTGAACCCTTCTTTACTACCAAAGGCGCAGGCGAAGGAACGGGACTGGGTATGGCTATCAGCCAACAGATTATGGAGCAGCACAATGGCGATATCAGCGTGGTATCGACAGAAGGCGTGGGCACCACCTTCACTTTGACACTGCCTATTGACAATAACTTAGATGAACAGAGATTGGCGGCATAAGCTATTGGTTTACGACGTTGGTCATTTAGCGCTTATTAAGATGAACGTAAGATGCTGACGTCGATAATAGTAAAAACTTGCCATTCTACCATCATGAATTATAAGGATATAATTATGACTGAGCTCCAAATTACTGAAACCACTGACAGTTTTTCTGAATCAGCTATTGATTCAAAACCCAAACTGGCATTTATCGATGATGAACAGCGTATTCTGCGCTCGATGAAGCTCTTGTTTCGCAAGAGTCATGATGTTTTTGTCACTACTGACCCCAATGAGTATATTGACTACATTAAGGACAACCATGTCCATGTGGCGGTCAGTGACCAGCGTATGCCGGAACGGGTGGGTGTTGATATTCTACGTGAGGTTAAGGACATCTCACCTTCTACCATGCGAATTTTGTTAACCGGCTATGCGGATCTAAACGCTATTATTGGCTCTATCAATGATGGGGAGATTTATCGTTATCTAACTAAGCCCTGCAAATCTGAAGAGCTACAAACCGTAGTTGGACGTGCCACTGAGATCGCCTTAACTTATAATGCTGACGAGGATGCGGATCAAATCGATAACGTGGGCTACAAACAAACATTATTGGTCATTGATGAGACCGATGAGCTTATAGCACAGATTCGTAAGCAATTCTCAAACAGCTATAACGTGCTGCATGCGCAAAGCCTAGAAGATGCTTATGACTATCTTGCCAACTACGATATTGGCGTCTGTATTACCGACATTAACGTCAGTGGGGAGAATATCGCCCCTATTATTTTCACCTTGAAACAAGACGCCCCGCATCTAGTGGTACTAGTACAGACCCAGTTTCAAGATGCCGGCTTGCTCATTGATTTGATTAATAAAGGTCAGGTTTATCGCTGTCTGCCCAAACCCATGCGTGCCAGCCTACTAGAGATTAGTGTCAACCGTGCCTTTCGTCATCATACTAAATTAAAAGCCAGTCCTGAGCTGGTAAAACGTTATGAGGTTGAGCACGACCCTGATAATGATGTGCGTATCGACCTTTCTAGTCGGGTGCGCAGCTTTATTGGCAAACTGCGTAAACGCTTTGCTTTATAGGTTTTAGCTCTTTGATACCACACCAAACCTCTGCTTTATTTTAAAGTAGAGGTTTTTGGTTTTAGCGTAGTCATGCTACATTGAAGGCTTTATAGCTATCTATTATATTAAAAATAAAAGGAGCGATTATGAAAGCCGTATTATTAGATGAAGTAAGATTCTTAGAAGGTATTGAGCTACCTAAGCCTGAAAGGGTAAGTGAGTATGTAACTTTTGAAAGTACCTCACAAGACAATAAAACCATTATTGAACGCTGCCAAGATGCGGACATTATGATTAGTGGTTCGCTTCGAATTGAACGTGAAGTTATCGAAGCACTACCTAATCTAAAGCTGATACAGCTAACCTCAAGTGGGATGAATACCGTAGACCATGAAGCTTGCAAAGATAATAATGTTGAACTATATAATGCCGCGGCGTTCGCATCCAAGGCTGTTCCCGAACATACCTTTATGCTTATGTTAAATGCCCTACGTGCAGGGGTTCATTATCATCATAAAGTAATCGATGGCAATTGGCGGGAAGCAGGCAGCGCAGAGATCAATCAAGCACCTATGATAGATATGGAAGAGCAAACCTTAGGAATTATTGGCGTCGGCACTGTGGGCAAACGGGTCAGTGAAATCGCACAAGCCTTTGGTATGACGGTATTGTGGGCTGAGCATCAAGGCAAAACACCACGCAATGAGGATTATACCGACTTTGATACCGTCCTAGCAGCCTCCGATATCATCAGCTTACACTGCCCTCTCACAGAACAAACTAAGCATCTCATCAATAAAGATACCTTAGCTAAAATGTCTAAGAAGCCTTTAGTGGTTAACGTAGCTCGCGGTGCAGTAGTAGACTCAAAAGCTATGGTGCAGGCGGTACAAAACAACCAAGTTCTGGGTTATGCTACCGATGTCTTCGAAAAAGAACCTATAGCAAAAGACGATCCTTTACTTAAACTGGTAGAGCAGCAGCATCCCCGTGTTATTTTTAGCCCTCATGTTGCTTCAGGTAGTAAAAATGCCCATCATAAGTTGTGGGAGATTGTTCAAGAGCAAATTAACGAATTTATTGATAATTACAAATAAGGTGACAATATGAAAGCAGTATTTTTAGATAAGGGCACTTTTTCTGAAGGGGTCGATTTGCCAGCACCAGCAGGCGTTAGTGATTATGTTACTTATGGTGACACTCAAGATGATGCTGCGACTATCATTGAGCGCTGTAAAGATGCTGATATTATTATCGCTAATAAAGTAAAGATCGGTGCTGAAGTCATCAGTAGCTTACCTAAACTTAAACTTATCCAGCTCACTGCTACCGGCATGAACAATGTGGATAAAGATGCTTGCGATAAGCATGACGTAGCACTTTATAATGTCGCAGGCTATGCGGTTAAAAGTGTGCCAGAGCATACTTTTATGCTCATGCTAAACGCCATGCGAGCAGGGTTTTATTACCAGCAAAAGGTCACTGATGGCTCTTGGGGCAATGACGGTAGTTTTTGTCTACTTGATGTGCCGTTAATAGATCTAGAAGATAAAACCTTAGGCATCATTGGGGTGGGTACTATCGGCAAGCGGGTAACCGAGATTGCTAAGGTCTTTGGTATGAAAGTATTATGGGCTGAGCATCAAGGCCGAGAGCCTCGTAATAAGGACTATAGCGCTTTTGATGAAGTGCTCGCACAAGCGGACGTTATTAGCTTGCACACCCCTTTGACTGAGGAAACTAAGCATTTAATCAATAAAGATACGCTAGAAAAAATGCAACAGCAGCCTCTACTGGTTAACGTGGCCCGTGGCGGTATTGTTGATAGCCAGGCTTTGGTTGAGGCTATTAATAATGAGCAGATTATTGGTTATGCCACTGACGTCTTCGAGCAGGAGCCTATTGTTGATAATGACCCTTTATTAAGTCTTAAAGAGCATCCGCGCGTCATCTTTAGCCCGCACAATGCTTGGGGCAGTAAAAGCGCTCAGAATACCCTATGGGAGATTCTGAGTAAGCAAGTTACTGATTTTATTAACGAGCAAGCTTAAAAAATTAGGACTAAAATTTTATAGAGATAGCAACTAACGCTCAAATATCAGCCAATCATCATCGAGCTTGCGATGTTTCAGCATAATACGATCGCTTAAGTAGTTATTAGTCACTTGCCAAGGATAGCGGTCGCCCTGTTTGGGAAGCTCGTCCTTGGCACGTTGTACGTAGCCGGCACTCAAAGAGCCCAATACCGTATCCGACAAGACTCGTGCTTGCTGCTCATCAGTTACCGCTTGCGCGCGTACGACTTGATAATTGTGTTTGTGCATGTAACCTAACAGCCGCAGTAGATACTGGCAGGCCAAATCAATCTTTAAAGTCCAAGAGGCGTTAGTATAGCCAAATAACACCGCCAGATTAGGCACACCCTCTAACATCACCGCTTTATAAGTCATCAGCGAACCTACATCAATCGGTTCGCCATCGATATATAAATCTGCACCGCCCAACATCTGGAGCTTGAGGCCCGTAGCAGTCACAATAATATCAGCCTTCAAATGTTGCCCAGAGGCCAGTTCAATACCAGTGTCAGTAAAGCCTTTAATTTGATCAGTAACCACGTCTGCTCGCTCGCCGTGTAAGGCGGTGAACAAATCACTATCGGGTACCGCACATAAACGCTCATCCCATGGGTTGTAAGTCGGCATAAAGTGGGCCGTATCGACACCGCTGCCTTTCAGCTCTTTTTTGACCCCATGCTGTAGAAAGGCTTTCATCAGCTTAGGCGCATGAGTCGCTGCTTGATAGACTCCTTGCTGCATCAGCACATTACGTGTTCGCAATAGAGTATAGGCTTGATGCCTCGATAAAGGTGACAGTTTACCCGAAAGCCAATCTAGCGCCGAATCTTCACCGGGCACGCTCGCCACATAAGTCGGCGAACGCTGTAGCATAGTTACATGACGCGCGCATTGCTCACTCTCTTCATCGACCAAGGCGGGTAACAAAGTCATTGCCGTGGCTCCGCTACCAATAATTACGACTTTTTTGTCTTGATAATCCACATCTACCCAGTGCTGGGGATGAATAATTTCTCCTTGAAACTGCTCTTCATTTTTGAAGTGAGGCCGATATCCTTGCTCATAATCATAATACCCCGTAGCACCAACGACAAAATTAGCCGTCAAAGTAAACACCTCTCCGCTACTATGGTCTTTTACCATCGCTGACCATTGCTGCTTAAGGCTTGACCACGACAATTGCTGCACTTCATGCTGATAGCGAATATGTTCAGTGACCTTAAACTCGCGCGCAGTATCGGCCATATAATCTTTAATAGCTTTCCCACTTGCCAGCATTTTACGATCCAGCCACGGCCTAAAGCTATAGCCAAAGGTCAAGGCATCAGAGTCAGAGCGGATGCCTGGATAATTAAATAAATCCCAAGTGCCGCCCAAATCTGTGCGTTTTTCTAAGATTATAAAAGGTTGAGAACCCGATGGCTTTTCGTGCTTGAGCCTTTGCTTAAACCTTCGCTTAGTAGCAGCTGTAGGCTTAAAGAAGCTTTTGCGCTTTTGTTGTTGCAAACGACAGGCCATCCCAATGCCAGCAATGCCAGCACCGATAATTAGAATCTCATAATCAGCAGGTTGTTGCGCGGATGGCGTTGAACGAGAAAATCGGTTCTTGAGATTTTTCTTAGCAGATGTCATACCTAGCATAGCCCTATTCCTTTATAGTCGATTATTTATAGCAACCGATAATCACTTACCTCTAGTCGCTCATTATCCTTAATGTCTAGCCTTATAAGGTATCTTAGCCCCTTTCATACCAAGGCTTCATAGCAGCGCTCAAGCTCAACGCTTTAAGCTGTTATCAATACCAATTACCAATGCTTATTATCAATAGTAGGACAATCAAAAGACATTAAGTAAATAATATCTGACTTAGGGTTCACAGCTGTGCACTACCGTTTTCTCAAGCTATAACCGTGCCAAATAATCATCCGGCTATTACTGTTACTCATTATTTGTTGTTGTTTTATCGCTGAATATCCTAAAAAGGCACCGGACTTTCCCAGTCCATCCATGCTTCAAGTACCGGATGCTTAAGGCGCAGCTGCTGGGCATGCAAGTTTAAGCGCGGCGCAATATCTAATGCCACTCCTTCTGCATAGATAGGGTCACCAATAATGACATGGCCAGAATGCACCATATGTACCCGTAGTTGATGACTGCGTCCTGTTACCGGTTTCAATAACACTCGGGTAACAGTCTGACCATTACACTGCTCGTAACCGAGCACTTCGTACAACGTCAGAGCATTTTTTGACCAATTGTGATCGACGATATGGCGTGGCTTAGTAGTGGGCTCATAACGCACGGGTACTGATATCTTACCAGTGGCACCTACCGACCCCCACTCGCCAATAACTCGGGCTTGATAAGTTTTCTGCGGTAAACGGTCGATAAATTGCTTGCTTATATGCGTCTGCGCAGCGGCATTTTTAGCAAATATCAATAGCCCGGAGGTGTCCATATCGAGACGATGGATAAGCTTAACCTTTGGATTAACACGCTCCAGCCGAGACAATAAGCTGACTTTAAGCGTTTTACCATCGACACTAAGTAGCCCTGCAGGCTTATCGACTATCCAAATATCATCATCTTCATAAATGGTAATTTTCTGGGCAAAATTTTGAAAAAATTCAGTGGGATATTGATATTCCTGCTTATTTAAAGCTGCTACATTTTCATCACTAAAAAACATAAAGAACTACTTATTTTGGTTTAATACGATTTAGTTTGGTATATTTTTTGCTAAAGTAAAGATAAAATACTAACTGAAAACATCTGCTAAATTTACAATAATAGCTATTATATTGATTGTACTGATAACGATGGTTAAATAATTTAACCAGACTGCATCTGTTATGATGGTTCAAACATGTTAATATAGCCTTAAATATTTAATTCACTTTTTAGTCATTTGCTGATAAGTATTATTATAGGCTAATCATATTTTAGTCAGCAGATGATACCAAGATAATAGAATAAGAGAGAAACACTATGTCAGATTTAATTGTTAATACTACGGATGCTAACTTTGATCAAGATGTGCTACAAGCTGATACCGTGGTTTTAGTAGACTTTTGGGCAGCTTGGTGTGGCCCTTGTAAAGCAATTGCCCCTATTTTAGAAGATTTGGCTACTGAATACCAAGGCAAAGTCAAAATCGTTAAAGTCGATGTGGATAACAACCCACAAGCCGCTAGCCGCTTTGGTATCCGTAATATCCCAACGCTATTTGTCTTTAAGGATGGCGAAAAAGTAGATTCAGTAATGGGTTTACAGCCAAAGTCTGAATTAGCAAAAGTATTGGATAAACATCTTTAATTTATTAAGCACTTAGCATTAATAATATTAAATTTAATTCCTGAAAAGCCGTTATCTGGTCCAGATAATGGCTTTTTTGCTGCTTTTCTAACCATAAAGTCGATTTATATTAAATTTTTAGCAAAAATTATTGACAACACTGTCCTGAAAACCGTATAGTCTGCTGACAAGAAAAACATAATCGTTTTCCTTAGCGCCTAGTCGCTATTCTCCTAGTGTTTATCAACATAGAACACAATCACACTATTAAATACAATTACTGATACTGAGCTCTTATCGTAGACTCTTATGTAACTATCTGTATTCGCATTTTGCCATTCAAATAATACTTTGGCGATTGAAAGCGTCTAGTGCATAGTAATCCATACGACCTAAGACTTAACTCTGTGCGCACACCTTTTTACTACGCTATTGCTGTTTTAACCAATATCGTGGAATGTGCTGCTAATGGCATCTCTCGCCCGATAAATTGCTAATGACCTACCTATGAATTTAACTGAATTAAAGAAAAAATCAATCGCCGAGCTGTTGGCTATCGCCAAAGAAATGGGTCTTGATAATATGGCGCGTAGCCGTAAACAAGATATCATCTTTGCTATCCTAAAAACTCATGCCCGTAATGGTGAAGCCATCTATGGTGATGGGGTATTAGAAGTGCTACCGGATGGCTTTGGCTTTTTGCGCTCATCAGAAGGCTCGTATCTAGCAGGTCCTGATGATATCTATGTCAGCCCTAGTCAGATAAGACGCTTTAGTCTTAAGACCGGTGACAGCATTGCGGGTACTATCCGCCCACCGAAAGATTCTGAGCGTTACTTTGCATTATTAAAAGTCGGTGAAATCAACTTTGATACCCCAGACCGCTCACGCCATAAGTTAATCTTTGAAAACTTAACTCCCCTGTTTCCGACCGAACAGCTAAAGCTGGAGTTGGGCAATGGGACCACTGAAGATTTAACCGGTCGTATTATTGATCTCATTGCTCCTATTGGTAAAGGTCAGCGCTCAATTATCGTAGCACCGCCTAAAGCGGGTAAAACGATGCTATTACAGACCATCGCCCAATCTATTACTCGCAATAATCCTGAATGTTATCTAATCGTGTTGCTGATTGATGAGCGCCCAGAAGAAGTGACAGAGATGGAGCGCACCGTTCGCGGTGAAGTGGTTGCTTCAACCTTTGACGAGCCACCACAGCGTCACGTACAAGTTGCCGATATGGTGATTGAGAAAGCCAAGCGCTTGGTCGAACATAAACAAGATGTGGTTATCTTACTGGACTCCATCACTCGTCTTGCTCGTGCTTATAATACGGTCATTCCTTCATCTGGCAAAGTATTGACTGGTGGACTTGATGCCAATGCGTTAGAGCGTCCTAAACGCTTCTTTGGGGCCGCACGTAACGTTGAAGAAGGCGGCAGTTTAACCATTATTGCCAGTGCGCTTATTGATACCGGCAGTAAAATGGATAGCGTTATCTTTGAAGAGTTCAAAGGAACAGGTAACCAAGAGATTACCCTTGAGCGTGATTTGGCGGAGAAACGCGTATTCCCAGCTATTAATATCAAAAAATCTGGTACACGCCGCGAAGAACGTCTATTGGATGAAGATAAGCTACGTAAGGTTTGGATTCTGCGTAAATTATTACAGCCTATGGATGGTGTGCAAGCGACTGAGTTCTTACTTGAACGTCTCAAAGAGGCCAAGACTAACGATGAGTTCTTTGAACAAATGAAGCGTAAATCACAGAATTAGTTTTAGTAGTCCTAGAACACGCCATAATCTTTTTATAATAAACAAAGGTCGCAATAATGCGACCTTTGTTTATTAAATAGTCTATAAAACTCGAATATGAATAGCGGATTATACTTCTAAATACAAGAATACTAATGATAACCCCCACTAATGATACATAGTGGTAACAAGTTTTACAGGCTAATTGCAAAGCTTAGCGCTTTTACTACGACTAGAAATACATGAATCAGCTACTATGATAGGCAGTAACAGCACCGCTGAGAGTATCAGAGCTGTTGTATATTAATTTTTTAATTTATAGGTGATCATATGAAATTTGCTAAAACTATCGCAATGACGGCTATTACAAGCTCAGCGCTAATCATGACAGGTTGTAACTCTGGCCCATACGGTAACATGAATAACACCGCTAAAGGTGCTACTGCTGGCGCTGCTGCTGGTGCTTTAATCAGAAGTAAAGGCGACAGCAAAGACATCGCACGTGGTGCTCTAGCGGGCGCTGCTCTTGGTGGTGCTGGTGGTTATATTTACGACCAAACTAAATAGCTCTTTATGACTATTGAGCTTTAACTAACTATATTTATAGCTATAATGATAAAAACCTGCGATCTAGATTGCAGGTTTTTTTTGGATTCTGATTAGAACAGTGTTAATAATAAAAGTATTATAAAGGTTTCCAACTCAAAAACGACGGCTTGAGTACTGTTTATCAGATGTCACTTTTTATTAGAGTCCTCCACTAAAAGTATCGCAAGTTTGCACATCTCCACTTTCTAACCCACGAGTAAACCAGTTAACGCGCTGCTGACTAGTACCATGCGTAAAACTATCGGGCGTCACTGCACGGCCACTGTTACGTGCCAAACGGTCATCCCCAATTTGACTGGCCGCATTGATAGCCTCGTCTATGTCGCCTGGCTCCAAAAACTGCACACGTTGCTGATTACGATTAGCCCAAACTCCTGCAAAACAGTCTGCTTGTAGCTCTTGTAATACCGAGAGTTTGTTAGCTTGAGCTTGGGTCACTTGGCGGCTAGCTTGGTTAACTTGTTGAGTAATACCTAATAGGGTCTGGACATGATGACCAACTTCATGTGAGATCACATAAGCTTGAGCAAAGTCGCCCGCTCTACCTTGATTCTCAATATCACCTGAACCTTGCTGGTCACCAGTTATACCTAAATTCTGACGCATTTCTGCAAAGAAAGAAGTATCTAAGTAGACGGTTTGATCACTTGGACAATAAAAGGGTCCTGTCGCTGAGGTAGCGCTACCACAAGCTGAGCTAACTTGACCATTAAACAATACCAATGAAGGCTCTTTATAGGTCTGACCGCCTTCACTAAACACTTGATTCCAAACATCCTCGGTATCTGCTAATACGACTTTGACGAACTGAGTATCACGATCATTACTGGTTGCCGGCTCAGTAGTGGTGGTTGAGCTACCAGCGGTTACAGCCTGCCCTGTTTGTAGAGCGGTCATGGGGTTTACGCCAAATACCAACCATAAAATACCAGCAATAATGATCCCACCAATACCACCACCAATCATTTTACCGCCACCACTACTAGTACGTACGTTAGAGCTACCTCTTCTATCTCGCCATTTCATAATTCTCTTCCCTAAAGGTATAAATATTTACCTTAAATATAATTAAGTGCCTTGCAATCTATAAGACCTATAACCTATAACAACAGTCATCTAAATAGCCTAACTTTTAGTTGGCTTTAAAACCGTGGTTAATAATCTTTATTATAACGGTGATGACGATCAACCTCTCGACCTTTAAATCTCTCAACCTTTAAGTTTCTAGCTCTTGAAATAAAATGCCTAAAGTTGTTTAATAGAAGCTCATAGTTTATTATAAGTTTAATCTAGCTTGGCTTTTGAACTAATTATACGGAAAACATTTTTAGAAAGTGTATTAAAAACAATAATAAAGGCAGATTAGTAAAGTTTATTTACTAATTTATTGTTACTTAATTGTACAAGTGCTTTTCTTTTATAAGGAAAGTATATAGAATACGGGTAAGCTGAGTAGCTGTAAGTAGGATTAGTTGACTTTCGAAATAATTCGGATGTTCAACCTTTTTTTGTGGCTACTGCTCATTTCATTTTTTGGAGAATACACTATGAAACTTAAATTACTTGCACTTGCTGGTATCATGACTGCTTCTATGGGCTTAACTGCTTGTGATAGCAATAAAGAAAATGCTGCTGAAGATTTATCTGATGCACAAGAAGAAGTACAAGACGCTCAAGAAGAGCTAAACGAAGCTGCTGCTGAAGGCGAAGTTGTTTCTGCTGACGCTGAAGCTGCTGTTGCTGCTGCTGAAGCCGATATCGCTGAAGCCCAAGCTGCTACCGCTACTGACGAAATGGATGCTGAAGTACCTATGGACGGTACTACTACTAGCATGGATGTAGCTAGCGAAACTGATACTGCTGCTGTTGACGCTGCCGACGAAGTTGTTGTTGTAGAAGAAGCTCAGTAATTCATTACTAACGATTATAAACATCGTCTGTAACTGATAGTTTTTAACTGATATTCAGTATAATAAAAAAGAGAGCTTGCGCTCTCTTTTTTTATGCTCGCTTTTTAACTTTATCTATTGCTTTTGTGCGCCCAAATCATGCATTAAATTATGGGCGGCTTCGGCACTTAGTAAGTAAGGGTTAAAATCCACAGTCGTAGAGTACTTAAGATAAACCGCCGCATTTGCTTCGCTTGGAGAAGCATAGTTCATCGACCATTTAGCCCATTCTCTATGTTTTAGTTCGCGACTTCCCAAAAGCTGTAAGTCATGATGGCGTTGATCTGCTATCAAGCTATATAACAAACGATTGATCTTTGCTCTTGGACCCTCAATAGTTTGTAAAAAATAATTCCTATTGAAGATAAGCATGCCAGTAATTCCATTAGCAGCATTATTAGTTTGTGCTTGCTTTAAAATCTCATTAAAATCTTTGGCTGACACATCTGGGTTTGCGCGGCTAGCATAGGTCATGCTTACTAAAATGTGCGCATCTGAAGTCGATTGGTTCATATCTTATCCTTATTTAAATTTTTAAGTCTAACTAGCCTATTGAAAACCAAGATTTTTTCTTTTTAGGGCTGTCTTTTTCCGCTTGTACTTGCTCTTGAAGGGTAGACAATCTATCAATCAACATCATAATTTGATTGGTACTCATTAAATAAGGATTAAACTGAGAACCAGTTGAATATTTGAGTGCCAGCTCTTTATTGTCATCGCTAGGGATCAAATACTTCATCGACCATTTATTCCAACGACGCTGTTCGACCTCACAACATTCAATAATCTGTAATGAGAAATGGCGATCATCTTTAATCAATTTTCTCAGTAGCTCATTAATGACTGGTCTAGCACCCTCAATACTTTGTAAAAAGTAGTTATGGTTAAAAACTAAAGCGCCAGTAATACCATTACGTTCATTATTTTGCTGGGCTTGGGCGAGAATACGAGTTACTTCACCATTCTCATTGTGGTTGTTATAGCGACTGATGTAAGTCAGACGCAAAATGATATGCTCCCCATGTAGCATTCTTGAATTATTGGTTTCTGCAAGCTCAGCTAGTCCCATTTGGTAGTGCTCCGATTGTTTAAAAATGTTGGTTGAAGACTACAGCCAAACGAATAGCTGCGATGAAATATTAAAGTTGACGTTTTATCTTTTTAGAAAATTCATCCATACCGCGTGACAAATGCGCATTATTAGCGTTTTGAATATCTTGGGCTAAAGCTAATAATTGTACGGCTCCCTCACACTGCTCCAGACGCAACAAATAACCCCAAGCTTCTTCAGGCGGCGCATTATCTTCAATATAAGTTGCCAACTCTGATCTTAATGATTCGTAACTAATATCTGGTGTTATAGCTTTTGAGGAAGTATCTACTCTATTAATCTCATTAAATCCTTGATTATTAAAGGCTTCATCAAATTCTGGATCATTACTCTGCGTAGGAGGTTGGATATTTTGAGAGGCTAGTAAAGTTGCAGGGATCTGAGAGGATGCAGAACTCTTATTAGCAGACGTATCAGGATCTATAAGCTCAATACATTGAAAATCCAAAAGTAATTCAAAAAGTGGTGCTACACCCCCAAACTCAAAAAACATTTTGCTTTTATCGAGTGAATCAAAATAGTTTTGATAAGTCTTTTTGCCATCAATCATAATAAGCAAGGTTCTAGCTTCTCGTGGCAATACTCCTATACTTTGATTCTTGATTTCTTCCCGACCTAAACTACTTTTTCGATATATGTCATTACTATTCATTTTGATAACCTACCCTAAGTATTTAAGCCAATCTTCAAGCTATAGATATGGTTTAAATAATATTGCGTATCTTAAACTACAAGATAGCATAACCCTGACTGAACTAAGCATTTTTTATAAATACTCAGAATATCGAAAATGCTTACTAATGACTAACGGTCTTAGATTAATCCAACAATAATGCCAGACTAGTATGTCAATAGTTATTAAGTATATATTCAATTTATTATAACAGAAAGGTTTCTGTAATGTTTCTTTAGACTAAAACTAAAGTGACAGAAGGTTTAAACAAAGGATGAATGGTTTTTTATAGCCAAAAAATGCTCTTATCTAATTTTAATCAAGGATTTAAGCAGCAAATAAAAGGCATTACGTCTGACATGATAAACAGCTAAGCTATAAAGGTATTTAACTCTAAAACAATACTACGCTCTATCGAAAGGTTTTAGCCACATAGAAACCGCGTAGGACTCGCAAGCAGCGAGCAAGAGTTTATGGAAGTAGGACGTAGGGTTTGTACTTTCTATCTAGGAACAACCCTATCAAGACAGATGGGGTTAGGAGAGATAAAGGTCTGTTTAATTCCAATTAGCGCATGCGCAGTAATTCTCATGGATATAATAGTTGGGGGCTGATAAAAAATCAGCCCCCAATTATTAATTATTACAATCTTTTGAGCCATGCTAACACGGTTCAATTTGATACAAGCACAGAAATAGAGGCGCTTAGCAACTTATAACGGAGCAGTATCTATTAATGCGGCTAGCAAATTTTTTAAGCTTCAAATAAATGCTCATCAACCTTTTGGCGAAACTTCTGCCCCGTTTTGAAGGTAACCACCCGACGAGCGGAGACTGCGACCGGCTCCCCAGTTTTTGGATTACGGCCTGGACGACTATTTTTATCTTTAAGCTCAAAATTACCAAAACCTGAAAGCTTGACTTCTTTGCCTTCTATTAAACTGTCGGCTAGCTCGTCAAAAAAACCCTCAACCAAACAGCGTCCTTCTTGGCGAGTTAAGTTAAGCTCATTCATCAAATGCTCAATCATATCAGACTTGGTTAGGGTACTCACAGTACAACTCCTATACTATTATTTATCTCTCGAGCGCTATCGTCTACTAATCTAACGTATAACCCTTGCTATTATAAAGGTTTTTTACTGTCTTTATAAATAAATCGCTTAATAAAACCTTTATTTATAAGTAGTTAACCATTTTATGAGCACCTTATTATTAAATTTTTAATTAATAAGGCTTAACAATATCAATTAATAAAAATGTTATTAGTTCTTAGCTATCACGCAGCTGGGCATCATGCTGCTCTGCTAAAGCATGGATGACCTTATCCGTAGCAACTTTTACCCCTTCATCAGATAAAGTCTGAGCGCTATCTTGCCAGATTAAGGCAAAGGCTAATGAGCGTTGACCTGTAGGTACATGCTCCCCTTGATAGACATCAAACAGCCATAAGTCAGCTAACATTCTTCCGGCAGCCGCTCGAATAGTATTTTGCAGGGTTTGCACACTAATATCACTATCGACCAAAATCGCAATATCTCGGCGTACTTGCGGGAATTTACTGGGCGTGGTTATAGCATGCTGTTCACGAGCAAGGCTTAATAAAGGCGCTAGATTTAACTGCGCCACCCAAGTTGCAGGCAAATCAAGCTGCTTAGCGATAGAAGGATGTAACTGTCCTAGCCAGCCTAGATATTGATCATCAACATAGAGTTTGGCACTTTGGCCTGGGTGCAGAAAGTCAAGCTCACTACGCTCATAACGAACACGACTACTATCAAGCTGCGCAGGCAATAATAGCTCAACATCGTGCTTTAAGTCATAAAAGTCTGCAGCACGGTTTTGATAAGCTTGCTCATCCCAGACATCGCCGACCGCTACTAGTGCGAGACTTGGCGTTTGTACCAGCTCGCTAATACTCTGACCGACAAAGCTCAGACCGGTTTCAAAGAAACGAATACGCGGCTGTTGCCGATTAAGATTATATTGCACACAAGGTAGCAAGCTTGATAATAAAGTACGGCGCATAACGGCCAAATCACTGGATATTGGATTGGCCAAAGCCAGCACCGCTCCTAACCCATTATCATCAAGCAAAGTTTCTAACTTAGCATCACTAAAGCTAAAGCTAATAGCTTCCATATAGCCGTTATCAACCAGTGCCAGTTTCATATTATGAGTGAGATCAGCGGTATCGTCATAATCCATGCTCACCTGCAAATTTGGCAAGATACTGGGGATATTATCGTAGCCATAAATACGAGCAATCTCTTCGATTAGATCTTCTTTAATATGCATATCAAAACGATAAGAGGGCGGCGTACACTTAAGACTATCAGCGCCCTCTTCGACCACGAACCCGAGCTGCGTCAAAATACGCACCATGGTTGCAGGCTCAATATCGATACCAATGACATCACGTACCTTGGTTAAAGGTAAATCAATTGGCGCGCGCAAAGGCAGTTGACTGCTAGCTTCAGCCTTGACGACTTGCCCCGCTTTTCCTTTAGCTATACTAGTAATCAAATCGCCCGCTCGTGCTAAAGCCAGCGCCGGTAGCTCAAAATCTACCCCGCGCTCAAAACGCTGAGAGGCATCGGTATGCAAGCCAAAACGACGCGCTCGAGCCGCAATAGCAAGCGGACTAAAAAAGGCACTCTCTAAAACGATATTAGTGGTGCTATCAGTGACACTACTACGCTTCCCGCCCATAATGCCAGCAAGGGCAAGCGCACCTTTGTCATCTGCAATAACCAACTCATCGCCGGTGAGGCTGATGGTTTGATCATTTAGCAAAATAATGGTCTCAGCAGGTTCAGCCAAACGAACTTGAATATCACCTTTGATCGTATCAGCATCAAAAGCATGTAATGGTTGCCCAAGCTCCATCAACACATAGTTGGTCACATCGACCAAAAAATTATGCGAGCGTAATCCTGATTGTACCAAGCTATCTGCCATCCATTTAGGCGTATCAATACTGCGATCAATCTGGCTAATTGACTGTAGTAAGTAACGTGGACAAGCTTGTTTTGCACTCACGTTAACCTTAGGAGTGGCAATGCTAGCGCTATTAGAACCTACAGCACTTTCAGTAATATTAGGGACTTGCATAGACAAGTCATTGAGCACTGCCATCTCACGAGCTATGCCGCGCACGCTAAAACAATCCCCGCGGTTGGGAGTAATAGAGATATCAAATATTTGATTGTCTAATCCCAAATACTCACGGATATCCATGCCGACAGGGGCATCAACTGGCAGCTCAAGCAGACCATCTATGCTATCGACTAAGTCAATCTCAGAGGCTCCGCACAGCATCCCATTAGACTCGATACCGCGCAGTTTGCTTTTCTTAATTTTAAAGCCAGCGCTACCATCATTGCTAGGTAATACCGCACCAACCGTAGCGACCGGCGCTTTCATGCCCGCATAGACATTCGGCGCACCGCAAACGATTTGTATCGGCGTATCGGTACCAATATTGACCTGCGTAACCCGTAACTTATCGGCGTCAGGATGGGGCTCAACGCTGACTACTTCACCAATAACGACTCCATTAAAAGGACGTGCCACGGCATAACGATCATCAATCTCCAGCCCTGCCATGGTTAATTGTTCGGCCAATTGCTCACTATTAATCGCGGGGTTTACCCATTGACGTAGCCATTGTTCGCTGATTTTCATAAGTGTCTCGAATCAAATTTCAAAATAAATGTGGGCGTATTATTGAGTGTATCTATCTGACTTTTTAGAGCTACAATCTTAACTAAATTGCTTTAAAAAACGGACGTCATTTTGGAAAAATAAACGCAAATCATCAATGCCATAATAAAGCATAGCAAAACGCTCGATGCCCATACCAAAGGCAAAGCCAGTATATTTATCCGCATCGATATCACAGTTAGTGAGCACCTGAGGATGCACCATACCGCAGCCCATCACCTCCAGCCATTTGCCGTTATCATCTAAGATATCAACTTCAGCTGAAGGCTCAGTGAACGGGAAGAACGAAGGACGGAAACGTACGGTTAGCTGTTTACCAAAAAATGCCTCTAAGAATTCACTGATCAACCCTTTAAGCTCAGCAAAGGTACTCGATTCTGTGACCATAAGACCTTCTAACTGATGAAACATCGGCGAATGCGTTTGGTCAGAGTCATTACGATAAACACGGCCAGGACAGATAATACGAATTGGCGGTGCTTTTTTCTCCATAGTACGAATTTGTACCGGACTGGTATGGGTACGCAGCAGATAGTGTGCATCAAAATAAAAGGTGTCATGCATAGCACGGGCAGGATGATGCGCCGGAATATTTAACGCTTCAAAGTTATAATAGTCGCTTTCTACCTCAGGCCCTGTCGCTACATTAAAGCCCGCTTGCACAAAAAACTGCTGCATACGCTGGGCAGTCATAGTGACGGGATGCAAATGACCCTTTTGACCGCCGCGCGCCGGCAGAGTGATATCGATACGCTCACTTTCCAGCTTAGCGCTCAAGGCATCAGCTTCTAATTGCTGTTGCTGCGCGCTCAAAGCCTCCTGAATACGGCTACGCACCCCGTGTAGCCAGCCACCATAGGTTTTTTTATCGCTACTATCAAGCTTGCCCAGCTGTTTCGACCAGCCGGTTAGTGCGCTTTTTTTACCGGTAAATTGCACTCGTAGATTTTGTAGCGCTGGCACATCAATAGCTTGCGCTATCATGGTTTCGGCAGCAGTAGCAAAGTGGTTCAGCTGCTCTTCATTAATGTCATGCAGCTCAGTAGAAAGGGTCGGTAGCGCCGACAAATCGTTGGTGGCAACAGGGCTAGTCATAAGACGCATCATTCCTGATTTAAACAGTATAAGGGTTGGCTTCAATTAGACTATGGGTATATTTGGCTTATAATTTAATTGAGCACATGCCTAGTAATTGTAAGGGTTTGACCAAATATTGCAAATTATTTACTATGTCATTTAGGGCTATAGTCGATACACTTTAAAAATGTCATAGCGCTGCTGGGATGAATTTTATGCAGCATCGAAAGGACGCAGCACGCAAGTAAAATTTATACCAGCAGCGCGTTCAAATCTATAACAGTTTTGCATTCAACTGACTATATAATTGCGATGAATAATTTGAATATTTAGACCGTGTCAGATGTCATTAAGTGGAAGTCGCTCTAATCCATGCTCTAGTCAGTATAATAGAAATCTAGGGAGCGGTAACCAATCAGCAAATAACAGTTATAAAAAAAGCCACCGACTAGCGGCAGCTTTTATTAATATCGTGCTATTAATTAATATTATCTTGATCTTTAAACACCAACCTTGCGGCTAAATATCTAAAGAGCAGTTAATATTTAGGCCAATTCCGCTTTTGCTTTTTCGACCAATACGCCAAAAGTAGCTGCATCATGCATAGCAATATCTGCTAGTACGCGACGATCAATGGCGATTTCAGCTTTCTTTAAACCATTGATAAAACGGCTATAGCTTAAACCATTTAGACGGGCACCAGCATTGATACGAGCAATCCAAAGGCGACGGAAAGAGCGTTTTTTGTTGCGACGGTCACGATAAGCATATTGACCAGCTTTAGTTACTGCTTGTACCGCTACACGATAGACGCGTGAACGGGCACCGTAGTAACCTTTTGCGCGTTTTAAGATTTTTTTGTGACGGCGATTTGCCTGTACACCACGTTTTACACGGGCCATAATTTACTCCAAGATGTTAATCATTATTAAGCGACAAACGATGTTGTCTATTTACCAAATTTCAAAGTCAAATACGTTTTATTAACTATAAATGACGGTAGTCGATTTAGAGATAAGGGCACATACGACGAACAGCTGCTTCGTCAGATTTATGTACCATCTTCAGACCACGCAATTGGCGAATACGCTTAGGTGATTTCTTGGTCAAAATATGGCTTTTGAAAGCTTGCTTACGCTTAAAGCCATTGGCTGTCTTTTTGAAGCGTTTAGCGGCACCGCTTCTGGTTTTCATCTTTACTTTCATGAAGATCTGCCTCTTTATCTGTGTTAGAACCTGGTCGTCAAACCGTTGATATCAGCAGGTTTTATATAAACAACCGTTAATCAACCATTTGCCTCGAGGTGGGAGGCGGTATTTTAACAGATGTGCCATCATTTTGCCAAGCATATCTTTGCCTGTTATCTTTAGAAGTTAATATCCACTAAAACCAAAGTGCAAAACCCAGTACACCCTGATAAATACTTGATAAATATTTATTAGTTACCATCAATCAAATCATAGCCGTTATAATTACACCTGATTTCAATTTTGGTTAATATCAGGCCATATTGCGATGCTTATTCCAGCCCTGTATGATGGTTTATTGGCAAAAAGCGCTTAGAGCCTATAGTTGATTCATTTTAAAATTTAGATTTTACTATCCACTTATTATACGACGATAAATTATGACCGAACCTAATTGGCTAGATGCTATAAAGTTTAATACTGATGGTCTGATACCTGCTATTGCCCAAGATTATACATCTGGACGGATTTTGATGATGGCTTGGATGAATGCCGAGGCGTTGCAATTGACGGCAGAAACGCAAACGGCGGTTTATTTTTCACGCTCGCGCGCCAAGCTGTGGCATAAGGGAGAGACCTCTGGTCATACGCAGCAAGTACATGATATCCGTCTAGACTGTGATGCCGACGTTATCGTCCTTAGCGTGACCCAAATAGGCGGCATCGCTTGTCACACTGGACGCCAATCCTGCTTTTATCAGCGTCTGGACTTATCAGGTGCAGAGCCTAAGTGGCAAACGGTTGATAAGGTGTTAAAAGACCCAGCGGAGATTTATAATACATCGGCGGCTGAACCTTTTAGCTCTCAAGACAGCATTGCTCAAAGCGCAGAGTCCGAAGCTCACCATAATATGTCTGGTGAAGCGATTCTGAGTCAACTCGACCGGGTACTCACAGAGCGCAAACAAGCAGATGCTGATAGCTCTTATGTCGCAAGCTTATATGCGCGTGGTCTTAATAAGATATTAGAAAAAGTGGGTGAAGAAGCTACCGAGAGCATCATAGCGGCTAAAGACTTGGCTCACTGTGATCAGCGGCTAGATAAGAGCCAATTTGAAGCGGCGCGTCATGAGCTTATATATGAAGTGGCCGATGTTTGGTTTCATACCCTAGTAGGGTTAGCTTGGTTCGATATTGAGTCAGAGGCGGTATTGGCTGAGCTTGCACGCCGCTTTGGGTTGTCGGGCATCGATGAAAAAGCGTCACGATAGTTAAAAATAAACAATGGTTAAAATAAATGACGGTTAAAATACTTATTAGTTGACAACACCTACTAATTGAAAACTAGTTATTGAAATAAAAAGCCATTTTAGGATATTAATTATCTGACACGACTAAAGAGTTTTTCATTTTTATCAATAACATACGTTATAATATAACTATCCTTCACTAACTCTATTTTATTTGGAGTTAACCCTTTGAACATTTTAAACTTATTGAACACGCCCTATTTATAGCCAGCGGCTACTGCGCTTAAAATGCTATAATATACATTAGTTTCACTCAGACATAAGGATAACGTTATGGGCAGTTTTTCCATTACACATTGGCTTATTTTATTGGTGGTGGTGGTAGTGGTATTTGGTACCTCCAAACTCAAAAATGCCGGCAAGGATTTAGGCGGTGCAGTAAAAGGCTTTAAAGAAGCGGTCAAAGACGAAGAGGCAGAACATGCCAAAAAGCATCGTGTACTTGATCATGATACCAGCGGTCAAAAAGTAGACAGCCGAACCCCTACTGCAGAAAATGCTCACACCAGTACTCAGGTTGAAGACGCAAAAGTCAGCTCAACCTCTGTCGATGATCAGCATAAAGTATAAAACACGCAGTTTTAATTACTGCATTTATAGAGTGATATTTAACCATTATGTTTGATATCGGGTTTTCTGAGCTGTTCATGTTCGGTGTGATAGCTTTAATAGTATTAGGTCCTGAGAAGTTACCACAGGCTGCACGCACGGCTGGGCAATGGTATGGCAAACTACGTCGTACGGTCTCGACCTTACAATCAGAAATAGAAGCTGAGCTTGATTTGGCGGAAACGCGGCAACAGATGCAACAAGAGCTGGCTAAAATCCGTCAAACTGAAGCTAATATGAAGCGGCAAATGGATGAACTGCGTGGCAGTATGAGAGAGTTTGAAAATTCTCAGAATGAAAGTCTAAAGACCGACTCTTCCTCGTCTACTCAGCCTGATACAAGTGATCATCAGCAAGAAGATTTTCAGCACAGTGCGCCTAAAGACTTTTCTTACGCCTATGAAAAACAAGCCGCTGCTGTAAATGAGCAAGACATAGATAGCCCATTGGATGATGCTTTAGCAACTACTGCGCTAGATGACCCTACTCCCGCAATTGTAGCACCCATTATTACCAAACCTTGGGAAAATATGTGGTTCAAGCTTGGAGCGTATGATAAAGCCCGTCGCCTGCCTGCAGCGCCGTATTTACCTAAATATCGAGCCGATGCTTTGTTGCATCATTCCAACGCTAGTGATATCGACAGTACAAGCCGAAGTATTGATAAAAAAACAGAGCACAATGCAACGGAAACCTTATCGAATCCTCCTCCCTCTTTAGATAAGCAGGAGGGAAGTAATGAAGCTATTTAAACGCCAAAAAAGTCGGCAAGAAAAGCTAACGGATCCAGATATTGATGCCGCAATAACTAATGATAAAGCCAGTCAGTCTGATAGTGTGATGGATACTCTAGCAGATATGCCTATTACTGAGCATTTAATTGACTTACGTGCACATTTAATCAGGATATCAGTTGCTGTATTGATCATATTTTTAGCTTTAGTTGGCTTTTCACGTGAGCTCTATGACTTTTTATCAGATCCATTGGTCGCTCAGCTGCCAGCTAATTCGACCATGATCGCTACTGATATTACTTCAAACTTTATGGCGCCCATTCGTTTAACTATATTTGTGGCGGCCTTTTTTGCCATGCCTTATATCCTGTATCAGATTTGGTCGTTTGTAGCGCCGGGGTTATATAAGAAAGAGAAGAGAATTGCTATTCCGGTACTACTTTCATCAATATTTTTATTTTATGCTGGGGTGGCTTTTGCCTACTTTGTAGTACTTAAAGGCGTATTGAAGTTCTTTATCATGTTTGCGCCGCAGAATGTGTTGCCAATGACTGATATTGATAGCTATCTAAGTTTCGCTATGAAACTATTTATGGTTTTTGGCTTAACCTTTGAGATTCCAGTAGTGACTTTCTTACTGATATTAGTAGGTCTAGTCTCTATAAAAAGCCTAGAAGACAAACGAAGGTATATTATTGTGGGCTGTTTTGCTATTGCCGCAGTCGTTACCCCGCCCGATGGGGTATCCATGTTGATGTTGGCTATTCCTATGTGGCTATTGTTTGAGCTGGGATTGTTATTAGCAAAAGTATTGATAAAAGAGAAGAAAAGTGCAGCGGTATCACTACCCCAAGACAGTCAATAATATCAAGACAATCAATAATATATAGTCAAATAAACTTATTCAGTTGAATTGATGACCCCCTCTACTCCTTTTAATTTATGAGCCATTGTTTTATCTATGCAGTGGCTTTTTTTACCCCCATTATTTTTATTCATGCTTTAGCATTTAGGTAAGTTTTTATGTCCGCATCAATGCCCGCTTATATGAGTGACCCTACCGATGAGCAGCTGAGCGCCCTCAATATGGCAATGGATCAAAAGTCATTTAAAGTAGTGGCTTATGCCGGTGCAGGTAAAACCACCACCCTGAAACTAATCGGGGAGCGTTTGCGTGGACGCGGCTTGTATTTGGCTTTTAACAAAGCTATTGCTAACGATGCGCGCGCAAAATTCCCCGGTCATGTCGATTGTCGCACTTTTCACTCGCTGGCCTATCGGCATGTACCACGTGATATCACCGCCAAGTTGTCCCTACCCAGATTCTCACCCAAACGTTTAGGTGATGATTTGGGCTTACAGCCAGTGCAAGTGCGGCGGCAAATGGAGGGATTAAATAAATACATTACTCTGACTCCAGCACGGCTTTCACGCTTTGTCAGCGATGCGGTCAGTAACTTTTGCAGCACTCACGCCAGCTATCCGGCACCTAGACATTTATTATTCCCAAGCTGGCTTGATGAGTCGGATAGCGAGCAGCTGCGTGAAATGCTCTACCCTGCCGTTGAACAGCGCTGGCTACAGTCTATTGACGCGCGCCATCCAGCGGGTATTGGTCATGATATCTATCTTAAACTGTGGGCATTATCTAAACCTAGTATTCCAGCTGACTTTATCTTATTCGATGAAGCGCAAGATGCTGACCCCTTGATGATGGGTATTTTGACCCAACAGTCCAAACAGGTTATTTATGTTGGTGATGCTCATCAGCAAATTTATGAGTGGCGCGGCGCCGTCAATGCGATGAAAAAGTTGCCTTTGCCACAGACCTTGTTAACTCAATCGTTTCGCTTTGGTGAGCCTATCGCTGAGATTGCCAATACTTTACTCAAAGCCTTACAAGAAGAAGTACCCTTAAAAGGTAATCCTAATAAAAAGTCGTCGACTGAAAAAGGCTTGGTACACAGTAAAAAAGACGCCATCCTTTGTCGTACCAATGCCGCTGCTATGTCGCAGTTATTGACCGGTCTCAAACTTGGTCACCGAGTTGCCTTGCAAGCAGATACCGAGCGGATGCTGAGATTCTGTCAGGCGGCTCAGAACTTAAAAAATGGTAAATCCGCTTATGGAGTGCCCGAGCTGGCTTATTTTTATAATTGGTCTGATGTGCAAGAGTATGCTGAAACCAACGAAGGTAGCGATCTCAAAACTTTGGTTAAATTGGTCGACGATCACGGCACCAATGTACTAAGTAAAGCGGTTAATAGCTTGACTCGCATTGAAAATGCGGATTATGTGATCTCAACGGCGCACAAGGCCAAAGGGCTTGAATGGGGACGGGTGCAGCTCGATGATGATTTTTATTATGATCTGACCACCAATGCGGTAAAGATTAGCCCTGAAGAGCTGCGCCTGCTTTATGTCGCCTGTACCCGCGCCCAAGCTAATTTGGATATTCATAATATTAAAGATTTGATATCGGGGTTACAGACTGGGAAAAAAGTGATTTATGGGTCTTGATATTGCATCGGACTGTATTTTACGACGTTTAAGCTTAGCGTGAATTTTTGTAGGCTGGCGCTTTTAGCCCAGCTTCAAGACCTTGTAAGATATAAATGCTGGCTTCAAAATCCAGCCTACGATTACTAAACACAGCTTATTATATATATGTCATTTTCAAATCAATTCTTTAAAAACCCCGTCCGTCTTCTAGCCCCGATGGAAGGCTTGACTGATCCTTTAATGCGGCAAATTCTAACCCAAATTGCCGCAGATTTGGGGCGCCCTTATGATTGGTCAGTGAGCGAGTTTATTCGGGTAACTCAGACTGTCTTGCCGGCGCATGTGTTTTATAAATACGTACCTGAGCTCCATCATAATGCCAAAACCGAATCCGGCACCCCTATTCATGTGCAGCTCCTCGGTAGCGAGGCACAGCTTATGGCTGAAAACGCCGCCTTTGCTTGTGAGCTGGGTGCACCCGCTATTGATATCAATTTTGGCTGTCCGGCTAAGACCGTTAATAATCATCGGGGTGGCTCAGTATTGCTGGAAGAACCTAAGGTTATGTATGAGATTATCAGCGCAGTACGCCGTGCGGTTCCTGCTCATATCCCGGTGTCAGCAAAGATACGTCTAGGCTATACCGATACCAATAGAATGGATGATATTCGCAGTGCCATTGCTGATAGCGGCGCCGATTGGCTGACTATCCATGCGCGCACCAAGACCCAAGGGTATAAACCACCCGCTTATTGGGACAAAATCCAGAGCTTTAACTCGCTTGAGATTCCAGTGATTGCCAATGGTGAGATTTGGAATAGCGCACAGGCACAAAGCTGTATGGCGCAAGCCGGCACCAAGCATCTGATGTTAGGGCGCGGTGCCGTTACCCGTCCGGACCTCATTGCTCAAGTAGATCAGTTGGAGCATAGCTTGAGCAGTAACTTTGATAAAGATGGTCTTATTAATAGTGATTTAAATAACAATGATTTAAATCACAGTGCTCATTTAGCCTATTTATCATGGCAAGATTTATTAGTGCATCAGATTAAATTTTTGCAAGGGCAAGCGAAAAACGATGTGGTATTGGTAGGTCGATACAAACAGTGGCTGGGGATGCTAACTAAAGGCTATAGCGAAGCGCAAAGCTTGTGGGATACGATTAAACGAGAAAAAGACAAAGCCACTATCATTAACGCGCTACAAAATAGCGCGTTTGAGTCAATAATTTAAATCTAGTGTAGATAGTCTTTTTAATACTTTAACCCGTTTTTTGGAATACTCTATTTTAGACGGCAATACTCTAAGCGCTGAACTCTAAGTGCTGATACGAATAGCTAAGTAAAACAGCATCAAACAGCAGACCATAGAGAGTGCCCAAAGTATCGAACGAAATATCGATAAGTTAGCAATATAGGCAACACAGAAGCCTATACGAATCAACACATATAGCCAGGCTAAGGTATTAATAATAGTCTGGGGTACAAAGAATAGCATAGCTACCAAAACGGCTGCTAAAAATACTGGCAGGGTTTCATAACTGTTCTGCTGGGCGGCATTCGCACGGGCTGCGGCTCCTGTGGTATTTTGCAAAAAACTACGCGGATGCGCATTATCAGCTAGATTGAAACCACCCAAACCTTTGGCTGCCATCGCCATTAATAACGGCAATAAGCTGGCTACTACCATCGCCCAAATGGCAGATGCCGCCGTATCGGAGATAAACCCAAAAAATAAACTCATTAGCATCTTTATCCTTATCCGGCATCGATTTCAAAATCGTGAGTAATATTTACGCCGCCTTGTACCAGCATCCGGCTGGCTGAACAGTACTTTTCCGCTGATAATCTGATAGCCTTTTCGACTTGCTTATCAGCAATATCTTGACCTTTTACCACAAAGTGCAAATGAATATCAGTATATACCGCTGGTATAGTCTCAGCGCGCTGCGCGGTTAGTTCACAGCGTACATCCTGTACCTCTTGACGCGATTTTTGTAGAATTGATACGACATCGTAGCTAGCACAGCCACCGAGCCCTAACAAAATCAGCTCCATAGGACTTGCGCCTTTCTCTTTATCTGCATCAATCTGGACATTATGCCCCGATGGGGAAACTCCCATAAAGGCTTTATTATCTTGCCAAGTAACGCTTGCTTTTGACTCTGCCATCTTAAATTATCCTTATTATAAAAATACGGGTCTAACGGTTATCGATATTAATTGATTAATTTTGGGATTGTTGCTGCCCAAAATACATGGTAAGTGTAACACAGGCCGAAATGAGATTTTATAGCGTAACTGACATTATCTATAGCCTTCTTCCTGATTTCATTGTTTACCAAACGTTCTAAATTTAAACAGATAATAACAATTCAATAGTTTTGCTTCATAATAAAGTTCCGTGAAACATTTTATAGCAAAATAGGGTTACACATTTACGTCAATTCTTGGTTTAATAATGGTAATTAATCTTATTTTGAGAAAATGATGAGTCAGTCACCTAATAATAATTATGACTAACTCTTCTATCTATCAAAATAAGCTATTTTTAAACATTTTAAAAGGTTAAGTCATGATAGATGCAGACGGCTTTCGCGCCAATGTCGGCATCATCTTGGCAAATACACAAGGACAAGTCCTGTGGGCAAAACGTATTGGTCACAATGCCTGGCAGTTTCCTCAAGGCGGTATCGACCGCGGGGAGACGCCGATGGATGCAATGTATCGCGAACTCTGGGAGGAGGTCGGGCTATATCCGCGTCATGTCGACTTATTGGCTGTAACACAAGATTGGCTTCGTTATCGACTGCCAAAACGCTATGTACGTCATGGACAATATCCGCTGTGTATTGGGCAAAAACAAAAATGGTTTTTGCTACGCTTAGATGAGCCGAACACCCAACATATTCGCTTTGATTCGGGTAAGCCTGAATTTGATCACTGGCAATGGGTCAGTTATTGGTATCCGTTAGGTCAAGTGATTCATTTTAAACGCGGCGTATACCGCCGGGCTCTACAAGAGCTGGCACGCGAATTACCGCTTAAACAGGAGCTCATTATTCCTGAGCAAAACAATCATTTACTGTAGATTGTTTTGCAGCGATATTCTTATTGGGTAAATTTAATGTATTGTATATAAACAAGCCTGTATCTAGAGATACGGGCTTGTTTGCATTTATAGATATGAGTACAGCTATGAGAATTAGGGTCTGTTAAACATTTAGATACTAGGCTTAAACTCGCGGCTAATCAAACTAGCAATAGGCTTAGCTAGGTCAGAGTTCTGAGAGGGTTGCTGAGTACGCAAAGTTAAGATGCTTTGGGTGCGCGTGCCATAATTTGGCAATGCAGCATTACTGATACAAATTGAGGATAAGGATTGTTCAATCTCCGGCGCTATCCCCGTATCTGGCAATTGATTGTCAGGGGCTTGCTGGTCGTCGGATAACACCTCCCATGCAGCAGCTTGCCAATACTCAAGCGAGCTGTCCTCGCTAATAAGTGGTAGTACTTCTTGCCGTAATCTGCCACGCAAGCGCTCAGTCTTAAACCAACTGTCGTCCGGTTGACCATTCGATAACACGTGCAGTCCTGCATATAACGGCGTCGGCGCATAGCCACGATTATTGACCATAACGGCTTGCTGGGTATCACCAACAATCAAATTAAAACCAGCATAATCTTGCAAATTAATTTGTCTAGCAAAGGCCATCGGGCTTAAATCACTGGTCAAAAAACCCGCTACCAACTCGCCACGTGAGCGCTCATCCTCACTGGCTTGCACCCCATCACGGAAATTTAGTACGGCGGCCCAGCGGCCATTTTGCTCCAGCCTTGAATTTTGATCTTTATACTGATGAATACCTAACCAAGTGCCGCCACTCCTATCATCGCGTCCAGCAAAGATAGGCGCATCTTGCCATTGATGCACAGCGGTGGTGGGACGTTCAAGGAACTCGTCACGGTTAGATAATATTACTAATGGCATCTCATCAAATAATTGCCACGCTATAGCAATGATACACATACAACCTCTTTCCTTTAATCATGAGCTTTTAGTATTTTATTTTCAACAGCTCTCAGTTACTAGCACAGGCCCTAATTACCAGCCAACACTTTATTAGCAGGATAGCTCACCTGAGAAGTGGACTGTACGACCTGCGACTGCTTACTTGGTAAATCAAGCTCCCAAGCAACCATACCTTTATTGTCATTCCAGTTGCGCTCAGTAACCGGCGGCGTATGAGTTACCGTAACTTTTAGGCTGTCATCACGGCTAATGGGCTCACTACCTAATACTTGCAAACGTATAGTACGATTGTGCTGATTGGTAAATTGATAAGCCTGAGTGGTGGTTAAGGTTTGAGTGCGATTAAATGCGCCCTTTTCACCCTGTTTGGATTCATCCGTCAGCTCTTTTACCAGCATATTGGTATCAATACCAAAGCCAATGCCCTGCTCTTTTAGAGTCTGATAGCTATAACGCGACTGCCCAACATAGTTATTATCACGATAGAGTTGGAGCGATCCATCGACCCAAGCTGGGGTCAAAAATGGCGCTGAGGCGTACCAATAGCCTGCTTGCTCCTGACTTGGCGTACTACGTATCCATAGCTTACTATTACCAAATTGCTCGTCAATAACCGTACGTACACGCCGGCCATCACTGGGAATACTGACAAGCTGCGGCAGACGATATTCTACGATGCCATTTTTATTTTGGCTACTCACCGTAAAATTAGGTAGCGGCGCTCTATTTGAATCCGCGTCTTCTGAGTAACCAGACATCGGTGACGCCACGACAACCGAAGCTTCTTGCATCATCGGCGGTGCTACCCGTTTAGCCAACTGCTCGGACTGCTCTTCATACAAGGATAAACGCTTGACGTACGGTAGTTGACCTGTGGTTTTTTGCTTAGGATTAACCGAGCTCAGTGTCAACGGTACATTTAACCAATTCTCACCGGTCTGCTGCGCAATAATAGCGGATGCGATGATAATCAGCTGCTGATTTTGGGTATTGAGCCGTGCTTGATAAGTGGGCTCCCAGCCAGCGCCGCGCACTTGATAATGTAGCTTAAGCGTAGTTGGCGTTCGACTTGCCGTACGGACACTGACTTGGGTCACCGTATTACGATTCGAGGTAGTGCTCCCTGCCATTAATTGATTTAGATTATCTTGAGCGCGAGCTCGCTGTTGCTGAATAGCCAAAATTCTTTTATTAATAGCCACCGCTTGTCTCTCTAAATCTTGAGCATTGCTAGCAAGCGAGCCCTCTGTACTTATTTGAGTCACTTTAGTCAGATTCTGTAGATAAGACTTTGCAAGCTGCGCTGCTTCTAGCTCAGCATTTATATTGGCTAAGTTATCCTGCTGCGCCCGTACTTTCGTATCACCTTGATATTGGCACTGAAGGGCTTGCTCACCACTCAAGGTTTCGATACTGACTTCGCCAATATTCACATCTTCAGGCGCTTGTACGCTCAAACTGTCTTTATCAATGAAGGGCGACAAGCAAGAAAAAACCAGGCGCTGCTCGCCGCTACCACTAACAGGTAGCGTACGGGTGACACTAGCTAGACCTTGATAGATAGTCACTTGCTCTATATTGCTAACTGCCGCTTGGGCGCTAGTCGGACTAAATATAGTCAAGCTCGCTATAGCAGCGGCGCTAAATAAAGAGCATAGTAGCCATTGGCTTTTTAATAACAGCTCATCAGACTTTGCCGATACTCTCTGTCGCTTCAACCTATAAGTCTTTAATAAAGGCGTTTGCATAGTATTCCCTTAAAATGATATTCCTTTAAAATAGTATTCCCTTAAAAACAATCATTCCTCAATATTCAGCACGCTTTTTCATATTATCGGTTTTCTTAGTCTATTACTATCTCATGCTTTGAGTATATAGTTTTGTTATCGCTAATAGCAGCATCTTATCTCATCATCATAGTGTTCATAACAGCGAAATTTGCTATCATAAGCAACATTCTATTGCCAAATTTATGATGCCCTTATGATGATTCATCCGCAGTATGATCCCGTTGCTATGTCGCTGGGTCCGATAGAGGTCCATTGGTATGGGCTGATGTATTTGTTAGCCTTTGCCGCCGCTTATGGGCTGGCATGGTATCGCAGCACCAAACGTGAGGCATGGTCAACTGACATGGTCTCTGACTTGGTGTTTTTCGGGGCGCTTGGGGTAATTTTAGGCGGCCGTATCGGTTATGTGTTGTTTTATCAATTCGGCGAGCTGGTACAAAACCCGGCTTACCTGCTCAAGGTTTGGGAAGGCGGTATGTCCTTTCACGGCGGTTTAATTGGTGTCGGGCTGGGCATGCTGTACTTTGCACGTAAGTATAAAAAGACCCCTTTTCAAGTGCTCGATTTTATTATCCCTTGCGTACCGACTGGACTGCTATTTGGCCGTATAGGTAACTATATCAACGGTGAGCTATGGGGACGAGTCTCCGATGGCGGTTATAACTGGCTGACTTATTTTCCTCAAGCCGCTGCTTTTGATATGCAGCAATTACAGGCCAATCCGGCGCTGCAATCTTTAATGCTGGAGGTTAATGGTCAGTACCTACTACCTCGCCATCCTTCGCAGCTTTATGAAGCCTTTGCCGAAGGGTTACTACTATTTATATTTATATGGTGGTACTCGTCCAAACCGCGTCCTCGTATGGCAGTAACTGGGGTGTTTATGTTTGGATACGGACTGGGTCGCTTTATCATCGAATTCTTCCGTCAGCCTGATATTGACCAAGGCTACATCTTATTAGGCTGGGTGACCAAAGGGCAAATTTTGAGTGCGCCGATGATTATTATCGGCTTGATATTACTCATTCTCGCTTATAAGCAAAATATTTATGATTGGGGCAAACAAGCGGCTTATTAACTATTATTGTTGATAGAGCTATTGTTCATTAAGCCCTATTTATACCCAGTATTGAAAAAAGAGCATGATTATGATTATTAGTAAAAATGAGCAAGCTTATCTTGATTTGCTCACTCACGTTTTAGCTAATGGCACTGAAAAAGGCGATCGTACCGGTACTGGTACACTAAGCCATTTCGGCGCTCAGTTGCGTTTTAACTTAGCGGATGGTTTTCCTTTATTAACCACCAAGAAAGTGCATTTTAAATCTATAGTTTACGAGCTATTATGGTTTTTAAGTGGTAGCACGCAAGTAGATTATTTACAACAAAACGGCGTGCGCATTTGGAACGAATGGGCAACGGGTGAGCAAACCGCACGCTTTAATCGTCCGGCTGGAGATTTAGGGCCGATTTATGGTCATCAGTGGCGTAATTATGGGGCAAGTAAAGACGACAGTGGCAACTATCTGACTGATGGTGTCGATCAAATCAGCCAAGTGGTTGAGCAAATCAAAACCAATCCAAATTCAAGGCGTCTAATCATCTCTGGTTGGAACCCTAAGGAAGCCGATCAAGTAGCCCTGCCCCCTTGTCACACCTTATTTCAGTTCTTTGTGGCTGATAATAAACTGTCTTGCCAGCTTTATCAGCGCTCGGCTGATTTGTTTTTAGGCGTGCCATTTAATATCGCCAGCTACGCGCTTTTGACCCATATGGTGGCGAAAGTTTGCGATTTAGAAGTTGGCGAGTTTATTTGGACGGGCGGTGATTGCCACATTTATCAAAACCACCGTGAACAAGTTAAATTGCAATTAACCCGCAAGCTTTACGACTTGCCAACCCTAAAGCTCAATCCAGCAGTAAAAGATATTTTTGCTTTTAATTATGAAGATATCAGCGTTGAAGGTTATGAATCGCATCCGGCTATTAAAGCCAAAGTCGCCGTGTAGTCATCGACTATAAAATAAATACTAAGGATATTTTATGAGTTACGCCCATACCGAAGTGGCTCAAATCGCCGCCATCAGTAGCAATCGCTGTATTGGTAAGGACAACGAGCTACCTTGGCATATCTCAGAGGACTTGCAGCACTTTAAAAAAATGACCACCAAAAAAAATGACCATACCAGTGATAAAGGTATTCAAGGTATCGTCATCATGGGTCGTAAAACTTTCGAATCGATGGGTAGTAAGCCGCTACCTAAGCGGGTCAGTTTTATTATCTCTACTCAACTAGACTATGCTAAGCAAAAAGGTCTTGAGAATAAAGACAATGCCTATGTGGTGCATAATTTAGATGATGCGCTAACCCAAGCGGCAAGTTTGGCTCATGGCGCCCATTTAGATACTATTTGGGTTATTGGCGGTGAGCGGGTCTTTAAAGAGGCGCTGATGTATACCGATCGAGTCGAGCTGACCCATGTCGATATAGAGATTGAAGATGGTGATGCGTTTTATCCTGAGCTACCAAGCGAGTTTGCAGTAGCTGCCGAGTCTGAACAAAAGCATGACGCAAAAAGTAACTTGGACTTTAAATTTGTGACTTATAAAAACAAAAGCCGCTAAACTTCAAGCAAGTCGTAGCGGCTTATTGATAGTTAATACTAAATTAAATGGATACACTAAATTATAACGCGAGACTGGTATAAACTTTACTTGCGTGCTGTGCCTACGCAGACAGAGGCTGCGCAAAATTTATACCAGTCTCGTTGTATCTTTTTTATATCGACCTGACTATATTAGTAATCTAATTTAAACTATTCATGCAGTACTTTATAAATGGTATTCGCCAGTACCGGCCCGATACCGGTTACCCCTGCCAGCTCCTGCTGGGAAGCGCCAAGCAGTTGCTGCATACCGCCAAAGTGATTAAGCAAATCACGGCGGCGCTTCTCGCCCAATCCGGGAATAACCTCCAGCACAGAGGAGGAACGGCGCTTATCGCGCTTTTTACGGTGGGCAGTAATGGCAAATCGGTGCGCTTCATCACGAATATGCATGAGTAGATGCAGCGCCTTGCTATCCATAGGCAGATCCAGCGGTTCATGATCTAAGAAATGCAGCACCTCAAGCCCAGCTTTACGCCCCTCGCCTTTAGCGACCCCAACCAGCAAGGTATCACCCAAAATACCCAATTTGCTCAGCACTTCTTTAGCCATACTCATCTGACCTTTACCACCATCGACCAGTAGCAAATCAGGCAACGGCTGCTTTTTATAGCGGCGTTCTAACACTTGCTTCATCGCCGCGTAGTCATCGCCGCCTTGGATACCATGAATGGCGTATTGACGATAATCTCGCCTGCGTGCGCCGCCTTGATCAAAGACCACGCAGCTACCAATGGTTGCCTCACCCATGGTATGGGAGATATCAAAACATTCTATCCGATCAATCGGGCGATCAGTAACCTCAGCAAGCGCATCTTTTAACGCGTTAAAACGAGCGTGCAATTCTAGATAATCGCCCAGCTTGGTTTTAAGCGCGTTATTGGCGTTGAGGGTCGCCAAATCTAACCATTCAGCACGATGCTCTCGCACATTAGTTTTTATTACTACTTTACTGCCAAAGTGGGTCGCTAATGCCTCACTCACCGCCGCTTGATCTGGCAATTCATGGCTTAAGATAATCTCACTCGGCAGATCATCAGTCACTTGAAAGTAAAATGACATAATAAAGGCCGATAAGTTATCGGCTAATGGCTCGCTGCTATCGACATCAGGAAAGTAGTTTTTACCGCCCAAAACTCGGCCACCACGCACGGTTAGTACATTTACGCAGCTCATGCCGGCCTGACTATTAATAGCAATCACGTCCGCCTCACCCTGCACAGTATAAACCGCTTGCCGTGCTTGCACCTCACGCAGCATGGAGAGCTGATCGCGATAAAATACCGCCTTTTCAAAGTCTAACTCTTCAGCAGCGCTCTCCATCTTTTCAATCAATGCGTTGTGAATATCGCTTGAATCGCCTTTTAAAAAGCGAATGGTGTTGTTGACATCTTCTGCGTATTCTTCCGGCGACACCAAGCCCACACAGGGCGCACGGCAACGCTTGATTTGATACTCAAGACAGGGGCGCTTACGCTGTTTGAAGAAAGTATTGGTACATTGGCGCATCTGAAACATCTTTTGCATGAGCACTAAAGTTTCTTTGGCGGCATGTGCGGATGGGAAAGGCCCAAAGAAGCGTCCTTTTTGATGATTGCCTTTGCCGCGCCCATAAGCCAGCCTTGGATAAGGCTTATCTGCAGAGATAAAAACATACAGATAAGACTTATCATCACGCAGGAGGACGTTATAAGGCGGACGATGCTCTTTGATTAGGTTTTGCTCAAGCAGTAACGCCTCGGTCTCACTGCGAGTAATAATGGTTTCAATATTATGAATACGGGCGACCAATGCCCGAGTTTTGGGATGGTCAATGATTTTAGCAAAGTAACTATTGACCCGGCTTTTGAGCGATTTGGCTTTACCTACATACAGAATATCACCATTTTTACCCAACATTTTATATACGCCCGGTAAGTTTGGTAGGCGTTTAATAAGATGCTTTAGACGGGCTTGTCTGTCATCCCGGCTTTCTTCTTTGGTGTTTTTATCAACCATATTTTCATCAGTGACCTCTGATTTTGTAGCTTTGTCCATAGCACCTTATTCTCTTTTTAAAACACTAGTTCTCTTTTAAAACGCTGGAGTATGACTATTTATGGGGCAATTTCAAGCAAATTGCAAGCTAGGTTCTTAGCGGCCTTAAAGTCTTTTTATTTCAAAAAATATATAATTAGACTGATAAAAAAAAGCCAGCGCAAGGCTGACTTATATAGAAAGGGCGGATAAAAAGTTTACTAGCGGAAAGTCGGTAATAGCGCAGGAATACCTGGCAGCATACCGACCATAGCCATCACTCCGGTCAATATCACAAAGGTGACCACAGGGATAATCCAGCGGCTCATTTTAGTCAAATTGGCACTACGCTCCTTTGAACCAATAAGTCCTAGGTTATCTAACACCAAGGTAATTGACCAGCCGAAGGCCGGATTAACTAACGCTGAGGCAAACACCACAATCGCTGCAGACTGAGTAGTTTTACCTTCACGAGTCATCTCCATGCCCGCTTCTAGTAGCGGTATGAATACGCCAACAATCAGCGCCACACACATGACTGGCTCCCAAATAGCCAGATCCATTGGATAGCCCCAAATACCGGCAACTATACAAAATAGCGCAGTCAATAACGCACCCGCTGGAATAGGACGCTTAGCAATCGCTGCAGGAACGATATAAGTTCCCCAAGACGACGCAAAGTTAGTACCGCCCAATACCGAGCCGGCTACTTGACGAAATGAAGCACTGATCATAGTGTCATCAATGTCCATCTGTACCCGTTCGGTGCGTTTAGGATAGCTTATTTTCTGGAAAACCTGATGCCCTAGGAAATCAGGTGACCACATCGCTACTGCCAACACCGCAAATGGTAGAACCACAATGAAGCTCTCAATCGTAGGTAAACCTAGCATCCACCCGGTGTTTTCGCCCCACCAGTACATAGGACTCATATTTGGCAAACCAGGCCCAGTGTGAAATTCAAACGGAGCACCCAGCAAAAAGGCCGTCGTACCACCCAAAAAACAACTTAGCGGTACTGCAAGCCAACGCTTATTAAAGTTCTCTAATAAAGCGTACAATACAATAGTGCCCAGGATGACTATAAAGGCGATATGCGACATGCCAATACCTTCTGCCCACGCAAATAAATTTTTAACCTGCGATGTCGTACCAATAAAGCCTAGATACAACAGCAGACCACCGCACACGCCTTTACTGGTCAGGTTTGCCAGCAAACTGCCCCCTTTACTAATCGCTAGTAGTAGACCAAAAGCACCAATTAGCAGACCAAAAGCCATCGGGTGACCACCAGCAGCGACCACAATAGGAATCAGTGGGATTAGCGGGCCATGAGTACCGGCTAGGTTGGCGGTCGGTAGCAAAAATCCTGAGAACAAGATAATAAAAAATGAAACAATTAACAGCTCATAACGAACGTTTTCTAAGATAAAGTCTTCGCCAAGCCCTAGCGGCCCTGCGAAAGTTGCCGCGATAGCGCCAACCATAACGACCTTACCAATCGTCGCCGCCATCGCCGGAATAGTATCTTCATATTCAAAGCGATAATCACGGAACGGCAGGTTGGGCCGCCAGCGTTTGGGCTGCATGATTTGCAATTCACGATTGAGGTAGGCATCACGATTTTTAAAGCTGGAACTTGGCTTATGCAGTTCTGCGTAAGTTTTTGACAATTCATTGTCGTAATCGGATGGATTTGTTTGCTGAGGATTAGGTTCTGAAGTGCGAACCCGAGCATTACTCATCACATCTCCTTATGTTGACTGAGGTTTAAGTTTTTACGGATAGTTTAACGATTTATTAGATAGTTTATTTGATAAGTAGTACCTTGGATATTATTTGTATAAAAAATAAGCTATCTGCTATAAATTGGCAGCTATTGTATGTCATCAAAGCTTTGATTGCGAGTTTTTGCACAAAAATATAGAGGAATTATTGGGAAAAGTGGGTATTCTGGCAGGATAATTGTTAACGCCTAACCCTGATTTTAAGACCCGCTGGACGCTTTTTAACCCAGTTTATAAACTTTTGTACTTCACTATGAGCTTGCAGACGCTCAATAGTGTGATAGTAGCTGGCGAGCTCATGATTATCAAAAATGCTATGGATTTGGCTGTGACAAGGGCGACAAAGCATCGCGATATCGGTCTGCATTTCCCGTCGACTAAAATGACGCTGGGTACGCTTTTTATTATGGCGTGCGCGTGGAATCAGATGATGACGAGTTAATTTCACCTCATCACGCTGACACAGCTCACAGACGCCTTGTTTATCGTCTATATCTGCAGCATGACTAAAATTATCTTCAACAATATCCATAGTAGCCCCCGTTTGTCTTATGGTTATAATATAAATTAGGGCAATTTAAAGATAAGCAAGATATTTATTGCTAGTGTAAGCTTTGTGGTTAGTGACCATTCCAATTTTTAATGATGAGAATTTTTACTAAAAAAGTATTTAGAAAAGGTACAATTACTGATATTAGTCAACTGAAGATTGTTAAAATACTAAAGGATCCAGTATGAGTTTATTACCCAAAAAACTAGAAATACTAAAACGTAATACCAAAAAAAATATCATGCCTTTACTTACGCCGCATCTTCTCAAGCTGCGTATCAATACTTATGCACCTTATGTTGGTGCCGGTATCAAAATTGAGCACATTAACTTGGATCAAGGGCTATGCGTGGTGAGCATGGGTCTAAGCCCGCTGAATAAAAATATCGTAGGCACCCAGTTTGGGGGGAGCTTATATTCGATGGTCGATCCGTTTTATATGCTGATGTTAATGCATCAGTTGGGTAGCGATTATGTGGTATGGGATAAAAGCTCACATATTGATTTTGTGGCGCCCGGTAAAAGTAAAGTAACGACAAGGATAAAAATCCCTAGTAGCGAAATTCTGACCATTCAAGAGTTAGCAAGAGAAGGTGAAGCGGTTTTCCGTGAATACCGCACCGACATTGTTGATAGCCAGCAGAAAGTCGTTGCTACGGTCACCAAAACCCTTTATATCCGTCTAAGAAAGTATAGCAAGTCTAAAGACCAAAGCATCCGCATCGATACGGTTGATTAACGCACTGACTTAAAATAATTAATCGTATATCCCACATACAAAAACCCCAATCTGGTAGCAACACAGATTGGGGTTTTGTCTTTTTTGGTACGCCCGCTTATTAATAAATAAACCTATAAATAAGGGCTTGTTGCTTGTTTTAAAGCGCGTAACTTAGTTAGAGTTTAGCGCTTTAAAAACATTAGATACCAGGTGCAGTTTCAACCGCATCAGGTACGCCTGCGTCAGTCTTTTTCTGAGCAGGACGGCCGCCAAGCTTCTCGCGGATACGTGCAGACTTACCAGAACGCTCACGTAAGTAGTATAGTTTCGCACGACGAACGGCGCCACGGCGTTTCACTTCAATGCTATCAATAATAGGTGAATGCAATTGGAAAGCACGCTCAACACCAATACCGCTTGAAATTTTACGAACGGTAAAGGCTGAGTTTAGACCACGGTTACGCTTAGCGATAACCACACCTTCAAAGGCCTGTAAACGCTCACGCTCACCTTCACGTACTTTTACTTGTACGACAACGGTATCGCCAGGGCTAAAACTTGGACGCTCAATCAACTGAGAATTTTCAATACTTTGAACCAATGGATGCTTGTTGCTCATGAGAGTTATCTCCTCACATTAGATAATAGAGGCTTCACGCATATCACCTGTTTGTAATAATTAATCGTATTTTTCGCTAATAAACATTAATAGCTATTAACAAGATACAACATAAAAGGGTTAATAAACGGCCATACATTGATGACTGGTTTTATACTGCTCAAACTTATACTGCTTAATTGTTCTAGCGATCTGATTTTGCTAGTGCTTTTAGCCATTTAGCTTGCTGCGCCGTTGGCGTAAATGCTTGCCACAAGTCGGGACGTCGCTCTTTAGTACGAGTCACTTGTTGCTCAAAACGCCACTTAGCGATATTGGCATGATGACCTGACAATAATACTTCAGGTACGCTCATACCAGCAAACTCATGAGGTTTAGTATAGTGTGGGCAGTCCAATAATCCATCAACAAACGAATCTTGCTGCGCTGATTGATCATCACCCATAACATCAGGCAAACGACGTATCACACTATCCATCAGTACCATCGCTGGTAACTCGCCACCAGTGAGGACATAATCCCCCAGTGATACCTCCATATCGACATATTCTGCTAATAAGCGCTCATCAATACCCTCATAACGACCGCATAATAAAATCATGCCATCGTACTGGGTCATATCGACCACACTACTCTCAGTTAACCTCTGACCTTGTGGTGACATATAAATCACCGGGCAGTGCGCCTTGTCAATACGGCAACCTCGTTGACTGGCTCGTGATTTGGCATCTTCGATAGCTTGTGCTAAAGGTTCAGCCATCATCACCATACCAGGACCACCACCATAAGGACGTTCATCAATACGGCGATAGTTGTCAGTGGTATAATCACGTGGATTAATGCATTCTATCGTGACTTGCTCCTGAGTAACTGCTCGACCCGTAATACCAAAATCGCGAATCGATGCAAACATCTCAGGAAAAATACTAATCACGGCAAAATACATCTGACCTCTACTTAAGCAATAACGATTTCATAAATAACATCTAATTAATGAGATTAACTCAATAGCTTTGATTTTGAGTTAATAATCGCTAGGCCATGCCACATTAACAGTTTTACCAGTCATATCGACTTGTAGTACTGTTTGTTTATGCCAAGGTATTAAGCGTTCTTCATCATCCAAACTGTCTGAGTTTGCCGTCACTCGCATTACATCGTGAGCGCCAGTCTCCAACATTTCGGTAATATTACCAAGATACTCGTTTTGCTCATTAATGACTTGCATGCCGACTAAATCTGACCAGTAATACTCGTCTTCATCGGTCTCTGGCAAGGCATCTTGCTCAACCCAAACGGTAACACCATTCATAGTTTCGGCAATATTACGATCAGGTACTTGCTCAAACTGAGCTACAATCCCTGAGCCTTGTTTACGCCAAGCTTTTACCGTTAAGGGCTGCATGCCAGTGGCAGTTTTCATCCACCAAGGCTGCATATCAAATATGGCAGCGCGGTCATCAGTCTCACTAAATACCCAAAGCCAGCCTTTGATGCCATAAGGCTTTTTGAGCTGGCCGATTTTCATAAGGGTACTAACGTCTGGTGCTGACATAACAGTTAACCTAACAGTAGCTAGCAAAGCTGTCGTTAATAAACAGAAGCTAATAATAGAGTAGTAAACAATTAATGGCGTACACTGGTCAGGCCAGTTACGCTATGTTCTAAAGCGAATCAAACAGCGCAGCGAAGCGCTATTGATAATCTATAACTAAACTTAAGCAGTAGCCTCAGTTTCAGCTGCAGACTTGCTGTAAGACTTTGCTAATGAAGCAACGCGGTCTGAAGGCTGTGCGCCTTTTGCGACCCACGCATTGTATGCTTCCATATTCAGACGTACGGCTTCTTCTGAATCTTTAGCAAGCGGGTTAAAAAAGCCAATGTTTTCGATGTAGCGGCCATCGCGCGCGCGGCGCTGATCAGCAACAACTACTTGATAAAATGGGCGTTTCTTGGCACCGCCCCGTGCTAAACGAATAACAACCATGTGAATTCTCTCTTTCGCAGGTATACCAAAAAGGGCATAATTATATCACAGTCTTATTTCATTGAAAACATAAACCGTGTTTATTTAATTATTCTATTACAATAACTTAAATACAGTTTGAGATAAAATATAGCAACTAATTATAGAGATTATTACGTATGCTATAGTTAATTCATTCTAAGAGTCATACCCTACTACTGGAATGAATTTTTTTGTAGCTTCTATCACTCTAACTTACAGCACAGTACCGTACGCCTGAAAAACTTCGGCCGGTATCACGCTGATATACATGCCTCCATTTTATTTCTTACCGACTATATGCGGTGGCAAATTGATACCAAGCCCACGAACTACCTAATATTGTTTTTATCAACCTTGGATTTTTATGACCACTCCCACTTCTCGCTCGCCCCAAAAAAACTGGCTAACCCGCTCATACTCTAATAGCTGGCTGACCACTTTAATGGTTGCGTTTATTGTAATCATTAGTGTCGGCCTGTCGATTTGGTTTTTCTGGCGTAGTCTTTATTTACCCGAGCTTAAAAACCATGCTCGTTATCTGACTAGTGAACTTCGCTTGATGAGTAGAGCCAAAAAGGATTGGCCAGACAATCTGAAAGTACAGCAATGGGTCCACAGGTACTCGCACGTGGTCGTAGTTGAAAACCCTAGAGAGTTTCCAGAGGTTGCCGATAAGGCTTTTGTTGGTATATTTACTGATGTATTACAAAAAGAAATCAGTGCTCAGCTGGGTCGACCAGTTGAAGTTTATTTTAAATTTAAGCCGACACCGCAGTTGTGGGTACAAGATAGCTATGATACTAGCTTTTGGGTTCGCGAATCAGTAGTGTATTACTCACAGTACAGTACTGGCTTATTGGTTCTCTTTCTACTTGGGTTACCTATATTAACTTTACTAATTATCGCCTTATTGGTACGCCAATTGAACCGCCCACTACGTTATTTGCAACGTGCGGCTACTAACTATATTCGTCTAGGTCATGCTACCACCCTACCAACGAACACGGGGCCTACTGAAATTCGGCAGGTAAATTTGGCCTTTAATCGTTTGTTTACCACTCTCAACCAGGCACAAAAAGAGCGAACTATTATGCTGGCTGGTATTTCTCATGACTTGCGCACTCCACTGACACGTATGCGCTTAACTGCCGAGATGCTGCCGGATGATTTTTTCCGTGAAGGTCTAATTTATGATATAGAGGATATGGATGCGATTTTAGAGCAGTTTATCTCTTTTATGAAAGATGGCTCTGATGAACCTGTACATTTGACGAATCTGAATACTATATTTAATGAGGTTATGGTGCAGTTTGCACCCATGAAGTTTGTGTATGAATCAGACTGTCATAAACCGGTACCTGTACGTCCTCTATCAATAAAACGTTTGGTAATTAATTTAGTCAATAATGCCAGTCGTTACGGAGAGCCGCCTATTTACTTGTCTGCTACTATAATTCCCACCCCTACTCTGGAGTCAGAGTCTGCTGATGGAAATAATATTGTTAGTGAAAACGAAGTGAATAAAGAGGCACAAGAGCAATTAATAATCTGTGTGCGTGACTGCGGCGAAGGGGTTGCAGAGGATCAGCTTGAACGCATCATGCAACCTTTTGAGCGTGGTGAGACTGCACGTACCACTCAAGGAAGTGGTTTAGGTTTGGCTATTGTTAATCGCATTACACGCTTGCATCATGGTACTGTTGAAGCTATCAATCATCCAGCTGGTGGACTACAAGTCTGCGTACGTATTCCTTTGATATCTCAGGTGGCTGGAACAGCTACTATAGCAGACGAACCGCCTGCACCTGAGAATGTTATAAAAGGTGAGTGAAACTAAAAGTTTAAGAAGCCTCAAGAAAAGTAGTCCTATTCTTTATTACCAATACGGGGTGCTATATATTTAGCATTATTAGTAAAAGGAATGGGCCGGGTCAATTCTGCTTGTGCAGCCTGTATAGTCTGAGTAGACGTAGGCTGCTGAATAAATAAATAATAACCTAACGTAATAGCATTTAATACTACCAGCCCACCAAATACGTAGGGCATGCTCTATCCTCCTAGCCAGAAATTATACAGTAGGCTATAGCATATAGTTAAGATTATCTACACGCAAGTGTCATCTAAAAATAAAATATTAGACTAGGGATAGATTAGTTATTATTTTTTTCATCAAAAGCCCGATCGCTAGTACCCTGAGTAACCTGATCAACAGAAATAGTCTGAGTCAAAGGCTTAACAGGCCAGGTCATCACGAACCGGGCACCGCTCAGCTTCGGACTTTCATCAACACTCATACTGCCATTAAACCAAAACGCAATACGCGATACAATTGACAACCCTAGCCCGTACCCACCAGAAGCACGGGTACGACTATCATCCAGACGGGCAAAGGGAATGAAGACTTTTTCACGATCAGACTCAGGAATACCATGGCCATCATCTTCAACACTGACAAAGGCATTACCCTTTTTCACTCCAGCGCTAATAATTATAGTAGTCTCTGCATAACGTAGTGCATTACCAGCGAGGTTCTGAATAACGCGATGTAGATAGCGTCTGTCTGCAATAGCGGTGACCTTTGCGCTTGGAGGATTGCCAACGACTTCAATGGATTTACCTAAAGCATTGGTTTCTCGTACCACTTGTTCAACCAATTCCTTGAGATTAACCGCTTCTAAATCAAGTTTTGGTGAGCCTTCTTCAAGTTTTGCATAGGTCAAAATCTCATCAATGAGACCATTGAGAGACTCGATATCTTCATCGATATAATCTCGCTGCATAAAGCGAGATTCTTCATCATCTGTGTCTGCCAGCATATCGACCGCAAAGCGTATGCGAGCAACTGGAGTGCGCAGCTCATGCGATACCGCACGGGTAAGCTCGCGCTGTGATTCTATCAAGCGTTTAATATGCTCAGTCATAGCGTTAAAAGTAGCGGATAACCGGGCAATCTCATCTTGACCAATAACTTGTAGCTGCACATCAAGATTTCCCTCGCTAACCTCATTCACCCCCATTTGAATCAATTGCAGTTTTCGTTCAAGAGGGAAAATCAGCGCATAAACCCCTAAACTAATCAAAAACATACTGATTAGTACCATACTGATAATCAAATTCAGTGGGAACCAGTTAAACAAGGATGCCGGGCCCATCACAATAACAATGTCGCTAATTTCAGAGGGTACAATGATGCGGATAGATGAGCTACCTTGATTCGAGCTGCTATCCTTGAACAAGATAACGACCTCATCACGACTCAAACGTGCCATCTGATCGCTGTCCAAATCAAGCGAGCTAATACTCTCCAAAGATAAAGGAAAAGCGAACTTCTCTGATAGTTCCTCGAGACGGGCACGCTTAGCTGATAGCGTTGTATAGTAGGATAGATCATCTAATAAGAATACCGACATGGCACGTATTTGTTGCTCATTAACCTGAGATATCTTTACCGTTAAGACTTCATTACTATCGGCTAAACGATGATAAATATCGGCATACATATCTTGATCAACATAACGTACTACTGTCTTACCATCATTAAGGCGACGTAGATCACTTGAGCTAAAATCAATCTCATCGATCGGTACTACACGGAAAGTCGAACCAAATAAACTACTAGCGTCTGATAACCAATATTCGCGCTGCTCCACTGTTTCTTGCCGATTTACCCCTTCACTAACCAAATGAAAGGCTCCAGTCGACATGTTTTCACGATAAGACTGTATGCGCTCCTTATTGATAGTATCCACTAATAGCTGCGCAAATAAAGCCACGCATAAACAAACTATCAGTAGTCCGGCATAAATCCGAACAAAAATGCTGTGTTTTAAAGAGGAGACTAATGACATACGTACATGACCAAACTGTTGAGTACTTAGATGATTTTAGGCTGTTAACCATGATGAAGTTTTAATTAAACCATATAACTGAATATATAACCTTAAATAGTTAACCTCTGTCCATAAAAAAACCAGCTTAACACTGGTTTTTTTATAAGATAACTAGTATTGATAAAGCATAGCGCTTAATAAAACTAGATTAGTTGCCTTCTTTCACAAACAAATAACCTTTACTACGTACGGTTTTAATACGTTTTGGGTTTTCTGGGTCATCACCAATTTTAGGGCGGATACGAGAGATACGTACGTCAATAGAGCGGTCTTGACCGTCGTACTCGATACCACGCAGGCGCTCAAAAATATCTTCACGAGATAGTATGCGCCCAGCATTTGAAGCTAATAACCACAATAAATCATATTCAGCGCTGGTAAAATCAACCAACTCATCACTTAAGGTTACTGAACGACCACCATTATCAATAACCAATTCACCAAACTCTAAACGCTGTGGCACATCTTCAGAAGGCGCATTTTCTGAGCGGCGTAACAAAGCACGAATACGAGCTAATAATACACGTGGCTGTGCAGGTTTGGCAACATAATCATCCGCACCCATCTCCAAACCTAACACTTGATCCATATCTTCAGTACGTGCGGTCAGCATCAAAATTGGGTTGTGATAATGTGAACGTACTTCGCGGCAAACGGTCAGACCATCACTGCCAGGCAACATCACATCAAGTACTACTAAATCTGGCTGTTCGTTAACAATACGACGAATAGCACGATTACCATCAGTTTCGATGGCTACTTCTAAACCATTTTTAACCAAATAATCTTGGGTTAGCATCGCCAGGCGCTCATCATCCTCAACAATTAAAATTCGCGGGGTATTGTCTTCTTCGGTCGTTGTCATTGTTATATCCTCTAACGTATAAAATAATTAAGACAGGTAAATTAATCGCATAATAAAAGGGAACCTTATAAGGTTCATATTGATGGTACATAGGTGGTGACACATTATACTATTAAACGCACAGCTAGCTATACTATAGCTTATTGTCGTTAACAAAACCTATAAACAATCCATGCAAAAGATTAGTTTGCGTCCAAAAATTTTTACATTACACCATTCATGCGATTTAGTAAATAGGATGGTGTAAAATGTACGATGAACCCTAGATATGCATTATATCTAATAGTTACTTTACCTTATAAACAAGATTAACCTTTTGGTTAAAACATAATTTCAATAATGAAAATAAAGATATAATGAATTACAGTAAAACGATTATATAGATTTAAATGTGCTACTGGTATAAATTTTCATTGCTGGCGGCTTGCGTATACTTCACAAAGGCTGCACAAAATTCATCCCAGTAATTCTATGTTCTTTTTATAGTTCATAGACTATCCTGTCAAAATAAAAAACAGTCCCTTGAGGACTGTTTTTATATAAAAAATACCAAATCAGCATATATTTAAATAATAAACCTTATCAAGCTCGGTTTTTATACTTGCGAATAGTTTGCAACTGAGCAACTGATTCTGCCAATGAGGCTAAAGCGGCGTTAGTTTGTACCGTATCAGACTGGTTGACTAACATTTGCTCTGCTTTTTTGCGGGCTTCAACAATCTTGCTTTCATCAAGGTTGTTTGCACGGACCGCGGTATCCGCTAATACGGTGACCATTTTAGGCTGAATTTCTAATACCCCGCCCGATACGTAAATGACCTCTTCTTCGCCATCTGGTGTTTGGACCCGCATTGGACCTGGTTTTAGTAAAGTAATCAGTGGAGTATGGCCGGGCAATACGCCAATCTCGCCTTCACTACCACTAGCGATTAACATGCTAATTTCCCCTGAATATAACTCTTCACGGGCGCTTACGACGCGGCATTGTAATGTTGCCATACTAATTCCTTATTCTAAAAACAGCTATAGAAGCAGTTTGAAAGCAGTGGCGTAATAGCCAGTTACCGATAGTCCAGTTAGCAAATAGCATAGTGCTTATAGATAGCTATTTGCTAAAAGGCTTACGCTTGAAACTATTACGCAGCGGTAGATTTCATTTTCTCTGCTTTAGCTACGACTTCATCAATACCACCTGCCATGTAGAATGCCTGCTCTGGTAAGTCATCATACTCACCAGCGATAATAGCTTTAAAGCTAGCAATAGTATCGCGTAGTGGTACATATTTACCAGGTGCGCCGGTGAAAACTTCAGCGACGTGGAATGGCTGCGATAAGAAGCGCTGAATCTTACGAGCGCGATAAACGACAAGTTTATCTTCTTCTGATAGCTCATCCATACCCAAAATGGCGATGATGTCTTTTAGCTCTTTGTAGCGCTGCAATACTTCTTGCACACCACGAGCAACGTTATAATGTTCTTCACCAATAACTTGTGGATCAAGCTGACGTGAAGTTGAATCAAGTGGATCTACCGCAGGATAAATACCTTGTGAAGCAATATCACGGCTTAGTACTACCGTTGCGTCCAAGTGAGCAAACGTCGTTGCAGGTGATGGATCCGTCAAGTCATCCGCTGGTACGTATACTGCTTGTACGGAAGTAATTGAACCTGACTGCGTCGAAGTAATACGCTCTTGGAGCAAGCCCATCTCTTCAGCTAGCGTTGGCTGATAACCAACCGCTGATGGCATACGGCCAAGTAGTGCTGATACTTCAGTACCGGCTAGCGTATAACGATAGATGTTATCAACGAATAATAGAACGTCGCGACCTTTACCAGTAGCAGGGTCTTTAGTATCACGGAAATACTCAGCCATAGTCAAACCAGACAAAGCAACACGTAGACGGTTACCTGGTGGCTCATTCATCTGACCGTAAACCATAGCAACTTTAGATTTACTAAAGTCTTCAACGTTGACAACGCCAGCTTCTTGCATCTCGTGATAGAAGTCATTACCTTCACGCGTACGCTCACCAACACCAGCAAACACTGATAAACCTTCATGCTTTAGAGCGATGTTGTTAATCAACTCCATCATGTTAACCGTTTTACCAACACCAGCACCGCCGAACAAACCAACTTTACCACCTTTAGCAAATGGGCAAAGTAGATCAATAACCTTGATACCAGTTTCTAGTAGTTCAGTACTGTTGGACTGCTCTGCATAGCTTGGAGCGTCACGATGGATAGACCATTTTTCATCGGCTTGTACTGGGCCTTCTTCATCAATAGGACGACCAAGCACATCCATAATACGACCAAGTGTGCCGATACCTACTGGCACAGAGATTGGCGCACCAGTATTAGTGACCGGTAGGTTACGCTTAAGGCCTTCAGTTGAACCCATAGCGATAGTACGAACAATACCATCACCTAACTGCTGTTGTACTTCTAGGGTGGTTTCGGTGCCATCTACTTGCAAAGCATCATAAATTTGGGGGACTTCGTCACGGTTGAATTCAACGTCAATAACCGCGCCAATAATCTGTACAATACGACCGCTACTCATTGCGCTCTCCTTGAAATTCTATATTAGGTATAGTCAATTATGAAACAGCAGCAGCACCGCCAACGATTTCCGAGATCTCTCGGGTAATCGCCGCTTGACGCAGCTTGTTATAAACCAACTGTAAATCGTTAATTAGGTCACCAGCATTATCTGTTGCCGCTTTCATAGCGACCATACGTGACGACTGCTCAGAGGCAATATTTTCCATTACCGCTTGATAGACAATCGACTCTATATAGCGCCCAAGCAAATCATCAATCAAAGTTTTGATATCAGGCTCGTAAATATAATCCCAGCTAAGCTCAGTCTCCATACCACTATCTTCATCGCCAAATGACCCTTCAGGTAAAGGTACTAGCTGACTGACGATTGGTTTTTGAGTCATCGCATTTACAAACTTATTGTAAACTACGTAAATACGATCAAGCTTGCCGTTAGTATAGTCATCTAGCATGGCTTGCACAGGAGAATTCAGCTGTTCAAACGTAGGCTTATCGCCATAATCAGTTACGGCTGAAGTTACTTTACCACCAAAATTCTTGAAAAAGCTGACACCTTTGGCGCCAATAACCGCAAATTCAGTTTGTACTGATTGATCTTGGTATTCTTGAATACTTTTAGATAGTGCTTTAAATAAGTTAATATTTAGACCACCTGCTAGACCGCGGTCAGAAGTAATAACGATATAGCCTACCGTATTAATTGAACGTGATTCCATATACGGATGTTTATAATCCGCTGAGGCGTGCACCAAATGTGAAATAACCCGGCGCATACTGTCAGCATATGGGCGACCCACGTCCATGCGCTCTTGAGCACGGCGCATTTTACTCGCAGCAACCATTTGCATAGCCCGAGTAATTTTTTGAGTGCTTTTAATACTGGTGACTTTGGCACGTATCTCTTTTAAGCTTGCCATAATGATTCCAATATAAGAGGGTTAAAAAAGCATTGGTGAATGCAGCAATATCTTAGTATGACCTACTGCATTTACAAAATGATGTCTTAATATCTTGTGATACTATGCGGTTATTTATTATAGCTGGGAATACAGCAGCGCGATTGCCATCAAAGACAACGCGCTGAGTAATAGGCTTTAAAAAGCTTTAACCAACCAAACCGCCTTAACCCATTAAATTAATAACTGTGATTTTGTTTAAAAGTCTCAACTGATGACTTCAAACGACCTGCAATATCATCATTATAGTTTGCAGTTTCATTGATTTCCGTCATTAAGTCCGCTTGCTCGTCATGCATATAGCGGAGGTAAGACTCTTCAAATGAACCAATTTTTTCAACCGGTACATCTGCTAGATAACCTTCGTTAGAAGCATAAATAACTGCTGCTTGCTCTGCGATAGACATCGGCTGATACTGCTTTTGCTTCATCAGTTCAGTCACACGCTCACCATGATCAAGCTGCTCACGAGTCGCATCATCAAGATCTGAAGCGAACTGAGCGAATGCTGCAAGCTCTCGGTACTGAGCCAATGCGGTACGAATACCACCAGATAGCTTTTTGATAATCTTAGTCTGAGCAGCACCACCAACACGCGATACCGAGATACCAGCGTTAACTGCTGGACGGATACCTGAGTTAAATAGGCTTGATTCTAAGAAAATCTGACCATCAGTGATTGAAATCACGTTAGTCGGTACGAATGCTGATACGTCACCCGCTTGGGTTTCGATAATAGGTAGAGCCGTTAATGAACCGGTTTTACCTTTCACTTCACCATTGGTGAACTTTTCTACATAATCAGCGTTCACGCGTGAGGCACGCTCAAGTAGACGTGAGTGTAGATAGAATACGTCACCTGGGTAAGCTTCACGACCTGGTGGACGACGTAATAGTAATGAGATTTGACGATAGGCAACCGCTTGTTTTGACAAGTCATCAAAGACGATTAGCGCATCTTCACCGCGGTCACGGAAATATTCGCCAATAGTACAACCTGAGTACGGTGCAATATATTGCAAAGCAGCAGGCTCTGATGCCGAAGCCACTACTACCGTAGTGTATTCAAGGGCGCCGGTCTCTTCAAGCTTACGAACCACGTTAGCGATAGTAGAACGTTTTTGACCAACTGCTACGTAGACACACTTAATGCCAGAGCTTTTCTGAGCAATAATAGCGTCAATAGCTAAAGCCGTTTTACCTGTTTGGCGGTCACCAATAATAAGCTCACGCTGACCACGACCGATTGGAATCATGGTATCAACCGCTTTATAACCGGTCATTACGGGCTGATCTACTGATTGACGATCAATAACGCCTGGCGCAATTTTTTCGACTTTATCAGTCATTTTAGCGTTGATAGGGCCTTTACCATCAATAGGATTACCCAAGGCGTCAACAACACGTCCTAATAATTCAGGACCTACAGGTACTTCAAGAATACGGCCAGTACAATAAGCCTTTTGACCTTCTTGTAGCTGTAGATAATCACCAAGTACGACCGCACCCACTGAATCACGCTCTAAGTTCAACGCCATTCCGTAGATTTCGCCTTCAAACTCAATCATTTCGCCGTACATCGCATCTTCAAGACCATGAATCTGCACGATACCGTCAGATACTTTGACAATCGTGCCTTCATTCTTTGCAGTTGCACCCGCATCAAGGTCTTGAATACGCTGCTTAATCAGATTACTGATTTCCGCTGGATTCAATTGTTGCATTGCCTTGTTTCCTTTAATTTATGATAACCCGCTCACTGACTCAAATGCTTTCACTATCACGTAGCTTTATTTAACAGGGCTACGCTCATGACTGGCACTAGGCCGTTAGCTGTGTTTTTAACTGTTGTAACTTGCCGCGCATCGAATCATCAATGACTTTGTCACCGACTTTAATCGTAGCACCTGCCAAAAGACTAGGATCAACGGTTTCGTGAATCACTACACTGGCATTCAACGAGGCGGCAAGACGGGTTTGAAACATCTCACGCTGCTCATCAGTCAGTGGATAGGCAGTGGTCACATAAGCGTCAAGCTGTTTTAGACCTGAGGCTTTATGACGGCGATAATGCTCATAAACTTCAGGAAGCAGTGTCAGACGCTCTTGCTCTGATAACTGTTTAACGAAGTTGTTAAGCGCTGTTGATACTTGTGGATAGCTGGCGTTGCTGTCATCACGATGCCCTTTAGCATCGTTCAGTAACTGTTTAAAAGCAGAATCGCTAACGCTTGCTACTTCTGTATCATAAAGATCGACCAAAGCGGCTGACTTTTGCTCAGCAGAAACGGCTGGATTGTCTAGCCAGGTATGGAACGATTTATCTTTGACAATCATGCTGGCAATAAACAGGAAGTCTTCCCATTCACTAACCACTCCGTTTTCATTGGCATAGTCAAACGCGGCTTTAGCGTAGGGTCGTGCTAAGGTTGATAAGTCAGCCATTATATCCTCACAGTTACAGCTTAGCCGCCAGTTGTTCTAACATGCTGGAGTGTTTTTGCATATCGACTTTATCTTGCAAAATCTTTTCAGCACCAAGCACTGACAGTTCAGCGACTTGAGCACGTAATGCTTCACGTGCTTGATTGATCTCTTGATCGATGGACGCTTGTGCTTGTTGACGAATACGCTCACCTTCTATTTGAGCTTGTGATTTAGCGTCTTCAACCAGCTGATTGGCACTTTTGTTCGCTTGCTCAATCAAAGCGGCAGCTTTAGTCTTAGCGACATTCAGCTCTTGCTCTGCATCTTGCTCAGCGGTTGCCAAATCTGCTTTTGCTTTTTCAGCGGCATTTAAGCCTTCAGCAATTTTATGCTGACGTTCGTTGATAGCACCAATAAGATGTGGCCACACGAACTTCATGCAAAAAATCACAAATATTGCAAAAGCAATGGCTTGACCGATGATGGTAAAATTGATATTCACGTGATCACCTCTTTGTTAATGAAAAATCAGTTTCATTGTTTAGGTTTGATCGTCAAATTTTGACTGGCTGTCTTTGACGGGCTTTTACAGACAAACTTTGACAACCAAACTTTGACAACTGAGCTTTCTGATTAACCTGCTAGAGGGTTTGCGAATAATAGTAGCATCGCAATACCAACACCAATCATTGGTATAGCATCAAGAAGACCTGCTACGATAAACATACGAGTTTGCAATTGTGAACCAAGCTCTGGCTGACGTGCAACACTTTCTAGGAATTTGCCACCTAAGAGAGCAAAGCCAATACCTGTTGCAAGGGCGCCTGCGCCAATAAGCAATGCAACTGCGATAACTGTGTAACCACCTAATACTGGATCCATTGATGTATCCTCTTTACCTATTTATTGATGAGTGTCTAATTAATGTTCAGTCGATGAAGCTAATGATAAGTAAATTATCGTGAGCATCATAAAAATGAACGCTTGAAGGGTAATGATCAAAATGTGGAAGATAGCCCATGGTACTGATAGTGCCCACTGAATCCAGAATGGCATCAAGGCAATCAAAATAAACACCAATTCACCGGCATACATATTACCGAACAGACGTAAGCCGAGTGAGACTGGTTTTGCAATCAAAGTCACGACTTCTAAGATGAAGTTGACAGGGATTAAAATAATTTTTAAGATAATATTATTTGAGCTAAAAGGGTGCAGCGTTAACTCGCCAATGAAGCCACCGATGCCTTTTTCTTTAATACTGTAACCGATAATCAGTGCAAATACTGAGAACGCCATACCCAAAGTAATATTAGGGTCAGTGGTAGGTACAATTTTAAAGAATACATGATGGGGATCATGCCCCATGGCTGCACCGATTTGACCGGCAAGCCCAGGAATGAAGTCGATAGGCAATAAGTCCATCGCGTTCATCAGGAAAATCCATACGAAGATCGTCAGAGCAAGCGGTGCAATTAGTTTTGAAGTGCCACTATAAGAGTCGCGGACGTTATTATCGACAAACTCTACGATTAACTCAACAGCGGCCTGAGTCTTGCTCGGAACCCCTGAGGTAACCTTTTTGGCAACCATCCAAAAAACGGCGCAAAATAAAATGCCCAAACCAATTGACCAAAGCATAGAGTCTAAATGGATGGCATTAAAACCCATTTGTCCCGCTTCTTCAGCGGTATAGGCAACCTTCCAGCCTTCGCCTGGCAAATAGCCATACGTCCAATTGGTTAAATGGTGAGAGATATAGTCTGTTGATGATTGTTCGGCTGCCATAATGTAAGCTTCTTATTAATCAAATATTTAATCAATTACCAGAAAATACGGTTGTTATCTGATGAGTTAGTTAGTGGTGCTATCCAGGGCACTATTTTAAATGCTAAACAGACCTGACTAAAACGCTCATGTAATCAACAACATCCAACCCATAGTTCTATTGAATTACTATTAGCCTGAATAATTTTCAATAAATTTTAGCTATCAAAAAAGGGCTTATGAGTATTCATTACTAGCCCTTGGCGCTTTCATGTGAAACTATTTGTGAATATTCGCTTATGCTTTTATAAGGACTTACCTTCAGGTAAGTAGCTACAAGCAGAATAATTAGGCCACTATATTAATGCAGCGTTGTATTCATGTAAAGGGAATTATGTATTTTTATCTATGGTATTAATGAGGTAATCAGCTGTCACTGTTTAGTAACGTAGGTTTAAGTCTATAAATTATTTGTAATGTAGCGTTTATTTATAATTAATTCAACCCCATTTCACACTATTTTTATAATACCGACTCCAGTACCGACTACGATTTTAACGAATTCGCCATAATATAAGGATATGGCTGAACTTCATAAAAATAAAACCGCCGAATAATGCCGGCGCCGATAAAGGCTTAATATAGATAAAAATAAGTGCAAAACCAATAACTGTTATCAACCATTTAACCATTTGGCCTCGATACAACTGCCCTACTATATTCCTGCGAGCACGGTATCCGGTATGCCGAAAAACGAAGCTTGCAAATATAGCTTGAGTAACAAAACTTAGTAACGCTCCAATGGCGACACCTTTTGCTACTATAAGCTGCTCACTACGCAGCCAACTGACATCTAGCAATCCTACTATAGCAATAAGGATAAATAATACCCAAGCTTGGCGCTTGATATATAAAGCCACCTCTGTAGTTTGCGTACGTTTTGCAGGTCTGGTCATCAGCTATCCTATAGCGTCAGTATTGGAATAATAACCGCAGCATCGGGATAATCTAATTAAAGAACCGCTTACTGGTAAATGGCTTACTTATGGCATCCATTTAGCCAAAACAAAACGCCACTTATTATAGGGAGCTTGCTGCGGTTAAGCAAGCAAAACATAACGTTTATCTGGTTTTAAGCTTTTGAAGCTTTATTATCATTGGATACAGTAGCGTATTTGTTGAGCCATAGTCTGCCAACCACTGATAAAGTCTTTACTGCCACTCATATCTTCAGCTTGTATAGTGGTATTCACTGGCTGCAATTTAGCCACCAATCCTTTAGCAGGTTTGCTTTGGGTAACTAAGCACATGGTTTTGTTTGGACGCTGTGCATTGAGCCAACGTAGCTGACTGGCCTTAGGCGCTAGATGATGATCGGTACTCAAACTTCCAACTAACCTTAATTGGAGTGCATTTTCTATATATTGATAAGCATCATGATAGACCCAGTAAGGATAAGTTTTTTGCTTATTCTGCTGAGCCGTAACCATCCTATTCATACGTTGAGCGAATTTTTGCGCATTGGCATGATACAGGGTTTTATATTGCGGATTGGCATGACTATGAATAACTGCCAGTGCACGAGTAATGGCTTTAGCATTTTCAGGATCAAGCCAAATATGCGGATCTAGGGTGCCGGCAATAGGCTGACCTTTAACATCACGCAGTGGATAACGCTTAAAAGCCTTAAAGGCAAATAGTGAAATGGCATTGGGTGCCGTATTCAAACTTGCCGCTAAATTATTCTCCAGCGGCTCTCCAAACCAAACGACGAACTTACTGTCTTGAATGGCCTTGATATCGCTTGGACTCACGCTGCCATGGTGACCTACTTCGCCTGGTTGTAACAGCCGTTTAGCCGATGGTGCGCCCTCAGTCACCGCTTCACTTAATAAAAATAAAGGATAATTACTAACGCTGACGGTAGCCGCTTGCCCATTGAGGCTTATAAATAAACCTAGCAAGATAGTAGTCAACCCTACTATCCAACGCGGCAATGGGCGTGACGATAAATGTGGTGATAAATGTGATGATGAGTTTGTCTTATACTTGTATAAATAGTTATATAGGTTCAGCATGTAATAATTATCCTTTAGATGGCAGCTCAAAAAACTCAATAGCTTTACCCAGCTATGCTTTATGCAGCTATATGAGCATTTTAAGAATAAGAGCTTTGAAAACTATGCTTTAAAATTGTAATGTTATAACTTGTATTATGTTATACTATAACAATATAAAGTGCTACATTATTTTGGGGGTTCATAAGGTGTCTAATCATTTGTCCGCTTCGTCTGTATCTAATCATGTGCATGATGTTCAGTACTTTACTGCCAAAGACATCACCAAACGTTTAGATGCCGCAAAAGAGCAGTGCCGGCTACGTGGTGTTCGCTTTACCCCTTTACGCCAGCAAATATACCAACTGGTCTTGCAAGCTAACCAACCCGTCGGCGCTTATGATTTAATTACTCAGCTGCAACAAGCACGGCTAGCACAAAATATTGACTCAGATAACAACAGCACTGATTCAGCTAATATGCAGTCTGTAAAAAATGTTGCACCGCCAACCGTTTATCGTAGTTTGGAGTTTTTATTGGATGAAGGTCTTATTCATCAACTGACTTCAATTAACGCTTATGTGCCTTGCTGCCATCCGCGGGCTGAGCATACAGCGGCATTTCTTATCTGTGACGACTGCCGGCGCGTGCAGGAGTGTAGTAGCTTGCCAGTTCAAGAGATGATGAGCTTCGCTGAGCAGGATGTGGGCTTTACGGTAAGCCATAGCGTGATTGAGTTAAGTGGTCGCTGCCAAGCTTGTCAATAATTGGCTATGGGTTAACCCTTAACGCCAAGCTTTTTAACTACATTAAGCAAAATATCAACCACTCCAACCATAGTAGTCATAAGATGAATAACCTTATCAAGCCTGTCAATCATAAGTCTGCTAAGCAAATGCAGGCCTCTGTAAGTGATACTATCCATAGTAAGCAAAAGCTATTGAGCTTAGAGAATATCGGTTATGAGATTGGCCCGCAACGCCTACTATCCCATATCAGTATGGATATAGCGGTTGATGAGACTATCAGTATCATTGGGCCTAATGGTGCTGGTAAGTCGACGTTAGTCAAAATAATATTAGGCTTGCTTACCCCCACCATAGGTAAGGTTAACGCTCATCAGCCCTTGCAACTAGGCTATGTCCCGCAGCGCTTTGCAGTACCGCCGATATTGCCGCTACGGGTAAAAGACCTGTTAGCCCAAGCAAACAAACATCGTTTGACCCCTGAGCAGCGCCAGTTTGTCTTTGATAAATTGTCCTTGAATCATTTATTATCACGGCAAATGCTGCACTTGTCTGGCGGCGAAACCCAGCGGGTATTATTGGCACGGGCATTATTAGATAAGCCCAACTTACTTATTTTAGACGAACCTATGCAAGGGTTAGATCCTGATACCGAGGTTTGGCTGTATCAATTTATTGACGAGCTGCCTGAGTTCCTGCGCTGTGCCATGCTAGTCATCTCTCATGATTTGCATTGGGTGATGAAAGGTAGCCGGCGGGTGATATGTTTAAATAAGCATATTTGCTGCGAAGGACAACCCAGCGAGCTCGCTATTACTGCTGAATTCCAAAAGCTATTTGGGCACCACTACGAACAGCCTTACGTGCATAAACCCCATGACTGCGAACATCATGCTCCCAGCGAAGTGTTGTAGTTTTTAAAAGCAGTAAAACTTCTAGAAGTTTATTTTTAAATTTAACGGATATCATTTATGAGTGCTTGGTTAGCCATCATTGCGCCTGCTTGGATTGCTGGCAGTATTTTAGCGTTACTTTCAGCCCCGCTAGGCTGTTTGGTATTATGGCGACGGATGGCATTTTTTGCCGACGCTTTGGCGCATGGCACCTTACTGGGAGTGGCATTAGCGGTTTGGTGGCAACTGCCTATGGGAATCGGCATCGCTTTGGTCAGTATTATGGTGGTGGTAGGGCTAGTGGTAATCGATGATGAGCGCCTGCCTGTTGACGCTGTGCTGGCAGTAGTTGCGGTCTCGCTATTATGTTTAGGTTTACTGACTTTAACCCAATTAACCGATCAGCAAGCTAATGTTCTAGGATTTTTGTTTGGCAATCTGTTAGAGATTGACTGGGCAGATTTACCTTTGATTGCGGCTAGCGTACTAGTAGGATTGGGCTTATTAATTTACATCTGGCCTGCACAAATCAAATTAGCTACTCACGAAGCTCTAGCTCGTATCCAAGGCATTAACCCCACCAAGCAGCGGTTATTCTTTATGGGGGTGTTGGCTGGATTTTGTGCCATTGCCATGCAAGCTGTGGGCAGTCTACTGATTAGTGGGCTGTTAGTTTTGCCGGCGCTGACCGCACGTTTATGGTCATTAGCACCTAAGCAAATGGTTATATCCTCACTTATTATTGCTCAGCTCGGGGTTACGTTAGGCGTTTGGGGCAGTATTTTAGTGGACGTACAAACAGGACTGGCCATTGTCTTGGTGTTAGCCCTGATATTTTTTGCAGCGCTAATCCTATCAAAGCTACTGGCTTTGAAAACTCATTCTTGATCGGCACTTATTGTGGTCTTTAGATTTCAGTAGCTTACTCTCACTTATCGACCTTATTTTATTAATTCGTTGGCAGTTTAAGCAAATTATGCTATAACCCACTTATCGATTAATGATTTAATCAGCTTTTTTAATAAAGTGCTAGTTAATGAAGGGTTAGTTAATGACGTGTTAGGCATAGTCTGCAAAACCTGAGAATAGTGACAACCTATGACTGTTTTGATATAAAAGAGGTATGTTTCTATGGCAAGCTACCCTGCCCATAAAATTAGTAGCCCAGATATGCAAGTCAACGTGCTACAGCTAACAGACTTACATTTATCGATGCCTAAAGAACTTTTTACCGCCGATCGTACCCAGTCTAATTGTCAACAAAGCTTTGAGCAAGTTGTTAAGCAAGCACTAGATGAAGATATTCGCTGTGATTTAATCTTGGTTACTGGTGACTTGGTTAATCAAGTTAACCGCACTATTTATGACCATATTTTTGCTGTCTTACAGCGAACCCAGATACCTTTTGCCTGTATCGCAGGGAATCATGATGTCACTGATGAGCTATATTCTGAACGACCTTTTTTTCAGCGAGAGCTGGTTCCACAGCCTGCCGATCCACGCTTGCTGAATCAACATGTGATTGAGACGGATTATTGGCAGATACTACTGCTGGACTCTGCGGTCGCCGGTAAAGTTGCTGGTAAAGTGCAGAATAAGGATATCGAATGGTTATGCAGCCAATTGAGTACTTCTAACAAGCCTGCCCTTCTTGCGCTGCATCATCATGTATTGCCGATGCAGTCAGAATGGATAGATGACCATATCGCTCAAAACGCCGAAGTCTTCTGGCAGCGTATTAGTCCTTTTAAGCACCTAAGCGCTATTATTAGCGGTCACACTCATCAAGAGCAAGTGCGTTGTCGACAAGGCGTTACCGTTTATAGCACGCCATCAACCTGCTACCAATTCAAACCTTATGAAGATGATTTTGCTTACGACAAAAATGCACGTCCCGGTTACCGTTGGTTGCAATTGGCTAACAATGGCAGCATTGTAAGCTGGGTTAAAAGATTAGATACTTAACCGAAAATTTCTATAGCATTCATTAGCTTATGATATAACTACTGTCATTTTACTGAAAAACATATAACCAAAATCAGTGATGCTAATCCAGTATAGTAAACAGGATGAGTATTAAAATAATTAAGGCAATATACACGCTGGCTATTTACAATTGCCCCTACATAGGTCATGATTTTGAACCCCTAAAAAACAGTAAATGGAATACTATAAAGAATAGGATAAAACAGGAGTACCTCTTACCTGCCACACGAGGTAAGGGTAATAAGTAAAGGAATAATGGCTAGGACAGCTAAAACGACCACCAGCCAGATTTTTCCAATCAACACTCTATCAATTAATGATTGTTAATCAGTATTATTTATTATTAGGTAAGCTGTGTTATTTGCGTCACCCCGTGGTAAAACGTTTCGGCAAAGCTTTTAATAGTCTACAAGGATGCTCTTAGGCTTTGTCTTTTACAACGTCGTTTTGTTGAACTAATTTGAGAAAGTAGGATATTTATATGAACAGCCCAACCCAAGATCCAAACGATGTGAAGTTTACGCCTTACGAGCCAGCCAAGGGCGAAGAATATATGTCAGATGCTGAATTAGAGCATTTTAGAACCATATTGTTAGACTGGAAACAGCAGCTGATTGGCGAAGCCGATCGAACTAAAACTTATATTCAGGATGAGTCTAGCGCCATGCCTGATATTAATGACCGCGCTACTCAAGAAGAAGAGTTTGCTTTAACTTTACGTACCCGTGATCGTGAGCGTAAATTGATTCGCAAAATTGATAAATCTATCGCTGAAATTGAGAGCGGTGATTATGGATTCTGTGAAACCTGCGGTGTTGAGATTGGTCTACGTCGTCTAGAAGCACGCCCCACAGCTACTCAATGCATCGACTGCAAAACTTTGTCTGAGATCAAAGAGCGTCAAAACCAAGGTCACACTTAAGCCAGTATGGTTGAATCATACCAAACTATATAAGTATAAGTAGTCTTGACTGGTAATCAATAAGTTGGTTGCCAGTTATTTAAAGTTAACTTTATATTGAATTTCACCTAGCCAACCTAGATTTCTTTTAGGTGCCTAACTACTGTTGTCCCTTATTTTGAATACCTCCCATATCCTTACGCCTAATCATGCAGCAAAAGCTCAGCCTATAGGCCGTTTTGCGCCCTCACCTACTGGCGAGCTCCATCTGGGCTCATTGACTACCGCCTTAGCCAGCTACTGTCATATCAAATCTTTAGGTGGTCAATGGTTATTGCGCATGGAAGATACCGATACCGAGCGCTGTGATCGTCAATTTAGTGAACAAATCCTGATAGATCTAGAAGTCCTTGGTCTTCATTGGGATGGAGATGTTATCTACCAATCCGAACGTCTTGATATCTATAATGATTATTTATCATCAAACCTAGCCGCACTTAGTTACGCTTGTCAGTGCTCACGTAAGAGCTTGGCACAGTATTGGCAGCAGCAGGAGAAAAATGAGAATAAGCAATCTCTAACCGCCAATACAGAGTTGTTAGCCAGTAAAGCTCTGGATAATAATAAAGCGCTCAATGATCCTGCTTTAATCAATAGACAGCGCTACCCACGCTGCTGTCTAAAGGCCTTTCTTAATAAGCAGCAGCATAAGCTACGCTTGCAGTTGCCAGACTATAGTATCGGATTCTTGGACCATATTCAGGGGATTCAATGGAGCAATCCGCAGCAGACCTTGGGTGATATGGTGGTGCGTCGCCAAGACGGTATGATCAATTATATTTTGGCTGCTAGTATCGATGATGGCCTGCAACAAGTGAGCCATATCATGCGTGGTTTGGACATTATGCCGCTGACTACGGCGCAAATCAGCGTTATGACTGCCGCCAACTTACCCACCGTCGATTACTGGTATCATTTGCCACTGATCTGTCATCCAGATGGTCAAAAACTCTCAAAACAGAATCTAGCCCAGCCTATCGATACCCGCAGTCCAAACAAGCTCATTGCTTTAGCCCTGAACTTATTACAGCAGCCAGCCGTTGACTTAGATACCCCTGAGCGCATGCTAGCACAAGCGGTTAATCAGTGGAGTAATACGCCATTGCAAGGAAAACGCTCCTTATTGACTGCCGATACTGAAAAATAAAAACGCCACTAATTATTTTATTAGTGGCGTATTTTTACTTAATATACTTATTTTATTTGCTATTGACTCTATTACTTTATGCGCACGTCTTACTCAACCAAGATACTCTCTATTTATTTATCAAGCGCATTTCTCTTTGAAAGCAAACTTTTCTTCGTTTATTTTTCTTATTAATAATAACGACCTTGGCTCTTTTCTATAGTTGGACTTTCCTTTTGAATCTTAAGTAGCAGTGCTACCATAACCAAGCTTATGAGCATTGATGAACCACCATAACTAAAAAACGGCATGGTCAGACCTTTAGTAGGCATAGCACCCATATTCATGGCGGCATTAATAATGGTTTGCGCAATAAAGATAATACCAATACCAAAAGCGGTGTAACTCATACGCATTTGCCGACGTTTTAGCGCATTATAGCTGATACGCATAGCACTACCGATAATCAGCGCTTCCAGTAACAAGATCATAGTAACGCCCACAAACCCCAGCTCCTCACCGGTAATCGCTAATAAAAAGTCCGTATGGGCTTCGGGTAAATGCGATAACTTTTGCACACTTTCACCATAGCCAACGCCGGTAAAATTACCACGGCCGAAAGCAATCAGGCTGCGTGCCAGCTGATAGTCGGTATCCTGAATATCATCAAATGGATCTAAGAATGATAATACGCGCGTCAAGCGATATTGTGCCATAGTTACCGCCAGCACTCCGAGCACAGTAACGACCGCACCTAACGCCACAAATTGTTTATAGGGTGCTCCAGCAATATAAAATATCGCAAATACTGTCCCTACCACAACTACCAATGAACCAAAGTCAGGCTGGAGTAATAGCAAAAATGTTAATAGGCCAATGACCAACGATATACGTAAAAAACCGTCCCAACCGTTGCGCACTTCAAACGAGCGCCGGACCACAAAGTCAGAAACGAATACAATCACCACCAGCTTAGCCAACTCAGCCACTTGAAAATTGATAAAGCCTAAATCAAGCCAACGTTTAGCGCCATTAATAGGCGTACCAAACAAAGTCAGGATAAGCAGCAACGCCGTGATTCCCAGTAGAAAAAACTGGGTGCCCGTTTTATATAAAGTTTTGAGCGGTACTAGCCAATAGGCAAGCGCAGCGATTACTACTCCAATACCCATAAATAGTAATTGACGTTCAAAAAAATAAAGCTCACTCATTCCTCGACTGAGTGCAAAGGGAATCGATGCCGAGGCTACCATCAGTAAGCTGAGTACCAGCATACAACCCACACTGGCTAATAACACAGCACTTGCTGAAGGTAAAGAAAGAATGCCACCGTCGCTACTGGTAGTCGATTGAGCTTTGCGAGAGGAACGAGAAAAAGAAGAGAACGCCATAATATTCAATACACTAAAAAGCTGAAGAACACGGCGTTTATGAAACGCCACCGTTTAACCATCAAAACAATAACACAAAACCGTACGATGAAAATATAAGGAGCAAATACGAAAACACATTCTAGGCCGTCCCCTAATGCTATGTCCTAACTTTATGCTCTAATATTTTATGTCAATATAAAGGATGCTTATAACTGTTGACAGTAGCAGTAATTATTAAGCAAAACAATCATTTATGCTACTGATAATGCTATTAGTCATATTTGCATACTTAGCAAACCCTACACTTTTGTTGCGGGGTTATCTGTAGCCATTTGCTGTACCAGTTGACCAAAATGCACTCCGCGGGCCTCATAACCACTGAATTGATCAAAGCTGGCGCAGGCAGGTGACAATAATACGGCCTGAACTTGCGATAAGCTACTGGCAATCACCTGCTCGATCACATTAAAAGCTTCTTCTAACGTATGGCATTGATGAACGTCTACCTCGTCGGTATTGAGATTTGCGGCGCGCAAATGCTGTTCAATGAGCTCAGCATCTTCACCAATAAACAATACCTTACTGACATACTGATTGATAAAGGACGCCAGCTCACCGAACTGTTGACCTTTACCCTGACCGCCTAGGATTAGGAGTAATTTGCCATCTTTCGGTGCATAAACTGCACCTAAGCCTTCGATGGCTGCCATAGTTGAGCCAACATTAGTACCTTTAGAGTCGTTAAAATAATCAATACCAGCTATTGTCGAGAGGTACTGGCAACGATGCTCAAGACCAGTAAAATGCTGCAAAGTATTCAGCATACTATCAAGTGGTAGTCCTGCTAACTCCCCAAGAGCTAAAGCGGCTTGAGCATTTAGGAGGTTATGACGGCCTTTAATCGGTAGCTGGTCCGCTGCTAATAAACGCTCGGCACCACGCGCCAAATATATCTGTCCATCAGGCGCAGTGATAAGACCGTATTGGCCTTTATCAGGAGCGTGGATACCGGTACTTATCCGAGGTAAATTATCAGCCACCAGCGGACGAGTCAATGCATCTTCACGGTTGATCACTACCGACTTGGCCCCTTGAAAAATGCGATGTTTGGCCTGATGATAACCCAACATATCGCCATGACGATCCAGATGATCGGGCGACATATTGAGCACCGTTGCTACTTGCGCCCCTAAACCAGTCACCGTCTCCAACTGAAAACTTGAGAGCTCCAGCACGGCCAATTGCATATCAGGATTAGACAGCAAGCTCAGCGCTGGTACCCCAATATTGCCACCAACTCCAACATTCAGACCGGCATCAGCTGCCATTTGCCCTACCAAAGTGGTTACCGTACTTTTGGCGTTAGAGCCAGTAATAGCGACTATCGGCACGTCACACGCTTCACAAAAAAGCTGAATGTCACTAACTACGGGTACCTGCGCTTGCCGGGCAGCGGCGATAGCATCCGTATTAAGTGCAATACCTGGGCTGATGATAATACGATCAGCCTGCTGCAATAATTCGGCATCTAGAGCACCAAACTGACGAATAGTTATCGATTCAGGTAATTTGTCGGCTAATACAGGGGCTGGTTGACCATCGGTAACGGCAACACGAAAACCTTTTTCGGCCAAATATACTGCCGCTGATAGCCCTGACTGTCCTAGGCCCACCACTACTTGTAGTCCACTACTTTTATGTACGAATTTATCTGTTGTCACTGGGTTCGACATATATCTTCCTTATATTGAGGCTTACATGAGCTCAAGCTCTCAACTATATAAATTTTGAACTTATAGTCTTTGATATCATGATGAGCATCATAACGGTATCGTTCAGGTTTCGATACAGCTTTGTCATCACTTTGTGCTATTATGCGCATGTTTTTTATATTAAATTATATATGCTCAAAAGCGTTGTTGGATTTGCATTTTAATACAGGGTTGTTGCCATATCTATTATGCTAATCTCACTCGTCTCTAGCAGTAAATCATACGTCATTATGGTGGGCGCATCCGATTTTATCATAGGCTCTATTGTAGCTTTGCTCATCTCACCTGACAATCTATCCGCTACGACAATATATCGTAGCCACTTATATAATACCTTAGGTTTTACGCAATATTGATTTTACGCAATACTTTAAACGAACTATTGATAGTAATATCGCAGGGAATACTTTAAACACTAAAACGCTTAGTAACATTCGCTTGCTCAGCGCCGCCGTAGTTTTATTACTGAATAATATTCTTGGTATTGCTATTGAATAATATGTTCAGTGCCTAATAATTACTTTTTTGCTTCTAACTATATGCAGTTTACTTATGACCTCTTTTTTTGATAGCTTACGTGACGAGTGGTTTTCTAATGTACGCGGCGATGTTTTATCAGGCATAGTAGTAGCGCTAGCTCTGATTCCTGAAGCCATAGCTTTCTCTATTATCGCTGGCGTCGATCCAAAAGTAGGCCTATATGCCTCATTTTGTATTGCCGTAGTGATCAGTTTTGTAGGTGGGCGCCCGGCCATGATTTCAGCGGCTACAGGAGCAATGGCGCTGCTAATGGTAGATCTGGTCGCCGATCATGGGTTGCAATATTTATTAGCAGCAACGCTACTATGCGGAGTCATTCAAATTGTCATGGGGATTTTGAAGCTAGGTAACTTAATGCGCTTCGTTTCTCGCTCGGTGGTGATCGGTTTTGTCAATGCGTTAGCGATATTAATCTTTGCCGCTCAATTGCCAGAGTTAAACCCAATGACTGAACGCGTTGGTCTGACGGTCTATTTGATGACTGCAGCCGGGCTGGCGATTATTTATCTTTTCCCATTAATTCCTCGTGTGGGCCGTGTCGTTCCCTCCCCTTTAGTATGTATTGTGGGGCTGACCGCTGTCGCTCTATATATGGGACTCGATATTCGTAATGTTGGCGATATGGGCGACCTGCCAGATACGCTCCCTATGTTTTTACTGCCTGATATTCCGCTCAATCTTAATACTTTAGCTATTATTGCCCCTTATTCTATCGGTCTAGCTATTGTAGGTTTACTGGAATCCATGATGACTGCGACTATTGTCGATGAGCTTACAGATACGCCTAGTAATAAAAACAAAGAGTGCCGTGGTCAAGGTATGGCTAACGTAGTCTCGGGCTTCTTTGGTGGAATGGCGGGCTGTGCGATGATTGGTCAATCAATGATCAACGTCAAATCTGGTGGTCGTACTCGTCTATCTACTTTGATTGCCGGTGTGGTGCTACTCATCATGGTGGTGTTCTTAAGCGACTGGGTCAGTCAAATTCCTATGGCTGCACTCGTAGCCGTAATGATTATGGTCTCTATAGGTACTTTTAACTGGCAGTCTATTCGCGAATTTAAGACCCATCCTATGTCGTTTAATATCGTTATGTTAGCCACAGTCCTAACTACCGTATTTACTCACAATCTAGCTTATGGTGTTGGGGTTGGTGTGCTGCTATCTGCGTTGGCTTTCGCTAATAAAATTGGCCAGTTCTTGACTATATTTAGTGAATACGACGAGAGTAGCAATACACGTTATTATTATGTACAGGGCCAAGTGTTCTTTGCTTCTACTACTCAATTCCTAGATAGCTTTGATACTAAAGAAGCGCTCGATACTATCTATATAGATGTGAATCAAGCGCACTTTTGGGATGTCAGTGCTGTGGATACTTTAGACAAACTGGTCATGCGTTTGCAACGTGAAGGGATTGATGTCAAAGTGGTAGGACTGAACAAAGCTAGCCGCACGTTGATCGATCGCTTCTCTATCCATGATCGCCGCGATATTGGACTATTAGATTAACCCCTTTAGTTAAAAAATGGACAATAACGCTTATTAGGCTGCCTATGTACGGCAGCCTTTTACCTCATGTCGTTTTTTCTAGCCTTACTTTTTTAGTTTTACTTTTCCAGTTCTAAAAGTACCGTTTAGTGATACTTTCTTTATTGAGATGGTGTGGTGGTATTATGAGTAACTTAAAGCCTAACAGTGTGATTGCTTGTTTAGACTGTCCTGATCATGTGCAGGCAGTATTAGATGCCAGCATTTGGGCTTCCATGCGGCTTCAAGCTCCGATCGGCCTGCTACATTCTGTTCCAAGCTTACAACAAAAAGCAGCGATTAATTATTCGGGCTGCATAAATATCGATGATGAAAACATGCTGCTGGATCAATTTACCAGTCATGAACACTCAGGGAATTCTGAGCTGAAGGCGCATGGGCGGCTACTTTTACACCAAGCAGCCACTTATTGCAAACAGCAGCAGCTTAAGTGTAAAACCTATACTCTACATCGACACGAAAACCTTATTGAAAGCCTCGATTATGTCGATGATACCGCTCAATTAGTGGTGGTTGGCCATCATCTAACCTGCAAATCCACTTTAAGCCAGCTTATACGCTTAAGTAATTGCCCTATTTTGGTGACTCATGCATCCTTTTTGACTCCGACGAATGCTTTATTTGCCTTTGATAACCGTCCTACCACCCACAAGATGCTCAATTGGTTATGTAAGACTCCACTGGTACGTGCTCTAACCATTCATATCGTAATGGTCGGTAAAGAGAACTCTACCAACTGTGATGCCTTACGAGAGGCGTATGCTCGGCTTAAGCAAGCGGGAATCAACTGTAAAAAAGTATTGTTAGACTGCCGGGATGTTAGCGCCGCCCTAACTTATTATCAAAAAGAGCATGATATAGGTCTATTAATGACTGGAGCATTTGGTCAATCAAGACTGCGTGAGCTCATACAAGGCAGTGATACTAAAAAGCTACTAGGCAGTACCAAAACTCCTTATCTATTATTTCCTAAAGTTTAAACGGTGCCATCCTTGTACTTAAGAAAACTGCTTCTATGGTGGGGAGCTATTAAATCATAGTCCTGGTTTTTATTTAAGATCCTCAAGGGCGTTTATCGATGCTTTTTTGGTGGTGGTTTTAGCAAAACATCACAGGATAGCCTCCCCGCAAGCTATAAAAGTTGGTTATAATAAAAGCCACATTACTGTAGTTACTATCACAACTAAGCTCATTCATGACTGATTCACCCATCGATAACTTCCCCTAGAGCGCACTTGTCATGAGTCTTAAATAACTATAAAAGTGATAGTTACTCAATATGCTAGCAAATACTTACCAACCTGCGACACCATCTATATAAGGAAAATTCCATGAAGTTAATCACTGCGATTTTAAAACCATTTAAACTTGATGATGTGCGTGAAGCATTGTCCGACATTGGTGTCAAAGGCGTTACGGTTACCGAAGTTAAAGGATTTGGTCGCCAAAAAGGACACACTGAGCTCTATCGCGGTGCAGAGTATGTGGTAGATTTTTTACCTAAAGTAAAAGTTGAAGTAGCAGTGGTTGATGAAATGGTTGATCCGGCTATCGAAGCCATTACTCGTATTGCCAGCACTGGCAAAATCGGCGATGGTAAAATCTTTGTCACCGCACTTGAGCAAGTCATTCGCATTCGCACGGGCGAAACTGGTCCTGATGCTATCTAAGGTCAATAGAGTTCTCAAAAGTTAAGACTTCACTCTAGACCGTTAATGTTTCATCAATAAAAAACGCCAAGCACAAAAAATCCCGCAATAGCTTGTTAGCAATGCGGGATTTTTATTAATAATCTAGCGAGTATGATGACTGAGCACCTAACTACTCAATAGAATCATAAACTTACTTCTTTTTCCACTCTTGGCTACGAGAGAATGGACCAATATAACCTTTCAAATTCAAGGTGTTACCATTTAATTGAGCAGTCATACGGTAGTCTTTACCTTTTTCAGGATCTGTAATCGTACCCCCACTATATTTACCACTACCATCAGCTTTTAGACCTTTAATGACTTTCATGCCAACGTGTTTTTTACCTGTTGCTGAGTTAGTATCAACTAGCGTACCGGTTAGCACACCATTTGATTCGGTAATCTTAACCGTACCTTTTGGTTTGCCTTCATCAAAAGTTTGCCAAGTGGTATTGTGTAATGGATCAGCGGCAAACGCCATAGTGGCTAAACTGATACCAGCGGCAGCTAAAGCGGTTTTTGTAAATAATTTCATAAATCGACTCCTTTCGTACGATGATTGTTCAAAACAGATGATTATTAAAGCGATTGGCTGTTTTGCATCCATAGCTTTGGTTAAGCCACTAGGGTATAAACCAAGCTATAGTCCAAGTTCATAATTACAACTTAATTTATTATAAACAAATTCTAAGCTTTGCCTAGTAAATTTTTTATATAGTATTATTGCTGTAAAAATAAAACTATATCAAATACTTACAAAAAAGGATTGTCTATAAATCTGTCTGATTGGTCACTATTTTCCTTTGACTCAAGCTCTTTATTAAGATCCCTATCGGTGTTTTCAAACGCTTGTAATATCTTACTGGTCAGCTCGTGCAGCTGCTGCGCCTGTTCATATCCGGTCTTATTAAGATACAAATCTATATCGCCATAAATGATAATTTTGTCTTGTTGGTTCTCTATAACTAGCTCGCCAATCTGTATACTTTGATGATTATTAGCAAAAGGATCAATCATGGGACGCTCCTATTCATTTATCGATTTTATAGGTTATAGAAGAGGTTAAGTAAACTATCGAGCCAATATTTAAATCATTTACTGATTATCAGACCTTTACTATGCCTGAAACTGCGCTAATAACCAATCGATAATCGCCCAGACAAAGATCATCCATTCAGGCTCGTTATTTTTTGATGGCTCTACTTCTAACTCCAGCTCCTCACCGGCTTTTAGGGGTAACTCCAGAGCGTTGGATCTACTCGAACGATCTAAAATAGGCATAACATCAATCCCTATCTGTTGTTCTAGCTGATCAATACTAATTACCTCTATACGCTCGGATTCATCATTAGGCGCATAATAAACGCCGGCTTGATTAATCGCTGGAATATAGACCGCCTTAAAAAAGTGACTGGGCACTAATACTCGTCCCGAAAGCTGTTTGATTTTTTTATCAGTAAAAGCCACCCCAGTCACGCTATAAACCTCCCCATATTGCTGGGTTAGGTAGCGAGTAGCAGATTCGATATTGCGCCAGATATAACGGTTATTGCGCGGCGATTGCGGCGCGATATTGGCCAAACTAAAACTGTCGTATTGCTGGCTACGGGTTGCCATATTGCCATTGGGCGCTAAATGCCCACGATCATAACCTGAGCCTGAATAATCTGATAGTTTCGCCCGTGCAGACTTAGGCAGACGACTTTCTTCATGGAAGCTGTCTTCACGATCAATCTGCTTGGCTTGCTGGATACGCTGGCGGGTCAAATGCTCAGCTGACCACAAAGGCGTACGCGATAAGCCTGAATACATGACCGCAAAGCCATCCATACATAACGACTGAGTATTAGCGCTTAGCTTATCACTGGTAAATTCAGGATAAACACCACCATAAAAAGACTCGCTACACTGCGACAAGTCATCAGCATGAGCGGGCAATATCATTATCATCAAAATGCTAGCAATCAGCACCGCATTCAACACTGCTTGGTTCATCTTACGCCAAACGATATGCTGCTGAATATGAGGCTGTTGCCCAAATATATTTATCATTACTTTACTTTTAGCCTTCATCTAAATCTTAATATCTGCCATTAGGTTATATTGGCAGACCCTAATTATAAACAAAGACAGGCAGTATAGATATAAAAGGGAATAAAAGCGCAAGCAATGAGTTTTTAGCAGTGACATCAAAGAGGTTATCGGCTATACTATCGGTCTTAAAAACTAAGCCCCTTAAAAATCAACGTCTTTGCAAACTAGGCGTTCTCAAAACGGTGAAGTGGGTGAGTGGCTGAAACCGCACGCCTGGAAAGTGTGTATACGTTCATAGCGTATCGAGGGTTCGAATCCCTCCTTCACCGCCAATCTTATTAAAAGCTAGTTTTCCTACCTTGTCCTAAACACTCCTATATACCTCTGTAACCCTTTATAAATAACGCTTTTAGCGTTTTTTTATGTCTGCTATTTTCCCAATCTATCCGAACATAACCTACCTATCCCGTGGCTTGTGTTGGTCTATCTGTTGGTTTATGATTTCATTAGACCTCAAAAAGACCAACATTTAGGCTTTATGATTCGGCTTTAGACCAACGTTTTAGTTGTATCGCCTGAGCCATATAGCTTGTAGACATAGGGAATAGACCAACATGTTAAGCGATAGTAAGATTCGCAAGCTTAAACCTAGTGAAAAATGTACACCTTCGCGTCCTGACAAATACAGTGACCAGCAAGGGCTACAGCTTTTGGTACGCAATACAGGCACAAAGACATGGATAAGCGCCTATCGCTTTGATGGTAAGCAAACGCGTATCACACTTGGTACTTACCCCATTATGTCGCTCGCTGAAGCTAGACAAGCCAATACTGAGATTAAAGCGCTACTAGCAGATGGTATCGATCCAAAAAATAAAAAGCGTCAAGATAAGCTTGCTAATATCCATGCGCAGAAATTTAATGACTACGCGTTAGACTGGCTCGCTGAGCGCAAGCGTAACGTCAAGCCACGGACTTATCAGCAAGACTATAACCGTATGCATAAAGACGTGTTGCCACACTTTGAAGGCATTGCGCTAAAAGATGTAAGCTTTGATGATTGTAAAGCTATGGCAGACAACATTGAAAGCAGAGTGAACGCTGAAAAAATGCCACCAAGAGAAGTGACTAGACGTACAATTGACTTGGTTAGCAACATACTCAGAAGAGCACAAAGAGAGCGTTTAATCGAAAGCAATCATACGGAAGGGCTAAAAGAGCTATATCCAAAAGCCAAAACTAAGCACATGAAGCATGTTGAGCTTAAGGAGCTGCCTAAACTCTTGCAAGATATCGAGAGCTATCACGGTCACGAGCAGACACGCCTAGCGATGAAATTTCTAGCCTATTCTTTTTGTCGTACCATTGAGCTTAGGATGATGAAATGGGAGCATATCGACTTCCCTAATCGCTTATGGCGTGTTGATATTGATAACCTTAAGATCGCACGTAAACACGTAGTTCCCTTATCTGATCAAATGCTAGCAGTACTAAAGGAAATGAAAGCTATTACTGGTGAATATGAATACGTGTTTTATCATACTGGTATGCACCAACCTTATAGTGCAGAGTTCATCAATAATGCCCTAGATATACTTGGATATGCTGGTAAACAGACTGGACACGGCTTTCGTCACATTGCCTCAACCAACTTAAACGAGCTTGGCTATATGGGCGATGCGATCGAGAAGCAAATGGCACACGATAAAAAAAGCAGCATTCGCGCGGTTTATAACCACGCGCAGCATTTAGAAGAGCGCCGTAAAATCATGCAAGTTTGGGCAGACTTTTTAGACCTACTCAGAGACACAGGCGAGGTCGTAGACTTTCAAACAGCGCGGCAGCAGATTGAGAGTTCGTTAAATAACTATCAATCTGATGGCCTTGAAGCAATCGATAAACGAGACCTTATTCAAGCGCTCATTAATAAGGGTATCACGAAGATAGAGTTGCAAATGCTATTACAATAATTCATTCTTACAACGTTAGTTATTAAAAATATTATATCAAATCGAGTAGCTTTGCATACTAGAGCCATCTATTTCTTATTAAAGATTCTGTCATGTTCATCTTTAATCAACTGACCTACAACTTTTGAGGCAGAAGTGGTTCCTTCTGCTTTCTTAATAGAGTCCAGTAGATCTTGGTCTTTTTTATAAATCTTTATTTGGCTTAGATCTTCGTTCTTGTTGCTCGCTGAAAATTTAGCCCATGCGTCTTTCATGTTCTCTATGACTTTAGCTCTATATGATATTTCTGGTATTGACTCAAGATCAATTGTAGGGTCGCTTATATCTATATCTCGAGTAACAGTCTCATATGTGTACTTTACATTTGACAGGACATCAAGACTCGCTAAGATTAAATTGTACTTGTCTTCCAAAGAGACCGGTATGAATATATTCTGAAGTATAAGGTGGTCTCTCTTATCTGAGCTCAGATAGTTGTAAGCCCATTCAATTTGATCGCTATTATCACACTCAAGCCAATCAATTTCTTTTTTAGCGCGATTACTAAAATAGTGGGACTTAACTGATTCGAATTTGCCTATCAATGGATGCTCGTTTAAATATACATCGTTTGCATAATTTGGAAGTTCAATATTGGTATTGTTGAAATGAGTAACCTCATATTTCAAGTAATTTAAAATGTAATTAACTAATTCCTTATCTCCAACTAAAGCTTTATCACTTAAAGTATCACGGACTAGATAAGCGAAGTGCAGAGCGCTACGGAGATCTTCTTTTATCCACTTTATTGAAATATCTGGTAGCTGGTTATTAATTTCAAATCGCATTAAATCATTGAAGTACTGAATTGGATATTGCTGAGATTTAAATATATTTACTAATTGTGATTTAAAAGCCAGCTCACTAATCTCAATGTTAGCTGATGAATTCTGCTCATACATATTATGCGCAAATACCAAGCTCTTGCAATCATCATGATTCAAGCGATCAATCTTTTTGAAAAAATTGTCTAATTCTTCCCTATTACGTTTTTGGTAATGAATACTTGAGTCAACATCAAGCTTAAGTTGTTTAACTAAGCCATATGCATTGGCTTTATGTAGCACCTCACAAATGAGTTCAGAATTTGACTGATCATCACTCTTGATGAAACCTGCGTTAGGGGAGTTCGAAGTGACCAACTTTGAATTGGAATTTTCATTTCGTATAAGTGAAGTATTCTCTTCAGAAGTAGATGATTCATAAAGTACACCATTGCTATAGGTGTCGCTGTCGAAGTCGTCATCATCGAAGTCGTCATCATCGAAGTCGTCATCATCGAAGTCGTCATCATCGAAGTCGTCATCATCGAAGTCGTCATCATCGAAGTCGTCATCATCGAAGTCGTCATCATCGAAGTCATCATCATCAAAGTCATCATCAAAGTCGTCTTGCATATAAAAACCCCTATAAAAAAGCTCATAAAAAGTGGTATAAAAGTCCATATAAGTACTAAAAAGCTATTAATAAATTACTTTGAAACTCCCTAATATAGGAGCTTGAGCAGTCTTATGCCCTTCTTTTGGCTTAAAATAGAATGTATTTAGTCTTCCATCTTCTTTTTTCAACTATACATCGAATACAAACCTCGTTCTAGCAATAAATTTAGATAGTTTAGTTCTAATACCATCGGTTCATTTAGGTGTTAACTACGTTATCTGAATCAGGTAATTGAAGATATATTTTAACAGCCTCAATCTACTAACTCCATTTTGTGAATGCTTTACTAAATTCTTGTCTCACTCGCATTCAAACGTTACAACCTAAAAAAGCAGCTTGCGCTGTAGCGCAACCTGCTTAGTGGGTTATTTATATTATTAATAAATACTAAATAATTATGAGTAATTTAATACGCACTTCATTGATGGTTATGTACACCAAACTAAAATCAATGGAGCATAATCATGTCACACTCACTTATCAACCAGTCACACCTCATCGCTAATATCGATAGACTCGTCAGAGACACCATTTTTAGTCCTGTCAATTTTGACGATATTAAAAATCGTTTGAACGCTTTATATTTCCCCTTCATGGAAACTCTAAATCCTGATTTATTTTATTCACAAACTATCGACTCATTTGTCTATAGTACCGATGCTATTGTCGGTGATTTATACCCGTCTGATGTTATTTGGGATCACGGTAAAACACAGCAATTCGTTAATAACATAGCTTGTTATAAACAGGACATTGAGACCGAGGATAACGCTTGGCGCTATCAAGAGAGTCAGAATCGGCAAAACTTTGAGAGCTATGTCAGAAGTTTGCTTAGTCACTATTCAAGACTGCTATTCGTTCGTATCGATCTAAAGTACTCACAAGAGAGTAGTCACACTGTGACCATTGAAGATTTTAATCATCACATGAGTAAGCTCAGAGAGCTGATTGGTAACAAGAAAACCTGCTTTGAGCATTTGCAAGGTAACGCTTGGGCATTAGAACAGGGGTATGAGAATGGCGGTTTACATTGCCACCTACTGCTCATCTACGATGGATCAGAGCGTCAGAGCGACTGGCATATTGCTAAGGAGGTCGGGGAGAAATGGAAAGAGATAACCGCAGGCTTAGGTAAGTATTACAGCTACCATGATCCAGAGCGTAAGCAGCGCTATGAGCGATATGGTAAATTAGGCATTGGTATGATCCACCGAGATAACTCACAGCAGGTAGAGAATGCTATCTGTACAGCATTATACTTAACCAAACCTGATAAGGTAGGTCAACACTTAAAAGTATGGCTGCCTAGCATGCGTACCTTTGGTCATGGCATATATAGAACGGCTAAGCGTAGAGGTCTACCACCCATAACAAACTAATTTCAGATACATACTACATTCATGAGATACCACCGCTCACGCTTTGTGAGTGGTTGATCTAAATACTCCCTTTCAAGGTCTGCTATTAAGCAGGCCTTTTTTTATGCCCTAAATTTAAGGAGCCCTTATGAAACCAGTATGTCCACGCTGTCAGTCCACTGCAGTATATGAAAGGACAGATAGTGTCAATCAACCACTGATCAGTGAGATGGCCTTACCTGCAGTACTCGTCCCTCTTAGTATCGGCTTATGTAGGACACTCAATATCCACCCTGTCATCGGTATTGTGGTTGGCAGTGTCTTAGCCACAGCTATTGAGCAGGCAGTACCTCATCACACGCTACCGATCACTCACCAGCAGTATCGCTGTGATCAGTGCTCTCATGTTTATCACACCGTGAATAACTCACGCTTTGATACCCCTTAATTTAATAAACAACACAAGGAATATTCTTATGGCACATTTAATAGAAACCATGGCCTACGTTGGTGACACCCCTTGGCATGGCTTAGGTCAAGAGCTATCGCCTAAGCAGCCTATCGAGATCTGGGCGAAGGAGGCCGGTATGGACTGGCGTATTGAATCCTCAGACGTCAGCTACATGGCGAATAATGACAAAGGTCAGAACCTCATTATGCCCTTTGACAACAACAAGGTATTGTACCGCTCAGACACACTTGAGCCATTATCAGTGGTCAGTCAGCGCTATCAAGAAGTACAGCCTCATGAGATCTTAGAGTTCTATCGTGACTTGACCGAACAAGCAGACTTTGAGCTTGAAACCGCAGGCGTCTTAAAGGGTGGCCGTAAGTTCTGGGCATTGGCACGGACAGGTCAATCAGCGACCCTAAGGGGTGGTGATGTCAGTCATGGTTACTTGCTACTAGCAACCGCTTGTGATGGCACACTAGCGACCACCGCGCAGTTCACCAATATTCGGGTAGTGTGTAATAACACCCTAGCGATCAGCCTCGCTGATGGTAGCGGCGGCGTGGTGAAAGTACCGCACAGCACTACCTTTGATGCTGAGAAGGTCAAACGTCAATTAGGTGTATCCGTCAGCCAGTGGGATGCGTTTAACTATGAGATGAAGCAGTTAACCAATCGACGAGTCACCCAAGCAGAAGCGGCCAATTACTTAAACCGTGTGTTTAACGATGTACAGGACGATGGCCTGATTCTTTTCAATACCGCTAAGAAAGAGAAAGACGCCGTACCCAATGCTCGTGCCATGAATCAGGTGATGAACATGTTTAACGGTCAAGGTCGCGGGGCTGATCTGGCCTCCGCTAAGGACACCGCTTATGGGCTACTGTCTGCAATGACTGAATATGTCGATCATGAACGCCGTGCCATGTCGAGGGATCATCGTTTGGATTCTGCTTGGTTTGGGGCTGGGGCTAAACTGAAAGATAAAAGTCTTGATGAGGCGCTACGCTTAATCGCTTAACGACTGTACTTACCTAATAAATCAACCACGCCTTTGAGCGTGGTTTTTTTATGCCGCTTATTTCATTTGACACCCACAATTAATCTATAAGGAGTTCATCATGAACCTAATTGCTTTACAAAACACACCTACCACTCAGCTCAGAGCTAAACGCTCAACGGTTAAAGGTAAGCCTATAGCCACGCTCAAGCAAGCTAGGATGGCGGATAAAGCCATTCAACCTGACTCCTCAGCGGCCGCTAAGCGTCTGATCAGCACCAAAGACTTAAGCCGTGACAAATGGCTTGAGATAAGACGCCAAGGCATTGGCAGCTCTGATGCCGCTGCCGCTTGCGGCATTCACCCTTATCTATCCATGCTTGAGCTATGGCTGATTAAGACCGGACGTATGACTTCAGATTTAGATAATAGCATCGAAGGCTACTCGCCTCTGTATTGGGGCAATACCTTAGAGCCGATGGTGGCTAAATACTATCAAGAAAAGACAGGCAATAAGGTCAGGCGGGTTAACGCTATTTTGCAGCACCCTGATGCTGATAAAGCCTTTATGCTAGCTAATTTAGACTATGCGGTAACAGGCAGTGAGGAGGTGCAAATACTAGAGTGTAAAACTGCTGGTGAGCATGGCACTAAGCTGTGGCGAGATGGCGTCCCTTTATACGTGACATGCCAAGTACAGCATCAGTTAGCGGTTACTGGTAAAAGTGCTGCTCATATCTGTGTCCTGCTATGCGGACATGAAGCCAAGATATATAAAGTAGAGCGTGATGAGCGCTTAATTGAGTCTATCACTCAGCAGGAACGTCTATTCTGGCAGTATGTGGAGACCGATACCCCGCCCACTCCTGATCATAGCGAGTCAGCAGCCAAAGCACTAAAGCTGCTTTATCCAGCGCCCAAACCAGCTAGCAAAGTCGATTTACGAGACGACGACGGCGCTAATAAGTTATTTGAGCACTTGCTGCGCTACCGTGCTTCTATGGACGAGCTCGAGCAGCGCCACGATCAAGTTAAACATCAACTGCAAACCTTGATTGCTGATAATGAAGTCGCTGTCTTTAAGCAAGGCGCTATCTCATGGAAACGCTCCAAAGACAGTATTGGTCTTGATAGTAAAGCGGTGATGAAAGCTCATCCTGAATTGTTTGAGCAGTTTAGTAAAACCAAGCAGGGCAGTCGCCGCTTTGTCATCTTGAGCGACTAAGCACCTATGCAGTCAAGCAAATAAAGCAAGCGCATAACCGCCCACCTATCACAGGTGGGCTTTTTATGTCTAAAAAATCTATTCAACAAAAGGAATACCACTATGATTAAAGGTCTAACGATAACGCCGCCCGTACTTGGTCGTATCAGCATTGGACGTGTCATCGTAAAAGATGGCAAGCGTCTACCTGCTAAAGATGACCAGTTCACCATTACCAGCCAAGTGCAAAATAAAGATGGTTGGGTCAATCATCCTTTAGATGCCAAACTGCGTAAGGGTAAAACCGATAAGCTGCGGCATATACCAGTACGTATGCTGTTTAATGACCCTGAGCTGAATCTGCGAGCAGAATATACTTTGTTTGACAGGCAAACGGGACGTCCACTATGTGTCGGCGATGGTGAGCAGTGCCAGCGTAGAACCAATAACGGCGTTGAGCAATTGCCTTGTCCATCACCTGACCGCTGTCCCTTAGCTAAAGGCGGAGCCTGTAAGCCATACGGTCGTCTCTATGTGAATCTTAGTGAAGACGATGAGCTTGGCACTTTCATCTTTCGCACCACAGGCTTTAATAGTATTCGCACCCTAGCCGCGCGCCTAAGCTACTTTGCAGCGGTGTCAGGCGATAAGCTGTCATGTCTTCCACTACAACTAACTCTTAGAGGCAAAAGCACGACACAAAGCTATCGTACGCCTATTTACTATGTGGATTTAACCTTACGTGATGGCGTGACCCTCAAAGAGGCGGTACAACATGCAAGCGCCATTGATAAGGAGCTTAAGGAGCATGGCTTTGACCAAGCGGCTTTAGAAGCAGTTGCCAAACAAGGCTATATCAACTCAGCCTTTGGGCTTGATAGCGAGGATGGGTTTGACGTTGCGGAGGAGTTTTATTCAGTCGAGACTGGTAATCAAAGCGATGATCAAGAAGCCAACATACAAAAGCGCTTACCTCCTCATGAGATAAGCAGTATCGAGCAGGGTCTACGGCAAAGTGTAACGGCTGTCAGTTAGTACAGCCATAGCAATTAATAGATAGACACATCATAAAAAGGAGCTGAATAAATCAGCTCCTTTTTTTATTAGCTGCATCAAAGGCTAACTGTCGGATGGTATGGGATGCGGTAAAAAATTATAGGACTCGGTAAGTATATGAGGGCAAACGCTCTCATTCACTTATAAGGAGCACATCATGGAAAATTTAAATATTAACAATCAAACTGAAACTAACAACCTAAGTGCTGTACGCTTACCAAGAATGTTGCCACTGAAAGAGGTAACGTACCATACGGGTCTCAGTAGTACGACTATTTACGATATGCTCGATAAAAGATCTAATCGATACGACCCCACCTTCCCTATTCAGGTTAAGCTATCGAAGGGGCGTGTAGCATGGGTTGAGAGCGAGATTGCGGAATGGTTAGGATGCAAAATAGCCGCTAGGGTTCACTAAGTAATAAAACTAAAATAAGCTACTGACTGTAAGTGGTTTATTTTTTTAGTTATTTTCAGGATAAGTTAACAATAGCTCTTACAACTTACAGTATGACTGATCACATATATTAGTACTCAATTAATATTAACTTCGTAACTAAAGTTATCTGCTAGCCCATAGGACTCTCTATATTCAATTGGTTCGCCTTTAAGATTCTTTGCAATACGGCAAACTTTGACCAAATCTTTCTTCCCATCGCTATTTAAATAGATGTCAATATGGTTTTTTATAAATGACAGCTTCTCAACTGCTGAAGAAACGAACTGTCCACATTTTTTATAGTAGAAAGGATATAAAAGATTTTCGAACTCTTCTGGTGCTAGCGTTACCAAGTTTTCAAATAAACTTCGAGGTAACCAAATTTTTTCACTTAAAATAATTTTATTATCAACGATACGTACACGCTCAATGTAGATCAAGCTTTCATTATTATGTAGGTTTAATTTCTCATTAATTATATTAACACCTGATATAGATACTATCTTTTTTACTAAGCCAGTTGGAGTTAGATAGCCAACATCCTTATCACGGAACTTAAAAAATCTTAATAATGAAGCCTCAAAGTTAGGTTGTTTTAGAAAAGTACCGCGACCTTGCTGTTTAAATAAGATGCCGTCTTCGACTAATTTTTCAACAGCTTTACGGACTGTACCTACTGATACTTTGTACTTGTCTGACAGCTCAGATTCAGTAGGCAGAGGTGTATCCTTATCCCACTTATTTTCAGTAAGTAGAAGCTGTATCTGCCACCGTACCCTTTCGTAGCGTGGCATATTAAACTTTTCAAATGTCTCTATCATTTTTCTCTTCATAAATTAAAGTCATGGAATAGCATATCGCCTAAAAAACTATTTGACAACACGCATAGGATGCTTTCTAATGTTTTTATAAATTCATATATATGTTTATATGTTTGTTAGAAGTCTATATCAAGTCAGGGAGCAGACATGACACTCTATATTTTAGCCGCAATCGTAATCTCTATTTTTCTAGGGTATACCACAAAAATCAATATAGGTTTATTTGCTATTGTATTTTCTTACCTCATTGGTTGCTTTGGCCTTGGGCTAAAAGCCTCTGAAGTAATTGAGTTATGGCCTATCAAGATTTTTTTTATCATTTTCGCTGTCACGTTATTTTATAATTTTTCTTTAGCGAATGGTGCTCTGGAGAAGTTATCTGGTCATCTAATTTATAAATGTCGAAACTTTCCAGCATTATTACCGATGGTTATATTCTTTGTTGCTACTATTATTTCGGGATTAGGAGCAGGTTACTATACTGTTTTGGCATTCATGGCGCCTATGACCCTACTATTATGTAAAAAAGCAAATATGAATATCGTGATCGCTGCACTAGCTGTTAACTACGGTGCGTTAGCGGGTGCGAATTTTATGACCTCACAGAGTGGAGTTATTTTTAGAGGGCTTATGGATACGGCAGACATAGCAGCAGATACTGCTTTCGCTTATTCATCAGGGGTGTTTGCTGCAACTTTTTTAATTCCTGTCGTTGTATTGGGAGTTTATAGTCTAATTAATGCTAAACATAATAAAGTAGCAATTGAAGCCGTATTACCAGAGCCTTTAGATAGCAAACAAAAACAATCCATCATGCTAATTTTTATCATGATGTCCATTGTGCTTATTGTACCAATTTTAAACTTATTAATGCCACAAGTAGAAGCTATTAGCTTTTTGAACGCTCGTATTGATATTGGTTTTATCGCTATATTTTTCGCCATAGTTAGTCTTTTTATGAGGCTAGGAGACGAAAAAACTGTTATTAGTTTAGTACCTTGGAGCACACTCATTATGATTTGTGGTGTAGGAATGCTAATTAGTTTAGGTGTAAAAGTAGGTGTTATTGATGAACTGACTGAATGGTTAAGCACTAATGTTCCTATATGGATGATACCTATTTTAGTATTTATTATCAGCGCCATTATGTCAGTATTTGCAAGCACATTAGGAGTAGTGGCACCTGCACTATTCCCCATTGTACCTGCGCTGGCTATAGCTTCTGGATTAAACCCATTATTGTTATTTGTATGTATAGTCGTCGGTGCTCAAAGCTCGTCTATTTCTCCATTCTCGTCTGGAGGTAGCTTAATATTAGGTTCAGCGCCAGTAGATATAGATAAAAGTAAACTTCTGAATGCACTATTATTTAAAGCAGTTCCTATAGGTATAGGAGCAGGATTAATTGCCACTTTGATTATTCAGTTCGTATTTTAAATATAAAAAGGGATTTATATGACTTACATCGATGCACATGCTCATGCATTTTCACATCACGCTAACTTTTTGCCTACTGCACGTTATACACCCAGTTACACTGCTAGTGTAGAAGATTATATTCAAAATCTTGATCATCATGGCTTTGATAAAGGAATTCTCATTCAACCAAGTTTCTATGGTACCGACAATAGCTATATGCTATCTGCTATCGCAAGTTACCCGGAACGACTAAAAGGTATTGCGGTATTAGATAACAATAGAGATATTATGAGCTTAAGGAACTTAGACAATCAGGGTATCGTCGGTATACGGCTTAATTTGTTCGGCCTTCCGTGTCCTGATTTGAATCAAGTAGATTGGCAAGTATTTCTAAAAAATATTGCTGATATGAATTGGCAAATAGAACTTCATGCGCCACCTACTTATTTGATTCAATTATTACCCAAACTTAAACTGTATGCTATCGATGTCACTATCGATCACTTCGGCCGATTTGATCCTATAAAAGGGGTTGATGATACTGACTATAAGCACTTTTTAGACCTTCTTGATCCTAATCAACATTGGGTTAAAGTATCTGGTTACTATCGTTTAGACGATGAATTAAGTATTAAAAATGCTACTGACGCATTTAAACTACTAATGCAGCGTGGTATGAAGAACCATCTTATTTGGGGCAGTGATTGGCCGCATACTCAACATGAGAGCCAAATGAGTTTTGACAAAGCACTTAGCAGTTTTAAAAAAATTATCGATGATGAAAAACTAGTGACTCAAATATTGACTAGAAATAACGCTGATTTATTTGGGTTTTAAATTGATTATTTTGTTCGATAAAGAGTAAATTTTTCAAAAAATCGGTGATAGAAAGTATCGATTTTTTATTTTTTAAACTGTCATGATAATCTCTGTGTGAGCTATGTTGAAGAAACCGTAGAGGCAAGCTTGGTAAACTAACGACTCGATGAGGAGTTTACCATGACAAAGAAAGTCAGAACTTACAGCAGAAGCCATTAAGAAAATAGCGGACAACAACGGTAATGTTTCAGCCACTGCCAAGCAACTTGGCATAGCGATGCAAACCTTATCAAACTGGCAGAAAAATATGATCCTGAGCTTATAGCCGCTATTCAGGAAATAAAGCAGCTTAAAGTGACTGAAGAAGAGCGAGAGATATTAAAAAAGGCGACGGCGTTCGCCAAGCACAGCTAGTAAAGTACGCCTTTACTAAAGACAATCAGCCACTCTTTCACATCAGTAGCATGTGCCGTGTACTAAAGGTTAAACCCTCAAGCTATTATGACTGGATAAATCGTAATATTAGCGCCCAGCAGATACATCGTAACCATTGTGAACTATTGGTTGATGCCAAGTGTCCTAATCAGGCGTGGATCAGTGACATCACCTATATCTGGACAAATGAAGGCTGGCTGTACTTAGCTGAAGTGAAAGACTTATATACCAAAGAGCTTGTCGGCTATGCTATTAACAAGCGCATGACCGCTGATTTAGTTTGCAAAGCATTAAACATGGCAGTCAAAAACAAACGACCTAATCAAGGTCTAATTGTTCACTCAGACAGAGGCAGTCAGTATTGTAGCCACGCCTATCACAAGATCATCAAACAGGATCAGTTTACAGGCTCAATGAGCGCTAAGGGAAATTGCTATGACAACACTCCGATAAAGAGCTTCTGGGGCGTATTAAAGAATGAGCTGGTATATCATAAAGATTATAAAACCAGATGTGCCGCCATCAATGACATTATCGGTTATAACGAGCTGTACTATAACCAGACGAGAATTCAAAAAAGCTTGGGCTATAAATTACCAAAACAGGTGTGGTTTGACTATTACCGTCAAGCTGCGTAACTAAAATCTCCCAAGTTTAGGTCTACGGATTTGACGGCAGGGGTCATATGATTGGCAGGGCTGTTTTAACTATGACGTGACTCTTGATTTATCATTAGATCATTAAGTTACTTTCATTAATATCGATAAGCTAGATATATGACATTTAAAAAGTTAAATGACCAAAAATTTATTTTATAATTCTTAGCTTATAAGTGGTTAAGTTAAGTACAGGCATTGGCATACTCAGCTTCTGTCAGGTCTGGGTTACGACAGTCTTCTGATGCATCATACCCGTCTCCATAATTTGATCGTTCGATAATGAATTTACGTAAAGTATCCTCCTCACTACCATCAAGTGTAAAATCATTCAGTAAGTCTATCATCTCTTGTGATACTTCAATATCGTTATCAACGAGATAATCAATGCGTGCTGCTTGTGCTGGTGTTAGTGGTCCGGTTATTTGTTTGTGGTTAGCACCAGTGCCATTATTGTAATAATCTTCTTCATATGAGACATTAGCGATAGTACTACTTGCTTCACCAGCTGCGATATTAGCAGCATAATGACGCTCTTTTAATTGAGCAGCGCGAAGATCTTGTAGCACATCATCAATGCAAACTCCAAAGCTGTCTTCTTCACAAAGAATGATTCCATCCAAATCGTAATGGATTTTGCTTACTATTTCTGTTTCTTTTTCAAATGATACCGATTCTACCACTTCCTCTGATAGCGCTAGGTCACTTGCCTGATTACCTGCGTCAGATTCACAACCCACCAAAAGTGTCAGAGCGGATATAATTCCTAAAAAGGCACTTCTCATGTCCATATTCCCTTTTTATTTCTTCCTAATTATGATAATGATACTATTTAATCTTTATATATACTTTCGTCAATAAATACACCTGGCGGTACCCCTTCTGGAAAATCTGATTCAGTTAAGCCTTGCTTTGCCAACTCTACTTTTAAATCATGTTGACGTTGCTTTTGCATTGTCGTTAACTCTTCATCGTCTTCATCGTCTTCATCTTGATCATCGCCATATGGATTACCCATTTTACTCTCCCCATAATTAATAGTTGGATAAGTAAGTAGTCTTAGACGATTGAAAAAATATTTCAAGGTATTTTCTATAATGTTACTAAGTGCCCCTTAATATCTTTATTATATTTGCATAAGCCTAAACGAACTCCTTATACTAGGTAGTTTGAACCCTTACCTTTAAAACCGAGCCATTTCATGAGTCAACCCGCCCATAAACAACTACAAACCGTTCATAACAAACTTATCGCCTTTATTTGGTCTATCGCCGACGATTACCTAAGAGACGTGTACGTCCGAGGAAAGTATCGTGATGTTATATTGCCAATGGTGGTACTACGCCGCTTAGATAGCCTGCTTGAGCCAACCAAAGATAAAGTGCTAGAAGAGGTCGCTTTTCAAAAAGAATCTAACTTTGACGAAGTGGACGAAGATGGGCTAAAAGACGCTTCAGGCTACGTGTTCTATAACACCAGTAAATGGACATTAAAGTTACTGAGAGAAACCGCTAGCAACAATCAGCAAATCCTACTGGCTAATCTTGAAGAGTATTTGCACGGTTATAGTGATAACGTCAAAGAAATCATCCAATGCTTTGACTTATTTGCACAGTTCAAACACATGGCTAGTAAGCAAGTGCTATTAGGCGTACTTGAGCAGTTTGTCTCGCCTTATAGGAACTTCTCGCCCAACGACAAAATTGATCCCGATGGTAATAAAATTCAAGGCTTAAGCAACTTAGGTATGGGTTACGTATTTGAGGAGTTGATTCGCAAATTTAACGAAGAAAATAACGAAGAGGCAGGAGAGCATTTTACCCCGCGTGAAGTTATTGAGCTGATGACGCATCTTATCTTTGACCCTCTGCAAGGCAACCTACCGCCAAGCATTACCGTATATGACCCTGCCTGTGGTAGTGGCGGGATGCTCACCGAGTCGCAAAACTTCATTATCGAGAAGTATCCAAGCACGGATTATGAGCGCAGTATTTATCTTTACGGTAAAGAGATTAACGATGAGACTTATGCCATCTGTAAATCGGATATGATGATTAAGGGCAATAACCCTGAGAACATCAAGGTCGGCTCTACCCTATCAGCTAATAGCTTTGCAGGTAAGCATTTTGACTATATGCTCTCCAACCCGCCTTATGGTAAGAGCTGGTCAAATGATAAAAAAGATATCATGGATGGTAAAGAAGTCGGTGATAGTCGCTTTACCGTTGAGTTAGCTGATTACTGGGGCACAGTCAGCACTGAGGCTGCTACGCCGCGCTCAAGCGATGGTCAGCTCTTATTCTTGATGGAAATGGTAGATAAGATGAAGGCGACCGATAGCGGTAGCCAAGGTTCTCGCATTGCGTCAGTACATAACGGCTCAAGCCTGTTTACGGGGGACGCCGGTTCAGGCGAGAGCAATATTCGTCGATACATCATCGAAAACGATTACTTAGAAGCCATCATTCAAATGCCAAACAATCTGTTTTATAACACGGGTATTACTACCTATATTTGGCTGTTATCGAACAATAAACCTAAATCGCGTCAAGGCAAGGTGCAACTGATTGATGCCAGTCAAATGTACCGTAAGCTTAGAAAGAATTTAGGCGATAAAAACTGTGAGTTTAGCCCAACAGATATCAAAGCCATTACCCAAACTTACCTAGACATGGCAACTATTGAACGTCAGCCCGATGACTTCAACGAAAAAGGCGACCCTATCGGCATCGCCAGTCAGATATTTGATAACCAAGACTTTGGCTATTATAAAGTCAATATCGAACGCCCTGACCGCCGTCATGCGCAAATGCGTGATGAGCTACTTGAGAGCTTACGCTTTGACAATCAAGTCAGCGACGCTATGAGTCAACTGTATGATGAGTTTGGCGATGAGCTATACGACAAGGCATTCTTTACCAGTCAAAAAGAGGTGCTAAAAGAATGGGCGGAAAAAGAAGACTTTGGGCTGTCCGCTAATCAACGTAAAAAGCTGCTCGACTTTAAGACATGGCAAAGTCAGTTAGCGATACTTGGATATGCCACTAGCATTCGTCAAGCGATTAACGACGATATCAGTAATGAGTATAGCGACGATACGCTATATACCGACTTCAATGTATTTACCGATTTGGTAAAAAGTATAGTCAAAGCTAATGGTATCAAGCTTAAAGCCAATGAGCTTAAGCAGATACTCGATGCGGTGAGCTGGTATGACGAAACTGGCGCTAAAGTGATTAAGTCTATCAGTACCTTTAAGCCTGAAAAGCTTGAAGACTTGACGGCGCATTTGGGCTGTAGCATAGATGAATTAGCAGATTACGGCTACTATCCTGCGGCAAGCGTTGGTATAAAAAATGCAAAGCCCAACCAATATGTAATTTATGAATCAAGCGCAGACTTGCGTGATTCAGAGTCGATAGCGCTCGGTGATAGCATACATAAGTACTATTTAGACGAGGTAAAGCCACACGTCGATGAGGCATGGATAGACGGTGATAGCGTCAAGATAGGTTATGAGATTAGCTTTAATAAATACTTCTATCAGCATAAGCCGCTACGCTCATTAACTGAGGTGGCAAATGAGCTGGTTGAGCTTGAGCAACAAGCGGATGGCTTGATAGCGCAAATCCTAAGTGCGCAAACGCTGTCAAACTCATCAAGCGTGGAGGGATAATCGTGGATAAGACAATCATTGATAGCTATCCGCGCTATGAAAGCTATAAAGATAGCGGTGTCGATTGGTTAGGCGATATTCCTGAGACTTGGAACTTAGGTCGTATAAGTTCTTTCTTCACTGAGAGAAGAACAAAAGTATCAGATAAAGACTATCCTGCTTTATCGGTAACAAAATTGGGCGTTTTTCCTCAATGGGACAACGTTGCTAAAAGCAACGATGGCGATAATCGAAAATTGGTAAAACAGGGTGATTTTGTAATCAATAGTCGTTCTGACAGAAAAGGGTCTAGTGGTATAGCGAAACAAGATGGCTCTGTATCTTTGATTAATATAGTTTTAAAACCTAAATATATTGAGCCTAGATTTTCTGAATACCTTTTTAAAAGTAGTGGTTTTATTGAGGAATTCTACAGAGTAGGTCATGGTATAGTTGCCGACTTATGGACGACTCGATTTGATAATATTAAGAATTCTCTAATGTCATTTCCAAGTGATGACGAACAAATAAAAATTGCTGATTTTCTTGATAAAAAAACAACCCAAATTGACCAAGCCATTAATCTAAAACAACAGCAAATTGCTAAGCTTGAAGAGTATAAGCAAATCATTATTCAAAATGCGGTGACCAAAGGTCTAAACCCTGATGTGCCGATGAAAGATAGCGGTATCGATTGGATTGGCGATATTCCTGAGCATTGGGAAGTTAAAAAATTAAAGTTTTTGACCACAAAAATTGGTAGTGGTATTACACCTTCCGGTGGTTCTACGACCTACATTGATGACGGTATTCCACTTTTAAGAAGTCAAAACATTCACTACGACGGAATAGTTTTAGAAAATGTGGCAAGAATATCAGATAGTGTTCATAAGTCTATGAGCGGTAGCCAAGTCATTAAAGGCGATGTTCTACTAAATATTACTGGTGGTTCATTAGGAAGATGTTGTTACAATGATTTCGTAAATGAAATGAATGTCAATCAACACGTATGTATAGTTAGACCGAATAATAAAATTAAAACAAAGTACTTGAACTCATTATTGGCTTCGCATATTGGACAAAAACAGATTTGGTTTTATCAGCAAGGAGGAGGAAGAGAAGGTTTAAACTTCCAAAACTTAAAAAACTTTGTATTTCCAATAGCGCCATTGAGTGAACAGCTAGAACTAGTTCATTACCTAGATGCTAAAACTAGTGAAGTAAGAGTTGCTATTGAAAGTATAAAAGCCCAGATTGACCGCTTAAAAGAATACAAAACTATTCTTATCAATCAAGCGGTGACCGGTAAGATTAAAGTCAGTTAACCTTTGTATCTCCAACACTAGACAGCTAAGTGACCCTCATGTCAAATGCCATCAACCAACTATCTGAACTGCTCGGCACCAACGAAGATGAAGTCGTTGAGTTTAAAGAAGCCAAGATGCAGTATGACTTTAAGAAGTTATGCAAGTACTTCTCGGCGCTTAGTAACGAAGCCAACCTAAAGGCTAAGGATTGCGCGTGGCTAGTACTAGGTGTCAATGTTGATAAGAACATCGTCGGTACGCAAGCTTATTCGGATGACACGACTTTAGATAAGCTAAAAAAGGACGTGGCTGACCGTATGACAGGCCGCGTGACCTTTATTGATATTCATGACGTCTCCCACCCTAATGGCAGAGTGCTGATGTTACAGATACCAGCAGCACCGCAAGGTATGCCCATTGCGTATGATGGGCATTACTACGGGCGCGATGGCTCCTCCCTTGGGGCATTAAACATCAGTGAGCTTGAGACCATGCGCGCACCATCACAGACTGATTGGAGTCGGCACACTATTTCTGAAGCCAGCATTGATGATTTAGACCCCGATGCCATTGCCTTTGCTCGGCTAAGATTCGCTGATAAAAACCCAAAGCTCAAAGAGGACATGACAACTTGGGATGACCATAAATTTTTGGACAAAGCCAAGCTGACCATAAAAGGACAAATTACCCGCGCCGCTATTTTGCTATTAGGCAAAAGCGAATCTGAGTATTTAATTAACCCTGCTTCAGCAAAAGTCACTTGGATACTCAAAGACAAAGACGGTGTCGAAAAAGATTACGAGCATTTTACCTGTCCCCTACTACTGGCGGTAGATGAGGTATTTGGCAAAATTCGTAATTTGAAATATCGCTACATGCAAGGCAACACCTTGTTTCCTGAAGAGGTTGACCAATATGACCCATATCTAATTCGAGAATCATTGAATAATGCTATCGCCCACCAAGACTATACACGTGGCGGTCGCGTGAGCCTCGTTGAGTTTGAGGACGGTAGGTTAGTCATAAAAAATGAAGGGCGGTTTATCCCTGTCAGTGTTGAGGCTGTGGTCAAACAAGATGCTCCTGAGCATCGCTATCGTAACAAGTTTTTGGTCGATGCGATGGTGAACCTAAATATGATAGACACTATCGGTAGTGGCATCAGAAAGATGTTTATCATTCAGCGTAAAAAGTTTTTTCCGTTGCCTGAATATGACTTAACCAATGACAAGGTTGAAGTGACTATTTACGGTAAGATTATCGATCCCGCTTATGCGCAAAAGCTGGCACAATCCCCTGACCTATCACTTGAAGACATTATCCTGCTCGATAAGGTACAAAAGGGTAAGCTATTAGATGACCATGAATTTAAGTATCTTAAAAACCGTCAGCTAATCGAAGGTAGAAAATCAAACTGCCACATTGCCAAGCATATCGCAAAACAGACTGACGAGATGGCAAACTATATTAAAAATAAAGGACTTGATAACCAGTATTACAAGGATATGATCTTACAGTGCCTTGAGAGCTTTGGAGCAGTTAAGCGTTCTGTGATTGACGACCTTCTTTTAGATAAACTGCCAGACGTACTGTCAGAGCAGCAAAAAAAAGACAAAGTGCGAAACCTACTACAAAGCTTGCGCAGAGAGAATAAGATTACAACAGAAGCAAAAAAATGGAAGCTGAAAGACTGACAAATGAGCTAGTCTAATTTTTAAACACTCAGGTGTAGTTTTACACGTTGAGGTGTAATTTTTAAACATTCAGGTGTAATTTTACACGTTGAGGTGTAATTTTAGACATTCTTGATAACGCACCATCTAGCCACATTGATAACAATAAAAAGGATCTGACATGGCAAACCAACCGACTACATTTAGCGAACGTGAGCTTGAAGACCATATCGTTGGTAGCATGGTCAGCATGGGCTATATCCAAGGCGACTATAACGACTTTGATAAGCAGTTCGCTATTGATAAGGTATTGTTTTGGCAGTTCTTACAAGACACTCAGCAAAAAGAGCTGGATAAACTTATCAAATTTAACCCACATGATTGGCAAGATAAAATCCTGCATAGGCTCGACCGCGTCATCAAAAACAACGGCGTACTTCATGTCCTCAAGAACGGCTTACAAGTAGATGATGCCTCGCTCAACCTGCTATACCCTGCTCCTCTCGCTAGCAGTAGCCAAAAGGTAAAAGACAACTATACAAAGAATCTGTTTAGCATCACCCGCCAAGTGTATTACTCTACTAGTGAGCCCCTAAAGTCTATCGACCTCGTCTTATTTATCAACGGCTTAGCCATTGCCACATTTGAGTTAAAAAGCACCCACAAGAGCCAAACGGCGAGGTTTAACGCTCTTAAACAATATCAACAAGACCGTGACCCCAAAGAGCCTTTGTTTAACTTTGCGCGTGCTGCCGTGCATTTTGCCTTAGACAATCAAGAAGCCTTTATGACCACGCGCTTAGCTGGGGCAAAGACGTTCTTTTTGCCGTTTAATAAAGGCTGTAACGGTGGTAGCGGCAACCCGCCCAATCCTGATGGCTTTAAGACCGCTTACTTATGGGAAGAGGTGTTGGCGCAAGATAGCTTAATTAATTTACTTAGCCACTTTGTACGCTTAGGCTGCGACGACCCTGACATCAAAAACCCTAAGCTACATGACAAGACGCTATACTTCCCGCGCTATCATCAAATGAACGTAGTCAGACGCTTAATGGCTGACGTACAAGAGTATGGCGTCGGCAAGCGTTACCTTATCCAGCATTCAGCAGGCTCAGGCAAGTCTAACTCCATAACATGGCTGGCCTATCAGCTTATCGAAGCCTATCCCAATCCAAGCGATAATACAGCTATCAATGCGGCAGAAATTGAGAAACCGCTCTATGATTCCGTTATCGTAGTCACTGACCGCCGATTACTCGACAAACAAATTCGAGATAACATCAATCAGTTTAGTGAAGTCAAAGGCATTATCGCTCATGCTGAGCGCTCTCGTGACCTGCGTGATGCGCTTGAGTCCGGTAAGAAAATTATTATCACTACCATTTTTAAATTTCCGTTCATATTGGATGAGATTAGCGAAATGGCAGACAAGAAGTTTGCCATTCTTATTGATGAGGCGCATAGCTCACAAGGCGGTTCAGTCAGCGATGATATGAACAAAGCGCTTGGGGTTAAAGATGACAGTGCTAATGAAACTGACAATGCGAGTGAGGATGTAGACGTAGAAGATAATCAAGATAAGATTATCAAAGCCATTGAAGCTAGAAAAATGCAAGGTCATGTTAGCTACTTTGGCTTTACTGCCACGCCAAAAGACAGCACGCTTGAGAAATTCGGTATCAAACAAACTGATGGTAGCTTTGAGCCGTTTGATATTTACTCAATGAAGCAAGCTATTCAAGAAGGCTTTATCCTTGACGTGCTTAGCAACTATACGACGTTCAAATCGTACTATCAGATTCAAAAGACCGCCGAAGATGACCCCAAGTTTGATACCAACAAAGCACAAAAGGCGCTAAAAGCATACGTTGAACATACCGAGCAAACTATCAATACTAAAGCTGAAATCATGCTCGACCACTTTATGGACAACGTATACGGCAAAAACCGTTTGAATGGTCATGCCAAAGGTATGGTCGTTACCCAAAATATCCCAATGGCGATTCGCTACTACAAGGCACTAACCAAACATCTCAAAGATAAAGGCAACCCTTTCAAAATACTCATCGCCTTCTCTGGCGAGAAAAAAGTGGACGGTATTGAGTACACTGAGCCGTCAATGAACGGCTTTGAGGAATCCAAAACCAAAGACAAGTTTGACACCGATGAGTACCGCTTATTAGTGGTGGCGAATAAATATCTAACAGGGTTTGACCAGCCGAAGCTTACCGCTATGTACGTGGACAAAAAGCTTAAGGGCGTCCAAGCGGTGCAAACGCTATCTCGGCTTAACCGCTCAGCACCTAAGTATGGCAAAAAAACCGAAGACTTATTCGTGCTCGATTTTTATAACAGTACCTCAGATATCAAAGTGGCATTTGACAGGTACTATACCGCTACGACGTTATCCGAAGCGACTGATATCAATGTCTTACATGAAATTAAAGATAATTTAGATAGCAAAGGCGTATACGAGCTACACGAGGTCAAAGACTATGCCGACCTATTCTTTGATAACGAGCCTATGGAAGTACTTGACTCAAAGATAGACGTGTTTGCCCATCGCTTTAACCACGAGCTTGGGTTATCAGATGAGACCAAGATTGAGTTTAAGATGCAAGCGAAACAGTTTGTTAAGCTTTATGGGAGAGTCGCCGCTATCATCCCATTCAATATGGTTGATTGGGAACGCCTATATTGGGTGCTAAAGCCATTGATACCTAAGCTGAACGTCCAAACTACTGAGGACGAAGCATTAGATGAGCTACTCGAATCAGTCAATCTAAATACCTATGCGATTGAACGTACGGCATTAGGGCAGAAAATAACCCTCAAAGATGAGGGTGGTAAGCTCACGCCTTCTAACAGTAACCCTATAGGGGTTTATGACCCTGAGTCCAAAAAAGAGCTATTAGATAAAATAGTCGAAGACTTCAATCAGCGCTGGTTTGAGAACTGGCACGCGACGCCGGAGGAACAGCGCTTTAAACTAATCAACCTAGTTAAGCGTATCCAAGAGCACAAAGACTTTGAGTATAAGTATAATACTCTTCAAGATGAGCAAGCGCGCAAGATGGAGTTCGCTAACATCGTTAAAGAAATCATTGTTTCAGACCGACGCAAAGAAGTGGACTTTTATAAGAAATTTGTAGGCGATGAAAATTTTCAAATGGCGTTTATGCATAGCTTGCGGCAGCTGGTGGATAGAGAGTCTGACGGTAGAGATAGCATATGATAATAAGAAGCTATATCAAAACCTGCATTGAAGACGCTTAATGAATATAATATATAAAATGATTATAAACGGAGTACTGATATGCAGTTTAAACTTATTTCAGCCTTTATAATCTTTATAGGCTCTTATTTACCATTAGCATTAATTCTCGCTGTGCAGGATATACCAATAACATGGTGGCAAAGCCCTTTTTGTAATATCTCTAATTTTTCGTCCTGTAGTTTTATTCCTTTTATGAATCCAGTACTATCCATATTATTTATAGGTATTACAGTTGTTGCAGTACTATTATCTAATAAACTACTTAACGAAACACCCATGCCTTTTGAAGCTCGAGTCGACTCATCAAAACCGATTCCTAATGACATAATCAATTACGTCTTCCCTTATGTCGTTGCATTTATGGGCTTAAGTTATAACACTCCTGATAAGCTTCTTGGGTTTTTAGTTTTCATACTCTGGATGTTTGCTATAACTTATAAATCAGGACAGATAATAATGAATCCACTTCTCTTAATGTTTGGATGGAAACTATACGAAGCAAAGATAAATATAAATAATCATGTAAAAGAAGTTAGGGTTCTAAAAAAAGGTGATCTACCAGAAGGTGATTATGCAGTACAAACTATTCAAAACTTCTATATTGCAAAGGATAAAGAATGACTAGCGATTTTCAGGCTCTGAAAGATTTTAATTTTAATAAATCCACAGTCTATTTATGGGTATACAAGAATAGTGAGAGAGACATAAGGTTTCGAACGCATTACGTTCAAACGGATAGAGAGCTTAACGATGATTTTAAAAGTATTGCTAACACTGAACTCAATAGAATTACTGAACAAAGTCCATATAGCCCTATTACACAAGTTAACGAAAGTGGTTGTTTAGCACTTACTTGTAACGATACCGACTTTGATCTGCTTAAAACACAAGTAAACCGCTTGGAGACTGAAAACAGAGGGTAATCCCCCCAATAAATAAGAACACTTACAAATAGAGATTAACTGCTAAAATACACCAGCAGGAGAATCCTATGAAAAAGACACGCTTTAGCGACAACCAAATCGTCAACATCCTAAAACAAGCCGAACAAGGCGTCCCTATTACCGAGCTATGCCGTGAGCATAACATCAGCCAAAGCACCTTCTACAACTGGCGATCTAAATATGGTGGTATGGACGCCACACTTATCAGCCGTCTTAAAGAGCTTGAAGTTGAAAATGCCCGCTTAAAGAAGATGTACGCTGATGAATGTCTTAAATCCGACATCCTACAGGATGCTATGTCAAAAGTGGTAGCGCCCCAAGGGCGCAAAGCGTTGGTTTGTCACTACATTGAAGATCGTAGCATTAGCATACGCCGTGCTTGCCGTATCTTTAACATCAGCGTCACCTGTTATTATCACAAGTCGGTGGTAACAGATGAGAACCAGCAAATAGCGGACTTACTTATCAAACTGACTGATGAGAACAAGAACTGGGGCTTTGGCTTGTGCTTTTAACCTTGCGTAATGTGCTAGGACTGCCGTACAACCATAAGCGGGTATATCGCATCTACTGCGAGCTTGAACTCAACCTTAGAATCAAGCCTAAGCGTCGCATTAAACGTGCTAAACCAATACCATTAGCAGTACCTGATAGGATTAACCAAAGCTGGAGCATGGACTTTATGCACGACAGCTTAACTGATGGCCGCGGCTTTAGACTGTTCAATGTCATTGATGATTACAACCGTGAGGCACTCACCGTTGAAGTTGACTTCTCGCTACCGGCCGGGAGGGTCATACGCAGTCTTAATCAGCTTATTGAGTACCGAGGCAAACCTGTGCAGATAAGATGCGATAACGGCCCTGAATACATCAGCAATGCGCTCAAAGACTGGGCTGAGCAGCAAGGCATCATCTTAAGCTATATTGAACCTGGCAATCCACAGCAAAATGCGTATGTAGAGCGCTTTAACAGAACCATGAGATATGATTGGTTAAATCAGGAGCTGTTTGATAATCTAGAGCAGGTACGCGCACAAGCAGAAAACTGGTTATACCATTATAATCATAAGCGCCCAAACATGGGCAATGGCGGTTTTACACCGATACAGAAACTCAATCAGGCAGCTTAATTCTATTTATTAGGTGTCTTAAGTTTGGGAGGGTTACCAGAGTAACATCAGTTGATCAATTAAAAGGAACTAAGGGATACGTAGTAAAATTCATTCATAATAATATTACTGTTTACGGTGTAAGACGTTCATCATCGTCGTTTCAAACTAAGTATAATAAATCTTTTATTAACATGATGTTTTCCAATGGAGTATTATCAGGCATCGCAGACAATAGTTTTTCTATAAAAAAGGATTTTGACTTTTATGTCATTAATAATACGATTTTTATCGCAAATAAACGTGGTTTTGAAACAGCTATGCAGCATAAGGATGCATATGTTGATGCATTTATTCAATTAAAACAATCCTCCCCCTTTCTTTCCCTATTTACTGATATTCAACCAATCGACGAATATGTAGGTACTAATTCTATGCAACTCAGAAGAATGACTGTTGTAGAAATGAAAGGGATTTATAATAACCCTAACTTTCTAACTAGTCTCCAAAATGTCAACAATACACGACAATGGGGAATAAACTTTGATGCTGCGTCTGGAAAAATAATTCCCTGTGCTAATACAATGCAAGTAATTTTACAAATACTTTTAGATCACCGTCTAATAAGTGAGGTTACAAGTAATATGTATGATGTTCCTGATGCAATACAGTTGTGATGAATGGGGTAAAACTTGATTTTACTAGGTTTATATTAATTATATAAAAACCGTTTATCCTAAACCCTCACGACACCCATCGTCGTCTACTATTTATTTACTCTTGAAATTTAAACCGCTATATCTCTACACTCAAAGGCGTAACCTATCACAAGTATGGACGTGATTGGATATGCCTTTTTTTGCCACCTACCTTACGAGTACGCCATGTATGCGCTCATCGACTGTAACAGCTTTTATGCCAACTGTGAGAAGCTCTTTCGCCCTGATTTAAAGGACAAAGCGGTGGTGGTACTGTCTAATAACGATGGCTGCGTAGTCGCTCGCTCACCTGAAGCAAAGCAGCTGGGTATTAAAATGGGCGTGCCCTACTTTCAGGTCAAAGAGTTCTGCGTACAAAACGACGTTACTGTCTTTAGCTCCAACTACACTCTTTATGCCGATATGTCACATAGGGTGATGACCACGCTTGAGACCCTCTGTCCTACCGTTGAAGTCTACTCTATTGATGAAGCTTTTTTATACCTCGCTGATTATCCGGTTGCTATGCACGACCTTAACGCTTATGGCAACAAGCTTAAATCTATCGTAGAGATGTATACGGGCATACCTGTCAGTGTCGGTATAGGCAGTACTAAGACGATGGCGAAGCTTGCCAATCATGCGGCTAAAAAATACCCGGCGACCAAAGGCGTCTGTGTATTAGACAATTTAAGATGGATACGTCGTATTATGCAAATTACCGATGTCGGTGAGGTATGGGGTGTCGGTCGACGATATAAAGTCAGGCTTAACAACATGGGCATTCATACCGTACACCAGTTAGCCATCTGCGAACCTGCTAAGATAAGACAGCACTTTGGCGTGGTATTAGAACGTACCTGCTTGGAATTAAATGGTCAACGCTGTATCGGTATCGAAACCATCGAACCTAAGAAGCAAATCATTTCATCTCGTTCTTTCTCTAAGCGCATTACCTGCCTTCAAGAGCTGAGTGAATCCATCTGTAGCCATGTATCAAAGGCAGCCGGTAAACTACGTAAGCAAGACAGCTTGTGTGGTCATTTGGGTGTGTTCGCCAAGAGTAGTCCCTTTACGCCAAATGAGACGTATACTGCAATCTCCGGTCAGTGTCACTTTATCACCCCTACGGCTGATACACGGGTGATGGTAGCCGCTGCTCGGCAAATACTTATACGAATATTTAAAGAAGACGTGCGCTATGCGAAGGCTGGCGTTATGCTGTTTGATATCATTCAGCATGATGAGATACAACCTGACTTATTTGCAGAAAAGGGTAGCGAGGATAAAAGTAGTGGTCATTGCACTAAGAAAAACACCAAGGTTATTGCTATTATGGATAAGCTCAATAAAAAATACGGACAAAATAATCATCAGCAAGCAGCAGTGTTTATCGCTAGTGAAGGCATTAAAGACAAGCAGTCGTGGCAGATGAGTCGTAACATGCTATCGCCCCGTTATACCACTGACATCAACCAAATACCCAAGGTGGACTAAATGACGGTCAAGGTAATCGGTAAGCTGACAGATGAAGGTGAGACGGTATTATTGTCCCTATATAGCGATAGAGTCAAAGCAGGCTTTCCGAGCCCTGCTACTGATTATGTGCAAAACCGTATTGACCTAAATACACTACTTATTCGCCATCCAGCAACTACCTACTTGGTTGAGGTCGAAGGTGATAGCATGATTGATGTAGGTATTTTCCCAAAAGATATATTAGTTGTTGACCGCTCTTTGACCGCTTGCCATAAAGATATCGTGATTGCGCTAGTCGATGAAGGATTTACAGCTAAGCAACTGATACTGGGTGAGAATATTATTTTACGTGCGCATAATAAGAACTATGCAGATATCGTAGTGAGAGGGTCTCTTGAGCTGTTCGGAGTGGTGGCTAGTAGTATTAGACGATTTAAGCAATAGAGCAGAATGAAAATCAAAACTACTAAAAATAGTTTTTTGGTAATAATATATATTTGAATCAAGCTTATCATATTTGAATATTTAGTTACAATTTAATGTAAAATGAATCCCATTATTTACCTTACATTCAATACTAAATATCTGTTGGTCTATTTGTTGGTCTAAACCCCTAATTAATATATAAAAACACAATAAAATCAATCACTTAAATCTATAGTTAGACTTCCTCCTTCACCGCCATTTATTTTCTGCTTAATAAAAGCTTTCTAGCTTTCCTATCTTGTCCTACCCTTCTCTAAATATCTCTGAAACCTTTTACCATAAAGCTGATTATAAAGTTACTTCATCACGCTTAGGCGGGACAGAGTAAGTACCAACCACGTGTGCGACCCTATCATCGGATCCTTCTGAGTAGAGTGAAACCTCGCCGACGATTAGCGTGCGCCCTACTTTCATTAAGGTGCATTCAGCAATAATACGCGCCTTGGCGGATGGTTTACGCAAAAAATTAATAGTAAGACTGGTCGTCACGGTCAACGGTACAATGCCAATGGTGCCAAGTATCGCCACATAGATGGCCACATCAGCGACGCTCATCAATACAGGGCCGGACACCGTGCCACCAGGGCGCAGCTCGTCTATTCCGATATCATGCGATAAGGTCGAGCGATTATCACCTACGGCCTCAACCTTGTATTTGGCTTGCGGAAACTCTAATGCCATAAAGGCAACTATTTCTTCTTTGGTGGCAGACATATATATCCCTTAATCGTCTAGCTAAAACCATTTAAAATAACGAGCATCAAATTACGTAGTTTAAAATCACTAAATAATGACAAATAGCACCCGCCAGCACGAATAAATGCCAGATCACATGGTTATAAGGTATTTTTTCTATCGCATAAAAGATGATACCAATAGTATAAAAAAGACCGCCGGCTACTAAATAGATCATTCCGCCGAGTGGCATTACTGCTTTTAGTGTTGCAAAGTCAAAGACGATAATCCAGCCCATTACTAAGTACAATAAAGTTGAAAATACCTCAAACCTTCCGGTAAAAAATAGCTTCATGACGATACCTAAGGCGGCAATCGACCAAACCACAATCAGAAGCGAGGCTCCTTTACTCTCTAACAAGCTGATCACCAGAACGGGGGTGTATGTGCCCGCTATCAATAGATAGATACTGATATGATCTAAAATTCTAAACGCAGACTTTAAACGGTAACTCCTTACCCCATGATAGATTGCAGAGACGGCAAATAATGCGATAAACGATAAGCCATAAATAAAAATTCCAATTTGGCTATATTGAGTTTTATAAGTATTTTTAAATAATAGTAAGATCAAACCTAAGACCCCTAACACTGCTCCTATGGCATGAGTTAGGGCATTAAGCCGCTCTTCTGATAAAGTTTGTGTATACATAGCTCACTTAGACCATTATTAGCTGCCCAGAAAACCAAATCTTAACGCAGTTTTCAGCTTGTCTACACCCCTTTATTGTAAGTTTAATGATAGTCAGTCATTAAACGTAGTCTATAGCTCATGACTTCATACCCCGCCCGCCCCTTTACTTGAGGCTTCGCTATTCTCCACTAATATAGCCGCCGCTGTTTTCTTCAGCATTTCCCACTGCTCATCATCGACATAGATACCTTCTTTCCAGGCCCTCTGATGGGTAGCATACAGCTCATCGGTCGATATTTTGTGATCAAAATGCTGAATGTCTTGCTCAATATCGAAATTAGAAGTGGCAAGCTCAATGACCATATCATTGGTATTATAGTTGGCTTGTTCTTTATTAAAGAAATAAATATCGGGATAAACAAAACCTTGATTTAAGGTAAATAAAGTATGCTTGGGCGCTGTACCATTATCCCATTTGGCCAGACAAGCAATGCCTTTTGCAGCCAGATTGACCAGCTCACTATAAGCCAGCCAGCGATTATGACAGTTTTGCAAGTAGATCTTAAGATGATCCCGATCACCCATGGCCTCAAGCGCATAATCTATGACGGCGGGCAAATGACAAACTAAGCTGCTGCCTTGCAAGTCTAAATGGATTAAACCTTCTTCTTCATAGACGATATCGATGGGTGTATCGCGCTCATACAAAATATAAGGACTGGCATTATTAAAATGGCGCACGCCGTCCAGTCCTGCCATTTGCAGCTCGGCAACCATGGTCGCTACTAAATCGGCCTCACCGACTTCACGGTGCATACCTAAGAAGGCTTTATACACAGTCGTGACAATCTCATTGCGTGATACGATCATAAATCCTCCTTTATCTGTGCTGACGTGTGAGACGGTTTTGAAGTGCTAGACGATGCGGCTGGTAATTTATCTAGGGTGGGTAACAGCGGAAACAACCATTCATCGCTGTGTATCTCATCAAATAAAGGCGCACCTTGAAACAGCGTCACCCTTACCCAGCGATCTGATCTGGGATCAAACTTGGTGGCACCAAACATCGATAATTTGCAGCGCAGCAGATGAATCGGTAGCGTGTCTTTTTGCAGCATGTTCATCTGAATATCGCCCATCTTTTTATGCCCCATCGTCCACGTACGACGAGCAATTGAGCGATATTTGGGCTGTTTTAAGATAAACTCTGACAGCAACTGATTGGGATCAGCTTGTTTTAATGCTAAATATAGATTGTTGGCTTGGCGTGCTATGTCTAAAAATAGCTCACGATCATCACCCGGCTCTTGGCCGCGCACACCCATCCGTGGCTCTTCTTTATCAATAGAGCGATACCAAAACCAGTATTTGTTTTCAGGGTTAGTAAAGTCAATATTGATCGCCCATTGATAGCGTCTCTCTAACACTTCAAGCAAGTCTTTGACGACTTTACCTTTAGGTAGTGACAAGGTTTCATCAGCGTTGACCTCTTCCTCAAAGCTATCGACCCGCTCAGGATATAACTCCATCAAGCAGGAGATAATCACTTCTTGCGCTTCATAACTCAGGTTGTGTTGGGCTTGCAGGAAGTTTTCCCAAGTTTGATAATCGTTGATTATTGTCGTCAAGTTACTCTGCAGGGAGGTCAGCTCTTTGACTACAGTGGCGTTTAAGTGATCCTGCTGTTCATTAATGGTGACGATTTCAGTAAAATGTTGAATAGCTCGACTTAATAAATTTGAGAAATGCGCAACTTTTTTAGGTTCAATAACACAGTCCAAAGTCGCTTGCAGTGCCTGTTCACGGGTGGTGAGCCATTGATCGACGATACAGGGATGGTTGATCAAATACGGCGCCATACCCAGACCCGTTGCATTACCAATACCCAAATAGCGTTTAATCTCTGGATATAATTTGACTGCCTTGCTACCGCCTTTTTTCTCTGCCAAATAATCTACCCAATCAAGGCTAAACTCACGCAGCAAATAAACCGCACACATCTGGGCGCGGAATGATTGATTGAAGTCTTGGCTATGATCAAGCGGTTTAAAGTCATAAATACCAAACTTGCCATTACCATAAACCGCGGTGGTACGTAGAATATAACCGACTTGCGCCAAGATATCGAGATCAGGCTGCTGTCCATTGGCAAGCGCACTTACGGTATGCTCAAACACTCGCATGCTTTTGTTAGCACGTGCCAGCACCATTACCATGTTGGAGTTGCGACCCGCCTCTTGCAGCGGTACATTGGCTTTTAGATTGTTAAATAACTCGTCACTAATTTCACCAAAAACGAGACCGAAAGTAACGTCCCATTTTTGTGCGATCACACGATCGTTACGCTCTTCATCGGCAAGCTCATTGCAAAACACCACCAAGTTATAAAGGTGCTCAGGGGTTTGCAAACGGTAAATCACTTGACCGTAGCCATTGTCATCCAAATCCCACAGATGGGTCGTGAGCGTCCATTGTTCTCTATCGATTTTACGCAATAAGGTACGCACAAAGCTAATGCGCGTCTGATGCATTGCGCCTAATCTTTGGGCATTCATCACCATATCAGGGGTGCGTAGAGACTGTTTTACTGCGTCCATGCTTTTATTTTGTTTATGAACTAAACTCATAATACCACCACCTTGAACCATGTGTTGAGCCAATAATTTAGTAATAAACAAAGTATCGGCTACTGTTAATAAATCACTATTTACTTACTGTCTTTAATAACTGTTTCTTTAACGAGCTGCTGCTCAGCTATTCGACTATCAGTCTCCACTCGGTTGGGACGATACAAATCTTGATCACGCGCCATTTGTTGAGCGATTTGTGGTCCATTCCATAATGAAGGCAGCAGGATAAAGGAAACCGGTACGGCGGTAATAACGATAAAGGATTGCAAAGCGCTTATACCGCCGGCTCCTAATGAGATCAGTACAATAGCCGTAATCCCCATCATAACGCCCCAAAAGGTACGGATAATAGCGTTGGGCTCACGCTCGCCGCTAATCACTACACTAATGGTATAAGTCATAGAGTCGCCTGTGGTCACGATAAAGACCATAGTCAAGATTAAAAATAATATCGAGATTATTAAAGGGAATGGCAGTTGCTGAGTAATAGCAAGTAGTGCACCAGGTAAATTGAATCCTTCAAAGGCGGTGCTAACACTGCCAGGATTAGCAATCTCAAACGCCAAGCCTGAACCCCCAACCACGGTGAACCAAAAGCAGGTCACAAGCGGTGCAACGATACAAACCGTGGTAATTAATTCACGAATCGTGCGGCCACGGGAGATACGGGCAATAAATATCGCCATCATCGGGCCATAACCCAAGAACCAACCCCAAAAGAATACCGTCCAACCACCAAGCCAGCCTTCATCACCGCGGAAAGTCGCCATTGGGATGAAGTTTTGCACCATTGTGCCTACGCCTTGGATATAGCCATTGATGATAAAGTTGCTGGGACCTAATATTAAAATAAACAGCATTAGCGCAACCGCTAATATAACGTTAAATCGACTGAGCAACTGCATACCGCGGGCAAGACCACTAATGGCTGAGATGGTATAAAGGATAATCGCAAATATAATAATAATCAGCTGAGTCACAAAGGTATCAGGAATACCAAATAGCTCATTTAGAGCATAGCTGGTCTGTAAGCCCAAAAAGCCAATAGGCCCAATGGTACCGGCTGCTACGGCGACGATACAGCAAGCATCAATAATAGCGCCCGTTTGACCCTTAAGTACGCGCTCGCCGAACATAGGATATAACAGAGTGCGCGGCTTGAGCGGCAAGCCTTTATCATAATGCAAATGCATAATTACAATAGCCGTCAAGCTACCAACAATCGACCATGCCAAGAACCCCCAATGCATAAAGGACTGTGATAACGCATTAAAAGCCCGTTGTTGAATGTCAGCGCTCTCACCATAGACAGGCGGCGCTGACACGAAATGAGCAATAGGTTCAGCAGCGGCCCAAAACACTCCGCCACCAGCCAATAGCGTACAAAACAAGATTGCCATCCATTTAAAACTGTCCATTTCAGGCTTGGGTAAGTTACCCAAAATAACCCTTCCCGTACGACCTGCACCGACAGCCAATGCAATAACAAAAGTGGCTAACAGCAGTATTTGCCAAAAAGGCCCAAAGATATTGGCCGACCAGCTGAACGCTGTATTAACGATGCCTGCCAGCTGTTCTTCTGCGAAGACAGCCATTAGTACAAAGAGGATAATAAAGCCGCCACTGTACCAAAACGCTGGGTTTTTGAGCCCTAAGGTATCGGAGTCGCTAGCTGTAGAGTTTATGGGATGAATGACCTTTTCCGCTGCGACATTATTAGCGGTTGAGCGTCCTTGCTCATCTCGGTTAAATCCTTTTAAATCAGTCATGGTGTAATTCCATATGTGATTAAATCATTTAAATAAGGAGGGTATCCAAACAGTCTCCCTATTTCATATCACTCGAATTTATTTATCTAAAACTTTGCCTCTGAAAGGGGCTAAATGCTATAAAACATTAAATGTCTTATAGCGGTTTTGAATAATAACTTGCAAACATCGTCCTTTAACTTCAAGCCTTTAAAACGAGCTTTTAAGCCAAAGGTTTTAAACCACTCTCTAAAAAGTCAAACCAGTTTTGCCCGATAACCTTGCCAGCGTCAGCTTCATTGAAGCCATGTTTAAGCAAGCCGTTATAGATGTTTTCCATACCGTCTTTGCCGGCAAACCACGGCAAAGTATCCGGCCAGCCTGAGTTATTGGCACTGCCTTCGCCATAATCCATCGCTTTTGACCAGCGTCCATTACGCATCCATTCGAGCACCGATTTGGGCTGATTGAGGCACAAGTCGCTACCAATGGCTAAATGCTCAACGCCGTACTTGTCAGCGCAGTTGGCAATCATGGTGCAAAAGTCATCAAGCGTACAGTCGCTACCATTGGGCAAATGAAACGGGTATAAGCTAAAACCCAATAGCCCGCCCGCTTTAGTTAAAGCGCTGATAACGGTGTCCGATTTATTACGCAGCGCATCATGAGCGGTAGTTGGATTAGCATGGCTAATACAGATGGGACGCGTAGATATCTCTATCGCCTCCAGCGTTGATTGCTCGGCGCTGTGTGACATATCGACAATCATGCCGACCCGGTTCATCTCCGCTATCGCTTGCTGACCGAAACGGGTGACGCCGCTATCGTTTGACTCATAACAGCCGGTCGCCAGCAAGCTTTGGTTGTTATAAGTCAGCTGCATAATCAGCAAGCCTAAACGGCGCATCACGCTAATCAAGCCAATCTCATCATCGATGGGCGAGCAGTTTTGCGCGCCGAAGAAGATACCGACTTTGCCCTGCTCTTTGGCGCTTTTGATATCGGTAGCAGAATAAACCGGCAAAATTAAATCACTATTTTGCTCAAAACGGGCGTGCCATTCGGCGAAGCGGGTCATGGTCTGACGCGCATCTTCGTGATAGACCAAAGTAGCGTGTACCGCATTGATACCACTATTTTGGAGCATCTTAAAATAGTCTCTATCCCAGTTGCTATATTGCAAGCCGTCAATGACGATATGGTCTTGGTACATATCCATTCCTTGTTGTGCTTTCTTAATTTTTATGAGCAAAGGCGTAGGGTGCGCCTCGCGCACCAATTTGAAGAGATAAGTTTTTTTCGGTGCGCGAGGCGCACCCTACGCAAAATACGCCGACTACCCTTTATCCTATTAATACGCTTTTTGATAAGCGGTCTTAACAATGGTATAAAACTCTTTGGCATATTGACCTTGCTCGCGCGGGCCAAAGCTCGACTCTTTACGGCCGCCGAACGGTACGTGATAATCGGTACCTGCCGTTGCTAGATTGACCATCACGCAGCCGGCTTGTACTTGCTCTTTAAACATCGCACTATTACGCAAGCTTTTGGTGATGATGCCGCCCGTTAGACCGAAGCGCGTATCGTTGGTCAGGGCAATCGCTTCTTCTAAATCCTTAGCACGCATGACACAAGCCAGCGGGGCAAACACTTCTTCTTGGTTGATATCCCAGCTGTTATCGGTCTCGGTAAACAAGGTTGGCGCCATATAATAGCCATCGTACTGCATCTGTAGGCGCTCGCCACCAAAGGCTAAGTTGGCACCAGATTGTTTGGCTTTTTCGATCCAATCTAGGTTTGAGGCCAGCTGCTTGTCATCTACCACCGGTCCCATAAAGATACCGTCATCAAGTGCATGACCAACTTTTAGGGTTTTCATACGCTCAACCATAGCCTCGACAAAAGCGTCGTGGACACTGTCCATTACAATGAGACGTGAAGAAGCGGTACATTTCTGCCCTGAACCACCGAACGCACCAGCGATGGCCGCATCAATAGCGACTTGCATATCGGCATCATCAGCGATGACCAAAGCGTTTTTGCTGCCCATCTCCAGCTGGCAACGGACGAAGTTTGGCGCGGTAGCGGCAGCAACCTTACGACCGGTCGGTACTGACCCTGTAAAACTGACCGCATCGATATCTTTTGAATGAATGAGCGCATCACCTACCGATGAGCCGCCGCCTAATAGCAAATTAAACGTACCTTCTGGCATGCCTTGACGATGGATAATTTCCGCTAAAGCGACTGCACTGGCTGGCGTTAAGTTCGCCGGCTTCCAGATAACGCTATTGCCAAACGCGAGTGCTGGCGCAATTTTCCAAACCGCCGTTGCCGTTGGGAAGTTCCAAGGCGAGATAATCGCAACGACGCCAACCGCTTCACGGGTGACTTCAACTTTCACGCCCGGACGGACGGAGTCGGCCAAATCGCCCATTTGGCGCAAGACTTCGGCAGCATAATAATGAAAGAATTGACCGGCGCGATAAATCTCACCGCGACCCTCTAGAAACGGCTTACCTTCTTCACGTGAAAGTAGCGTACCCAGCTCATCACAGCGCGCAATCAGCTCATCACCAATTGCTTGCAGGATAGATTGCTTTTTCTCAAGCGGTGTGGCTTCCCACTTAGGCTGAGCTTGGCGCGCGGCCGCAATGGCGTCTTTGACTTGGTCCGTACTTGCTTGCGCAAACTCGCCTAAGTTTTCGCTGGTATCTGAGGGGTTAATGTTATCGACGGTATCGCTGCCCGCTTGCCATTCGCCATTGATATAAAGGGCTTGGGTTGGGTCTTGTTTGAGGGTTTGAGTTGACATAGAAAATCCTTAATGAAACGGTTTTTAAATAAATTGAATAGAATTTTTGGTTAAAAAATTAAAATAGAGTCAGTTAAAAGTAAAACTGTTATATGGGTTTAATAGCGCTACTGGTATAAATTTTACTTGCGTGCTGCGTTCCCAGAGGCTGCGCAAAATTCATCCCAGTAGCGCTATGTTCTTTTTAAAGTGCATCTACTATATAAAATACGATTATATTTATAGTTGGAAAGGTATAAAGAGATTACGGCACGGCCGCATAAACCACCAACTCAACCAGCATCTCCTCACGTGCAAGTCCTGCTATCACTAGCGCCGCACGATTGGGATACGGGGCTTCAAAGTATTCGGCATAGACTTGATTGACGGTTTTTAAATACTCACGGTCAGTCACGTAGATAAGCACTTGCAGTACGGCATCCATGCCAACGCCTGCACTCTCTAAAGTGTGCTTTAAATTCTCTAGCGTTTGCCGAGTTTGCGCTTCGATACCGCCTGCGACTACCTCTCCTTTATCATCGATAGGAATTTGCGCAGTATAAAGGGTGCCGTTATTGGTGACTGCCCACTCAAGGGGCGATTTTGAGGCATAAAGAGAGGTTTTTACTGCTTGTTTAGTTGAGTGAGTCGTCATTACTCTATCTTCCTTGAATATCATAAATATAAATCATCATTTGATAGTTCTGATTAATAGTTTTGATTAATAGTTCTATAGTTAGCATTTATGCTACTCGTTTAGCTGCGACAAATCTAACTAATTAAATATTAATAATGATAGGTTTTATTTATCATGTAGGATAATCTATAGCTAAAAGCACCTTACTTCTAGTTATATAAAATTATTGGTGTAGGCTGAGTTAAATACCTGGCCTACAATAGTTCATGATAAGTTTAGAGTCAGGCTAAGAATATAAATCAGCATATCGGAACGATAATCCATATGAAATTACAGCAATTACGCCATTTTTTATTAGTCGTCGAAGCAGGCGGCTTTCGGGCAGCGGCTGACCGTGCTAATCGCACTCAAGCAGCATTATCAGCCTCTATAAAAGAGCTGGAAAAAACCTTGGGGCAGAAATTATTTGAAAGTGGTAATAAAGCCACTCTTACCTCTTTTGGTGAGACCTGCCTGCCAAAGATTGAACAGTTTATAGCTATTGCGCAGGCATTAGAGGAAGACTTAAAGTCGGTAGCTACGGGTGATAAAGGCAAGATAAGAATTGCTAGCGTGCCGTCGTTAGTGACGAAGCTATTACCCAATGTCTTATTTGCCTACTCACGAAAGTATCCAGACATTGAGATTGTGTTGATAGACGACAATTCGGTCGGAGTAACCAAGCGCTTATTGGCAGGAGAAGTTGATTTGGCGCTGGGTAACTGCACTAGCGTCAGCCAAATGGAAGTTGATTTTAAGCCGTTGATAACAGACCCTATCGGTGTCGTTTGTCTAAAAAGCAATCCGCTAAATAGTGTCATCAACTCGGCAGCAGCACAAAAGAAAGCAGGGTTAGAACAAGGGGCAAAAGGCTTAAAATGGCAACAGCTCACCGAGCAACCTTTTATTTACAATGGCACCTGTCGTCTACTTGAGAACACGCCCGCTGAAGTGCTCAATCGGCAAGCGCGTTATACGGTTGAAAACATCACTTCTTTATTTTCCTTGCTGCGTCATGATTTAGGTATCACCACCCTGCCCAAACTGGCTTTTCCATCCAATGAGCCTGAGCTGGTTTGGTTACCGCTGCTTAAGCCCGCCTTAACGCGGCAGATTGGGATTTTTAAACTAGCGAATAGGACTATCTCGCCCGCCGCACAGAGATTCTATGAGCTATGTGTGGCGTATGTGGAGGCCGATAACTCATTATAAGATGGGTTGGTGGAACCATGTCAGAGCTATTATAAACCCTACCAATTTGGCGATTAATAGGTTTGTTTTGATAGATGTATAAGCTGGGCGCTGCTTACGACACCCAGCTTTATAAGGCGCTAAGGCAGTATATTAGCCGCTTTACTTAATGCGCTTACCAGCGGGTCAAGATATTTATAACGCTGTTGATGGGTTAAGGTAGCGGTTTGTATATTGACTTGCTTGTCACTACCTAAATAATCAAACAGCGCCTGAGCCGCTTGCTTACCTGAGGTCGCCGCTTGCTCCATCGTCGGGATTTTCCAGCGGCCTTGCACTGAGATAATCTCGCCAGCCAGCACCATATTGTCATGCTCAGTTGTGGTCTCAATCAGCTCATCCTCGGCATTACGCACATAGATTTGCGCCAGATTAACCCAGCGCTTACCATTGTCCTGCAAGATACCCATCTCCGTGGTTTCAACATCGGCATGCGCCTGCCACTCATCGGTATATAGCAAATTCACCGGGTCGATAACACCGTTTTTGGCAATCGCTTTACGCTGCTTACTATCGGTAATGCCAAGCTGATAAAGAATCTCTTCTTTCGCTTCCTCTGGACTACATTCCATAAAACGCTTACCAAATAACAGCCCCTTATTAAACGGCGAGCTACAAGTGGCGGATAGATTGTAATCAAAGGCAGCTGGGAACTCGATATCTTGCCAAAAGCCATCTCGATGCTGAATTTGAAAGACGATATTCCACGGCGCATCAAAGCATAAATTATAGGATTTACCCAAAAACGGCTCAAACTCAGTGGGCACTCTAGCTAAAGGAAACTGAGTACCAAACGACCATTCATCGTTAAACGGCTTTTTCACTTGTGGCAGCAATCCCATTTTCCACAGCACCTCATGTGGCATTGCCATCACCGCCGCATCAAAGGGCTGTGCTAGTTGCTGACTAACGTTGTCAGTATTAACATCGTTAGCGCTAATTTGAGTACTTTGTTCAGTATCAATCTCAATCTTCCCATCGTCTTTATGATGCAGGTTGACTATCCGGGTTTGGGTGACAATATTGACCCCACGTTGTTGCAGTTTATCGACCAAAGCTTCTATAACATCAGAGGTTGGACGATTAAAACAGTAAGATTTAGAAGGCTCGCCAGGCGGTAACACCGGAGCTTCGGTCATCGGCAAAAACATGAGCACAAAGCTGTCCATAATATCGACCGCTTTACTATGCATTCTAGCGCCAGTTAAAATGCCAAACCAGTTTTCAATAAACTGTCTGGTATCAGCATCAAAGTCATCGATACCAATGATGTCGCCCGCCTTTTTATAAGCCATCTTGGCACGCTCATCATCGCTTGCATTAACGTGATGGACGATACGCTGTACCAGTTGTAGCATATCTTTTTTATTCAAATCAAAGGTTTCAATCATCTTTTCGATGGTTTGCAAATCTATTGCGGCGCGTCTATCGACTGCGACCTGTTTGCCTTTATTATTGTTATTATTGTCTTCCCTGTCTTCGCTAATATCACGATTATTGTCTTCGCTAACATCACGCTCGTCACTGCCGCTTTGATAAAACTTATAATTATCGACTGGGGTTAGCATAGAGAGCAAGCCGGCGCGGTCGAAGATATTAAATAAGGAAAAATAAGTTGAGCTAAGCGCGCGAATAGAGTGCTCTTCAAAGCGTTGTTTATCCTCATTGAAATAGCCAATCATTTTGCCGCCGTAGCGCTCACGCGACTCTACAATAGTGATGTCTAAATTAGGATCTTCTGACAGCTCAAAAGCAGCCGTTAGACCTGATATACCGCCGCCGGCTATTAGGATTTTCTTTTTATTAGCAAGGGTTTTATTGGTAGGATTTTTATTGATAGGGTATTTCATAGCAGACATGTACCTCATATTTTTATTGTCGTTATCATTGTTAATTTTATTAATTAGTTTAAGCGCTATAAAACGCTTAATCAGTCTTGCAAAGGTTAAGTCTCGTTGGCAGTGTAATTTGGTGTTTCTAACCTCTTTCTATAAAAGCTTAATTTTAAGAATGCTCCGCAAACCATTTATTCCCACTTGCTCGTCTAATATGCAAAATTGAGAATCTGAGTAACCAACCCTTTGCAGAAAATAACAACAACCCTGCTGAAACCCTTATATGTTATTGTTAAATTAAATTGTCTTTCATAAATAAGGAGTTTTTATGACTTTTTTGATAAACAATACATTTGATTTAGTACAGATGATAGATAGCGCGACTTGCAGTTGCACCAAATGCAATTGTAGTAATACCGCCACTTGTAAAACCTGCAACTGCTGTGAAAAATGTTGCCAGTGCGGTTGATTACTAGTATGGCTAAAGATAAATTAGCTTTTGCAGCTCTTTTATAGCGCTTTAAATGACTAAAAACAGCACCCTATACACTTATGGGGTGCTGTTTTATTATGGGTTTAGCCCGCCTTTATCATCCCCAACTATGAGAAATACAGGACGTCTAGTTCACAATGCGTAGCTATCACCCCTCCTCTTATATCCACCCATCACGACTGGCTACGTTTTGGCCCATGTTAGTGATTGCTGCACTTGCAATGACCCTACGCCCGACTATAACGGCGACTGGCCCGCTGCTAGATGAGATTATTCTAGCCACGGGTATAAGCTTGCAAACGGCGTCTTTGCTGGTAGTGTTGCCGATGTTTTGTATGGGTATTTTTCCTTTATTGTTGCCGTGGATTGGGCGACTATTTAGCGAGAATATCTGGATAAATGGCGGACTACTCGCTATTGCCTTATCAGGACTATGGCGGTTTTGGCTAGAGTCAGGCTCAGCGCTTATTGCTAGCGCTTTCATCGGTGGTAGCGGTATAGCTATCGTACAAACGCTAGCACCAGGCATCGTCAAACGCTGGTATCCAAGGCGTGTACCACTGGCAATGGGGATTTATTCAGCGGCGCTGATGATTGGTGGCGGCGGTGCCGCTATTTTGAGTCCGCTGGTGGCACGACATTACAGCAGTTGGCAAGCAGGACTTGGCGTATGGCTACTCGTGCCTGTCATTGCCTTGGTGCTGTGGTTTTTCAGACCTATTGAGGCTAAGGAACCTAAAGATGACAGCCCTGCACTAAACTTCTTTGCCAATCAACGTGCTTGGCTCTTGGCGGTTTATTTTGGGCTGGCAAACGCCGGTTACGCTTGTATGATTGCTTGGCTACCTAGTTATGCACGTAGTCTTGGCTGGAGCGCACAAGGTAGCGGCGAGCTGATTGGCTTTATGACTATCTTTCAAGTTATAGGCGCGTTAGGGATTCCAGCGCTGTCTGGCAGTCGTTTAGATAGGAGACCTTGGTTATGGTTGGCGATTGGCATTCAAGTTATCGGCTTTGCAGGATTAATTATGATGCCAAGCTCACTGCTGCTACTTTGGGTAGCGCTGATTGGCGGCGGGCTTGGCGCTTGTTTTTCATTGACGCTAACGGTAGCACTTGACCATATTGCTAAGCCGAAACTGGCCGGAGCGCTGGCGGCCTTTGTACAAGGGATTGGCTTTATCATTACTGCCATTGCGCCTTATATCGCCGGAATGCTGCGTGAGTGGAGCGGCAGCTTTCAGAGCGTTTGGTGGATGCTAATGCTTACCCTTATCGGTATGATGGTGGTGACCATTAAGTTTGCGCCGTCGGGTTATGCTAAGGCTATTAATGTAAGTTAGGTTTAGAAGTTTAAAGCAGAAGTTCAACTTCATTAACCGAGCTAATAAAAAAACGGCCACTTTAAAATCCCGCCTCCTCTGAAGTTAATGGGCTTATCTTGATAGGCACAGCAAATGACCACTCCATACCACCAGTGCAGCAGAATTTACCATCATCAAAAGACACAATACGAGCTTTAAAGTCATGATCGTTCTGATCCGACATGGTTTCTGCATCGTTCTCATCACCGACGGCACACCAGACTTCCTTATCCCCACGAGCTAACATAGCACGTGTCAGATCACTACCTGTTAACTGCTGACTCATTCTAATCTCTCCTAGTTATGATTTATTATTAATAAACTAAAAAGGCTTTTATAAGGATGCTGTACGAGAGCAATTATTTTTAGACTCAGTTCAGATTCTATAAGCTCTTGCAACTTTAACTGTATTTTATTATCTAGAAGGGTGTTTTTATGGTATGAACGGTTATTTAATGAAAAAACCTAGCCTATGCTTCGCTCATCTTCGCTTCTTAAAAGCAATCAAAAGTCTGATATTATCTTAGAAAAATTTGTCAGATGATTTTGTTAGATAGATATCATGATGGCATGACATATCTTATAATAGAAGCCCATCTATCTTCCTTTAACTTGACGAGCGTTGTTAATTTTTAACAGGGTTTTCAATGCGCTATCAATAGACAGGTAACTTCATGAGTCAGACCAATCAAAAACCGTCCACCCCGCAGACGCCAGAGCTATTATGCCCAGCAGGAACTTTCAAAAACATGCAATACGCTTTTGCCTACGGGGCAGATGCCGTCTATGCTGGACAGGCTCGCTATAGTCTGCGCGTACGTAATAATGACTTCGATGAAGAAAACTTACAACGTGGTATCGACTATGCTCATAGTTTGGGTAAAAAGTTCTACGTAGTGGTCAATATACAAGCGCACAATGCCAAGCTAAAAACTTTTATTGAGGATATTCGTCCGATAGTCGAGATGCAGCCTGATGCGCTGATTATGTCGGATGCTGGCATGATCATGATGGTACGTGAGCACTTCCCGCAGATGGAGATTCATTTATCGGTACAAGCTAACGCGGTGAACTGGGCAACGGTCAAATTTTGGCAGCAGATGGGTATCAGCCGTGTGATTCTCTCTCGTGAATTGTCGCTAAAGGAAATCGGTCAAATCATCAAAGAAGTGCCAGATATGGAGATTGAAGTATTCGTCCATGGCGCATTGTGTATGGCTTACTCAGGACGCTGTCTGCTATCAGGCTATATCAATAAGCGCGATGCTAACCAAGGCACTTGTACCAATGCTTGCCGCTGGAATTATAATACTTATCAAGCTAAAGAGAATGAAACCGGTGATATCGTACCGGTGACGGCGCTATCGCCGTCAGACCCCGTCCAGTTGCAAACGCCCAGTGATGAGGTAGTGTTGCTTGAAGAGCAAAATCGTCCGGGCGAGCTGATGGCGATGTATGAAGATGAGCATGGCACTTATATTATGAACTCCAAGGATTTACGTGCGGTAGAGTTGGTGCCAGAGTTGACCCGATTGGGCGTGCATTCGCTCAAAATCGAAGGTCGTACCAAGTCGCATTATTATGTGGCACGTACGGCGCAAGTTTATCGCCAAGCGATTGATGATGAAGTAGCAGGCAAGCCTTTTGATAGCTCATTGATGGGTGCCTTAGACGGACTGGCAAACCGGGGTTATACCGAAGGATTCTTACGCCGTCACGTTCACAGCGATTATCAAAACTATGAATACGGCTCTTCCAAGACCGATCACCAGCAGTTTGTAGCAGAAGTGACTGACATCATCGATGACAAGCTGATCCTTGAGATTAAAAATAAAGTAGAGGTCGGCGACACCATAGAGATTATGACGCCCAAGGGTAATTTGACCTATACCTTGGAGCAGATGTGGGACAAAAACGGCAATCCTATCGAAGCAGCGCTAGGCTCAGGCTGGATCGCTCAAATTAATAACCCGTTCAAAGATATGAGCGCTGACAGCCTAAAGTTTGCTTTGATTATGCGCAATATCAAACAGCCGATATTTACTTAACCCTTATGCGTCCTATGCCAAAGATATTATTAAAAGTGACTCGTATTGTCCTGACCGTAGCGGGCGCTATTATCATGGTCGATTGCGCCGTATTGATGGCGATGGGCAAAATCAATTTTGGGACGGTAGTGCCTTTTTTATTGGGTACAGTTTTCGTTGCGCATGGATTATATTGGCAGAAAATAAGTCAGTTTGTTAATAAAAAGCGCGGGTTAAAGTGGTCTTGGTACGGACTGTGGGGCGGCTTTTCGCTTTGGCTACTAAGCTTTGGGCTGTTTGTTAACGCTTTGCAGCAGCAGATTGCGCTCAGCCGTCAACCGCTGCCCGATGTTGCCGCTATTATCATTTTGGGCGCTGGCACGATTAACGGCAAGCCGACGCCGACGCTTGCCAAACGCTTGGATGCCGCTGTGCCGCTTATCAATGCTCAGCCGCAAGTCCCAATCATTACCAGCGGCGGCATCGGGCTTGGGCGCAGCCGTAGCGAGGCCGATATCATGGCAAGTTACCTAAATGAAGAGCATAGCGTTGCCCTTGAGCGCATCTTTGAAGAAGGCAAGAGTACCAGCACTGAGGAGAATCTCATTTACAGCCAGCCTATTCTTAAAGATCAAGGTATTGCTATAACTGACCCTAATACTCCCATCGCTATAGTTACTAGCGACTTTCACACCGTGCGCTCAGCGGCTATTGCTCGTCATCAAGGCTATCAGCAGCCGATTATGGTCGCCAGCCCCACGCCGCTATCGACTCGCTATAATTCTTGGTTTCGCGAGTACTTTGCATTTGTTAGTGGCTGGATTTTAGGAGAATATTAATATGGCACTAAAAATTACCACAGATTGTATTAACTGTGACATTTGCGAGCCTGAATGCCCTAATGAGGCGATTAGCTACGATCAAAAAGGGCAAAAAACTTACGTCATCGACGCCGATCTGTGCACTGAGTGCGTGGGATTTTATGATGAACCCACTTGCGACAAGGTGTGCCCGATAGACTGTATTGTCAAAGATCCGGATCACCTTGAAAGTGACGATGAGCTATTGGCTAAGCATCAGCAGATATGGAGTAAATAAGTCATCAGTTATTGAGCAGTAGTATAGCGCCGCTCCAAGTGAGCGTATTGGAGTTATGTACAGCTGTGACATAGACTTACTAGATTGGGTAGTAATATACGTTTGAAGGGCAATCGTTACCTTTCTTAATGTTTCCTTAATGTTCTTAACCTCCATTTGTTCTACTATAGAGACATCCACATCGCGTAAGGCCTTTAACAGCCTCTGATGTCAATCATATCGAAACTATTAGCTCTCATATTAAAACTTAACTTTTGAGCTAATAAATAAAATTAAAGTAACTTATGGAGAATATTATGAGAAATTTAGTATTGGGTTCTGTAGTAGCCGTATCAAGCCTATTTGCCCTTACCGCCTGTGCTAACGTTGGTGCTGCGACAGATAATACGCCACGCTACAAAACCATGCCACAAGGACAGATGCAGGCACAAAGACAGAACATGATGTCCGAGCTCAATTTAACCGCTACCCAACAAGCGCAAATGCAAGCCATTAGACAAAATAACCGTGGTAATCGTGCCCAAAATCATGAAGCTATGATGCAAATATTAACCACTGCACAGCGCCAACAAGTGCAGCAAATGCAGGCACAGCGTATGAGCCAAGGCGGTCGTATGATGAATCAAGGACGTGGTGGTCATCATATGAGTCAAGGTCAAGGTGGTCGTATGATGAATCAGAGTCAAGGTGGCCGCATGATGAATCAGGGTCAAGGTGGCCGCATGATGAATCAGGGTCCATGGTCTCAGCTAAACTTAACGGCCGACCAGCAAGCTAAGATACAGGCTATTAGACAAAATAACCGTGGTAATCGCACCCAAAACCACAATGCTATTATGCAAGTATTGACTCCTGAACAGCGTCAAAAACTGCAGCAAATGCAGTCTCAATATATGAACCAAGGCGGTCGTATGATGAATCAAGGTCAAAACTAAGGTTAGCTTTATAGGTATTAACCTTTAAGACTCTAATCTTTAAGGCTCTCAAGTCACTTAAAGCGTATCAGTTTAATGCTGATGCGCTTTTTTGGTTTTTATGAGAGTATTAAAGCTTTCTGATCAAGATTTTTAATAAACTGATAATTTAATAAATTAATAAGCATTTTTGGATATAACGGGGTTTGCCAACCCTATACCAATATCTTTTAGAATTCATGTATAGTAAATACGGTTTGCTTATAAATAATAACGATAACAAGATCGGACTGCGCTTATGCTGCTGGATATCTTTTTAACCATTCACTTCATATTATTACTACTGGTATCACTGCGAGTGCTCGCTCGTAACAATCTAACTTCACCTGCTCGTCTAGCTTGGTTGGTGGTGTTATTTATATTGCCTTATTTGGGGTTACTGGTCTATTGGATGTTTGGTGAAATTCATCTGGGACGCAATTTTGAGCGTGAATATAAAAAGATTATTGAAAAACTCCATAGCCATAACCCAGAAGTATTGGGTAGCGATGCAGCATTGGCAGCCATAAAACCTGAATATCAGGCCGCTTTTGCTTATTCAGCTAACGTCACTGGTTACCATACCACCTTGGGCAATCGCGCTGAATTGATGGCCGATGCCGCTGAGACTCAAAAGCGCATGATTGCCGACTTTGATGCCGCCACAGATCATATTCATGTCCTATATTATATCTGGCTTATCGACGGCATGGGTATTGATACCGCTCAAGCATTGATGCGAGCAGCAAAGCGCGGAGTAACTTGCCGAGCGATGGTTGATGGGATGGGTTCGCGTAAGCTAGTACGCTCTAAGCTATGGAAGGAGATGGAGGCAGCGGGCGTAGAGGTCAGTGTTGCCCTGCCCATTCGTAATATCATCAAGGTCATGCTATTTAGCCGAATTGACCTGCGTAATCACCGCAAAATCACTGTAATAGACGGCAAGATTGGTTACTTTGGTAGTCGCAACTGTGCCGATCCTGAGTTCCGAGTAAAGCCTAAATACGCGCCTTGGGTAGATATCATGATGCGCATGGAGGGGCCAGTAGTCGCTCAAAATCAAATGCTATTTGCCAGCGACTGGCTCACCAAAAATCCAGAGACACCCTTTGATAGCTTCCCTTATTTTACTGGGCCGGCTAAAGCTTTAAAGGCAGATACGCACCCAAACGAGCTGATAAATTCAGAGCAATTAAAACTAGAAGAATTAAAGCTAGAAAAATCAAAATTAGAAGGCTTTGCAGCCCAGATATTTGTCGATGGCCCGACTCAGCGTCAAGGTACAACCCCGCAGTTCTTGGGTGCGCTTATTAGCCAAGCCCAGCATACTCTAATTATCTCGACCCCTTATTTTGTACCTGATTACTCGCTAATCAGCGTGCTATGCGCTACTGCTTATCGCGGGGTTGAAGTGACGATGATTTTCCCCAAACATAATGATTCGCTTATTGTGGCAGCGACTAGCCACAGCTATTATTGGCAATTATTAAAGGCTGGGATAAAGGTTTATGAGTATAAACCGGGCTTGCTGCATGCCAAAACCTTGACCGTTGACGGTGAAATCAGTCTTATTGGCTCCAGTAACTTAGATCTACGCAGCTTTGATTTAAATTACGAGAACAACGTGGTCTTCAGCGATAAAGCTTTAAGTAGCAAGATTATTGAACGCCAATATCAATATATTGCTGACTCTGATGAGATTCAACTTGAGGATGTCGAAGATTGGCCATTAGCATATAGAGTTTGGAATAATGTCGTCGCTACTATGGGACCAGTTTTATAGCTCAATGGTTTGGTTAGATAGTTACTATTTATCCATGTTAGTCATGTTAGTCATGTTAGCCATTTATTAAGAAAGCTATTAAGTTAGAGTCTAAATTAGGTATTAAGGCTTACTATTTTTTGTAGAACATAAACCACAAACTTGGCTTCGGTGTTAAATGGCATACCTTCAGCCATTGCTAGCAGGGCTTGACGTTTCTCACTGCGAGCGCGGTAAGCATAGGGTGTCATGGTTAATAAATCAGCCAAATCTGGTGCCGACAAGCTCAATAAAGTACTGATATGCTGAGTCTCTATTAGCTTAAAATAAGGCGCTAAAGTCGGCAAAAACTTGTCAGAGTCATGCTCTCGCACTTCATCAAATAAGGCTTCACGAATACGGGCTAAATGGCCAACATCGGGCTTAGCAATGACTAAGTAGCCGCTCTCTTGCAAAATCTCATTAAACGCCTCTGGCAATATCGGACTAAAGATACTACTAACACCCATCATACTATTAGCACGTAATGGCAGATGCGCAGCGCTGGTCACCAAGGGATAAATAGCAGCGGTCTGTTTGTCTTCTGGCTTAACCTCTTTAGCCTTCTGATACCAAAGCCGATTAGCCGCTTTGCTGGTTTTAGCAAGCTCGACGAGTGCAGGTTTACTGATATCAGCGGCTATCAAGGTATCGATTCTTAGGGGCGCCATTGCCTGTGTATAGTAGCCCTCGCCGCAGCCAATATCTAACCAGCGCACCGTTGAGCTATTTTTATTTTCGGTGCTTTTATTGAGGCTAGCTCGATACTCTACCAACAGCTTATCCATCTGCTCACAAATAAGCGCTTGCAGTGGTTGATAATGACCCGCCGCTAAGAAGCGTTGACGGGCGGTAATAGACTCTTGACTATCACCCGGCGCTTTGGACTTCTTTTGCTGGACGGGCAATAGATTAACGTAGCCTTGACGCGCCACATCGAATGGATGCGCTATCTGCTTAGGATTGAGGCTACCATCACAGCGCCACGTATCGGGTGCAGGATGCAATGGAGATTGGCAAAGCGGGCAAACAAACAAGGACACGAGCATCTCACAGTGATATAAATATAATGGGTATTTTAACAAAAGACAGAGGCGTTAAGCGAAAAAAGCTACCTTAACCTGACTATTAAGATAGCTTTTTATGGCTGAAATATAAGCTTAAAGTGCCAAATTTTAACGTAGCTTTAAGGTCATAAGACCTAATATCACCAGCACAATAGCGATAATCCAAAAGCGCACCACCACTTTAGTTTCTTTCCAGCCAATTTCTTCAAAATGGTGATGCAGGGGCGCCATGCGAAAAACTCGCTTTTTGCGTAGTTTATACGAGCCCACTTGCAGCATTACTGATAAAGCCTCCGCCACAAACAAACCGCCCATAATCGCAAAAGCAATCTCTTGCCGCGACATCACTGCAATCGTTCCTAGCATCGCTCCTAATGCCAAGGCGCCGACGTCACCCATAAACACTTCTGCTGGGTGGGCGTTGAACCATAAGAATCCGAGGCCGGCACCAATCATAGCGCCGCAAACGATAATGACCTCAGAATTATAGGCAATGTAAGGCACATGCAAATAGTCGGAAAATATAAGATCGCCTGACACATAGGTCATGACGCCGAGACCCGCAGCCACCAATACTACTGGTAAAATAGCCAAACCATCTAAGCCATCGGTCAAATTGACCGCATTCGAAGCGCCATTGATAACAAAGTAAGTAAAGATAATAAAACCAAGACCGAACGGTACTAGCGAGAACGGGATGACCCAATCTTTAAACACCGGCAATAACAAATCCTGCATCGCATAAGTGGTTTCTATATCAGGCTGCAAGGTGGAGATGTAGTATAAAGAAACTCCAACGAACAACGCCCCCATCGATAACCAAAAATACTTCTTGCGTGCAATTAAGCCTTTGGGATCTTTGTATTTTATCTTTAGCCAATCGTCAGTCCAGCCTACGGCCCCAAAAATGATCATGACAATAAGCAAAATCCAAACATACGGATTAGTCAGACGCGCCCACAGTAAGGTCGAAACCCCAATGGAGCTTAAAATTAATACCCCGCCCATGGTTGGGGTGCCGGTTTTCACCAAATGCGTTTGGGGCCCATCGTTACGAATGGCTTGCCCGTATTTAAGCGTGCGCAAATGCTGAATGACCCGCTTGCCAAAGAATAAACTAAATGCCAACGCCGTAACCACTGCCAGCAGCGCTCGTAGCGTTAATGAAGATACCGCAGAAAACGGCGTATAGTACTGACTAAGCCAGCCAAATAACCAAACTAACACCGCTTACTCCTCGATTAGCGTATGAATAAGGGATTCCATTTGCATGGAACGAGAGCCTTTGAACAGTACCGTACAAGGCTGTTGTTGCTGCGCTTGCAAGTATTGCTGCAAATATTGTAATAAGCTGTCTTTATCATCAAAAGCATGCGCTTCCGTCGTACCGACCTCTTGCGCGCCAGCGACACTATAAGTAGCAAACTCGCCCACACAAAGCAGCATATCAATACCAGCGGCGCTAATAGAGCGCCCTAAACTTTGATGCTCACTCACCGCCGCGGCGCCAAGCTCAGCGATATCGCCCAGCACCATGACCTGCGTACCGGTTTGCGCCGCCAACACTTTTGCCGCCGCCCTTACAGAGTGCGGGTTGGCATTATAAGTATCGTCAATGAGGCGGTGCATGCCTAGCATTTGACTATTGAGACGACCTTTAGCCGGACGAGCATTCTCAAGACCGGTAACAATATCATCAATATCGATATTTAGTGCATAAGCACAGGCAGCAGCAGCCAAGGCATTATTGACGTTATGCTCACCTGCCAGCGGCAGATTGATATCATGAACATGGCTGCCGATATGCAGCTTAAACTCACTACGCTCGGGCTCCACATCGAGATGACTGGCACTCACATCAGTATTACCAAAACCTATCACGTGCGAGGTATGCTGTTCTGCAATTCGGCGCAATTGATTGGTAAAATCGTCTTTATCAGGAACAATCGCAAACTGCTCATCATTTAAGGTATGAAAAATCTCCGCTTTGGTCTGGCAAATACCTTCACGGCTACCAAACTCGCCCAAATGAGCGGTACCAATGTTCAAAATACAAGCGACATCGGGACGAACCAGCTCAGTGGTATAAGCAATCTCGCCGATATGGTTGGCACCTAATTCTAAAATAGCATAGCGATGATGGTCGGATAACTCCAGCAGCATCATAGGCACGCCTAAGTCATTATTTAAGTTGCCACGAGTAATCAAGGTAGGCGCTAGGCGTCCAAAAATACTACCCAGCATCTCTTTACAGGTAGTCTTGCCGCTAGAGCCGGTGATAGCAATAACGGTCAAATCTTGATGCTGCTGGCGACGATAAGCGCCCAGTTGACCCAGTGCTAAGCGTGTATCGCTGACAACCAATTGCGGAATACTGGTTGAGATTGGCCGTGACACGATAGCCGCAATGGCGCCTTGGCTAGCCGCCACATTGATATAATCATGACCGTCAAAATTATCACCGCTTAGTGCCAAAAAGATATCGCCGGTTTTGATAGTACGGGTATCGGTAGCAATGCGATTACTGGTTACAGCAATATCAAAAGTAATATCAGCTTCAGCTTGTACTTGTTGCCCTGCCTCCGTCGCTTGAGCCGCTTGCCAGCGACTATCAAGCGCTTCGGTCGCTGCAAGCAGGTTATCTGCTTGCCAAACATAGAGTCCCTGTGACTGGATGGTATTATTGTCAGCGGTCATAGATTTGCCTTTATAATGACTGTTGTTACCCAGCTCAAAAATGAATTAGCCTTGCTTGCTTGACTATTTTTATTTTTGGAAAAAGGTATTATTTATTAAGTTATTTATTAAGTTGATTATTTATTGGATGCTTTAATAGAGCCGCTAGGCACGATTAGCTTGTTGTAATGCGTTTTGTAAAACCACGCTGTCATCAAAGTCATAACGGACGTTATTGATCTCTTGATAGGTTTCGTGACCTTTGCCAGCGATAACCACAATATCATCAGCCCCAGCCTGATTTACCGCATATTCAATGGCTTTTTGCCGCGCCGGTTCGATATAACTACGCTGGTATTGCTCAGGGCTCATGCCCGCTTGCATATCTTGCAAGATAGCCTTGGGATCTTCGGTGCGAGGATTATCAGCCGTCAATACGACTTGGTCGGCGCCAGCCAGTCCCGCCTGCGCCATCAACGGCCGCTTGCCGGCATCACGATCGCCGCCGCAACCAAACACCGCCCATAACTGCCCGTTACAGTGCGTCCTAAGGCTATCAAGCACTTGGGTCAAAGCGTCTGGCGTATGGGCATAATCGACGATAAAGCAGCCATCATTTGAGGCAACGCGCTGCATACGCCCGATAGCGCCTTGTAGCTGCGGTATCACCTCCGCAATGCGCTTGATGTCAATGCCACGCGCCACGCTGGCGCCGATTGCCGCTAGTAAGTTAGCCACGTTAAAGCGGCCTAATAACGGACTGACAATATCAATAGTTTCTGAATTACTGCCAGCAGATTGACTGCGCAAAGTAATTTCTACCCCTTCAAGGCTGGGGCTAATGCTAGTTGCGACAAAAGTGGCCTCACTACCCGCTTGCAAGCTATAAGTCCAAACTATCAAGCCGCTCGCTTGAGCGGTATCTAGCATCACTTGGGCATATTCATCATCGCTATTGATGATAGCGTGGGTCAGACTAGGAAAATAGGCTTTATCGAAAAGTTTGGCTTTGGCGGCGACATAATCGTTCATATCCGCATGATAATCTAGATGATCACGGCTTAAATTGGTATAAACCGCTACTTTGATCGGCGCACTTTGCAAGCGCTGCTGGTCAAGCCCGTGGGAGCTGGCCTCAAGCGCTAATATATCAGCACGCTCTGTGCCCATTTGATATAAAAACTGCTGCACGGCGAGCGCATCACCGGTAGTATGACGAGCTTGAACTAGTGCTCCCAGCCTGCCATTACCAGCGGTGCCCATCACCGCACTACTCATACCTGCTAACTGAGTTAATTGCGCCACCAGCTGGGTGATAGTGGTCTTGCCATTGGTGCCTGTTACTGCAACGATAGACGGCAATTTAGCTGGCTGCTGCGCCTGCAAACGTGCTTGTATCAACGCTCCCAGAAAGTCACGAATATTAGGCACATAAACTACCGGGCAAGGTAATGCGGCGAGCTGCTGTTGCGGGTCAGGTTTTAAATTAGATTGGGCATCAATCGACAGCCCATTATTATCGTTATCCTCATTACTATTGTCATCGTCATTGAGGGTAATATTTACATGGGGCGGGATATGACCAATAGTTAGCAGCGCTAATGGATCCATCTCCGATAAGATAAAGGCCGCATGGTTTGCGGCTTGGTAGAGATAATCACGGCTTTTTTGACAATTGGGCACCTGACTCTTGAGCAATACAAACACATCGTTAGCATTAACTTGACGGCTATCTAACCGCAGTTGCTCAAAGGGAATATTGAGCACTGAATCAATATCTTTATTGCTCGGATTCGTCTGTTCTATACCTGTCCTCTGTAATAATGCCGCTGCTATAGTGGTACCGCTAGCGGCATTATTGTCGATAAGCTGTTGCAAAGTTATCATGCTTTCAGAGGTGGTAGTCATATTAATCCTAGACGTGTAAAAAGAGCCATGGTTAACCACTATATTAAATGGGGCTTATTCTGTTTTCAGGGGTTTATCCAGTGGCACATTATATAAACGTAGCGCTTCTTTCATCACATTATGAAAGACTGGCGCTACTGTTAAACCGGCATAAATCTGGCTACGAGGGTCTTCGATTAACATCACCCCGACCAATCTTGGGTTAGACGCGGGTGCCATCCCCGCAAAGACGTTACGGTATTGATCGCTATAATAACCGCCATCAGGATTGATACGGCGCGAAGTACCAGTCTTGCCTGCCACCCGGTAACCGTCAATAGCGGCAGCTTTTGCGGTACCGCCTGGCTCGGTGACCGCCTCCAACATCTGTACAATAGACATGGCTTGCTCACGCGCCATAATGCGTTTACTAGGCAGAGGCTTGTCGGTTTTGATCAAGGTTAAGGGATGCATGACCCCGCCTGCACCTAGCGCTGCATAAGCCTGCGCAACCTGTGCTAATGTCACTTGTAGACCATAGCCATAACTGACCGTCGCACGACGAGCGGTTTCTTTCTCTTTGGGAGTAACCACCAGCCCACTACCCTCACCCGGGAACTGTAACGGGGTCTTACTACCAAAGCCAAATTGTTTTTGCATATTGGTGATGGCATCCGGCGGTAATGACAAAGCAATCTTGGTAGAGGCGACGTTACTGGACTTCTGTAACAGCGTTGCCATATTAATCGTACCGAGATTATTGTGATCACGAATAGTATAGCCGCGCACCCGAATGGAGCCCGGATTGGTATCGATCAGCGAGTTTGCAGTATATTTTCCAGAATCTAAAGCCGCCGCTACGGTAAAAGGCTTCATCACCGAGCCGGGCTCAAACACATCAAGTAGGGCGCGGTTACGCTGATTCTCGCCGGTCATCTCATTAAGATTGTTGGAGTTAAATGACGGCCAAGTTGATAACGCCAACACCTCACCGGTCTGTACATCCACAATCATACCGGTTGACCAACGGGCTTGTTGTAAACGCCCTGCCTTTTCTAGCTCCTTATAGAGCAAATACTGCAAGCGTGAATCAATGGTCAAGGCTACATCTTGACCGGGCACTTCAGGCTCTAGCTGCTTGATCTCTTTTAAGCTATTTTGTCTGGCATCTTTTAGGATTAGAACCTTACCATCTTCCCCTGCTAATATTTTTTCGAACTGACGCTCAATTCCTGCACGCCCTTCATAACCGCCCTCGGGATCATTAGCATTTTGCCCCATAAAGCCTAGTAGTTGAGAGTTGGGCTGCGGCTGCGGATAATAGCGCTGGAAGAAGTTTTTCTCGTAAACTCCAGGAAAGTTAAGCGAGCTGACACTTTGGGCAATTTCAGGAGTGACTTTATTAAGTAGGGGTAGATAGTGCGATCCCGGGCCTGAAGGTAGAGCCGCTTTGACTACCTCTTCATTAGTAAAATCAATACTGTCATCAATAGCTGCCGCTTTTTTTAACTCTGCGACTGGGATATTAGCTGCCGCTGCCAAAATAGTCAGATCCATATTCTCAAGGCGCTTTTTTACCCGAGCTTGTAGTTGCGGCTGATCAGGATTTTCAATTCTGATACGATTAAGCTCGTAGTATTCTTGGGCATAATCGTGCGGGCTAAAAGAAACCGTCGCTAGCGGAGCACTAACCGCAAGTGGCAGCTGATTACGATCAGTAATCATACCGCGATACGAGGTTTGCGTGCGTACACTGGTAATCAGCTCGTCACCTTTATCTTGATAAAACTTAGCATTAGCTACTTGTATGTAATAGGCTCGACCGATAAGCAGCGCAAGCATAATCAGCGCCAAGCCCCAAATCATCCGAAAGCGATTTTTATCATACTCAAAACCACCACGTGAAGAAGCACCAGACGCTTTATTAAAAATGGCTTTTTTACGGTTTTTGACACTGGTATAAGCGCCTTCAGTTTCATGGTTTTTTAGACGTCCGAATAGCTTAGCTGAGCGATCTTTAGCTTTGTTTTTTGCACCCGACGCCTTATCGGCATTTTTATTAGCAGATTTGGCAGTGCTGGCTCGGCGTAAGGGCTTAATAACTTTGCCGCTTGCTGCTTTTTTGTTATTGGCGTCATCTTTACCTTTGGGGCTCGCTGGCTTTTTATTACTCATTGACCAGCCTCCTCAGTAGTAGTCTTTGCTACAGGCTCGGTAGCCGTGGCCGTAGCAGCGATAGCTACTGGCGCACCGGGCTGAATGATCAGCTTATCTTTCAAAGTTGGCGAATACATACCAAGCTCAGCGACAGCGCGGCTGGCTATCTGCGGCGTAGCACTGAAAGTCTGCTGCTCAATAAGTAAACGCTGGTGTTCAACTTGTAGTTTGCGCTGTTGTTTCTTCATATCTTGCAAGGTTTTATAATCCTGATGATATTGCTGTACACTTTCGGCCGTTTTGATACCGCTCCAGACGATAGTAGCGGCCAGCAGCAGCAATACTACTACGTAGATACTAACGACGTTAAAGCGCTTGGCAAATAATTCACCAACATCAGGCTGAGCTGGTGATTTTGTATTGCGACGGTTGGTAGGTTGGTCAGATATTGCCATGACGCTCTCAAAAGTTAAACTTAAAATATAAACGATAAGATAAATAACAAGGTTATTTAATTATCAATGCTTATCCAACAGGGTGGCAGTATTTCATCAGAATTTTTCATAGTAACGATGCTTGTAACGATATTTTTTTATAATTAAGCTCATTTTGACCAAAATAGTTATTAATCACCACTTAAAAAACATTTGATGAGCCTAGCAGCTAATCTTTACAGCTTTTTAACAGTGGCGTAGTTATTCGAACATAAACGCCTCATCCGTACGGGCAGCCACTCGTAACCAAGCACTGCGGGCGCGTGGATTATTAGCAATCTCTGCTTTACTAGGGCCAATACGTTTGGGTTTACTAAAATAGCGCGGGCGCTTAGGCGGCATAGGCAGTTGCTCATCTTCGGGATACTGACCTTTACTATGACGCTGCAAAAACTGCTTGATACGCCGATCTTCTAATGAGTGAAAGCTAATGACCGCAAGCTGTCCACCAGCCTTTAATATCGGGATACTTTGCTGCAAAAAGCTATCGACATCGCCCAGCTCATTATTAATAAAAATGCGCATAGCCTGAAAGCTTTGCGTCGCTGGATGCTTGCCCTTTTGCCAATTAGGGTGCGCCACTTTAATCACTTCTGCCAGCTCAAGCGTAGAGTCGTAGCTGTCCATCTGCTTGATAGCTCGGGCGATACGGCGACTGTGACGCTCCTCGCCGAACTCATAGAGTACATTAGCCAAAGTTTCATCGTCGACATATTCAAGCCATTCGGCGACCGACTGCCCGCGGCTGGTATCCATGCGCATATCGACGGCGCCATCACGCATAAAGCTAAAGCCGCGACTGCCATCATCAATTTGCGGCGATGATACGCCCAAATCTGCCATCAAGCCATCAACTTGGCTAATGCCCATGGCGGCTAAGCTAACAGTCAGATTGGCAAAGCTATCATGAACGACCTTTACTCGGCTATCCACGCTTGCCAGCTCATGAGCGACGGCGATAGCGGTCGGGTCTTTATCAAAGACAATGAGCTGCGCATCATTGGCTAGCTGAGACAATAGCAAACGGCTATGACCACCACGGCCAAAGGTAGCATCGACATAGATACCCGTAGCTTTTTTATTATTACTAGCGTTAGGCAATGATTTGACACCCAATACGGCGGCAACGGTTTCTGGTAGCAGCACAGCATCGTGTTCAAAGCTTAAAGTCTCTGGTTCTGACTCTGTCTTTAAAACGGGCTGTGTTGTTAACTTTATATCTAACTCTGAGCTCTGTTGAGCCGTTGAGTACGGGGCAGCTTCCATTGAAGCCGAGCCGATTCTCTCATCGGCGGCAGATAAAGGGTTTGGTTTAGAATTTGACTTAGACGGTGGTAGGGACACAAATAACTCAATAAATGACGACCAATTAGGCCATTAATAATAAAAAATGGATGAAAATAAACAAGTTATGGCTTGTCTAGCGTTATTATCGCAAGGATAACACTGTAGTCAAGCGCTAGAACGCCTTTTCGTTAAAAATATTCTGCATCCCTGCTATACTAGCGCTATATTTTACGCTATCTACCTACTTAATTGATAACACTTTTCAACTCCAAATATTTTCTGAGGCTCCTATGACAAAAATGTCGACCCAACCGACTTCTGCTAGCACCAATCGTCCGGTGCGCACCCGTATCGCTCCCTCTCCTACCGGCTTCCCTCATGTAGGTACCGCCTATATTGCGCTGTTTAATTTGGCTTTTGCTAAATCAAATGGTGGCGAGTTTATTTTACGTATTGAAGATACTGACCAAAGCCGCTCAACTGAGCAATCTGAACAAATGATTTTAGATGCCCTGCGCTGGGTCGGTCTTGATTGGGCGGAGGGTCCTGATGTCGGCGGCCCGCATGCGCCTTATCGTCAAAGCGAGCGCGCGGATATCTATAAACAGCACGCCCAGCAGTTGTTAGACGCTGACCACGCTTTTCGCTGCTTTTGTACCTCTGAAGAGCTCGATACTATGCGTAAAGAGCAAATGGCACGCGGCGAAACCCCGCGCTATGACGGTAGCTGCGCTCATCTACCCGCTGCTGAAAGTGAAAAAATGGCAAGCGACGGCAAACCACATGTGATCCGGATGCGCGTTCCGACCACAGGAACTTGCCGGGTTGAGGATATGCTACGGGGTACGGTTGAGATTCCGTGGGAGCAGGTCGATATGCAGGTTCTACTCAAGACCGATGGCTTGCCCACTTACCATTTAGCAAACGTTGTCGATGACCACTTGATGGAGATCAGCCACGTGATGCGCGGCGAAGAGTGGCTCAACTCTGCCCCCAAGCATCAATTGCTTTATGAATATTTTGGTTGGGAGATGCCAGTACTTTGCCACATGCCACTACTGCGTAACCCTGATAAGTCCAAGTTGTCTAAGCGTAAAAACCCAACTTCTATCACCTATTACCGTGATGCTGGGGTGTTGCCGGAGGCGCTGCTGAACTATCTAGGCCGTATGGGCTACTCTATGCCTGATGAAGCCGAAAAGTTCACTTTGGATGAAATGATAGCCAGCTTTGATATCCATCGGGTGTCTCTAGGTGGGCCTATTTTCGATATCGAAAAGCTTAATTGGCTCAATGCCGAATGGTTACGCGAGCTGACCCCAGAGCAACTTAAAAATAAAATACTCGATTGGGCGAATGATAGCGACAAGCTAACGGCGATGGCAGCCGCAATTCAGCCACGTATCGAGCTGCTCTCTGATGCCATCAATTGGGGCGGATTTTATTTCCAAAACCTACCCGATATCAGCAGCGATGACTTTACTCATAAGACTCTAACCCCTGAACAAGTGATGGAGATGCTACAACTGGCCATATGGTCGCTAGAAACCCTACCGGAGTGGACGGAAGAAAATATTTACGCCACTATCAAAGGTTTATCGGCAGCACTAGATATCAAGATGCGCGACTTTATCGCCCCCTTCTTTATCGCTATCGCTGGCAAATCCTCATCCACGCCAGTGATGAACTCCATGTGGATCATTGGGGCGGACATGACCTTGATACGTTTGCGTCACGCCGTTGACGTATTGGGCGGACTCGGTAAGAAAAAGCTGAAAAAATTAGAGAAGACGGCAGCAGATTTGCCCGACTTTCTAGCTGACATTGATGAGTAAGCTTTTAAAATAGCTAATGCGTAAATCTAGAAATGTAAAGTAGCGTGGGTGGTGCGGTATAGTTAGGTGAAAGCAAAACTGTTATGCAGATTCAAATGTACTGCTGAACGGTAACGCTTTTAAAGTGACTCAACTATAGCAACACCCACGTTTTTTATCCGTATTCACCGATAAAATAGGAAACATTTTAGCTAATCTACTTTATTTTTACTTTTAATTCACTTTTTAACCTATTTATTGCCATTTTGTGAAAATAGCTGTTGACAATACCTTGAGGGTTCCCTAAAATACGCATCACTCTTAGCGAGGGGCTATAGCTCAGTTGGTAGAGCACTTGCATGGCATGCAAGGGGTCAACGGTTCGACTCCGTTTAGCTCCACCATACTATTCATTATAATATTTTAACCTTTATAATGAGATTCGCTAAAAGGTCAGCATCAGCACCTAGGCAGCGCTTATTATTAAGCTATCTGATGTTGTGTACTACCGTTATATTTGAACAAGATATAACACTCTATGCGTCCCCATCGTCTAGAGGCCTAGGACACCGCCCTTTCACGGCGGTAACGGGGGTTCGAATCCCCCTGGGGACGCCACTATTCGGCGTCAGTTATTAGCACTTTTACTACCTAGTATCAGGTTAGACTAATAAGCGCAATATAAAAAATCCCAGTCATCGCATGATGACTGGGATTTTTTTATGGTTGCTACTTGGTTAGCATTAAATAGTAGCTCGTGATCAATATAAAGGGTTAAGCAACTTAACGAGACTTTCACGCAAGTTTACATTGGGCTCATTCTGTGACATAAGTTGACGCATTATACACTCTGGTTATGATTCACTACGCAATAGTATTATTAATGTCCCATGCTATTCCTTATGCTGGTTTTATGTTTATTACTGCTACTTATTTATTCTTAATTAAGAACAATGAATAAGGACCTCACTTATAACCCTTAGCAGTAGTGGATACGAGAATTTTATAAATAATGATAAAACAATCTTTGATAAGGAATCACTATGTTACCTACTTATTCGCCGCAGCGCCGCCCTTCTTGGCGTGGTGTGCTTGCAGGCCTCGTTATGGGACTCATAGTAGTCATGGCGATGATTGCTATTGCTTTGGTTTTAAGCTCTTTTTTACCTTTTGATTTAAAAGGCAGCAGCATCGCTGGTGGTATCTATGCCGCTATTACCGCTCTAGTTAGTGCTTATGTGGCGGGTTATTTTGCAATCAAATACTCTGCGCCTGAAGCTTTATTCGGCGATGGCACTGACATCGATCCAAAAGACGCTAACTTAACGGGCATGTTAACTGCCGCTTTAATCGTCTTATTTACTACGTTTTTTACTATAAGCAGTGCGACTGGTATCCTAGCATCAGCCGGTAATGTCGTTGGTGGTACGGTGAGTACCGTAGCTAAAACTGCAGGCGGCGTAGCAACAGCAGGCGCTACCGCAGTAGGTACCGCAGCCCAAGACAGTACCGTCCAGCAGAAAGCTCAAGAAGCCTATCAGCGGGTATCAGGCAACATCAGCCGTGAAGATGTACGCGCTATGGTTGCTAAGAACACCCAAAACTTAAGTGAGCAGCAACTGGCAGCGGTTTCAGGTGTGCTAGAAAATATCGTTAATGAAACTAAGAGCGATGTTGCTAACTTAGACTTTACTGATATGAACACTTGGCGCAACATTGATGAGTATGCTAAGCAGCGTATGGCATCAATCCAACAAACTCTAGAAGGTCCTGAGTTTATTACTCGCCTACAACAGCAGGGTCTAACTGAAGCACAAGCGCTTGAAGTACGTACTGAAGTAAGCCAGTCGTTTAACGAGTATAAAATGAAAACTGAGCAATATATCGCTCAAACTCGTCAATCGGTTGAACAGGCTGCGCAGCAAGCTGAAGATATCGCTCGTAAAGCTGCTTTATACACTGGTCTATTCTGGTTAATCAGTACCATCCTAACCTTTATCGCCGCTACTATGGGTGCTAAAAATGCAGCGACAACTTATCGCTTAGATAAGCCTATCGTAACTTGGGGTGACAACGTACGCTAAACCAAGCGGTTAAATAACCCATAGCTAAAGAGCTATTATTAATAAACAAAACGCCCAATCTTTAAAAGATTGGGCGTTTTGCTGTTCAGTGGATAACTCTTAGTATAACAAGCAGATCAAATTATCACTTAACTAATTTTCTTATCGATAAATTTAAAGATAAATAAGTACCGAACAATATCACTACCGAGCCTACAATCGCAAAAGTATCTAAAGCCTCACCTAATAAAATATATCCAAATATTATCGCAAAAATCGGTATCACCAAAGTAATACTGGTGGCACGCATTGGGCCAATATTTTTGATCAATTGATTCATAAAGATAAGGGCAATAGCGGTAGAGAACACTCCGATACAAATCACCGAACCCCAAGCTTGTAAGCTGATACTCTTGCCATAAGGGAACTCATATAGCCCAATAGGGAGCATCACCATACTGGCAATAATAATCGAACCGGCGGTGATAGGTATCGGTGAGAGCTCTTGCAAATAGTTCTTGGTGATATTTGCGCCCGTTGCATAACCAACACAGCCTAACAAGGCATAACCCATCGGTAGCAATGCTGCGCTCAAATCTGAGCTTTGTCCGCTAAATAGATTCTCGCTCATGAGAATGACTACGCCTATAATGCCTATTATCAAGCCCAAAATCTGCTTTTTTGATAACTTATCATTAAAAAAGGTACTGGCAATAAAGCCGCTCATCATGGGTACCGAAGCATTGAGCACCGCTAGTACCCCAGCGTTTACCGACTGCGCTGCAAATGAGAATAAAACAAAAGGAATAGCGGTGGAGAATAAGCCAACCAGCGTCAGCAGCTTCCAGTGCGCTTTAATACCGCGCCGATTGTTTGGATTTAGCAATATAAAAACCAGCATCGTAAGGCCGGCGAATATCACCCGCAAACTGGCAAAAGCCATAGAGCCAAACTCGGGCACCCCTACCCGGTAAAAGATAAAGGAGAGCGACCACATAAAGGACAGGGCAAAAAAGGTTATTAGGTCACGTTGGGTCATTGTTAACTCTATTGGACAAATGAGCTTCTACTACGTCATTTAAACGGTGAGTGCTCAATTATTAAAATAGGGTGATGATAACTTTTTAATCGCTTTAGGGGTGGTGTTTTTTTGTGTTTAAGACTGGAGTAGAATAACCTCTAGAGTGTCAATCATCTATAGGGTCTGTTGAACATTCAAATCTGAAAAACTTTTGCGGCGTAGAAATGGCGTAAAGAGGTAAGGGAGTTTTGGCTATGTTTGGTATTGAGAACTATCTAGGATTTATCGTCGCTGCTATGTTGTTGAACCTGACGCCCGGGACAGATAGCATGTACATCATCACCCGTAGTATCTCACAAGGGCAAAAAGCGGGGGTTTATTCTGTATTGGGTATTGTCTCCGGCATCTTAGTGCATACGCTACTGGCGGCGCTGGGGTTGTCTATAATATTGGCCAACTCTCCCCTAGCCTTTATGATCGTCAAATATATCGGTGCCGCCTATTTGTGCTATCTGGGCTTCAAGATGTTAGTCCTTAACTCAGCGCCTCTGATAGCTAATAATTTGCCAGAAAACAACCCTCATACGGCTGCTAAGTCGTCAAGTTATGGGAAAATATACCAGCAAGGGGTATTGACCAATACTTTTAATCCCAAAGTTGCTTTGTTTTTCTTAGCTTTCTTTCCGCAGTTTATTGATCCTAGCTATGCTTATAGCACCTTATCGTTTTTGATTTTAGGGCTTACCTTCGCTACCACCGGCTTGATATGGTGTTTATGTTTGGCACTATTGGCCGCCCGGTTTAGTCAACGCTTACGAGAAAACCCGGCTATCGAAACCATTTTGAACAAAATAAGCGGGATAGTATTTGTTGGCTTGGGTATTAAACTGTTGACTGAAAAAGGGTGAATAACCATAAATCAGCCATAAAGAATCCTAACTGGCTTTTTTTAATATCCCAGATTTTAGTAACCTATCTTTAATATCCTTTCTTTAATATCCAAGCCTTATTATCTAAATGATCTGCTTACTATTTAGTCGTGCTAATCTTACTTGGATTCATCTTTGGTGACCAAGGCAATCCTGAGTTTTGCCAGCCATTCATTAGACGAAAGCCTTTATTCTTACCCTCTTCTATCGTATCTCCCTGAAAGCCGTGATCGACATATTTGACGTTGGTAAAGCCTTGACTCAATAAGTAGTCGGCGCTAGGCTTACCACGAGCAGAGCCCGAACGGCACATAGTGACCACTAACGCATCTTTGTCTAGACCTTTAGCTTTAAGTGCGGCTTCGACTTCATTAGCAAAGTCTGGATTAAGTGGCATCGCAAAAACCGCCTTGTCTTCGTTGAGCTCAGTGCGCTTGACGGTTCTAAACGGAATATTGATGTCGACCGCATCGGTAAAGCCGATAAACATAATCTCCACTGGGTCTCTGACATCAACGAATAATATCTCATCAGCATCTTGTTGCACCATATTCCAGACAGATTCTGGAGTCACAGATAATGCGTCTTTGGCTATAGCATGAGTACTTAGCCCAAACAGCAGCAACAATGACAATATAATAGCTTTCATTTCCTACTCCATATATTATTATTTAAAATAACATTATATTAATGATTATAATAAATAGATATCCTACAATTAATAGAGTAAGAGTGCAATAGAGAGGTGATATTTTAGAGATCACAATCTTGCGCAGATTAGATAGGTTGAGCCCGATAACTATTTAACTTGGCTGATTAACTTTACTGATTGAACCAAATGTAATATCTAAGATGCTATCATTAGTCTTTATTGAAAAAGGGTTTAAAAAGTAAAGATAAGTCTATGAGTTTTATAAAAATATTTTCGTTCGGGCTTGGTGCAGTTGTGTTAATCGCCTGTATCTACCTTATAAATGCCAGTACCGTCGTTCCAGAATCTGTCGCCTGTGACCCATCAGCGAGCAATGACATTGTTTTGTATGGTACCGTCTGGTGCCCCTATTGCGAGCAGACCAGACAGTTGCTCGCCTCGCACAATGTCGACTACTGTGAATACGATATAGAACGCTCGGCTGAGGGCTTTCGACAATATGAGAGCCTAGGCGGTGGCGGCGTGCCCTTGATGCTATTTAATGGTGAAGTGATAAGAGGGTATAACAAACCTGAGATTGAATGGCAGGTGCAGAATCAGTGATTTGCGATTGCTTAAACCCGAACCAACTGCATCAGCGGCTCAAAGGAATAAAGCGTAGAGGTTCTGCCAGCGCCTTCTTCGACTATTTTTAAAATGTTATTTTCTTCTAATACCTTACTAAACCTAGCTGCCGTAGAGACAGGAATACCGCTTTTACTAGTGAAGCTAGTGTTCCTAAAAACAGGATTGGTAAAAATGAACTCTAGGGCATTTAATGACCATTTTGATGACAGCAAATCGCTAAACTCTCTTTTCATAGTCTCATACAGCTGACCAATCTGCTCAGCAATCTCTAGATTATTGGTGGCTTGCTCCTTAACTGCTTCCAGAAAAAATACGCACCAATTATCCCAATTGCCAGTCTCTGAGACTTCTCGCATCAAATCAATATATCTATCTTTGTTCTCTTCAAAATAACCACTGATATAAAAATGCGGCGCAGAAATCGTCTGTGCTGACCATAATATTAAGGTAATCAACATTCTACCAATTCTGCCATTGCCATCTTGAAAGGGATGCAAAGCTTCGAACTCTAAATGACTGACGGCCGTTTTTAGCAGTATTGGTGACGAGTCGTTATTAATATAATCAAACAAATCATCCAAGCCGCTTTGCAGTTTTTCAGGACTAATCGGCACAAACAATATACTTTTTTTCGAACGGTCAGCCAAATAGTTTTGTTCGTTTTTGACCTGACCTGGTGACTTTCTCGCGCCTCTACCCTTTGATAATAGCTGCTCATGCATAGTTTTTATCAAAGATTTGCTGAGAGGATAACCATCGCTCATCGCCTGCTGTACATTTTTTAGCGTACGTTGATAAAGAATAGTTTCGATAATATCACTACGAACCTGCGCCGAATGCTCTTTGCCGTCACCATAGTCTGCCTCGTACTGCATAATCTCATCTAAGGTACTGATGGTGCCTTCCATACGTGAAGAGATGACCGCTTCTTGATTACGCAGTGGTGCCAGCAAAATCTCACTGTTGTGCATGCTTTTGAGCATTTGGTCAAAGCGAGATATCGCTTCAGTCGCGCCTATCATAGCGTCCATAATAACTTGATAATTGATAGACTGAGGGGGAAAGCCGCCATAATGATAATGTACGGCGTGTTCTAAATTGAAATCGGTCATCTTTATATACCTTGTCTCTCAAAATGAGCGTTTTTTGATTCACAAGTTGTATTGTGGCTGCTATTTGAGAGACAAATTGGTTTGTTTCTCAAAAATGGCGGAAAGTGAAAGACTAAATGGATTACTTCTTGAATTGAGTGGTTTTGGAAAGACAATATAGTTTTTTCAGTCTAATATTACAAAAGTTCGATAAGATTAGAGGCGATAATAAATCTGAGATTGTACATCACAATTAGTTTATCGGAGTATACTAATTTTAAACTATCAAATTACTTACATATGGATCTTTAAATGGCAAAAAAAATAATCTTGGTTCACGGATTGGGTGGCATTGCAGATGGTACTTGGGGGAAATTCCCACACTTACTAGAAAGAGACAACGATATAGATTTTAATATTATTTCTCTTGGTTATGAATCTCCAAGCCTATGGAAATTCTGGAAGCGTGCTCCAAGTATCTTAAATATTGCTGACGGAGTTCTTACAGATATTAAAGCTCGATTTGATATAGAGAATGATGAGATAATTTTAGTTGGTCACAGTTTAGGTGGAATTATAGTAAAGAAAGTCCTTCTTTTATTGCACAATCGACAGACCTCCCACAAAATTTTTAAAGTATGCTTTTTTGATGTTCCACATGATGGCTCAGGTTATGCTAACGTTGGAAAGTATCTTTCTTTTAGAAATCGCCATTTAAAGAGTTTGACTCGAGATTCGAGTGAACTAGATGATATAAATGACCAGTGGATAAGAAGTAATTTAAATAGCTCATTAGTTATATTAAGCATTATCTCTGCTAATGATGACATTGTATCTTCTTCTAGCTCAAAAAGTATTTTTAGAGAACATGAAGTTGAAACTATAAACAATGTTAATCATATTACAATCGTCAAACCTGAAAGTGAAGAGTCCTTATCCTATATAGTATTTAAAAAATTTATTTTAAAAAAAAATTCCGTTAATAGATATAGAAATCTAGCCTCTCGTGACCTTGAGGACTGGAAAAATATAGAAAGAAAACATAATTACCATTACGTAAGCGATGAGGCAAGAAAAAATGATTTTGAAGCTCTTACTACTGCACTAGAGTTAGATCAAGCTATGGTGCGGTTAACAGGCGCATCTGGGCTAGGTAAAACACGCTTATTACTAGAAGCTATTGAGGCCTCTACCTCTATTGATGATTCCTGTGTGCTTATTTTCGATGCGTCTGAATACGATACAACCATTAGAGAAAGTATTAGAACAATGGTTGAAGATCGCGTTCATGGCCTAGTTATTATTGAAAATTGTAATATTAATTTGCACGAACAAATGACGAAAGAAATCAACAAAACAGAGTGCTTACTAAAAGTTGTCACTGTTGGTTACTCTGATGAACAAGTAGACAACTCTATTCATATTAAACTATCTCCTTTAAATAATGATTCTATAAAACAAATTCTATTGCCAATACTGGTCGGAATGGATTCAGGTGAGGTTGATCGAGTAGCTCAATTTGCTCAAGGCTACCCGTTGATGGCGACACTTATAGCTGAGCAATATCAAAAAGAAGGCCAATTACTTGGCTCTATTGAAAGTAGTTCTGTAGTAAGAAAGCTGATCGATGGTGACGGAGGTATAACAGATGCAGAAAAAGAAATGTTATCTGCTTGTTCATTGTTTGATGTTTTTGGTACAGAAGAAGGTATAGCTGGTGAAGAAGCTAAGTATATTGCAGAAAATGTTGCTGGATGGAACCTGAAGACATTTGATAAAGTAATAAAAGAGTTCACTCGCCGGCAGATTATAAATCGTGCAGGAAGATACGCTAGGCTAGTTCCTAAGCCACTTGCTTTGACGTTAGCGTCTGAGTGGTGGGAAGAGGCATCTTATGAACGCAAACAACAACTAATTGATACTATGCCTGAATCTCTCATGCAAAGCTTTTGTACGCAAGTAGCATATCTTGATAGCCAGCCAAGCGTTCAACGATTTTCAGACCAATTATTTGGAGGAGCTAGCCCTTTTGTCCAAGCGGAAGCGTTGCTTACAGAGAAGGGTTCGAAACTCTTCCGCGCATTTGTCGAAGTAAATCCTGAATCAACTAGCAACGCCCTATATCATACTTTATCTACATGCAGTCACGAAGAGCTTGAGGCTATAGATGGAAATACTAGAAGAAACTTAGTCTGGGGATTAGAAAAACTGTGCTTTCATGCTGATGTATTTGAAAAGTCAGCATGGTGTATGCTACTGCTTGCATCAGCCGAAAATGAAAATTGGAGCAACAATGCGACCGGTATGTTTGCTCAGTTATTTCGAGTAAATCTATCTGGAACACAAGCAAAGCCCAAAATTCGCTTCGATATATTAAAGCAAGCTATTGATATTAACCAACCCAATATCGATATAGTGGTTCTAGAGGCTTTAAGTCAAGCAATTGGTACTTACGGAGGCACACGAACAGTTGGTGCTGAATATCAAGGAACTAAAGCTGCGCTTGAAGAGTGGCGACCAGAGCTATGGCAAGAAATTTTTGATTTCTGGAACACGGCTTTTGATTTAATGTTAGTTCTGTTTGAACGAGGCGATGCTCAAAAAGATAAGGTTCTATCAGTTATAGGTCATTCAATGAGAGGTTTTATTGCTCAAGGTCGTATTGAAATGCTGGATACGGCGATAAAAAAGATAGTAGATATCAATGGTCGTTATTGGCCAGCAGCTCTAACCAGTATTAAAAATACTTTAAAGTATGATTCAGAAGGTATGAATCAAGAAGTAAAAGATACGCTAAACAGTTGGTTATATCTGTTAAGCCCTCAAGATTCTGAGTTACCAGAGAAATTAAAGATTATTGTAAGTAACCCTCCTTGGGAGCATTATGAGGATGAGAATAACCAGTACATTGATGTAGCTGCGGAGAAAGCTAAAGCACTTGCAACAGAGCTTTCTAATAATATTGAGGAACTTTTACCTCATATCGGCTTATTATTGCAAGGTGAGCAGAAGCAGTCCTACGCTTTTGGATATCAACTAGCCTACGACTTAACTAATATTACTCCAATAATTGATTTGACATTAAAATGCTTAGTTAATATTGAACAGCCTGACTCACGTTTAATTTTAGGGTTATATCGAGGACTCTTTGAGCAGTCACCAGAACTATGGCAAGAAAATATTGATCGATTAATTTCAGATGATTTGTTAGTCCACCTTTACCCTGATTTTATACGAACTGGCGATATTCATAAAGCACACTTAGACACGTTATTAAAGCTCATTCAACGTGAAATATTAGCGCCAAATAGCGCGAATGTTCTCAGCTATGGCAGTGTAACTAATAGTGTAGAGCCCAATGTTATAGCTAATTTCTGCTTACAGCTTTCAAAGTTGGGAGAGCAAGCAAGTTGGACAGCGCTCAATGTGATCTATATGTATTGCTTTAGCAATGCAGATAGTATTAAAGAGTTGCGTTGTACGCTTAAGCAATTAATTATTACTGTACCTTTAAATAATAAATTGAATAATATACATGTAGATATTCATCACTGGCACGATTTAGCCGAAAAGATTATGAATGTGGATGATCCTGAATTTGCTGTTGCACTATCTAATAAAGTCATAAATGATTCTGAGAATGGTTTAAATCATGGTGATACATGGTCCTATATCAAGCCTCTGATACTAAGCCTAATGAATGATTACAATGATACGCTTTGGCCATTATTTAGCGAGGCTATTATTCAAGCAGACTTAAGAAAGCGATATTGGCTAAAACAACTCTTAGGTCGGACAAATTCCTTGGTAAGCAATACACCAAGTATGCTATCTGTAATACCTGTAAATAATATTATGGATTGGTGCAAAGCACATCCAGAGATTGCGCCAGTTTTTACAGCTAGTTGTTTAAATGTTCTGGAAACGATCAATAACAAATTACAGCCAACCCAATTGTTTGTAACATTGCTTGAAAATTTTGGTGGGGATCAGAGGGTTGCTAATTCGCTTGAAGCAAATATAAGCTCTCGTGGTTGGTCAGGCTCACTCGTTCCTTACTTAGAGTCTGATAAAACTGCACTTACTCCTCTTCTCAATCATGAAAACATTCATGTAAGGCATTGGGTTAAAGACCATATTGCTTATATTAATCGCCAAATAACTGAAGAGTCGAAGCGAGATGAAGAACATGGTTTTGGGTTTTATTGATAGCTGTAAAATTATTCATCTAAACTTAAAAAAGTATAGATATTGCCTGTGATATCATTAGTTATGGTTACTTTTTTTGAAAGCTTATCATTAACCTCACATTTTCCAAAAACTCTTTATTAGAAATAGTATATTCACCTTAACCACTTAAAAAAAGCCCAATCACAAAGATTGGGCTTTCTCTAATGCTAAACTAACTCTTACTCAACCATTAAGCAGCATCTTTACTCTCAGCTGCTAGCTGACGTAACACATAGTGTAATACCCCGCCATGACGTACGTATTCGCGCTCTTTTGGCGTTTGCAAGCCAACGTTGACTTCGAAGTTTTCCTCTGAGCCGTCAGCACGAGTGGCAGTGACTTTGGCGGTTTTGCTCTCACCATTATCAAGACCACTAATACTAATCACTTCTGAACCATCAAGATTATAGGTGTCTGCGTTCTCGCCATCTTTGAAGGTCAATGGCAACACGCCCATGCCCACTAGGTTCGAGCGGTGAATACGCTCGAATGAGGTAGTCAATACCGCTTTTACACCAAGCAGAATCGTACCCTTTGCTGCCCAGTCACGGCTAGAACCCGAACCATACTCTGCTCCGCCTAATACCACTAGCGGACGGTTGTCTTCTTTATACTTCATTGCTGCGTCATAGATGGCCATTTCTTCGCCATCTTCTAATTTAGCTTTGTCATCTTTGAAGTAGTAAGTATAGCCACCTTCTTTCCCTTTCATCATTTGGTTCTTGATACGAATGTTGGCAAAGGTACCACGAGTCATGACGGCATCATTACCACGGCGTGAGCCATAGCTATTGAAATCAGCTTCCATAACACCACGCTCTTGCAAATATTTACCGGCTGGCGAGTCGGCATCTATATTACCCGCTGGCGAGATATGGTCAGTAGTGATTGAATCACCGAATAAGCCTAGGATACGAGCACCTTCGATATCGGGGATACCTTCTGGTTCCATGGTCATACCATCAAAGAACGGTGGGTTCTTGATGTAAGTAGACCCTTCATCCCATGGATACAGCTGGCTATCAGACGAGCTAATAGCATTCCATGCTTTACTACCATCGAACACTTCACCGTAGTTTTTGCGGAACATGTCAGCGTCAATGTTATTAGCAATCAACTCGTTAATCTCTTCAGAAGTTGGCCAGATGTCTTTTAGGAATACATCATTGCCGTCCTGATCTTGACCCAGTGGCTGCGTCGTCAAGTCGATATCGACCGTACCTGCCAATGCATAAGCAACAACCAATGGTGGTGAAGCCAAGTAGCTTGCTTTAACGTGCGAGTGGATACGACCTTCAAAGTTACGGTTACCCGATAACACCGCCGCAGCAACTAGATCATTTTCTTCAATACCATCTTCAATGGCGTCAAGTAGTGGCCCTGAGTTACCGATACAAGTGGTACAGCCATAACCAACTAGATAGAAACCTGTTTTTTCTAGCTCATCCATCAGCTTAGTTTTTTCAAGATAGTCAGTAACAACCTTTGAGCCTGGTGCTAGTGAAGTTTTAACCCAAGGCTTGGCAGTCAGCCCTTTTGCCGCTGCTTTTTTAGCAACCAGTCCGGCACCAATCATTACTGCTGGGTTTGAGGTGTTAGTACATGAGGTAATCGCCGCAATAACGACTGAACCATCGCGTAATTGATGTTTTTTATCATTGATATTAACTTCAGAGAAAACGTTTGGCTTGGCATAAAGTCTGTCGGCTTGCTCTTGTTCGCCGCCTTCTTGATCAAAGCGTACTTTGCCTTCGACTTCTGATTTGCGATCTTTAGTCATTTTTTCTAAGGTTTCGCCAAACTTTTCGTGCATATCAGATAGATTGATCCGCTGCTGTGGCAGATTAGGACCGGCAAGTGCTGGCTGTACCGTAGACAGGTCTAAATGCAGGTTACTTGAGTAAGTCGCTGCTGGCGTATCAGCATCATGCCACATGCCTTGTGCCTTAGCATACTTTTCAACCAACTCAATCTGATCTTCTTCACGGCCTGATAAGCGCAAGTAATCAATCGCCATTTGGTCGATCGGAAAGATACCGCAGGTTGCACCATATTCTGGTGACATATTAGCAATCGTAGCACGATCCGCTAGCGGCATGCTGTGTAAGCCTTCACCATAGAATTCGACAAACTTACCTACCACACCATGTGCACGTAGCATCTCAACCACACGCAATACTAAATCGGTAGCTGTGACACCTTCTTTTAATTTACCGGTCATCTCAAAGCCGACCACTTGTGGAATCAGCATTGATGAGGGCTGACCTAGCATCGCTGCTTCCGCTTCGATACCGCCGACACCCCAACCAAGGACGCCGATACCATTAATCATGGTGGTATGACTATCCGTACCGAAAACCGTGTCAGGATAAGCGGTGAGCTCGCCATCAACGTCTGCTGCCATCACCACCCGCGCTAAATACTCAAGGTTAACTTGATGCACAATACCGGTCGCTGGCGGTACTACCACAAAGTTTTCAAAAGCATTTCTGCCCCAATGTAGGAACTCATAACGCTCATTGTTACGTTTAAATTCGATCTTTTCGTTTAGATCAAGTGCGTCTTCACGGCCATAAGCATCGACCTGCACCGAGTGGTCAACGACCAACTCACTTGGAATAAATGGGTTAATTTGTTCGGCTTTACCGCCAAGCGCAACCACCGCATCTCGCATCGCAGCCAAATCAACAACCGATGGCACCCCAGTGAAATCCTGTAGCACTACACGGGCGGGCATGAAGGCAATCTCTTTTGAAGCTTCGGCGCCGGCATCCCAATTGGCAACCGCTTCGATATGGTTTTTACCAACCGACTGACCGTCATCTTCGTTACGTAATAGGTTTTCTAATACGACTTTCATACAGTACGGTAGCGTATTAATATTGTCATATTTTTCAGCAAGTTTGGGCAGGCTATAGTAAGCATGCTCCTTGCCGTCGACACTAATGGTGTCCTTTACATTGAAAATATCACTCATGATAGCTTCCTTATCTCATTTATGGAGTGTGATGAATTTATTGTTATAACGCTGGCTTTAGGCTTGCTATATTTAGCAACTGCTTCGTTATGCTGATAATCGCTATGCTACTGGCTATACTAACTATAAGCACTATATTCATAACGCTTCACTAATAACTACTTATTAACAAAGGTTATCAATAAAGGAGTAGCGATTAACAGTAACGCACTACTACCATAACAAATAAGCTTCACTTTGTTAACGCCAACTGGTTAACAAATGGTGGCAGAATCGTAACTAGAACCTATACTTGGTGATATGACATTAGTGGGTTTAGCGTGCTCTACGCTGGCGCCCACTCCGAAAGACGTAGCTGTCCTTATAAAACTCAGCATTAACGTTTTCCGCCCAAAAGTGCGGCACACCTAAAATTGGCAGTGGTGCTAAATAGCGTGGTGTGACCTCATTTTTTGACAACAACTCATCCATATAGTCCGCAAGGGTAGCGTCCAAAAACGTCATGCGCTCAGATGTGGATAAGGCAAAAAAGTCTTGGCTCACGTTAATGACCACACTATGGGCGCATAACGGCTTGCGCGGCTGTACCAATTGCTCAATGAGTGCATGCCCAAAGATATAAACTGCAGCTTGAGCGTGTGAGTTTGGCTGCTTTGGATCGTCCCATTGAGCACGAGTCTTGACCAAACTTCCTTGCCAATCAAAATCAATCAATGCCTTGCCAATGCTGGGATTTGAGGTGACCAAAATGGCACCGTTCTCATCAAATACCGTAATAGTATCCCGAACCCGCCCCCGACTCTCGCCTATACCTTGCTGGGCAATCTCTAGCATGTGATAGTAATTAAGTAGCGCTTTGGTCTTGGGAAAGGTCAGCCAAATACTGCCGTTAAACAAGTCATGCAAATTATCACGAGTCGGAATATTACCGGTAGTGGCGATAAAGTGCTCATACGCCTCGCCCTCAGGTAGTGCATTTTGCGAGACAAACTTTAGCGTATGTGCTTGCTGTTCTTTGGTTGGCTTAGTGCTCGGCAATAGCGTTTGCTGCTCTGTGCTTTGCTGCTTTAATGCGCTGTTTAAAACCTTAGCGATAGTATCTAGTGATTCATGTGGTTCATTGTCATGAGCTGAAATATCTGCTTGCTGATTGACCTCACTCCGTTGTTTTACGGTTTTACTCAAGTCATTTAGCTGACTTAAATGACATAACCACGGTGCTTGCCAGTCTATTTTAGCAAAGCTATCGTCAAGCGCTTTATTAACATTCGACAAATTTTTATCCTGGGTGTCATTAAGTAGATCAGAGGTGTTCATAGCAAATATCTTTATTAGAAGTACAAATTGTAGACGGCTATTTCGAGACTGTTTTTTGGTTTGGCTATGGTATCATAGGACGCTTTTTTGCCGCTAGGCGATAAATTAAATCGCCTTTTGAGAGATTATCTACAACGAGTTTTTATGGCAAATTTTAATACCCACTTGAACGGCGCTTTTATGGTCAGTGGGGTAATGAGTTTAACGGTTTATAAAGCCGGTCTCATCGACGATTCTGGCTTTATCATGTGTGTGGTACTCGGCACTATCGGTGGGTTGTTGCCTGATTTGGATTCTGATAATTCGACACCGATTAAGCTTGGTTTCAATCTTGCATCCTTTGTATTCGCTTTTGCACTGGTAATGCACTGGCGTAGCGAGCTGAGTTTATTAGCATTAATGGCGCTATGGTTGGCAGGCTATGGCTTTATGCGTTACGTGGTGTTTTATATTTTTACCACTATGACCGTGCATCGCGGGGTTATCCATTCTGTGCCTTATATGGCAATTTTGGGATTGGGTTTGACTTATCTAAGCTATTTTGTATTAGAGATTTCACTTACCGCCAGCTGGTTCTACGGCTTGTTTTTATTTGGCGGGGCGATGGTGCATTTGCTGCTTGATGAGATGTACAGCGTGAATTTGATGGGTATGAGAATGAAGCGCTCATCGGGTACTGCGATGAAGTTTTATCAGCATAAAGATAAATGGTGGTATCTGCTACTGTATGTGATTCTTGCGTTACTGCTGTACTTTGCACCACCATTTGAGTCGTTTTGGCAGCAAATAACAGATCCTGCGCCTTGGACCAAGCTTAAACTTGGAGTGTTACCGACCATGATAGAAAACAGGCTATAGTCAGTTCTAAATAAAATTGACAACTAATATTGCCAGTTTTATAGTGATTCAACGATACATTAAACCCTGTCAGATAGCTAAAAGAGGAATTTAGGATAAACCATGCAACCTTCAACCCAAACTTGCCCTTGCCAAGTCAATCCTGTATCCCCTATCGAAAATCCATTATCTTATAACGATTGCTGTCAGCCTTATCATGACGGGCTTTGTCATAGCAATATTGATAAAGCGGATGCCATTAAAGCGGAAAATGCTGAAAGATTGATGCGCACTCGCTATAGTGCTTTTGTGCTGGTCAAGCCCGACTATATCGTCAAAACCACTCTACCGGCGCAGCAAGCTCTGCTTGATATGAAAGCGATTGAAAAATGGGCAACCGATACAGATTGGGCAGGACTTGAGATTATTAAACACACGCCAAAGCTTGGCAAACGCCATGCGCAGGTTGAGTTTAAGGCTTATTTTAATAGCTCTGATACAGCTGAAAAACTGCAAGCGCATCATGAGCTATCTACCTTTGTAAAAGTTAAAGATCAGGCTAATAATGATAAACGTTGGTATTTCTTAGATCCGACGGTAGCGATGAGCGTAACGCAGAAACAGCCGTGTCTTTGTGGCTCAGGGGAGAAGCTTAAAAGGTGTTGTGGACTGTACCCCTAAACACTCGCCCCAACCGCTCTTGCAATCGAAATCCCTTCTTCAATCGTTAAAAACTTACGCTGGCTGGGACTGTTTTTATAGATAATCTCACCATCTTGAAAGATTAGGCACTCATTGACCGCTATCTGTTGCCATTTTTCATTTTCAGTCAAAGGCACAGTGACTAAAATGGTCACTTTATCGGTGTCGGTGGTCACGTCTTTAAAGTTAATGGCTAAATCATTATCGGCCAACTTGGCTTCACCGAATGGCGCTTGGCGGGTCAGATAAAACAGTAAGCTGCCAGCATAAGCCAATTGCCAACGACCGTTAGATATCAGACAATTAAATAACCCATTAGCGGATAAATAACGGCACTGCGTGGTTAAAAAGTTAAATAGGGTTTGGTCATCAGGACGCGATTTAAAGCTACTTTTTAGCCGATTGACCAAGTAACAAAAGGCAATTTCAGAATCCGTATTGCCCACTGGCTGACAATGGACGGCGTTACCATTTTCCTGCAAGCGCTGGCAACGTTTTATAAACTCGCTATTCATCTGACCGTTATGGGCAAACACCCACTGCTCGCCCCAAACTTCACGTACAAACGGATGGGTGTTCGCTAAGCAATTCTGCCCCTGAGTCGCTTTACGAATATGGGCAACGACATTCATGGCTTTGATAGGATAGTTATTGACCAAATCAGCGACTGGCGATAAGTGGCTCGGTCGATTATCATGAAACAAGCGCAGACCAGTCGAATCATTGCTGTCCTTATCCCCACCAGCGCACTCACTGCGCTCAAAAAAGGCAATCCCAAAGCCATCTTCATGGCTATCGGTCATGCCGCCGCGCTGGCGAAAGCCTGCGAAGCTAAAGCCAATATCAGTTGGGGTATTACAGTTCATTCCTAAGAGTTGACACATTGATACGTTACCGCCTTGATTGCTTTTACTATTGGTCTTGATTTATTGATCATCTGGAACTGGTTTTTCTTGACTATCCGGCCCGATGCCCAGCTCAGCATCGCTCATACTCTCTAACAGGGTTTCGCCGTCAATAGCATTACTATTCAACAGCTGCTGAGCCTGAGACAGATCTTCATCTTGTACCCATAGCACGATACCAGAATTCATACCCGGAATGGCGCTTAGCGCTTGTAGAGAAACCGTAATACCATTATTGCGCAGCAAATTGGCGTGCAGCTCGCCTTGCATATTGGTATCGAAACGTGCCAATTTATGCCAGTTATCGACTTGATCGGTCATGAGACTATCCTTAAAAGGTTAAAAATTAAATACTGAAATAACGGTGGTTTAATCGCTTCAAGATGAACCATCAACTAGGGTCTATTGAACATTCAAAGTTAGGTTTTAATATAGTAAATCCTAAATAAAGCTGACATATTTAGCCACGTGCTACTGGTATTAGTTTTGCGCAGCCTCTGGCTGCAACGACACAGCACGCAAGTAAAACTAATACCAGTAGCACTAAGTTGTAACACTTTTAAAGTGACTCAGTTATACCTTTAAGCCTAATAAGATTAAACCCATTGATCCAGTGTATATTCTTTAACCTCTAATGTATTGTCAGCATTGTCATTTAAACGCTCACGTGCCTGCTCAGCTTGGGAAATACTACTAAAAACACCCTTTATTTGCTGGTCAGCGTTTAGCAGCACAAATACGGTATCTTGCGCTTTTTCCACATGCGCCCAATGATAGGCGGCGAGACGTTTCATCAGATCAGGGTTTTTGACCATGATATTATCGCCCGTACGGCCTTCAGTACGGTTGTAATGAATGACATTCAAGCGCAATAGCCAAAATATCACCGCCGCTTTGGCGAGCATCACTGGCAGAGCACGTTTTTCATCGCTATTCAGCGCCCGCTTTGACTCATAACCTTGCAAAAAGGCAGTCATTTTTTCACGGTCGAAGTGAACTCTTTCGCCTTGTTCCGCATCGCCCCAAGTGGTACAAAAGTCATTAATAGTAATGGCAATATCCATCACATAGTGCTCAACGCTGACCTCGGTGAAGTCCAATAATCCGGTTAATTTTTCTTTACCCTCAGTCAAGTCCCACAAGGTATTATCAGCGAACATATCCAAGTGACACAGTCCTTTGGGTAAGCGCTCTAATGGCAGATCATTATAAGATTGCCAAATATCGCGCATTAGTTTGGCTTCGTCGCTTGGCATAAACTGTATTTCACGGTCACGCACCTCACCCCATGGATAAAGAGGTACGCCGTAATCCTCTGCTGGCTGCAAGTCTTGCAGATTCTCATGCAACATAGCTAATGCCGCTCCAATCTCGTGACACATTGCTTGCGTGGTCTGTTTGGGGTGCGCGCCTGCTAGACAGGGTACTAAAGTGATGCCTTTATCTTCATAATGAATAACGTAGCGTTTGTCGCTATTATTGGTCGTATTAGTAGCCTCTGAATCAATAAGAGCCAGCGGGGCGGCAACGGGCAATTTGCCATCCAATTGACTCAGAATAACCGCCATTTTTGCCACATCAGCAGGCGGACGCTCTTCATATAAGGTAAAAACATAAGAGTAGTCACCCTCGGCGTCATCGGTTGTCTGAATAAACCAGTTAGAGTTTTTGATACCTTGAGTAATCGGAATAGCTCGGGCAAAAGACACCCCATAGCTTTGGCAAAAGGTAGCAAATTGATCATTAGTTAACTGGGTATAGACGGACATAACATCTCACTTATGACAAGTAAACAGAGGTAAATTTAAACGTTAATGGCAATAATGACACCACATACCAGCAGACTTTCACAAAAAACGTATTAATCTTACTAAAACCCGCCTGATATGCTAGTGATTTTGCTAAACTAGCGCTTATGAATGAATTGATTATAAGGTGAAACCCCCTATGTTAGCAAAGCGTATCATACCTTGTTTGGACGTCGATAATGGACGCGTAGTCAAAGGCGTTAATTTTATCGATATAAAAGACGCCGGCGACCCGGTAGAAGTCGCCAAACGCTACAATGAGCAAGGCGCAGATGAGATTACCTTTTTGGACATCACCGCTACCAGTGATGCACGCGAGACCACTTATCACATGGTTGAGCGTATCGCTGAGACCGTATTTGTGCCACTAACCGTTGGCGGCGGCGTGCGCAAAATTGCTGATATTCGTAACCTGCTCAATGCTGGCGCGGATAAAGTAGCGATTAACTCGGCGGCAGTATTTACCCCAGAGTTCGTTGGAGAAGCAGCGCAGAAATTTGGTAGCCAATGTATCGTCGTCGCTATCGATGCCAAACGTGTGGATGATATCGATGATGGCACTGGTGAGGTACAGCCGCGTTGGGAGATTTTCACTCATGGCGGCCGTAAGCCCACGGGCATTGATGCGGTGGCTTGGGCAGTAAAAATGGCCGACTTGGGCGCTGGCGAATTACTAGTCACTTCAATGGATGGTGATGGCACTAAAAAGGGCTATGATTTGGCACTGATGCAAGCCATTACCAGCCAAGTAAACATACCGGTTATTGCTTCGGGCGGTGTGGGTAATTTGCAGCATTTAGCCGATGGCGTCCTCAAAGGCGGCGCTGATGCGGTGCTGGCCGCCAGTATTTTCCACTTTGGTGAGCACACGGTGATGGAAGCCAAAGAATACATGGCCGCTCAAGGTATCACCATGCGTCTGTAATAGGGCGCTAAAGTAAAAACTTATCTAGAAAAAATGCTATCATAGTCAACTACTTATTTTAGCTCGTTTAGTTGTCGTAGGCTAGGTTTTTCACCCAGCTTTGCAACATTGAAGCTTTGCAAAAGCAAAATGCTGGGCTAAAGCCACAGCATTGTATCTTGACTAGATGATCGTTCATGCCAGTTGAGAGTTAGGTATTTATTCTATTTTTAATCAAATTTCAATCAAACAATAATTTTAATTATTCATTAACCAATCAAAGGATCTTCTCATGTCAAATTTACAACAGCAGCGCAATGACGTCACTCATATCGATGGTAATCTGCACCAAAATGAAGAGGTTCGTATCGGTATCGTTGTTGGGCGTTTTAACGGTTTTGTAGTGGAATCATTAGTAGATGGTGCTATTGATGCGCTACTTCGTCATGGCGTTTTGGGTAGCAATATTACCGTCGTTCGGGTACCCGGCGCTTATGAACTACCACTGGTTGCTCAGCGTGCCGCAGAGTCTGACCGTTTTGATGCTATTATTGCCTTAGGCGCGATTATCCGTGGCAGCACGCCACATTTTGACTTTGTCGCCAGCGAATCTGCCAAGGGCTTGAGCAATGTCGCCACCGATTATAATATCCCGGTTGCTAATGGCGTATTGACCACCGATAGCATCGAGCAAGCGATTGAGCGTGCAGGGACTAAAGCCGGCAATAAAGGCTCAGAAGCGGCGATGGTGGTGCTCGAGATGCTAGCGGTATTGTCGCAATTAGATATTGATGACGATAGCGATGAAGATTAATTTTAGCTATTAATCTATTAATCTTTTATTGTACGAATTAATCTTGGCGCTGAGGCTGCTGCTTACAGCGTCAATGCACAAAACTTAACTGTCAAAGCCGACAGTCGATTACTATTTAACCTCTCTTATCTTATGACACCTCATATAACATTGTTATTTAAAATTTAGGTATTGACCCTCTATGACTGACCAACTCAAGCGTGCTATTAACGCTGCGAAAACGGCACAAACCGATGCTACGACCACTGATAAAGCGAGCATGAGTGCTGATGAACAACACTTCGACATGAGTGAATCTTCTTACAAGACCAGTCACACGGCTGTGCGTAAGGCACGGCGTTTTGCTATGCAAGGCTTATATGAATGGCTGGTTACTGACCGCCGTTTCGATCTAGATGGCAAGCTGGGTTGGAAAGATAATGCACCGCACGATATTGCAGCACGCACACGGGCAACCAACGCTATGCATACGGTTCATATCGGTTATTATCACGAAATGATGCGCGATATTCCAGAGCAGATCGATGCGCTAGATGCACTCATTGCGCAGCATTTAGACCGTGGTATCGATAAGCTTGATACCGTTGAACATGCCATTTTGCTTATCGGGGCTTATGAGCTACAAAATCGTCTTGAGATTCCTTATAAAGTGGTGCTTGACGAAGCCATGAAGCTCAATAATCATTTTGGTGCCACCGACGCCCATAAACTGATCAATGCGGTACTCGATAGAATGGCTATTGAGGTACGTGCTATAGAAGTACAAGCAGATACCAAGGCTAACTTACGTACATCACAAAAAGCAGCAGCTAAGCAGGCCAATGCTACAAACGATACGCAAGATAATGCTAACAGCCAGCCTGAACCAACGCCAGATAAACCAACCGCTTCAACCAAACCGCGTATTAGCGCTAACAAAACCAACGTTAAACGCAATCGTCCTAATAAAGCCGATGCCAATAAACAGAGCACTGTTACTGATTCTGCTGCTGATACTGTGCCAACAGACAACAGTGATAAATAGTAATTATATAAACAGTACTTATATAAACAGTACTTATATAAACAGTACTTATATCAGTATGGATATGAAAGGTAAAAACTAAGACTAGCTATGAATGAGTTTGAACTGATTGAGCAAATATTCTCCCAGCTACAAAATGATCCTGCTTTTATAACGGCTAGCAAAGCGGCTGGTATAGAAAAAGCGATCGGCGATGATGCGTCAGTTATGGCGCTGCCAGCAGGCGCACGCTTGGTCAGTTGTATAGATACGCTAGTGCAAGGACGCCACTTTAGCGCCGATTGGGATCAAGTTAACGATTTAGCCTTCCAGATCGGTTATAAAGCCGTAGCGGTAAACGTCTCAGATATCGCCGCTATGGGCGCAACGCCGCACAGTATTTTATTGGCATTAGCACTTCCTGAGCGCCTAGCGACTGAGCAGTGGCTTAGCGCCTTTGCTCAAGGTTTATTTCATGCCTGCAAATTATTCGGGGTTACGCTGATCGGCGGTGATACTACTCGCAATGACACTTTGGTCTTGAGCGTTAGTGCGCAAGGCTTTCTCAGTGCAGACACGCCAGCCGTTTACCGCTCAGGCGCCCAAGTTGGCGACAAGGTTTATGTGTCAGGAACGCTCGGTGATGCCGCTTACGCTCTACAGCACCCCGATGATGAGATTGGACGAACGTTAGTCCATCGACTGCACATGCCAACTCCGCGTATCACCCTAGGCGCAACACTCGCAAAACTTGGTGCTAGCGCCATGATAGATATCTCCGACGGTCTTTATCAGGACTTGGGACATATCTGCCAACAAAGCGCCGTTGCTATGCGCCTCAATCTTGAGCATCTGCCTACCAGTCAGCCCCTATCAACTATCGATTTGTCCCAAAGATTAATCCATCAACTGACCGGTGGTGATGACTATGAGCTGGCTTTTACCCTGCCAGCCGGCATCGAGCCGCCCTTTGATAACGCTGATACTCCTGTGACCTGCATTGGTGAAGTGGTGACATTGACTGACGATAAGGACGAGGCTGATGGGTGTCCGCAACTATTTTATCAAGGGCAAGCAGTAACCCAAATGCAGCCTGCGCCTTTTAACACTTTACCCAAGCTTATGGGTTATCAACATTTTATAGGTTAGCCCATGACTGATAATGCTCCTAAAAACCATCATAAACCTGATATTAGTAAAGCTAATGACTGTCCGCCCCTGCCTGCTAATGCCAATGTATTCGATGGTATTATTTATTGGTTAGCGCTTGGTTTAGGTAGCGGCCTCCCTCGCCGTGCTCCTGGTACTTGGGGCACAGTTGGTGGCTTGATTGTGGCGATACCTTTATTAAGTTTAGGCTTTGTGCCTTTTTTAATGGTGACTATCTTGTCTTCTATTATCGGCGTGTGGATATGCGGCCGGGCGTCCGAGCTGATGCAAGTCCATGATGATCCGCATATTGTTTGGGATGAGTGGGCAGGTATTTGGATTACTTTGCTGCCGTTGTCATATATGGGCATCGCTAATGGCAATTTTTGGCAAAACATCGCCCAACCTTTTTCTATCTTTGCCTTAATCATCGCCTTTATATTGTTTCGCTTCTTCGATATCATTAAGCCGCCCCCTATTGGCTGGGCTGATAAAAAGGTCGCTGGCGGTTTAGGTATTATGCTTGACGATATTATTGCCGGCATTATGGCGGCAGTCGTTTGGGTAATTATTTACACGGCTATTTTTTATTTTGCAGACTAACCGTATCTTTTGCTCAGACTACATTTATTAAATATAGTATTTATTGCTTATAGTTACTTCAAGCTATATTTAGTTTACAAAGAGGGCACGACATACCGTTTCTGTTAGCCTGTCATTTACGCTATAATTTATTATATTTTGTTACATTTATAGAGCTCATATGAAAAAATCCCTATCTGTCATTATTCTTGCGGCCGGTAAAGGCACTCGTATGCAATCGGCTAAGCCCAAAGTATTGCAAACTTTAGCCAGCAAAACGCTGCTTGGTCATGTTCTTGAGACCTGTCATAACCTTACCGTTGATAATACGGTGGTGGTTTACGGCTTTGGCGGCGACCAAGTTCAATCAGTAATTAGCAATCATTACGCTGATATGTCTATTACTTGGGTAGAGCAAACTGAACAGCTAGGGACCGGTCATGCGGTAAAAGTTACTCTTAATGAGCTGCCAAAAGAAGGGCAAAGCTTGATTCTATATGGCGATGTGCCATTGGTCAGTGCGCAGACTTTAGCCAATCTACAAGCGGCCAATACCGACGGCATGTCAATGTTGACCTTGACCGTAGATAATCCATTTGGGCTTGGTCGTATCAAACGTGATGCTGGTGGCAATATTGAAGCTATTGTTGAACAAAAAGATGCCAGCGCTACCGAGCAACAGATCACTGAAATCAATAGTGGTATCTATTGTGTCGATAATGCCCTTTTGCATAAATATTTACCCAAACTGTCCAACGATAACGCCCAAAACGAATATTATCTGACTGATATTGTCAAAATGGCGGTGGCTGACGGTATTACTATTGCCGCTATTGAACCGGACTATGATTTTGAGATCGAAGGGGTCAATAATCGCCAACAACTGGCAAGCTTAGAGCGCTCTTGGCAAGCTAAGTTAGTCGCTGACCTGCAAGAAGCGGGTGTGCAATTTGCAGATCCTAAACGTGTCGATATTCGTGGCACTTTAAGCGCAGGCCAAGACGTATTTGTGGACGTCAATGTGGTATTTGAGGGCGATTGTGTCTTAGGCGATAATGTCTATATCGAAGCGGGCTGTGTCATTAAAAATGCGCAAATCGGCAATGCTTGTCATATCAAGTCTCATTGTGTCATTGATCAGGCACAGGTTGGCGCTGGTGTCGATGTTGGACCATTTGCTCATTTACGCCCCGATACGGTTTTGTCTGATAATACTAAGGTCGGCAACTTTGTCGAGATCAAAAAATCAGTGATTGGTCATGGCAGTAAGGTGAATCATTTAAGCTACATTGGTGATGCCACCATCGGTGCCGACGTCAATATTGGTGCTGGGACTATTACCTGTAATTACGATGGGGTTAATAAGTATCAGACTACTATCGGTGATAATGTTTTTGTTGGTTCAAACTCAAGCCTTGTAGCGCCAGTCACTCTTCATGATACCGCCACCATTGCAGCTGGTTCGGTTATCACTAAAGATGTCGATACTAATGCATTAGCGTTTGGCCGTGCACGCCAAGTACAAAAAGAGGGCTATCAGCGCCCCCAGAAAAAACAGAAGTAATGACCTTTTTATTTAGACAGTTTTTGATTAGCATTGAATAAAACACTTTAAGCAGCACAGCGATAATCATTGCAGTGCTGCTTACTATTATTTATCAACCGACCTTAATCAACACTCTCTTTTTATTATCAACAGTACACTTTATTATAAGGAATAGCTATGTGTGGAATCGTAGGCGCAGTTGCTGAGCGTAATATTGCCAATATTTTACTTGAAGGGTTAAAGCGTCTTGAATATCGAGGCTATGATTCTGCCGGCCTGACCGTCATTCGTGATGGCGAGCTCCATCGTGAGCGTCAAGTGGGCAAAGTGCAAGCTTTGGTGGATGCCGTAGAAGTTAACCCAGAGTTTTTTAATGGTCATATTGGTATCGCTCATACCCGCTGGGCGACTCATGGCGAGCCTGCTCAGCGTAACGCCCATCCGCATGTCTCTGGCAAAATTGCGGTAGTTCATAACGGTATCGTTGAGAATTACGCTGAGCTTAAAGAGGACTTGCTGGCTAAAGGCTATGAATTTACCTCGCAAACTGATACCGAGGTGGTCGCTCATTTAATCCATGACGCTTATAAACAAACCCCGGATCTGATGGAAGCCGTTCGCACCGTTACGCCTTTATTACAGGGTGCCTTTGCCCTTGGTATTGTCCATGTCGATAGTCCAGATGAGCTGATTACCGTACGCCTAGGCTCACCCCTAGTAATCGGTGTCGGTATCGGTGAGAACTTTATCGCCTCAGATCAGCTAGCGCTACTACCGGTAACCAACCGTTTTATGTACCTAGAAGAAGGTGATATCGCTAGAATTACCCGTGATAGCATTCAAGTTTACGCTGATGGGATCGAAGTTAAGCGCTCAGTTAACGAGATAGACGCCTCGCAGCATAATGCTGATAAAGGCGAGTTCAAGCATTATATGCTTAAAGAAATTTATGAGCAGCCAGATGCCGTCGCTCGTACCCTTGAGATGGCAATAGATAGCAGTAATACATCAAGTCTGCGCAAGGATTTTTTACAATGTAACGAGGCTCAGCTGGCTGGTATTCGCCATATTCAGGTACTTGCTTGTGGTACCAGTTATCACGCTGGCATGGTGGCCAAGTATTGGTTCGAAAACCTAACTCGCCTGCCCTGCTCGGTTGAGATTGCCAGCGAGTTCCGTTATCGTAACCCCGTTGTGGTTGATAACTCACTTATCATTTGTATTTCGCAGTCGGGTGAAACTGCAGATACGCTATCGGCATTACGTGATACTCAAAAGCAAAAGCCAACAGGCTTGGTGAGCTTGGCATTATGTAACGTCCCAACGTCATCACTGGTGCGTGAAACGGATATCTTTTTACCGACTCACGCCGGCCCTGAGATTGGCGTGGCTTCTACCAAAGCCTTTACCACTCAGCTTGCAGCCTTAATGCTGCTGGTACTCAAGATCGGGGTTACTCAAGATCGTATCGATGAGCAGCGCCTAACCACTTTACTAGGTGAGCTTCATAAGCTGCCGGGTCAGCTCTATGCCAGCCTACATCTTGATGCCTCTATCAAAAAGATGAGTGAGCATTTTGAAGAGAAAAGGAGTTGCCTATTCTTAGGTCGGGGACTACAGTTCCCAATCGCTCTTGAAGGGGCGCTCAAGCTCAAAGAGATCTCCTATATCCATGCTGAAGGCTACGCGGCGGGCGAGCTAAAACACGGCCCATTAGCGCTAGTCGATAAAGATATGCCTATTGTGGTTTTGGCACCAAAAGACAGCATGTTCGATAAGCTTAAAGCCAATATGCAAGAGGTGCACGCCCGTCACGGTGAGCTATTTGTGTTTGCTAGTGAAGAAAGTAAAATGGTCGCTGAGGAGCGCATGCATATAGTATACGTTCCTGAAGTCTGCGAGATATTAGCACCTATCGTCTATAGCGTGCCCGTACAACTGTTATCGTACCATGTGGCAGTCATGCGCGGCACCGATGTCGATCAGCCACGGAACCTCGCAAAATCAGTGACGGTCGAATAGGTTTTAATTTTTAGGTGACAGCTTTTACTTGTATTAATAATCACCTAAAATAACTGCTACTTTTGCAGATGATTCATTTATTATAGGGCAGTTTACTACAAGTATTATTGCAAAATAGGCTTGATTTGGTACGTATCAGATTTGCCGTAACTGTCCGCAATACCAATACAACTTAAGGCTAATTATAATGACAGCAGTAATTAAAGTTGCCATCGCCGGTTACGGCAATCTTGGCCGCGGTGCCGAGGCCGCTATCCAACAAAGCCCAGACATGCAGTTAATAGGCGTATTCAGTCGCCGAGATCCTGCATCTGTTACCTTGATTGACCAAAGCGTGCCGGTGTACGCCATGGACGATATCGAACAGTATCAAGATGAGATAGATGTGTTGATATTATGTGGCGGCTCTAGAACTGATTTGCCAGAGCAAGGCCCTGCTCTTGCCAGTCTCTTTAATATCGTTGATAGCTTCGATACGCATGCTAAGATTCCTGAATATTTTGCGGCGCTCGATGCCCCAGCTAAAAAGGCGGGCAAAGTCGCTATGTTATCAGTAGGTTGGGATCCCGGTTTATTCTCTATCAACCGTTTATACGGCGAAGCTATTTTGCCCGTCGGCGAAACTTACTCCTTTTGGGGCAAAGGATTAAGCCAAGGACATTCAGATGCTGTGCGCCGTGTAGACGGGGTTAAGGCAGGCGTGCAATACACTATTCCCTCAGAATCTGCTATGACGCGCGTACGCAATGGCGAGCAGCCCACGCTCAGCACTCGTGAGAAGCACGTCCGCGAATGTTATGTGGTCTTAGATGATGGCGCTGATGCCGATACGGTACGCAACGCCATTGTGACCATGCCAGATTACTTTGCTGACTACGACACCACGGTGCATTTTATTGATGAGCAAACGCTTAAGTCTGAACACAGCAAAATGCCACACGGTGGTTTTGTCATTCGCAGCGGCGTCAGCGGCATTGATAATGAGCAGAATGATCAAGTAATGGAGTTTTCATTAAAGCTTGGTAGTAATCCTGAGTTTACCGCCAGCGTGCTTGTGGCTTACGCCCGCGCCGCCTATAAAATGAACTTAGCAGGAGAGACTGGTGCCAAAACCGTGCTTGATGTCGCCCCAGGTTTATTGTCGCCTAAATCGCCTGCGCAGTTGCGTAAAGAGCTGCTGTAAATGCTAGTTTTGAGATAAAATAAAAGCACTGAGTTTTAAGAGCTTGGTGCTTTTTTTTGGTTTAGTTTTTGGTATTGCTGTTCTAGTTTCTGTAAAGCTGACCTTTAAGTTTTGGAGATAAGGTCTGATAACCACTTGTGTCAGTGATTTTTTAGCTAAAATTAGTGTATGGTACCCTAGTGAGGACTCGAAACTTGGGCTGTAGGCTAATAGCATCAAGGTTTTAACTTGCTGAAATAGTTACAGTGTACTTCGTAGTGTACATGCAGTAAGCTTTTGGATTTTTATTTTTATTTACCATAAGCGCTGTTGCTCGTAATGGAGTTACAGAAAATTTCTGCTTAACGAAGCTATTCTAGTCTTTTACCTTTATCAGAACGGAGAATTTTTGTGTCAGATTTAAGTTTTTGGTTGTTATTTTTTTCTACTGCATTAGCGTTGAATATTGCACCTGGTCCAGATCTTCTTTACATTCTAACTAAGACAATAGCAAATGGGAAAAGGGTTGGGGTAGCATCTGCGCTCGGAGTTTGTACTGGAGCTCTTTTTCATGTTGGATTGGCGTCACTTGGGTTGTCAGCAATTCTAGTGTCATCCGCACTTGCATTTTCTATAGTTAAGTATATCGGTGTTGGTTATTTACTATATCTTGCATATAAATCTTTCCGTTCAGCTGGTACTAGTTTAAATATAACTCCAGCAGACAAGCACAAAGAGTCTGCGTGGAAAGCTTTTAAACAAGGAGTGCTTATTGATATATTGAACCCCAAAGTAGCTATATTTTTTATGGCATTTTTACCTCAATTTATTCGTGATGGTCATGGAACAGTTCCAATACAGCTACTTTATTTAGGTTTGTTGGTAGTTGCTGTTGCTGTCGTCGTTGAGGTAACTTACGTATTACTTGCATTTAAGCTAACAAAAAAAATAAGAAGCAGTAAGCGTGTAAGTGTGTTGCTAGACAGAGTTATCGGCACTGTTTTTGTTGCTCTAGGGATTAAGCTAGCAGTAAGCACTAGCAGATAAGATCGTGATACTCTTTGAGCAAATTATAGACAATGACTGAACTTAATACCTGCGATTTTAAGCTAGTATCTTCAACGCGAAATTAGGGCATACCCCACCGGAACCAGTTATTTTACCCTCAAAACCTATTAACAGACTACTTAAAACAGACTGCTATAATGGAACCACTTATATTAGACGACTAAGCCAGTGATCTCCATCAAAAATGAATTAAAGGCGACTAAGCTTAGGATAAGAACTGAAACGATCAAGCCTATAAAAAGTCAGCTGGAAAAACCTCCACCCTTAATAAAGAGTGGAAGTTTTCTGCTGTTATTTTAGTCTGCTTACTTTTATTGCTCACTCGATGTCTTTATAAAAAACGACATAACCAGTCCACTAATCGCTAATACAATACCTAAAATAAACGCTGTTTGCACGCCAGCAGTCAATGAAGTGCTTACCATAGAAGGGTTAGATGGATCAGCAACCGTCTTCAAAAAGTTATTTTGCGACGTAGACATTATCGTAATCGCCAGCGCCGTTCCGATGGAGCCAGAGACTTGCAATAAAGTATTTATCAAAGCGGTGCCGTCTGGATACAGGTTTTTGGGTAGGGCATTCAAACCATGAGTTTGCATCGGCATCATAACGAATGTCACCCCGATCATCAGACCTGAATGCAACAGGATAGCCATGAGAATAGAGGTCTCCGTAGTGACATTCGATAGCATCCACAGCATGATAATCATTATGATAAAGCCCGGCGTAAAGAGCCACTTAGCCCCATACTTATCATAAACACGTCCTGCTACTGGCGATAGAATGCCATTTAGTGCGCCCCCTGGCATCAATATCAGACCGGCCGTAAGTGCTGTTAGCCCCAGTCCAATTTGTAGATATAAGGGCAGTAGAATCATGCTAGATAAAATAATCATAAAGGTCGCAGAGACACTTAACAAAGCTAAGGTAAACACCGGATATTTTAAAGTACGCAGATCTAACATAGGCTTATCAAGTTTGAACTGTCTTGACGAAAATACTAGAAGAGACACTAGCCCAATAATTAGCGTACCAATGACCAGCGGACTGCCCCAGCCTTTGTGTCCTGCAATACTAAAGCCATAGACAATACCGCCAAAGCCAAGTGTTGATAAAAATATTGATAGCCAATCTATTTTAGGTTTGGTCAGCTCCGTAACATTCTGCATAAACAGCAGTCCATATACTAATGAAAAAGCCAAAAATGGAATGAGCAGCCAAAGAATCCAATTCCAGCTCAATACTTCAATAATTAACCCCGCCGTGGCCGGTCCAATAGCCGGTGCTGACATCATAACCAGCCCGATTAGCCCCATAATGGTCCCTCTTTTATGAATAGGGAAAATGACTAATACGGTGTTAAACATTAGAGGGATCAACAAACCAGTACCGATCGCCTGAATAACTCGGCCTAGGAGTAAGACATTAAAAACTGGTGCCATACCAGAGACTATCGCTCCAGCAATTGAAAACAGCAAGGAGGCCACAAATAACTGCCGCGTACTAAACCATTGTATCAATAGGGCCGACACCGGGATCAGTATCCCCATGGTTAGCAGGTAACCGGTGGTTATCCATTGTACTGTGGAAGAAACGACGCCAAATTCAAGCATTAAATTGCCAAGCGCCATATTTAAGGCCGTCTCACTGAATAACCCGGCGAATCCTGCTATTAAAAAGGAGATTAGAATGGGAATTGGTTTTATAGCAGTTTGGCTTTGTTCCATGGTAAGGGTAGACATTAAAACTCTCTTTTTTATTAGCTGATTTGCTTTTTTTAATAGGTTGTATGATTGTTTTTATCAATTTTTTCAGTAAATAATGAAGGAATCTGTTCTGCTATGGCTTCAAGTGGTTTTCCACTTTTCATCGTTAAAGCTAACAAAATACCGCCTTCAGTAAGTGCATGAAAAACGGTAGCTAAACTGGTGGCTTGCTCTTGGGGATAGCCTGCTGTAAGAAACCTCTCTGCATAAACAGCTTGCCAATCCTTAAAAGTAGCTTCACAGGCCGATCGAATCGGCTCACTGGTAGAATGCTTTTCCCCAGCAATGGTGCCAATTGGCGAGCCAATCGGATCACCGCCTGCGCCAAACATTTTGGCTAATTCGTACACATAAGCTTGCAAGGCCTGTATTAAACTGCCAGCACCTAGCTTAGAAGTACTATCAAAAACTCGCTTAATATCAGCCATAACCAGTGTTTTGGTATTATTAATCGCAGCAATCGCTAATTGTTCTTTGCCCTCTGGGAAATAGTGATACAGCGATCCTTTAGGGATACCGCTTTCTTCAATGATGTCATTTAGGCCCACACCGCAATAACCACGTACCTTAAACAGACGTGATGCAGTCTCAATGAGTACCTCTTTTGGCTTTAACTTGTCATTCATTACTATAACCCTTTTAAAATTATAACAACTGGTCTATTAGTTGGCTATGATAGTGATCCCCTTCTCATCTGTCAATACCATAAAGATAGGCTAAAAATGAATTTCGTATTCATTGAGATGACTAAAAAGGTTGATAGTGTGCTTTAACATGCTTTGTAACTGACTCATCGAGTCTTTGACGGCAATAAAAAAACACCCAATCAAGTTGAGTGTTTTTTTATTTAAAGCAAGAATGGCTAGATGGGCTTAGTAGGACTTGGTCACATCATTAATCAAATATCACTTTTTGAATCTGGAAATCGATATGATAATAATCTCAAAATAATCCCTTATAAAGAAAATAAAACCCGACTACGAATAACAACACCGAGAAGCATTTTTTTAGCAGTGACGGTGAGAGCATGTGCGCGACTTTTGCCCCTACTTTGGCAGTAAAAAAGCTCATGATGCTAATGCCCAAAAAGGCATAAATGTGCACAAAACCGATGGTATTAGGCACATCAATTTGCGCCTGTGTTCCAAATACCATATACCCTAACGCCCCAGCAATGGCAATCGGCAGACCACATGCCGCTGAGGTGCCCACCGCTTTTTGCATGACCACATTATAACGGGTGAGATAAGGCACGGTTAAGCTACCACCGCCGATACCGAAAATGGCTGAGGCGACGCCAATAACGCCGCCTGCTGCTAACTGCTTGGACTTTGCTGGTAGTGCAGCATGGGCGTGAGGGCTGTCAGTGTCATTATCAGTATTAGTATTAGTGCCACTAGCAGCATTGGTAGTTATTGGTTTTTTGGCTTTGGCAAACATCCTATAAGCGACCCACAGCAAAAACACCCCAACAATGAGCTGAAGATATAGCCCAGAGATTTGTCCTGCAATCCCTGCACCCAAAAAGCAGCCAATAGCTAGACCCGGTGCTAGATTTTTAAACACTGGCCACATGACCGCACCTTTTTTATTGTGCGCCATCAGTGAACTGATAGAGGTCACAATAATGGTTGCTAGCGACGTCCCTAGCGCCAGATGCATGATATTGTCAGGGCTGTAGCCCATTTGGGTAAAGACGATAAATAACAGCGGCACGATAATGGTGCCACCGCCTACGCCAAATAGCCCTGCAGCAAATCCTGCTAGAGCGCCTATTATTAAAAAAGTGATTAATTCCACGGGCTATTTACTTCTCAGTTAAATGCTACTCTCAACTTATTAAAAGTCTTGTAGGCTGGTGCTTTGGTTAGATCATTATTAAAGGCGGTTATATTAAACAGATTCTAAATAATTAAATTAAACGCTGACTTAAACTATCTCTACTTGACCCACTTGATGATAATTTCGATTAAAATAAATCAAACCTTCATCCGTCGCATCTTGTGGTTCAGCGTGCTTGATGGCGACCACCCGGCACATAAACACACTATGGGTACCCACTTGTTGAATATCCTCAATCTCACAATCAAAACTAACCAGCGCCTCTTCCAAAATCGGCGCACCAGTTGCTAGCTCAGTCCAAGAGCCATATTCAAAGCGTTCTTCCGAATTTAGTTTAGACGCAAAAGCATTAGATATGGCTTCATGTTGGGCGCCCAACACATTGACGCTCAAAATTTTATTTTGTATAAAATAGTCGTGTGAGCGCGCCGCCTGATTCATACAGACCAGCAAGGTTGGCGGGGTGTCGGTGACGCTACATACCGCAGAGGCGGTAAACCCATGAACGCCAGACACACCTTTGGTGGTGATAATATTGACCGCCGTTGCGAGCAAAGACATGGCATTTCTAAAATCGATTGCTTCAATCATCATTCAAATCCTAAATTTATCATAGCTTATTTTAAAACAGCGCTTAGTTGTAGGCCAGATTTTTATCCTGCTTCTATATAAAGTTACCCTGCTGGGTTAAGTGTCCAGCCTGCAATAATTACCTACAATAAGTATAACTATAAGTATCTTTATACCTGAGGTCATTTATAAGTATAAACAAGATTTTGTAGATTGAGTTTTATTTAAGATTAAGTTTCTATTCAAAAGATAATATTCGAAGCATCAAAGGAAACTAACTCGTCAGCTCTTTACGCACAATGGCTGCACCCGCACTTAACGCTGCAAGTTTACCGCGTGCCACTTGCCGTGACAAAGGCGCCATACCGCAGTTGGTCGAAGGATAAAGCTTATCAGCATCGACAAATTGCAGCGCTTTGCGTAATGTATCAGCCACCTGTTCAGGACTCTCAATATTATTAGTTGCCACATCAATGGCACCGACCATCACTTTTTTACCACGAATGAGTTCTATTAAATCCATCGGTACATGCGAGTTTTGACACTCAAGCGAGACAATATCGATATTGGACTGCTGCAACTTAGGAAACGCTTGCTCATATTGACGCCACTCTGAGCCGAGTGTCTTTTTCCAATCATTATTGGCTTTGATACCATAGCCGTAGCAAATATGCACCGCCGTTTCACACTTTAAGCCTTCGATAGCACGCTCTAAGGTGGCGATACCCCAGTTATTGACATCATCAAAGAACACGTTAAAGGCAGGCTCATCGAATTGGATAATATCCACCCCAGCTGCTTCCAACTCTTTGGCTTCTTGATTAAGAATCTTAGCAAATTCCCAAGCCAATTTTTCACGGCTTTTATAATGCCCATCATATAAGGTATCAATCATGGTCATCGGCCCCGGCAGTGCCCATTTGATAGGCTGATCGGTTTGCGCTCGCAAAAACTTTGCATCGTCAACAAACACAGATTTTGGACGGCTTACGCTACCCACCACTGATGGCACACTGGCCTCATAGCGGTCACGAATTTTAACAGTTTTACGATTCTCAAAATCCACGCCATCGAGATGTTCAATAAAGGTGGTCACAAAATGCTGGCGGGTTTGCTCACCGTCGCTGACGATATCAATACCTGCCTGCCTTTGCTCTTGTAAAGTTAAACGCAAAGCATCTTGTTTGGCTTCAATTAATTGCTCCCCTTCTAATGCCCAAGGGGACCAAATTTTCTCAGGTTCTGCCAGCCAAGACGGTTTGGGTAAGCTGCCCGCTGTGGAGGTTGGTAATAGTAGTTTCATATTAATTTATCTTCTATATTTCGGTTTTGATATTTTGAGTTATCAGATCTGCTAAGCCGCTTGTTTATCATCAGCACGTTTCTCCGCAGCACTTTTGTCTACCACAAATTTTGCCGCCCACTCTTCAAGAATGTCTTGGTAAGGCTTAATGAACTCATCTTCAGTAAACTTACCTTGGGTCACTGCCATTTGGCTACGCTCTGCGCGATCGTACACAATTTGCGTCAGTGAATAATCTTGGTACTTCAAACTAGGTTGATATACCGCACCCGCTCTTGAATTAGCATTGTAAATCTCAGGACGGTAGATCTTTTGAAAAGTCTCCATCGTAGCAATGGCACTGATCAGCTCCAAATCGCTATAGTCGCCGAGCAAATCCCCAGCAAAGTAAAACGCCAAGGGTGCCACGCTACCTGTAGGCATAAAGTAGCGCACGGTTAAGCCCATTTTATGGAAATAATCATCGGTTAAAGAGTACTCATCTTGTTTATATTCCACCCCTAAAACCGGATGCTGATTGCCAGTACGTTGATAAGTTTTACTAGTAGAGACACTCAGGCAAATCACTGGCTGTTTATCAAATTGAGCTTGGTAAGCCTCTGATTTTAATAAATGCTGAAACAATTTACCGTGCAGCTCACCAAACTCCTTTGGTGGTGTGGATTCTGGATGGTTTGCAAAATGATCTGGCAGTACCACACTAAAATCATAATCACGCACATAAGACGAAAAGCTATTGCCAATCATACCGTCAATACGAGTGTTCTCTTTATGGTCGATAATCGTTGTTTTTAAGGTCTCGATGACCGGGAAAGTATCGCCATTGCCTTCGATATCCAAGTCTGCTGAAATAATATCAACCTCAACAGAATAACGGTCCGCTGTCGGGTTATCCCAATGCGCTAGAGCGTTAAAACGGTTGTTTATCATGGTCAACGTCTTGCGTAAGTTCTCTTGACGACGCTCGCCACGCGCCAAATTGGCAAAATTCGTCGTTAGACGCGTGCTGTTAGCAGGCTGATAGTTCTCATCAAAACGAATACTTGCGATGGAATATGTAAATGATTTACTCATGATAATCCGCTACCTTTAATATCCAATATAAAACCAAAGTTCTGTATGGGATAAATCATACCTAAACTCTGACATGAATAAAAATGATACTATTTAAATATAAGATGAATAAAATTCACTATTTGAAGTTTATGGTGTGAAAAAAAAGGGGAAAGTGGAGGTTTTGAGTAAAAAGTTAAATACTAAACTTGATAGAAAAGACTAAAGATCAGTGATCAATCTATCTATGTTATCTATCAAATCCCCTCCCTTCACCAACTTCCTCATGGGTTACACCGTCGCGAATGTGGTAGATGCGCTTGAAAGTAGGAAGAATTTTTTCATCATGAGTAACGACGATGATGGCGGTCTCGAACTGCTGAGCCATCTCATTGATAATGCGAATGACTGTCATAGCGCGCTCGCCATCTAGAGCTGCTGTGGGTTCATCCGCCAAGATTACCGGTGGTCGATTAACCAATCCGCGGGCAATGGCAACCCGTTGTTGCTCGCCACCTGAGAGCTGTGCAGGCATAGCGTGAGCACGGTGGTGCACATCAAGAGCCGTGAGCAACTCTAACGCTCTTGCTCGTGCGGCAGTATTTGAAACGCCGGCAAGCATGGGTAGCAAAGCCACATTATCGGTAACATCAAGAAACGGAATCAGATACGGCGATTGGAAAATAAAACCAATTTTATCGCGGCGCAAGGCGCGCAGATCACGAACTTTCCAACCATCGTCGTAGATCACTTCATCACCTAGAGTCATCCGTCCAGCGCTCGGGTCAATCACCGCACCAAGGCACTTAAGCAGCGTGCTTTTACCTGAACCAGAGGGTCCGATCAAGCCGACAACTTCACCTGGTGCAACCTGCATGTTTACGTCTTTTAATGCATAGACAGCCGTATCACCTTTGCCAAAGCGTTTGCTTAGGCCTTCGATGTGTATTCCTGTTTTAGTCATTAGATCATCCTATCGCTTCGGCCGGATCGACCTTGAGTGCCATACGAATGGCGATAATACTGGCCAGCACACAAATTACGAGCACAGAAAAAAACCCGAGCACAGAGTCCATGGGGGTAAGTAGTACATATTTGGGAAACAGCGGCGCTGCAAAAGTAGCGGTGATTTTACCGACTACAAAGCCAATTACGCCTAAAGCCAGTGCCTGCTGCATAATCATCGCTGCAATCGTGCGGTTGCGAGTACCGATGAGCTTTAATACCGCAATCTCACGGATTTTGTCCATCGTCAACGAGTAGATAATAAAGGCTACAATCGCTGCGCTAACGATAGCTAGAATGACGAGAAACATACCTATTTGCTTCGCCGAAGTGGCAATTAACTTGCCAACCAGAATTTCTTCCATTTGTGCTCGAGTGTAGACTGTCAGCCGCTTCCAGCGCTGGATTGACTCAGCCACTTCATTCTGCGCATAGCCGGGTTTCAGAGTGACTAGCACGGCATTGACGGAGGCGTTGGTGCTCTGTGAGGCAATGACAGCATCTAACAAGCCTGGTACACCAGGACGATTGAAGGCTGGGTTGGCCTCGGTACGCCGCCGACTTTGCCAAATAGCGTCGTTATTTTTGAGGAACTGAGCCTCTTGGGCGTCCTTGAGCGGAATGAATACCATCGGATCACCACTAGACGACACCATGCGCCGTGTTAGCCCCACAACAGTATAATTATTGCGTCGAATCGATAGAGAATCTCCCTGTTTAAAGCCAGTTGCGATATCGGCTACTGCTTCGTAATGACCACGGGTAACTTGGCGTCCAGCGACGAGATAAGGCGGCCATCCAGGTGTAGCTCCTGAAGCGCTTGGCGCAATGCCAACCACCATAGCTCGTACATCGCTATTACCCTTGTGCACCTGCGTGGTTAAATAAGTCACATTCGCTGCCTGAGCGACACCCGGCATACTAAGGATCGAACGATACACATCATCATTGAGACTAGACGATTCTGCATAAGGGCCCAGCGTATCTTTTTGTACCACCCAGAGATCAGCGCCACTATTATCTAGTAAGGCCTTACCATCATCTACCATGCCACGATACACGCCAGCCATGACGAGGGTGACACCAATCAGCAAACCTAGACCAACGCCGGTGAAGACAAATTTCCCCCAAGCATGCAGAATATCGCGGCCTGCTAGGCTTATCATGGCGACACTCCTGAGATTTGATCGACCACTTTAATACGACTGCCCGCTTTTAGCTCTTTTTGGCTATAGATTACGATTTGATCGCCATCATTAAGCCCTTCCTGGACTTGCACATAGCCATCAAGATCGGCAGTACCGAGTGTAACAGGGACGAAGCTCAGATCACCATCTGTGATTCGCCAAACACCGACCTTGCCCTCTTGACGTTGAACGGCAGCGTTAGGAATTAACGGCATAGCTGGAAGCGCAGGCAACTCAACCGTGACTTCAGCCAATTCACCTAATGAAGGTAGAGGTTCTGGTTGATTATCGAATGTCACCTTGGCGAGCATCTCTTCAGTGACTTCGTCAGCCTTGAGCTCTACACGCAGCACGTGCCCCTCCAAAACTTCTCTGCTACGTGATCGCAGGGCGATACGAGCCGGTAGATCAGCAGCCAGTCCCGATGCATTGATCTGATCGAAGCGCACATTTACCCATAAGCTTTGGGGGTCAATCACTTCCACCACGGCCTGTCCTGCGACCACAGTCGTGCCGGGATCAGCATCCCGCACAGCGACGACCCCATCAACGGGTGCGATCAAGCGTAAATTGCTTTTTTGTACTATCAGTCCTTCGCCGTCGGAGCGTGCTCGGGCAATATCAGCCTTGGCAACGGATAAAGCCGCATCAGCAACTTGTAAGTCCTGTCGTTTTACGGTGATGCTTTCTTCACTGACCGCTTGCACGTCAAGTAGCTGCGCATAGCGTTGCAGTTGTTGTTCTGCAAAGACTTTCCGAGCTTCTGCTTCGACTAATGCCGCCTGCGCCCGTTTTAATACAGACTCCTGAGAACGAATCCGCTCATCTAGATCAACTGGTTCCATCTCGCCAAGTACTTGTCCAGCTTTGACGTAATCACCTACATGGACATCCAAGTTTTTAATGCGTCCAGCGAATGTAGGACCAATCTTGTAAGTGTAGCGTGCCTCCACCGTGCCGATACCGAATAAGGAGGGAGTAATAGCTCTTGACTTTACAGTTTCTACTGTCACTGAAACTGGAGCTAGCGGTCCTGATCTGAGACCGACGTAGACGAAGAGAGCCAGTAATGGAACGATGACAGCGAGCAGTGCCAAAGTGCGTCCTTGCAAGGGCAACTTTTTCATTAACTACTCCTTATACCGCGCTGATAGATCGCAAAGACCCGCGGCGCATCACGCTGCATGTGTGCCACATCACCCAGCAGTAGCGATTGCATTACCAAACCTTGGATTGTCCCTATGAACAATACTGCCGCGGCCTCACTATCAAGAGAGGACGACAGCTCACCGCTGGCCTTACCTTTATCGATTAGGCGATGTAAACGTTCGCTATAGCGCTTAATCAAAGTCTGTACCATAAGCTTAGCGGGGGTTTCTTCGGTACGCTGAAGCTCCCCAAAAATCATTCTAGGCACACCTGGATGCTCAGCCACAAACTCGATATGACTCATAAACATCGCCTCCATGGCTGCCAAAGGTGATTCGATTCCTTTTGTAGAGCGATCTATTTTCGCTAGAAGCCGCTCTGTCACCCATTCCATAACCGCCTGCCAAATAGACTCTTTGTTTGGGAAGTGACGAAACAGTGCCCCTTGAGTCAGATTCATGTGTTTTGCGATGGCCGCCGTCGTGATCTTACTGGGATTTTGCGTACCAGCTAACTCTACGACGGACTCTACCGTTACGGCTCGACGTTCATCGGCGGGTAGATGTTTTGGATGGGGATTCATAAGCACTCCTATAAAGATAGTAATTGATTACTATCTTAGTTATTAAATAAAAGGAATGCAAGAAATAAGTCAAAACTCGGTTCACTGCTAAGTGCAATACTTTGAAAAATAGCACTTTACGATTTTAATAATTAGCAAATGCAGCTTAACAGATAAGCTTCTATATAGAGTTGGATACCTGTAATAATAAAAAGGCCAAGACTTAATCAATTAAGTCTTGGCCTTTTCAATATTTAAATAAATCTCAATAAAATCTACTGCTTCGCCGCCTCAATCTGAATATCTAGATCAACCTTTTCGGTAATGCCTAATAAAGTATATTTATCAAGATTCCACTGACTTCTATCAATGGTGGTCGTAAAATCGCCGCCGCATACTGGCTTTTTGAGTAATAAGTTAAAGTAACAGTTGAACTTGGTGGCGGTTAATACTACCGGATTGGTGATACCACGTAAGGTCAGATCCCCTTCAACCTTGGTGACAGCCGCCCCTGCTTTCTTATTGGCGAAATGCCATTTGGTAGATTTAAAATAAGCCAGCGGATACTTTTCAGTATCAAAGAAATCAGCGCCTTTTAGAGTGATATCAAAAGCTTTATTGCCAGTATTCAAACTATTGACAGGAATGAGCAATGAGATATTGCCCACATTAGCGCTGGGATCATACTCCAGTTGCCCCGTTAAATTATAAAAACCACCGGTGTTAGTTGAGGTATTAAAGTGATCGATAGCAAAGCGCACATTGGTATGAGTAGGATCAAGATGATAAGTAGCAGCCTGACTACTACCAACACCGCTACCGATACCCGCAATCATTAATAACAACAACGCTGCTATAGATTGGCGATAACTTGACGCCAGAGGGTTAAATGAAAAAATGCTCATAGTGACAATCCTTTGTAGTGATTATTTTCGGCTATATTAAAAGCTTAAGGTTTTTCAGCAGCCGGGCTAGCGTTATCTTTACCGTGCGGAATGAGCCATTTGGCAAACCACCCTGATACATCATCCATAAAAGTATAAACCACCGGAATCACTACCAAGCTCAATAAAGTAGAGGTTACCAGCCCGCCCAATACCGCCGCGGCCATCGGACGTCTAAAGGTGGGATCCGCCTCCCCCCAACCAAAGACCAGCGGCAACATGCCAGCACCCATCGCAATAGTGGTCATAATAATCGGACGGGCACGTTTACGACAAGCATCCAAAATAGCTTCAAAACGCACCAGTCCGCGGCGCTGCGCAATCAAGGCATAATCCACCAGCAAAATAGAGTTCTTGGTGGCAATTCCCATCAGCATAATAAAGCCAATCATCGACGGCATCGACAAGCTACTGTTCGTAATGACTAGCCCAACAAACGCCCCACCTATCGATAATGGCAGCGCCATAAGAATGGTAAAGGGCTGTAATATACGACCAAATAATAGAATAAGAACGCCTAAAATACAGATAATACCAACCGACATCGCAATGACAAAGCCGCTAAACAGCTCGGCCATATTCTCCGCTTGTCCTTGTTCAATCAGGGTAATAGAAGTCGGTAGCTGCTGCATGCTAGGCACCGCTTTGACCGCTTGAACCAGCTCGCCAAGCTCGCCTTCGGCAGGCTGCACGGTAATGGTGATTGAGCGCTCACGGTCCAATCGATTAATCTGCGCAGGACCAGTAGCAAAATTCAGCTCTGCCACTTCGCCCACACGCACCCCTTGTCCTGCTGGACGCGCGCTAGGCACATATAAGCCTTCTAATTGATTGACGTTTTGTTTAGCGACATCAGGTACTCTTACCACGATGGGAACTTGGCGGGTATCAAGATTGAGCTTTGATAAACGCTGCTCGTAATCACCGACTGTCGCTATTCGTAGGGTGTCGGCAACATCTTGGGTCGTCACGCCTTTATCCGCCATCGCCAGACGGTCAGGAGTCACGGTCAATTCTTGACGGGGTAAGCTGCGATCACTGGTAACCGAACCTGCGATGGATAGACTTCGAATATCGGCCATCACTTGTTGCACGGTCTGCTCAAGTACTTGCGGATTGGTACTGGTCAATGAAAAGCTATAGCCGGTCTCACCGCCACTAGATAACCCTACGGTAAAGCGAGCGCTAGGGACTTCAGACAACAGCGCACTGATTTTTTGCTCAATCTCTTTTTTGGAGTGGCGCTCGGCGCGCGGAGCAAGGACAATATCCAGACTGGCAATATTCTCCGCCCCACTATTACTACCTGAGTTAGGTCCCATGGCCTCTTGTGCTTCACCTACGGCGGTAAACACATGGGTGACGCCTGGCAAGTCTAATATACGCTGGCGTGCCAGCGCCGCTATACGCTCAGTTTCTTGTAGCTCAACCTCTGGCGTCAGCTCGATACCTACTCGGGTTTGATCGATATCATTATCAGGGATAAATGAGGTTGGCAAAAACTTGACCAGTCCAAGCGATGCCACAAATAAAACGATAGTAGCGCCTATAGTTATCCAGCGATGATGCAGCGTCCACGACACTATTTTTAGATACCAAGTCATCAGCGCGCTTTGCTTTTCAACTTGCCGCTTCTCTGGACGCAGCACATAGGCGGCCATCATAGGCGTGACCAAACGGGCTACCATTAGCGAGACAAAAATCGACATCGCTGCCGTCCAGCCAAATTGGCGGAAGAACTGGCCAACGATACCGCCCATAAATGCTGTTGGTAAAAATACCGCTATCAAGGTAAAGGTCGTCGCAACCACGGCTAGCCCGATCTCTTCTGCCGCCTCCATCGCTGCTTCATAAGGGGTTTTACCCATGCGTAGGTGGCGAATGATATTTTCAACCTCAACGATAGCATCATCAACCAGCACCCCGATGACCAACGATAAAGCCAATAAAGAAATGATATTAAGACTAAAACCGAATAAATACATTCCTAAGAATGTCGGTATCACCGATAAAGGTAGGGCCACGGCCGCAACGATAGTAGCGCGAATGTTTCGTAGGAATAAAAACACCACGATAACTGCCAAAATACCGCCTTCAATCAACATGCGTAGCGATGCTTTATAATCCTCCGCTATCGGCGTCGCTCGATCATAGGCTTTTTCGATAGTGATATTACCCATATCGGCACTTAATTGTGCCAAGGCGGCATCCGTGCGCTCCATCACCTCAACTTCACTAGCGCCGCGTGAGCGCGTGATATTAAAGGCGACAACCGGTTTCCCATCTAGCTTAGCCATAGAAGTGGGATCCGCAGCGCCATCCGTCACTTGCGCCATCCGTCCAAGTGCTTGGGTGCCACCTGTAGGCACCGCGATCTGCAAGTCATTAAGCTCACGGGCACGCTCTACTGCACCCAATACTCGAATAGTTTGGGTAGTATTACCAACTTCAGCTTCACCACCTGAAGTATCTTGCTGAATACCGGCGAGCTGCTGTGATAACTGCACAATAGAGAGCTGCAAACCACTTAATAAAATGGGGTCAGCAGCAACGATAATTTCACGTTCAAGGCCACCGATACGGCTGATTGAGCCTACCCCTTGAATATCGGATAAGCGCTTGGTAATGGTGTCATCAACGAACCATGATAGATCTTCAACGCTCATATTGTCCGCGCTGACGGAGTAAGTTACTACTGGAAAACCTGCGGTTGACACCTTAGTAATAATAGGATCGTTGGCCGCAGCAGGTAGGTCGCCACGAACCTCCCCAACCGCTGAGCGCACATCGTCAACCGCCTCTTGAATGTCCTTTTCTAGGACAAATTCAGTCACCATAGTGGCGGCGCCCGTTTGTAAGGTCGTGCGTATATGCTTGATACCTTCTATACTGGTCAGCCTATTTTCAATCTTTTTGGCGACATCATTTTCAAGCTGTGAGGGTGCCGCTCCCGGCAGCGTAACCGTGACCACTACCGCAGGCAAATCGATGTCCGGAAACTGCTGCACCTTCATTTGCATAAAGCCATAGATACCGCCCAAAGTGAGCAATACAAATAGCAAAATGGCGACTAAAGGGTTTTTGATCGAATAAGTAGAGACGTTCAGATTCATGAAGTAGCCTGCACAGTTGGATTGTTAGCTACCTTATCAGTTACTTTGCCAGCTACGTTATTAGCAGTATCAACCACCCGTACCAAGTCGCCATCATTTAAAAAACTACCGCCTTGTTTTACTAAGCGACTGTCTGCTGGTAACGGCTCTAGCACTGCGACACTATCGCCGATGCGCTCGCCTAACGTCACCCGTTGCTGCAAGATGCGACCCATAGTTTGACCATCTCGGCTATTAATATTGGTGACCAGCATCACATAATCATAGCCATCGTTACTGACGATAGCGCTATTAGGTACGGTTTGTAGGTTTTCACTACCCAGTAAGAATTCACCCGTCCGATACATACCCGCTCGTGCACCCGAATCAGCAGCCAAACTAGCATAAATAGTAATCTGCCGATTATTATCCGCTGTCGGGGCAATACGGCGTACCTCACCCATAACGAAGCGCTCTTGTGGCAAGCTCACTCTAACTGGCGTACCGATATTAATCTCCCCTACCAGCTTGGGATCAATATCCGCCCGCCACTCCAAAATGCCATTTTTGATAATGGTAAATAGAGGCTCTCCACCAGATACCATGCCTACTTCAGCCATCTTATCACTAATAATACCACTGACCGGAGCGACAACTTTAGCATTATTAAGGGTTAATTGTTGATTGCTCAAACGTGCTTTAGCTGCTTGGAGAGCGGTTTCAGCACGAATCTCTGAGGTTCGGTATCTATCTGCTTCTTGTTTACTAATAGCATCAATATCAAGTAGCGGTAGCACCCGTGCGGCATCCGCACTGGCATTAGCAAGCGTTGCTTCAGCTTCGGCTACATCGGCTTGGGCTTGCACCACTTGCTGCTCCATAGCATCGGTATCAAATATCGCTAATACTTGACCCGCCTTGACCCTCGCCCCTTCTTCTACTAACACCTGCTCAATGGCAACCCCATTGACCTTTGGACTGACATTAGCGATATCTTTGGCACTAATGGTGCCATCTGCGCTTAAAGTATTGCCAATATTATCTTGACTGGGCAGCACGGTTTCGACCGATAATACGGCTTGTTCGGTAGTGATACCATCAGCACCCACACGGCTCTGAGCTTCACTGGTAGCGAAATTTTGACTGTCCATAGGGTCATCGTTAGCATCACTGCCCCAATATCTACCGAGCAGTACCCCAACGACCAGCACCGCTATCAATACCGGTATTAGCCATGGCGGCATTTTAGAGGCTGGCTTATATGCCGATGCATCAACCGCATCAGTTTGACGGTATGGTGGCAGCTCAGATTCAACTGGCCGATTGTTGTCTTCAACATCGCTCATGATAACTCTCTGTCAATACAGGCAATTGTAAGAATGGTATATAGATATAGTTAACGATATATAATTTGCAAAAAAACAGGCTAGCGTCACGATAAATCGGCATTGTTTATTATTGCAATGGTCGATAAATTTATTGAGGATAGCATATATTAAGTCATCATCTTATTCTTATATATACTGTTTTGGGTTGATAATTTTAACATGCACTAAAAATATATCAGCATGAAAATATCCAAAATAAATGCTATAAGACTGATAAGCGATGAATATCATTGATAAATCAATTAAGCTGCATAGAGCTATTATCAGTTTTGAAGTAATCAAAGGCAGCAAAAGCGGATTGGCTGAATAATAGAGGGGCAACTATGGCGCAGGTAAAAAGTACAATGTTTTTCATCGAACATCCTTGTATAAAGTTTTAATAGGAAAGCCTGACTCTTTAAAGAGTATGTGCATTAGTGAATTAAAAGCACAAAAGTCAGTCTTATTAAGACCACTAAGATTCCAACATCCTGTCAAAATCTATCTTAATACTAGACAATTATTTTTATAAGTTGCCATTTTGACCTGAGGATATCAACGCCGATTACCGAACACATGAGTCAGAGATTATTAACAAATATATTAAAAAATTAACTTTAGCGTTACTTAACCCTGTATTTCATACCAGATACCCGTCTGCTAACTCCCATTTATAACTTCATTAATAAATCAACGACATCACTTTATCAATAATCTCTAAAACACAGTGCGTATCAGTGCTATATTAATAAAGTAAGATCAGATGATCACATTCTGAAAGCAAAAATCATTTAACTTGTAGACCAAGGAGTTCATCATGGCTAATAAAGAGAAAGTAAAAGCGCTCAAAAGTGATATCAAAGACACTAAAAAAGAGATTAAAAAGCAAGAACAGAAACTTAAAGATCTTAAAAAAGATCTGAAAAAAGCAAAAAAAGAGAAACCCGAGAAAAAAGCTAAGAATAAGAAGAAAGATAAATAACATTTTTCATTAAAAAAGAAGGATAGCTAATGCTATCCTTCTTTTTATTTATACTCTAACTTAACACAAGCCGGCTGAGATAATTACGACTAGCACTTACCCTCAATATTGCTTAAGCATATCAAGCATTGGTATAACGGCTGGCCTCCGGCATCCAGCGATGAATCAGCTGGCTGACATCAGCCTTACGTGTAGGGTCTGATATTAAATGCTTAGCTAAACGCTGCGCGATGGCAAATAACTGCTCATCTCTGATTAAATCAGCTAGATAATAGCCGACATTACCTGTTTGGCGCTTGCCTAACAGCTCACCAGGTCCACGCAGCTCTAAGTCTTTTTGTGCAATCACAAAGCCATCAGTACTATCCCGCAGTACATTTAAACGTTCGGTGCCAGTCTCAGATAATGGCTTTTGGTATAGCAATACACAAAAGCTCTTAGTCGAACCACGTCCCACTCGTCCACGCAGCTGATGCAACTGCGAGAGCCCCAAACGTTCAGCATTTTCAATCACCATTAGTGAAGCATTAGGCACATCAACGCCGACCTCTATCACGGTGGTCGCTATCAATAACTCAAGGTTGCCCGCCTTAAACTCTTGCATGATAGCTTGCTTATCAGCAGATTTCATTTTGCCGTGCACGAGGCCAATACGGATATCCAAACGCTCGTTTAAATCCTCAAAGGTCGCTTCGGCTGCTTGTGCATCGAGTACACTGGACTCCTCTACTAGTGAGCATACCCAATATGCTTGCCGTCCTGCTGCGCAATTAATGGCAATGCGCTCAATCACTTCGTCCCGCCGATTACGATCAATGGTGACGGTAGTAATCGGCGTGCGTCCAGGCGGCAATTCATCGATAATGGAAGTATCCATATCGCCGTAGACACTCATCGCCAGCGTACGCGGTATCGGGGTTGCAGTCATAATCAGCTGATGCGGGGTGCTACCTGCCACACCTTTGTTAGTTAAGGCCATACGCTGCTCGACCCCAAAACGGTGCTGCTCATCAATAATGACCAGACCCAATTTAGCAAACTGCACTTGCTCTTGGAATAACGCATGAGTGCCAACTACGATTTGTACCGTATTTTCGCTCACCGCTGCTAACGCTTCACGGCGCTGCTTGGCGGTTTGTTTACCTGCCAGCCAGCCCACGCTAACTCCTAACGGCTCAAACCACTGCTTAAAATTGAGCAGGTGCTGTTCAGCTAATATTTCAGTAGGCGCCATGACTGCCACCTGCCAGCCACTATCAAGCGCGTAGCCTGCTGCGCCGGCGGCGACCAAGGTTTTGCCAGCGCCCACATCACCTTGTACCAACCTAAGCATCGGAATGGAAGTCGCCATATCGGCGGTGATATCTCGCATAACCCGCTTTTGTGCGCCAGTTAAGTTGAAGGGTAACGCTCCAAATAACTGCTCTGTCAGCAGGCTTTGGGTCGCACATTTTGGTGCTTTAAATTGGTGTAATTGTTGCCGGCGATATAACAGGCTAAGTTGATGAGCGGTTAATTCTTCAATAATTAAACGCTGACAAGCAGCATGAGTACGAGCGCTTAGCTGATTCAATAGCTTATATTGCTGTCCAGCATCGGTATAAGTAGGCGGGGTGTGCAATAACACCAAGGCCTCAAATATAGTCAAGTTATAGACATTATTATTGGCAATAACATAACTGTTTGCAGGTTCCTGCGCTGCTACAGAAGGGTTAGCAAATAGATGATTACTAGCTGGCACCTTCCGCTCTAATGTCGAAAAGATATCTTCAGGGTCCGTATCTTGCACACTTGCGGTTTTGGAAGGCTCAAAAGGCACTAATGGTAAGTCAGCTACCACCCCAAAGTCGTCCGCCGTAAATAAAGTCATGGGGAGACCTTGACTACGAACGGTTTGCAGCGCCAGCTTAATCAAGGTGCGCAGCTTATTTTGGTGCAGACCTTTTACACTAGGATAAATGGGCTGCAAGCCTGTATTGGTCAGCGCCGCTCCCTCAGTAATCACTTGATATTCAGGATGATGCATCTGTTTGCCGTAGCGGCTGACTTTAACTTCCCCAAACAGTTGTAGCTGGGCTCCTAAACTCATGGTTTGTGCCAAACCACGATAAACCTTAAAAAACCTTAGCGAGAGCGTGCCGGTACTATCCTCTACGATTACCGTCATGCCGCTACGTTTATTATCAACGTGTACCACCCGCCCCGTAATCAGTGCCGCTTGCCCATGACTCACCTCAGCTATATCAATCAGGCGACTGCGATCTTCATAATCACGTGGCAAATGCAATAATAAATCAAAGATTCGACTGATTCCTAGCTGCGCCAGCTGTTCAGCAATTTTTGATCCCACTCCAGCAAGAGCGGTCACCGGCATATCTAGCGCGGCAACTGGCTCATTATTAATGGGATAAGATGATAACTGATCGGCCGAGACGGGCATGGAGATATCCTAACGCAATTACTTTTAAATTTTGAATTCAGCTTTAGTAATGATACGGCTATAGCTTTTATATGCAAAAACCATAATAATCAACAAGCTAACTGTATATCAGCTGCCTTTATTATAACTGACAACGAGTTATGAGCTGTCAATAATTATGCTAAGCTATTTTACTTAAGATAAAATGTTCAGCTCTTTTACTAACATAGTGTTTATTATAGGGTTTTTATGCTTGCCTCTCTAAGTTTTTATAAAATAAAATTACCAGCCTGTAGCATATTACGAGCAAGCATTACTGCAACCCTAGCACTGGTGCTCAGCGCTTGTACTAGCCTTATGCCCGCAGATTCGACAGCGCCAGTTATAGATCAGCCGAATGTAGCGTTGGTACTTGGCGGCGGCGGTGCTAAAGGCTTTGCCCATGTTGGGGTCATAAAAGCACTGGAAGAAAACGGTATTACCCCGACGTTGGTGGTTGGAACCAGTGTTGGTAGCTTGGTCGGCAGCCTCTATGCTAGCGGCTATAGCGCAGCGCAGTTAGAGAACCTAGCTTTGACTACCCCTGATAGCGAGCTTATGGACTTCACCTTATCCAATCAAGGCTTCGTTGAAGGCATCAAGCTTAGAAACTTTATTAATGCTAAAGTTGGCGAGCGCTCCATAGAGGATTTCCCCATTGGTTTTGCAGCCGTAGCCGCTGAGAAACAAACCCTTAAAAAAACAGTATTTACTCAAGGTAATGCCGGCTTAGCCGTACAAGCTTCTTGCAGCGTTCCCAATATTTTTATTGCACCGCGCATCCCTGAAAAGGTAGGCAAAAAGTATATCGATGGCGGCGTGGTCAGCTTAGTACCTGTCGATAGCGCCCATGATTTGGGCGCAGATATCGTTATTGCTGTCGATGTGACTGATGCTAATGCTGACAAATCCAGCTTTAATCTGGCTTCGATAACTTCATTAACTAGCTTTTGGGGTTTACTCGAGAGTCGTTTTGCCAGCAGTAGCAATAGTAATGCTACCAGCAGTCCTACTTCCACAATCAGTGAACGCCAGCGCGCCGATATTGTTATCACCCCAAGTACTGGTCAAATCAGCTCTTTAGATACTAGCCAGCGCCGTCAGCTTATGACAGCAGGCGAGCAAGCGACCACACTACAAATTAACGCTATCAAGCAACTGATCGCCAACAAAACTCAGAGCCTCTATCCACAGTAGCTATGCAAGGTCGTTGTGCAAAGTGATTGGTTTCTTTTGTATTTATCTCATACCCTCTGTTAAAAATAGGGATAGAAAGCCTGAGCATAAAAAAACACTAGCATGCGTAATGCTAGTGTTCTTTATAATTACCGGCAGCGCCTGACCCTTTTTCAATGCCGCGCTCACAACCAACGAATGACTTCCACCCTATGTCAGCATGCGGCCCAGCAATGTACCCGGACCCGCGCCTGTGCTTGCGCCTGGCCAAACAGCTGCGCCTGTATGGTACAACCCTTCGATCGGTGTCGTGCCATCAGAATAGCCCAAAACTGGGCGGAAAATCGCGTTTTGTGACAGATGATGACTGCCGCAGACCTGATCACCACCCACTAGGTTTGGATTGTCGGCCTCCAGATCACGCGGGGACACACAGCGCATGCCAAGGATCCGGTCGCGCAGGCCGGGCGCGTGACGTTCGACGATATCCAGCACACGCTCGGCAAAGGGGGCCAGTGCTGTGTCCCAATCGGTTGCGTTGATCTGTCCGGCGCCGTCGCCTTTAATCTCGCCGGGCACCATCCGCACTTGCAGCCAAAGCGTGTGTTTGCCTGCAGGGGCGCGGCTTGGGTCAATCGCTGTGGGCTGCCCCACGACGATCATCGGTTCTGTCGGCAAAAGCCCGGCCAGTGGTTGTTGATAGGCCAGCGCCATGGCATCGAGTGTTGGGGCGATTGTGACATAGGCATAATTGCGCAGTTCCGATCCGGCGCGCCAGTCGGGCAAATCGGACAGGGCCAGGTGGATCATCACCGTGCCGGGTGCGTGCCTAAAGGTGTCAAGTCCAGAATCGTAGTCGGCATTGCCGGTAGTGTCAGTCAGACGCGCCAGTGCCTTTGGCGCAACATTAGCGATGATTGCCTTGTTTGCACTAATCCGCCTACCATCAGCGGTTTCGACAGCCTGGGCCTTACCATTCTCATGAAAGATGCGCGTCACTTCAGTGTCACACTCCACCGACCCGCCTTGCGCCTCGATCTCGGCAACCATAGCGCGGATGATGGTATCCGCCCCACCCTTACCCAGCGACAAACCGCCGGCCTGATCGCCGAACGCTTCGAGATAGGGAAAGATCGCACCGCTTGCAACGTCGGGCGCATAGTCTACATGCATGCCCCAAGGTGCCAGTGCGGCGCGGATCTTTTCGCTCTCAAACGTACGGCCCAGCCAGTCGCGCGGCGAGGACAGCATAAAGCGGATCAAATCAAACGTGCCGTCCAAGCCTTGCTGACGCAGCGCTTTGAACCCAAGGCCGCTCAACGCAGTCCATTTCATCGGACTGGACATCAAGCCGCCAATGATTGCCGCACGTGATGCAAAGCTGTCGGTTAGAGATTGCCACGTTTTGGCATCTCGTTCAGAAAATGCCGCGATGCGAGAGACGTTGGCTGCGGTATCGGTGCCGACACCAAACCAGGTTCCATCATCATATACCGAAGCAAAGCAGTTTTCTGCAGTCACAAACTCTGCGCCTTGACGTTCCAAAGCCGAGCCGAAATCCGCGTAGAATGCTGAATTCTTAAAGTTCGAAACGTTCATCGCGGCCCAGTCATGCTTAAACCCCGGTTCGGTCAATTCCTGCGTCTTAACCGCGCCGCCGGGCGTCGAGGCGCACTCTAAAACACGAACGGACCAGCCCGCCCTTAACAGGTAAAGCGCACAAACCAGGCTATTATGTCCCGATCCGATAATAATCGCATCTTGGTCATCATTGCTCATAAAACTGCTCCTTTATTTTCTTGCTCTGGTAGCTGGCAAATACCTGTGATTGGGTCGCACTTTACCATGATATAAAACGCTTCAATTTGGCTAACTCGTTGGATTAATGCTGGAACAAATACATTTATCAAAAAAATATTAGGGTCTGTTGAACATTCAATGACAGATAGCGTTAGTGCTTTGCTATTAAATATCACAAGCGATTACCTTAGCGGTAAACAAGCCCACCATCAATGATGGGTGCTTGCCCTGTCATATAATCCGAACCCAGACCCGCCAGAAAGGAAACAAAGAACGCCACATAATCTGGTGTATGCGTTCTACCTAATTGCAATTTATTTAAGGCTTAGCTTTATTTTACGCGTGCCCGATATTTAACCATTACCGTATCATTCAAGCCTATACCTTCGATATCCCAGCGTACTGCTTGATAGTATTTCAAAGGAATTTCTTGCATTTGATTATCTACTCTACCACGCAGGGGCATACGAGCAAACTTCTCACCATCAGCACTACCATAAGGGAATTCAGGAGAGACCACCCGCAGCAGCTCTACTTGCTCAGGAATAGTCAAAGTGACGGTCATTTTGCGCACACGATCAGCATTAGTATTAGTAAACAACCCTTGATACTCTATGACATTGCCTGGCTGCAAACGAGTCGCCGCTGTTACCGGTATTAATGACTCTTTTCCGTTGCCGTCTACACTAACTAAAGAAGCAGTAATCTTGGTGTTGATCGCTTGCGCAGTGGAGTTATTACCAGTCGTAGTTGCCGGTTGAACAGCCGCTGGATTATCGAGCTCAGGATACGGCGTCGGTAGCATAGCCGAAGCTTGGGTCACTGCCATTGCACCAATAAGGGTGCCAGCTACGACATGAAACAGACGATGACCACTCCAAGCACTGAAAGGACTGGCTAGATGATTGCTTTTTTTCATGATGTTCATTATTCCTTGTTGATACGTCAATAAAACGGCGCTAAGTGAATGACTTTTTAAAACTTGGGCGGTAGCCGACTATAATTTCATCGTTTTAGATCGCACCATAAAGCCTTATGGCACTATATATCAAAACCGCTAGTTATCAAAATATCAAAACGGCTACTTATTAAGCTTACAGTTAAAAACCAAGTCATGAACACGCCCTAATGACTTAGCTTTCAATAATTCTCATATGGATAATATTATTTTAAGATTTTTATATTAAAACTTGCTCTCAAGCAATAGTGCTTAGCATAGCAAAAACGTTTTGTAGGTACACTAACCCCTTGTTGATGTTGTGTATAAAAGCATATGGCTTTCGCTAAAATAAAAGATAGCTCATAACGATGTTTTTTGCTATGGTAATTCTTTGGCGACAAGCTTTTTTGTCACTCCTCTTTTAACGTTCCGACTACTATTTATTATTGCTCCTACTATGACTACTAGCGCTATGCCACAGATTAATCCTGAATACGTTCATTGGTTCCGTAACTCTGCCCCTTACATTAACACGCATCGCGGTAAAACCTTTGTGATTATGTTCGGCGGTGAGGCGGTCAAGCACCCTAACTTCAGTACGCTCATCCATGACTTTGCTCTATTACATAGTTTGGGGATTAATCTGGTTTTGGTGCATGGTGCCCGCCCACAGATTGACAAGAACTTAGCCGAAGTCGGCATAACCTCGCCACTACATCAAGATATTCGGGTTACTCCGCGTGAAGCTATGCCCGCTATTTTGCAAGCAGTAGGCGCTATCCGCTTACAGATCGAAGCTCAGCTATCAATGGGACTATCCAACTCGCCTATGTATGGCTCACGCATTGATGCGGTTTCGGGTAACTTTGTCACCGCTCGTCCGTATGGGGTGCGTGATGGGGTTGATTATCAAATGACTGGCGAGGTACGTTCGATAGATACGGATGCCATCAATAATAACTTACTACACCATCATATTGTTATCTTAGGCTCAATGGGTTATTCGGCCACCGGTGAGGTGTTTAACTTATTGGGCGAGGATGTTGCGCTTAGTGCTGCAGTGGCCCTTGGTGCCGATAAGCTTATCTTCTTAGGTGAAGAGGCCGATATCAAAGATGGGGCACGTACGCTACGTGAGATGATTCCCAATGAAGTCGATCGTTTCTTACGTGATCGCGATCTAAGTAGTGAGATGAATTACTTCTTACACTGCGCTAGCGAAGCCTGCCGAAAAGGCGTACATCGCACTCATATTATCTCTTATGCCAAAGATGGTGCTTTATTAGAGGAGCTATTTACTCGTGATGGTTCTGGCACTTTGATTAGCCACGACCCTTATGAAGAGATTCGTCATGCCAATATTGATGATGTGGTCGGACTTATTGAGCTGCTTTCTCCGCTTGAAGAACAAGGTATCTTGGTCGCCCGTTCACGTGAACGTTTAGAGCAAGAGGTCGATAATTATAGCGTCATCGAGCGTGACGGGATGATTCTAGGCTGCGCTGCGCTGTATCCTTTAGATGCCGATTCAGCAGAGGTCGCTTGTGTAGCCGTCCATCCTGATTACCGTAATGGTAGCCGCGGGGCCGATTTGCTCGCCTTTTTAGAGCAACAAGCGCGCAGTCATGGCTTGCATAAGTTATTTGTATTGACTACCCGTACCGCCCATTGGTTCGTTGAGCAAGGCTTTGCCGAGGTTGATGCTAGCGCCTTACCGGAGCCACGCCGTGAGAAGTATCATAATGGTCGTAACTCTAAGGTTTTCCAAAAAACCCTGTAGACTCTTACCTTATAGATTGTTATAGCTGAGATTTAGCTTTCGTAAAAATAGATTTTATAAAATATAGACACAAAAAACCCCTCATCTGCCATAGCACATGAGGGGTTTTCTTTAGCAGCTATAATATAGCTAAAACACTTCAAAAGCAGCACATTATAAAAACGTGTAAGCTTTATTTAGAATCGATTATACCTGCCCATTTTAGTCTTAGCTTATAAAACTAATTATTTTACTTCTAACAATTCAACGGTAAAGATCAAAGTACTGTTAGGCTCGATACCTTCAACACCGACTTCACCATAAGCGATATCCGATGGGATATACAGCTCATACTTAGCGCCTTCTTGCATCAACTGTAGACCTTCTGTCCAGCCAGCAATAACTTGATTCAATGGGAACTCGATAGGCTCACCACGCTCATAAGAGCTATCAAATATAGTACCATCGATAAGCTTACCTTCGTAGTTAACTACTACGACATCGGTAGCTTTAGGTGATTTACCGGTACCAGGTGTTAGAACCTTATATTGCAAACCAGAATCTGTTACTTTTACGCCTTCTTTTTTAGCGTTTTCTGCTAGAAATGCTTCGCCTTCTGCTTTGTTTTCTTCAGCAGCGCTTTGCATATCGGCTACGAACTTCTCTTCTTGCTCTTTTTGATACGCCATAAGCACTTCTTCCATTTGCTCTTGAGTCAAAGCGGAGTCTTTGCCTTCATAGCCATCACGGAAACCTTGTTCAAAAGTATCAAGATCTAAGTCCTGTACCGCTTCTTTATTACCTTCAGCCATCATATAACCTAGGCTGTAACCTACTTTTTCGTTAGCAGAGCTTTGCTCAGTAATAGAAACGCTCTGCGCTGCAGCTTCTTGGTTACCATTATTAGTACTACAGCCAGTTGCCAACAATACGGCACCAGCTAGTACACTGACAGACAAGGTAGTGATTTTTTTCATAAAATACTCTCAAGTAATAAAAATAGGGGCGAGATGTCACTTATTAGCCATGATAACAAATCTTAGTTTTGGGCACCACGGTCACAACAAATATTAACTTATCTTTGTATAACCTTTGTTAATATCAGTAGTAAGAATAACAAGTTATCACACAACTCTATTATGTAGTTAATGTTTTCGCCTTTAACCTTATCATTATATCAGCTAAGCTGAATCAGTTAGGCAGGTAAGTAATACAACGTAATTTATTATCACAAAATGTTAAATAGTAGCAAGGAAGCTAAAGAAACCTTATTCTACTATTATTAATAAAAAGGCTTAATCAAAAATATTTTTATATCATGTGTGGCTAGTTTAATAAGAGCATTTGCTCGGATAGCTCTTGCATATGGTAATTAAAGGAGGACAAGATGAACCCAACATTTACATCTTTTAATGGTTATCTTGGTGGGCCGATTGGCTCCATCATTGGTGCCATATTGATTTTCATTATTGGTTGGTTAGTAGCCCTTGGTATTGCTGCGCTAGTTCGCGGCGTGCTGGCAAAAGTAAATGTTAATCAGCGTATGAATACCTCAACAGGTAAAACCTACGACATAGAAGGTATTGTCTCTAAAATTGTTTTTTGGTTTATCTTTATCATCGCTATTTCAATGGCGCTTGATCAGCTTAATCTAAACTCGATTTCAACGCCCTTTGCCAATATGGTTGGTCAAGTATTATCATTCATTCCAAATCTCATTGCCGCTATTGCAGTGGGTGTTCTTGGTTGGGTTATTGCTACTGTGGCCCGTACTGCCATCAATACCGCCCTATCCAAAACTACCATGGATGAGCGTTTAAGCGCCCATGCTGGCGTAAAGCCCATGAGCAATACTATTGCTGATATGGTTTATTGGTTTATCCTTCTTATTGTACTTACTATGGTATTAGGTCAGTTAGAGCTTGATGGTTTATTTGCACCATTGACTAATATGGTTGATAAAATATTCAGCTTTATTCCAAACATCCTTATCGCTGGGGTGGTATTTGTAGTAGGTTATATCATTGCCAAGGTGGTCCGCGGCATCGTAACCAACTTAGTTTCAACCTTTAATGTGCAAGAGCTGGCTACAAGAGCAGGTATTAGCGAACAAAACAGCTTACCTAATATTGCAGGTTCTCTAGCATTTTTAGTAGTCATTATTCCAACCACTATTGCCGCTTTAAATGCGCTAAAAATTGAAGTTATTGCGCGTCCTGCGACCAATATGCTCAATAAGATAATGGAAGCATTGCCGAATATCTTTATGGCAGTAGCAATCCTAGTAGTGACTTATTACGTCGTACGTATGGTTGCTAACATTATCAAGGGCCTAATCGAAAATACTGAAATTAATCAATTACCTGCTAAAGTTGGTCTACAAGAGACTATGGGTGATAAAAAGATTTCTGACTTAGTCGGTTATGCCATCATCTTCTTTGCGATGTTATTTGCCTCTATTGCCGCCGCTGATCTGCTTGGTTTCGAGCCTATTTCAGCCATCATTACTATGTTTATTGGTTTTGGTGCTAACATTATTCTTGGCGCAGTTATCCTATTCATCGGTTTTTGGCTTGCCAATATCGTGGCTGGGGTGGTTGAGCGCTCTGAACAAGGTTCAAAATTCTTAGCCAATATCGTACGTGTCCTAATCATGGGCTTAGTACTGGCTATGGGTCTAAAAGCGATGGGTATTGCTGACTCTATCGTTAACTTAGCATTTGGTCTAACCCTAGGTGCGGTTGCTGTAGCTTTCGCCCTGTCATTTGGTTTGGGCGGCAAAGAAGCTGCTGCTCGTGTTCTTCGTAGAATGCAAGATAAGATAGATGAAGAGCGTAATGAAGCAAAAGCAAAGTCTACTGTTAAACCTAAGATGACTACTCAAGAAAAAGTAGCCGATGCTGTACGAGAATCAACTCCTAGTGCTGCTACCAAGACTACTCCTAGTGTGGTTAGTAATGATTTAAGCACGGATACTGTCGATACCAGTAAGCTAAGTAGCGACCATGTTGATATCACTCATGTCGATACCGATGGCAATAACACTGATACCTCTTCTGACCTATCCTCTCCTAATAACTTGGATAGTGATGAGAATAAGTAAGTAGTATTTTAGTTTGCTAATAAAAAAGACAGCTTAGGCTGTCTTTTTTTATGACTGATTTTTTATATTGGATGTCTTATGTTATCAACTAAGACTTTTTACGAGCAGGTATATTAATATTTAGTTTTATTTCCGGTAGCTTATCTTTACTCGACTTTTGACTCCCAGTAGAAGCTTGGGCCTGCTGCTGACTCATACGTTGCAACTGCTTGGTGAGTCGCCGCTCTTTTGGGGTCATGGCAGTAACCGGTTCAATCCAAGTATCGATATCGATATAAGTCTCGCCCTGCTCTGCAATAAAGTCTATCCCTAGTACAATGACATGGTGCAACTCTGCTAATGGCAACCGAGTAGCAACATCTTGAGCGATTTTTGCAAAATTAGGTTTAATAAGCGCCCTATTATGCTTGGCATCTGCAGACTTTCCATAAAATATTAATAGATAGTGTCGCCCGAGACTCTCATAAGAATGCTGATGTATGACGTAGCCACTCTCTATCATGGCAGGCGTTTGTTTGGGATGGTTATACAAAGTTCTTATCAATTCATGACGCGAGAATAAGGACTCATTCAATAGTTGTTGCAGTCCTAGTGGATAGCTTGAGATATTGACTTCTGCCTTATTTATCGGCTGTTGAGGTGCCCACTTATTCATTTGCTCACTCAGCTCAGACCATAACACCGCTGCTTGCTGCATATGCTGGAGATACAGCTGTGCGGTAGCGTTTCTACTTTTTTGGGCAAGGCTCATCGTTACTAGGGCGGCATTAGGCTTGTCTTGCAAGCCCGCTTTAATCAGCGCATTATCAGTCTCGATAGCGCGAGTAAACAACATAGCGCTGTTCATAAACTCTGCAAGTAGCGCTTGCTCAGAATCAAAACTAGGTGTATCGCTAACCATGGATTTTTGCAATTGCTGGCGGTGATAATCCAAAAATCGCCAAAGGTCATTCGGGGTTTGGGTAGTGGTTAGTATGTTTTGCCAATCTTGGGCGCTAAATACTTGTAGCAGCGGCGTCTCATTATTAATATCCCATGCTAGTTCCTTCGTAAAGTAACTAGCGCCAAAGCTATGCGCTATCGATGTCATAGGCGGTTTAGCAATATAACTATCCTTATCGCTTTGAGCACCAAAACTGTTATTATTAACTGCGTTTTTATTCATAAGCTGTATATCAACTATCAGCACATTGGCAGTATTCGTACTACTACCCACCCCTTGTAGAGACAGCTGTTTATGCCAAGTTAGTGCAGATTTGATAGCAGCGATACGTGATTCTTCGAGATCAACATCATTAGTATTAATAGGCAAATATACCGTTAGCTCCAGCAGTCGCAGTTCTCCTAAGGGCAATAAGTACCAATACTGCTGGGCGCTATACGAGAGCTTGGGCAAAAATGATACTGGCAAATCAATCTCTAACCCATCTGCTTGTAGATAATAGGTAAGCTCTTTATGAGTAGCAGTAATATTAGATGGCGTAACATTAGAACGAGGCACAATAAAAATCTCTGTTTTGGCTAAATATGAGGTTAAATCAAATGATTTATAATCAGATCTGTCGAACATTTAAGTACTAATATAACGCTCTACAACACCGAAAAAACAAAAGAGTATTACACATAATTGCTTAGCTGTCGCTTTCAGGGCTTTGACTTGCTATGATAAAACAAAGAGACAGTAGCATAGCTTATACTTTATAAATTAAAACGCTCATAGCCTTATTCGAAGCTATGCTGATTGGACTTCGCCCTATATTTATAACCTTATGATAGCAAGGATTGAAAATCATGAAACGTTTTAATGATAAAGCCGTAATTATCACAGGTGCAGATTCAGACATTGGTCGCAGCACTGCACTTAGATTCGCCAAAGAAGGCGCCAATTGTATATTAGTCGGTATGAACCATGACATTTTAGAATATATTTATGCAGACCTTCCGCAAGACAATACCTGGATTAATACGGGCAACCATCTTACTGTCACTTGTGATGTTAATGATCCTGCCCAAATTGCCGGCTTGATAGAGCATGTGCTTGAAAAATATCAACGTATTGATGTGATGGTAAATATAGATACTGAAATTGGCATTCATCAGTCCGTAGTCCCTGAGCTGGTAAAAACCAAAGGCAACATTGTCAATGTTACCACCCTAACCGACATTCCTAGCGGATGGGACATTGATGCTTATAGAGCTGAGAAAAATAATTTTACTAACGTAATAAGAAAGCTGGCATTAGAAAATGCAGCAAAAGGCGTACGTATTAATGCCGTAGCAGCGGGTTTAGTCACTACCGATAATAGTCCAAACCCCTTTTCGATTCACTGTCCCTTGGGGAAAACAGCAACACCTGCTGATGTTACAGCCGCTATTATGTTTTTGGCAAGTGATGATGCGCTAATGGTTACTGGTGTCAACCTTCCTGTGGATGGCGGTATTAGCGCTACTAGTGGCGAGCCAGATATTTAAAGTTTAGTAGAGCTCTAAGCTAAATAAAAAAAGTCCCTCGATAACGTTGCTAGCACTAAACTTAATAGTGCTACAATCGTATCGAGAGAGCTTTAATAAATAGCATTAGAAATTCTTTAGTCTTTCAAATTATTAACGTCTTTTAATGGCTGTGACATTCGTTCAGGATGTCTCGGCACCACCCCACGATACTGAGTATAAATTGCTGCTAAATCAGCTTTGATATCTCCAGTAGGGTGTACCAATGATAAAAAGCGCACTTCTCTAGTTTTATAATCCAAGGCTACTGGCAGTATAGGCACGTTCGCCCCCACTGCTAAATAGTAAAAGCCGGTTTTCCATTCTTTAGTATATTGACGCGTACCTTCTGGTGCCAAACCCAAAAATAGCGCCTCTCCACTCTTAAACCTATCGATACTAGCTTGCAGCACTGAACCCTTATTACCACGATCGATAGGAATAACACCCATCCAGCGTAGCAACTGGGCAAGTACGGGTACCTTAAACAAGGTATGTTTGCCCAGAATACTAATTTTTAAATCTAAAGCAAACAAACTTGGAAGCGCATAAACGCCATCAATATTTGAAGTATGAGGAAGGGCTAACACTACCGCTTGCGAGAGATTAGGGATTTCTCCAACGGTACGCCAGCCAGCCAGCTTGACCAGCACAGATGATATAAAAGGAGTGATTACTCCGCCGCGTCTAGGTACTAAGCTGCCTATGTTTTTTCTGCTCAATTTAGGCAGTTTTGGCTCTGTTTTGGCTAGCTTCGATTTAGACGACTGGGATTTTGCTGAAGTGGGGAATTTTGAAGTCATGACCGCACCATTAACAATAGATGAGGCTATCATAGCATTATCTATTGTTAACAAGCTGGGTTTTCTAAATTTTATTAACGATTAATACCTTTAAACCTTAGCTACTTGCTATCAAGTTTAACCCTATAATTTTACAGAGCAATATCTGCTAAATTCCCTTTATCCTCCAGCCATGATTTGCGATCAGCAGAGCGTTTTTTAGCCAGTAACATGTCCATGATATTATTGGTTAACACCATATCGTCCATGTCTAGCTGAACCAAGCGGCGGGTATCACGATTCATAGTGGTCTCACGTAACTGTTCAGCACTCATCTCCCCTAGCCCTTTAAAGCGGGTAATTTGAGCTTTTTTATTACCGGGTACATTGGATAATATATGCTGAAGCTCGGGCTCATCTAAAGCATAGTGCACCTCTTTACCCACATCTACTCGGTATAAAGGAGGCATAGCCACGAACAAATGGCCCGCTTCAACCAAAGCTGGGAAATGTTTGACAAATAAGGCACAGATTAGGGTCGCAATATGCAAACCATCAGAGTCCGCATCGGCCAAAATACATATTTTATCGTAGCGTAATTCAGATAAATCATTTGATGCCGGATCGACCCCGATAGCGATGGCAATATCGTGAATCTCTTGGCTAGATAACACCGTATCAGACGAGACTTCCCAAGTATTCAGAATTTTCCCTCTTAACGGTAATATCGCTTGATAATGGCGATCACGAGCTTGTTTAGCACTACCGCCCGCCGAGTCTCCTTCTACCAAAAACAGCTCGGCGCCATCACGTAGATCACCACGGCAATCCGCTAGCTTGCCGGGCAATGCCGGGCCTTGGGTTATCTTTTTACGCGCGACTTTTTTGGCAGACTTTAGACGCCGTCCGGCTTTATTAATAGCCAGCTCTGCAATCTGAGCACCGAGCTCTGCGTGTTGATTAAGCCACAAGCTAAAGGCATCTTTAGCCAGTGTTTGTACGGCTCCAGCAGCTTCACGACTAGATAAACGCTCTTTGGTTTGTCCTGAGAACTGTGGCTCTGAAAACCTAAGCGATAAGATATAATTAATCCCGTCCCATACGTCCTCTGCTGTAAGCTTTACATTACGCGGCAGCAAATTATGGATATCACAAAACTCACGTAATGCCTCGAGTATACCCGTACGCAGTCCGTTGACATGCGTCCCCCCTTGCGCGGTGGGAATCAAGTTAACGTAACTTTCTTGAATGGGCGTACCGCCCTCAGGTAACCAAGAAAGTGCCACCGTCATACCCGCTCTATCACCATCTTTAGCTTCATAATGATAATAAAATGGATCAGGCGGCAAGGTCTCAAGCCCTTGTAGTTGCTCATTGAGATATTCGATAACCCCATCGGTGAATTGCCAAACTACCTTCTCATCATTGATCTCATCAATAAATTCAATAGTCAAACCCGCTGCTAATACCGCTTTCGCTTTTAGATTATGCTTAAGTTGTTTGATATTAAATTTGGGCGTATCAAAAAAGCTGCTATCTGCCCAAAACTGCACTTTAGTCCCACGTTTGCGCTTGTTTGAGCTGACGCTTTCAGTCAGCGCCGTGACTGGCGCCCCGTTTTCAAATGCCATCTCGAACTGAGTACTATCACGCCATACAGTAACTTCGATGCGGGTCGACAAGGCATTGACGACTGAAATACCCACTCCATGCAAGCCGCCTGAAACTTGATAATTACTGGTAGAGAATTTACCGCCTGCATGCAAGCGCGTTAATATAATCTCAATGCCCGATTGATTAAATTCCGGATGAATATCTGTTGGCATCCCGCGGCCATCATCTTCTACCGAAAGTGAACCATCCCCGTGCAGCTTTACTTTGATAATTTTGGCATAGCCAGCTAGTGCTTCATCCACCGCATTATCGATAACTTCCTGCGCCAAATGATTGGGACGAGTAGTATCGGTATACATACCTGGGCGGCGGCGTACCGGCTCCAGCCCTTCTAAAACTTCTAACGATTGCGCATTATATTGACTCACAAATGCTTTCCTTAATATTCACAAACTTATAATTCTATTAGCCTATTATAACTAAAAATGATCATCCTAACGGCAACTGGCAATAATATACGTCATATAATGTCGCTTATTCAAACATTCAAAGATTTTGTAAAATGGCTATCACTTGAGGCAAGTGCTCTGCAAAATCAGTAAATCGGTGATCGCCACCCTTTTGCATGATGACCTGTGCGCCGTGCTGTCGGTAAAAATTAGCAGAGACGTCGGAGTCCAGTAATTCATCCTCTTCTTTAATTAGCGCCGCCACCTTGTCAGGATACTCAACTGGCGAAATTTTATGCGCTGCAAACCACTGCAAATCTGCATCGACAATCTCCCAACCGCCAGAGGTAGTATAAAGGATTTTCTGATTATCAGCCTCGCTAGCAAACCGCTGAAGGGTGATATGCGGCTGCGTACTGGGATTTAATAATAAAATAGGGCATCCCGTCTGGTTACTGACGAGCGTTGAAAAATAACCACCCAATGAGCTGCCTACCAAAGCAGTTTTGGCATCTTTGCTTAGTTTAACGACCAAATTAGTTAAGTCATTAAAGACTTGCTCCGGCGACTGGTTCAAATCAGGACGATGCACCTTGATAGCAGGATGATACTTCTGGCAATAGTCCTCTAATAACTTCCCTTTGGTAGAGTTGCTATCACTATCTAACCCATGAATATAAACAATGTTCACGTATAATCTCACTTATTAATTTTGTTATGATGAATAGAGAGTAGATAAAAAGCATAACATGTCGCAGGTGCCGATAATAATAAAACGATATACTATTATTTACTATCATTATTGCTAAATAAGGAATGGCAGGCAGGGAGTAGCCATGAACCAGCAGATTGAGCTCTTTGAGATTGCTAATCCGTGTATTGGGGTCTGTCAGAGTAATAAAAAAGGCTATTGCTTTGGCTGCTTGCGTAGTCGTAATGAGCGCCAGCTATGGCATAACATGACGACTGAACAACGCCGAGAAGTGTTAAGACTAATTGCAGGGCGTCGTCAGCGTATTGCGCAGATAAAGCAACGTAAAGGCGAGCAATTGGGATTTGATTTTGATGAAACACCTGAAAGTAATACTTTATTCTAAAAGACTTAACTAAGGGCGTATTATCTCGCCCTTAGTTAGTTTAGCTAGATTGGTTATAGTTTTAGCATCCTACATTTTTATAATTATTTATCCCTAAACTCAAGCCACATCGACTTGACGTTCACGGCGATAATGCCGTAATTGATGCTCTAAGCGCCGGCCCTCACTAAATGCAGAGACTCGTTTTAGATAACCAATGATACGTGTGGCATGATCCACATTGTTTGAGCCGCAAGCTTCACAGTGATAAAGGGTGCGCTTATCGATATGCTGACACTCATTACAGATCGTAGTACGCACGTTAATACAGAAATACTGACAGCCTGTGGTCGCCGCAATATCAAGCAGTTTACGATACTGCTGTTTATCGAGGGTTTCATCCAAATTTAGATGCAAAGCAGAGCCGCCATCGAGCCATTGAGTGAGCTTACGACCATGCAGCATAAATTTATCTAAAGTATTGGTTTTCTCATCCTCTACCAGATATAAATAGGAGTTGTAACACTCACGCTGTACTTCATAACCGTCTCTTTTGTCCCACTTTGCATTTTTAACGCCCAAGTTTTCTGCTGGTACAAACTCAGTATTAAACTTCAAACCATAGTGGATGCTGGCTTTACGGTTCTCATCATAAATGGTTTTTAAGATATCGTTAACAAAAGTGTGATACTCCTCATTATTGCCCACTATTATTCCCTGACTCTCCGCAGCTTCTGCCATGCCATTGATACCCAGCGTCAAGAACTGTTTATCGAGTTGAATAAACCCTGCATCGTAAACCGGTAGCATACCCGCTGCTTTATATTGCTCCATTAATTTGCGATAACTAACCTGATACTTATGGATTTTTTGTACCTCTTCGGCCAAATCTTGTCCATTTTGAATCATACGGTTTAGATTAAGGGTAATAACGTTAATGGAACCGGTAGCCACGCCGCCTGCACCCAAAGTATAGGAAAAACTGTGATCAGTAATCTCGTTACGTAAGCGACAGCAAGACGCTAAAGAATCAGGATTATCACTTTGATAAATGAAGAAGCTGTTCTTTTCTGCAAGCTCAGTGGCGAGCATGTCAGCATATTCATCATCTTTACATTGGCCATTTTCGGTTAGCATAGCGCAGGTCACTACTGGGAAAGTCAAAATGGCACGCTTACGCTCTTCATTAAACCAAGTTAAAAAATGCGCTTGTAGCTGTTTAACGGTTTCCCAGCATGGCCTATCACCGTCAGGGAAGACAAAGTTTGCAAACATCGCCTCAAAATAATGCTCATCGTACAAAGAGATGTTCCAAAACACGCTTTGATAACCGCGAGCAGCAGCAGGCTGGTTAATTGAATAAACCACTTGCTGGAAACAGTTTTCTATCAGCGATTTATGGGTCGTTAAGTAATCAATACCGTGATCTTTACGAGCGAAATAATCAAAGTAAGCAAGGAACTCAACCGTAGCCACTGCTCCTGCAAACTGTGAGCTAATAGCAAAGATTAGATTGATAAATGAGCCGCAAAACGACGCTAAATGCTGCGGCGGACTTGCTTCGCCGCCCAACTTTTTCAGACCATCCAATAAAAATGGATAGAGCGATACCGAGACACAGTAAGGTTTTAGACTGGTTTCATCATGGACATAGATTTCATGTGATTCAATTTGGCGCAAATACTCATCCGCCAGATCGTTATCAAAACAAGCCCTAATCTGTTGCTGCACTTGACTGCGGTTAATCTGAATAAAATAATCCTTCATGATCTCGCTCTCTAACGTCGCGATATTTTTTACCGTCACGTTAGCGTTAGCATCCACATGAGAGCCATCTGCCGCGTTATGGGCTTGCATATAGTTTTCAATGAAAGATAATTTATCCGCCAGTTGCACTGAATTTAACTTACTCATAATCCCTCCAAAACAAATGATTTAACACTTCACCATTAGTACAATTGATAAACCTTTGATTAGTGGTTGGGGTATCAAGTCCACCCCGCTCTATAATCCATGGCCCTGTTTTTAGATAAGTGAGCTCAGCTTGCAAACCGGCGGAGATCTCATCCAAGCCAGTATACAATGCTGTTTTCAATCCGAATTGTCGAACCTGCTGAAGAGCAGACAACAAAGCGGACGGCTGCCATTCACCACCCATAAATAGGACACAACTGATTAGACCTGTATAACGTTCCAATAGATCCGCTAAAAAATTATCAGTCAAAGGGGTACCAATTTCTGTTTTCCAAGTGTCAGCACGACTACAACCTCGGCACATTAGAGGACATCCAGCAACGGTTAGAGCTAAGCTGACCTCTGCCGGAACTTCTTGAAAGACAATGTCATACTCAACAATATTCAACATAGCAAGACTCTATACCATAGCGTGACAACCCATATATAGTATCTAAGTATTATTAATAACACAACATATAGTATATTTATTATTATGTACTGGTTAGTAACCATATCTAAATCAATGATTTAGATATCGGCACAATCTATAAATATAGAGTTTAAAGTATAAATAATGATATAAGGTTGCCGCTTATTTGGCATAAATTGATTTTTAAAAAGAAGAATTGAGACTGGTAAATTGTTTTAAGTAGAAAATATAACCATTAAATATTTATTAATAATCAATATTACTAATATAATAATTCTACATAATAACATTGAAATTTGCCCTGCTGACCTCAAAATAGATAACTGAAGATTGATAAAACTCAATGATTATCAACGGTTATTAAAGAAGCAGGAGAAGATTATGAATAACGCAACAGCGCATAGCGTAAAAGACCAAGTAACCCAATCACGCCAAGTTCAAGAGCTTTATGCTGGGGTAGATACTCAGGACGGCGCTGGTGTGAAGCTGACTCGTGTACTTACACAGCAGCTACAAAGACGCCTCGACCCTTATTTGATGCTGGATAACTTTAAGAGCGATAATCCAGATGATTATATCGCTGGTTTCCCCAATCACCCACATCGCGGCTTTGAAACCATTACCTATATGATTACTGGCCGTATGCGCCACCGTGACAGCGCGGGTAATGAAGGGTTATTACAAAACGGCGGCGTGCAGTGGATGACTGCGGCTAGTGGTGTGATTCATTCGGAGCTGCCTGAACAAGAAGATGGTGCGATGGAAGGCTTCCAGCTGTGGCTTAATTTGCCTGCTAAAGATAAAATGAATGACCCTTGGTATAAAGACTTCCAAAATGACGATTTGCCTAAATATACGACCGAGGACGGTGTAGATGTTACGGTAATTGCAGGTACATCGCACGGGGTAGAAGGTGCAGTCACGCGCGAAGTTACTGAGCCGACTTACTTGGATATCCACCTACCGGCAGGCACTAGCTTTAGCCAAGCCATTCCAGCCGATCATAATGCGTTTGCCTTTGTGTATCGCGGTAAAGTCGATATCGAAGGTCGAGAAGTACCGACTAAGACCATGGCTATTCTCGAAAACAATGACGATACTGATGGCGTCACCATTACCGCCGATAGTAGTGAGGATACCAAAGTGATTTTAATCACTGGTCGTCCACTACGCGAACCGATTGTGCAATACGGTCCCTTTGTGATGAACAGTCAGGAAGAAATTATGCAAGCCGTCACTGACTTCCAAAGTGGTAAATTTGGTGAAGGTGCTTAATCGTTAGCTTAGCGTGTTAAATAGTCCGTTGAATATTAAAGCCCGTATTAGTTTGCTAATATGGGCTTTTTTTGTGGGAAATTAATAACGATACGGAGCCCATAAAGGCTAATTATTATTTTTAATTCATCGTTTGAAGAAAACTTCTACATAAGCTGCATACGATTTACTTTTACAGACCTGCTAGAAAAGTTAAATATTTGGTAACTCCTCAACCAAATATTACAGCTAATTTATAAGATAAAATTCAAATGAAATTCTACGACAATCACTGTTGTTCCAAAGATTCATATCTGTTTTTTTTCTAAGCGTTTCATCATCCCAACATTCCCGACAATCTAACATTCCAGCTCCCAAAGTTTTAGTTCGACCTTCATCTTTAAGCAGGTTTTCAATCCCGCCTAATTCATCTTTTGATAACGTGCACAAATAATCTTGGATCGATGTGGCACGATCTTTTGATAGCTTAAGGTTATATTTAAAACTTGCTTCGCAATCTGTATGACCGATGATTGCAACACCGATGGTTGGTTCAAAAAAAAGCGCTGCATTAACAGTTTTGGCTATTTTAATTAAATCTTGTATTGCTTTATTCTTATCTACCTTTTTACCAAGCTCATTGGGAAAGTTCGACCCATCTGTTATGTATGTTAAGTTAATTTGGGGAGTCACTAGTTCATTGAGTTCATCTACAATAGTAGTGTACGCTTCTGATGATTTAGGCACTCTACTATGGCCAATCAAGTCCCTTTTGTATATAAAACTCCATTGGCCTTTGTTCGATTGAACAAATACTGGTGGGTATGACCGATGTCCATTTACTACGCTTTTATCAACATAATCTTTATCAGACTTAATGAAATCTGTACGTCGGTATGATGTTTGTCTATTTGTATTAGCCCGCTTCAATTCACTGTATACCTCAATTTCTTCATTCAGATTTAACAAATAATTCGCAGCGATTGCCAAATCACTTTTACCAACATCTTTAGGGTCATCTGGAAGTGTGGCTTCCATTACATCTTTTGTTTGTAACTGTCTAAAAACAAGCTCCATCAACGCAGGATATGAAGGGGAGAGAATATTTTTATCATTACCTCCGATAGCTTCATAAAATTTCCTATCTTGATGATTGTTCATAGAACCTTTTCTCTCAAAGTCGATCGCAGGGTTGCGCCAACTAATGGCGACAACTTTTCCTCGAGAAATAAAGCTATCACGATTGCTTGTTACCTCTATTCTGGTTTTTTGACGAGTCGAAAGTCGTAAATCTTGACCACCTACTTGTAGATTAGGCTTATATATAAGTTTAGGTACGATTATTTGCTCATTTGTGTCTAAGTGATTAAATTTACCTATTTTCGTTGCTTTATCTAGTCCTTTTTGATAAAAAAGTTTCAAATTTTGGTCAAGGATTTTTTCACGACCAGTTTTTGTAACAAAATGCTCGTAGTCAGATTCGGTCAAATTAGCTTTGAACCCATCTTTTGTAGACACATAAAAATTTATAAAATTAGTTTGTGTAAATTCTCTTTTGTGTTGCAACACCAATCCGGTTTTAGGATTTGGAAACAGCTGATCATACCCAAGTGTTTTGGCAGTATGATAAGTAACATAGACATACTGGGGTAACCCAGGTGTTTTCATAGGCCATTTTTTGTTCTTTTTCGGATCTTCTGTTTCAGTATCCTGATATGATGACGCAGATTTTTTTGCATAGGCGTCATCATATATTGACGGGTCTTTTAGAGGGTTATAACTCATCTAACACCTCACTGGATAGCAAGGCAGACAATTAGAATAACCGTCATCGCCCTGCGGACGTAGCCAGACTTGACTGGTTGGAATAACATTGTCCCACTCAGCACCAACATACACAGCGCCTACAGCATATTTTATATTGGTCATTGGATTCGGCTTGTCTGCGCAATACGCAGCTTCAACTTCACGTTCCAATGTAATGATCCAACGCATTGATTTGATGAACTCTAGATCATTTTGCTGAACTGTGCTGGTAGGTACATTCATTTGACCGTTATAGCTGCCTTCATCAATCTGAATATCGACAATCCGATAAGACTTCCGGGCAATAATGATTTCTCTATCTATATCTGCTTCGATTTTGAGATCGTCAATAGCTCCAGCATTTCCTGTTTGATCATCCCAGTCCCACCAAAAGTCAGTGCCATGAACCGCAACTTTCGTCTTATCATAGCCGTCTGAAATTCCCTGCGTATCCTGCACTTGATTGCCAAGCTGGTCGTTATAATCAAAATCAACATCCAATAGACCAGGACGATCTTGTTGGAAATTTCCTGAACGGCTTTTGATCTCTTCATACATGGCCAAAAAGTGTGGCGATTCGGGATCATAATCAGGCTCGCCCTCTCCCATCCATATTTCACCATATTGCTCATAATGTAGTGCCAAAGCCTCCATCCCAGGACGCACAGGTATTGTTACTCGAGCAGCTCCTGATGCCAAAAACTTATCGAATAAAGCGTCACCACTATCTTGATCAAATTGCTTTGGCCATTCACATTTTTGACTCCAAAAATAGGGGTAAAATAAATACATCATTTGTTGAACTTCATATACTTGCTCAAAAAATTGAATAAATGCACCTTCATCTTTGGCTTCTTGAAAGTCAAGCTGCGGATACCCACAAGGTTGAATTCTTTGTTTCATAGCATCAAAGCGATCAAAGTGTTGGCACGATAACATGCTAACTATTAACTGCCAAAGCTGCGTTCGTTCGATCTCACGATTTAAAAATGGATTACGACCATACTGCGGATTAAATACATTTTCTTTTGCTGTAATCTGTGCATCATTGTAAGCCCTTTGACTTTCCTCAACCTTTTGTAATACAGCAGAAAACACCTCTTGTTTCCAAGCGTTTTCCGTTTCAGGTAGTAACCTACAAATAATCCGCCCAGCACCTCCAGCATCTACCTTAGTGTTGAAGTGAGCATCCTCATCGTGAAAATTAGTGATTGTTCCTGTAAGAACTCCATCTTTAGGTGGAATTATGTCTACTCGTGCACTCAGGTTGTTATACCCTGATGCCCAGTGATGTCCGGCAAAAAATAACATACACTTTTCTGTACCCCAGAAGTCTATTTCAGCACTATACAACATGTACCCCTCTGGAACTGTACCCATGCTAATGGAAGCAGCGTTATGCACTTTTACAGTAAAATCGAAATGATCAACGATTTCGTTATTAGGTGGCAACATTAAACTATCAATACCATATTTTTTTTGTAGATTTAAATAGTACAAAGGGCTATCAGGGTCTCTAGAAATATCCTGAATATTAAAACTTGCTTCTAATGGAGGAAGTATTCCTATAAAGTCAGGTTTAGTCTTGCTTGCCATAAGTGATTTATAAAGGCGTGCAGGTTCTGGAATGACGAATTCATACATCATCCGTTTACCCCAATTCATTACTTGAGAAACCGTTCGTTTATTTACCCAGTAATATTGCCCTATCACGTGTTCAGATCCACCTTCAAACTTGTGCACGTTTGATTCAGTCACACGTTGTAATATGCGCCTTGTACTAAGCTTTCGAGTGTCTTCTTGTATTCGCATTAAAGATCGTTCTGTGATTTCTTTGGCATAATTCCGTGCCGTTTGCTTAGCTTCCGTACTCGCTCGAGCATACGCAACGTTAGCAGTCGCAGTATAGGTGCCAGCAGGCCCATAAGTACCACTAGCAGTAATTCCTGCATCCGCAGATAAAGCTTGAGCTACTGTTTTTTGAACAGCATCCTGCATCTCAAAACGCTCAGATTTTGCAAACTCGTTTTCTTCTTCTCGGCTCGTAGTAGCCTCGTTTTCTGAATAGTTTTCAGTTTCTTTAACGATTTCGTGTGTTCGTTCAATCGTTTCACCCGCCATCACATTTTGTATGTGCGCAATTTCACCTGGTTCATAATTCTCCAGTGTCTCTCTGACGACCATTAAATCCATGACATATGATTTTAGCTCTATGCAGCATGGATTTTGTGGTATGCAACAGTCATCGCAATCACACTCACAGTGCTCGTCACCTTTATTATTTTTACATTTTTCACGCGCAAGCTTCAAATCCCGTGCATAATTTTGTACTGCACGCAATTGTTCCATAGAGGAGTTTCCAATGAGGCGTTCCTCTAAAGGCTTTTTATCTTGTAAGCAATCACAAGGTGTTTTGAGCACCCAGTCAGGAAACGCTATTGGCTTTAGCATTGTCATACATGCACGTCGAAAACTAAGCTCTTTTTTTTCTTTAGATTGTTCATGCTCAATCATTGCTTCTTCGAGCGCATGTATGTAACGAATATAAGATCTTAGGTTTGGCAGTCCGTCGTGTGCTGACTTTTTAAGTAATTTTAGAGTACAAAGTGTTTCTACAAGCAAGTTTCGCAGGTGTTGCATATCTCCGTTTTTGAAGGACTGCGATATTTTTTCAAACTCGGAAAAAAAGAATTTATTTGCTCGGCGACGATGAAAATCTGTTTCACAGGCACGATCGAATAATTCATATGTAGATACAATCAACTTAAGAAACTTTAGTCTTCTTAATTTCTCGAAAGGCTCATGCATCATAGCGGCTTCACCGACAATGACAGTATCAACATTTAAACCCTTAGTTGTTTGATCTTTTAAATCTGGCTCATCTTTCACAACCCTATTATCTAAGCGTTTTTGCTCTTTAACGATATTTTGATCTAAGTCTTGAAGATACTGAAGATTATTGGAAGCTCGGAGTTGCGCTATATCATATGCGGACTTAAGATCACATTCGTTAATATTTATAATCATTCTTTTTAAATGACTGGATAGATCCTTATCGCTTCTAATAAGTGCTATACCACTAGAGTGAATAGCTTTATCTTTATCGGCTTTTTGTGCGTGCCTTGGAATAAAAAAATTAAAATAAATCGACATTGTGATCTCCATTTCATTATATAGTCATATCAGCATAAAACTGCTACATGTATTTGAACGCACTATTGGTACAAACTTTCAAAAGAGCACTATCTAAAGTCATGATAAAGAAGACTATCTCCCCATTAAACTATCAAATTTATACTAAGTTTCTATTAAATTACTACTCCAATTATAGATAACAAGTATTAATTAATTTAAACTTATTACAATTTACAGTATACCTTAATACCATGATAAGCAAATTTATTCTTAAATAAATCAACTAAAAAAGCCCCAATATACTTCAGTATGTTGGGGCTAGTCAGTAATAGAGTGCTGCCGAACGAGGAGAGAGCCGTAAAAATTACCTACTCACTGCGAGCATGGCTCTTGTCTTGCGTCGGGTGAAATCGTGTTTCGCTTATTCCTCCTCAGGCAGTACAAGAGAAAACGCTTTAAATAGCGTTTTCTGGTAGGTCACATGGTAATGAGTGAGAATTAAAGATAAAAAAAAGCCCCCTTAACTTAATTGTTAAGGGGGCTTTTTAGGAATAGAGAGCTGACGATGACCTACTCTCACATGGCCGGAGCCACACTACCATCGGCGCTACGATGTTTCACTGCTGAGTTCGGGAAGGGATCAGGTGGTGCCATCGTGCTATTGTCGTCAGCAAAGGGGGTTAGATATGAGTCTGTGTTGTTTTACTTATTTGACTAAGTATCACTTATCCTAACTGAATCAAGGATAAAGGTGATATCGATATAATGCTTGATACAAACCACTTGGGTGTTGTATGGTCAAGCCAAACGAGCAATTAGTACAGGTTAGCTACACGCATCGCTGCGCTTCCACACCCTGCCTATCAACGTCCTAGTCTTGAACGGCTCTTTAGGGAAATCTTATCTTGAGGTGGGCTTCCCGCTTAGATGCTTTCAGCGGTTATCCCATCCGAACGTAGCTACCGGGCAATGCCATTGGCATGACAACCCGAACACCAGTGGTTCGTCCACTCTGGTCCTCTCGTACTAGGAGCAGCTCCTCTCAAATTTCCAACGCCCACGGTAGATAGGGACCGAACTGTCTCACGACGTTCTAAACCCAGCTCGCGTACCTCTTTAAATGGCGAACAGCCATACCCTTAGGACCTGCTTCAGCCCTAGGATGAGATGAGCCGACATCGAGGTGCCAAACACCGCCGTCGATATGAACTCTTGGGCGGTATCAGCCTGTTATCCCCAGAGTACCTTTTATCCGTTGAGCGATGGCCCTTCCATACAGAACCACCGGATCACTAAGACCTACTTTCGTACCTGCTCGACTTGTGGGTCTCGCAGTTAAGCGCGCTTTTGCCTTTATACTCTTTGAACGATTTCCGACCGTTCTGAGCGCACCTTCGTACTCCTCCGTTACTCTTTAGGAGGAGACCGCCCCAGTCAAACTACCCACCATACATTGTCCTCGGTATTGTAATACCTGAGTTAGAACCCCAACATGACCAGGGTGGTATTTCAAGATTGGCTCCACCAAGACTAGCGTCTCGGCTTCAAAGCCTCCCACCTATCCTGCACAAGTCAGGTCAAAGTTCAATGTAAAGCTGTAGTAAAGGTTCACGGGGTCTTTCCGTCTAGCCGCGGGTACACAGCATCTTCACTGCGATTTCGATTTCACTGAGTCTCTGCTGGAGACAGCGCTGCCATCATTATGTCATTCGTGCAGGTCGGAACTTACCCGACAAGGAATTTCGCTACCTTAGGACCGTTATAGTTACGGCCGCCGTTTACTGGGGCTTCGATCAAGACCTTCGCTTACGCTAAGCCCATCAATTAACCTTCCAGCACCGGGCAGACATCACACCCTATACGTCCACTTTCGTGTTTGCAGAGTGCTGTGTTTTTAATAAACAGTTGCAGCAGCCTGGTATCTGCGACTGCCAACAGCTCAAGGAGCAAGTCCTATCACCATCAACAGCGTACCTTCTCCCGAAGTTACGGTACCATTTTGCCTAGTTCCTTCAGCAGAGTTCTCTCAAGCGCCTTGGTATTCTCTACCTGATCACCTGTGTCGGTTTAGGGTACGATTCGTTTATGACTATTGCTTAGAAGCTTTTCCTGGAAGCATGGTATTTGCCACTTCACCGTACAAGTACGGCTTGCTATCAGATCTCGGTATTAACAGCCCGGATTTACCTAAGCCGTCTACCTACATCCTTCCACCTGGACAACCATCGCCAGGCTGGCATAACCTTCTCCGTCCCTCCATCGCATCATAAACAAGTATCGGAATATTAACCGATTTCCCATCGACTACGCCTTTCGGCCTCGCCTTAGGGGTCGACTCACCCAGCCCCGATTAACGTTGGACTGGAACCCTTGATCTTCCGGCGTGCGAGCTTTTCACTCGCATTATCGTTACTCACGTCAGCATTCGCTCTTGTGATACCTCCAGCATGCTTTACAACACACCTTCACAGGCTTACACAACGCTCCCCTACCACTTGAAAACAAATTCAAATCCGCAGCTTCGGCTCCTAGTTTGAGCCCCGTTACATCTTCCGCGCGGGCCGACTCGACTAGTGAGCTATTACGCTTTCTTTAAAGGATGGCTGCTTCTAAGCCAACCTCCTAGCTGTCTATGCCTTCCCACCTCGTTTCCCACTTAACTAGGAATTTGGGGCCTTAGCTGGCGGTCTGGGTTGTTTCCCTCTCCACAATGGACGTTAGCACCCACTGTGTGTCTCCCGGATATCACTCATCGGTATTCGGAGTTTGCATCGGTTTGGTAAGTCGGTATGACCCCCTAGCCGAAACAGTGCTCTACCCCCAATGGTGTTCGTCCGAGGCGCTACCTAAATAGCTTTCGGGGAGAACCAGCTATCACCGAGTTTGATTAGCCTTTCACCCCTATCCACAAGTCATCCCCTGGCTTTTCAACGACAGTGGGTTCGGTCCTCCGGTGCCTGTTACGGCACTTTCAACCTGCTCATGGATAGATCACTCGGTTTCGGGTCTATACCCTGCAACTAGACGCCCTATTAAGACTCGGTTTCCCTACGGCTCCCCTAACGGTTAACCTTGCTACAGAATATAAGTCGCTGACCCATTATACAAAAGGTACGCGGTCACCACGCAAGGTGGCTCCCACTGCTTGTACGCACACGGTTTCAGGTTCTATTTCACTCCCCTCACAGGGGTTCTTTTCGCCTTTCCCTCACGGTACTGGTTCACTATCGGTCAGTCAGGAGTATTTAGCCTTGGAGGATGGTCCCCCCATCTTCAAACAGGATTTCTCGTGCCCCGCTCTACTTAATATGTTAACTCTAGAATTTAAAATACAGGACTATCACCTACTATGGTCAGCTTTCCCACGCTGTTCTTCTATTCTAAAGTTAATCGGCTCCTCCCCGTTCGCTCGCCGCTACTAGGGGAATCTCAATTGATGTATTTTCCTGAGGGTACTGAGATGTTTCACTTCCCCTCGTTCGCTTCTTGTACAAGTACAAGATACCTAGCTTATGCTAAGTGGGTTTCCCCATTCAGAAATCTCCGGATCACAGGATATTGCCGCCTCCCCGAAGCTTATCGCAGGCTGTCACGTCTTTCATCGCCTCTGACTGCCAAGGCATCCACCATGTGCGCTTAATTACTTGACCATACAACCCCAAAGGGTCTTTGTCAGCAATTATAACGATATCACCTATGTTTACGCTTGATTCAGTTCTCTTTACTTTTTTAATAACTTACCCCTGGGATAACAACGGATGTCGTTAAGAGGTAAGTTATTAAGGTTAGGAGCGACGCGTGAACACGTCATTCCTAACCCAGACTCATATCTATGTTTTTAAATAGTTCCTAATCCTTCGTCAGGTATTAGGTTCTGTATAAAACAGAAGTAAATAATCTTCTTAAAATTGGATTACTTAATTCTGTATTATTATATTTAAAGCTTGCTGTTTATTATGGTGGAGCCAAACGGAGTCGAACCGTTGACCTCCTGCGTGCAAGGCAGGCGCTCTACCAACTGAGCTATGGCCCCATGATGTATGGTGGGTCTGATAAGACTTGAACTTATGACCCCCGCGTTATCAACACGGTGCTCTAACCAGCTGAGCTACAGACCCTGAGCGAGGATACCATCAAAGCACTGCTTTGATCCGAGCGCAAGAGTAATTTCCTTAAAGGGAAATTGCTAAAAGCCCTGTATCTTCTTACACTTTATAGCGTAATTATACTTTTTTAGCTTCGCAAGGAAAATCCTTTAAATAGGATTTTCTATTAGCGTGACTAACAGTACCATGACGCTTAAGCTTTAATAAACTAGCTTAAACTAAAGAACAACTTGTTGTGAATTCTTGCTGACCGAATGCCGTCTATAAGGAGGTGATCCAGCCGCAGGTTCCCCTACGGCTACCTTGTTACGACTTCACCCCAGTTATCAACCACACCGTGGTGAACGCCTTCCTAAAAGGTTAGGCTATCCACTTCTGGTGCAATCAACTCCCATGGTGTGACGGGCGGTGTGTACAAGGCCCGGGAACGTATTCACCGCGGCATTCTGATCCGCGATTACTAGCGATTCCTACTTCATGGAGTCGAGTTGCAGACTCCAATCTGGACTACGATAGGCTTTGAGAGATTCGCATCACATCGCTGTGTAGCTGCCCTCTGTACCTACCATTGTAGCACGTGTGTAGCCCTGGTCGTAAGGGCCATGATGACTTGACGTCGTCCCCGCCTTCCTCCAGTTTGTCACTGGCAGTGTCCCTAGAGTTCCCGGCCAAACCGCTGGTAACTAAGGATAGGGGTTGCGCTCGTTGCGGGACTTAACCCAACATCTCACGACACGAGCTGACGACAGCCATGCAGCACCTGTATTCTAATTCCCGAAGGCACTCCCGCATCTCTGCAGGATTCTAGATATGTCAAGACCAGGTAAGGTTCTTCGCGTTGCATCGAATTAAACCACATGCTCCACCGCTTGTGCGGGCCCCCGTCAATTCATTTGAGTTTTAACCTTGCGGCCGTACTCCCCAGGCGGTCTACTTATTGCGTTAGCTGCGTCACTAAGTCCTCAAGGGACCCAACGACTAGTAGACATCGTTTACGGCGTGGACTACCAGGGTATCTAATCCTGTTTGCTACCCACGCTTTCGAACCTCAGTGTCAATATGATGCCAGAAGGCTGCCTTCGCCATCGGTATTCCTCCAGATCTCTACGCATTTCACCGCTACACCTGGAATTCTACCTTCCTCTCACCTATTCTAGCTCAACAGTATCAGATGCAGTTCCCAGGTTAAGCCCGGGGATTTCACATCTGACTTATCAAGCCACCTACGCTCGCTTTACGCCCAGTAATTCCGATTAACGCTTGCACCCTCTGTATTACCGCGGCTGCTGGCACAGAGTTAGCCGGTGCTTATTCTGCAGCTAATGTCATCGCATACGGGTATTAACCGTATGGTCTTCTTCACTGCTTAAAGTGCTTTACAACCAAAAGGCCTTCTTCACACACGCGGCATGGCTGGATCAGGGTTGCCCCCATTGTCCAATATTCCCCACTGCTGCCTCCCGTAGGAGTCCGGGCCGTGTCTCAGTCCCGGTGTGGCTGATCATCCTCTCAGACCAGCTACAGATCGTCGCCTTGGTAGGCCTTTACCCCACCAACTAGCTAATCCGACTTAGGCTCATCTAATAGCGAGAGCTGTAAACAGCCCCCTTTCTCCCGTAGGTCGTATGCGGTATTAATTCGAGTTTCCCCGAGCTATCCCCCACTACTAGGTAGATTCCTAAGTATTACTCACCCGTCCGCCGCTCGTCAGCATCTAGCAAGCTAGATCTGTTACCGCTCGACTTGCATGTGTTAAGCCTGCCGCCAGCGTTCAATCTGAGCCATGATCAAACTCTTCAGTTTAATCTTGCTTGAAGTCTTCACTATAAATAGTAAGATGACTTCTAATCTTGGCTCATCTAATCTGGCATGTCGCTCTAAATTATGTTCGTAATGAATTAACTTTGAGTTTTCTTGCTGATTAAATGATAATTTTTATAGTTAGAGTTCCTCCCGAAAAGAGAAGAAAACCAACTTTATTTTTAGCATTCTGTGTCAGCAAAAATCCACACAAGTTGTTCTTTAGTTTCGCTTTTAAATAGTGTCTTACTTCTGTCGTCCAGTAAGTAAGTAATACTGTATTCTGTTTGCTAAGATAGTCTTAATCCCTTGCGGGTTGTTCTATCTAGCGAGCCGACTATCATATCATAACGATTTGGTTTGTCAAGCTTTTTTATAATTTGTTTCAGTAAGTTAAGAAGTTGATTTGGCTAATAATGTTAGCCTGTATCTCGTCCTATCCCTTAATGAGGTGCGTATTATAGACGCTTTATTTATGAAGTCAAGAAGTATTTTAAGTTAGTTTGAAAGTTTTTATCTTAAAAGATTTGAACTCAAACTGTGGCTGGTTATCAATAGCTTCGCTATTTAATAATTAGTCAGTGGTAAAACCACTTTCCATACCGCCTTCCCTCTCGACTGGGTGGCATTATACGTGGTTTTAATTGGGCGTCAAGCGGTTATTGGGGTTTATTTTGAATTTATATAAGCTGTTCTGATTTGTTGCGTGTTTTCAAGGGGTTAGCTATACCAACCTTTACTACTCAAAGCCCGTTGTTATTAGTTGCTACTATATAGTAGTTTGTTCAGCCCTGTTCTCTACCATGATGGCTTTGACGTGTGCAGGCTTACCTTCTCTACTCATATCATTAGGCTTCTTCATTTTGGCTCTATTTTTTGCGCTACTCTTTACCCTCTTTTTTGATTCTATTCTATATAGCACTCTACATAGAGTAGTAGCTTAGCTAATTTTAGCAGTAGAGTATTGATATCTACTGGAGAGATACCTATATAGTAACACCATTAGTAGTACCATTTTATAAAAATCCTACTTAAGTAGCCGATACACCTTTCATTCATTTATTCCCATCCATTTTTATCATTATTAGATGAGAGCTATATTATATAGATGGTCTATAGATAACGGTGTACCACTATAAGCGATATGAAGCTGTGATTAGTGGATAATAACTTCACTCCTCAGCGTAATGTAAAAGAGATTACGCCTTACCCTTCATCCCTCGCTATCTAGTGTTTTTAGAGGTTTTTTGCTATAGTAGTTGCTTTTATGGCACTACTCGCTTGCATTGTCAGTTAAACGTACTTAAAGGACAGCGCTGCGCTTATGATTAGTTGGTTTTACTTATAATAGATGTATTAGACGCTATTGGTTTTAAGTAACAACTGCCCTTATAAAGGGTTAGCGTGATGGGTAATGTCGATATAACAAACATTTCACGATTGGTGAATATAATTGATGTGGTCTTACGGTCATATGATTGATGGTTGCAATCATCACTGCCAACGGACCCAAAAAGGTGAATAGATTATGGTAGCAATTACTTTACCCGATGGTAGCGTAAAAGAGTTTGAAGGCCAAACTACGGTTATGGAAGTGGCACAAAGTATCGGTCCGGGTCTTGCTAAAGCGACGGTCGCTGGACGCGTAGATGGTCAGTTGGTTGATGCCTCTGACCCTATTACTACCGATGCTAAAGTGGAAATTGTTACCCCGAGAGACCAAGATGGCGTTGATATTATTCGCCACTCTTGTGCTCATTTACTAGGTCATGCGGTCAAGCAGCTCTATCCTGATGTCAAAATGGTCATTGGTCCGGTGATCGAAGATGGCTTTTATTATGATATTTATAGCGAAACGCCATTTACGCCTGAGCATATGGAAAAGATCGAAAAGCGTATGATGGCGTTGATAAAGCAGGACTATGACGTCATAAAGAAAATAACACCTCGTGATGAAGTCATTAAAATCTTTGAAGAGCGCGGTGAAGACTATAAGCTCAAGCTTATCAACGATATGCCGGGTGAAGAAGCCTTTGGTCTATATCATCATCAAGAATACGTCGATATGTGCCGCGGGCCGCACGTACCAAACACCCGTTTCTTAAAAGTATTTAAACTGACTAAAATGTCTGGTGCCTATTGGCGCGGTGATGCCAAAAACGAGCAACTTCAACGTATTTATGGTACCGCATGGGCAGACAAAAAAGATCTAAAAGCCTATATTCAACGTATTGAAGAAGCCGAAAAACGTGATCATCGTAAAATTGGTAAAGCGCTTGATCTGTTTCATATGCAAGAGCAAGCGCCGGGCATGGTGTTTTGGCACGCTAATGGTTGGACGATTTATCAAGTACTCGAGCAGTATATGCGTAAGGTACAATACGATAATGGCTATGAAGAGATTAGAACGCCACAAATCGTTGATCGTAGCCTGTGGGAGCGCTCAGGTCACTGGGGTAACTATGCGACCAATATGTTTACTACTTCTAGCGAAAACCGTGATTATGCGGTAAAACCAATGAACTGTCCTTGCCATGTGCAAGTATTCAATCAGGGCTTAAAATCTTATCGTGAATTACCTTTACGTATGGCAGAATTTGGTTCATGTCACCGTAATGAGCCTTCAGGCTCTCTACATGGGTTGATGCGCGTACGTGGTTTTACTCAGGATGATGCGCATATCTTTTGTACACCAGCGCAGATTCAGCAAGAAGTAGCAGAATTTATTAAGCTAACTTTGGCGGTATATGAAGACTTTGGCTTTAAAAACATCATTATGAAACTCTCAACCCGTCCAGAAAAGCGTGTTGGTAGCGACGAATCATGGGACTTCGCTGAAAAAGCCTTAGCTGATGCTCTAGATAGCTCAGGACTTGATTGGGAATATCTGCCGGGTGAAGGCGCATTCTATGGTCCAAAGATTGAATTTAGTCTAAAAGATAGCTTAGGACGAGTTTGGCAGTGCGGTACTATCCAGGTTGATCCTAATATGCCTGAGCGTTTGGATGCTGAATTCGTCAATGAGCAAGGGGAGCGCGAAACTCCTATTATGCTACACCGAGCAATCCTAGGTTCGTTTGAGCGTTTTATCGGTATTCTGATCGAAAACTATGCCGGATGGATGCCAGTATGGCTCGCTCCCAAGCAAGTAGCGGTCATGAATATCACTGATAAACAGAGTGATGCTTGCAAAAATGTCGTCAATGAGCTCAAAAATGCAGGTTTGCGTGCTATTAGTGACTTGCGTAACGAAAAAATTGGATTTAAGATACGAGAGAAAACATTAGAACGTATTCCCTATATGCTAGTATTGGGGGATAAAGAAGTTGAGTCAGGTAGCGTTAACGTCCGTACCCGTGAAGGTGAAAACCTTGGCGTTATGTCTGTCCCTGAATTTATTAAATTAGTACAGCAAGCTGTCAGCGATAAAGGCCGACAAAAACAAAAAATAGATGAGGAGTAATACCTATTAAACAGTCAAACCGTTTGAACATCAACGAAGATATCAGTGCTAAAGAAGTCCGTCTGGTCAAAGAAGATGGCGAACAGATGGGCGTGGTTGATATCGATACCGCGATGAAAGCGGCTCGTGATGAAAACCTAGATTTGGTTGAATTGGTTCCTGATGCCAAACCGCCAGTATGTAAGGTCATGGATTATAAACATTATCTCTATGATCAAAAGCAAAAGGCGAAAGAGGCTAAAAAGAATCAAAAGCAGACCCAGCTTAAAGAGATGAAACTGCGTCCTAGTACTGATGAAGCAGATTATCAAGTGAAACTGCGTAAGATTGTCAGCTTCTTAGAAGATCAGGATAAAGTTAAAATCAGTATTCGCTTCCGTGGTCGCGAGATGGCACACCAAGAACTTGGTCGTAAACAGCTCGAGCGTATTATCGAAGATACCGCTGATATCTCAAACGTCGAACAGCCTCCAAAAATGGAAGGTCGACAAATGGGTATGCTATTAGGACCTACTAAGAAAAAATAGTCACATAGCTTACGGTTAGTAGGCCGTTGTGACTCAGTAGCTATAAGCTAATACTATTTATATATCTAAGCTTTTTGACCATCAATATGCTGCGGGATATTGATGGTCTTTTACTATAAGCTTATAAAATCTCTTCCTTCTTTATTTCTCAAATCTAGTTTCTTTGACAAGTTTTTAATATTTGCCCTCGAAATACCCAACCTCTATGAATACAAAAGTACATTTTAAGGGTTTGAGTTAAAGATTCGAGAGTTAGAGCTGTAAAGGCTGTAGCATACGTACTATATTTACCCAACATATTTTACAAAACCAGCCTTCATCATCCTCTCATTAAGCGTTAATCTAAAGACTCAGCTGCAATCAGCCACTTAAAGTAATTTATCTAGGTATATTTATGTCCATTTTAGCTATTAGATAGCCCTATATACATTTATGATACTGGCACCCTAAAACGATAATTACTCTAATTTATTACCCTACTTTAATTATACTATCGCTAAATTTATTCTCATTTGGTTATTATAGGAAATTTCATGCAAGAATTGACTCCACCTGAAAATGCCTCAACTCCTAGTATCTCTCTAACGCCGCCTGAGCCTGTAAAAGAGGTAGAGAGAAGTGAGGCGGATCAAATGGTCAAGTTGGATGAAAGTCAGATTCCAGAGCTTGACGCTAAAGTAGATGCTTTTGTCGATCATGTACTGACCAATTCAGTACATAGCCCTGAGTTTCAGCAAAATGTGCAGTCTATTCATAATTTGGGCTCTAAAGAAATCCGTGAATCGGCACAGGTTTCTAATCGCATGCTAGAGCTACCGGCTAAAAGTCTTAATGATAGCTTGTTTGATAACTCGCCTATTGCTAAATCATTGACTGAGCTGCGCGGTATTGTAGAGGATTTGGATCCCAGTAAAAAACAGCTGACCAGCTCACGTAAGTTGTTTGGTTTGATTCCTTTTGGTAATAAGGTACAAGACTACTTTCGTCAGTATGAGTCCGCACAGTCGCATATTAATGCCGTAGTGACTAGCCTATATAATGGTAAAGATGAGCTGCTCAAAGACAATGCTATGATTGAGCAAGAAAAAGTCAATATGTGGGAGCTTATGCAGTCTATTCGCCAGTATATCTATGTGGGCAAAAAGATTGATGAAGAGCTTGAGCAAAAAATTTATGCTCTAGAAGCCACCGATCCTGAAAAGGCACGTATTATAAAAGAAGAGATGTTGTTTTATGTGCGTCAAAAGAATACTGACTTTTTGACCCAATTAGCAGTGAACGTGCAAGGTTATTTAGCACTTGATACCATTCGCAAAAATAACTTAGAGCTGATTAAAGGGGTAGATCGAGCCACCACTACCACTGTTTCGGCACTACGCACGGCGGTGGTCGTTGCTCAAGCGATGACCAATCAAAAGCTGGTGCTCGATCAAATTACTGCGCTCAATAAAACCACCAGCAGCCTTATTGAATCAACCTCAGAGATGCTAAAACGTCAATCAGGCGAGATTCATGAGCAAGCAACCAGTAGTACTATTGAGCTTGATAAATTACAAAACGCCTTTAATAACGTCTATGACACCATGGATATGATTAGTAATTATAAAATTGAAGCGCTGGAAAATATGAAGCAAACCGTCAACACTTTGACGACTGAAGTTGATAAAGCGCAAAAATATCTAGATAAATCGAATCAAACGACTGTTTTGGAAGTCTCAAAAGAGCTGGACAGCAAAAAGATAGCCGATAAATCTAGTAACACTGATATCGACATTTAACTGCGGCGTTATTGATTAAAATAACGCTAAATACAGAGAGTTAATACGAGTGCTATAAGTTATTGCAATGTCACTCGTGTTATGCCTCGTGGTTCGTGTTAAGATGTCTACTATTAATAATTTTAAAAACAGATACGGTATTTTATGAGTTGGAATGATCCAAACGCTTCGAGTGAAGCACAGAGATATGTCAATCCCATCCCTAGTCGTGAGCTAATATTGCGCACGATTACTGAGTTTGGTGATGCGACACATCAACAGTTAGCAAAAGCTTTTGATATTGATGATTCAGATCAGCTTGAAGCGTTAGCTAACCGCCTAAAAGCCATGGTACGAGATGGACAAGTTAATCGTGAAGGACGTCCTTCTCGCTTTCGCGCAGTGACCCAACAAGATGTGGTCACTGGCATAGTCGCTGCTCATGCCAAGGGCTTTGGCTTTGTGGTCTTGGCTGATATGCCAGATCTATTTTTGCATGAAAAGCAAATGCGCTGGGTATTCAACGGTGATAAGGTTGATGCCGTCGGCACCTCGATAGATAGTCGTGGCCGCACCGAAGGCCGCATCGTTGATATCGTCGAGCGTCAACAAAATCAGTTTATTGGTACTTTAGCTCGTGATGAAGAAGGCTATAATGTCGAGCTTAGTAGCCCGAATAATCACCAACCGATCACCGTGACTGATGATAATGTGCAAGCACTGAACGCTAATAAAGGTGATGCGGTCAAGGTTGATATCATTGACTGGCCCAATCAGCATGAATTTGCTACGGGTAAAATTACTGAAGTACTCGATGATGAAAATGATCGTGAATTGATTATTGAAACCACTTTACTCAATTATGATATTCCATCTGAATTTAGTGAAGCCGCTTTAAAGCAAGCCAATGCTTATGAAGAGCCTACTGAAAAGGATCTAAAAGGTCGTACTGATCTACGCGACCTGCCTTTAGTGACTATCGATGGCGAAGATGCACGCGACTTTGATGATGCGGTGTTCGCTGAAAAACGTTCTGGTGGTAACTACCGAGTAGTAGTAGCTATTGCCGATGTCAGTCATTATGTGACTCCAAATTCTCCGCTTGATCAGGACGCTTTTGAGCGTGGTACTTCAGTATACTTTCCTCATCGAGTCATTCCGATGTTACCTGAGGTACTATCAAACGGTTTATGCTCATTAAATCCTGATGTTAACCGCCTTTGTATGGTTGCTGATATAAAAGTATCACGCGCCGGTAATGTAACGGGCTACGACTTTTATCCAGCAGTTATCCATTCACAGGCTCGCTTAACTTATAATCAAGTAAATAGTTATTTTGATAATCCAAAAGATAAGAGTGTACCGAAATCATTAACCGGTAATAAAGACGTTAAAAAGTCTATTGATACTCTACATCAGCTATTTGATTTACTGGTTAAAAAGCGTGAAGAACGTCATGCGATGGAGTTTGAAACCGTCGAGACTTATATTAAGTTTAATGAAAAAGGCGGTATTGCCGCTATCGTTCCTCGTACTCGCGGCGATGCGCATAAACTTATTGAAGAGTGTATGTTGCTCGCCAATACCTGTGCTGCGAACTTTGCCCTGAAAAAAGAGCTGCCGGTTCTTTATCGTAATCATGATAAGCCTGATAACGAAAAATCAATGCGTATTCATGAATATGCGAAAAACTTTGGTTTATCTTTCCCAGAAGAGAGCCCAACGCAAGCAGACTATCAGCGCATTATCGAAGCTACCAAAGATAGACCCGATGCCATTAGTATTCACAGTATGCTATTACGTTCAATGATGCAGGCGAACTACTCTCCTGACAATATTGGGCACTTTGGTTTAGCCTATGACGAATATAGTCACTTTACTTCGCCCATTCGTCGTTATCCTGACTTAATGCTACATCGGGCGATTAAGGCAGAAGTGACCAATAGTAAGCAACCGGTCATGGACTTCTCGCTAGAAGACGCTGGTACACAAACCTCAGATACTGAGCGCCGAGCTGAAAAAGCTTCCCGCTATGTCGAGTCATGGCTCAAGTGTCATTATATGAAAGATCATGTGGGTGAAGAGTTTGAAGGTGTGGTCACCACAGTAACTAGCTTTGGATTATTTGTCACCCTGACTGATTTATATATTGATGGCTTGGTACACATCTCCAATGTTGGTGATGACTACTTTGTTTATGATGAGCAGCAGCAGCAGCTTATTGGCAAAGACAAAGGCACCTTGTTTGGGCTTGGTGATTTGGTAAAAGTCAAAGTCGCTGGTGTTAATATGGACTTGCTACAAATTGATTTTGATTTGACCGACAAACTAAAAGCCAGTCAGATGAATCAAACTAAGAAAAAGAGTCGTTCTAGCTCTAATGGCAAAAGTACTAAAAACAGCAAGAGCAAAAATAACAACCAAAACAGTAGCAAAAAGAGTTAAGCTTGATTCGCTATAAATGTTTAGTTATGAATGACAGTGACTAGAATAAAAGGGGGCTAAAGATATCTTTGGCCCCCTTTTTATATCCGTTAGTTCTAATAGTACTCAATAACAATAACCTACTGATCATTTTTGATTTGTTCTAATCGTTGACTCTCAGCTTGCTGTACTTGATTTACCTGAATGGTCGCCTCATCGATAATGGCTTTAGGCTGCTCCCCCAAAGATTGGCTGCTAGCATCAGCACTGCTAGCCTTATTGGCTTCCGCATCGAGCGGCGTCTCAACTATTAAGCTACCATTAGCTATCAGAGCTCTATTTTGCTCATGACGACTGCTATTAACGATATTAAAGCCGATAAGTAGCACCATACTAATTAGTGCAAATACAATCAGATGTTTTAACTGCATAACTCATGTCTCGTATATTTATGTTTAATGAACTCATATACGATTTACTGCATTATTTATGCCTGAATATTACCACTATTAATACGCACTACTCTTGCGGACTGTTTTCATCTAATAAATCCGTTTCATCTGAGCCTTCTGCAATTTCTTGCTCGACTTTTTCCATAAGCTTGGCGTTAGGACGAGCGTCAAGTACTTCATCTGCATTACGACCCTGCAAAATATACTTAGCACGTGCTTTTGCTCTTCTTTTCTCTTCATCCTCAGGTCTGGTTTCATCACTAGGCTTTTTGTCAGTTTCTTCAGGTCTAGTAGGGGTTACGGTCATTTCCGCAGCCTCTTTAGCTATCCCTTCTTGTTTTTGTATATGTTCAAAAGCTTTTTCTAACTTTTCATTGAAACGTAAACGATAGATAGGTTCTGGCAAGCTAAAGCCCTCATTCTCTAAGGCATGCTTAGTCTCTCGAATGGCAATACTACGGGCTTTATAATAATCGGTGTCTGACTGATTGACCCATACCTGAAACTCAAGAATAATATTAGAATCACCAACGTTGCTAATGACAGCAATAGCTTTGGGCTCGTCTAAAACAAAGTCTAAAGTATGAATGGCATCAATGCCTACTTTTATAGCTGCTAAAGGATCATCATTGGCATCAACACCCAGCTCAAAAGTAAAGCGACGCTCAGGGTTTTTAGTATAATTTAGAATTGTGCCTTTAAAGACCTCAGCATTAGGAATTCTTAGCTGATCACCATCTAGGGTCATTAAAATAGTCGCCCGTGAAGTCAGGCGTACCACAATGCCTTCTTTATCGTTTATGACAATATGATCGCGTGCACGAAAGGGCTGACGAATACTGAGCATCAAGGAGGCAATATAGTTCTCAATGGTATCTTTTACTGCAAAACCAACCGCAATACCTATTACCCCAGCACCGCCAAGTAGCGTACCTAGAACCGTCTCCGCCCCTATGAGACTGAGCGCTAATATCAAGCCAAAGGTGATAAATATAACCTTGATAGTCTGCGCCAAAAGCTCAGCGACAAATGGATTGGGCGTCAAGCGTTGCCAAACTCTTTGGCGATTGGATAACCAACTACCAAACCAAGCCACAATACCAAAAACCACCAACCCCACCAATAATAAGGGTATAGCTTTCAGCAAACTTTTAAATTGGTTCTTTAAACCTTGGTAGACCGTTGAGACGTTATCCTGTACATCAAGGGTTCTATTAATCTTATCCTCAACGGTGACCACATCCGTCAATCGATTGGTTAAATTAATAGCTTGTTGCGCTTTTTTCTCATTGGGAGTCTCACCTGTTAGGGTGACTACGCCCTGAGTCACACTAATATTGATCATCTCCAGACCTTCGATCTCAGAGAAAATACCGCTGATACGTTGACGGATATCGTTATCTTTTTGCAGCGTTGGTTTGGTCTCAATTTGGGAGTTGCCACTCTCTTCGCTACTGACGGCTGGCGTAGAGATAGTGGGAACGGTAGGACCGGTGGTTACCAGTCCGCGCTCCTCTTTAGTTTTTTTAACATTAATATCAGAGTCAGCAACTTCTGAATCGCCAGCTTCGGTACCAATAGCCGTACTATTCTCGCTACTATCGCCGTCAGTGCCAGCTCTTTGTACAACCGTTGCTGTGCTAGGATCAACCAATAGACCTGCACCATCGGGCAACTCTATAGCAGCAGATATCGGTAGACTGTAACTAAGACTTAACAGCAGTATTTGACCGGATACCAGTAGCCGTCTAGGTACTAAACGATCAAAATATGCACTCATAGTCATCCTTTATATAGAGGTTACTCTTAGTGGCTTGCTGCTTTAAGCCGATTATCTAAGTGACTTAAATCATTTAAGCTATTTAAGATCTAAATAACTCTGAGCTTCACCAAGATCTAGCGTACCTTCATAGATGGCACGTCCCGTAATAATTCCTTCTAGGCAATCGCCGTAAGGCTTTAGCAGTTCGATATCTTGCATATCAGTGACGCCGCCAGAAGCAATAACGGGCAAACCCCCTTCTCGTGCCAGATTTACTGTCTGTTCAACATTGACCCCTTCCATCATGCCATCACGGGCAATATCGGTATAAACGATAGAGGAGACCCCGACATCAGCAAAACGTTTGGCAAGCTCGGTCGCTTTGGTATCTGTAACATTTGCCCAACCATGGGTAGCTACCATACCGTCTTTGGCGTCGATACCAACGATGATGTGACCGGCAAACTCGCGGCAGGCTTCTGCAACGAATTTAGGGTCTTCAACGGCTTTGGTGCCGATAATAATGTAAGTGAGACCCGCAGTGATGTATTGCTCAATCGTTTGCATGTTGCGCACACCGCCGCCTAGCTGGATTGGTAACTTGGGATAGGCTTTAGCAATATCATGTACCACACGTTTATGCACAGGGACCCCATCAAATGCGCCATTCAAATCTACCAAATGTAGCCGGCGAGCGCCTTCATTGACCCAGCGGGCTGCCATAGCAACAGGATCATCGGAGAAGACGGTATCATCTTCCATACGTCCTTGTTTCAGACGCACACATTTGCCATCTTTCAGATCAATGGCTGGTATAATTACAGGCGCAGCGCACATACTATATTCCTTATAAAAAATAACGCTAATAGCATTAATAATAGTCGGGTAGGGTTAGAAAGTAAAAAATAAAATAATATCGATTGCTATAAAAGAAAATAGCTTCAGCTATAAAGTCTATCAAAATATGAATAATAGTTTTGATTATCTCACAACGCTGCTAGTCTTAAAATGGGCCGTTTATAATTATAAGTATAACCATAAGTTTGGTTGGCTTGGATAAGGCTGACTTTAAATGGATTCAATTACTGGCTGGCAATTTTAGGTCAATTTAGCGTATAATCCTAGATATATTTGTACTTGTTTCTAGGAATGAAGCCTTGTGCATTAGTTTTTACCACTTATATTTTTTGTAGAGTAGTAAAAGCTAATGATAAACTAACATCGGTTCATTCCTAACTTATGTTGTGACAGTTTTCTATGGGTTTAATCATTAGATCATCTGCTTTAAGCGCTATTTTAAGATAGTCTTAATTAGACAATACTGCCACCATAAGTTTGTATGGTTATAAAAGTATGATAAAACTTTTTTATACTACTGAACGTTGCTGGTTTGCACTTAAATCAGGAGCAGTTTTAACTATTATAAAAAGGTTATATCTATCATAAATCTAGGTAGCCGGTCGCCACTTTGGTAATTCGAGTAAAGTATTAACGTGTTGTTAAGGAGTCTAAGGTCAGCGTTGATATTTTTATTAGCAGTCAAGCTTAAGCGTATTTTTCAAGGTACTTAATCCCATTGCCGTCATCAATAGTAAACATGCTACTGATGTCTGAGACTCTATTTTGGGACTGAGCGCTTTTTATTATCGTTAATAGTAAAACTGCCGTTATACCAACAGGACGTCTGGTATCGTTTTGGACTATGGACTAAGTTTTCGCTTATGATTACCATTAAAAAAGGTTTGGATTTGCCCATCGCCGGTGAGCCCTCCCGCGAGATATCAGAACACAGACCCGCACAGGTGGCAATTGTTGGCTACGATTATGTAGGCATGAAACCTACAATGAATGTCAAAGAAGGTGACATCGTAGCAAAAGGCCAGCCCGTTTTTGAGGATAAAAAACGAGTTGGCGTTATTTATACTGCCCCTGCTGCTGGTAAAGTTATCGCTATTAACCGTGGCGAACGGCGTGTTTTTGAAAGCCTTGTGATTGCGGTTGACCCCAATGGTGAAGAAGTAGAGTTTCAGCGCTACGACTCCCAGCAACTTGCTGACTTAGACTCTGAAGCGGTTGAAAACCAATTGGTTGCTTCGGGTGAATGGACGGCGTTTCGCACCCGCCCTTATAGCCGCTCTCCAGATCTAGGCTCTCGTCCGCACGCTATCTTTGTCACCGCTATGGACACCAATCCGCTAGCGTTTGACCCGATGCTGCTAATCAACGAACAATTGCAAGCGTTCAATGATGGCATCACCGTCTTATCTACACTCAGCCCTAAGACCTTTGTTTGTCATCATGCTGATGCTAATCTATCGCCAGCGCCGCATACCGCAGCTGATAATGTGACTGAGTATCATACTTTTGCCGGCAAGCATCCAGCAGGTTTGGCAGGAACGCATATTCACTTTTTGCATCCTATTAGCCGCGGTGTAACGGTTTGGACGATTGGCTATCAAGATGTGATTGCCATTGGTAAGCTATTTACTACTGGTCGTCTATATACCCGTCGTCTATTGAGCTTAGCGGGCCCTTCAGTCAAAAAGCCTCACCTAGTCGCCACTGAACGCGGCGCAGAGATTACGGCATTAACTAAAGGCGAGCTAATTGAAGGTGATAATCGGATCATTTCAGGCTCAGTACTTTCTGGTCGTAAGTTATTTACTAATGTGTCCTATCTTGGACGCTTTCATGATCAAGTCAGCTCCTTGCCTGAAGGCTACGAGCGTCCAGCCTTTCATTTCTTTAGCCCTGGTATGAACCGCTTTTCTAAACTGCCGATCTATATCTCGCAGTTCTTTAAGAAAAAGTATAACTTCACCACTAGTACTAACGGCTCACCTCGAGCGATGGTACCTATTGGAGTTTATGAAGACGTTATGCCGCAGGACTATTTGCCTACGCAACTATTAAGGGCATTGATTGTCGAAGATATTCTTACGGCAGTAGATCTTGGGGTACTTGAGCTGGACGAAGAAGATTTAGCATTATGCACTTTCGTCTCTCCTGGTAAATATGAATACAGCGATATTTTGCGTGATAACTTGACGCGCATTGAGCTGGAGGGCTAACCACGATGAAATTTATTCACAACATATTCGATCGTATGGAGCCGTCCTTTACCAAGGGTGGCAAACACGAGAAATATTACGCCGTTTTTGAGATGTTTGACACTTTCTTTCGTCAACCGGGCTCAGCAACATTTACCTCATCGCATGTGCGTGACGGTGTTGACCTTAAGCGTATTATGATTACCGTTTGGCTTTGTACTTTCCCAGCTATGTTTTGGGGTATGTACAACGTCGGTCATCAAGCGCTCACTGCCATTACCCAGCTTGGACTACAGCCTGAAGGGTGGCGCACTATCATTACCAGTATGGTAGGTTACAACCCTGATAGTATTTGGGCTAGCTTCGTCTACGGGGCCATGCAGTTTTTGCCCATATATATAGTGACGTTCGCTGTAGGTATCTTATGTGAGATTATATTTGCCGTCGTCCGTGGGCATGAAGTGAACGAAGGTTTCTTTGTGACTTCGATACTGTATGCGCTGATTATGCCGCCTGATATTCCTTTATGGCAAGTGGCTCTCGGTATTATCTTTGGGGTAGTTGTAGCCAAGGAAGTCTTCGGCGGTACAGGTAAAAACTTCTTGAACCCTGCCCTATCGGGTCGAGCATTCCTATACTTTGCTTATCCGGCTTATATGTCTGGCGATTCGGTCTGGACAGCGGTAGATGGGTTCTCAGGAGCAACGCCGCTTGGTCTGGCAGCGCTGGGCGTGACACCAGATAAGTTCGTCGACGTTTATGGTCAAGCCATTACTTGGGGCGATGCTTTCTTTGGTAATATCCAAGGCAGTGTCGGTGAAGTATCAACGCTCGCTATTTTGATCGGGGCGGTGTTCTTATTATGGTCACGTATCGCTTCTTGGCGCATTATGGCCGGTTGTGTAATTGGTCTGATCATCACCTCACTCGTATTCAATATGATTGGCTCTGAAGATAACTTGATGATGAGCTTGCCATTTTACTGGCACTTAGTTATCGGTGGCTTCGCTTTCGGTACTGTCTTTATGGCTACTGATCCGGTTTCAGCTGCACATACTAATAAAGGTCGCTGGGCTTATGGTATCTTGATTGGCTTTATGACCGTCTTGATTCGTGTGGTCAACCCAGCCTTCCCAGAAGGTATTATGCTCGCCATTCTATTTGCCAACTTATTTGCCCCATTGTTTGACTATTTTGTCACCCAAGCAAATATCAAACGCCAAACAGCACGGAGGGTTCGCTATGTCCAAACCCAAAAGTAATAATATGACCACCATTAGTGTAGCGTTGACGCTATGCTTGGTGTGTTCCGTATTGGTCTCAGCGGTAGCGGTTGGTCTAAAACCAGCCCAAGTCGAAAACGCTAGAATTGACCGTAATAAAAACATTTTAGTTGCCGCCGGCATGTATAACCCTGATTCAGATACTCCTGAAGATGTGGTAGAACGTTTCAAAGATTTTGAAGTTGAAATCGTCGACATGACCAAAGGCAGCTACTTAGATGACGACGCTCTAAAAGCGGTTGGCATCCCCGATCGAAACGCTTACGATACTAGCCAAGCCACTAAAAATCAGGCGCTTAGCGAAGATTTAGGCAATAACGATCCTGCAGGTATTGGCCGTAAACCTAAATACGCTAAAGTCTATGTCAAAAACGATGATGCCGGTCAACCTGAAATGGTGGTACTACCCATTCAAGGCTATGGTCTATGGGGCACTATCTATGGCTTCTTAACGCTTGAGAGCGATATGAATACCATCAAAGGTATTAGCTTTTATGAGCATAAAGAAACCCCAGGTTTGGGTGCTCGTATCGAAGAGCCAGAGTGGCGTGCAAAATGGACAGGCATCGAGTCGTATGACGAAAACGGCAATGTCGCTACCGGTGTTACCAAAGCGGGTAATCCTAAAGAGAATTGGGTCGACGGTATTAGCGGCGCTACATTGACTGGCCGCGGTGTCAGTAACATGATTCAGTTTTGGTTAGGCGATCAAGGTTATAAGCCTTATCTAGATGCTTTGCGTGAACAAAACGGTGCAAGCGTTGAAGATACAGCTACCCAAGCCCGTCAAATGCAGGATACAAACCAGACAAATCCCGTAACCGAGCTGGCTGCCAGTGTAACCCCAGCAAACGGCAAGGAGGCATAACATGGCTGACACTAAAACTATTTTAACCTCGCCAATCTTTGATAATAACCCTATTGCGCTACAGATCCTAGGTATCTGTTCAGCATTAGCGGTAACCACTACCGTGTCCAATGCGTTGGTCATGTGTGTGGCACTAACCTTAGTAACGGCATTTTCAAGCTTCTTTATTTCTATCATCCGTAACAGAATTCCATCTAGTATTCGTATTATTGTACAGATGACGATTATTGCTTCCTTGGTTATCTTGGTCGATCAGATCCTAAAAGCGGTCGCTTACGATGTGAGTAAAGGGCTATCGGTATTCGTTGGTTTGATTATTACCAACTGTATCGTTATGGGACGTGCTGAAGCATTCGCTATGAGCAATCCACCGGTTCCAAGCTTTTTAGATGGTATTGGTAACGGTCTTGGCTATTCAGCAGTGCTGCTATTCGTAGCCACTATTCGTGAAATCTTTGGTTCAGGCACTTGGCTTGGTCTTACGATATTACAGCCGGTTACTGACGGTGGTTGGTATCTACCAAATGGTCTATTATTATTGCCACCTTCAGCGTTCTTTATCATCGGTTTGTTTATTGCCATTATCCGTATTTGGAAACCTGAACAGGTGGAAGAAGCTGACTTCGTCATGAAGCCCCAGTCTAAAGGTATGGCACATGGAGGCGGTCACTAATGGGACATTATATTAGTTTATTTATTACCTCAGTCTTTATCGAGAACATGGCCTTGGCCTATTTCTTGGGTATGTGTACCTTTTTAGCCGTATCCAAAAAGGTCTCAACCGCTATTGGACTTGGGGTTGCTGTTGTGGTTGTGATGGGCATCACGGTTCCATTAAACAACTTACTATTTCAGTTCATTCTAAAAGATGGTGCGCTGGCTTGGGCAGGGTTCCCTGATATCGATTTAAGCTTCTTAGGTTTACTAAGTTACATTGCTTTAATCGCTGCTACGGTACAGATTTTAGAGATGTTTTTGGATAAGTTTGTTCCGGCTCTATATAACGCCCTTGGGGTGTTCTTGCCACTGATTACCGTTAACTGTGCTATTTTGGGCGGTGTACTATTTATGGTTGAACGTGACTATAACTTTGGTGAGTCTGTGGTATATGGTGTTGGTGCAGGCTTTGGTTGGGCAATCGCTATTACCGCTTTGGCTGGTATTCGTGAAAAGCTTAAATACTCAGATATTCCAGCACCTCTACGTGGTCTTGGAATTACCTTTATTACCGTTGGTCTAATGTCGCTTGGCTTTATGTCGTTCGGTGGTATGTCAATTTAAGCTATTTAATTCATTTATCTGGTAGGGGTTCGAAAAAGTGCAAAATTTTGCCGCGCACCCCTACCCCATAGATTAAGGATAACTATCATGGATTATGCTACGGCGATTGGCGGCGTTGCTATGTTTACCGTGATTATCATGAGCTTAGTTGCCATTATTTTGGCAGCACGCTCAAGATTAGTCAGCTCGGGTGACGTCACTATTCGTATTAATGAAGATCCTGAAAATGATGTGGTGACGCCAGCGGGCGGTAAACTGCTACAGACCCTTGCTAGTGAAGGTATATTCTTATCTTCAGCATGTGGCGGCGGTGGTACTTGTGGTCAGTGTACTTGTAAAGTGATTGAAGGCGGTGGTTCTATTTTACCTACCGAAGAAGGTCATTTTACTCAAGGTGAGATCCGCGACAATATGCGTCTTGCCTGTCAGGTTGCAGTTAAACAGGATATGGAAATTGAGATTGATCCTGAATTCTTTGATGTACAAAAATGGGAATGTGAAGTTATCTCTAACGAGAACGTTGCTACCTTTATTAAAGAATTGGTGCTCAAGATTCCAGAGGGTGAAGCAGTTAACTTCCGCGCCGGTGGTTATGTACAGTTAGAAGCGCCGCCGCATGAAGTACACTATAAAGACTTCGATATCCCTGAAGAGTATCGTGAAGATTGGGAAACCTTCGGTTTATTTGATCTGGTCTCAAAAGTAGACGAGGAAGTCATTCGTGCTTATTCGATGGCTAACTACCCAGAAGAAAAAGGTCTAATCAAGTTTAATATTCGTATTGCTACACCGCCACCGCGCGGTCCTAAAGGCATACCACCGGGTCAGATGTCGTCATGGACGTTCAATCTAAAACCTGGCGATAAAGTCACGGTATCAGGTCCTTATGGTGAGTTCTTTGCCAAAGACACCGATGCAGAGATGATATTCGTCGGCGGTGGTGCCGGTATGGCACCTATGCGCTCGCACATCTTTGACCAGCTCAAGCGTCTAAACTCAGATCGTAAGATTAGCTTTTGGTACGGTGCGCGCTCTATTCGTGAGATGTTCTACGTTGAAGATTATGACCAACTCGAAGAAGAATTTGATAACTTTGAGTGGCATGTAGCCCTATCTGACCCCCTACCAGAAGATAACTGGGAAGGTCCGACTGGCTTTATTCATAATGTGCTACTAGAGAATTACCTCAAAGACCATCCCAACCCAGAGGATTGTGAATACTACATGTGTGGGCCACCGATGATGAACGCGGCGGTGATCGACATGTTGCACAGCCTAGGGGTTGAAGACGAAAACATTATGCTTGATGACTTTGGTGGTTAAGCTTTGTTAAGCGTAATTGCTCAACTAAGTCTGAAGCAAATACGATAACTTCGTTAATATATGATAAATTAAGAGTCTCAATTGAGGCTCTTTTTTTATGAGCTAGATTTAGTACAACCCGTATATTTTTACTATCATCATGGTTTAAATGTTAACCGTTTTATTATTAAAGGAAAGGAATCCCATGCAAACTAAAGTAAAAGATTTAACGATTTGGATAACAGGTGCTTCAAGTGGTCTTGGCGAAGCATTATCGGTCGCCTTTGCCAAAAAAGGCGCCACAATTATCCTAAGTGGTCGAGATAAGGATAAGTTAGAGGCTGTCAAAAAGCGTTGCAAAAAATCCAACAAGCATATCGTAGTGCCTTTCGATATCAGTAATGCTGCACAAACAGAACAGGCCTATCAAACTGCCAAATCTCAAGCAGGAAAAATAGATTGGCTGATTAACAATGCTGGTGTCAGCCAGCGCTCACTGATTATGGACACTACTGAGGAAGTTGAACGCCAAATAATGGAGATAGATTACTTTGCGCAAACTCGTCTGACCAGACTGGTATTACCCGATATGATTAGTCAAGGCGGCGGCAAGATAGTCATGGTATCGAGCGTTGCTGGCTTATTAGGTACGCAGTATCGGGGCGCTTATAGCGCAGCTAAAGCCGCTATTCACATGTGGGCTAACAGTCTACGAGCTGAATTACATGATCAAGGGATAGCAGTAGCAACGGTTTTCCCAGGATTCATCCAAACCAATATCTCTATCAATGCCTTGACCGGAGATGGTAGTGCGCAAGGCACCATGGATGAGGCGACCAATAAAGGGTTGACCGCTAGCGCCTTTGCTAAACAGGTTAGCCAAGCCTTAATAAAAGGTGAAGAATATATTATTGCCGCCGGTACTAAAGAAAAAATGGCCGCAACAATTAATCGAGTATCACCGCCAAGACTGTATAAGCTCATCCGTAAATCCCAAGTAAAATAAGCTTAATCATCAGGTCGTATCTAGCTTATTACCATGATTATTGGAGTTACTAGGGCTAAGGGGTGTAGAATGGGTCACTGTTATTTTCTCCCTTTAACCCTACGCTATACCAAAAATCTTATGACAAAATTAATTCATTCCTTTTGCCTCAAAACCTATAACAACCCTGTTTTAGGGAGCATAGTGCCTATTATGGCTGCCACTGCCCTTTTGAGTCTTAGTGCCTGCCAGCAGCCACCTGAGTACGACTACTTGAGTGGCGAGACTATGGGTACCAGCTACCATATCAGCTATAAACTGCCAGAAGGCGCCGATGAAAGCGCTATACAAGCTGCTATAGATTCACGCCTGCAAGACATCAACGATAGCATGTCCACTTATCAAGATGACTCTACTATTTCCAAGTTTAATAAACTTGCTAAAAATCAACCGATTATTATTGATGCCGACTTTGACCATGTGCTGGCTATCTCGCGTCAAGTTTATGAGCAATCAGGTGGAGCGTTTGATCCCACTGTTATGCCACTCATTGACACTTGGGGCTTTGGTAGCACCATGACCGTTGAGCGTTTGCAAAGCCCACCTACTCCGGCGGAGATTGCTCAAGCAAAAGCCTTAGTCGATTTTGAGAGTGTAATACAAGATGATAATACTATCTATAAAACTAAAAATGGCGTCGGACTGGATTTTTCAGCGGTAGCTAAAGGTTATGGCGTCGATGTCATTGCTGATGTTCTAAGGGATGATTATCAAATTCGCAATTATATGGTAGAGATTGGCGGGGAGATTGCTACCTCCGGGGTTAATAGTCAGCAGCAACCCTGGCAAATTGCCATTGACGCTCCTATTGAGGGCAGTACCGTCAGCGAGCGTCAGACCATCACCGGTATCCGCCAACCTATTAATAACGCTAATAAAATGTATTTGGCGACCTCAGGTAATTATCGCAATTCAGTAATATTTGATGGTAAACACTATAGCCATACTATCGACCCAACCACTGGTGAGCCTATTGTGGGCGGCGCACCTTCGGTGACCGTTGCCGCTGACTCAGTCGCTCTCGCCGATGCTTGGGCGACTGCCTTAACCGCCTTACCTTATGAAAAAGCATTAACCCTAGCTAAAGAGCATGATATAGCTGCATTATTTGTAGTACTAGCGGATGGGATAAAGCCTGCTGATATTGAAAACGCCAAAGAAAACGGTATAGACCATTGGCAAGTAGTACAGACCTCAGCAATGCAAAACTTGCGAGCCGACAAAAAGTCTTAAGCGATGATAATGACAAGAGTTATCAGGGTCTGTTGAATAGCTTACGACTCACTCTTACAGTCACCTTACTGGCTGTCTTAATTATTGTAAAAGGCTTACAATATGACGTTTTAGAATACTGTTATCGAAATGTGCTTGCACTAAGGATATGAGATGATTTATACATTGATGGCGATAACGTTTGTCTTGGGCTATATTGCTATCGCACTTGAGCATAACATTCACGTCGATAAGGCCGCCTCAGCTCTGTTAACAGCAGTTATAGTTTGGACCTTGCTGGTCATTGGATCTGAGACCTTGCTTGCCAATCAACTCACCGATGGCCTCAATGCCACTGCCCTACTGAATACTGAGCTGCGACATCATTTGTCGGAGATTGCAGAGATTCTGTTTTTCTTAATGGGTGCTATGGTTATCGTTGAATTGGTTGATGCGCATGATGGCTTTGCGGCTATTACCAACCGTATCCATACGACCAATGCGGTGACCTTGCTATGGACAATCGGCGCGCTTACTTTCTTTTTCTCCGCACTACTAGACAACCTTACCACCACTATTGTCATGGTTTCGTTATTACGCAAACTGGTAGCAGACAAACAGCTACGCTTGTGGTTCGTAGGTACGGTTGTCGTCTGTGCTAACGCAGGTGGTGCGTGGTCGCCCATTGGTGACGTCACCACCACCATGCTGTGGATTGGTAATCAAATTACTGCCAGTAATATCATTGTTGATTTGATTGTACCGAGCTTAATTGCTGCAGTTGTACCTCTACTAATACTAACCTTTATGTTTAAAGGTCAAACCGTACGTAGACCTCAGCCTCCTAAAGCAGCCGTTGAATCCTCTAACGTCAACTATCTTGGTGAATATACTGGGGCTTCTGCGATGGCAATGCAGGGAGCAGAGGGCGCTCAAACTCAGACTTTTGATGCCTACTCAAATGGAACCAATGGCGCAGCTACGGCAAACCCACTTGATGCCGTGACGCCTAGAATGCGTATTAGTATTTTAGCCTTAGGTTTAGGTGCACTAGCATTTGTACCGGTATTTAAAACTCTAACCAATCTACCTCCTTATATGGGTATCTTGTTCGGTGTAGGTGTACTTTGGGTATTTACCGAGCTGGTACATCGTCATGACCAGTGGCATGTTAAGCAGCAGATGACCGTTGTTGGAGTACTTACTCGAGTCGATATGTCGAGTATTTTGTTCTTCTTAGGTATCCTCCTAGCGGTATCAGCACTAGCGACTGCTGGACACTTGATAGATATGGCAACATGGCTGGATAATACTTTTGGCAACCTATATGTTATCAACGTATTTATTGGCTTGCTGTCATCATTGGTAGATAACGTGCCTCTAGTAGCTGGTGCAATGAAAATGTATCCTCTACTTACCGATTCTGCTATGGCAGGACTCACTGGTGATGAGCTGGCACGCCAAAGCATGTTTTTACAAGATGGTGCCTTTTGGCATTTCTTGGCTTACTGCGCCGGCGTTGGTGGTAGCTGCTTAATTATCGGTTCAGCGGCTGGGGTTGCGGCTATGGGTATGGAGAAAATCTCCTTTATGTGGTATCTCAAGCATATCAGTGGCCTAGCCCTTATCGGTTATTTAGCGGGTGCAGCTACTTACATTGCTATTCACGTTATGTAGAGCAATGTTATGTAGATACTGTATCGTTGTTGTTTTGCTATATATTATCTCAATTGGCTAACTATGGTAGAATAAGACTATAAATTAATTATAGCCGGCAGTTATGGTATTTAGTTGTCAATTATTACCAGTAACTACCGGCTGGATAAAGCGAGGTTTCCCCCATGCTTAGTCAATTACTCCCTATGCTTGCTATTACCTTTACCGTCTTTGTGTTGTTCTTTTTATTGATGGGCATTGGTTATATGTTCAAGAAACAGCCGCTCAAAGGCTCATGCGGTGGTGTGGCCAAACTGATGGGCGATGAGTACTGCTCGTTTTGTGGCGATGACCCTAACAAATGTGAATCACAAGGGTCTGAATCACGAGCCAATGCACTCAAAGCAGCTCAATTAGGTAAGTCAGTATAAATATCATGCTCGTTACCATAGGCTGATAGCATTTGCCTATCATCTATTCTTATAATAGCGTCAAGTCCTTTTAATTCTTAAAAGCGACTGGCGCTATTTTTAAATTGTACTATGCAATTTTCTCTAGAGCTTTTCTTGATAGATCATACTCAGGTTATTTGCTGCCACCACGCTTATAGATAAGCTGAATATGATGATCTTTCTGTCTTGTGCACCTTACTCATTTAGTGATAGTTTTTGGTGTCACCATCTTTATGCGCTTTTATTAGCGCTTAAATAGTGACTGGTTTCTTTTCTCATTTTTATTGTCGTGCTGCTATGTCTACTGATTCCAACTTATCATCTACGCCGAACCTTACTAATTCGCAACCTGCTAAGCTACCTTCTGCAAAATTTACTTTTTGGTTGGTACTGTGCGCGATGATTTTGTTGGCAACCAATATGCGTGCGCCTATTGTGGCACTTGGCTCTATTGCGCCAGTAGTTCAAAACGCTTTAAATATCTCTGAAACTCAAATTGGTTGGCTTGGCGCCATACCTATGCTGACCTTTGCTATAGGAGCGTTAATCTCTCCAGCTATTGGTAAGCGCTATGGACTTGAAAACACTTTGATTACGATGATAATCCTGCTCACGTTAGGGATGGTCGTACGGGTGGTGGTGCCGACTTGGATAGGGTTTTTGAGTGGTACGGTGATGCTGACTTTAGCTATTGGTTTTGCCAATACTTTAGCAGCTCCGGTCATCAAGCAGCGTACGCCCCATCATATTCCACTAATCACTGGCCTATTTAGTCTTACTATGACGGTGAGCGCAGGGATTGTCGCTGGGGTGGTACTGCCATTATCCGAGCATGTCGGTTGGCAATGGGCATTAGGGGGTTGGTCACTATTGGGGTTTTTTGCCATTATTATTTGGATATTTTTACGCTTGCGTTTAGGCTCATCAAGCCATCAAGCCGTGCCACTTGCTACGCTAGGTGATTCAGATATCTCTATGTGGCGTACGCCTTTTGCTTGGCAGATTGCGATATTTATGGGTATCCAGTCTTTGCTTTATTATACTGTCGCTAGTTTTCTGCCTTCTATTTGGGTGAGTAAAGGCTTGAGTCCCGTAGCCGCTGGACAGATGGGCTCAGTGTTTCAGTTTATGGCACCACTAGCTATATTAAGTTTAACTTGGTTAGTCAATCGTGGTCGACCTATTCAAGCGCTAGCTGTCTTTGCAGCGATTCTTAACGTTATTGGGGTTTTAGGATTAAGTTACCTTTCCGCTGATTTGGCGTGGCTGTGGTCAGGCATGATGGGCGCTGGCTGTTCAGCAATTTTTACCCTAAGTATGATGCTATTCTCATTACGGACTTACACCACCAATCAGGCAAGCGAGCTGTCCGGGATGGCTCAAGCGGTTGGTTATTTGCTGGCCTTTTTCGGTCCACTAGGTACTGGCTGGCTGCATGAAGCGACCGGAAATTGGGACTTGCCCTTATTAATAACGCTTATCTTAATGATTATAAATGTCGTTATTGCATGGATGGTCAGTCGTCCAGTTATGGTTGATGGCAAGAGGGCTTAAAATGACTAACTCTAGCAAACAAAAACCAGCAGAGACGCAAAATCAAGCTGATTTATTGCCTGAGATAACTCATTATCTAAATGTATTGAATTATCAAATATTGCCAGCTTTTATCCAAACGGGCAGTATTGCTAATGCGATCAATGCTAGAGAGGGTTTGGCAAATCTAACTCATAACTTGCTCACTGAAAAAGTGGATGTCCCTTTAATAGTGGATGACATCATCGAGTGTGAGGCGTCAACTAGCGATGTTTATGATGTACCAGTGCGCCTTTTTTATCCCAGCTTGCCAGCCTATACTGACCAACCTGAGCCCACCTCTTTACCCATAATGCTGTATTTTCATGGTGGTGGCGGGACGGCGGGTAGCGTCGCTGTTTATCATCAGATTTTATGCCGTTTGGCAAAACATACCGGGCATATTGTCATTGCCCCAGAATATCGCCTTGCACCAGAAAATCCTTATCCTTGCGGCCAAAACGATGCTTGCAGCGCTTTACTTGGGTTACCCAAATTGCTCGCCCGCCAGCAAATCAGCCCTACTAATATTGTCGTGGCAGGCGATAGTCATGGCGGGGCTTTGGTGACTAATCTGCTACGTGATCCTAGAGTAAAAGATTCAGATGTAATAGATAAAATCAGCGCCCAAGTACTGATCTACCCCAGCGTTGACTTTACTATGAGCGGTCCTTCTATCGAGAAATATGGCGATGGCTATCTGCTTAGTCGCCAGCGCATCAGCTGGTATTTTGACCAGTACTTTCAAAACAATGAGAACAGAAAAGCCAAATCTGCCCTATTTGCTACCCCAAATGAGCTTAAGGATCAGCCACCTGCGCTTATCATCAATGCAGCAATTGATCCCTTATATGATGAAGGCGCCACCTATGCTAATAAACTTACTGAAGCAGGGGTTAATACCCAGCACATCACTTATGAGCAAGTCATTCATGCTTATCTGAATATGGAAAATCTCAATCCTGACATCTGCCAGCAAACTTATGAGGCTATAGCTGAGTTTTTGAACAACCAAGCTTAAACAGCCAACTGCTATCAAATTTGTTAAAGTAAATAATGTTAATTACTATATAACGGAACCTCTATGTCACAACCTTTGATAAAAGCGGCTGCAGCCAAATTACTAGTAGCAAAAAATATCAGCTTAGCGCTACTGGCCAGCTTAGCGCTAATCGCCTGTAGTCCAGCTGCTGATAATGACGCTGATGCTAATGACCCTATATTAGAGGTGCCGCAAACAGAGGCTGCCAATCAAGTTTCACATGTATCTGTGGCTGAACAAGGCGACATAGAAATTATCGAGCAGCCTATTACCATTCTAGCGCTTGGCGACTCCCTCACCGAAGGCTTAGGCGTTGAGCGTGACGGTAATTACCCAGCGCAATTAGAAGCCCAATTAAAGAAGCTGGGCTACGTCAATGTCGATGTGGTCAATTCAGGGCTTAGCGGTGAGACTAGCACCGGTCTTGTCAATCGTCTGGACTGGGTGACGCAAACTGAGCCTGATATCACTATATTAACGATTGGCGCTAATGATGCTATGCGCGGTCTCGATGTGGCAACCGTTGAGGAAAATATCCGTACCGCTGTGAAGCACCTACAAGATAATGGTAGCGAAGTTATCTTAGGCGGCATGCAAATTTATGACAATTTGGGCGACGAATACGTCAGGTCATTCTCAGACATCTATCCCCGTATCGCTGAAGATATGGATGTGCCAATGATTCCCTTTTTCTTGGAGGGCGTGGGCGGTATTGCTGACCTCAACCAAGCTGATGCCATTCATCCAACCAAAGAAGGCTATACCATTATCGTAAATAATAATATCTTACCGGTGCTACAACCTGAGCTTGAGAAAATGGTAGTAAGTGAGCCTAATTGAAATCATCGCCATTAAAAGAAGAAAAATATGACCGCTACAGTTTCTAGCAATAAAGCGCTACTCACCGCCGCAAACTTAAACAAAACCGTACAAGTTGGCGAGCAATCGCTAGCGATTATCAAAGATGTCAGTATTCATGTTGATGCTGGCGAGTTTGTAGTGATTATGGGGAAATCAGGCTCAGGAAAATCTACTTTGCTAGGCTTGCTTGCCGCGCTCGATTATCCTGATAGCGGTTCGGTTAAACTCGGCGAGCAAACGTTAAGTGCGCTTGGTGAGGATGCGCTGGCGGCTATTCGTCAGCGTGAAATGGGTTTTGTATTCCAATCTTTTCATTTATTGCCCACTTTGACCGTGGCAGAAAATATTGCCTTTCCACTCGATATTGCGCGGCGTCCTGATCAAGTTCGTGTCGATGAATTAATAGAAGCAGTCGGGCTTGGGCATCGGCGTGATAGTTTACCCAACCAACTATCCGGTGGTGAACAGCAGCGTACCGCAGTGGCACGAGCCCTAGTTTCACGCCCCAAAATTGTCTTCGCTGATGAACCCACGGGTAACTTGGATGAACAAAATGCTGATCAGGTTATGCAATTATTATTAGATTTGCGTCAACAAACCGGTTCAGCACTCGTGGTGGTCACTCACGACCCAGCGCTTGCCGAGATGGCGGATCGAGTGATTACCATGCATGATGGTGTAATAAACGGGTCAAAAGTTAATGGATAATGCTGCTAAGAATAAGAAGAAAGAATGGTCTAGCGATGAATTAAATGCAAACTTTATGGCTACTTTAAACTCGGTTTTTACTTCCACCTTAGGTACCCAAGCTCTTACCCGTAGCTGGTGGCGACGCTGGGTTTACCCGGTATTATTCTTAATCACCCTAACCTTATCGCTCGCCACTTATCTGACTCTTGATTCCATTCAACAAGGAGTCAATACCTACATCACTGACAACCAGCGGGCGCTGGTTGGTGGCGATTTGGTACTAGAGAGCAATCAAGAATGGCCGGCGCAAGTCTTAGCACAAGTGCGTACCCTGCCCGACAATCAAGTCGTCTACGATTATCAGTTTAGCTCCATGGCTGTGACCGATGAGCAAACCTTGCTGGTGCGCGTCAAAGGCGTCACGCCCGCCTATCCTTTATACGGAGAAGCTGAAACCGCTTCAGGCAAGCCGTTGTGGCAACAACTCAAGTCTAACACTGTAGTCATCGCCCCAGAAGTATTGCAAGGGTTAAATGCCAATATTGGCGATACCGTTACCATTGGCGATGGACAGTTTACCATCAGCGATGTGCTGACCAAAGAGCCAGATAGACCACTTAGTGCCTTTGATTTTGGTGGTCATGTCCTTATGCAGGATCAGGCGCTGCAGGCAACCAATCTACTTGGTCAGCGTAGCCGCGTGCGCTATCGTATTGAAATGGCAGGAGATGAAGAAACCATAGCCGCACAGCAAGAGCAGCTTGAGCAAATACTGACTAGCTATCCTGATATTAGGCTGTCCGACCTCGATTCCGAGGACACTCAAGTCTCACGTATCTCTGATAATGTGTTGATGTTTTTAAAATTGTTGGTCATTGCGGTACTGCTATTATCCGCCGTCGCCATGTATGGCGTGATTACCGCCTTTGTGACCAAACAGCAGGCCAACAACGCCATTCGTATGGCGATGGGCGAACCTGCCCGTCAAATCAAAGCCAGCTACTATCGGCTATTATTAGGCACCTCCATCATTGCCAGTGTCGCCGCTGTGGTTCTTAGCCTTGGGCTCTTGCAAATCGGGCAGCCCTATCTCACTGCTATTTTGCCAGAAGATATTGGCTTAGCGATTAACCCCATTAGCATTATTAAGACGCTGGTCATCGCCATCATATTGACGCTGGTCATTACCCAGCGTGGTCTCAATGAGCTTGGTACCACCACCCCCGCTACCCTGCTTAATCAAGGTGCGAGCCAACAATCGGGTAAAAAGCTACCATGGTATAAAGGGTATCAACGCTTGCCCCTACTTTGGTACGGGCTGATGTTTGTCGGTCTATATTTATTCTTCACTTATGAAGTCGGTTCTTGGCGACTCTCCGCACAACTGCTTATCGGTTTGATTGGCTTTGTTGCTATATTTTGGGCGCTGGCACGGGGTTGGCTGTGGTTATTATCACGCCTAGCAAAAAATAAAAACGTCAGCTGGATGCAGCGTATTGCCATTCATAATCTGGCACGTAAAGGCAATCAATCGGCGCTGTTCTTCGTCACGCTATCGCTCTCGGTGGCGGTATTAACCTTGATTACTACTTTAAATCACAGCATCAACGCCCAGTTTGTCAACGCCTACCCTGAAGATGCACCGAATATATTTTTGCTCGATGTGCAAAGTGCGCAACACGACGAGATTAATAACATCATTGGCGCACCGGTCAGCTACTATCCCGTTATTCGAGCACGTATCGTTACCGCTGGCGGCGTGGCGGCAGAAGATATCGATGCCGACGACGACTTCGATGAGCCAACTCGAGTTTTTAACTTAAGCTACGCTGATACGGTTATGGACACCGAATACATCGTCGATGCGGTCACCAATAACGAGCTATATAGCCCTATCGATGGTCAAGACTCTCCAATAAAATCAAAGCAATCCCCACTGCAACAAGTACAGCCCTTATCCATATTAGACAGCGCCGCTGAGATGCTAAACGTCGGTATGGGCGATGAGGTAGTGTTTAACATCCAAGGTATCGAGCTGACCGGAGAGATTACCAGTATCCGCTCACGCTTTGAGCGTGGCCCCAGTCCCTTCTTTTATTTCTTATTTGAACCTAAGCTGTTAGCCGCCGCCCCGCAAATCCAGTTTGCCACTGCGCATATACCTGAGGACAGCATCGCTGAGGTACAAGGTCAGCTGGTACGCCAGTTCCCCGCCGTCACTACAGTTGACGGTACGGCTATCGCTGAGCAAATCCAAGGACTGGTGCAGCAGATGAGCCGCTTGGTCTATGTCTTTACCTTGCTGGCTCTTCTCACGGGCATTATGGTACTGATTAGCTCTTTGCTCTCTACTTCACAAGACCGCATGCAAGAGAGCGCCTCATTCCGCTTACTGGGTATGCAAAAGCGTGATTTATATCTGCTTAATATCTTGGAGATTGGCGTACTTGGGGTTAGCGCCGCGGTGTTTGCGATGACGATTGCCAGTGCTGGCGCATGGTTTGCGATTACTCAGTGGTTTGATTTGCGCTTTAGCGTGCCGTGGGCGAACCTAGCGATTGGTGGCGGATTGCTGCTTGCCTTGCTGCTGGGTATTGCGATTATTTATGTCAGATTGGTGATTGGACGCGGGATTATGGCTCGGGTTCGGGCTATGGTTTGAGAAACTAGTAATACATATTACTTGATAGGTCTATGACTGATTTCTACCCTCGACACCTGTACTTTATTAACTTCTATACATGTCATGATGTTTTGATCAAAAATAACATAATTTATACCTGTATTGTGTAATGAGCTACGAAATTTTATCCCATCAACATCCGTATATAATCGAATAAATTCACAGATAAATTGAGTAGGTATATAGTCTAATTCCGAATCATACCTTCTAACAGGTTGAGATAAATCACGACTAATACGTTCTTTAAGTAATCTTGCCTTAATTCTTTTATCAACTTCATTTGGATGGTATAGGGTAGGTATTTCAGTAAAATCGGATATTAATACCTTTTTATTTAAATTAGGTTTAATAGAGAACTTAGCAACAGTTACATCGTCTAGATATGTAGCTCTAATTTCATACAATACTGTATCTTCGTTATTAGATAAATATAAGTAAGGAATACCCAAAGGGTTTGCCCTTCCAGATGTAGTTACCTCTTTTGGCGGACAAGACATGGAGTTCAAATTAAAACATTCATTTCCACTACTTTGATGCAATCGTGCTCTATATAAAATATCATCTTCGCAAATTTGAGACTGACTTTCAAAAAAACCATCCCAACCTAAATCATTTATCAAGTAGTCTATATCGGATAAGTACCTTCTTTCCCATTTCAGCTGCTCTTTCAACTTATACCAGTAATTAACATTATTTTGAATCTCTTGACTATAATCTACTTGAACCTCTGCATTATGAAAAGCTAAATTAAGTTTATTAATGACTACATTTAATACATCACTAGCAACCCTATTGCTAACGAATAAGTCCCATTGACCATGTATCAAGCTTGCTAGACTTTTCCCATCAGCTTTTGTTTCGAAACAGTTTAGAAGCTCTTGAAAGAAGTCTAGTAACTCATCTAAAGAAATAACATTATTTATATTAGATTTGCAAAAATTACATGTTCCAACTTTACCTTCTGAGTTTATGAACCCTTTTAGCTCTTTATCTCCAAAACAACTTTCACATATATTCATAATTATCTATCTAAATAACTTTTAATAACTAGGAGATGATTTTTTATAGTGATCTTCTTGACTGTACCTAAACCAGGGTATTTAGAGTCTCTCAAGTAACCACTAAGTTCATCAATACCCGAATTACTTAAAGGTAACTCATTACAAAAGCGAATAGCTTTTCTTGTCGCTTCAGCAAATTTCCCCTGAACGTTTGAGATAGAGTCATTAGTATCTGAAGTAAAGTGCCTAATCCAAATTTGATTTTCAGCTTCTACATTTATGTACGTAATATTAATTACTACAGCTCTAGGAGTGCTTCCACCTTCAACATACTCTCTAGGTAAAACAGTAAAGTCTCCAAATCCTTGATAATTATCTTCTTCATAATATAAATGCTCTTCAGAAAATTTATGTTCTGGGATACTCAAGAAGTCTGAATTTCTTTGTTGTTTTTCGAATAAATCATCTAATCTTATATAATTTTTATTTAGTCTCTTTATATGTCTATCTAAAGTTCTATATCTATGCGGTTCTAACAATACTATATGATTAATACGCTCATCTTGACAAAGCAAACTAAATTCATCTTCATTAGTAAAACTATCTAAACCAATTATCATACAATGGTTTAAATTGTAACCATTTAAGCAATCTAAAATATAATTTGCGTTGTCTGAGTAAAGGAAAGCATGTCTATACATTGAGTTTTCAAGATCTTCTACATACCTTAAGTAATGCTCAATATCTCCACATGTCTCTCCTACTTGAGGGTTCATAATAAGAAATGGTTCTATTCCAGCTTCGAAAAGGATTTTATTCGCAAGATTAAGACTATTCAAACTTTCTTTAACAGGCTCAATGATTGGAGTTATTTTTCCTAAAGCATCTTCTAAAGCTAAGTCTCTTATAGCAATTAGTTCAAACTGTCGTCCTCTCAAATATGGAAAATACATTTAAAGAACCTTATTGTTTTTGAGCTTATCAATTAAATTCTTCCTCTCTATCTCTTTCAGATTTAAAGAAAGACTCACTTGATTAAACTCGTTGTTAGTTTTTTTAAAAAAAGAATTATGAATCTTTCTGTTTTTCATGGTTTCAAGAAAAATTTTATTTAATTCTTGATATGATATAGTAGATATTAATTTTTTACATATATCGAATTGATTAAAAGAATTTAAATCAGGAATTGTTCCGAAATAGTTATGAACAATACTTAAGTATTCCTTTGAATGCAATACATTCATTAAAGTATCTATATCAATTACTTCATTTCTTATAGGCTCTCTAATTAACTCAAATTTATTGAGATTAGAATCATAAGAAAAAACTGCCACTTCATCATCAAATTTCAGATACTTCTCAACTTGTTGTTCTGGTACAATTATATAAGTTTCGTTAAATATTTTCTTATAAGTTTCTATCTGACTAGATAATCTACATTCTTTATCTAATATGGTTTTTATTTCAAAAGCCTTGGAAACTCCATTAAAGATAGCTAGATCCGAAATTGAGTTACCAAGCCTTAATTCATTGAAGACTATTGAATCTTTATTTATAACATTCTCAACTAAACACTTATTCAAAAATTCATTCTTTAATACATATTCATTTTGATAATTCTTTTGAATATGTTTATATGCTTCTTTTAAGACTTTCAAATAAGTACAACCACGTTTTTCCTCAATTAGATCATAACGATGTAGTTTAGTATTCAATGATTCAAAATCACTTTTGAATAGACGCAGTACTTCACTTCTAGTGAAAAAAGTCGAAAAATCTCTTAATTGGTTTATATCTGTTGCCATCTTGCATCGCCGACCATCTAATTATTGAAAAATATAGTATCAATGAATTTGCTTATTCAAAGGTAAGTAACACATTGTTACTTTACGTCATACTACCCCTATTAGTAAAGCTTTGATTGTATATACATAGTCATTTTGTGAAATAAAAATAGCTATTTTATAAGATGTTTTTCTCAATTATTAAAGCACTCGAAAGCTCAAATTCAAACTCAAATTAAGATTTTAATTATCGTAGTGAACTCTGCCTTAATAAGGCTTTTTAGCCCTGATTGCAGCGGTAGCTTGGTGGGCTGTGGCGCTTACAGCACCTTGCACAGGAGTGATCGCTCGAACGTTGGAACGCTACTGTGCCTAGGTGCTGTGCGCCGCAGACTGCCAACTACAAGCGTAAAGCAGGTCTCCGCTTCAAAAACTACAAAACCCCAATCTCTAAAATCGCAAACCAAAACGCTCGCTATTGATTTAGAGAGCGTTTTTTGATTTATGCGCAGCCTAAATATATCGAGATAAACGGCGATCAGCGCTTTACGCCACGCACATCAAAGCTGGCATTTGCTATACTAACGCCACGCGAACCCGCACACTCACCTAATCAAACAGTCAGATACTGACAACCTCACGGTAACCTTATGAAATTCTCCAAGTTTGGTCAAAAGTTTATTCAGCCTACAGGCATCTCGCAATTGATGGATGATTTGGGCGATGCGCTCAAAAGCGATAAGCCGGTCAATATGCTGGGTGGTGGTAACCCTGCCAAGATTGAGGCGGTAAATGAGCTTTTTTTGGAGACCTATCAAGCGCTTGGCGAAGATAATAGCAGTGGTGAGACCAATAGTAGCGCTATTATTAGCATGGCGAATTACTCTAATCCGCAAGGTGATGCTGAGTTTATCGATGCTTTGGTCGGTTTCTTTAATCGTCATTATGATTGGAAGTTGACGGCGGACAATATTGCGCTGACCAATGGCTCGCAAAATGCGTTTTTCTATTTATTTAATCTGTTTGGCGGGGCCTTCAGTGATGATAAGCTTGATGAAAGCAGTCAATCAGTAGATAAGTCTATCTTGCTACCGCTCGCACCTGAATACATTGGCTATAGCGATGTGCACATCGATGGTCAACACTTTGCCGCAGTACTGCCGCATATTGATGAAGTTACTCATGATGGCGAGGCAGGATTCTTTAAATATCGCGTTGATTTTGAAGCATTAGAGAACTTGCCTGCGCTAAAGGAAGGCCGTATTGGGGCGATTTGTTGTTCGCGCCCGACCAATCCAACGGGCAATGTATTGACCGATGAAGAGATGGCGCATTTGGCGGAGATTGCTAAGCGTTACGAGGTACCGCTGATTATCGATAACGCTTATGGCATGCCTTTCCCTAATATTATTTATTCAGATGTACAACTGAGCTGGGATGACAATACCATTCTCTGCTTTAGCCTATCCAAAATCGGCTTGCCGGGGGTGCGTACGGGTATTATTGTTGCCGCTCCTGAAGTTATCGAAGCGGTCAGCGCGATGAATGCAGTGGTTAATCTCTCACCAACACGCTTTGGTGCATCTATTGCCACGCCACTGGTCAACAATGACGCTATCAAGCAGTTATCTGATAATGAGATAAAGCCGTTTTATCAGCAGCAAGCCAAAACCGCAGTTGCGCTACTTAAAAACGAGCTGGGCGATTATCCATTGTCTATTCATAAGCCAGAGGGCGCGATATTTTTGTGGTTATGGTTTAAGGATTTACCGATTACCACCCTTGAGCTGTACGAGCGTCTCAAAGAAAAAGGCACGCTTATTGTGCCAAGCAAATACTTCTTCCCTGGCGTTGATGTGGATAATTATAAGCATGCGCATGAGTGTATTCGTATGAGTATTGCTGCTGATGAAGACACGTTGACCAAAGGTATTGCGGTTATTGGTGAGGTAATTAGAGAGCTTTATGATAAAGCTAAGTAAAGATCTTGAAGAGCTTTAACCCTAAAAAAAAACGGACTAATGAATAGTCCGTTTTTTATTTTAATGAAAACCTCTCTTTTAATTAAGTGCTTTCAGTAATTCATTAACACTAAGCTTACCAAAGTCATTGGCCGCTAAAGGTCCATCGCCTGAGATCAGCTTTCTATCTTGATGCGTCTGTCCTGAAGCCAGTTTATTATCAATAGTGACGCCCAAATCTTCTAGCTTTTCGCCAAAGTACCACGGCATCGTTCCGGGCAGATAACCGATTTTTGGCATTTGCTTATCCATAACAGTCGGGAACGCGACCATTTTGTAGCCTTTAAAAATAAAATCACCCTCAGCGGTATCTGTCTTATCAGAGCTATCAGGACTTTCTAAATGAGCCGCCAATAAAGCTGCAGGACCATGGCAAATCGCTAAAGTAAATAAATCGTTTTCATGACCCCAACGCAGTAATGCGCCAAGATTTTTATCTTCAGGTAAGCCTAGCATGGCACCATGACCACCCGGGATAAAAATCGCTGCATAGTCATTGCTATCTGCCATATCGTTGGCGACAAATCCTGCGATACTATTTGGGTTCTCAAGCTTGGACTCATAATCGCTATAGATTTGTTTAACGTCGTCATCGTCCTCTGGCATTGCCCACTGCTCAACTTTGACAGCATCGCCTGTTGGAGTAAATACATCTACCTCGAAGCCCGCTTTTTTAAAGTGCAATAAAGGCAGCATCATCTCAACGGGATGATTACCGGTATCAAACTTATGACCATTCTCCATGGTCATATACTGCTCTTCGGTGCAGACCATCAGGATTTTTTTATTGCCCGTATACGGATTGTCATACTCGGTGTGGTCATAGTTGGTTTTATTGGGTGCTGCTATCTTTAGCGAAGATGTCGAGGGAATATAAACCCCGGCTTCGGTTTCTTGCGGCTGTAAACCTAAGGTATCTTTGGCGTTGTCTAAAGTGTCTTTAGCTTTGTCTATTAGATCTTGAATGTTCATAGCTTTTCCTTTTTATTATGTATTTAGGTTTGATAGTTAAACTGAATAACTAAAAATGATACCTTTAAAGTAACAAAAGAAAGCGACATTAAATAGACGAGAGTTTTTGTGTTTCGTAAGCTTTGTAAAGCGCAAGTGGTTGAGTTGCTGATCTTACAAATTAAAAGGGCTATGGATGAGTTACTTTGAAAATATTGTTATTTAGTGCTACTGATATTCATTTTGCGCAGCCTCTGTCGGCGTAGGCACAGCACGCAAGTAAAATGAATATCAGTAGCACGGGACTAAATTTGTCAATTATATTTACTACTGAATAGGTGTCAGCTGTTTTTAACGGGTTTTCTTTAACATCTTATTTGGTGAACTACTAGACTGAAAAATCGTTGTCCATTTATTCAATGCAAACAGTATAAAAGGTAGCAAACTAGTATTGAGAAGATCATGGAGACTAGCCTTTATATCTGCGCCTTTTAATGCCCAGATACCTTTTGGCAGAATAATATGACGGTTATCAAAATACTCTCCTAGCAATGCCACACCAACAACTATCAGTAACGCTAGAAATGCCCTGATATTATGATTCTTGATGATAGGACGCAGCACAAACAAGCACAGCAGGTAAATACCGACACCGACATAAATGTGCAAAGCGTCTTTGGCAAGACCCGTGGTCTCCACGATATTAATCTTAAAAGTAGCAAAATCCACTGATGCTTCCACACATAATAGCTAAAACAAATAATAAAAAGGTGAGTTACGCTGTCGTGAACTCACCTTACCATTTAATCGTATATTTTGTTAATCTTATATCTTGCTGTTATTCACTTACACATCCCAAGCTACAAAATTCTTCAATAACTGCAAACCTGCAGTATGACTTTTTTCGGGATGGAACTGGGTGGCGAACAAATTATCTTTAATAATACTGGCACAAAACGGCTGACCATAATCACAAACAGCAGCGACTTGTGAGCTATTCGCAGGATCACAGTAGTAGCTGTGCACAAAGTAAAAGTGCGCATTATCTTCAATACCGTGCCATAGTGGATGCTCAAGATCCATACTATTAATGGTGTTCCAGCCCATGTGCGGTATTTTAATCGCCGCGCCCTGCTGGTCTTTCCAGGTCGGATCAAAGGCTTCTACGCTGCCCTTTAGGATGCCCAAACAAGCGGTGCCACCATTTTCAGCGGATTGCTCAAACAAAGCTTGCATACCCACGCAAATCGCCATTACCGGCTTGTTAAAGATAGCATCACGTACGACATCATCGATGCCCGCCTCGTGCATGCCGATCATACAATCACGCATGCCGCCGACGCCGGGGAAGACGATCTTATCGGCGGCGGCGACCACTTTAGGGTCGTTAGTGATGATCACATCTGCGCCGACGTTCGATAGTGCCTTGCTGACCGAGTGCAAATTACCCATGCCATAATCTAGTAGAGCTACTTTAGTGGCTTTACTCATCTAGAACGCCTCTTTGGTCGATGGCAAGGTATTTAATGCCCGCTCATCATATTCGCAAGCCATACGCAGCGCACGAGCAAAGGCTTTAAAGGTAGATTCGATTTGGTGATGGCTGTTTTTACCTTTGAGGTTATCCAAATGCACCGTCATCCACGAGTGATTAACGAAACCGAAAAAGAACTCGCTGAACAGATCGACATCGAAAGTGCCAACATGCGAGCGGCTAAAAGGAATGTCCATATGTAGACCCGGACGACCTGATAAGTCGACAACGGCGCGCGTAAGAGACTCGTCTAATGGCGCATAAAAATGCCCATAACGACGAATACCTTTTTTATCTCCAAGAGCTTTGGCAAAAGCTTGGCCTAAAGTAATACCGGTATCTTCAACGCTATGGTGATCGTCAATATAGGTATCGCCGACACATTTGATATCTAAGTCAAATAAACCGTGACGCTTGATTTGATCAATCATATGATCTAAAAACGGTACGCCGGTATCGACCGTGCCTTGACCGGTACCATCTAGATTGACGGTACAAGTAATCTGAGTCTCAGCGGTGTTACGCTCAACGGTAGCAGTACGTGCTGGGCGACCGTATAAAGTTTGGTTATCCGATTGGTTTTGATTGGCGCTCATGGCTACTCTCTATAAATATAAAGTCAATAAAAATAGGGCTAAAAGCCCAGCGTGTTTAAAGTACAACAAAGATAAAGAAATCAAATATTAACTATATCATAGCAAAGTGCAGCAATTACGGCTATGGCAGGACGGTAAAGCACGCCTATATTTGTACTATTCTGCTAAAATAAAGGATTTAGTATTCTTAATCAACGTATTACAAGCCGCCCTTTTATAACCGTTAGGAGTTGATCATGCCTTTAGAAGCCATAGCTATTAACAGCCTAGATGCGCCCTTAATAAAAAAGCCCGCCCGTGACAATGAGTTAGCCGAGCGCTTGCAAGCTTTATATGATGCCGATGATAATCAGCCTAGTGGTACAGAGGTGTTAAATATCATTGAGCAAGGCTTTAAGCGCGGGCAATATCTCTATGTCGGCATGTTCAATGATAAGCCCATCGCCGCTGTGGGCTGCTTCGATGATGGGCAAACAGATGCCAAACGCTTGCAATATCTAACCGTACATCCACAAAATCGTGACCGCGCTATCGATGCCAAGTTTATCAAACTGGTTTATGATAAGGAGGTCAAAAAAGGCGTGCGCCAGTTTGTACCGGTTGATAGCGATATTCATCAGATTATGAGCGAATATGAGTTACTACAAGTCAAAAACTAACATATAGTTGATGCCAAATTAAATAAATACACTAAACTATAGCGCTAAAATAAAAGTAAATTTGCGCTTTTACGATAAATAAAGCAGAAATAACTTGACAGCATGGCTTATATTTAGTTTAATAGCGTCCTCAACGAAGACGGCTCGATAGCTCAGTAGGTAGAGCAACGGATTGAAAATCCGTGTGTCGGCAGTTCGATCCTGCCTCGAGCCACCATTTCGTTACCCAATTTCAGTATAAATAAAGAGCCCTAAACAGCGATGTTTGGGGCTTTTTTATGGGCTATCATAATTACCTTAGTTCTCTGTACTCACTGACTCATAACACTTTTACGCTATTTTATCCTTGCGCGCTCAGTATACTTAATAAAACAATTATAAAAAGTGGGTGCTATGAGAGAATTTGATTATGATTTAGACTATAAAAGTTTAGATTTGCGTAAGCATCCTGAGCTCTACCGAATTGGTCGTGGTGAGCAAGGCGTATTATTGGTTGAGCCTTATAAATCAGAGATTCTGCCGCATTGGCGCTTTGCTACCCCTGATATCGCTCTTGAAAGTAGCGAAACTATTTATCAAATGTTTTTAGATTATCTAGCAAATGATGATTTTGTTGGTGCCGATATGGCACGCAAATTTATCCAAATGGGCTATACTCGTGCAAGGCGCTACGCCAATCATAAAGGCGGCAAAAAATACAAAGGCCCCGTCCCTGACGATAAAAAAGGTCAAAGCGGCGCTCATGGGCGCGAAGAATTGCCTCGTCAAGTTGAAGACCCTATCAAAGCTGAATCGGCGCGTATTTTTAAACAAAAATGGGATCTATGTCGTAACAATGAAGACTACCTAAAAATGAAAGCCGAGCATCGCGCACGTTATAAAGACGTAGAATAATAGCCATATCATTTATTAAATAATAGGTAAAATAATGCAAAAACAACTTTTGATTTTTGATTTTGATGGTACTTTAATCGATAGCGTACCCGATTTGGCTACCGCTACTAATACTATGCTAAAACAGCTTGGGAAGCCGACTTACTCCCTAGATACTATAAAAGGCTGGGTCGGTAATGGCTCACGGCTACTGGTAGAGCGCGCTTTGGTAGGGAAGACAGAAGTGCCAACAGAGGCGTTAACTAAAACAGAAGCTGATTACGCTGAGCAGCTATTTCTTGAAGCTTATAACAATATTAAAGATAGCAAAACGGTAGCCTATCCAGATGTCGATAATGGACTGAAAAAGCTATACGACGCTGGCTTTACCTTAGCGTTAGTGACCAATAAACCTATTCGTTTTGTGCCCAAAATCCTGCAATCATTTGGCTGGCAAGATTTATTTGCAGAAGTGCTAGGCGGTGATAGCTTACCTACCAAAAAACCTGATCCGGCGCCGCTACTCCATGTTTGTGACGTGCTAGGCGTCATGCAAGATAAAGCAGTGATGATCGGCGACTCCAAAAATGATATCTTAGCGGGTCAAAATGCCAAGATGGACACTATCGGACTGTCTTACGGCTATAACTATGGACAAGATATTCGCGACTTTCAGCCAACCAAAGCCTTCGATAGCTTCGCTGAACTAGTCGATTATCTTTTAACCTGATGACGCTCTTATCAATCGATCTATAAAGCCTTCTTTAAAAACTGTAGCCACCAACGGAACTTGTGACATGACCGTCCCTAGCGATATTACTATTGCCCAAAATACTATTTTACAGCCTATCAACACTATTGCCCAACAGCTGGGTTTGTCGATAAATCATATAGAACCGTATGGACACTACAAAGCTAAAATAGATCCGAATGCGGTGTTTGCAGCACCTGCCAAAACCAAAAATAGTAAATTAATATTGGTCACCGCTATCAATCCTACTCCTGCTGGAGAAGGTAAAACCACAGTCACTATCGGCTTAGCTGATGCTTTAAACCGAATTCATAAGCAGCAGAATAATGGTAAAAAGACCACCGTTGCCATACGTGAGCCTTCCTTAGGTCCGGTATTTGGCATGAAAGGCGGCGCAGCCGGTGGCGGTTATGCGCAAGTGCTGCCAATGGAAGATATTAATCTACATTTTACTGGGGATCTGCATGCCATTAGCGCGGCTAACAACCTACTGGCAGCTCTGCTAGATAATCATATTTATCAAGGTAATGCGCTGGATATCGACCCCAAGCAGGTGTTTTGGCGGCGGGCAATGGATATGAATGATCGCCAACTGCGTAATATCATCGGCGGCTTAGGGAGTAGGACTGATGGGGTCGCTCGTGAAGATGGCTTTGATATCACCGTGGCTTCAGAGGTCATGGCGATCTTCTGTTTGGCGACCGATTTAGCTGATTTAAAACAGCGTTTGGGCAATATTTTGGTGGCGCTTAATAGAGATAAACAACCGGTTTATGCGCGTGAGCTTAATGCCCACGGCGCTATGGCTGCGCTGTTAAAAGAAGCTATTAAACCTAATTTGGTACAGACTATTGAGGGTACGCCCGCTATCGTACATGGCGGCCCGTTTGCCAATATCGCTCATGGCTGTAACTCGGTGATTGCTACCCGTGTGGCTATGCACTTGTCCGATTATACTTTGACCGAAGCGGGGTTTGGTGCCGATTTAGGGGCACAGAAGTTTTGTGATATTAAATGCCGATTATCAGGGTTAACCCCAGATGCTGCGGTTATCGTAGCGACTATTCGTGCGCTGAAATATAATGGCGGCGTTCCGAAAGAGGAGCTGACGCAAGAGAATTTATCAGCGCTGGAGCAAGGTTTGCCTAACCTGATGAAACATATTGAAAACATGGAGGACGTTTATGGTTTGCCAGTGGTCGTCGCTATCAATCAGTTTATTAGCGACAGCGACGCCGAGATTGAGCTGGTGCGTCAGGCCTGCGCTGATAAAGGGGTCAAGGTTGCGCTAACTCAAGTATGGGAAAAAGGCGGCGCTGGCGGTGAAGCATTGGCGCATACTTTGCTTGAATTACTCGATAGCCCAGAAAACCAGTCCAGCCCATTCCGCCTAGCTTACGCTAGTGATAATAGCATTGCTGACAAAATCTGCACGATAGCACAGCGTATTTATGGGGCTGGCGATATTGATATAAGTAGCCTTGCCCAATCTAAGATACGCCAGTTAGAAGCATTGGGTTTAGATAGAATACCCATTTGTATCGCCAAAACTCAGTATTCGCTCAGTGATGATGCCAAGCTACTGGGAAGACCTACTGGCTTTACCATTCATGTGCGCGATATCAGTATCTCGTCGGGTGCAGGGTTTATCGTGGTGATCTGCGGCCCTATTATGAAAATGCCGGGGTTGCCCAAGATGCCTTCAGCCGAGCGCATCGACGTGGATGCAGCGGGTAATATTACTGGGCTATTCTAGTTACAAACTACTTACTTCTATAGCTTAGCGCCTCAGAGACATGGGCGCTAGTAATATCGATACTATCGGCAAGATCAGCAATGGTGCGCGCCACCCTTAATACCCTATGATAACCACGCGCCGATAGATTAAGACGCTGCTGAGCCAGCTGTAATAGTTGCTGCTCGCCCTCGCCTAGCTGAATATATTTATCAATTTCGCTAGGACTCAGCTCATTATTTACTTTTTGTTGGCGCTTTAACTGGTGTTTATGCGCAACAGCTACTCTAGCCCGGACTTGTTCAGAGGTTTCTCCTGCCTGCGCATTTTGCAAATCAGCGATAGGTAGCGCTGGCACAGTAATATGCAAATCAATACGATCAAGTAGTGGCCCCGATAGTTTATCCTGATAGCGTTTAATCTGCTCAGGACGACAGCGGCAACGCCCTGAAGCATCGCCATCATAACCACAAGGACACGGATTCATCGCGGCTACTAATTGAAAGTTAGCGGGGAATGTCATTTGTGAATTGGCCCGGCTGATGGTAATTTGCTTAGCCTCCAATGGCTGACGTAATACCTCCAAAACACTACGCTCAAACTCAGGTAGCTCATCGAGGAATAAAACGCCTTTATTGGCAAGCGTAATCTCGCCAGGTTTGGGACGTGAACCCCCACCCACCAAAGCCACAGCGGATATAGTGTGATGAACCTGGCGAAAGGGTCTAGTACCGTAATCGTAGTCGCTGTCAGCCACCGAATAAGTGCTGGCGACCTCAAGCGCATCTTCAGCACTCAGATCTGGCAAAATAGTAGGCAGACGCGAGGCCATCAAGGTCTTGCCAGAACCGGGCGGCCCTGTAAATAATAGCGAATGTCCCCCTGCCGCTGCAATCTCAAGGGCACGCCTAGCATGATGCTGACCTTTGACATCGGACAGATCCACTTTATAAGCCACCTGTTTTTGGGCAGTCGTAGGAATAACCACTGTTAAGCTATTATCGTTTGCGCTTGGATCAGCTAACGATTGTAAATGGTCACAAACGGCTTTTAGGCTCTCAGCGCCTAGTACCTCTACCCCTTCAACTCGGCTAGCCTCAGCACCATTATCGAGAGGGACTATTAACTGCAGGGGTTGCTGAAGAATTTGCTGCATTAATGCCAATTCTAGATTATCAGCCGTTAACACTTTTGCAGCTTTTGATTTTTTGGCCGCTATTCCCTCAGCTTTTATCGCCCGTGCTACAGCCAAGCTACCAGTCACTTGACGTAGATTACCGTTTAGTGCCAACTCACCGATAAACTCAAACCCTGCTAGCACTTCTGGATCAAGCTGATCACTAGCGGCTAGGATACCGATGGCGATAGGTAAATCAAGACGAGCACCGTCTTTTGGCAGATCAGCGGGCGCTAGATTAATAGTTAAACGCCGATTAGGGAACTGAAAACCGGAATTGAGAATGGCGGAGCGTACTCGATCTTTACTCTCACGAACCGCCGCTTCTGGCAACCCTACAATAGTCAGAGCGGGCAAGCCCTGCGATAGATGTACCTCAATGATGACCTTGGGTGCGTGCAGACCGACGACCGAACGGGTATAGACTTGGGCAAACGACATGAGCGTTTCCTAGTGAGAGGTCTTTTGATAATAAAGCATCATCTGTCAGTACGCAAATGTTGTCTTCTATTATTTAAAATTGTGATAAATTTCTAAAGTAAATACCTAATATATTCACTTAAAATGGACAATCGGTTTAAAAAAACCCACTAAGCATTAGATATTAAGGTAAGCATAAACTGACTAAACCCTAATCAAAAACACTTTAATTAAATAGTATGAAACATAATATGAAAAATAGCATGAAACTAGGATTTTTATGACTAACTTCGATTATACCCATTACCTCAAACAGCTTGGGTTTACCCAGTCCGAGATTGATAAGCCCATTACACCGGATTTAGAGACTCTAAAGCGCTTACAATTGGCGCATTTAACCCAATTTCCTTTTCAGAGTGTAACTACCGTCTTAGATCGGGCTGTGGATTTAGAACAAGCTAGCGTCTATAACAAGCTGATTGAGCGCCGCTTAGGAGGCTACTGTTATGAGCTCAATGGTTTGTTTTTAGCCTTGCTACGCCATTTGGGCTATGAAGCAAGAATTATTACTGGCACTGTCATTATTGATAATCAGCTAGAGCCTCGTAATGCTCGTACGCATATGGCTATCATAGTGACTATTGAGGCTCAAAATTATTTAGTTGATGTCGGTTTCGGGGGTTTAGCCCCCAGCGCACCTCTATTATTTACTTACAATCAATCGGGTGAAAAACCTAAAGGTCAAAGTACTAACCAGCAACAACAGCCGCAAATACAAACCACCCCGCATGGGCGCTATAAAATAGTTAAAGATGAGCGTTTTAATAATCAATCCACCCGCCCCATCCTTCCAAACACTACCGTAAACTATGAGCGCTATATTCTATGCTGCGAGGTCAAATCAGAATGGCAAATGCTCTATCTCTTCGACTTATTGCCCCAAACCAAAATGGATATGATCGTCGGTAACTGGTATATCTCCACTTATCCCAAATCCCCTTTTAAAAGTAGGATTATGGCCTCAAGAATGGAAAATAACGGCATCAGACACACCTTACTAAACCAGACATATCGCAGGCATCAGGTGGGCAAGCCCAGCCAAACTAAAGTATTGGCTAGCGTTGATGAGCTTTTATCTCAGCTCCAAGAAAAGTTCTTTATGAATTTAAAAGATGAGTTGACAACTGAGGAGCATCAATGCTTACAAAGCTTTTTGGATAGTCATGCAAAAGATAAATCTTAGGTCACCTATGAATGTAAAAGTGTCAGAAGCCTAAAGGGCATCTCACCAATATTGAGAATGAAGTAGGCAAAATATCCTTATTATAGAACTCACTAGACTGCGCACTACAGCCCATTAAAGTTAGGGATTTGTTATAATGTGATTATTTTCAAGCTATAAATATTGCTGTAGAAAAGCTAAATAAAGAGTGCTGACAGATCAGTCTACAGTCAATATCAAATAGCTATTTATTCATCTTGAATAGATAGCATAAAACGAGGAATGTCGTATGACAGATTCTAATAATCAGCAAATACCAAGTGAACAACCGACTACTGTCCGCCCCGTTGCCCAAGCAACCAATCCATACGCCAGCACGCGTGGTAGTATAACCAGTAAGCAGCTGCCAACCTTTGATGAAGCTATTATTAATAAATATAATCGCTCCGGGCCGCGCTATACCTCCTACCCAACCGCTTTAGAATTCTCAGAGATTCCTGATGGTTTAGAAACTCAGATACTGCAGAATCGTGAAGTTAATGCGCCAATATCGTTATATTTCCATATTCCGTTTTGTCGCCATCTTTGCTACTACTGTGCTTGTAATAAAATTATCACTAAAAAGAATAGCGACTCTGGCGACTATTTAGAGTATTTATTTAGTGAGATTAAACACAAACGTAGCCTATTATCTACGCCAGAAGGTAGAAAAAACCCACTGGTTAAGCAGCTACATTTAGGCGGCGGTACACCCACCTTCCTAAGTGATGAAGAAATGGTTCAACTGTGGGAATTTTTGGGTACACAGTTTGATTTTTTACCTGAAAATGAAGGCGATTATTCTATTGAAATTGACCCACGTGAGTTGGGTGATAATACTCTGAAAACTTTGCGAGGTCTTGGTTTTAACCGAGTCAGCCTCGGCGTCCAGGATTTAGATGAAACCGTACAAATCGCCGTTAACCGAGTACATTCGGCTGAGCTGATTGAAAATGTATTAAATGAAGCACGGGGATTAGGCTTTCACTCAATCAACCTTGATTTGATTTATGGGCTGCCACACCAAACATTAGCTACTTTTGAGAAAACCGTAGCGCGTATTATTGAGATGTCACCAGATCGCTTATCAGTATTTAACTATGCCCATCTGCCGGAGCGTTTTAAGGCCCAGCGCCAGATTAAAGAAAAGGATCTGCCAAGTCCTAGTGAAAAACTTAAGATGCTGGGCAATACCATCGATACCTTAACCCAAGCGGGCTATCAGTATATCGGTATCGATCACTTTGCCAAGCCCGATGATGAGCTGGCAATAGCCCAGCGCGAAGGTCATCTACATCGTAACTTTCAGGGCTATACCATCATGGGCGACTGTGATTTATTGGCATTTGGGGTTTCGGCTATCAGTCAGATTGCTAACAGCAACACGCGCTATATCCTACAAAACCATACCGATTTACAAGTCTATCAAGACCGTATTAATGCGGCGCGTAGCAATCCTAGCGTTATGCCTGCGGTCAAATATATTAAGACCTCTATTAAAGATCGCTTGCGTGAATATGTGATCATGAACTTACTCTGTCATGACTATATCGACTTTAAAGACGTCAATCAGAAGTTTGGCATCGATGCGATTACCTACTTTATTGAAGAGATTGAACAGCTGGGCGAAATGCAAAAAGACAAGCTCATTGATATGGATGCGGCGGGTATTCGAGTATTACCCAAAGGTCGATTGCTGGGTCGTAACGTCGCCATGGTATTCGATGAATATCTGGATAAAAAGCATAAAAATCGCTTCTCTAAAGTGATCTAGAATAGCCTAGAACTCGAAAAAAAAGACCTCACGTGAGGTCTTTTTTAGGTTCAAAATAAAAACAGCACTATTCAGAAGGTATGACGATATACAGCCTAGTAGCATCCTCGATCGTTTTTTCTCTATCCAAGTATTTTTGTTCAACGCTGCTTTTGCTATGATCTGTAGTCAAATCCTGAGTGTCCGAATCTGTCATAGCAAAATCATCATCATTTAATAATCCAAGCGAACCATCTTGACGCAGCCACAGACCTTCAAGCTTGTCGTGTGGATAGTCCAGCGCCCCAATCACATCAACTACCAGCGTCTTGTTAACTGATTTAATACCCCTCTCATCTAAAGTTAACCAATTACTCTCATCTGCTGCAATAAACTGCTCTAGCGTTTGATTATTGATAATTAGACCTAAAGCTTTATCTTGCCTGACTACATCTTGTTTAGCATCGCTCTTAGCAGTGATAGTAGTAATATCAGTAGCCTCTGTAAAGTCAATTTTATAAATATGCTTTTGTGCAAACTTGTCTTGTAGGGGAAACTTACGATCATGCTCAATAATATAGAACTCATAGCTGTTTAATGCGGCAATGCCCGACGTCACATGCTGTGGATCATTTAACCGATAGAGATACTGCGCCACTTGTCCACTAACTAGATTAATCGTTATTAGGCGCACCAAGCTTGAGCGCCGAACTGAGTTATTAGGATTATCCAAAGACGACTCCATAACCCCAACTAGGGTGGTTTGATCTGGCGTAATCGTCAGGCTCTCCATGCCTTTATTAGGGTGGCGCTTAGCAAAATCAGGTGGTAACAATACGGTCTGGTTATCAACAACTATATTATTGCGCTCATCATTAGCGAACGGATTGATACGCTCAATCTCCACCCCATCAGCATTATAGTGTACCAGATGTGGGCCGTATTCATCGCTGATCCAAAAGCTACCATCGTCTAAAGCCGCCAGCCCTTCGGGATCTAAACCATTAATATCAGTCTTAATGGGATTAATTATCTCATCAAAAGGTAGCTCAGGATTGACAGTCATCGGCTGTCCATCAAGATCATAAGGTATCTCGTCAGTACCCCCAAACGCCTTTGGATTGGGTAAACCGCTAATAGGATTACCTTGAGAGTCTTTAAGTAAAATCTCTTTAATTTTGACGATTTTACTATCCGCTTGGAGCTCAAATAACCCTATACACGGCGTATAATCGGGGATTAAGAACTGCTTACCACTGCCGGCACTACCTTCATAATCAGCATTGGGCCCACGATCAGTTAACGCATAAAATCGACTGGGATGAGTAGGATGAGCGGCGGCATCGGAACCGAAACCACCTTTACGAATTTCCAAATTTTCGTTAGGGTAAGCTGCATTGATAAATTGATTATTTAATATCTCATAAGGTAATGGGCTGCCTTGTCGAAAGCCGCTTATAGGGATTATTTTTGTAAAGCTATCTTGTTTAGCCATTTTTTATTCCTTCGTTTTAAATTTTTTGTAGAAGAATATTTTTATTTTTGATAAAGCTCTGTTGCACAATAAAAAACAGCCAGTAGCAAAATACTAGCTGGCTATTTTTGTGCTTTGACATAGAAACACTAATAAAAAACAAGCTATTAAACTTTTAGCTTATCACCGACCATACCTTTCACTGTACTTAAGATATCAGCAGGCAGCACCACCATTTTTGAATTATCAGACTCGGCAAGCTGACGAATCGACTTGATATACTGCTCACCCAGCAAGTAGACAATCGGCATTTCTTCATCACCCATCGCCGCAGTAATCAGGCGGATAGACTCTTCTGAACCTTTTGCCAATACTACTTGTGCTTCAGCATCACGGCGTGAGGCTTCTAGGCGACCATCTGCTTCCAAAATAGCAGCTTGCTTTTGACCGTCGGCACGGGTAACGGTTGCACGGCGTAGACGCTCTGCCGCCGCCTGCTCTTCCATAGAGGCTTGCATGGTTTGTGAGGGATTAATATCTTGAATCTCCACTGTCTTTAACGTGATACCCCAATCGGCGATATCTTCTGAGATTGCGTGCTTAAGCAAGGCTTTAATTTCATCACGGCTCGATAAAGCATTATCTAAATCCATCTCACCAATGATTGAACGCAAAGAGGTTTGTACCAAATTACGAATGCCATACTCATAATCTTCAATACCATAAACCGCTTTATCAGGACGGACAATATTAATATAAGCAACCGCATTAGCAATGATAACCACGTTATCACGAGTAATCACTTCCTGTGACGGGATATCAAGGACGATGTCTTTGGTGGTAACTTTATAGGCAATCCTATCAACAAAAGGAATAATGATACTGAACCCAGGCTCTAGGGTTTGTTGGTACTTACCTAAGCGCTGCACCACCCATTTATAGCCCTGAGGCACAATACATACGCCTTTATAGACAGTAAAGATGACTAGAGCAGCCAATACCAGCATCACAATACTGATACCATTCATGCTACTTAAAATACTATTCATAAAGCTCTCCTTGAACCATTGCTATCAAGGGCGCAGCAATGTCTTATTTGTTTAATCTCTACTAATCCAATGTATGTTTGCCTATGACTGGCTCTTACTAATGGTTAGGCTAAATAAAAACTCCAGCAATCATTTATCGGTAAACTTCTTTTTAAGGCGAGCTCTATCAAGATCTTCTTTATTGAGGCTCAACTTACTCTGCTTAACCTTACTACGATTCACTTCACTGGATTTAAACTGGTTAATATTGGGACGATTAGCAAAAGTGGGCGCAGCAATACGTTTGGTCGGAGCTACTACTAGCTCGTTACCAGTAATATCAGTTACCACCACTCGATCACCCACTTCAACAGTCTCATCTATAGTGCGACAAAACCATTCATCAGCGCCCACTATAGGGACATTAAAGCGGATACGTCCAGGAATGCCATCTTGGGGTTTGACTACAATCATACCCGTTTCCCCGATGATTACGCTACCACCTAGCCCAGCTTTAGTCCGATCTATGGATAAAGGTTTGATATATTTGGCCCAAGCGAACATAAATATTACTGATAGAGTTAACCAAATAATCACTTGTAAGAATAAGGGGACCGGTAATAACCAAGCTAGGGCAGCGACAATAATAGCGGCCGCACCAAACCAAAGACTGGCAAAGGTAGGAATGAATATCTCAGCAATCATCAATAAAAAACCCAACACTAGCCAATGCCAAGGTTCAATCATCCAAATAGTCTCAATCATTGCTATCTCCTCCTCTGCATTCCTACCTTTTAATGTAGCACAGTTTGGTTATATACATTACCTTAAAAATCAATAATTTACTGTTATCTATCGCTTAATAGAATTAACCACAAAAAAGTTATTAATAGAATAACAGACAAAAAAAATGACCGCCTAAGCGATCATTTTTTGTTTATAAGTTAACAGTTATCAGCTGTATTTAGAACTTAAGGTGGGCACCAACAGTCCATAGGTCTGCATCGCTACCAACGATATCGTATTCAGCTTCAATACCAAAGTCAGGATTCACTGAATAACCTAGACCAATACCACCAGCCAATCTTGTACTGCTGTCAGAAACTGATACATAAGGATAGTTAGTGTAAGGAAGATAAGCGTCACCTTCGATCTTAGTACGTGCTACACCTAACTTACCTTTAGCATATACCGCTGTGTTTGGAAAAGCATAGCGATAAGTACCGTACAGACCATAAGTCTTAGCGTCTACGTCACCTCTATCATAATAATCGGCGTCATCTGAACCTACATACTCTGCTTCTAAACCAAAGTTAGGATCAAAGTTATAACCACCATAAACACCATATGCCGTTGGGTTGTCAGCACCAGAAGTATCTAAGTTAAACTGACCGACTTTCACACCAACGTATGGTTGACCTGCATAGCCACTGCCATAAGTAACCGCTGCTTGTGCACCTACAGTCAATAACGAACCAGCTGCTAATGCAAGTAATGTTTTCTGTAAAATCTTCATCGTCATCTCCTTAAATTAAATTTCTTTTGACAGATAAGTTATCTATTTATTCAAGTTATTTAAACCTTATCGCCTTATCTGCTAACGATGTATACATAGTAACAAAGTATTTCGAATACTGTGTCAGTGTTTGATAGTATGAGAGTTAAGATTTGCAAGCGTTTGTCATCATCTGGGTTACAAAGGCCGAGATATGAAATATTATGTTACATTGATAGCATTCTTTTAATATTTATGAGCATACGCCTACCGAACTCATATAAAAGCGCACCTCAGGGGTGCGCTTTTATCATACTTTCAAATCAAAAATGAATTATTTTTTATCGTCATCTACTTCGGTAAACTCAGCATCTACCACATCATCGTCAGCTTGACTTGCATCAGCGGATTCAGTGCTTTGCTGGAATTGACCTGGATCCATACCTTCTGCCCCAGCACCTGCATCACCGTAGATCTTTTGGCTGATCGGTAAGAAAGCGTTATCTAAAGCTTCAAGCTTAGCTTTGATATCGTCATGATCGTCTTCTTTAGTAGCGGTTTCAAGCTCAGAGATAGCCGTTTCTACCGATGATTTCTCATCTTCAGTTACTTTGTCTTCTGCTTCTTTTAGCGCTTTTTGTACCGCATGGATACGACCATCGGCTTCGTTACGAACTTGGGCTAGGTTAGCGAATTTCTCATCTTCAGCAGCGTTCGCTTCAGCATCCTGTACCATTTGCTCGACTTCTTCATCCGACAAGCCAGAGTCTGCTTTAATCTGGATACTTTGTGCTTTACCCGTACCTTTATCGGTTGCTGAGATGTTCATGATACCATCAGCGTTGATGTCAAAGGTAACTTCGATTTGCGGTAGACCGCGTGGCGCTGGTGGAATATCTGTCAAGTCAAAACGACCAAGCTGTTTGTTTTGGTTAGCAATTTTACGCTCACCTTGATAAACCTGAATGGTTACCGCTGGCTGGTTGTCTTCAGCCGTTGAGAATACTTGTGATTTCTTGGTAGGAATCATCGTGTTTTTCTCAATGATTGGCGTCATGACACCGCCCATAGTTTCGATACCTAGCGTTAGTGGAGTCACGTCAAGCAATAGGACGTCAGTTTTGTCACCAGACAACACCGCCCCTTGAATTGCTGCACCTGCTGCAACCGCTTCGTCAGGGTTCACGTCTTTACGTGGCTCTTGACCAAAGAACTCTTGCACTTGTTTTTGTACTAGTGGCATACGAGTCTGACCACCCACCAAGATTACGTCATCGATGTCGCTTGCTTTCAAGCCTGCATCTTCAAGGGCAATCTTACAAGGATCCATCGTACGCTTAACCAAATCTTCAGTTAGGCTTTCAAGCTTTGAGCGGCTAATGGTAATCACCAAATGCTTAGGACCATTACTATCAGCAGTAATATATGGCAAGTTCACTTCAGTACTTTGCGCGCTTGATAGCTCAATTTTCGCTTTTTCTGCCGCTTCTTTTAGACGCTGCATCGCTAGTGAGTCACCTTTTAAATTGACATCCTGCTCTTTTTTGAATTCATTAACTAGATAATCAATCAAAGCTGAGTCAAAGTCTTCACCACCTAAGAAGGTATCACCGTTGGTTGCTAATACTTCGAACTGCTGCTCACCGTCAACGTCAGCGATTTCGATGATTGAAACGTCAAAAGTACCACCACCTAAGTCATATACGGCAACGGTGCTATCGCCTTGCTTTTTATCCATACCATAAGCAAGTGCAGCAGCTGTTGGTTCGTTAATAATACGCTTAACGTCTAAACCAGCAATTTTACCCGCATCTTTGGTAGCTTGACGCTGTGAGTCATTAAAGTAAGCAGGTACAGTAATAACCGCTTCGGTAACTTTCTCACCTAAATAGTCTTCTGCTGTCTTTTTCATTTTTGTTAAAATTTCAGCAGAAACTTGTGGTGGGGCTAATTTTTTACCATTAATCTCGACCCAAGCATCACCGTTATCAGCCTTAACAATTTTATAAGGCACCATACCGATGTCTTTTTGCACAACTTTATCATCGAAACGACGACCGATTAGACGCTTAATTGCGAATAGAGTGTTATTCGGGTTAGTAACTGCTTGACGTTTGGCCGACTGACCTACGAGCGTTTCGTCGTCTTTATAGGCAACGATTGAAGGGGTTGTACGTGTACCTTCAGCGTTTTCAATGATTTTGACGCTATCGCCTTCCATCACCGCTACGCAAGAGTTGGTCGTACCTAAGTCAATACCAATAACTTTAGCCATACTAAATTACTCCTAATTTTTTGATCATTTGATGTTCATATTTGGTGCTAGCTGTCCTATCAACCGTACTTATTCAGCATTATCACTTTATTAATACTGCTTTTAGCGATAAATATTCTTTTAACGGTTGCTGTATTACAGCTGGTATATCAGACCATAATTGGTCACTTGTTGCTATATATCGGTTTGTCTTGTTATTTTTCAAGGTAACAAACACTCAAAAAACTGCTTTTATGTGATTTTTTGTGAGTATCCTTATTTATAGTAAGGATTGAGCCCTGATAAGACTTATTGACCAACGCGCACCATAGCAGGACGCAATAAACGGCCATTTAGGCTATAACCTTTCTGTAAGACGGTTCCAACTTTCTCAGCTTCAGCGGTTTCATCAATCCCAACAGCTTCATGGAAATCAGCGTTAAAAGTCTCACCTTGTGGGTCAATGACTTCTACGCCATTTTTGTTCAATACGTCTAATAGCGCTTTATGCGTTAGCTTGACCCCTTCAGCAACTGGGTCATCTTCATTAGCATTCTCAATAGCGCGCTCAAGGTTATCAACCACTTCTAATAACTCTTTGGCAAACTTCTGCAAGGCGAATCTTTTACTTTTCTCTGTTTCTTGTTCCATGCGTTTTTGTGCATTATAAGCTTCGGCATTAGCACGTGCGGTACCTTCTTTGGCTTGCTTGACCTCACCTTCAAGCTCAGCAATACGAGCTTCATAAACACTAATATCAATATCATTTTCAATAGTGGTTTCAGCGCCAGAGTTATTTGCAGGATCAAACTCTTCCATAGTTTCTGCTAAAACGCTTTCTTCACGATCAATATTGCTATGGGCCGCTTGTTGGCTTTTCTTATCGAACCCCTGGTTTTGATTTTGTTCACTCATGATAACTCCTTATAAGTATCTAATAATGGTACTGATTAATAATGGATTGTTTTTAATAATAAATAAAACTGCGGACAGTCTATAGATATAAGTGTTGGTTGAGCACGTCATCACTCTTTAAATACCTAGTTTAATAATAGTGTCCTGATAGCTGCTTGATAAAGGTTAATAGTATATATTTCAAGCCTATCACCATGAATTTTTCGCTTTAGCCAAGTTTATGAGTATAGATAGCTAAAATTAGGCCGGATAACTAACCCTATTCTCTTATGATAAGGTCTGCTGATGGGAATGCTGTCAGCAAATGTTAACTGTATTTAGGTTAGTCAACCTTAATTCTATTGCAAGAGGTGATGACTATAAATACTATAATATGAAGTATGCCGAGTTTATTGGCATACTTTAAATTAACGCCAATAATACAAGGAGTGTTATGTCTATTTTTCCTATACCTTCAATAAATGCAGTATTAACTAAAGCAACTGGTGTGATCAGACGCCATTCACTATCTGAAGCAGCTAACGCCCAAGGCTATGAAGTAAAAAACAGCTATCATCAGCACAAACTTCATTATTTTTTAAAAGGTGTGGGCCAACTACCAGCGCCATTAATTGCACATCTTAACCGCTATTTAGCAGCACCAACGGCTGAGCAATATCCTCATGCCGATGCTCACATGCGCTTAATTATTGCCGTCAATAATAAATTGAAGCGTCCTTTAAAATTAGATAGTTTACTTAAATTCCGTCAACAATTTGCTACTAACGCCATCTCCATACAAGCCTTAAGCGTATGGGAGCAGCCCGATGCAGATATGGTAAGTGTGAATTGGCAGGATAAAACCATTGCTAATGCTGGTCATGAGGACATGACCATACGCTGCTATCGACAGCTGCCACAAAATAATGAAGAAAATATTGAACATAAAGCTAAGGATGAGACCGTCATGCTATTCTTTCACGGCGGCGGGTTCTGTATAGGCGACCTTGATACTCATCATGAGTTTTGTCATACGCTATGCGCGCAAACCGGTTGGTCAGTAGTCAGTGTTGATTATCGTCTAGCACCTGAACACCCAGCGCCAGCGGCTCTTAAGGACTGCATAGCCGCTTATACTTGGCTGACTGAAAACTGCCATACGCTAGGTGCCAAGCCTTCACGTATCGTACTATCTGGTGATAGCGCCGGCGGCTGTCTGGCTATAATGGTCGCTCAGCAGGTTATTAATCCTGATATCAAGGTGTGGGAGAACCTGGCGAAAAATAAAATGGCCGATGAGGCTTTTATAAAGTTATTACAAGACTTGCCTAAACCTTTGGCGCAGTTGCCCCTTTATCCTGTTACTGATATCGAGGCTAACTATCCAAGTTGGGAGCTTTATGGTCAAGGGTTACTACTCGATCATGACGATATTGAGGTTTTTGATGCCGCTTATATGCAGCAAAGCCCTTTACCCCAGTCGCATCCATTAGTCGCTCCTATGCATGGAGATAGTAAGCAGCTCTGCCCCAGCTATATTATTGCTGCTGAATTAGATATCTTGCGTGATGAGGCGCTTGTGTTTGCCAAGCAGTTGCAGGGATATGATATCGAAGTGCGAACTCATACGGTACTAGGCGCTCCGCACGGATTTATTCACTTAATGAGTGTGCATAAAGGTATTGGCAAGGAAACTAATTATATTATTAATGAGTTTAAGGATTTTGTTCAACAATTAATTGCCCCTCAGAGTAATTAACCAAATCTCTGAGCGTGATCCTAAGCGAAATGGAATACCCCAAAAGCCATATCCAGAAGAGACCACAAAGTGACCGTTGCCAATCGCTTCATAACCATAACCTAGCCTATTGATAGCATTGACGATGAAGTTGGCGGGGAATATCTGTCCATTGTGCGTGTGACCTGAGACCTGCAAATCAATAGGCATCTGACTGTGCTCAACAATATCGCTAGGTCGATGATCCAATAAGATAATCGGATCAGTGGTATCTACTTGCGCTAGTAGCTTGGATGTCGCCACTCGCTGGCGTTTATGATTATCAAAACGCCCCATTAACCAAAAAGCCTGCCCTTGATGGTCAAGCTGTAGCACTTCATCATTAAGCAACTGCACGCCAGCGCTACGTAAAGCATCCGTAATAGGCTGCTCATGACCATACAAGTCATGATTGCCCAAAGTGGCATAAACCCCGTACGGTAAACTGGCGCATAACTCAGCCAGCTGTTCATGCATGTTGGTGGCTGAAAAAGCTTGGGTATTATCATCCATGATATCGCCTGGCATCAGCAATATATCTGCCTTTAATTGGCTTATCTTATTATGTAGCCTCTTAATAGCAGCATTACCAAACAACTGCCCTAAGTGTAAATCGCTAGCCAGCGCAATACGAAGCTCATCCGTTAAGGGTTTATTAATCCTAATGCTAACTTTGCGCACTACCGGGGCGTAAGCATTATATAGAGCATAAATAAATAGCCCTATAAAGACAGTCAAAGCAAAAATACGCCCATACATTGATAATACTGCTACTGGCACTGCCGCACTACTTAGCAGCATTACCACTAGCGCATAAGCACCATGTAATAATAAGGTTAATAAAGCGCTTAGCATCATAAAATGCATAACTAGCATCCAACCACTTATCCAGCGATAGCTATTGGCAAAGCGTTTGCTAATGGTCAGTAATAACAGGCCGTTAGTAATAATAAACACCGCTATAAATACTGCGGTTAACCCTTGTTCTGCTAACCATGGTCGTAACCACCACTGCAAGCTCAGCGCCGCGCCAAAGCTAAACGACTCTAGCAGCACAATGATGGTAATAATAAAGGCGTAGCGCATGAGTCATCCCAAAATGGTTTAGGTCTGGCATAAAAAATAATAAAAGCCTCTATTTTAAATAGAGACTTTTACGGCAACTTTTAATTAGCGCTGAGCTTAGTTTGAGTTCTTAACTGTCCGGCGAGCTTTATTATAAAGCTGTTGATTGCCAATGCCTTGATATCAAAGCCCTGACTCTAAAGTTATTGCCCAAACCTCAGAGCGAGTGCCGAGTCTAAAAGGTACTGCGCCAAAGCCATAACCTGAAGTGACTAAGAACTGTGAGCCATCTATGCGCTTATGTCCGTGCACCAACGGTTTAAACCACTTTAACAGATAGGTTAAAGGAAAGATTTGTCCCCCATGAGTATGCCCCGCTAGATGTAGATCAAAGGGCAACTCACTAATAAATTCAATCTCCGAAGGGCTGTGCTCCAAGACTATGACTGGTTTTTTGCTATCAACCTGCGCCAATAAATCAGCCGCTAAAGGTCGACCTATATCGGTCTCATCGGAACGTCCGACCAACCAAACCGCCTCATCCAATAATACAGTTTTATTATCAATAACCTCTATACCTGCGCGCTGAACCGCTTTAGCAATCGCGACCTCATTGCCCGAATAGTCGTGATTGCCGAGTACCGCATAGACTCCCAGTGGCGCTTGTAGCTTTGACAACTGCTCATGCATATTGCTTTTATCATAATAATAGGTAGTGTCGTTCATCACATCACCCGCTATTAATACGACGTCAGGGTTTTGCTTATCAACCAAATTCACCAGTTTATCCAGTTGGCGGCTACCAAACCATTGACCTATATGAGTATCAGAGAGCAAAATCATCTTTATAGGCTGATCTAATGGCTTATCTACTGTCACCGTTAGACGTTTTACTACAGGCGAATAAGCATTGAATAGCGCTAGGCTTACTATCCCTATAAAGACCATTAAACTCAGCAAACGAATGAGCTTCGGTTTATACGGCTGTCTTAATACTTTGTTATAAATAAAGGCAATAGCGCCGGTTATCAGTAACGCATAAACCATAAACCCTTGCAAAATACTGATAACCAAATAGATATGGAAGCGCTCACGCCAGTAGTCACTGAGTCCATAAAACAAGGCGATATTATTGATAATAAAAACGCTGGCGATAAGCGCTATTTTACTAAAGGCGCTTTTTGGGCGTATCAGCCACCAAAGCATAGCACTGCTAACCATAGCCAGCAGTTGAGTCAAAACAATAAATAGCCACATATCAATATCTAACCGCATAAAGGTGGGGCTATGTTACGTCAAAATAGTTACGCTCGGGCTACAGACTCATTGTTTTCATTTAAACTTCATCACTTTTACATAAAATATAACCATAAACTTTGTCCAAACTTAGGTTTCACGTGAAACCTTGATCCGGTTATATTAGTTACGTTAGTGCTGCTGCTCTAACGCCTGCTTAAACGTCGGCTGCTTAAACTCGTAGCCAGCTTCTTGTAGTGCTTGCGGCAATACCTTTTGTCCATCAATCAGTAAGGTCGACATCTCGCCAAACATCAGCTTTAGTAAAAAATTAGGCAAGGTAAAAAAGGTCGGACGATGAAGCCACGAGCCTAGCGCCTTAGTAAAAGTATGGTTGGTCACAGGATTAGGAGCGGTTAAATTATAAACCACTGCTGGCGTATCAGTTGCGGTCTGCAAAATGTTATCCACCGTTACTAAATTATGGTCTGATTGAGGATTATTCTGAGCAGCCAAATGCTTCTCAATAATAAAAATAGTCGCTCCTACCCAATCGGCACGGCTAACCCAGCTCATAATTTGCTGACCGTCACCTAATTGCCCACCAACGCCCAGTTTGAAGGGTAATAACAGTTTACCGATCATACCACCGTCAGGATGAATCACTATCCCCGTGCGCACGATAGCGACTGGTACACCGTAGTCTGTGGCTTTAAGGGCTAATTGTTCCCAGTCATCGCACAGCTTATGTGAAAAATCAGTTTCATAGCTGCTACTTTCGTTCAGCGGTTTATCGCCTTGCGTACCATACCAACCAACAGCTGAGCCACTCACCATTAGCTTTGGTTTATACTTATTACGGGCGATAAACTCTAATAAGGATTCCGTTGGTTTGACTCGGCTGGCGAGCAAAGTTTGTTTACGCTCGTCGCTCCAGCGCGAATCAGCGATACCAGCCCCGGCAAGATTCACTATCACCTCAAAACTGGCATTAGACGTTGCAAGTTCGTCATAAGTCATCATACTGACCTCAACAGGATGCTGCTGGCTGCTATCACGCGTTAACCACGTAATATAAAGCTCTTGACCTTTATTCTTATAACGCTTTATTAGCTCATCTGTTAATGCACTACCTAAAAATCCTGAACCGCCACTGATTAAAATATTCATGTTGTTATCCTTGTTTTATGAAACTGTCTTTATAATCTTAAAAGACGGTAATCCTTTATAAATATCGTGGTCTTTTTTATGCTGTTTGTCAAAACTGGTTTTGCAGGATTTTGGTAAGGTAGCGCTCAACAGTAGGCTTATCGGTAGCAATATCGAGATTTGCAGCCACAGCAGAATAGCGCCTGAGCGCAAATCAGAACAGCATAGATAAAGTGGGTTTGATTAGGGTTTGTTCAACACTCAAATATGAGGGCGGCTGCTAACGAATGATCTCTCCGGTTAGCGCATCGCATATCTGACTGGGCAAAGTATAGTGTAGCGTTTCGCCTTGTAGATAAGCCATTTGATCAGCGAATTCGTTATCTATAAAGTACGCCTGCGCCTGTGCTAACGATAGCGCAGGCGGATGCCCAGATGGATTACAGCTGGTAGAAACTATAAAGCCATAAGGATTGGTTGGCGCCACCATTTGCGCGCACAGTTGCTGGATAAGCGGATGAGCAATGACTCGTACCGCTACACTATCATGGGCACCGGTTATCCAAGAGGGGATAGGTACTGTTAGCTCCAGCGTATCAGCTAAAGGCAGTAGCCAAGTATGGGCCTGCATTTGGTTACAATGATACCAGCTATCAAGCACCGTTTGGCGCTGTTTGTCATTCAAATGCGCCAGTAATGGCTCAATGCGCTCTGCACTATCAGTGACTACAATCATACCCTTAGATTGCGTACGCTGTTTAATAGCAAGAATGCGCTCAACAGCCGCTTTATCAAAAGCATCACAACCTATCCCCCACACGCTTTCAGTTGGGTAAGCCAGCAATCGGCCCTTTTTTAGCCATGCAGCAGCTTCTTTAATAGAGTCAGTAGTAAAGGTTTGTAGGCGAGGTGCTTGAGACATAAGATAACAGCTTTGAGATGATGGAAACGATAATTACTCATTATACAGGAACAGCCAACCAGCGGGGTGGTGTCGACTTAGACAATATTAGCAATAAAAAGTAGACCTATTAAGTTTATTAGCTAAACTCGCAGATAACGCCCGCCTTGTTCACTTATAGCGCCTAATAATTCAAGCTCCATCAGCTGAGCAATCAATTGCGGGGTGGTCAATTTGGTTGCTAGCAATAAAGCATCCAAATCTTGGCCATGCCAGTCGAGCTGCTCGTAAACTACGGCCAGCTTTTGTGGGACGGTAATAATAGCTGCTGATTTTTCCTGCTTGGTTTTAACGGAATTAGTAATAGAGCGGTTGCTATTGATTTTTGATGAGGATAGCGCTGAAGAGGATAGCGGAGTGTTATCGTTAAAGGGGTTGGGCTGATGATTTGTATCGCTGCCACCAGCTGCGTCAGTCTGATTTAATCGATAGGCCAAACTATCTTTATTATGTAGCTGAACGCCTACATCATCTAAGACTTGCTGGGGATGATAAATCAGCGTTGCCCCCTCACGGATTAAGTGATGGCAACCTTCAGCATTAGTGTTGTCAATGTGGCTTGGGATAGCAAAGACTTGTTTGCCTTGCTCTGAGGTCAGCCGAGCGGTAATCAGTGAGCCGCTTTTGATAGTCGCTTCGGTAACGATAGTGGCTAGACTCAATCCAGCGACCAAACGATTACGCCGCGGAAAAGTATGTTTGTGCGGTAAAGTGTGCGGCAGTAGCTCGCTCACCAGACAGCCGCCTTGATTGATAATTTGGGTAAATAACTGGTCATGATGATTGGGATAGCAGACATCAATCCCTGTACCCATCACCCCTATAGTGCGCCCTTGATACTCGGTTTGCTCTTGAGCAAGTGCCCCTAGATGAGCACGTTTGTCTACACCCATCGCCAAGCCACTAGTAATCACGTAGCCTGCTTGTGCCAAATACTGAGCCAAATCAAAAGTAATCTTTTGCGCATGAGTCGTCGGCTTTCGGCTACCTACAATAGCTATTTGCGCTTGGTATAATAAAGCGCTATTACCGCGGCAGAATAGCAATGGCGGTGGATCATATATTTGTAATAACTGCGTAGGATATTGATCTTGCTCAGCGAATATTAACTGATACTTTTCTGTATTTAGCGCTTGCTCAATATTATCAATACTAGCGATAGTCTGCTCAACTTGTTCATGACGTTTGAGGTGCGTTTGATGAATACCCAGCTGTTGCCAAGCGCCAACTTTGGCGTTCCATGCTTGCTGCGCACTACCAAAATGGCTAAGCAGTTTATGGTAGGCGCTCAATGAAGCATTAACTTCATACCATAGCGCTAATGTAGCGCGCTGATCATCAGATAACCTAGATATGACTGGTGTTATAGCCGCCATTAGTGGTTTGCTCGTCTTGGTTAGATTTTATACTTTTATAAATAAGGCGGTGGCAATAGCTGATCACCAACATTGATAAGTAGCTCTGAATCTAATACATAGGCATAACTTATATCTTCAAAGCTGTTAAATACCATCACCGTACCGCTAGGCTCACTAGGCAATCGTACTGAAGCGTCGTTATCGATAGTGTCTCTGACCAAGGGGCCTTTTTGATAAACGGTTAAGACATCGCCAGGTTTTGCTCCTTGATTACTTCCTAAGTTTATCGCTACTACGCTGCCTCGTGCCGCAGAACTGATTGAATCCATGACTCTGACAATCATACCGCCGCGGTTAACTGTCGCAGGGGTGGGATAGAATATAGGCGGTATTGAGTTACCAAGCTCAACAAACACCCGATCGCCCTCTCGAACCTCTTTACCGTAGCTCTCTGTCAACTGCAAACTGCTAACGCCGTTATTAGCAACATCCGTAACTAAGCCAGTGGCTACTTGCGTAACCTCTAAACCTATTACCTTTTGTGTTTTAGGATCAACATAACGCTCGCCTTCACGATAAACGCCGTAACGCTGCCCTGTAATGAGCGTAACGCCTTTAACATAAACCTTATCCCCACTAGCTGTGATTAAATTACGGTTTTTGGACGCCAATACATAAGGGGTAGTATTAAAGTCAGCAGGATTAACGATGAGGGTTTTATCTAACCAATGTCTGATTGCCGATAAAGGAATAGCTGGGACACTATTAGCCGTCGAGGTAACCGCCACACTACTAGCCACAAAATCACTGGTAAGCTGCTTCTCTACTCCAGCACAGCCTTCGCCAGTATCCACGCCTATCAAGGTTTTACCTTGAATAATACATAAGATAAGAATGTCATTAGGATAAATGAGATGAGGGTTTTTAATCTGCTTATTGGTAGCCCAAATCTCTTTCCAGCGCCAAGGACTTTCCAAATAGCGACCTGAGATATCCCATAAGGTATCGCCCTTTTTGACGATATAACGATTGGGCGCATCCGCTTTGATAGTAGGTGCAGGGTTATTGGCATGGGCAGTGCTCATTAGCATAACGCTACTAATAATGCTACTGAAAGCAATGATTGGCAGAGATTTTACCAAAGAGCTTAGATTTAGGCTTTTTTTCATCGTTATATCCATAAAGTGTTAAGTAAACCGCAGCTAACTATCAACAAATCGATATCAATCAGTATTCTATGATTGATAGTTATGAATGACTCCAACAACACAATCAGCAACACTTTGTTAGGGATTACTACGGTTAAATTTACAATTAGACTCACAATAGCATAGTTCTAGAAGCTTTTTTACAAAAATATAACCTTTTTAAGCAAATATTTTTATTTTAAATAGTAGAGCTGTCAATCGAGATTAACGACTATTTACTACTAATCTAATATTACAAAATAAACCCTTATTAATAGTAAGGTTTTATATACAGAATTTATCCCTAATGATATTATGGTTATTTACTTATGGATAACCATAATTGAATATATTTCGATAACTTTAGGAGATTCACTTTGGCCCACTTACACCCTTCCTATAAGCGACTTCTTGCTATCGCCATTAGCAGTAGTTTTTTGGTATTGGCGGCCTGCTCCGAGCAGCCTAATGATCCCGTTATAGGTAATATCAATACGTCTGACACTCCATCCTCCACCGCAACTGCCGAACGAGCGACTGAACAAGCTGGAAATGTAGATGGCTCAGAGGCGGCGCAAATAGCGGCGCAATCAGGCAGCACTCGTAGTGAGCCCATCCAGCCCATTGAAGTAGTAGCTGTCTCCTCACCTAAACAGGTCGATTTAGGACGGATGTTATGGTTTGATACTAGGCTGTCCAAATCCGGTGGGCTATCTTGTAATAGTTGCCACGATTTGGCCAAAGGGGGTACGGATAATATGCCAACCTCGATTGGTCATGGCTGGGCAGAAGGCCCTATTAACTCCCCTACAGTATTGAATAGCCGCTATTCTTTGGCCCAATTTTGGGATGGTCGTGCTAAAGATCTAATGGAGCAAGCAGGCGGTCCGATTGAGAACCCTATTGAGATGGCTTCTAGTCATGAGCATGTGGTCAAAGTACTTAATTCTATTCCTGAATACAAAGCTTTATTTCAAGAAGCGTTTGACGATAATAATGAAATAACGATTGAACAAATCACCAGTGCGATTGCTCAGTTTGAAGATACTTTGGTTACTCCTAACGCTCCCTTTGATAAATGGTTAAAAGGTGATGACAACGCTATAACGGCGCAAGAATTAAATGGCTACAAGATATTCAAAGAAAGCGGCTGTGTCGCTTGTCATAATGGAGTTGCTCTCGGTGGTAGCTCCTATCAAAAGTTTGGGGTTTTTGATGAATATACCACTCAAAACTTGTCAGAAGGTCGCTATGCAGTGACCGGTAAGGAACAAGATAAAGGACTGTTTAAAGTGCCAACATTACGCAATATTGAGCTGACCTATCCGTACTTCCATGATGGTCAAGTTAGCTCATTGAGCGAAGCGGTAAATATTATGGGTAAGATTCAGTTAAACCGTGACTATACGGCTGAAGAAACTGCTGATATTGTCGCTTTCTTAAAAACCTTGACGGGTGACCAGCCTAAAATAAAATATCCTACTTTACCTCCATCCAATGAGAACACCCCATTGCCTGAACCTTTTAAAAAGCAAAGCTAGGGACTGTTAAGTAAGTTTTTCGCTAACCATTAAAAAGCCCCCACTATCTATTTTTAAATAGTGGGGGCTTTTTTAATATTTATACAATGTTTCACGTGAAACAATAATTAGGATAGATTGGGCTGCACATGCTGACGAATCTGTTCGGCAACTAATTCAGCATCATTGTCCAATACTGTCACATGCTGCTCTAAATCTTCCAAGCCTTCGGTATGCGCCGGACGCTTAATATCTATTGGCCCAATAGCTTCGACGATGGTTTCGGCAAACTTCACTGGCAAGGCAGTCTCGGCACAGATAATCACCTCACCATCCAACTGTAAATCTTTGGCGACTTTAATCCCATCAGCGGTATGCGGATCCACCAATTCACCATGTTGCTCATAAAGAGACTTGATGGTTTGCAAACGGTCGCTATGAGTCGACTTACCGGCGGCAAAGCCATAATGTGAATTAACAGTTTCCATCACCTCGGACAAATCAAAGCCTTGTCCCGATTTTACGCCTTCAAATAGCTCATGTACGCGCGCTGTATCTTTATCTAGTAATAAATAAACAAAACGCTCGAAGTTCGAAGCTTTGGAGATATCCATTGATGGGCTGGAGGTCACATAAGTTTTCTCTGTTGGACGCGGCTGATAAGTGCCTTTATTGAAAAAGTCATTTAATACATCGTTCTCATTGGTCGCTACGATTAAGCGTCCAATAGGCAGACCCATCTCCCGCGCAATGTGACCCGCGCAAATATTACCAAAGTTGCCTGATGGCACACAGAAACTCACTTGCTCATCGTTGCTAGCAGTCACCGCAAAGTAGGCTTTAAAGTAATACACAATCTGCGCTAAGATGCGACCCCAATTAATGGAGTTGACCGTACCAAGACTATAAGCGGCTTTAAACTCGGCATCTTGTTGCAGTGCTTTGACGATATCTTGGCAATCATCAAACATACCCTTGATAGCGATATTATGGATATTATCGTCGGTCAAGCTATACATTTGTGCGCGCTGAAACTCGCTCATTTTTTCATGTGGCGAGAGCATAAAGACTTCGATATTATCTTTACCACGCAAAGCATATTCAGCAGCGCTACCGGTATCCCCACTAGTCGCCCCTATAATGGTAATACGCGCGCCTTTTTGCTTAAGCACATATTCAAAAGCATTGCCCAAAAACTGCATCGCTACATCTTTAAACGCCAAAGTCGGGCCATTAGATAAGCCCAAAATGTATAAATTATCTTCCAGCTTGCGTACCGGCACAATCTCTTTATCACCAAATACTTCAGTAGTATAAGTACGCTCGATGATATCTTTTAAATCAGCATAAGGAATATCGGTGGCGAAGCGCTGCATAATTGCCAATGCTAGTTCTGGATAGCTCAGCTTGCGCCATTCTGCTAAAACTGCGGTATCCACTTCTGGATAATATTCAGGTAGCATCAAGCCGCCATCGGGAGCCAGCCCCATCAATAGCACATCGCTAAAATCCATCGGCTGAGTCTGACCACGGGTACTAATATATTTCATGATTTATCCTGTTAGAGAATTGTCTTATTTATCTGTGAAATACAAAAAGGAGAAATAGCAAAAGGGTAGCATATTTTTAATGGGAAGCTCTATTAAATAAAAGGCTTATAGGTTTCTAAGGTGAGTTTTGTGGCTGTAGCTCATCTAGATAATCGCTATCAGAAAACCCCCTTTAAGGGATTTTCTTTTGCGAACCTAAAATTGCAGTGCAATTTTTTAATGGTTCTCAAGGCTAAAGCACACCTAAGGCAAAGTTAAACTTATTAATTATCAAAATTTCGTTCTGTAGGTTGGCGTGGAGCTTGCGACACCCAACTATTTAATCTGTTGGGTCTCGTACCTCGACACCAACCTACCGATAAGCCAAAGTCGTAGTCTTTATTTAATTAATATCTAGTTCTTTATCAATCACCCAAGGCAATTCAACAAAAACTTCAATTTGAATAAATTTGTCGTTATCCTGAGCCAAATACACACCTGTTCGGCAAAAACCAATTGAAAACTTATCATCTACTGGCACTGTTTCTACAGTTGAGGTGCCATCATCTAGTTGGACTCTGGAGTCTTTACCTATTAATTTACCGCAGTAAAAAAACCAACCAAAATACCAGTAGACTCCTTCATGATGTCCTATATAGCTAGCTTCATTGTCCTTAGTATAATCAATTCCTAATTGCGAAAATAAATCTTTAATTTCATTAGGATAAATAGAGTCTCCATTAGCAACAAAATTTTGGCAATTATAACATCCGCAGGCTTCCGCACTTCCTATAGGTTGTTTTGCATAAAAACGCTTTGTAGCTTCTACATCTACAATTAGAGTCCAATCTTTATAATTAATTTCTTTCATCTACTGCTTCTGTAACAACGCATAATAAAACCCATCACCACCCGCACTATCAATCGGCAAGCACTGACGACCAACTGCCTGTTCAATACCCCAATTGCACTCATCGGTAAATTCAACAGCGGTAGCATCATCATGATGTTTTAAAAAGTCTTGCATCTGCTCGACGTTTTCTTGCTTCAATATTGAGCACGTTATGTACAGTAAATAACCACCAACTTTTAATTGTGGCCATAAATTATGCAAAATATCCGCCTGCAATAATGCCGTTTGCGCGACGTCTTCTTCATTACGCAAGATACTGATATCAGGATGACGACGAATGACGCCAGTTGCCGTGCAAGGCGAGTCGAGTAAAATAGCGTCAAATACCGCTAAGTCCTCCGCGCTTTCTTTCTTATTTTGTTTGGCTTTTTGCCATCTCGTGGCATCAGCGCAGACGATATTAAGACTGATATTCTTACTGTTATTCTGTAGCTGGGATTGCTCTAAATTTAATCTTTGTAGATTTTCATGAATACGGGTAATCCGTGGCGCTTCGTTATCGATAGCGGTTAGCTGAATATTGGTGATTTTACTATCCGTATTTAAATTTGAGCCGCTATCTGAATTATTATTCAAATTGCTATGTTTCACATGAAACAATGACTGTTCGTTATCGCTAGTTAATAGCTCTAACCAATGGGCTAGCTTGCCACCCGGCGCTGCACAAGCGTCTAACAAATGCAGTTTGGACGTATTATCATTACTATCATCAGTTTCTATCTTATTAGTTAGCGCCAACTGAATCAGCGGTGCGGCAAGTTGGGCGTGCATATCTTGTACACTAACGGCACCATTGGCAAACTCGGGTAAAAAACTCACCGCCGTGCTTTGCTCCAAACGTAGTACTGGCGTTGTTATAGTGGATACAGTGGCATTAGATGCGTCAGTTGAATTAGACAGTTGCAAACCACTCGTTAACTCAACCAAATTAGCACTGATATCGGTATCTACTAAACGCTTATGATAATCCTCGGTTGAACGGACAGCAGTATTTACTCGTAAAAACATCGGTGCAGGCTGGCGCAGGCCCTGAGTTAATTCATCATACTGCTCGCTCCAGTCTTGTTTCAGCTGATAGGCCAACCAATTGGGCAGACTGTGCTTTTTGTCGCTCTTTTTGCGGAATTTGTTAGGGTTCTTGGCGACTTTACGCAAGATAGCATTGATAAGACCGGCCGCCCTTGCAAATTCAATCTCTTTTGCTGATTCAACGGTTTCATGAATCGCCGCATGGTCCGCCACTTCCAAATAAAGCAGCTGTGCCAATCCCACTTGAATGATGGTGCGCACTTCTATCTCATCGATAGGATTGTCCGCCAAGCTATCAAGCAGTCTCGCTAGGGCGTACCACTGGCGCAGAGTGGTCAAAAGCAGCGCATGGGCAAAGCCTTTGTCGCCTTCGTGCAAGCTGTTTAGTAGGGGGTCAAGGACGCTAGATAACGACTGACCTTGCTGAATAGCTAGTAAGGTACGAATCACGCGCACTCGTACGCTACCGGTCATTTTAAGGTTGCTTGAGGGCTTGTTCTTATTGCTTTTGTGGTTATTAGACGCTGTTGCGCTGTTTTTCATATTGATTGGTTTCCGATACGCCTTGCAGCGTCTGTATGGATTGATTTGGCTTCGTTTCTGAGAATACTGTTTTTAGAATTACTATTAGCCAGGCTCGCTAGTAAACTTATCACCATCATCAAGCTGATTACCATGACAAACCTGTTCGGCGCTCACCGGCTTGCCACCTGCAAATTGCAATTGAGTTATCCGTAAAGTACTGGCCTCAGTATAAATATGAGTGTCGCTATTATCGGCCTTGCCACAAGCGACAAGAATCGCCTTGCGTCCAACGCTGATGACGGTGCCAGCAGGTTTGACGGTTGGCTGGGTCTCATTAACCGGCATACTGGCTAAAACCTTGACTCGTTGACCATCCAAAAAGGTATAAGCACCCGGCCATGGATTCAAACCACGAATTTGACGTTCAATGACTGCAGCGGGCTGCGTCCAATCAATCTCGCCTTCGGATTTTACCAACTTTTCAGCATAATTAGCTTCATGGTTATTTTGCTTAACCGCCTTTGCTTGATAGCTGGGCAAATCTTGCAGTACCGTAGCGATGGCTGATGCGCCCAGATCGGCAAGCTTATCGTGTAAACTGGCGGCAGTATCGTCACTCTCAATAGCACATTTAACTTTATAAAGCATATCGCCAGTATCCAGCCCTTTATCCATCTGCATAATGGTAATGCCGGTCTCAGTATCACCAGCGAGCAGCGCACGATGAATAGGCGCCGCTCCACGCCAGCGCGGCAATAGTGAGGCGTGAATATTTAAGCAGCCATGTGTAGGTATGTTTAACACTCCAATCGGCAAAATCAGCCCGTAAGCAGCGACAATCATCACATCAGGATGGTAGGTACGTAAGGTTTGCCGCGCTGCAATGCCCTCAGTGCTCGACTTTTTGAAAGTAGCGGGCTGCTCAACAGGGATAGCAGCGTTGAGTGCGACCTGCTTGACTGCGGAGGCGGTTAGCTTTTGACCACGACCGGCCTTGCGATCAGGCTGGCTATAAACGGCGACAATCTCTATATTGAGCGCCTCTTGCTGCTCAATGAGCGCTTCAAGCGCCGTAGCAGCAAATTCGGGTGTACCAGCAAATACTACGCGCAATGCCTGAGATGGGACGGTATTAGATAAGTTTTTTGCGGTATTATTCATAGCAGGACTCAAAATCGTGGCAGCGTGTTTTATTTTAATAAGGGTTAATAATTATCTTACTGTTAGCCTATTATAAGTGAGTTTGTAAAGTAGTGCTATGGCTGTCCTGTTTAGGTTAACCATAGCTAATACAGAATTAGTAGCGTCAATACTGCTAAGATTTTATATAAAGCCATGTATTTTTAGTTTTTTAGCTACTATAATAATTATATTTATAGAGGTATCTCTAGCTACTTATATCCATGATAATAAGATAAGATTACCTTATAAAAACATCAAAAATTTATATCTTCTACCCTATACCTCATAGCGTATGGATATAGGACTATACTTGCATGCAACAGTTTCAGTCATTAATACGTTTGCTCTTCTTTTATACATTGACGTTACTGATCATGTTGTTCCTATACTATTCTATGCTATTTAATGAGCTTAAAAATCATAGCCAACATCATACGGTTATGATTTTTGAATCACTGCAACACGAGATTACGGAGCATATAACGCCGAGCAATGATGAGCTTGAAGAGATATTAACCAAGCCATTTATGCAAGATGTCAGTTATCAGTTGATTCTGATGTTACCTTCTGGACAGACTTATATCCATCGCCATACCCAACCTTATGAAGCGACCTTTAATACCGTTGCCTTTCCTACATTATCCTTACCTTCTAGTAATATCAGTGCTTACGAGATAAATAGCCGCAACCTTAAAGGGGTTATTAAATTAGAGAGCGGTCATCAATTATACGTAGTGCTACGCCATCAAACGACTCCTATAAACTGGATATCTTACCAATATTGGCTCCCGGTTATGACCGCTATATTTTTGTTTATACTCGCTTTACTGTATATGCTTAAACGCCGGACAAACTGGGAACAGCTGCTACAATATACTGAGCAATTAACCACTTCATCTAAAAAAACATACGCCCCTTTACCTCTAACCAAAGAAAACGCCACCTCTGAGTTTATGCGCTTAGGCCACGCCTTGAGCCGAGTAAGCTATCAGCTGCACTATGACTATCGGCGAGTACAAACGCTAATGCATCGACTAGAACGGCTGGTAGATCAGTCGCCTCTACCGATGTTAATGGTTATGCGTCAGGGCCAGGTCAGTTTTTTTAATAAGCGCTTTGAGCAAGTCTTTGCTACTTCCTTTCAAAAGGGCAATCAATATCTATTGACTGATTTTGTTATGGGTAGTGATAAGTCAACCCAGCAGCTACTACAAAACCTATCCACACAGCGTGTAACCCGCACTTTATTGGTAAAAAACATTGTAAACCAGCAAACCTATCAGCTCCATATGACCCCTTGGTTCGGTGAGCATGGTCAGGTTCATGGCTTTACGGTTTTAATCAATAATATAGATGAGTTTAGGCGTCAAATCGATACTATGCAGCTACAGATTCATGGCTTACAAATGCAGATTAATGAGTTTGCTAAGCTGAGATCTATTATCGGCCATGAGCTTCGCACTCCACTGAACGCTATCATAGGTACACTTGATCTTATAGAGCCGCATACCTCATTTACAGAACAACAAGAGTTAATAACTACGCTAAAACAGTCCAGTTATTCGATGTTAACTATGCTGAATGACATGTTGGATATGGCGAAAATAGAAGCCGGCAAAACCTCTATTGCTAATGAGTCAGCAGATATTTATAAAATTACTCAGCAAGTCAGTGACTTAATGGTCGGTAGCGCCCGCAGGCATGAGATTGAGCTATTATACTTTTTCACCCCTGATTGTCCTCGTTATATCACTACCGATGCCAATAGATTACGTCAAATCCTACTTAATTTGATGGATAATGCGATTAAGTTTACTCACTCAGGCTATGTGGCACTATTGATTGAACCGGTCTCTAAAAACAATGTCGAGCACCAATGGATCCGTTTTAAAATTAAAGATACGGGCATCGGTATCGATAAAAATGAGCAGCAGCATTTATTTTCTTATTTCAATCAGGCTAACGCTCAAATAGGTAAAAACTTCGGTGGAACCGGGCTTGGATTGGCTATTTCTAATAGTTTTGCACAGCTATTAGGCGGTTTTATTGAGCTTGAAAGTGACGGTCATACAGGCAGTACATTTAGTCTTTATTTACCGTGCCGCCAGCCCATTTATCAGCCGGTATATCATTTCCGCGATAGTTTGGCGCGCCTTCATCTGACTGCAATACTATACAATACTTTGTGTGTAGGATTCTTCGAGCAACTGTGCTCTTACCTATCGATCAGTGCCAATATTTATCATGCTAACGATATGCCACCTATTGAACAGATTAAAGCTGAGCTAACAAATTCTGCTGGAAAACTGGTGCCTGTATTACTAATAGACCAAAAGTATCATGATAATATCACTCAGAGTAATGACAATAATGCGCACGCCTTTGATGACTTATTAACCTCGTCGACGGTCCCTAAGTTATTACTGAGTATGAAAACTGAACGCAGTATTCCTTTTACTTTCTTAAAGCATTTTGATGGGTTTTTGAATAAACCTTTAGATGTTACTTTACTATTATCAGAGCTGATACGTCTAACTCAGCCCTTAAATGCAGTAGAGGAAGATAAAAGTAGCGCTATCGATGAGGAAGATAGAGTAGAGCACAATAAAATAGAATCAACTCCCCAAAATCATGCTGAATCATTAACTGTAAAACCTTTAGTGTTAATCGTCGACGATAATAAAACCAATCAAACCATTACCAGCAAGCTCCTTAGCAAGCTTGGCTATCCGAGTATAGTGGCTAATGATGGTCAGCAGGCTCTAGAGAAGCTAAAGTTGCAACGGGCACAGATTGCACTTATTTTGATGGATTATCGGATGCCAGTAATGGATGGCTTACAAGCTACTAAAATCATTCGAGCGCAAGGCGATGATATTCCTATTGTGGCTCTTACAGCGAATAATACAGCAGAAGATTACGACGCTGGTATGGCTGCCGGTATGAATACCTTTTTAGAAAAACCTATCAATAAAGACCAGTTAGGTAGGATTTTGCAGCAGTTTATGACTTATAACTAGCCTCTGTATCAGCAGCACGCAAGGAAAATTGATACCAATAACGCATTTGAATTTATGACAACTTTATTTTCAACTGTCTATATAACCTTTATTTCATAAAGCCATTTTCTGCCAAAAAGCTCTCGGTAATAGCGCTCGATGGTGAAGAGCTGTTCATAGTAGTATTTGAAGTTTTGGTTAATAAACGCTCTAAATAACGCGCCACGATATCCACCTCGACATTGACTTTGTCGCCCACCAACCAATGCTGTGCAATATTAGTTACTTTTGCCGTATGAGGGATAATATTTAGACTGACAATATTGTCACGTACCAAGTTCGTAGTCAGGCTGATGCCATCGAGAGTAATTGAGCCCTTGGTCGCCGTATAGTGCGCCAACTCTTTTGGTATCTCAATTTCAATATAAATAGAGCGGGCATCTTGTTGCAACTTGCTGACTACCCCTACACCATCAACGTGACCGGCAACGATGTGCCCACCAAAACGAGTGGTTGGCAGCATGGCTTTTTCTAAATTTACGATATGACCCGGTTTCAAACTCTCTAATGCGGTACGAGCAATAGTTTCACGTGAAACATCGACTGCATAATAGTTATCGCCCATATCTACTACCGTCAAACAAATACCATTTGATGCAATAGAATCTCCTAGTTTGACATCACTGAAGTCTAAATCATCAGACTCAATAACTAAGCGAATATCACCGCCGACAGGCTGCATCGATTTAACTTTACCTACGCTTTCAATAATTCCAGTAAACATATAACCTCTTCTTATTATTCAAATTAGTTTAGATCTCGGTAAGTTACCAGCCTATCTACATTTATAACTATTTGCGGATAAGCTGTGGATAAGTTGATAGCTATCATAGCATTTTAACTCAAATATACCTATTAACCCAAAGTTATCCACAATCTGTGCATTTTTCGGTTTACGCTACCAATATAACCTATAGGACCTTGAAAACCTTGACACGCATAGCTTTCAGAAAATTTATAGCAAAGAACTAAGACTTATGGTTTCATGTGAAACAAAGTTATACACAGTTTCATGTGAAACATCGTACCTAGAACCCGACTTATCCACATTTGATCCTCTTTTGAGCACCATTGTGGATAAATAGCTTTGGTGACACCATTGTTCGTTGATTTATAAAGGTAGTAAAATCAGCTTAAGGTCATTACCTATTCGCTCATGAGCCTGATAATCAAAGCGTAACTGCTCAGCCAGTGATAATGGATTAAAGTCGACCATTGCACGAGCATCACTACCTAGTAAGCAAGGCGCTTGGTAAACGATAAGCTCATCAACCAATTGTTGACTTAAAAAACTACCAGCCACACTCGCTCCCGCTTCTACCAATACCTCATAACAATGATACTCACTGACCAACGTTTTCAATAACTCAAGTAAATTATCATCACGCCAATAGTAAGTCTCTGGCTGTCTACACAAGTGATAATCTGCTTGAGCATCATACGCTAAACGTTCGCGCCTATCGAGAATGACTACCATAGGCGCTGGAACTTGCTCAGCGGCGACGCCCAAACTCTTGGATCGAACATTTAGCTGAGGATTATCGGCAATCACAGTTTGACTACCAGTAATAATCGCCCCACTTCGAGCGCGTAGCTTTTGCACATC